>JAHHHU010000042.1 GCA_019359175.1 Phormidium tanganyikae FI6-MK23
GTTTCCCCACAGTGCCAGCCCACGCAATTGCCATCTTTAACGCTAAAGGCGGGGTAGGAAAGACTTCAACCGCGTATAACCTTGCTGTTGCCCTCGTGCGCTTTCACAGTAAGCGCGTACTGCTTATTGACATTGACCCTCAAGGTCACGCAGGAGCTGCTCTTGGAGTCGATATCATGAACGTCGAGCATCGAATCGATGAAGTACTCGGTGATGCGCTAGACCTGTGGATCAGGTTTACAGAACCCATTAGCAGTGAGGATTGCAGCGAGGATATCCACAGGTCTAGACCACTACCACTCAGGCTATGTCACTGGAGCAAACAATCAACTCTCCTCCGATGGCAAATACTCGTACACCTACGATGATGAGGGCAATCTCAGAATGAGAAGGAAGCGGTTGCCCTGATCTAGCACTCTGTAGTAGCCTCTAGCACATCTTATTCTTCAACGGGTTCTCATGAATACGAAACGACTGCCTCAACCGCCACCGAATGCCACCGATTTCTTTACGCTCTTTGCCGATAGGCTCAAACGCAAAGGCATTACCCTCGAACATCTCCTCCTGTTTGAACAGCAATCAACGCTAACTAAACGAGAGATTGCCCACAAGTTTGAGGCCTACCTCAATGAGGAGTCCCATCTCTATCGCACGGATCAAACCGGGAAAAAACTCGCCCTCGCAAACCGGGAGATCGTTAAGCAGTTCTCCAATCAATATGCAACTCAAATTATTTCACATCTGGGATTAACCCTTCCACTCCCCGCACAGGCTAGAACCCTCTCCAAGGTCGAGTGCCTCTTGCAAACCGTGAAACAGACAGACCTGGATGACGCAATTCAGCTCTAACTAAAGTAGGGGGAGGGCAGCGGTTGGCAATGCGAGCCTGCCACTATGAGCCGATATAACCCGGGCCGCAACCCTAAGCTTGGCAAACTGGCTCTAGCACTGTACCCACAGAGAGGCGCTTCCGCAGTTTTGATTCTGCTGGGACTGGAAACCCTCCATTCCTTGAGTGTTACGTTCACTCGTTGAACGATCCCACATCCGTTCACTCAATATGCGTATGAGCCAAAGCTTGTCAGCCAGGGTGCAAGGTTAGACTCGTTCCAGTTATGGAAGACGCTCGTAGCGCTACTTGGGGATTGAATGAGTCGGCGAGCAGAAAGTTGTGCTAAGGGGCATACCACTGGAACCTGCTGGGAAGCAAGGAGACTGAAGCCCCTGCTCTACCGCTCAAAAGCTTCCTACCAAAGCATTGAGAGCTTCTCTGGCTTGTCTCAATGAGCCTGAGCAATGGTTTTGAAACCCCTGCTGAGTCAGTCTTGCCGCTTGAGCGCGAGTGCCTGTACGGTGATGCCTTTAACGCCATGACATACCGTCGTCGTACTACGATGGTAGCTAAGAGTGGAGGGTTGGTTGGCACGGCCAAACACTCTGCTTTGTCGCCCGTTTGCACTAGACAGGAGTGAAGTGACACGATGAGCCAATGGTTTTCGACGGCTCGGTTTGGCATGTTTGTGCATTGGGGACACAGTGCGCAACAGGGCCTTGAGTTATCTTGGCCGCTGGTCGGCGGTGTGTTTAGTCTACCCTTCTGTAGCAAGATACCCGTTGAGCAATATCACGCTACAGCGCCACAGTTCAATCCACAACACTATGATCCGGCTGCCTGGGCGGCATTAGCCCAACAATTAGGGATGCAATACGTGGTGCTGACCGCGAAGCATCACGACGGCTTTGCCCTGTTCCACACTCAAGAGTCTACGTTCTCGATTCAACACACCCCTTACGAACAAGACGTTGTACGGCAGTTTGTGGAGGCGATGCGAGCGGCTGGGCTGCGAGTGGGGTTGTACTTTTCGCTCATTGATTGGCACCATCCCGACTACCCAGCCTTCACGGAAGCGGATAAACCTTATCGCTTTGGAGAGTATCGCCACCCCACCCCAGAGCAGTGGGAACGTTTTACCCAGTTTATGTTTGCGCAAGTCCAGGAGTTGCTGACTAACTATGGCCCGATCGATGTGCTCTGGTTTGATGGTGGTTGGGAACGCACGCCTGAGCAATGGCGGGTACAGGAACTCCATGCCTTGATTCGCTCGCTCCAACCAGAGCTTCTGATCAATGATCGACTACCCGGGTTTGGCGATTTTGCCACGCCTGAGCAGTTTATCCCACCGCAACCGTTAGAAGGAGACTGGGAAACCTGCATGACCATCAATGAAAGTTGGGGCCATAACACTCAAGATACGCAGTTCAAATCCCCCAGGCAACTTATCCATACCCTTTGTGAAGTCGCGGGCAAAGGGGGGAACTTACTGCTCAACGTCAGCCCGATGGGAGACGGAGCCCTGCCGCCAGCCTTATTGGAGCGGTTGATGACCATCGCAGACTGGATGCAAGGGAATCAGGAGAGTATTGTGGGCACCAGTCCAGGCTTAGCCTCCTGGCAGTTCTATGGTCCCTCCACACGCCGGGGGCAGCGGCTTTATCTACATCTGTTGATGAAGCCCTACGACACGATTACCGTGCGTGGCCTACCGATCAAACAGGTGCAGTCAGTGCAGGTGTTAGCGACTGGAAAGGCTTTGGAATATAGCACTCGATGTGCCATTGTGGACTCTTTACTGAATCCAGATCCGCTGGGAGAGTTGACCATTCAGGTGCCTGAAGCCGTGCTGGATCCGTACGTTACCGTACTGGCAGTAGACATGGGCTGACCTAAAGGGGGCTACGATAGAAATGCATAATGCCAAACGGTTCCAACAGCGCTTTCAACTCCAAAAAAGCTTTGTCTTTGTGGTCTGCCAACCCATACGCCAATACGTCACCCGTCGTCTGATCAATGGGTCTATCGGAATCACTATGCAGATGTTCGCCATGAACGTTTCACAATGATCAAGAAGGCTCAAAGCCCTGAAATACGTTGAATCGTCCTAACATAGTGTTTGACTTGCATAATTCAGTCGATAGACCCTGATCAATTGCCCACCACAACCAGCGTTGTTGATGTTTGGATTGCACGAAACGACTCATCTCGTCTATTTCAGCTTCCACCTCGCAAGGGTCTGCAAGGCAGAGTCGAACTACTGTTTGGGTCGGTTCCAGCGCTGCTAACACGGTTTCATTCACCGCCTTCAAGTAAGGACTTTTTTTCCAGGGTTTTCATCACCGTGGTCGTACTGATGCCCAGCACTCGTGCGGTATCCCGGATGCCACTGCCATGGATGGCCATCTCGCTGATCTGCTGCTTCACCTGCGTCCCGTAAGCGGCATAGCTGTACTCTTGAATAAAGGTGCTGCGCTCACACTCAGAGTTTTAGCAGCGATACCGCTGTTTACCGACCGCGGTCAGCCATGCTTAATCACCGCGATGTCATCACAATCAGAACAATGAATTGGCTCTAAAACCATGATGCTGAAGAATTGAATGAGTTCACCCTTCTATTTGAGCTGATTCTTTCAGCTACAACAACACGTCTGAGACATTACCAATCTTGTGACACTCTCGCGTTCCGAAAGGTGAGAGCAACGGGGAATACAAAGCAAGCCTAAACATTAGAGGAATCCTTACTCGACCCTTTTCCGTTATGGATGTGACTATATCTTGACCGTTTGGGAAGACTCACAAAGGGGTAGGCTATTAGGGGAATAAAAAAGCAAAAAACTCTACTCCTTCATCATTACATTTTGAGCACTATCGAGATTGAGCTAGGCTAAGCCGATCGGTCTATCATCTTTAGAGGCACCAAACGATGCAAAGCCACGGTTCAAACCACAAACGGCTTAAGGGACTGCTGATCCGATAACTACATTGCATTACCTTCTCCCATCTGTTCCCTAGATGATCCCAAAGCCTACTCCCATGAGGTTGTTGGACTGGGTTAATTTCTTAATTTTCAGGAGTTCCTCACTTATGCAAGGTACGACTCAGGACAGGAAACAGTTCATCAAAGCGATACCCCAGCGAGGAGTTGCGATCGCTGGAGTAGTCTTGTTGGGTATCGGTGGAGCAACGATGTATGGATTGAGAATGGCATCGGTTAAACAGAAGACTATTGCACCTGTGGTAACCCCTGTAATTCAGACTGTTACGGCATTGGGGCGGTTAGAGCCAGGGGGTGAAGTAGTTAAGCTCTCGGCTCCAACATCAAGTCAAGGAAATCGAGTCGATCGATTGCTAGTGCAAGAAGGCGATCTCGTTAAAGCAGGTCAAGTGATTGCGATTCTGGACTCGCATGATCAGCGCAAAGCCGCTCTCGAAGAAGCAGAGGGACAAGTGAACGTGGCGCGCGCCAAACTGGACGTGATTCAAGCAGGTGCGAAACGAGGTGAAATCAAGGCCCAACAAGCAGAAATTGAGCGGTTGGGTGCAGAACATCAGGGCAATATTGCTGCACAAGTAGCAACTGTAGTTCGGTTGCAAGCAGAGTTGAAAAACGCCCAAACCGAGTCCAATCGTTATCAATCGCTGTATCAGGAAGGCGTAATTTCAGCGTCTGAACGTGACAGTAGACGCTTAGCATCAGACACAGCTCAAAAGTCTGTCCAAGAAGCGCAAGTTAATCTCGATCGGATTCGTTCTACCACTCCGCAGGAATTGAATAAAGCCAGAGCAACGCTGGATCAAATTGCTGAGGTGCGTCCTGTCGATGTGCGTTTGGTGCAAGCAGAAGTGAATCGTGCGATCGCAGCCTACAATCAGGCAAAGGCAAGTTTTGAGCAATCCTTAGTGCGTTCTCCTACCAATGGTGAAGTGCTGGGTATTCACACGCGAGCGGGCGAAGTTGTCTCGACGGATGGCATTGTCGAGATTGGGCAAACGCGGCAGATGCAAGCGATCGCAGAAGTTTATCAAAGCGATGTCAGTAAAGTTCGGGTTGGACAACAAGTTCAGGTCACAAGTGATTCAATTCCGGGTGAATTAACCGGAACGGTTGAGCGAGTGGGATCTCAAGTACGCCGACAAGCGATCGTCAATACCGATCCCAGCGCCAATATTGATGCCAGGGTAGTTGAGGTGCATATCAACTTAGATAATGCCTCTAGTAAAAAAGCTGCCAAATTCACGAATCTGCAAGTTCAGGTGGTGATCAAACAATGATTGGATTCATTCAACAACTCCAGCACCGTACTCCCCTCGGATGGCTGCAACTGCGTCATGAAAAAGGTCGCTTGCTGGTTGCACTGGCAGGGATTGCCTTTGCAGATGTGCTGATGTTTATGCAGCTTGGCTTTCAGAATGCGTTGTATGACAGCAATACTCGTGTCATTCGCGCCATGTTAGCCGACATTGTCTTGGTCAGTCCTAAAGCCCTAAATCTACAAAATCCATCTACCTTTTCACGGCGACGGCTGCTCCAAGCAAAGGATGTTCCGGGTGTCCAAACATCAACTGCGTTGTACATTAACATCATTGCCTGGAAAAATCCTCAGACTCGCCTCAGCGCTAATGTGCGAGTGTTAGGATTTGCGCCCGATCAGCCAACCTTTAACCTACCGGAAGTCAATCAACAACTCAACAAACTAAAGTTACCGGACACAGTGCTGTTCGATCGCGGTTCTAAAGGTCAGTATGCAGAGGCGATCGCCCAAGTGAATCAGGGAAACCCAGTCGCTGCCGAAGTTGATCGCCGCACACTCACGATCGCCGGACTGTTTCGATTAGGAGCTTCGTTTGGTGCAGATGCTAGCTTGATGGCAAGCGATCAAACCTTTCTCCGTCTGTTTCCACGACGAGATGCTGCCAGTATTAGCCTGGGACTGATTCGGATCAAACCGGGTTCTGATCCACGACAGGTCGCCGCTGCCTTGAAAGCTCATTTACCCGAAGATGTGCACGTGCTAACTGCTCAGGAGTATGTGCAATTTGAGGAAAACTACTGGAAAGCTACAAGCCCAATTGGCTTTGTCTTTGGGTTCGGAACCATAATGGCGTTTGTCGTTGGCGTTGTGATTGTATATCAAGTGTTATCGACCGACGTGAATGCACACATGAAGGAGTATGCCACCTTCAAAGCGATGGGCTATAGCAATTCCTATTTATTAAGCATCGTGTTTGAAGAAGCAGTTATCCTGGCACTTCTCGGCTTTATTCCCGGTGCCATTTTGCCGATAGGACTTTATGCCTTAGCTGCGAAGGCAACCGCTTTACCGATTTATATGACGATTTCAAGGGCGGTGTTTGTCTTAGTGCTAACGGTTGTGATGTGTGCGCTTTCAGGAACGATCGCAACTCGCAAACTACAGTCCGCCGATCCAGCAGATATGTTTTAGGAAAGAACAATGGCGATCGCTATTTCGGTTCAAAATCTCGATCACTACTTTGGTCAGGGTCAACTTCGTAAGCAAGTCTTATTTGAGATTAATCTCGAAATCAACACAGGTGATATTGTAATCATGACGGGGCCTTCTGGCTCTGGAAAAACAACATTGCTGACGTTGGTCGGGGGGTTGCGGTCTGCCCAAACTGGAAGCTTACAAGTTCTGGGGCAAGAGCTTTGTGGGGCAACTGCTCAACAACTAACGCAAGCCCGAAAAAATCACGGATACATCTTTCAGGCACACAACCTGCATGGCAGTTTGACCGCGCTGCAAAACGTCAAAATGGGTTTGGAATTGCATCGAGAGTTGTCTCCCGCAGAGATGAAAGCGCGCTCAATTGCGATGCTAGAACACGTCGGATTAGAAGAGCGCATTAATTACTATCCTGATGAGTTATCGGGTGGACAGAAACAAAGAGTTGCGATCGCCCGTGCGCTGGTCAACCGTCCCAAACTGTTGCTGGCAGATGAACCCACTGCAGCTTTAGACAGCAAATCGGGTCGGGATGTGGTCAACCTAATGCAATCTCTCGCAAAAGAGCAAGGCTGCACAATTTTGTTGGTAACCCATGACAATCGGATTTTAGATGTTGCTGATCGAATCATTCACATGGAAGATGGCATATTAAAGCGTATAGGGATTGCGACAGGATACGATGCTGTTAGCGAACCGCCCAGAGAAAAATTCGTACCATCAAGCTTTTATCCGATTACTGGTGTTAATTTTGCAAAGTGAGATTGCCGTGTCCGAGCAAGAGGAATGCCTTCTAACCAGGCAGCGACTCGTACCAGGTTCATCGCAACCGCTGTACAAGATGCTGAAAATGGACTTTGCTCAAGCCAATGTAACGACATTGCCGCAAACCTAATGAGTAAACTCCTTGAGAGGTTGTCCCTTCAATCCCTGCTCGAATGGCATATTGTTACTTGAACTCCTCTGTTGTTTGCC
Organism: Phormidium tanganyikae FI6-MK23; assembly: GCA_019359175.1. Taxonomy (GTDB): domain Bacteria; phylum Cyanobacteriota; class Cyanobacteriia; order Leptolyngbyales; family Leptolyngbyaceae; genus Leptolyngbya; species Leptolyngbya tanganyikae. Next base: position 7,276 of record JAHHHU010000042.1, read on the forward strand.
GCACACGGGCTGTTTCTAAAGCTTGATATTCTTCTTGAACCTTGATAGTTAAGGTTCTCGGCTGACCCTTGGCACGGGTGCATTGGGAATGCAAAGGACACTTGAGGTAAACTGAACGCTTAAACTCAATGTGAATGATGGGTTTGCCATAACAGTCTTTTCCAGGTGTCCATAAGTGGCTATGCTTGTGATTAGGGCAACGAACTACTTCTCGGTTCCAGTTGATTTCAAGATGAGATAAGTCAAAGCCATCTTTTACTTTGGCTTGCCATCCACCAGTCAGCGCAACTAGACTTAACAAATCAATGCCAAAGTTCTGTTGGCTATCCACCAACAAGTGTGCAGAGGCATATCCCAGGCAGTGCATACTTCCAGTCAATTCGAGCGCGATCAGCATCGGCTGCTTGGTGGTCTGATAAGTTCTCAGCAAACTGCACGATGGTAATCAAGGCAAGTCGCCACGGAGTCTCGGCGGCGTGGCGACAGTTAGGATATAGCTGAACAAAATCTTGATCACTAAAGAAGACTCCAAGTTCATCTCTCATCCGCATATAGCGGTTTCCTTTAACAAAGGCAGCACGAGCCACACAAGCAGTTTCTTCAGGGATAGGAGGAACGGCTTGAGGTTGCAGCAACATGGATAAATCCTCCTCAAGAAAGGGGCTTCCTAAAATCCTCTCTCCCAAACCTAGGGCGGAGCTGGTTTACCCAACATTTCTTAAAAACAAGATTCGGAAGATTGATTTTTCTCTGATCGATTCGCCAACAGCATCATATCCTGAATCCCAATCTTGGTTAGAAGATAAACATGACTATGGTGTGAGTAAGAGTACTTTGGGCAAACTAGACACAAGAAAGTTACCACCCTAAATATATGGCATCAGTACTGCTTTGCGATAAGCACATACATTGGGCGACAAAGCAATCCCAATCCACATTTAGGTGGTTAGGTTCATTGGAGACAGTTTCTTGGGACATTGCGGGAATTCAAACAAAGCTGAATACGATCGAGAAACCTTGCTATATTGTCCGTCACAGCGGACGAATCGGCGTGACTCACGAAGGAACCCTACAAGAGACTGATCCACATCTGACAGCCGAAATTTTAACCGCTGTACCACCCATATCAACCCATCAACTAGGTGAGTCAGCCTTCTGTGCTGCTCATGGCGTTCGCTATGCCTATAGTGCTGGCGCAATGGCAAACGGCATCGCTTCAGAAGAACTTGTTATTGCTCTGGGTAAAGCTGGAATACTAGGTTCCTTTGGCGCTGGTGGCTTAGTTCCCGATCGAATCGAATCCGCTATTCATCGAATTCAACAAGCATTGCCCACAGGACCCTATGCCTTTAACTTAATTCATAGCCCTAGTGAAGCTGCGATCGAACGTCGTAGTGTTGAACTTTACATTAATCACGGCGTAAAAACAATTGAGGCATCTGCATTTCTGGGACTAACCCCTAACGTTGTTTACTATCGAGTAAGCGGTTTACAACTCGATTCCTCTGGACAAACTCAGATCGATCACAAAATCATCGCGAAGGTTTCTCGTACAGAAGTTGCCACTAAGTTCATGAGTCCGGCTCCCAAGGACATTTTGAAACAATTATTAGAACAGGGACTGATTTCAGAACTTCAGGCAAAATTGGCTGAGACCGTGCCGATGGCAGATGATATTACTGTGGAAGGAGACTCTGGCGGACACACCGATAATCGTCCGCTCGTCTCTCTATTACCAACGATTTTGAGATTGAGAGACGAGATTCAAGAAAAGTATTGCTATGGAACCCCCATTCGAGTGGGCGCAGGAGGCGGCATTGGCACCCCTCACTCTGCTTTAGCAGCATTCATAATGGGCGCGGCATACATCGTCACTGGATCAGTGAACCAGGCTTGCGTGGAGGCAGGAACATCTGCACCCGTGAAACAGATGCTTTCCCAAGCGGGGATCGCAGATATGGCAATGGCACCTGCCGCAGACATGTTTGAACTAGGTGTGAAACTTCAAGTCTTGAAGCGAGGCAGTTTCTTTCCCATGAGATCGCAACGGTTGTTTGAGTATTATCAACAGTATCAAACGATTGAAGAGATTCCTTCAAAAGAGCGAGAACAGCTTGAACAACAAATTTTCAAGAAAGACCTCGATACCGTTTGGCAAGAGACAGTTGCCTATTTCAAACAACGCGATCCTGACCAGATTACTCGGGCGATCGATCATCCTAAGCGCAAAATGGCACTGATTTTTCGATCGTATTTGGGACAAGCTTCCCGTTGGGCAATTCTTGGTGACCCTGCACGACAAGCTGACTATCAAATCTGGTGTGGTCCAGCGATGGGGGCATTCAACACTTGGGTCAAAGGAACTTATTTAGAACAACCCGGAAATCGCCGAGTTGTCGATGTCGGCCATCATTTAATGCGAGGAGCAGCCATCCTCTATCGCTTACAGCAGCTTAAATTGCAGGGGCTAGAACTTGCACCACACTACTTTCAATATTTACCAGAACCGTACTAGAGGGATGAGATATGACTTGGGGTATTCAACATCCCTTGCCCTTGTCAATTCAGCAACGGTTACTTCAACTCCATCGAGATATTGATCAATTGCAAGCACAAATTGAACAAGGTAGTGAACATCAATCTATGAAACCTGAGCAATCATTGGAAATAGAAAGTTTGAACGCTAAAGTGACCCAAACCCCGATCGCGATCATCGGGATGGCAAGCCTCTTCCCTCAAGCAAAGAATTTACAGGAATACTGGAACAATATTGTTCAGAAAACTGACTGTATCACCGATGTCCCGGCTTCTCGCTGGAATATCGATGACTACTACGATCCCGACCCCACTGCACCCGACAAAACCTATTGCAAACGAGGTGGATTTATTCCTGATATTGACTTCAACCCCATGGAATTTGGGTTGCCGCCGAATATCTTGGAAGTCACTGATATTGCCCAAATTCTTTCCTTGATCGTGGCAAAGCAGGCGCTTAAAGATGCGGGCTATGATCAGGCAGCGGAAGCGGTGCGCGATCGTATTGGGGTGATTTTGGGAGTCGGGGGTGGACAAAAACTGATCACACCCTTAACGGCACGATTGCAATCTCCCATTCTAGAAAAAGTTCTGACGAGCAGCGGTTTGTCGCCAGAAGAAACCGAGAAAATAATTGAAAAAGTTAAGCTGGCATACATCGGTTGGGAAGAGAATTCCTTTCCTGGCATGTTGGGGAATGTGATTGCAGGACGGATTGCCAATCGCTTAGATCTGGGCGGTATTAACTGTGTGGTCGATGCTGCCTGTGCAGGTTCCCTCAGTGCTTTACAAATGGCACTCGATCAACTCACGAGTAGACGCTGTGACATGATGATTACTGGGGGAGTCGATGCAGACAACTCGCCGTTTATGTACCTCTCCTTCAGCAAGACCCCTGCATTTTCTAAACAGGAGCAGATGCGTCCATTTGATGCAGAATCGGACGGCATGATCATCGGTGAAGGGATTGGCATGATGGTGCTGAAGCGATTAGCAAATGCCGAGCGAGATGGCGATCACATCTATGCCGTGATTAAAGGCATGGGCGCATCCAGTGATGGAAAGTACAAGAGCATTTATGCACCACGCCCTTCAGGACAAGCAAAAGCGCTGCGTCGTGCCTACGAGAATGCTGATTGTGACCCTAGTAGCGTGGGTTTAATCGAAGCCCACGGCACGGGCACTGCTGCTGGAGATCCGGCTGAATTTGCCGCCTTACAAGAAGTATTTAGCGAAGCGAAAACCGACGTACAAGCGATCGCTCTGGGTAGTGTCAAATCCCAGATTGGTCATACCAAAGCTGCTGCTGGAGCCGCTAGTCTGATTAAAGCAGTGCTGGCGCTACATCACAAGATTTTGCCACCCACTCTAAATGTCACGCAACCGAATCCCAAATTCCAGATCGAACAATCGCCCTTCTACTTAAACACAGAACCTCGCCCCTGGATTCGCACGGAAGCTGATCCCCCCAGACGAGCAGGGGTTAGTTCCTTTGGCTTTGGGGGTACTAACTTTCATGTTGTTCTGGAGGAGTACACTGGCAAGCAGCCTCAGGGCTATCGATTACACCAAGTCCCTGCAATTCTACTCTTTGCAGCAGCAAATCCAGCCGAGCTACTCGCCCAGTGCGAAACCGTTTTGGTTCGCTGGCAATCTGATGCGGCAGAACAGCATTATCAAGAATGCGCGATCGCGAGTCGATCGATAGAGATTCCAACCATCTCAGCCCGTCTAGGATTCGTTGCTGCTAGTTTGAGTGAAGCTTGCAAGCTGTTGCAAACTGCGATCCAGGCTTTGAAGCATCAAATGACTGCTGATTCTTGGCAGCATCCCCAAGGGATCTGTTATCGCAAGATGGGAATGGACACGACAGGCAAACTTGTCGCGCTGTTTCCAGGACAGGGATCGCAGTATCTCAATATGGGACAAGAGTTAGCTCTCAATTTCCCGACCATTCGCCAAAGCTTTGCGGCGATGGACTCATTGTTTCAGCGCGATCAGCTCTCTCCAGTTTCTGAAATCGTGTATCCTCGCCCGGTCTTCACAACTGCCCAACAGCAGCAGCAAACAGCAACTCTACAGAAAACAGAACATGCACAACCTGTGATCGGCGCATTTAGCATGGGGCTGTACAAACTGTTGCAGCAGGCTGGATTCCGAGCAGATTTTTATGCTGGGCATAGTTTTGGTGAAGTGACTGCACTATGGGCAGCGGGTGTATTGAGTAATGAGGACTACTGTTTCTTAGTGAAAGCCCGAGGACAGGCACTGGCAACACCTGCTCATCCCAATTTTGATGCGGGTGCCATGTTAGCCATCACAGGAGATTTAGACACTATTCAAAATGTGGTCAAAAATTTTCCCAATGTGATAATTGCGAATTGGAATTCCAAGCAGCAAGTTGTGCTAGCTGGAGCAACACCAGAAATTGCCAATGTCGAGCATCGCTTCATGGAGTTTGGCTGTTCTGTCACCCGTCTGCCTGTTTCTGCAGCTTTCCATACACCGCTAGTGAGTCACGCCTATCAACAGTTCGCTCAGGCACTGCGAGTTGTGAATTTCAATCGTCCAACTGTACCAATTTACTCCAATGTTACGGCAGAGCCGTATCCCCAAAATGCTACAGAGATTGGTCAAACCCTCGCCTCTCAATTGCTCAATCCGGTGTGCTTTAAACAGGAGATTGAACAGATTTATGCGGCTGGTGGACGCATCTTTGTCGAGATTGGTCCAAGAAGCGTCCTCACGCACCTGACACAAAATATTCTGGAAGGACAGCCCCATCTCGCGATCGCATTGAATCCTAGCCGTAACGGAGATAGTGATCGCCAGTTCCGCACCGCAGTAATGCAGCTGCAAGTTGCTGGATTGCCCCTGAAAGATTTCGACCCCTACGGATTGGAACTAAAACCCGCTGTACCCACCCACAAGAATGGGATGACCGTTCGCGTGAATGGAAGCAACTATGTCAGCGAGAAGACCAGAACCGCGTTTGAGCAAGCCTTACAGGATGGCTATCAAATCTCGAGACAGTCTCTAGCACAACCTGTCACCCCATCAGTAGTACGTCCTGCTGTTGCAGTCCCGATCAGGGAACAGCAAGTGGTAGAACCACAGATTGAGCTGCATCTGGTTCCATCTGTGAGATCGCTAGGGGAAGAATCTCAGGTAACTTCATCTCAGTCACAGATCAATGTCACTCAGTTCATCGCACCAATGCTGCAAATTGTGAGCGAGAAAACGGGCTATCCTGCTGAGATGTTGAGCCTGAGTATGGATATGGAGGCTGATCTTGGAATTGACTCGATTAAGCGCGTGGAAATTCTGGGCGCGATGCAGGATCAATTCCCTGAGTTGCCACCTATGCAGCCAGAAATTCTCTCAGAATTGCGGACGTTAGAGCAAATTGTGGACTATCTGGGTCAGCAAAAAGTTAATTGTGAAAACTCAGATTCTCCCGCGATCGCTCCAGTCAATGAAGCAGTTTCATCAATTTCAACGCCTTCGATAAGCAACTCTCCAAGCACTGTAAGTGTAGATCCACAGAAAACATCGTTTGACTCGTCTCTGATGCAAACCTTACTCGCGATCGTCAGCGAGAAAACAGGATATCCAGTTCAACTGCTGTCTCTTGAGATGGACATGGAGGCGGACTTAGGGATTGATTCCATTAAGCGGGTGGAAATCCTGGGCGCAATGCAAGATCAGTTTGGTTCTCTACCGTCTGTAGAACCAGAAGCACTGGCTGAGTTGCACACCTTGGGTCAAATTGTGCAGCATTTGGGACAACAACCAGAAATCGCCCCGATGATGGGGGCAACCGAAGCACAGTCTGTTGCCGTTGAAACCAGTGTTCCCGTGCTATCAGTGCAGCCTCTGGTCGCCCAGCCAATCTCAGCACCCCCGATCGCTAGTGCCACAACCGCTCCTGAGTTAATCGCTAATCCTGCTTCAGCGTTGGAGTCCAGCCAATTGATCTCAGCACTATTAACCATTGTCAGTGAGAAGACGGGGTATCCATCTGAGATGCTGTCTCTTGAGATGGATATGGAGGCGGACTTAGGGATTGATTCCATTAAGCGGGTGGAAATTCTGGGTGCGATGCAAGATCAATTCCCGGATCTACCGGCTGCAAATCCTGAAACCTTGGCAGAGATGCGTACGCTGGCACAAATTGTCGAATACATGGGGCAGTCGCAAGTGGCCGAATCACATCCAGCCAGCAGTTCGGCTCCGGTTGCGTTCGCAGCACCGACGATGCCAGTCACAATTCCAGCGATCGTTCCAGAGCCGTTTGAAGTGGCTGCATCGGCGATCGCCCTCAATCAACTCATTGCAGACCTGTTAAACATCGTCAGTGAGAAAACGGGTTATCCTGCTGCCATGCTGAATCTGGGGATGGATATGGAAGCCGACCTGGGAATTGATTCGATTAAGCGAGTCGAAATTTTGGGCGCGGTTCAGGATGCGTTCCCAGATTTGCCTGCTGTTGATTCGGAAGCATTAGCCGAGATGCGGACGCTGGAACAGATTGTGCAATACATGGGGCAACAAGCGACTACAACCGGAAAAAAAAAAGTCATAGTCTCTGAAGCACCTTCTGTAGTCAAGTTGCCAGAAGAGACTTTGATCCAGCGGGGGCAAGCGACCTTAACCCCGCTACCCCCACCAGATTGGTTAGACTTTTCCCTGCCCGTTCAATCTGTCTGTTTAGTTACGGATGATGGTAGCCCGTTAACAGTGCAACTGGTGCAGAAATTAACCACCCAGGGCTGGCAGGTTGTTGTATTGAGTTTCCCAGAAACGTTGGTAGCACAGCCACAGCCTTCCACTTTGCCCCTTCCGCGCATCGTGCTGAAGGATTTGAGTGAAGCCCATTTGAAACAGCAACTTGATGCCATTACTCAACAGTATGGTTCCATTGCCATATTTATTCATCTGCAACCACGATTCGAGACTAGTCCTATAGCTGCCACCCCAGAGCACTCACAAATAATGCTGCATCATCCAGCAGCAACGGCGACTTTAAAGCACCTATTTTTCATTGCAAAATACCTGAAGCGATCGCTGATGGAAGCGGCTCAATATCATCGCAGTTGCTTCCTGACGGTGACACGCTTGGATGGCGAATTTGGATTAAAGTCTGCATCGTTAAACAGCGCAGATATGCTCAGTGGTGGACTCTTTGGTCTGACCAAAACTGTGAATTTAGAATGGTCTCAGGTCTTTTGTCGGGCGATTGATATTGCACCAGATTGTTCAGTCACCACGGCGGCACAACAGATTGTGCAGGAATTGCATGACCCCGATCGATTAATTGCGGAAGTGGGCTATGGTGCTGCGGGTCGAGTCACGTTAACCTGTGGGCAAGCGATCGAATTGGCATCCACGAGACCTGTGACCAGCGATCACCACCCTGTGTTTTTAGTCAGTGGCGGTGGTAAGGGCATTACCGCTCAATGTATTACCCACCTTGCCCGTTATACCCAATGCAAGTTCATCCTATTAGGACGCTCTGAACTCATTGCAGAACCCACCTGGGCAGAAGGGGTCGAGCCAGCCTTAGAACTCAAGCAGCGCGCGATCTCCGCGCTGATGGCAGAAAACCCTAAAACAACCCCTGCTCAAATCCAAAAAGCGGTAAATGCGGTATTGTCACATCGGGAAATTACAGCCACGTTGCAGGCGATTCAGCAGGCGGGCGGTGAAGCTGAGTATCTGAGTGCTGATCTGACTCAGGTGACGGATTTACGCCCTCGCCTTGATACGATCGTCCAACGATTTGGACCCATTACAGGAATCATCCACGGTGCAGGCACCCTCGCGGATAAGCTAATTGAAAATAAGTCAGAACGAGATTTTGATCGGGTTTACACGACAAAAATTGTGGGTTTAAACACGCTTTTGAATAGTGTGGATTATAACCAACTCAATCATCTGGTTTTGTTCTCCTCAGCGGCAGGATTTTACGGCAATATTGGTCAATCTGACTATGCTATCGCCAATGAAATTCTGAATAAATTTGCCCATCAGTTCAAACGCCAGCACCCGGACTGCCATGTAGTTTCCTTCAACTGGGGACCCTGGGACAGTGGCATGGTTACACCGGAAGTAAAGCAGATCTTTGCCCAGCGCAAGATTGAGGTGATTCCGACAGAAATCGGCACTCAGGTGTTTGCATATCAGCTCCTACAAGGCAATCCCGAAACCGTACAGGTTCTGGTGGGGAGTCCTTTAGCCGTCCTAGCTGCCACTACGGATGGAAAGCCCAAAACCTATCACATTCGTCGTCGACTGAGTCTGGCGGAGAATCCATTTTTGAATGATCACACCCTTGGTCAACAGGTTGTGTTGCCAATGGTTTGTAGTGCTGCTTGGGTCGCCAATACCTGCGAACAACTGTATCCCGGATATCGCTTTTTTCGCTGTGGACAGCACAAAGTCTTCAAGGGAATTGTGTTTGATCAATCCTTGGCATCTGAATACATTCTCAATGTCGAGGAAGTGAACACGAACCAATCGGGCGAGATTCAATTGAAGACCATGATTTGGAGTCAATTACCCAATGGTCAACCCCGTTATCACTACAGCACAGATATTACTCTGGTGCAGACGCTGCCCCCGCCTCCACGCTATGAATCCTTTGATCTCACCCCCGACCCAGCGATCGTCAAACTCGCGCCATATCAGAATGGCACGTTGTTTCATGGTGCCAGTTTTCAGGGAATTCAGCGCGTTCTCAACCTGACCCCGCAACGACTGACCCTAGAATGTGTGCTGCCTGCGGTCAGTTTTGATCAGCGACAGCAGTTTAGTGATCATGCGTTGGATGCGATCGCCCACGATATGTCCTATCAGGGCATTCTCATCTGGGTACGCCAGTTTCATCAGGCGGGCAGCTTACCACTCAGTTGTCAAAAGAGTGAGCAGTTTGAGGCTGTACCGATCGGGCAACCATTCTACGTCTCAATAGAGATTGTATCCAGTACAGCCACTAAGCTGGTGGCAAATGCTGTGACTCATGATGCTGAAGGGAAAATCTATTCCCAAATATTCGGTGCAGAAGTAACGATTAGCCGACAGTTGAATCGGTTATTTGGCATGCTGGATAAAAATTCTGCTGGTTTCACCCTGCACTCCATCCCGGATTATTCAGCTAGCGTTCTACAGGGAGAAAAATCATGAGAAACTTGTTTTCCAAACGCACGCAATCCGACAGCGATGATCTCACACTCGTCGTCGAGAAACTCCGCCTCAGAGCCTATGCTAGCTTCTTAGTCGTTGTGCTCGTCGGCATTCTACTGACGAATCTATTCGCCAATATTGACTTGAATGACAGCCTACTCATGCAAGTGTTTGGGTTCAACAATATCTGTGTGTATTTCGACTACCCACCGTCTACTTACGTCCTTCCCTTTTTATGGGCGATTACGCTCGTCTTGATGCTCCAGTACATGGTGGCGCACTGGCTACAAATGAGTGCGCAAGTTGAGCAAGGCACCTTAAATCGGAAGCTATATGTGATCTTGACCCGCATGAAATTATTCGAGGCGTTCACAGTAGTAAGCTTCTCGACAATCTTTGCGGTTAGTCCTGAGGGGTGGAACCACACGTTATTCATCCATACAGCGCCATTCTTTCTCTTGCAGGTCGGTCTTATTTCGCAGGCTATATCCAACACGCTTCACGGCACAAAATCGGGTTACTGGCGTCGGCTAGGACTTCCTGCTTGGTTCAACAAAACCGCGATCGTGTATTGCATCCTTTTCAGCATCATTGTTTTTTTCAAGATTCTCTCGGCGACGAATGCAATGGCAGGCAGTCCATGGTGGCATCAAACCGACCTGTTGAAGAGGGTTGCCCAGGGCTTCGATCGCATGTTCTTTTTCCTCGCCGTCGTTGTGCCGATGGTCAAGATGGCGTACTTAGCGTACTACAGAAGCGACAAGCTGGAAGTCGTACACCTAACGGTAAGTTCAATCAAACAGGCATTGTTGCGTAAATCAATTCAGTAGAATCAAGAGTTTCAGCGATTTAAAACCGATAAAAATCTAAATTGTGGCTTCTTAAACGTCTGAAATCTTCATCTAGTAACGAGCATTCATGCAACAACGCAGATCGAGCGTGAGGTCGATCATGTGCTTGGTGTGAAGATGGGGTATCAACTTAAGTCGGGAAATCTCACAGTCAAGGATTACAAGTCCGTAAGGGTCGGTACAAAAGTAACGATTAGCCAACAGTTGAATCGATTGTTTGGCGTACCGAATATAAATCCTGCTAGTTTCACCCCTGCACACCATTCCAAATGATAGCGTTTCTCACCTCTGTGGAATACAGACAAAGGGCTTAAACCCCTAAGTAACTGGGGCTTGGGGGTGCGCCAATGAATAGAGAAAGGCTATATTCAGCCAGCGTTCTACACAGAGAAAAATCATGAGAAACTTATTGACACTAGTGAAATCTGCGATTAATCATAAGTTCAACGAAAAATTGACTCGCCATCAATTAGAGGACAGACAACTCAAAAAATTCAGAAAATTGGTGGCTTTTGTAAATGAGCGATCGCCATTCTATGCTCGAGTCATCGAGAAGAATCAAATTGACATTGAGCGTTGTACTCCACAGGATTTCCCAAAACTCACGAAAACAGATCTGATCAAGAACTTTGATGACATCATCACAGATACGAGGGTGACTCAAAAAGAGATTCTTGCCTTTTTGTCCAGCTCTAAAAATCCTGGTGATCTATTTAAGGATCGTTTTTATGTGGTTCACACCTCAGGTTCCTCCGGTGAAATTGGGTATTTTGTCTATGCTCAGCATGAATGGTTTAAGGGTCTGTCCAATTTGCTCAGGTTCCAGCCTTCAAATCTAAAGAAACGAATTGCCTTTATTGGTCCCGTTGGAGGTCACTACACAGGCGTTAGCATAGCGCTCAGCAGTCAGCATTTATTCAATAAACATTTATTGAATTCTAGAGTGTTTGATGTCAATGATTCATTGCAAGCTATCGTCAATCAGTTGAATCAGTTTCAGCCTCATATTCTAATTACCTACCCTTCTATATTACGGCTGCTTGCAGAGCAAACAAGAAGTGGCAAACTTCGTATCAAACCAAAATTGATCAAGACCAGTGGAGAAGCTTTATTGCCTGGTGACCGTGCGTTTATTGAACAAACTTTCCAGGCACCTTTGGTGAATATCTATATCAGCAGCGAGAACTTAATCATGGGTTCTGGACATCCACAGCAAGAAGGGTTGCTTCTATTTGAGGATGACTTGATGTTTGAATTGAATGATGACCATATTTGTGTCACCAACCTTTTTAACTACACCATGCCTCTAATTCGATACACAGTGGGGGATAAACTTGTTCCAGAGCAACTAACGAAACAACCCTATCCGTATATGAAAGTAAAAGAAGTTTTAGGAAGAAGTGAGCAAGATCTGAGATTGGCAACCAGAAGTGGAGAAGATGTAATCAGCCATCACATACTGACTGAGTTTTTTGTTCAGAACCTTGAGCGATTTCAAATTAAGAAAACGAGTGACTCTTCTTTCGTTTTTCGAATGCAGGCAAGCCCCGATCTTGACAATCTTCAGAAAAAGAAACTGTTTGAGAATATTCAATACGAACTAAATCAAATTCTTAACAAGAAGTTGATGACTAATGTTCAGTTCTCAATTGAAGAAGTAGATTCTTTTAGTGTTAATGAGAAGTCGGGAAAGTTTCAGCTTGTTGTCGTTTAAAAATCTTTTTGCAACTGCCAAATAGCTATGATGGAACCGATCGCGATCGTTGGCTTATCCTGTCTATTTCCCGGTGCCGAAACACCGGAACAATATTGGCAAAACCTGGTTGATCAAAAAGATCTCACGTCTCTGGTAACGACAGAGCAGATTGGGGTCGATCCTGATTGGTTCTATCATCGCCAAAAAGGCAAAGCGGATACGTTCTACTGTCAGCGGGGTGGCTATATCCGCGATTTTCAGTTTGATCCGACAGGCTATCGTCTGGATGCTGAATTGCTCCAGAGTCTCGATCCGATGCATCAATGGTCACTCTACGTGGCAAAGCAGGCATTACAAGATAGTGGCTATCTAGGAAACGCAGAAGCCTTGGCACAGTGTGGCCTGATTCTGGGCAACCTGTCCTTCCCGACCCGCCGTTCCCATCCCCTATTTGCCCAGATGTATCACCGGACGTTGCAGCCCTCCCTGCAAGCGTTACTAAATTGTGATCATTTCAGATTCAATGAGAATGCGAATCCACCCAATCCATTGAATGGCTTCTTAGCTGGCTATCCTTCAGCATTGATTGCCCAGGCACTATCGCTATCAGGGCTAAACTTCTCCTTAGATGCGGCATGTGCGTCATCGCTGTATGCCATCAAACTCGCCTGCCATTATCTTCAGACCGGCAAAGCGAACTTGATGCTGGCGGGTGCTGTGAGTGCGGCCGATCCATTGTTTATCCACATCGGCTTTTCGATTTTTCAAGCCTATCCAGAAAACGATCGCACCTCTCCGCTCGATCGCTCTTCGCAAGGACTGGTCGCCGGGGAAGGAGCCAGCATGATAGTACTCAAGCGCTATGCCGATGCCATGAAAGATGGCGATCGCATCTATGCAGTCATTCAGGGCGTTGGTCTTTCCAACGATGGCAGCGGGAAATTTGTGCTCAGCCCCAATCCTAAAGGTCAGATTTTAGCTTTTGAACGGGCATACAGCGAGGCTCAGATTAACCCCAGCCAGATTGAGTATGTGGAATGCCATGCCACGGGCACACCCCTGGGAGACAGCACCGAACTCAACTCCATGGAGGTATTCTTTGGACGCACGAATACTACGCCTTTGATTGGTTCGGTCAAATCGAATTTGGGGCATTTGTTGACTGCAGCAGGGATGGCAAGTCTGCTGAAAGTGATTTTGGGTATGAACCATCACGCCATTCCAGCGACCCTGAATCTCACACAGCCTTTAAGTTCAGAGCGAGGACAGTTTACAGGGGAACAAATGGTGCGATCGCTCACACCTTGGACAACCCCGATTAAACAGGCGGCGGTCAGTGCCTTTGGGTTTGGCGGCACCAATGCCCATTTAATTCTGACTTCTGAGTTACCTGCGATCGCACCTCAATCCACATCTGGTTCATCCTCTATTTCACCAAATCATTCACCCAAGAATTCACCCACTGTCAATCTAACGACCGTTTTGCCGCTAGCGATCGTCGGGATGGATGTCCATTTTGGTGAATATGCCAGTCTGGATGCCTTTGATCGTGCTATCTACAGCGGTACCCAATGTTTCAAACCCGTTCCCCCTCAGCGATGGAAAGGAGTGGAGTCCGATCCGGACTTGCTCAAAGCCTATGGATTTACTAGTGGTGAAGCGCCCCAAGGTGCTTATATCCAAAACTTTGAACTCGATTTTCTCCGGTTTAAGCTGCCCCCCCGTCAGCAGGATCAGTTGATTCCACAACAGCTCCTCGCCCTCAAAGTATCCGATCGGGCAATTCAAGATGCGGGGTTACAACCCAGCCGTCCGGTCGCAGTGATTGTGGCAATGGGGACAGAGCTATCGCTGCATCAGTATCGTGGACGCTGCGATCTGGTCTGGCAACTTCAGCAAAGTCTGGAACAAGCAGGACTAACGCTGACGGAAGTCCAACAAATTGAACTGGAAAAAATCACCAAAAACAGCCTCCATTCGGCAGCTGAGGTAAATCAATACACCAGTTTTATTGGGAATCTGATGGCTACCCGAATTGCCGCCCTGTGGGATTTCTCTGGGCCTGCGTTTACCCTATCGGCAGAAGAGAACTCAACCTTTCGTGCCCTGGAAGTGGCGCAATTGCTGTTAGCGGCTGGGGAAGTCGAAGCGGTGGTGATTAGCGCGATCGATCTAGCTGGCAGCTTTGAAAATGTTCTCCTGAGACAGTCCCAACACCCAATCAATCGTGGCAGTCAGACCCTCAGCTTCGATGTCAACGCGAACGGTTGGATGATGGGTGAAGGTGCAGGCACCGTTGTCGTAAAATCTCTAGCCACAGCACAACAGCAAAACGGTCGCATCTACGCCGTAATCGACGCGATCGCCCTTGCTACCCAATCCACTCAAACGCAAGGGCAGGATGCCCCCAGCGCACCGACTGCCGCAACCGTGACCCAGGCTTGTCAGTTTGCTCTGGACAATGCGGCGATCAGCCCTGAACAGATTGGCTATCTGGAAGTCTGTGGGAGCGGTGTTGCGTCCACTGATGCAGTGGAAATGGTTGGTCTTCTCGCTGCCTATGGTGCTGTGTCTGGAAGTACACGACCAACCTTAAGCTGTGCCCTGGGCAGTGTCAAAGCCAATATCGGACACACGTTCGTGGCAGCAGGCATGGCGAGTTTGATCAAAACCGCATTGTGTCTCCACCATCGCTATATTCCAGCGGTTCCAGCCTGGACAGCGCCCAAAGAGGGAGATCGCTGGCAGGGCAGCCCGTTCTACGTTGCCACCGACTCGCAATGCTGGTTCCTACCCCCTGAAACACCCAGACGAATCGCTGCTATCAACGGTATGGGGAACGATGGCACGGTTGCTCATTTGATTTTGTCGGAAGTCGCAACCTCAGCGCCGCGTCCCAATTCTCATCTGACCCATACACCAGGCTACCTGTTACCCATCGCTGCCCAAAATCAGTCCGATCTGCGATCGCGCCTACAAGCCTTACAGCAGGCGATCGTACAAACCTCTTGTTTGAAAACGGTTGTTCACCAAACCCTGCACCAATTTCAAACTCAGGTTCAATCCTCTCCATCAGACGCGCCTTACCGATTGGCGATCGTTGGTACCAGTCAGGAGACGGTACTCCAGGAAATTCATCTGGCATTCGCAGGAATCACAGCAGCATTTGAGCAGGGCACTGATTGGAAGACCCCATCCGGTAGCTACTTCACAGCAAAACCGTTGGCAGACCAAGGACAGATTGCCTTTGTTTATCCTGGTATGGGGAGTTCTGCTATTGGACTAGGGCAAGATCTGTTTCGGCTGTTTCCTGCACTTTACGATCGCTTCTCTGGTCTAACCAATGAAGTGACTCAGGTGATGCAGACGGATTTGATCTATCCTCGTAGCTTAGAAAAACCAACGAATCAGGTGCTATCTCAACAGCACGCAACATTTTTCGGGAATGGAGCCGCTATGTGTTTGAGTGGCATCAGTCTGGCAGTGCTGCACACCTTAGTTCTGCGGGAATATTTCCAGGTTCAACCACAGGCAGCGTTTGGCTACAGTCTGGGGGCTGCTAGTAGTATGCTCTTTGCGTTAGGCGTTTGGCGCGATGATCACAATCTCAGTCACACCCTACACACCTCACCGTTGTTCACTACTGATCTGTGTGGAGTCTGTAACACTGGAAGACGGACATGGCAGGTGCCAGATTCTCAGACGCAATTCTGGCAATCCTATGTGTTACAGGCATCTGTTGCCACGGTCAAAGCAATATTACAGCAGTATCCCCGAGTTTATATTACCTTCATTAATACTCCGCAAGAACTGGTGATTGCAGGAGATCCAACCGACTGCCAGCAAGTTATTCAGACTCTCCAATGTCGTGCCTTTCCCGTGAGCTTTGAGAGTGTGTTGCACAGTTCGATCGTGCAATCTCAATACGACGATCTAGTTCAGTTGCATCAAATTCCCATTCATCCTGTGACCGATATTCGGTTTTATTCAGGAATCAGTCTTGCACCCATGCAGTTAGAGCAAAATGAGATCGCCCATAATTCTGCTCAAATTTGTTGCCAGGTTGTCGATTTTCCAGCACTGGTGCAGCGTCTTTATGCCGATGGCGTACGAATTTTTATCGAATTGGGAGCAGGGAATTCTTGCTCTCGCTGGATTCGCGAGACGTTACAGGCTCAACCCCATGCAGCGATGTCAATTAATCTCAAGAAAATCGATGATCGGACAGGGTTAGTGCGTCTGTTGGCGCAGTTGATCAGTCATGGTGTAGCAGTCAATCTAGCACCGCTTTATACAACTTCTGCAGAGGATAATGTGACGCGATCGCTAATCAAAACCGTAACACTCGGTGGCGATCGTCTCAGCGATACTCTTCTGAGCACAGACAATCGCCAGTTTTTTCAATCCATTCAAACACCTTTACCAAAATCCACTGTTATGCAAGACCAGGATCAGCATCTGCAAAACTTTAGAATTCTGCAATTACAACTGACACATGCCCAGGCAGTTACATCAAATCAGACCACAACCCATGGTTTGTTGACCCACTACCAAAATGCTCACACCAAAAATTCAGACCAACAAGCTGTCGTGAATGCCCTGCAATCTCTGATGCAGAAATCTGAGAAGTCTAAACAGGCGATTTGGGATGAAGCAGATCTGTTGGAATTTGCCCAAGGGAGTATCGCTAATGTGTTTGGTGCAGACTATGCCATTATCGATACCTATTCCCGACGAGTTCGACTTCCCATGCCACCCTATTTGCTGGTCAGTCGCGTCACCCAACTCGATGCCCAGCGCGGAGCATTTAATAAGCCCTCATCGATTACCACCGAGTACGATATTCCATTCAATGAACCCTATTCTGTAGATGGTCAGATTTCCTGGGCAGTCGCCGTGGAATCTGGACAGTGTGATTTGCTATTGATTAGCTATTTAGGCATTGATTTTGAGAACAAAGGCAATTACATCTATCGGC
This sequence comes from Phormidium tanganyikae FI6-MK23, assembly GCA_019359175.1. Taxonomy (GTDB): domain Bacteria; phylum Cyanobacteriota; class Cyanobacteriia; order Leptolyngbyales; family Leptolyngbyaceae; genus Leptolyngbya; species Leptolyngbya tanganyikae. Next base: position 24,521 of record JAHHHU010000042.1, read on the forward strand.
TACTGGATTGCACAATCACGTTCCTAGACGATTTACCTAAAGAAGGGGAAACGCTACGGTACGAGATTCAAATCAACTCCTTTGCTCGCAATGGCAATAACCTACTCTTCTTCTTTAGTTACAACTGTTTTGTTGGCGATAAAATGGTCATCAAAATGGAGAGAGGCTGTGCGGGCTTCTTCTCAGATGAACAGTTGCAGCAGGGAAAAGGTGTCCTTTACTCAGAGAAAGAATTACAGCAGCGCCAACATATTCAAAAACAGTATTTCGATCCCTTGTTGATTTGCCAAAAGACGACGTTCGATCGCACCGATTTGCTCAGTCTCTCGAACGGAAACATTACCACTTGCTTTGGCAAACACTATTGGCAGGATCACCGAAACCCCTCGCTACGACTGCCTGGATCGCATTTTCTCATGCTCGATCGCATTGCCTCAGTTGATCCAGTGGGCGGTGCCTGGGGGCTGGGACTCGTGGTTGGAGAAAAAGACTTAAATCCTGAAGATTGGTATTTCCCCTGTCATTTCAAAGACGATCAGGTGATGGCGGGTTCTTTGATGGCAGAGGGCTGCGGGCAACTCTTGCAGTTCTACCTGTTGTATCTAGGCTTGCAACTCTGTACGGTCGATGCTCGCTTTCAACCCCTACCGGGAGTGGGGCAGATTGTTCGCTGTCGTGGACAAGTCACGCCCACAACAGGCGTGCTCACCTACCGAATGGAAGTGAGCGAGATCGGCTTTGCTCCTAGACCGTTTGTTCGCTGCGATGTCGAAATCATTCTCAAGGGCAAAGTCATCGTTCACTTCAAAGATTTGGGACTCCAACTATCTGAGAAAAACCCTGCCCAAGCGATCGCGCCAGAGCAATTTCTGCACCTAGCACCTCGTCCATCTCAAGAATCTCGCAAACCAGCATTGCTCAATGAAGACCAGATTGCAGAATTTTGTACTGGGAAGCTAGCAAACTGTTTTGGCTCCGAATACGCCATCTACGATCAAGGAACCGTTAAAGCCTCTCGAATGCCGAATACGCATCTCAATGTCGTCCATCGCATCCTTACTGTGGAAGGGCAACGTCATCAGATCACGAAAGGCTCAGCGATCGTGACGGAGTATGATGTGCCGCTCAATCCCTGGTATTACCGTCAAAATGCAGCTCCGGTGCTGCCCTATTCAATCTTGATGGAAATGGCATTGCAACCCTGTGGATTTCTCTCAGCTTATCTGGGCACAACCTTGCTATTCCCAGACCAAAGTCTTTATTTTCGGAATCTAGACGGTAAAGGACAACTACTCAAGGACATCGATGTCAGAGGAAAAACGATCATGAATCGATCGCAACTTCTCTCTTCTAGCACGATTCAAGGCATGATCATCCAGAACTTTGAATTCCAAATGCAGTGTGAAGATGAGTTGTTCTACACCGGTACTGCAGCATTTGGGCACTTCAGTCCTGAAGCCCTAGCAAACCAGGTAGGACTTGATCGTGCTCAAACAATACAACCTTGGTATGAAGCCAATTCCCATCAATTGCCTGTCATTGTGAGATCTCTCGAAGCGTTGGAAAATCGTGCTAAATTCTACCGCGCCCCTAGCGATCGCCCCCACTATTGTCTGGCGAATCACCAGCTCGATCTACTACATCAGGTGACAATCATTCCAAATGGGGGGTTATATGGTAAGGGTTATATCTTTGCACATAAGCAAGTCCAGCCCAGCGATTGGTTTTTCAAATGCCATTTCAAAGATGATCCAGTCATGCCGGGTTCTTTAGGAATTGAAGCAATGCTCCAAGCAATGCAGGTCTACGCATTGGAGATGGGTCTTGGGAAAGATTTAAAATCACCGACCTTCAAAGCCTTAACAAACCATGTAGCCACCTGGAAATACCGGGGACAAATTCCTCATAGTCAAATTGATATGAGTTTAGAGATTCATCTCACCCGAGTTGATATCACGCCTAACGAAGTTATCTTGGTGGGTGATGCCAGTTTATGGAGATCAAAAATGAGAATCTATGAAGTGAAAAACCTTGCAATCGCCCTGAGTTGAAGGTGTTCTGTCTCACATCGCAGTTAATAGACTTGTCGGAAAATCAGCGAGAATAAGGAACAGAAATGGGATAAACAGATGCTTGTAGTTCTTGTAAGAACGTTGGTAATATATTCGCCAACATCATCCTTGCTTCAATTACCCCTGCTACGGATTGCTGAGTTGCGCTGGAATCCAACGGAGGGTGAGGATTGTACTGGGCTCATCTACAAACTACCCATAGTAAATATTTTCGCCCCAGATTACGAAGTCGCCATGGGCTTGAAGCTCGTGTTGGACTACTTGCCCTACAGGAAAGGTGCTGTTAGCAGAGAACTCAAGTCTAAACCGACCCGTTTCACTCACCAAAATTGAGAGGGTGCGACCCTCGCTCAGTGGTTTCGCTACACTGCGAGAATCGTTAACCGAATGAACTATCCACTTCATGGGGATGGTATGGGCTAAAGCATTTTTTGCCATAAACCGTAGGTCAGTGACACTAGCCACATCAGCCTTGGTCCAGTCACTGAATCCTATGAACCAACCTGTGCTGTTTGTGTTAATCGCGCCTGCATTACCAAACTCAATGTCCACTGGATGACCTCCTCGACGACGGTCTAACGATTCAGTCGAGCTGTGATAGATAAACTTTGCATTACAACCAGAATCTCTCCTCTACCCACTCCAGAGTAGTGTTGGGTGGCTATTGCTCCCCTTTAGATATTCTCAAGTCAGCATATCAGGTAGTGCGTCAAACTAATGTGGGATAGCTAACAATATCGTGCCAAGTCCAAGACCGAGTTGCCAGTCCTGCTCGTTGTGCAGCGGTTGTTTTGAAGGGAGCATCCCAAATGTGCAAAACGGTTAAGCCGCCAAAGTTCCATTCAGGTAAGCACAGCGCAACTTCAGCATCTGATTAACATTCTCTCGCCTCCACTGTGCGCCTGACAGCTTTAATCGACG
>JAHHHU010000043.1 GCA_019359175.1 Phormidium tanganyikae FI6-MK23
GATGGAGACGGCGTGTGGATTGCACAATTTTCGCCTTGACCACCGCCAGTTGAAATTCGCTTAGTTTGATGAGTACTTGGAAACCAGTTTGAATTCCTACTGCCTGCTATTTCCGATAAAGTTTATTATTTGTAAAGCTATTTTCTAATCTCTGAAGTTCTACCTAACAATTCAAATACAGCGGACGATTGAGAGATTCTGTGAGGTTGTCTAGGGTTTATACTGTCGCTGATTTGAGCCGTCAAACTAATTCGCTAGATTCTGAAGCTCAAGCCCTGATATAGCCGTACACTGACTCTTTTCAAAGTTAGCACTGCTCCTAACTTTGAAAAAATAGCTCACTCCTGAAACTGCAAGCCCCGAAAATCTTTAGCACTATTCAGATTCCCCTTAGCCAAGTTTCGCTCTGGCAAATTGAGTCCGGCGTAGTGCGAATGGTCACTTGGCTTGAAGATGGTTCAACTGTTATGCTGGGATTGTATGGCGCGGGTGACATCGTGGGACAGTATCTATCCAAGATCGACCCGTATCAAATTGAGCGCCTGCCTGAAATCGAGGCAACACCCGTATCTCTAGATGATTGGTTTCCTGATCGCTTATCTCCTCACGCGAGTGCAGCAAGCTGAAGAATTTATGTTGATTCGTAGCTATCGCCGCGTTGAAGAGATGCTGCTAAAGCTGCTGACTTGGTTATCAAAAAGTTTGGGCGTGAAGTAAAGCAGGAACGTTTGATCGAACTGCGACTCACACATCAGGACTTAGCGGAATTATTGGGAACAACTCGCGTCACAATCACTCGTATCCTGAAGCAGTTTGAGCAGCAAGGCTTAGTGCAACGACTACCGAATCAGCTCACGCTTCTACAGCCTGAAGCAATTTGGCACCACGAGATCTAGATTTCAAACAATGTCCCTTCTCAACGACGATCGCTATTTGGTGGTACGAATTGGTTTTGCTCCTCGCGCCAATAGCATTTGGACGATTTGATCTCGATCCTGTTCTCCACTTGCACGAACATGAGTGGCATCTTGTAAAGCTTGACCGCCCACTTCTGCAACCAGTGCTTTACCATCATCAGGAGTTGCTTCAAACAACAACTTCATCGTATCGGTTCTTCCCCAGAAAGCAGCTTCTAGCAATGCCCCTGCATCTGGCTTTGCGCTTACTTGCAGCAGTGGCTTGACCATCTCTGGTTCTCTAGCCCAGTAGAGGGCAGAATGCCCTTTTGGATCGCGAGCATTCACATTCGTTCCAACTTGAGCCAGCGATCGCACTTCACCAAGTAACCCATATTGAGCCATTTTAATCAGAAGTTGTTCACGCGCAACCTGCACATCTCCACGCTGAACCGGATCAAGCACATAGGATTCTGTTCCGTACATATCGATACGACCTATAAACACACCTCCAACCGCCAATAGCATTGGGACGAGGATTACGAGACTTACCGCTTGCTTTACTGAAAACCATCGCCAGAGAAGAAGACTAGTAGCTCCAATTCCCACACAGATAAGAACTACGATTCCGGTATGGCTTGTGAGCAGTGGCATTGTTACTCTAGCAATTCCTTCAAGGAGAACGGCTAACCAAGCTAGGAGGCGTAAGCGGATCAAAAACCAGAACAGAAGCAAAAAGATGCTCCAAACCGGAATAACTAGAAATCGTAAACTGTAAAGTAGTCTGTTTGCTATGGACATAATGAGTTTTAGCGAAGAATAGTTTGATTTGGCAAGTTCGCCCTAAATTTAAAGCTTTGCTCCCGTTCCCCGTTGAGCAGAACAGTTCACATACTGCTGAAGTGCCTGCTTACTAGATGCGTCTGGATACTTTGCCAACAGTTGCCGCGCTGCATCAATGCGACCTGCTTGAACATAAAGCTGAATGACCTGACTGATCTCAAACACTGGAGGTTGGGATTGAGCCTTGAGCTTTGATGCAACTGGATCAAGTATCGCGATCGCATCTGCACCCTGATTTCGACTGAGGTAAGCCCGCGCCATTGGAATAGCAGCTTGCAGAGAACTCTCTAGAGGTTGATACTTGTAAATAACATCAGTTGCCTTTCGTGCAATGTCTAACTGTCCCACGCGCAGAGCGGCTCTCACTAAATCACTGAAGTCGGCGAACCCATAGGAAGTTTTGGGAATCTCTTGAAGAGTTTGCCAAGCCGCTTCGACCTGATTTTCATCAACAAACCGTTGAGCAAGCGACGAGACCGAATTAATAAACGTTGTGCCCCTGGCTGGATCGTTCGGAACCGCTTTTGCCCATCTTACGGCGGTTCGGCGTGCTGTTTCAGCCGCTTGTGCTTGTCCGATCTTGAGATATCCGCTCGAAATCGCACCGTATGTAAAAGCCCGCAGTGCCGGATTGGTGATGCTTTCTGCGACTTTCACTGCCATTGCAAACGTTGATTGTGCGGGGACAGTTTGTCCAGACTGGTGCTGAATCACGGCAATCTGAACTAAAGCCTCAGCCCTTGGAGAATGAAGCAAATCCGCATCTTGACGAGGAAGTTGTTGAGCATATGCGATCGCTTTGTTGCTATCTTGTCGCGCATAGGCGAGCGTAAACTGTTGCAGGAGTTTGAGCCTAAATTCTGGATCGCTGTTAGGATATCCATTCATTAACGCTTCAAGACTATCCACAGCCTTTAACTTCTCGGCAAGCGGAATCGTGAGCGGATTCACCCCAATTGTTTTTGAACTCGCAAGTCGTCGAAATGCAGTGGTTGCTTCTAGCAGATAGTCATATTTAACCGCTTGTTGAACCCCAGTGGGGTCAGGATCAATCGACTGAAGTTGTTGAGTCACTTGCACAAATTGTTCGATCGCGTTCATCGACTTCTGCGGTTGATTGCGTTGACGATATTCTCCGGCAACCATCAGCAGATAGGTCGCTTTTAGCTGCGGCGAACTCGATTTCAGCACTTGCTCAATCCGATCCGGACTTCCCCCTGCTTGAAAGTAAGCCTTGAGCGACTCACCCGCATCTAATCTGTACTGAGGATAGAGATTAACGACCTGATCCCAAGCGTTAGCAAATAACTTCCGAGATAGCTCTGTTGGCTTGTCATAGGTCGTAACTAAGGCAAAGTATTGGATATCATCGGTGACGATTGGCTTTTTCACAAGTTGCGTTAGATAAGGCATTGCTTTATCTTCGCGATCGAGCCGGAGATAGAGTCGAGCCATATCAGGATTTTGCTCGCTCGGTGGAGAAAACTTGGCGACTTGATCAATCAGCTTTAATGCCTTCGCGGGCTGTTGAGTTTCTACATAGGCTTGCACTAGGCTGAGTGGAGCCGTCACTTGCACGGTTGGATTCTTCTGAGTTGATCGCATTGCAGGAACAACCACAGACTCGATCGCGCTCAACGAAGCAGCAATTTTAGGAGATTGTTTCAGATCTGAAGCAGTGGCTAACAGTTCACCGAGATTCGCTGCACGAAGCTGGGCGTTAGGTTGCTTGAGACTCGACTGAATCACACGGTTTAGAACAGAAGTCGCGCGATCTGGAGCATCAAGTTTTGGATAGAAGCGAACTAATGCCGTGATGTATTTTACTTTTCCTGATGTATCGGGAAGTCGTTCAAGCCGAACAGCAAGCCGATCCAAACGATTCAGCAGTTGAGCTTTTTCGCTTTTTTGCGATAGGTCTTCTAGGAGCAGGGCGACTTGTGGCCGCACACCGGGATCTGCGGCGATGTTGTCCGGTTTACCGATTAGCCAGCGATCGAGCCGAGTTTGCCCAATCGAATCAAGTGGAGCAGTAGACTGAGCAATCTCATTGAGTTCTGCAATTTGACGTAAAACTAGATTTGAAGCAACGATCGTCGATAAAGGCTGAGTCGGATAAAAAACGGGTTGCCCGATGTCGTATGCGAATGGCTGTGAGCAGCTTTGAGTAGATTGGGCTTGAACGGGAACAATCGGTAGCGTTGGGGGGAGCAAAGAAATCGCTGAGATTAGAAAGAGAAGCGATCGTTTCATTCAGGTGACGAGTGTGAAGGCTGTTCATAGATTCCACGGAGAACAGTGTGATTTCAGAGAAAATGTGCCGCTTCTACAACTGGTGAACAAGCTTTATTGCACTGGTACACGGCTTTATCTATTTCGTGTGAATCAAATATCCGCAGCGATGTTCGCCGTTCACCTGCCAGTGAGTCCGTTCCACGTCGCAATCGGGGAGCGCGATCGCGAACATTTCCAACTCATGCCCGCACACACTCGGAAACGACTCGGCGATTTGCGCGATCGCACAATGATATTCCGTCAGCACAAACTGATCCGGCTCAACGGGTTGCCATTCCGCCATGTAGCCTTCTGAAACGCGCAGCTTGACTAAATTCGCCACTCGTTCCGAAACCGAACCCGTTCCGATGCGCTCTCGATATTCGATCGCTTTTCGCTGCCACTGTTTCTGTAGGATCGACTTCATTTGATCTTTGCTGACCGTTTCCGCAAGCGTTCCAAGCAGCGACACCGCGAACTCATCGTAGCGATCGGGAAACTGCGATCGTCCTTCGCGGCTCAGTTCATACAGATAATTCGGGCGACCCATTCCGACTTGAATCGCTTTGTGCAGAATTAATCCCTCGGTTTCTAAATCCTTTAAATGTCGCCGAATCGCCTGCGGACTCACCTGCAACCGTTCCGCCAACTCTTGTGCGGTTGATTCACCCTGCTTCAGAAGGTGATGCAAAATATCTTGTTTCGTTGAGGGTTGCTGAGTCGTGGTCATTATGGGGTCTCACGTCAACGATTCTTAACGTTCAGTCTACTTGAATTTCTCGATCGCTTTCGTCTTGCCAAAAGGCAGAAATTCACTTTGACAACACTCAAGTTGCTAAAGTATTCTACAATAGAGTTAAGCAACAAAGAAGTTGTTTTAATTATAAACTGCTTCGGACAGTTTCAGCTTTTCTCGCTTCTATCGCAACATCCGTGTTGTTTTAGTAATAAGATCCTCTACATGTACTGCTGATCTGACTCATGAATACTGACACCGAAAACAAATTTGCATCGGACAAGAATCTTGAAGCGATGCGCCATTTCTCTGAGCAATATGCGAAGCGCACTGGCACTTATTTTTGTGTCGATCCGGGCGTGACCGCAGTTGTGATCGAAGGATTAGCGAAGCATAAAGAGGATTTAGGCTCACCCCTTTGTCCCTGTCGCCACTACGAAGACAAGGCAGCCGAAGTCGCGGCTGCTTATTGGAACTGCCCTTGTGTCCCGATGCGAGAGCGCAAAGAGTGTCACTGTATGCTGTTCCTCACGGCAGAAAATGATTTCGCAGGCGAGAGACAAGATATCGGCTTCGACGAGATTCGCAAACACACCGATCGCGCTTAAGCATTCTATTTTCGATCCCCTAAATTCTGAGAACACTGATTCAACCATGAGTGCAACCGTTCAAACGCTCGTTAACCAACCTTATAAGTATGGATTCGTTACTAATATCGAATCCGACACTATTCCCCGTGGACTCAGCGAGGATGTCATTCGTTTGATTTCTGCCAAGAAAGAAGAGCCGGAATGGATGCTCGATTTCCGGTTGCGTGCCTATCGGCAGTGGTTGAAGATGACTGAGCCGGACTGGGCAGCGGTGGGATATCCCGCGATCGATTATCAAAACATCATTTACTATTCGGCTCCCAAAGTCAGCGAGAAAAAGCAAAGTCTGGACGAAGTTGATCCCGAAATGCTGGCGACGTTTGAGAAGCTCGGTATCTCGCTCTCTGAGCAAAAGCGCTTGAGCAATGTGGCAGTTGATGCGATTTTTGATAGCGTCTCGATCGCGACCACGTTCAAAGACAAATTGGCGAAGGATGGCGTGATCTTCTGCTCGATTTCGGAAGCGGTGCGCGAGCATCCAGAGCTTGTGAAGAAGTATATGGGTAGCGTTGTCCCCGTTGGCGATAATTACTTCGCTGCTTTGAATTCTGCCGTCTTTAGTGATGGTTCTTTCGTGTTCATTCCCAAAGGCGTGAAGTGCCCCATGGAGCTTTCGACCTATTTCCGCATTAATAACGGAGATTCGGGACAGTTCGAGCGGACATTGATCGTGGCGGAAGAAGGCGCACAGGTGAGTTATCTCGAAGGCTGTACCGCACCGATGTACGACTCGAATCAGCTTCATGCTGCCGTAGTCGAGTTGGTAGCGCTGGACAATGCGGACATCAAGTATTCGACCGTTCAGAATTGGTACGCAGGAGACGCGAATGGCAAAGGCGGAATCTATAATTTCGTCACCAAGCGCGGACTGTGCCAAGGTGTGAATTCTAAGATTTCTTGGACGCAGGTAGAGACCGGATCTGCGATTACTTGGAAGTATCCAAGTTGTGTTCTGGTGGGTGATAATTCCGTCGGTGAGTTCTACTCGGTGGCGCTGACGAACAATCATCAGCAAGCGGACACCGGAACCAAGATGGTTCACATCGGCAAGAATACCCGCAGCACGATCATCTCGAAAGGGATTTCGGCGGGACAGTCGAAGAATAGCTATCGCGGCTTGGTGAAGATGTCCCCGAAAGCGACGGGAGCGCGGAACTATTCGCAGTGTGATTCGATGCTGATTGGCGATCGCGCTCAAGCGAATACTTTCCCCTACATCCAAGTGCAGAACAACCAAGGCAAGGTTGAGCATGAAGCTTCCACTTCTAAGATCGGGGAAGACCAATTGTTCTATTTTGCTCAACGCGGTATTTCTCCAGAAAATGCGATCTCAATGATGATCAGCGGCTTCTGTCAGGATGTGTTTAACCAGTTGCCAATGGAGTTTGCGGTTGAGGCAGATAAGCTGTTGAGCCTCAAGCTTGAAGGAAGCGTGGGTTAAGTGAATTGCGATCGAGGTGGCAGTACTCACAGGATTGGATATGCCGATCTCTCCAATCCTTGAGTGTTGATTGTGAATTCGAGAGTTTCGATCGCGCCACAATGTTACTGAGATAAGATGCGGCAGTTAGGAGGGAGCGAATGATTGTTGAAAATGGTGATGTGATTCTGTCAGTTAAAGATCTAACTGCTGAGATTGATGGCACCCCGATTTTGAAGGGGATGAATCTCGAAATTAAAGCAGGTGAGATTCACGCGATTATGGGCCCGAATGGATCGGGAAAAAGTACGTTTTCTAAGATTTTGGCAGGACACCCGGCTTATACGGTGACAGGCGGCAAGGTTTTGTTTCATGGACAAGACTTGCTCGAACTCGAACCGCATGAACGCGCAACTTCAGGTGTGTTTTTAGCATTTCAGTATCCGCTAGAAATTCCGGGTGTAACGAATGTAGATTTCTTGCGGGTGGCGTACAACGCAAAGCGCAAACAGGAAGGCTTAGAAGAACTGGATGCCTTCGATTTTGATGATGTGGTGCATTCAAAATTAGAACTATTGAAAATGGATGCGGGATTTCTGACCCGGAGCGTAAACGAAGGCTTTTCGGGTGGAGAGAAAAAGCGGAATGAAATTCTGCAAATGGCTTTGTTAGAGCCAAAGTTAGGAATTTTAGATGAGATCGATTCTGGCTTGGATATCGATGCGTTAAAGGTCGTTGCGAACGGTGTGAATGCAATCACGACGGCAGAAAATGCAACGCTAGTAATTACGCACTATCAACGCTTGCTGGATTATATTACGCCGGACTTTGTTCACGTGATGGCAAGCGGTCGGATTCTGCTAAGTGGCGGCAAGGAATTAGCGCTAGAGCTTGAAGCGAAAGGCTATGACTGGGTGGTGGAAGGTGAGACGGTAGGTGCATCATGATTGACGTTTCAACCGTTTCTGAAGTGGGAAATTTAGGCTCGATCGCGAAAATAGATCGAGCAACTTACTTCACGCAATTACTCAACTTACGATCGACGAATTCCCCGTTCCAAGAAATTCGCGATCGCGCTTCTGCTCAAGTTCACGATCGAGCAATTCCCTCAACCCGCGACGAAGAATGGCGCTTTACTGATCTTTCTGGATTGTTGTCAATCCCGATTAAAACTGCCCAACCTTCTAGCTTAGGTTTTCCGCAGATTGAATCATTTTTGCTGCCCGAATCGACCAATTCTCGATTAGTCTTTATTGATGGTATTTTTGCGGCTGATCTTTCTGCGATCGATGATCTCCCCGATGGCGTTATCGTGAGCAATCTCGAAACCGTTCTAGAACTTATTCCATCGGTGAAAGATTATATTGCAAAACTTCCTGGAGACGAAGAAGTTTTCACTGCACTAAATACGGCAAGTTTGACAGATAGCGCGATCGTCTTTGTGCCCAGAAACCAAGATGTCGAAATTCCGATTCATCTCTTGTTTGTCTCGACTCAATCGGAAGCAATCATTCAGCCGCGTGTGTGTGTGATTGCTGAAACGGGAAGTCGCGTGACGCTAATCGAGGATTTTGTCAGCTTAACTGAGGGTGCATACTTCACCAATGCCGTTACGGAAATCTCGATCGCGGAAAACGCAGAAGTTCGTCATACTAGAGTTCAGAGGGATAGCGATACTGCTTTCCACATTGGTAAGACTGCCGTTTCGCAAGCTAGAGATTCTCGTTACTCCTGCACTGCTGTGCATCTCGGCGGAAAGGTTTCTCGACACAATCTAGAGATTTATCAGACAGGTGAGCAGACCGAGACGACTCTAAATGGTTTGACTGTGATTGATGGAGATCGCGTTGGTGATACTCATAGCTTGTTATCGCTGAGTAAGCCTTATGGTGTGGGCAATCAAGTGAATAAAACGATCGTTAGCGATCGCGCTCATGCAGTGTTTAACGGTAAAGTCTTTGTTCCTCGATTAGCACAACAAACCGACGCGAGACAGCTTAGTCGCAATCTATTACTATCCCCGAAAGCAAGGATTGATACCAAGCCGCAGTTAGAGATTATTGCAGATAACGTGAAATGCGCTCACGGTGCGACAGTGAGCCAGCTTGAAGACGATGAAGTGTTTTATCTTCAAAGTCGAGGGATTGATCAAGACTCGGCTCGTAAGCTTTTAACCTATGCTTTCGCGATCGAAGTGATTGATCAGATTCCGGTTGAAACCTTACGCGATCGACTTGCCCGTTTCATTCGTTCCCAACACACCTAAGCCATGACTTTCCTGCAAGAAAAAACCCTCGCTGCTCAAGTGCGATCGGACTTCCCGATTTTAAACGAACGCATTCACGATAAGCCCTTGGTCTATCTTGATAATGCTGCAACTTCCCAAAAGCCGATCGCAGTTCTTGATGCGCTGCGGAACTATTACGAGCATAATAATGCCAATGTTCACCGGGGCGCACATACTCTAAGTGCAAGAGCAACCGATGCGTATGAAGCCGCGCGAGATAAAGTTGCAGCGTTTATCAATGCAGCCTCTCGACAAGAGATCGTCTACACCCGAAATGCGAGTGAAGCGATCAATATTGTGGCGTATGCGTGGGGCTTGAATAACTTGCAAGCAGGGGATGAGATTATCCTGTCTGTGATGGAGCATCATAGCAATCTGGTTCCGTGGCAGCTGATTGCAGCGAGAACGGGAGCGGTGATCAAGCACGTTCAATTAGATGAAACCGAAGGCTTTGACTTTGAGCATTACAAGTCACTGCTGTCTGAGAAAACGAAGCTTGTGTCGATCGTTCACGTTTCCAATACGCTTGGCTGCATTAATCCAGTTCACGAGATCTGTGTAGAAGCTCATAAAGTTGGGGCGAAAGTTCTGATTGATGCGTGTCAGAGTGTGCCCCACATGGTTGTGGATGTACAAGCGATCGGTTGTGATTGGCTCGTCGCATCTGGACATAAGATGTGTGCGCCGACTGGGATTGGGTTCCTGTATGGCAAGCTGGATGTTCTGCGATCGATGCCTCCATTTTTCGGCGGCGGTGAAATGATTGCGGATGTGTATTTGGATCATTCAACTTACGCTGATTTGCCGCATAAGTTTGAAGCGGGGACACCTGCGATCGCAGAAGCGATCGCGCTCGGTGCAGCCGTTGACTATCTCACCAACATTGGCATGGACAAGGTTCATGCTTACGAAGAAGAGTTGACCGCTTATCTATTCGAGCGATTGGCAGAAGTTCCGAATCTCCGAATCTATGGCACAAAGCCCGATGCACAAGGTAGAGGACGAGCCGCTTTAGCATCGTTTACGGCGGGAGAATTGCATCCGCACGATCTTTCGACTTTATTGGATCACGAAGGGATTGCAATTCGATCGGGGCATCATTGTACCCAGCCATTACATCGATTGTTGAATGCTCCGGGGACTGCTCGCGCTAGTTTGTATTTTTACAATACTCGTGAGGAGATCGATCGATTTATTGAGGCGTTGAAAGATACGATCGACTTTTTTGGCGGGATGATGGGCTAAGTTGATCTTTTGCATCAGAAGCGCGATCGTTCTTGAACCGGAGAGATCGCGCTTTTTCATGTTTCTCGTTGTATCGTGAGATCGACAGCATTAATCGGGAAACAGAACGGCAAAGCCTTCCTGGGTAAAGTGTTTGTCGTGAGTTAAAACTTCAGTAATTCCAAGTTGGCGCATCGTGCTCATGGAAATGCAATCAGTAAGGCTGTATCCTTTATCGAGCCTATTTTCATAAAGCGCTAAACCTTCTAGAAATGACCGATGAGATTGCTCTATTACCTCAATATCCGAACCTTCTAGAATATCTCTGGTTAAATTACTCGCTCTTTGTCGCAGTTGAGTACCGGATTTTGAGTAGAACGCAAGTAATTCGACTAAAACTTCATCAGTTGTGATGAGCTTACAGGGCTGAAGCGCTCTAAAAATTTGCCGCACTCTTTCATGCCAAGTGTCTCCAGGATCGACAAAGGCAATCCAGTAGAATGTGTCTGCAAAGACTTGCCTCATGAAGTTCTTTTAGGGGTTCCGTAAATGTAGTGGTCGTGCTGCTCTGCACCATCGGTTGGCAGTTTGCTCAGTTCTTCTTGCGATAAATCTTTGGTGAAATCTTCTGCGATTTGCCAAATTGATTTACCTGTTTTGGTTGTTTGACTGGCGGGCTGGTTGTGTTCTTGAGAACTGGGAGAGCCTGTACTCATGTTCTGGGCTAGGTGAGCAATGAGGCGCAGTTGTTCTTCGGGGGTTAGCTGTTCTGCTGCTTGGATGAGTTCACTCAGTTGTTTTGACATTATTTTCTCTTCCGCTTCCAATCTCTGATATTGGCAATAATAACGTCTCCTCAATTTCTTGCCGCACATCAAGACTCACATAACAATCGCTATTCAGACAATGCACTAGCAACTTATTCGCATCGTGATACTGCTGCAATTTTTCTTTTTGCTCGTCGCTGAACTGCCAATCGTGACGAATGTTGCGATGCTTGATTATCGCCGCTCTTAGTTGCTCAATCCAAGCTTCACCGTTTTCTTTCCACAATTGTTTAAGGGTTTCTCGATTCCTCCAAGCAAAAAGTTGATTTCTAAGCTCTTGCAGTTCGTGACGTAACTCGCCATTAGCTTTCTCGATGGCTACGCCCAGGCAAGAGTCGATAACGATATCAAGGTTGTGGTCGAGGGTACTAGTGCCAACGCTAGCCCAGATGAGAGTGTTGTCAAGGGCAAGGTCGTCGGAAGTAAAGAGGTTGAAAGAGCAGTCGAGAGCGAAGGTGAGGTTGAAATCGTTATGAAGAAAGGCTAGGGCGAAATAGAAAGCTCGAATCACACCATCTTTATACGGAACACTAACTGAGTCCGACTTTTGCATCACCCACGTCAAAAACTGCTGCAAATTCTCATCTTCTGCTATCAGAGAATCAATTCGCTGCTTTGCTTGCCGTAATAGAGCCCCAGCCTCCGGTAGCATCTCTACCGTCAAGCGAAACACCTCATGGCAGCGCTCCTCAACGATATAACTTGCAACTTGTTCCATCAAATCATGATTTCTCGTTTCTTTAATTTGACGTGCTGTAAAGAACTCGTGAAATGCAAGGTGAGAGAATGAGAAAATATCCTTTTCTTGTTTAATGAGCAATCCACATTTCTCTTCAAACAGTCTCATGACTTCTTTAACGTCTAGCTCATCCTCATCAAAATCTGAATCGCTTTTGTAAAGTTCACGAAAAAAGCTTGTAATAATTTCAATTTCAGTTAGGATGTTCAACTTAAAAGAGTAATTTTGCCCCTCAAAAGTACTTAGGGCAATTTGGCTTAATAGGTTCTTCTGCTTCTTAACTGATAATCTTCTGTATTCTACATCTCGCTTAATTTCTCTACGTTCATCCCATTCATTGAGTAATAATTCTTTTGCCTGTTCGTAAAGCTCGGAAGTCTTCTCAGGCAGCTCCCTTTTCTTGAAGAACACTAAGCAAAGAAGAGTCAATAACAAAGGAGTTGTAGCTAATTGTGCGATGCGACTACTGCCTGCTAATTTGCTAAGAAACTCCTCAGTAGCAATAGTTGCTTCACTCTGAGATTTAGATTTAAACCATTTATGTGCAAACGTTTCAATTTGTCTTTTATCAAAATTTGCAACTTCGACTTCGGTAAAGCTTTGAAATCTTTCAGAGGCATAGTTCTTTGTAGCAATCCGACAGGTAATCACAAATTGATTATCGCAATGTACATTTAAAAGATTCTGAATCTCTTTGATTACTCGCCTACTATATTCCTCTCGCACCTCATCTAAGCCATCTAGTAAAATTAAGCCTCGACCTTGCTGAAGCAAATCTTTGATTTTGTTAGAGGATAGGAATGGCTGAATAAATTCTATTAAATTTGGTTGTTTCTCGTCTTCAGCAAAATCTTTCAGAACAGCGAACATGGGCACTTGATCTGCGAAAAAATCTCCTTTCATGCAGGAGACTGCGAGAAACTTCAGAAACGTTGTTTTCCCAGTTCCTGGTCTTCCCAAAACTATAAGCTTTTTATACTTGCTGACTGCAACGAGTCCAGGTAGAGGCACTCCTTCTTCGTCACTCGATCCAAAGCGATGAGATTTTTCTAGTACGTTAATGTTAGTGTAAATTCCGCGATCGCCCGTTAGCTCGATCGGCTGCGTCATATCCAAAACGCGCATCGTGCCGCATTGCTCTTGGATGAACGATCGCACACTTCCGCGAATGCTTTGCACGATCGCATCAATTTTCGCAGTCTGTTGGTTCTCTTGCTCTAAAGTTTCGGCAATTTCTTCAGAGTCATACAAGCTACTAATCGATCTCCAATCGAGCTTTAAAGTTTCACAAACTTGTACAAACAAGATTCGATCAACAGGTTTGCAATTAAAGAATTTGCTGATTGTTGAAAGAGAAAGCTTTGTTCTTGTAGAAAGCTGCTGTTGCGTAATGCCAAGACCAGTCAGCGCGTCCCTTGCTGCCTTTTTGCCCTCCGGAGTAGCTTGAAGCGACTTCTCAACCATATGTCCAAAGAAAAACTTTGTGACTATTCTAACCGTTGCAAGCGAAACTCACTCATCGCAAACACACAAGTCACACATCACACAAGCCCAACTAATAAACGGTTTGAAAGACATTAGGGACATCCAAACGATAGGAGAAATCCAATGTCTTCAACTCAAATTCAAGTTCTCGCTATTTCTCCTCAACCGCAACCCCCGCAAGGCGATTCCACCACTCAGCTAATTCTCGCGATCGCCCTCTTGCTCAAATAGATCGCTCTGCTCATCCACACCCTCAAGCGACGCTAAATTCCAGGCGCGATCGTCTCCCACTCTGCGTTTCACAATCCAATACTCAAGCGTGAGGTTCAAACACTTAACGACGAGTCTCAAACACTCGTCGTTAAGTGTTTGAACCTGATTCACGAAGATCGATCGCTCAAGCGGGAGTGATTGAAGTTCGTTCACGGCTGTTTAGGCTACATCAATGAGTCAGCAGAGTCTAACGTCGAAGAAAAAACGTTGATCGCCCTTCTGCTCATTCATACGCTCAAACGCTAAATTTCAAACGCGATCGTGCATTCTCTAAACCGATGCGCGATCGTGAAATGGTAAACAGAGTCTCTTCATCGATCGATTCATCAAGGCGCTGAAAGATACGATCAACTTTTTCGGCGGAATTATGGCATGGAGAAATGTTTCGATACTCTACACAGTGTTAAGAATATCTTTGATGTAATTTCACTCTAAGTCGCTTCTGATATAGGTTTGCGGCTTTTTTCATGAAACTGCGATCGCGTAACACATCACGAAGCAAGCGCCAACGCGGGGATGAACTTTGCGACAATGCTAAAGCAGTCTGTGCAATCAAACCCTTCACTGCCCGATAAGTAGAGACACTCGATATGAAATTAGCTTACTGGATGTATGCAGGTCCCGCGCACATTGGCACACTCCGCATCGCCACTTCTTTTAAAAATGTCCACGCGATCATGCACGCGCCGATCGGAGATGACTATTTCAACGTGATGCGCTCCATGTTAGAACGCGAACGCGATTACACTCCAGTGACAACGAGCGTGGTCGATCGTAATGTTCTCGCACGCGGATCTCAAGAAAAAGTCATCGATAACATCACGCGCAAAGATGCAGAAGAACATCCGGATCTGATCGTTCTAACTCCCACTTGCACGTCGAGTATTTTGCAGGAAGATTTGCAGAACTTTGTCGAGCGGGCGCAGCTTGAAGCGAAAGGCGATGTGATGTTAGCGGATGTGAATCACTATCGAGTGAATGAACTGCAAGCTGCCGATCGCACATTGCAACAGATTGTGCAGTTTTACATTGCGAAAGCGCGTAAGAAAGGCGATTTGGTGACGGAAAAAACTGAAAAGCCTTCGGTGAACATCTTTGGAATGACAACGCTCGGTTTTCATCACAATCACGATGCGACTGAACTGAAGAAATTGATGGCTGATCTAGGCATTGAAGTGAATGCGATCGTGCCTCAAGGCGCAACGGTTCATCAACTCAAAACCCTACCCCGCGCTTGGTTTAACTTAGTTCCTTATCATGAGACAGGCTTGCTGACGGCTGAATATCTCAAACAAGAATTCGGAACGCCTTACGTAGACATTACACCGATGGGGATTGTTGAAACTGCGCGTTGTATTCGCAAAATTCAGCAAGTAATCAATGAGCAAGGTGCAGCAGTTGATTACGAATCATTCATCGATCAGCAAACGCGCCATGTCTCGCAGGCAGCCTGGTTTTCTCGATCGATTGATTGCCAAAATCTTACAGGAAAAAAAGCAGTTGTCTTCGGAGACAGCACACACGCCGCAGCGATTACTAAAATTCTTGCGCGTGAAATGGGAATTCATGTGTTGCTGGCGGGAACATACTGCAAATACGATGCGGAATGGTTTAAGAACCAAGTTGGCGAGTACTGTGATGATATTTTGATCAGTGAAGATCACGGACAGATTGCAGATGCGATCGCGCGTCTTGAACCCGCTGCAATCTTTGGAACCCAGATGGAACGTCACGTCGGGAAACGATTAGATATTCCTTGCGGTGTAATTGCGGCTCCGATTCATATTCAAAACTTCCCCGTCGGCTACAAGCCATTTCTGGGCTACGAAGGCAGTAATCAGATCGTAGATTTGATCTACAACTCGTTTACGCTCGGAATGGAAGATCACTTGCTCGAAATCTTTGGCGGTCACGATACAAAAGATGTGATCACCAAATCAGTTTCAGCAGACTCTGATCTCAACTGGAGCAAAGATGGATTGACGGAACTGAATCGGATTCCGGGATTTGTTCGGGGTAAAGTGAAGCGCAATACTGAGAAATTTGCCCGCGATCGCAATATCACCCAAATCACGGCAGAAGTGCTTTACGCCGCAAAAGAAGCGGTTGGCGCATAAATTAAATAAAGAGGGCGATCGACGATCGCCCTCTTTATTTAATTTTGCTCAGGTTCACTCGAATTCTTTTCGATTTCTTTGCGCTTGCGGTGTTCCTCGTAGATTTCATCAAAGCGATCAATATCTTCTGCCGAATAGGAAATTGCATTTGGATCACTCAGAATTTGCTGCATTCTGGTGTGAATCGCATCAGTATCGTTGCGATGCTGCAACAGGTAAGCACGAAGCTCTCTCGGAGACATGACACTGAAATCAGGCTGCATAAATAAATCTCCACTCGCCATCTCGAAATACAATGACTTCTAAATCCTCGCCTGCCAAAATATAAATATCTCCTGTCCGTTCGTCTAATCGTAGGATATTAATCGGAACAAACATTGCAGTAAAGTTTTGGCAGAGGATAAAGCATTTTGCTTCTTGTCTTGAAGTCGGGTACCGTCGTGAGTTCGTTCTAGCAAGATAATTTAATCAGTAGAAATCATAGCGTTAAGCAGTACGATTAGAAATGCAAAAAGAGTAATCGTGTTTGTGACTATGCCGAATGCTACTGTGATTGGGTTGGGGAAATCTGGCAACGCCGCCGCCCGACTTCTCAAACGCCAAGGATGGCAAGTCACGATCAGCGATCGAGGTTCTTCCGAAGCACTTCAAGCTCAACAGCAACAACTAATTTCAGAAGGAATTAATGTTCGTTTGGGCGGCTCCTTCGATCCCGAAACTGCAAAAGCTGAATTGATTGTGGTGAGTCCCGGTGTACCTTGGGATGTGCCAAGTTTGATCAAAGCTCGATCGATCAACATCGAAACGATCGGTGAAATGGAACTTGCTTGGAGAGCATTAAACACCGCTCCCTGGGTCGCAATTACCGGAACGAATGGCAAAACAACTACGACCGCTTTAACTGCGGCAATCTTTCAGAAAGCTGGATTTCATGCGCCTGCATTCGGCAACATTGGCTATGCAGCGTGTGAAGTCGCATTGTTGGATCAGAAAATCGATTGGGCGATCGCGGAAATTAGCAGCTATCAGATCGAATCGGCTCCCTCGATTCAGCCTGAGATCGCCATCTGGACGACCTTCACACCGGATCATCTCAGTCGCCACAAAACATTAGAAAACTATTTCAGCATCAAAGCTAGTTTGCTCGATCGAACAAAGCAGCAAATCTTTAACGGTGATGATCCTTATCTACGTAAAATTGGAGCGCAAAAAGGCTATCCCATTCAAGAAAATGCTTGTTGGACAAGTGTAAACGGCAAATCTGAACTCATTGGAGATCCAGAGTTCGGAGCATATATTGAGGAAGGTTGGGCGATCGTACAAGGCGAAAGGATTGTTCGATCAGATGCGCTGAAAATGCCCGGAGCGCACAACTTACAAAATTTGTTGATGTCAGTTGCGGCGGCACATTTAGCAGGAATTGGGAAAGATGCGATCGCCGAAGCTATTTCAGAATTTCCAGGGGTTCCGCATCGATTAGAACAGATTTGCACTTGGCAAGGAATTGATTTTATCAACGACAGCAAAGCAACGAACTATGACGCGGCAAAAGTTGGACTTGTTGCAGTGAAAGCTACCGTGATTTTGATTGCAGGCGGAGAACCGAAGATCGGTGAAGACCAGGCATGGCTCGATGCAATCAAAGCGAAAGCTGCATTTGTGTTGTTGATTGGAGAAGCTGCGCCCACCTTTGCGAAACGGCTTGAGACAGTGGGCTACTTGAACTATGAGAATGCTGGAACAATGGATCGGGCGGTTATGCGATCGACGGAACTTGCAAAACAATATTCTGCCCCAGTCGTTCTCTTGTCTCCAGCCTGCGCCAGCTTTGATCAATATCAAAATTTTGAGCAGCGCGGCGATCATTTTCGTCAACTTTGCTTAGAAACGTTGACGCATTAAGATCAACCGATTTTGCTACGAAATGTTAGCCTAGAAAAGATTTTAGATTGCGAAACTCCGATGAACAAAGTTGTGGTAGGACTCTCTGGGGGAGTCGATAGTTCGGTTGCGGCTGCCACGTTGCATGATCAAGGCTATGAGGTGGTTGGCTTGACCCTTTGGTTGATGAAAGGGAAGGGACAGTGCTGCTCTGAAGGCATGGTCGATGCGGCTAAACTTTGTGAGGAGTTAAAAATCCCGCATCACATTGTCGATAGTCGCGATGTGTTTCAGGAAAATATTATCGATTACTTGGTGTCTGGCTACGGTGAAGGGATCACGCCGTTGCCTTGTTCGCAGTGCAATAAAGCGGTGAAATTTACACCGATGCTGAAGTATGCGCGTGAAACGTTGGGGATTGAGACGATCGCAACAGGTCACTATGCTCGAATTCGGGTTGAAAACGGGCGTTATCAGCTATTAAGGGCGGTTGATCGCACAAAGGATCAGTCATATTTTCTCTACGATCTCGATCAAGAAGTTCTCTCCCAAGTCGTCTTTCCGCTCGGTGAAAAGCACAAAACGGAAACGCGCCAAATTGCAGCAGAATTCGGACTACACACCGCAGAAAAGCCCGAAAGCCAGGATCTCTGCTTAGTCGAAGCAAACGGATCGATGCAGGCATTTCTTGATAAATACATTGCACCGCACAAAGGCGAAATTGTCGATCAAGCTGGCAAAGTTCTCGGTCAGCATGAAGGCGTGCATCACTATACGATCGGGCAACGAAAAGGATTGGGGATTGCTCACACCGAGCCTCTGTATGTGATCGGTTTAGATGCGGTACAGAATCGAGTCATTGTCGGTGAGCGGACTGAAGCGCAAAACCTCGAATGCACAGCGACACGGATTAATTGGGTCTCGATCGCGCCTCCTTCGGCTCCGATTAAGGCAGAAGTGCAAATTCGGTATCGATCAACTGCTACACCTGCGACTGTGATCCCGCTGGAAAACGATCGCGTGCGGATTGTGTTTGATGACCCGCAGTTTAGTATCACGCCGGGGCAAGCTGCGGTTTGGTATGACGGAGAAGTGCTACTTGGGGGCGGAATTATTGAGCGGGGGTGAAGCAATTGCACCAAAGGCAACATCTCGAACAGAGAAGTTTTGCCAGTCTTTCCCGTCAAAGTGCCACCACTCAGTTGAGAGTGGGATAAATCCTGCTCTCACCATTGCATCTTCTAGCAACTGACGATTTTTTAGAACTTGGGCGGGTAAGTTGGTATAGCTCCGACTCGATCGCTCTGTGAAGTCATCGAATCCAGTTGGCATTGGTAATTCTTTTCCAGTGCGATCAACTAAGGTTAAATCGACCGCTGCTCCGCGATTATGCCGCGATCCATACGTTGGATTTGCCACATATCGTTCATCCGGTTTGATTTGCCATAGCCGCTTTTGAACTGATAACGGGCGGTAACAATCGTATACTTTTAATCCGAGTCCTCGCGTTTCTAAATCTGTTTGCACTTGTGATAACTGTCGTGCAGTCGAAGCGCGTAAAATACATCGCGCTTGTGGATAGAGCGTTTCTTTTACAAAGTTATTTCTCGTACCGTAACGGATATCAAGCGCGATGCGGGGATTAATCGATCGAATATCTACAAACACAGTGGGATTCAGTTCGGCTGCACGAATGGGAGACTGCATTAAAACCACGATCGACAACGCCAGAACAAATAGCAATCGAAAAAAAGAAGTTTGCATGAGAGTAGATGCCCAAACATTAAGAACGTTCATACGTGCGACCTTTCCACGCGCCACCTTGACCCTGCCAATGTTTGATTGCAGAGTCGATCGTCATCAGTAAATAAAGAAATGCGATCGCAGGTAAACAAAACGCACACCAAAATGAACAACGATAAAATCGCACGATTGGAAAATAACTCACGGTCATTAATACATACGTCAATACGCTGATTAGGTTTCCGGTGAGAATTCCAATCACGGGAAGTAAATAAACGATCGTCATTCCGAGTACCGCACCTGCTAATACTACAGGAGAATAATTAAGTTGAGTATAAGCAGTACGAGAAACCATATTCCAGATCGTATCGAGTGAATCGTAAGGACGTAAGCTAATCGTCGTAGAGGTCAATCCGAGCCAGATTCTTCGAGATCCAGTTGATTTAATCTCATCCGCCAAAGCACAGTCATCGATTAACGCTTGCCGAATTGCCGCTACGCCTCCGATTCGCGTTAATGCTTCTCGTCGAATTAAACTACATCCACCAGCCGCCGCAGCCAGCGATCGAGTCGGATCATTGGCCCACCGAAACGGGTATAACTTTGCAAAAAAGAACACAAACGCTGGGATCAATAACTTCTCCCAAAAGCTCACACAGCGCAGCCGCACCATGAGAGAAACTAATTCTCGATCGTCCTCGATCGCATGACTCACCAAGTTCCGCAAATTATCCGAATCATGCTCAATATCTGCATCTGTCAATAAGAAATAATCGGGCTGCAACTCCATTCCTTTCTGAATCCCTTGTTCTAGCGCCCAAAGTTTCCCCGTCCAACCTGCGGGCAAAGGTGCAGCCGGAAGAATTTGTAGCTGATTGGCTTTTCCCAACATTTCCGCCGTTTCGCGTGCAACTTCTGCGGTTCCATCATTACTCTGGTCGTCCACTAAAACCACATTGAGCGCACCGGAAAACGTTTGGGACAACAGCGATCGTAGAGTCGTCGGCAACAAGTCCGCTTCATTTCGCGCCGGAATTACCACACACACCGAAGCAATTCCCGTATCGCCTTCAGGCAACCGTTGATCTATTTGCCAAAACTGTCCCCGGAACCCTAACAGATAAACCCAAATCAATAAACTTACGATCGACAGCCCAAGAATCATTTCACTCATGTCACAATCACCATAAACGCTTTTATTTCACGGAGAGCGATCGAGATGGCATTCATTCGCGTTGATGAAAACATTACAGTGAACACCCAGTACATCGTAAAAGTAAAGTGGAAACTCAACACCGATAATGATGAACTCTCAGGCTCAGTGTTTCTTACAGGCGGCGATAAAAACGAAGTCGTTGCGGTTAAAGGCACAGCGGCTTACAAACTTTGGGACATTCTCCACGCGCGAGAAGACTTGCCCCGCAACAAAAATAGTGAGCCGAATTCGGCAGATTGGCAGCGAAGCCGCAAAAGTTGGTAAGGTTCGAGTGTGAGGAGATTTGGAATGCATGAACAATCATTAGAAAACGCGATCGCGGCAAGTCAGCAGTATCTTTTATCGTTGCAAAAGCCAGAAGGATACTGGTGGTCAGAACTCGAATCGAATGTGACGATCACCGCTGAGACGATTTTGCTGCATAAGATTTGGGGTACAGAGCGCGATCGTCCGTTGCACAAAGCTGAGAATTATTTGCGATCACAGCAACGCGATCACGGCGGTTGGGAGCTTTACTACAGTGATGGTGGCGATTTAAGCACCACAGTTGAGACTTACATGGCGCTTCGATTGCTCGGTGTTGCAGCAGCAGATCCGGCATTGATTAAAGCGAAAGAATTTATTCTGGCACGAGGCGGGGTTACGAAAACTCGGATCTTTACGAAGTTCCATTTGGCGCTGATTGGATGTTTTGACTGGCGCGGCATTCCTTCGCTTCCTGCGTGGATTATGTTTTTACCGTCGCTGAAAGTTGAGATTCCGAATCCGTTTAGCTCAGAGCCATTGTTTTCAGGGCATACCTTTAGCATCTATGAAATGTCGAGTTGGGCGCGAGGAAGTACAGTCCCATTGTTAATCGCGTTCGATCGTAAACCCGTTTTCATTACTGATCCTGCAATTTCGCTCGATGAACTCTACGCTGAAGGCATTCACAATGCAGTGTATGAGCTGCCACGAAAATCGGATTGGACAGACTTATTTTTGGATCTCGATCGGGCATTCAAATTCGTGGAAGATTGGAACGTAATGCCACTGCGCGAAGAAGGCATTAAAGCGGCTGAGAAGTGGATTCTTGAACGCCAAGAAGCAACTGGAGACTGGGGCGGCATCATTCCCGCAATGCTGAATTCGCTGATTGCATTACGCTGTTTGGGTTACGACGCAAATGATCCGTTTGTAGTGCGGGGATTAAAGGCGATCGACCACTTCGCGATCGAAGAAGAGAACAGCTATCGAATTCAGCCTTGTGTGTCTCCGGTTTGGGATACCGGATTGGTCGTGCGATCGCTGGTTGAATCTGGTGTTTCTCCCTCTGATCCAGCATTGATCAAAGCGGGCAATTGGCTTTTAGACAAACAAATTCTTAGCTACGGCGATTGGGCAGTTAAGAACACTGAAGGAAAGCCGGGTGCATGGGCGTTTGAGTTTGAAAACCGCTTTTATCCCGATGTTGATGATTCTGCGGTGATTGTGATGGCGCTCGATTTGCTTGAGATGCCAAATGAAGCGGTGAAACAACAAGCGATCGTGCGGTGTATCGAGTGGATTAGCACGATGCAATGTAAGCCCGGAGGCTGGGCAGCATTTGATCTCGATAACGATCAAGATTGGCTGAACGCAATGCCCTACGGCGATCTCAAAGCAATGATTGATCCGAATACTGCCGATGTCACTGCGCGAGTTCTAGAAATGTTAGGTCAGCTTCAAACTGGAGACACCAAACGCTGTGAAAGTCTCACACCAGAACGGCTCGATCGCGCTTTGTCCTACTTGGTGCGCGAACAAGAAGCAGACGGCTCATGGTTTGGACGTTGGGGCGTAAACTACATCTACGGAACAAGCGGCGTTTTAGCAGCATTAGCAAAAGTGGCTCCGAACACACATCGACGCAGCATTCAACGAGGAGCTAGTTGGATAGTACGATCGCAAAATCCCGATGGCGGTTGGGGCGAAACCTGCGAAAGCTACAAAAATCCAGCCCTCAAAGGGAAAGGCGAAAGTACTGCGTCTCAAACGGCTTGGGCGTTGATCGGATTGTTGGCAACGGGGGAGGGAACTGGCGAATATGACTGGGATGCGATCGACAAAGGAATCGCCTACCTGATCCAAACTCAGAACAATGGTGCTTGGAATGAAGACTTATTCACGGGCACAGGGTTTCCAGGACATTTCTATCTGAAATACCACCTCTATCAGCAACATTTCCCACTAACGGCGTTAGGGCGATATCAGATGAGTTTGAAACAGCGATCGGCGTTGAAAGTACCGTTGAATTTGAAGCTGAAAGAAGTGGTTCTGGAATCGGGGGATTGAGTCAGTGTTTAAGACTCATCGCTGAAGTTCTACTACTGTCGATCGCGCTTCTAGAATTCAATCAATCTTCTTCGCGTCGATCGAGACTCTTCAAATTTCTCAGTGTTTGTTGCGAAAAGAATTCTAGCTTGTGGGATGAGTCTCAATCTCACCCCACAGCATCAGAACCTAACTCAGAACCCAATCCACCAGCAGTCTAACCCCGTAACCCGTTGCGCCTGCCCCGTTGTAGCCGTTCTCTTTATCCGTCCAGACCGGGCCTGCTACGTCCAAATGTGCCCAAGGCGTTTCTTTGACAAACTGTTTGAGAAACAGCGAGGCAGAAATTGCGCCACCCGCACGAGCGCCCGTATTCTTCATATCCGCAATGCCCGACTTCATGCTGTCGAAGTATTTCTCTTCCATCGGCATCCGCCACAGTTTTTCACCGGACTGCTCACTCGCCTTCAGTAGTTGATCCGCGAGTTGATCGCTCGGACTCCACAAGCCTGCGATATTATCGCCCAACGCAATTACACAGGCTCCCGTCAACGTTGCCAGATCGACGATCGCATCGACTCCCAACTTCTCGGTATACACTAGCGCATCAGCAAGCGTTAACCGCCCTTCCGCGTCCGTGTTGTTGATTTCGATCGTTTTTCCATTCGAGGCGGTGAGAATATCTCCGGGGTGAATCGCCCGACCGCTGATCATGTTTTCCGTGACTGCGGTGATGAAATGCACTTCGACATCGGGTTTCAATTGCGCGATCGCTTTTACGGCTCCAAAGGTCGCCCCCGCGCCGCCCATATCGGTTTTCATCATTTCGATGCCGCTGCCCGCACCTTTAATATTCAGTCCACCCGAATCAAACGTTAGCCCTTTACCCACGATCGCAAGTTTTTTACGTGACGTTCCTTGCGGGCGATAAGTCATGTGAATAAACTTCGGCGGCAAATCAGAGGCTTGAGCCACACCGAGAAATGCACCCATGCCGAGCTTCTCGCAATCCTCTTTTTCTAGGATTTGAATGTCTAAGCCGTACTCGTTGGCGATCGCTAATGCCGTCTCTGCCATGGTGATCGGCGTGACGTAGTTTGCTGGAGCCGCAACCAGTTCCCGCGCAAGGAAGACTCCAGAGGAAATTTGGCGGGCTTTCTCGACCGCCGCTTCTTGTCCTGCTAAACCAAGGAGTTCGATCGATTCGATCTTTGGGCTGTCATCGGGTTCTGACTTGAAGCGGAAATCTTTATATAAAGAGAGTTCAATTCCTTCCACGATCGCTTGAGTCGTTGCAGCAGCATCCGCACTCCACACGGGGAAGCTGACACCGAGCGTTTTGCAGCGCTCACGTTTTGCTAACTTTGCAGCGGCAGCACTCGATCGACGCAGCGTTTCCAAGTTCAAAGCATCCGGTTTACCCAGTCCTACGAGTAGAATTTTCCGAATTGGACTGCCTGCAATTCGAGTCGAGGTGGTACTTGCAGGTTTTCCCTTGAACTCAACTTCAATGATTAACTCCGCGATCGCGCCTCCCAACTTTTGGTCGAGGGCAGCGACCTCGCCAGATAACTCCGCGCCCTCAAATAGAGCGATCGCTAAACCATCCCCTGACCATTCGAGTAATGAAGTTCCCGTGACTGTTAAATTCATTCCGATAATATCCCTTCTGTGGGTTCTAACGTCTGCCTTCCAGTATCGATCAAAATGCAGAAAACCGTATTCGCGTGTGCGATTCGCGACTAAGTTTCTATTTATGCTTCAGAATTATCTAAACTTTGCTATAACTGCTTAGAGTCTGCGTAATATTGCCCCTTTTTCTGGAAGTTCTGAATGCTAAAGCAACTGATCAGGGAGCGGAAGTTTTGGTTCATGCTTGCCACGGGAGCCGGAGCGATCGGTTTACTCGCAGGCGCGTTGCTTCCGATCGAGAAACTTAGAGAAGTCTCGCAGATGCCGTCGGGTGTTGTCGGTTCGCTCCAGTCGTTGAATGCTCCTGCATCAGAGGGCATCGGCATACCGAGTCAGGTGATCAGTCCTCTCGTGACGAAATCCGCGAATGAGCGATCGAGTGCGCTGAAACAAGTTACCCAACGCGCGAATTCAGCTTTAGAGCGAGATCGCGCCCGTTTTCTACTCGCGACCGACCTAATTTCACAAGGTCAAGGCGATCGAGCATTAGAACAGCTCAAAGATCTAGAAAGCAGCTATTCAGTTTTAGCGGCACAGATCGGAGTAAAACGCGCCCAAGCCTATGGAGCAGCAGGCAAGCAGAAAGAAGCAGTACAGACGCTCCAAGACTTGGTGAAACGGTTTCCCAAAGACCCCGCGATCGCAGAAGCATTATTCACGTTAGGGCGGAGGAATCCCCAATTGTGGGATCAGGCACTCGCGCAATTCCCGTCGCATCCAAGGTCGATCGAGATTGCGAAAACTCGCTTAAAGCAAAATCCCAAGCAGATCCCTTTATTGCTGCTCGTCGCAAAGTATGGAACCAGCACCGAAGGCTATACCGACTTAATCGATAAGCTCGTTTCGCAGTTTAGCAATCAGCTACAGCCGCAAGACTGGGAAGCGATCGCGTTCGGCTATTGGGAAAACCAAGCCTACGATAAAGGTGCGATCGCTTACTCTCGCGCACCGCAAACTTCCTTAACTGCTTATCGATCGGCGCGTGGACTGCATCTCAGCGGCAAGCCCGGAGGCGTAGAGCGATATCGCCAAATGGTGCAGCAGTTTCCGCGATCTTCAGAAGCGGGTTTAGCCTTAACGCGCCTAGCAGAATTAGCCGACACTCCGCAAACCGCGATCGCCTATCTCGAGCAAGTGATTCAAAATTTTCCCGATCGTGCCCCCGCTGCTTTAGTTGAGAAGTCGAAAATGCTCGACAAGATGAACAGCGGCAAAACAGCAGCGCAAACACGGCAATTCGTTCTGACCCAATACGCCAGTTCAGATGCCGCCGCAGAAATGCGCTGGAACTACGCCAAAGAAAGCGCGAAAGCCGGAAACATTAAACTCGCCAAACAATGGGCAGAACCTGTCCTCACGACCAATCCCATGAGCGAGATCGCCCCGGAAGCTGGATTCTGGGCAGGAAAATGGGCACAAACGATCGGCAACAATGACCAAGCCGCAAAACTATTTCAAAAAGTCCTCAGCGATCATCCAGAGTCCTATTACGCTTGGCGATCGGCAGCGATTTTAGGGTGGAACGTCGGCGATTTCAACACAGTACGATCGATGAATCCGCAAGTCCAAAAACCGCTGTTTCGTCCAGAATTAGCGGCGGGTTCACCTGCACTAAAAGAACTCTACCAACTCGGTCAAGATCGCGATGCTTGGTCACACTGGCAAATCGAATTTCAAAACCGCGTCAAACCGTCGATCGCAGAACAATTCACCGATGGCGTGATGCGATTGGGAGTCGGTGAAAATCTCGACGGCATTTATATGATTGGCAGTTTGCGCGATCGAGAAACGCCCGAAGACAAAGCGCAATATCAGCAGTTGAGAAAGCAAGTCGACTATTGGCAAGCGCTCTATCCGTTTCCTTATGTAGAAACGATCGAGAACTGGTCACAGCAACGACAGCTTAATCCAATGCTCGTCACGGCTCTGATTCGCCAAGAGTCCCGCTTCGAGCCAAACATCAAGTCGAGCGTCGGCGCAGTCGGATTGATGCAAGTCATGCCAGAGACGGGCGAATACATTGCAAACAATATCAAAGTAAAAGACTTCAAACTCGCTGATCCTGACACAAATATCAAATTCGGAACTTGGTATCTGGATTACACTCATTTGGAGTACAACAATAATTCGATGTTGGCAGTTGCAAGCTACAACGCTGGGCCCGGAGCGGTTGCAGGCTGGTTGAGCAAAGCAAAAACGCAAGATCCCGATGAGTTTATAGAAGCCATTCCCTATCCTGAAACCAAAGGATACGTGAAATCGGTTTTGGGCAATTACTGGAACTATCTCAGACTTTACAATCCCGATATTTCACAGCGAGTTGCCCAAGTCACCGCCGATCATTCAACGGGTAAATGATCGCGAATTTAGGCGATTCTCTCGCTTCGTTTCGGACGGCTTCTGCCCCTAAATCCCCAAATATGGGGGACTTTGACACTGAAAAATTTCTTGAAGTCCTAGAATTTCTTCTGCTCAAAGTCCCCCATATTTGGGGATTTAGGGGCTTCCCGGATTCACAATCGAAGCGAACTATTTCTGTCAAACTCATACCAAATTGAAGAAAGGGAGTGACAAATGAGATACTGAGTTCTACCGTGTGGAGAAAAACAGCAATGGTCGGTGTCACCCGGATCAAAATTGAAGAAACAGCATCAGAACTGGAAGCGCTGA
>JAHHHU010000044.1 GCA_019359175.1 Phormidium tanganyikae FI6-MK23
AAAGTATCAGCCAAGGGGACAGCGTATCTCAAGCCGAGTTCATCAACGAACTCTTTGGAGTGAGTGCTTAAAGCAATACGAACGAGACCGGTTCGCTTGTCACTTTGAAATCCTTGCGACACAACCGTTTGAACTAACCTCTTCATAGTTCAGAGCGATAGCGACTTTCCAAGTCGTCCACTCGGCATTGGCTGCCTCAGTAGGATTTGAACCTACAACGACCCGATTAACAATCGGACGCTCTGCCAATTGAGCTAGGAGGCATTGAATGTTCCTGAACAATCAGGATGGGAATGGCAGGAATCGAACCCGCCTCTTCAGAGCTTCAATCTGACGCTAGAACCAACTCAGCTACATTCCCAGGCGGAGGCTAAGAGAATCGAACTCTTGACGGGTTTTAACCGCAAGCGTTTTCAAGACGCTTTCCTCGTCCGTGCCGGACAACCTCCATGTTTGGCGGGAACGGAAGGATTTGAACCTTCACTTTTCGGTTTCGTAGACCGATGTGTTTTCCAGTTACACGACGTTCTCAAGGCGGAGAGAATGGGAATCGAACCCACAGAGGGGATTAAACCTCGATCGTTTAGCAGACGATGTGCTTTACCAATAGCTATCTCTCCCTGTTTGGCAGTGCTGACGGGAGTTGAACCCGCAAACGCAGAATTGAAAGTTCTGTGGCTTTACCAATTTGCCTACAGCACCATGGATGATTGGCGCAGGGACTGAGATTTAAACTCAGATCGTCGGTTTTGGAGACCGAAATGCTATCGTTACACCATCCCTACGAGTTGTTGGAGTCCGGGAGGGGAATCGAACCCCCGTTGAGTAGATTTGCAGTTTGCCGCCTTCCCACTTGGCTACCCGGACGGGCGAGGATGACGAGATTTGAACTCGTGACTTCCTGTTAGACAGACAGGCGCTCTAGACCAGACTGAGCTACATCCTCTTGTTAGAAGGCAAGGTGTGATAGTCCTGCCTTCTTTGAATCGTGAACTATTTAGTTTTCATGGTTCGGTGTGAGTATTGTTTAGAGAAGCGATCTCAGTTTCAAAAAGTTTTCACTTTGCGCTTTTGAAATCACTTCCGCTTGTTTTCGCTGTAATCGCAATTCAGCACTCGTTTGTCCTTTCCGACGATCCCAACTAAAGTTCCAGGAGTCCGATTGCGGATGTCTTAGAAATAAAATCATTTCGTCGCCTCCAGTTTGTCTTCTTTCGTATTACACTAATACTACAAAACGTATTACAAGTTTGTCAAGAGCGTACTACAACTTTTTTTCGGTGGCTTTCCAAAACTGTTCAGAAAAGGCGAGCGCCGGATGAATCGGAGCTTTTGGCTTGGTTTTGAGCTTCATGCCGAGTTCGGTTAAGAAGCGATCGCCTTTTTTAGAATTACAAGTCGCACAGGCAGTCACCACGTTGTCCCAGTTGTGAGTTCCGCCTTTAGAACGGGGAATCACATGATCGATCGTGAGATGCTTGGTGCTGCCGCAGTACTGGCAAGTGTGGCTGTCTCGACGGAGAATTTCTCGGCGGCTGACAGCAGGAACTTTCCAATGCCGTTCTGGGTTTGATCCGGTT
The DNA here is from genome assembly GCA_019359175.1 of Phormidium tanganyikae FI6-MK23. GTDB lineage: Bacteria > Cyanobacteriota > Cyanobacteriia > Leptolyngbyales > Leptolyngbyaceae > Leptolyngbya > Leptolyngbya tanganyikae. The sequence goes on from JAHHHU010000044.1 coordinate 1,581, forward strand.
AAGCGGATGTGTTCAGACACTTGTAGTACGACATTCGGCGATCGTACTTTCCATTGATGGGCATCTTCAAATTCGAGCGCTTCGGCTTGTCCAGAAATGATTAGAACAATGGCGCGTTTGATGTTGATGCGTGCGATCGGTAAGTAGTTTTTAGAAAAAACCACGATCGACGCTTGTAATATGTGTGGTTCAGTTGCCTGCATGACGTTTCACTCCTAAAAAAGAACCCCGCTCCTGATGGGCCAGAAGCGGGGAAAGGGTAGTGATGCCCTTACGCTGGAGGTAGGAAGCTCCTATCTCGTCCGCTTTTTACACGATGATTTTTCAGCCAGTTTTCTGACATTGCTGCGCTTTCCAACTCCAAATTCGGTCGGTAGGACGTGCCATCACATGAGGAAGAAAAGCTGTAAATCATCACGTTGTAGTGCTCGTAGTATGTTTTCTATACTACATACATATTACAAATCTGTCTAGACTATTTCAAAAAAAATTGCCACCCATTTAGAACTGTGGCAGCAACTCATTCGATCGCGAATGGAGTCATGACAAGTGCAAGTCCTAATGAGCGGAATACCATTCCACGGTCTGCAACATCTCTAGCAGTACAATGACGAAGTTATACGATCGAGGTTGTCTTAGAACAGTAACTTTTATGACTCACTCATCCACTTCAGATTTAAAGCAGCTAAAAACAGCACTCCAGGAACAAGGCGTAAAGTATGCGATCGCGAGTTTTGTCGATATTCATGGAATGTGCAAGGCGAAGATGGTTCCGCTGGCGCATTTTGACCAAATGATGCAGGGATCAGAGCTATTTACGGGGGCTGCTTTAGATGGGGTTCCTCAAGCGGTGAGTGATGACGAAGTTGCGGCAATGCCCGATCCCACAACTGCGACGATTCTCCCCTGGAATTCGGAAATGGCTTGGTTTGCGAGTGATTTACATTTGCAGGGTAAACCGTTTGAGGCGTGTTCTCGCAGTATTCTCAAGTCTGTTTTGCAGCAAGCAGCGGATTTAGGGTTTCAGTTCAATCTTGGCATTGAAACTGAGTTTTTTATTCTGAAAGATGAGTCCGGGCAAGCGACTCCGATTAGCGATCGAGATACATTAGCCAAGCCTTGCTATGACCTCCAAGCATTGCTTGATAACTATGTTTGGGTGGATGAGATTGTTCAGGCGATGAATGATCTGGGTTGGGATGTGTATTCGTTTGATCATGAGGATGGCAATGGTCAGTTTGAAACAGACTTTGCTTACGCTGACGCGCTCACAATGTCCGATCGATTGATATTTTTCCGGTTGATGGTGAAGGAGATTGCTCGGAAGCATGGGTATTTTGCAACGTTTATGCCCAAACCCTTTGCAAATCGAACCGGGAGCGGAGCGCATTACAATATGTCGCTGGCAGATTTGAAGACGGGAGAAAATTTGTTTGTCGATCGACAAGATCCGCGCAGTTGTGGATTGTCGAAACTAGGCTATCAGTTCATCTCAGGTGTGTTGCGTCATGCGCCTGCGATCTGTGCGGTGATTGCGCCGACTGTCAACAGCTATAAACGGCTGGTCGCACGGGGTAGTATGTCTGGATTTACTTGGGCACCTGTGTACATTTGCTACGGCAACAACAATCGAACGAATATGTTGCGGATTCCGCTGGGAGGGGGGCGGGTTGAATGTCGCGCAGCAGACATTTCGAGCAATCCGTATTTGGGTGCAGCGATGATTCTAGCAGCAGGATTAGAAGGGATTCGGGAAGGGCTTGATCCAGGTGAGCCACATACCGAAAATATGTATACTTACACAGCGGCAGAGCTAACGGAAATGGGGATTAAAACACTGCCGCGAACTTTGGGAGAAGCGATCGAAGCATTTGCGGCTGATCCCCTGAGCAAGTCAGTGATGGGATCATTGATGTACCAAACGTATGTGGATTTCAAAACACAAGAATGGTTTGAGTATCACAATCATGTTTCAGATTGGGAAACTCAGCGATATCTCAAGTTTTTCTAATGCCGCGTCTGGTCTGCCCAAGGCGTTAGGACTGCTGAAAGCCACTTTAAGCCGTAGTCGATCGCGAGTCCAATCAGTCCGATCAGCAAAATGCAGAACAATACTTTTTCCGTCTGCAAAAAGCGCTGTGCCTGAATGATTCTAAATCCTAAACCCGATTGGGCAGCAACCAATTCTGCAATGACTAAATAGTTCCATGCGCCTGAAATGTTGACTCTCAATGTATCCAACACACTTGGAAAAGTCGCAGGAACAATCACGCGGAACAATACATCTCGCCGCGTTGCGCCTAAAGTATAGGCAACATTGATCATTTCACTCGGAATAAACTTCACTGCATCCGCAATCATGATCGCGTTATACAGAACGACACCCAAGGTAATGATCAATATCTTCGATTCTTCGCCCAACCCAACCCAAATCACAATCAAAGGTACAAAAGCAGTCACAGGCATATATCGCACTGTCCCAACAAACGGCGCGAATAAGCTCTCCATGCTGTAGAACGTCCCCATCGCAATGCCCATCGGCACTCCGATCACCGCTGCCGCAATAAATCCTGCCAGCACCCGACCACAACTTACAATCACATCCGATAGCAGATCGTTGTTGGTAAACATATCGATCCCAGCTTGCACAACCGCTGTCGGGGTCGGCAAAAACATTGGCGGCACAAGCTTGGCATAGCTAACGATCGACCAAAGTAACAAAGGAACCGCCAGCGATACCGCAATGATCAAAGCAGTCAATCGGCGCGGAAACCCCTGACGAATGCTCCAGAACACAGAAGGCTTTAGATACTTATATTGTCGATCGACGGTTTGAGAGGAACTAAGACTTGCATTAGCCACGCGGATTAACCTTTTGTACAGTTGTATTTAAGGCAGAAGTCACCATTCAATGACATACCTCAGTGTAGAGAGATGCTTCTGCAGTTTTGTATTGAAAGCTACATTGTCTCAGCATTTTCAGTAGATTGCCTAAATCTCTAAACTCCAGCGGTTTGTGTATCTGAAGCGACATTTTGAACTGATGATATCGACTTAACTGATAGGGATATCCTGATTTTGGCGCTTCATTCTGGACACTCAACGATGTTAAACACCCGGCCTCAAGAATTACAGCAGCGATCTCAAGCTCAGATTGCATCCGACCTTTCGCCCGCAAAGCTTGAGGTGCGCGGGCTATCGAAGTCATTTACGCTTCAGAACGTTGCAATGACTGTGCTAGAAGACATTAACTTCCAGCTTTTTTCTAGAGAATTTGTGTGTTTAGTTGGAGCATCCGGGTGTGGCAAATCGACCCTGCTCAACATTGTGGCAGGACTGGCTGCGCCTTCGTCTGGAAGCGTGTTGGTCGATGGTCGTGAAGTGACTGGGCCTGGCTCCGATCGCGGAATGGTGTTTCAGAACTACACGCTTTATCCTTGGCTCACGGTTTCTCAAAACATTGCATTCGGCTTAAAGCTTCGCAAAATGCCTAGAGCGGAACAACGCGATCGCATTGATTATTATCTCAACGTAGTCGGTCTAACTCAGTTTGCAAAATCCTATCCGAAGCAGTTATCGGGAGGGATGAAGCAGCGAGTCGCGATCGCGCGTGCTTTAGCAAACGAGCCAGCCGTTTTGCTAATGGATGAACCGTTTGGAGCGCTTGATGCTCAAACAAAAGAGCAAATGCAGCAATTTTTATTAGAACTCTGGGAGCAAACTCACGTCACTGTTCTGATGATTACGCATGATGTAGAGGAAGCAATTTTTCTATCGCAGCGGGTCTATGTGATGAGTGCGCGTCCGGGGCGGATGAAGCTAGAAGTTCCCGTCGGTTTACCAGAGCATCGAGACCTAGAAATGAAGCTATCGGCTGAGTTTGTTGAAATCAAACGGCAAATTCTACACTCTCTACGTGAATAGTCATCGCAGATGTAACAGCAAGCAAAACTGTGCTTTGGAGCACTTTATTTTTATTGTTACGTGCTAGAAGTAGTGACATTGGATTTTGTGATCAGGAGTCCGCGATCGACCAGCAACGCTATCTAAAAACTATCGCTTCTAGGGTTCCGATTCAGCCTGAACATTCACTCCAAGGCGAATGACTGGTCCGAGAGAAGCAAACTGTTTGACACAGATTCAGACAGTCACACGGCGGGATAAAAGCCCGGGAGAGACCATTAACAGCGATCGACTGTTACGGCTCTTTCGGGCTTTTTAGGTTTTCAATTTCACATTCTCAAAGGAATTCCCAGATGTTTAAGTCTCGTTTTGTCAAGCTGTTCGCCTTCGCATTGATTGCTTTGTTCTGGACAGTTGCTTGTTCTCCCTCGAACAACACTGCTACCAATAGTCCTGCACAAACTCGATCTCTAACGGCTAGCACAAATCCCTGGTCAGGCTATTCAGGTCATCATGTGACCGTCAAAAAAGACTTCTATAAGCAAGCAGGATTGACGATCGAAGACATTCTGTTTCAGTCGAACACTGAGCAAATTACGGCTTTTCTATCGGGTAAAACGGATCTCGCTTGGATGACCGCAGGCGATGTGATTCAGATGGCTGGAAAAGACCCAAATCTGAAAATCATCTTCCTTTGCGACTACTCAAACGGTGCAGATGGCATTCTTGGGCGTGGGATCAAAACTGCGGCAGATCTCAAAGGCAAAACATTGGCGCGAGAAGATGTGTTATTTCAGAAAGTCTTGCTGCGGGCGTACCTCGAAAAAAGTGGGCTGACCGAGAAGGATATCGATATCAGAGATATACCTGCATCTGATGCGGCGACTGCGTTTAGCGCGAAACGAGTTGATGCGGCTGTGACCTATGAGCCGTTCTTGACTAAAGCAGCGAAAGAAAGCGGCGGGGAAGTTATTTTTAGCTCCAAAGGGACGAATTTAATTGCAGATGTGTTGGTGACGCGCCCGAAATTGATTACTGAGCGTAGAGCCGATCTAATCGCGTTTCTGAAAGCTGCTGATCAAGGAATCAAACTACTGAAATCTGGAGACACAGATGCGATCGCGGCGGCATCGAGTCGATTAGGCATCAAACCTGAAGAACTTCGGGAACAACTGACAGGAATTACACTATTTGACATTGAAGGCAACAAAACGATCGGCTTTAATCCTGAGAATCCGAACAATGCGATCAAGAGCTTTGAACTGGTTGCAAAAGCTGCCTATGATTTCAAAGTGGTGCCGCAGCCGCTTGATGTTAAGTCTTTGTATGATGATTCGCTTGTGAAGTCTCTCTAGATTGGAGCCTAATCGGAACTGCACTCTGGGAAGAGGGAACAGGATGCAGTTTCGATCGAATGTGATAATTTTTTGTAAATCCGAAGCTTTAGGCTTGGTGAATCGAATTGCTCCCGCTTACGATAAGGTGACTCAGACTATTAAAGAGCCTCTTTATGCGTTGTATTTCTCGATTGGGAACGTTGACTTTAGCGATGACCGTTTTGATTGGTGCGCCAATCGCGAGTCTGTCTCCAGCTTCGTCACAAACTCTTGCTCAAACCCGATCGACCAATCGATCAGATCTCACCTTACTATTCAAAGCGGCTGAAAAAGCATTAAACGTCTCTGCATTTCAAACTGAATCCGTCACTGAGATCGACGGCAAAGGAAGCGGAATCGCTGCAAAAATTCAGTTTCAGACAAAAACGATCGTGCAAGCTCCCAATCGTTTTCGCTCAGAAGTTAGACTTGGAAATGAGACAACTCCGAAATTTACGATCGTTTCTGACGGGCGTACTGTGTCGATTCATCGTGCTGATTTGAAGCAGTTTACAACGATGAGCTATGCAGAGTTCGGTAAGAGGGATGATAATTTCATTGTTGGAATGTCATCAATACTGTACATGATGATGGCTTCAAACATGAAAGACGTTAATGCTGTGGGTGGTTTTGGCAGTGAAGCGCTGCAACAAAAATTGGGCGCAATGATTCCAGCAGAAGTAAGGGGCAAAACTGAGCGGACGAACAGCGGGGAATGGGTGGTATACAGCTATCCCGATCGACAGCGCGGCTTTACTTACGGGATGGCAATCAATCCAGTTGATGCACTGATCAAACAAATTCGGCTGAATGGAAATGCAAGCGGACTTGATTTAGTGATGACCGAAACGATTCAGCGTCGAACCGTGAATCCAACCATTTCAGCGAATGCGTTTCAATTTATACTACCCAAAGATGTAAAACGAGTGAAATCGATCAGCCTCTCGCCGTTCTAAATCTCTCACGAAGGGGAGTTCAAGCTTAGGGATGAATTGCTAAATATAAGGCTTTCATCCCTTTTTTATGCGATCGCGAAAACCCTTAGTTACTCCCGAACTCCAGCAAAAACTGATCCAAATTCACGATCGTCTCTGTGAAGCTTACGGCTGTCCGATTCCTTATTTTCACAGCCTTGATCCAATGAGCGAATTAGTGTCAGCCTTGCTTTCTCATCGCACAAAAAATGCAGACTCCAATCGCGCATTCAGGCAGCTCAAAGCGAAATTTCCGACCTGGGAAGCGGTGCGCGATAGTTCAGAAAAAGAGATTGAAACCGCGATCGCGTCTTGCACTTGGGCAGACCAAAAAGCGCTGCGTCTCAAACAAATCTTGCAGCAAATCACTGCACAGCGAGGCGAATTGTCCCTTGATTTTCTAGCAGACCTGAGCGTCGAAGAGGCGCGAAATTGGCTAGAATCATTTCCCGGCATTGGGCGTAAAACTAGTGCTGCCGTTCTCGCCTTTAGCAATCTCCGACGACGCGCTTTACCTGTCGATAGTCATCATCATCGCGTCGCAATTCGACTCGGCTTGATTCCCGAAACGACAGCGGTTTCTCCGGCTCACGACTTGCTAGAGGCACAACTGCCCGCAGAATGGACAGCCCAACAGGTTTACGACAACCACGAAGTTCTGATGCTTCACGGTCAGCGCTGTTGCTTTTATCGAAATCCGCACTGCGATTGCTGTGTCGTTCTTTCTCTCTGTCCCTATGGTCAAACTCGCTTAGGGTAAAGCTCCAGGCTTATTGCCTTTCTGCAACGAGACGAACACATCATATCGAGAAGTGCGATCGCTGGTAATTGCAGCGGTCACACCAATCGCTCGAATCGCTTCCAATACGGCTCGATTGGCTGCAGGAATCTGAAGCAGCGGGAAATTCTGAAGTTTCAGCACCCGATCCATATCGACAAAGAAATGACCATTGTTTGCACCGAGTTCGGATTGCGTACTCCTGCGGAACAGCTCGCTTTCTGCCAAAGTTGTCGGCGGTTTCGGCAAAAACGAGCCTGCAACGGGCGCACCCAGCGATAGAAACGCGACATCGCCATCTAGCCAGCCGCGCGTAATGTTCACACTTGCAGCAGGTAACGACCAGTTCACCACCGATTGCCCTTCAATCTTCGACTCTTCGACCTTAAAGGCGTATTTGTTCGCCATCACATCGTCGAGTTTCTTCAGGGTTGATTCTGCGGCTCGTCGATCGCTAGTTTGCACCATTAGGACTAAACTTGCAGGCAGATTTGCGGGCGCACCTTGAGGTGCAGGCAGCAACGCCAACGAGTACTCACCCTGCATCCAATTCAGCAAATCTTTCTCCAAATCGAGTCCGACAGTTGTCCGAATTCCTTGCTTTAATGCTTCTGGATTCACAAACTGAATCGGGTTTGCAGAAACGCCTTGCGTGTAGTCCTGCCAGGATCGTCTTAAATTGCCACCCGATGCCATCATCAGCGTGTCCCCTGGCAATCGAGTTGGAATCATCTTCGCATTGTTATTTGTATCAAACTTGCGTTGACTATCCGGTTTCAACCAAGAGACACTTTTGAATTGAATTCCCTCGTTTGCAAGTGTTGCTGTTGCGGCTAATCCTTGATTTTGTTGCAGTTGTGCGAGTGTTTGCGGTGGGACTGGACGACTTGAGTTTGAAGCGGATGTGTTTGCGGCAGCGGGAATGTTGACGTATAACCTTGCGATCGCATCATTCGATTTGATTTGCGTTAGCGCATCTCCATATCCTGGTGTTTGCGCGAGTGATGTTCCACCTTTGACGGTATCGATCGCGCGATCGATCGCAGTCGGATTGTTCGCAACGATCACTTGAGTCGTATCTAAAACCGCGATCGAAGCGCTCTGAGTCGGTGATTCCTGAGATTCCCGAACTTTTACGCCTTTATAATCGCGCTCTGTCCATTTTCCGCCTTTGGTGGCTGGAGACTGTTCTAAAACGTCTTTCGCTTTGAGGGCATCCGCGATCGGTAATATCATCACGGCTGGTTGAGGATTCGCAGGCGGAGCGGCTTGACCAGGTGGCGGGACATCCACTCCAGCTTGAGGCGGCAAAAACGCCATCGTTACTTCTTTGCCGATCCAAGGCTGCACATCGCGCTGGTAATCTAACCCGCGACTTTTAAGAAAGCGATCGCGCAATTGTGCCAAATTCTGATCAAATGCGGCTTGAGATCGCGGCGTGCCAAATTCTCGAAGCTGCTGCCACTTTCCTGGATCAGTCGAAACCGACATGACCATCAACGCATCCTGTGGAATCGCGTTTGCCCCAATTGGCATGACGCTTAACTGCTGTTGGCGGGTGAGTGCCCAATACGCAATCGCGCCTCCGCCCACGAGTGCAGCCGCTGCACCAATCGTCAGGGGTAAAGGAGGTTTTTGCTTCTGAGGTCGAGGTTTAGTCGGGGCGTTCATGAAAACGACAAGTCAAATTATATTGCCGTTGCTACTGTAGCAAAGTCTATGCAGATTGGTGCAAAGAAGTCGAGATCGATCGATATAACGTATCTCGCTGTTGGTAAGGTCGATCGAGAGATGCGATCGCGCTTTGCAAGGTCTCAACTTCCATGCAGGTTCCCCCGATCGCGCCTGCCATTGTTGTAATATGCTCTTCCATCAATGTTCCACCAATGTCATTACAGCCCCAGTTCAAAGCTTCGACTGCTCCAGAGAGCCCCAACTTCACCCAACTCGGCTGATGGTTCGGAATCCAATTTCCAAGGTAAATTCGAGCAACAGCAGTAAGCAGCAACGCATCGGGTAGAATCGGCTGATCGTGTCCGACCCGACGACGTAAGGGTTTTGGAGCTTCTTGACCGACAAAAGGAAGCAGAATAAACTCTGTGATTCCAGCGTGTCCGGCTTGCTTTGCGGATTGTTGCAGCGATCGTAGTTTTTCTAAATGCTGAATCTGTTGTTCTGGGGTTTCAATGTGCCCGGATAACATTGTACTCGTGGTTGGAACTCCTTGTTCGTGTGTTGTCCGAACAATCTCGATCCAGGTTTCACTATCAATCTTTTCAGGACAAAGAACCTTGCGAACCTGATCATCTAACACTTCCGCAGCGGTTCCCGGCATCGAATCGACACCCGCATCTCTCAGTGCGGCAATCACTTCTGCAAAGGTTAGCTGATCTTCTCGTGCAATGAATTGAACTTCCTGGGGTGAAAAGGCATGGAGATGTAAGGTGGGAAACTCAGATTTGATCGTATCAATTAGCTTTTGATAGTACTGCAACGAACTACCATTAATTTTTGCAGTTGGATTTAGTCCACCCTGCATACAAATCTCAGTTGCTCCACGCTTTACTGCATCCGTCGCCTTTTCTAAAATCTGTGACCAATCCAACCAGTAAGCGCCTTCATCTCCGTCATCTCTTCGGAACGCACAGAAACTACAGTGTTGCTCACAGATGTTCGTGTAGTTGATGTTGCGATTGATCACATAGGTTACAGTGTTGCCCGATTGTTCTTGACGTAAGCGATCGCTCACCGCTCGAATCTGCTCAGTCTCCTTTGATTTCAACAACGTTACCCCTTCTTCAAGGGATAAATCAAATCCCGATCGCGCTTTTTCTAAAATGGCATCAATCATCTCGCATTCCTTCATTTAATCCGCCCAGCAAGCGTAAAACACGATCGGCATCATCTAAATTTCCGACAATTCGACGCACCGGACGCGGATACACCTTTATTAGTGTAGGCGTTGCGGAAATCTGATCGGTTTCTGCTTGCTCTGGGTGTTTGAAAATATCAATTACTTTTAGGGTGTAGGGACTGTCGAGAGATTGTTCTAAAAGCGCGTGTAGGGTCTGCAAAATTCTCGCCGTTGCAGCACTATAGCCGGATACAAACAATCGCAGCACAAAGCCTTGCGGATAAGGAGAAGCAGGTGCGGCAGGTTGCACTGTCGGAGCAGGTTCATATCGCATCACCAAATCATGATTTTCCCAAAGCTGCGGAAACTGATGACGATACGTTTCGAGAATAATGGGATCGCAAATTTCTTGCGATGGCGCAATCTGCCATGGCAAATCGCCTGATTCAAACACGGTATTTAACAACGATCGATACCGAAACACAGGCGGATAAGCTTCCGCAAAGACTCGGACTTGATGCGCCTTCGCATCAAGCCATCGATCGAGCGTTGCTGTATAACAAGGCACTAGAAAATGAGGCGGTTCGGGAAGTTCTAAAACATCTTGCAGGGCAGTACAGAGATTCAAATGCCATCGCCCTTTTTTGTCCGGGTCGATGCAATAGATTAAATCCCCTCCCGGAGTGAAGAGAGCGATGCCTTTGAAGAACGCTGGAATCGATCGATAAAAATGAGGATTCAACGCTAACCACTCGATCGAGTAAAAGATTGCCCTCAGTGTATCGCTGATTGGAACAAATCACCATCGAATCAACTGCGCCTGATGATTAAAAAAGTTTCGCCAAATTCCATCAGTCACAAGCAGCGTTGCTAACAGCGTCGAAAACGCCGCCGTGAATAGAATTACGATTTGAATTGCCGTTGCCTGAATCGGATCTGCGCCTCCTAAAAGCTGACCGCTGAGAAGTTCCGGCAGCGTTGCCAATCCGACGATCGACATCGCGTTAATGACAGGTAGCACTCCCGCCCGAATCGCCTCTTTGCGGTATTGCCCGATCGCTTGCTTTGGAGTCGCGCCTAGACTCAAATGCGTCTCGATTTCAAGCGCGTTAGAATTCAGCGCAGTAAAGAACCGTTCTCCTGAAATCGTCGCCGCGTTAATCGCCTGAGAAAGCACGATCGCGCCCAATGGAATCAAAAATCGCGGCTCGTACCAGGTTTGCGGCTGCACCACGATCACTTGAACATACGCCACCGTAACGATCGTGGTAATCAAAAATGATCCAATAATCCAAGGCAAGATTGGCAGTCTTTGACTAATCCGATTTCGAGTGACGATCGCGCTAATCATCAGCAATACCGCCAACACAAACACGATTAAAAATGGACTTTGAGGCGGCGCAAACACGACTGCTAGAACGTATCCCACTACAGATAGCTGAATGATCGATCGTGCCGCTGCCAAAATCAAACTACCTTCTAGTCCAAGTCGCTGCCACGATGAGATCGCAACCGCCGCCAGAATTAACCCGATCGCCCAAACTGCTTGAATCGCCAAATTCATTGATTGATTTTCCCCTTGCCTGATATCTTTAGATTCAAGATTTGATGAAACCAAACTCAAACCTTCCCGGTCTAAAGGATAAGACCAATCATTACAGGTGCGTGGTGTAACCGAGTGAATACAATTCCCCCATTTGATCTGTCCGAACAATTCAAAGTCATTGGCTCAGAAATCAATCAAGCGGTTTTAGACGTGCTGGCATCCGGTCGATACATTGGCGGAGCCGCGATCGAGAATTTTGAAACCCAATTCGCTCAATACATCGGTTCTGAAATTACGATCGCCTGCAATTCCGGAACCGATGCGCTTTTCCTCGCCCTCCGATCGCTGAATATCGGTGCAGGCGATGAAGTGATCACCTCTCCATTTACCTTCATCGCCACAGCAGAAACGATCAGCGCGGTCGGTGCAACTCCTGTCTTTATCGACATCGATCCAAAAACCTTTAACCTCGATCTCAATCAAATCGAGTCCGCCATCACCGAAAAAACGAAAGCGATTATCCCGGTGCATTTGTTCGGTCAGCCTGTGGATATGACGCGATTAATGTCGATCGCAAACGCCCACAATTTATTCGTGATCGAAGACTGCGCCCAATCCACCGGAGCAGAATGGGCAGGAAAACGAGTCGGAAGCATCGGGCAAATCGGCTGTTTCAGCTTTTATCCAACTAAAAATTTGGGCGCGTGTGGCGACGGTGGCGCAATCACAACGAACAATCCAAAGATCGCCGCAAAGCTAAAAATGCTTCGAGATCACGGGCGCTACAGCGGCTACTATCACGAAGAACTCGGCGTAAATAGCCGCCTTGATGCCGTTCAAGCGGTCATTCTTCAGATCAAACTCCGTTATCTCGATCTCTGGAACCAACAGCGTCAAGAAATCGCCGATCGCTATCATTCTCTCCTCGCCCCGATTCCAGGAATTGTTGCACCCGAAGCTTTGGAAGGCGGTCGCAGCGTTTGGAACCAATACACCATTCGCGTCGAACACGATCGAGACAAACTCAAGAGCGATCTGTTAACGAAGGGCGTAAATTCGATGATTTACTACCCGCTTCCTTTACATTTACAGCCCGTGTACAAGCCGCTTGGCTATCAGCCCGGACAATTATCCGAAAGCGATCGAGCCGCCGATCAAGTCCTGTCGCTGCCGATGTTCCCCGAACTCTCATACGAGCAGCAAGACCAAGTGATTTACGGTTTGAAAGATTGCCTCGGTTAGATAAACTTGAGCCTCGATCGCGTGAACGTCTTGTAAAATCTTGCTTCTAGTAGATAGAAACCATCGGATTTCCGCCTTAAAAAGTTGTAGTTTTATATACTAGAATGAGATGAAACATAAAGAATAGTAATCATCGCGAGCAGTGAGACACCGGGGTAGTCCCGGAACCTCTGACAATTTGAGCTTGTTAAGGGTGAAAAAATGACGATCGCATTGCTGCGGGTGATTGCTTTCCTCGATCGAGAAAGAGGCAGATAAAACCGTGGCTCGAACTCCGCTTTTTCAACTCAAACGTTATGACTCGTCCGCGATCGCAAATCATTATCGCTTGCGCCCTTGGCAGGTAATTTGGCGTGCGCTTCGAGTCACCCTCCTATTTGTCGGGTTCATCCTGGGTCTGAAGTGGGACGACTGGCAAGGTGTAAAAGAAGGTAATAAATATAAACGTGCCGCTCAACTCCGGCAAATTTTAACCAAACTCGGGCCCACCTTTATTAAAGTCGGGCAGGCGCTTTCAACTCGTCCTGACCTAATTCGACGCGACTTTCTAGACGAACTGATCAAGCTGCAAGACCAGCTACCGCCGTTCCCAAACGACATCGCCTTTCGCATCATCGAAACTGAACTCGATGCCGATGTCGATGAACTCTTCGCAGAAATTTCTCCAAACCCGATCGCGGCTGCCTCGCTCGGTCAAGTCTATCGCGCCAAACTCAAGAGCGGTGAAGAAGTCGCGGTCAAAGTTCAACGCCCGAATCTTCTGCCTACCCTAACGCTCGATCTCTATCTGATGCGTTGGGCTGCGGGTTGGTTGGCTCCCTGGTTGCCGTTAAATTTGGGACACGATCTCACTCTGATCGTCGATGAGTTTGGAACCAAGCTTTTTGAGGAAATCGACTATCTCAACGAAGGACGCAACGCTGAAAAATTCGCCGCAAATTTCCGCACCGATCTTTCTGTGAAAGTGCCCTCAATTTATTGGCGCTACACCTCTCAGCACGTTCTCGTATTGGAGTGGATCAACGGCTATAAATTAACCGATGTCGATCGTATTCGTGCCGCTGGAGCCGATCCAAATGCAATCATTCGCATTGGGGTCACGGCTGGCTTACGTCAACTTCTAGAATTTGGCTTCTTCCACGCCGATCCGCATCCTGGCAATTTATTTGCGGTTCCCACTCCGGGCGGTGGGCAGATAGCGTACATCGATTTCGGCATGATGGATCAGCTTGAAGAAGAAGCGAAGGAAACGCTGGTCGATGCAGTCGTTCACTTAATCAACAAAGATTACGTCGATCTCGCACACGATTTTGTCAAACTTGGTTTTCTCGCACCTGGAACCGACATTTACCCGATCGTGCCCGCTCTTGAATCCGTACTCGGTGACATGATGGGCGAAAGCGTCGGAAACTTCAACTTCAAAACGACTACCGATCGCTTTAGCGAGTTGATGTACGATTATCCGTTCCGCGTTCCCGCTAAGTTTGCGCTGATTATCCGATCGCTAGTGACTCAAGAAGGCTTAGCAATTACCCTCGATCCCAACTTCAAAATTGTTGAAATTGCTTACCCCTACGTTGCACGGCGGCTACTGACTGGGGAATCTCCTCGGTTACGTCGTCGCCTAATCGACGTGCTATTCAAAGATGGCAAATTCCAGTGGCAGCGATTGGAAAATATGATCTCGATCGCTCGATCGGATTCTAACTTTGACATTCTTCCAACTGCTCAACTCGGCTTGCAGTACTTACTTTCAGATGAAGGTCAGTTTCTCCGTCGTCAACTGCTGATCGCGCTCACTGAAGACGATCGCCTTCATACCGAAGAAGTCCAACGACTGTGGCAATTGGTCAAAGATGACATTAAACCTGCGCGACTTTGGACAGCCGCATTGGGCGCGATCGCTGAATTGTCGCCCGCTGCCGCCTTGATCCCAACCGTCTCTTCTTTGACGGGGATCAAGCTAGAACGGTAGGATATGGGGACGAAGGAAATCTTTCCTGACTCCCTTAATCCCTCATATATCCGCCGTGCAATACTTATTTCCTCAGCCTCCTTATCTTCTACTCGTTGCCGGATTGCTTGCGAGTATTGCCTCCGGGCTGGCATTTGAAGCGGTCTTAAAACAATCCGTAAAAGAATGGTCAGCAAATCGATCGACTCGTAGCCTTGCCAAGATGCGTGGACTTGCGCTTTTTACCCCGTTCCTCGGAATGGCGGGTGGCTCATTCTTCTTTCTTGCCGCAGGGGTCGAAATTTTCGGATTTCCAACTCAGCTAGCTTATGCGATCGCGCTTCCATTAACGATCGGGACGACTTGGCTTGTGTGGTGGCAGTTAGGTAAAATCCTCACCCAGCTAGAACAAGGCGGATCAGCCGCACTTGACCTCGATTCCTGGGGTTAACGTTCTGAAACTTTTTGCAGCCCCGTTGGTTCATTAACAGCCAGCGGGGTTTTGTTATGGCAATCCATAACACCCCCCAATGTAAAGTTTCGTTACGCTAGTTATTTCTTCAAGACTATAAATCTATCCCAGGATATACTCTTACAAACTTCCGTTGTAACGACACATTTCAGAATCTTTGGGAGAAGAAACAATCCGTGCAAGACACTAGCAGCTTAGAACTGGATCAAGAATTAAGTAGACTCACCTGTGCGTTTGCGACTCGAAACACTGAAATTGGCAAAGCAGTGATTGCGAATTTGAGAAGCCGCCTCACGTTACGAGAGGTTGCAGGCATGGTGATTGTGAGTTTAGAGCGTTTAGTTTGGACAGATCAACTGGCATTCTGCTGGGCGATCGAGACTGTGATTCCGGGTTATGTGATGCGAGAAATCCGCCGAATCACTTCAATCACGATCTACCGCCGTTTAATCACTCAAGGATACGAGCCTGGCCACGATTTCAGCATGGATGGTAAAGGACAAGTTCTACTGAACGAGCAAGCGAAAACTTCAATTTTTGCTGGATAGCTTTACCCGCTGAAAAAGCAGGGTTGATCAAATTTGATCGACCCTGCTTTTTTCTTGTCTATGTTCTTTTGGGCACTTTATAGAGAAATTAGCCTGCCCTTTCAGGAAAAATTGCTCTATGCTGCCGCTCGATTTCACCGTTGCGATTCGGACATTTAACGCCGCAGAACGGCTTCCTGCACTGCTCGACGAATTACGATCGCAGCAACACACCGATTCAATTCGCTGGGAAGTTCTCATCGTAGATAACAACAGCACTGATAATACAGTTGAAATCGTGCAGCGATACCAAGCTGATTGGCTTCCCATCTGCGAACTGCACTACGTTTTGGAACTTCAACAAGGAGCCGCGATCGCTAGAAAACGCGCGATTCAAGAAGCAAAAGGAACATTCATCGGTTTTCTAGACGATGACACTCTTCCCGCTCCCGATTGGGTG
This sequence comes from Phormidium tanganyikae FI6-MK23, assembly GCA_019359175.1. GTDB lineage: Bacteria > Cyanobacteriota > Cyanobacteriia > Leptolyngbyales > Leptolyngbyaceae > Leptolyngbya > Leptolyngbya tanganyikae. Next base: position 17,667 of record JAHHHU010000044.1, read on the forward strand.
GCGAAAGCTTGCGAATTTGGACAGACTCATCTGACTGTGGGTGCGTATGGTAGCCGCATCTTACCAGACTACGAAATCGAGCCACCTCCAAACTTCGATCGCATTGCTCACTATATGCCAACGATGCTTCGCAAACACTCTTTTCGCTACGACTCGCACCGTAGAGGAATGCCCGTTGGTGCAGGTCTTGTGATCCGCAAACAAGCATGGCTTGATCACGCGATCGGCGCTCAAATTATTCAAGGGCCGGTTGGGCGTGGATTTGCCCTCAAAGGCGAGGAAACTGAAGCGCTATGGAAAATTAAATCTGCAAGCTGGGAAATTTGGTACAACGCTGAAATGTCGATCGTTCACAAAATTCCCAAGTGGCGATTGGAAAAAGCTTATCTAATGAACTTCCTAAAAGTCATTGGGTTGAGCCAGCATCGTTTCAGAATGCTCCGCTATCAAGCTTGGCAACGCCCTTTCGTCTTTCCTTTATTACTTGTCAACGATCTGCAAAAAATTGCATCTCACACACTCAAACATCGCAATTCAGAAGATCTGATCGCCGCTTGCGAACTGCAATTCTTTATCGGTAGACTCTTCAGCCCGTTTTATATCTGGACGCGACTCTTCTCACCAGAAAAGTGATCGATCTCTAAAACAAGCTGAAAACTCGATCGAACAAACCTTGACGTTTGTTCTCAATTAGCCTATCTTTCTTATTGAGAAGAAATTTCAACAGTGGCTATCTTCTCTAACTCACACAAAACCCCTTCCTGTATCCGAGTGCTGGGATCACAAATCCCGCTCAAACTACAGAGAAGAGGTCTTAGATTACACTCCTCAAAATCGGAGTTGCTGCCAAAACTAATGTTGTTTTTAGGAGGAACCTACATGGCGAAATCAGAAAGTGCCTAACGCTTCAAGCTATCCGGTGCTAGGAAGTGGGCAATGTGAAACGCTCTATCCTCGGTCGTGAGCAAGATTTTTTCGAGCAAATAGCGGGTTGCCCGATCTCCAATGCTTTCTGCTTGGGTTGCCTGACGACGAAGCAGATCAATCACCGCCTGTTCGCCCACCAAATCATGTTCCAACATCGATCGACAACTATAAGCGCCATCCGGCTCTGGTGCAAAACAGCACAACTCAGACAATTTAGAAAAACTAGCGACAGGAACTCCACCCAATCCTTCTAGCCGCTCACCAATTTCATGAGCGTGTCCCTGAACTGCTTCGTAACTCTCTTGAAAGAACTGATGCAAAGAGTAAAATTCAGCCCCTTCAACAACAAAATGATGCTTTTGATACTGCAAATACAAAGCTTGAAAACTAGCCAAAAGTGAGTTTAATCCCTCACAAACTGGTTCAGTAACCGCGTGGTCTAAAGAAACTGGATTGTCAACAATTTGACCAAAGGGACGCATCAGAACTTGAGTCTCAGACATGACATTCTCCTGTTCACTGAGGATGTTTGGTACAAGAAGCACAACACTTAAAACGTGATGTAATCTGCCTTTCGTAAGCATCAAACAGTAAGGTTATTAAACTTCTTACTTCCCCATGATTGACTCATACTTTTCAATGAAAATCAAGTTTCAATCAGTCTATTCCTTGCGTCAAATGAGAAACTATTTTGTTTTGTTCAATTTAGAAGATAACTAATTTATTCGATATTGATTTTGTAAAAGATAGCATTGCACAGTGAAGTAATGAATTGTCCTCAATGTAGTTCTACTCATATCAATAAAAACGGTCACTGCCGAGGAAAACAAAACTATCGCTGTAAAGTTTGCGGTCGTCAATTCGTCGAATCTCGCTCAACAAAAGGATACTCAGAGGATGCCAAGCAGATTTGCTTAAAGATGTATCGTGATGGAGTTGGATTTAGAGCGATCGGGCGTGCTACTGGAATTAGCCACAACACGATTATCAATTGGGTCAAGCAAACAGAAGCCGAACAATCGGAGCCAGACGAACAAGACAGGCAGATTGAGCAACATCCTTACAAAAGTGTGCAGTCTTCAGAGTCTGCACACCTCTGCTCTTCAAATTTATTGAAAAAGATTTCCTATTGAAAACTTGACATGAATCTAGATTCCACACCCTATCCAATCCAACTCACGATCGAAGGCTGTCATCGCTGGCAAATTTATCATCGCCTGTGCGAACTCGGAATTTCCTGTTCTTGCACTGCCTATCAACCGCTAATCGTTCAAGTCGAAAGCGCGATCGTACTCGTGCAATTATGGAGCGTCATGAGACAAGCCATAATCCCACGTCGAACCTTAGTAAATTGGCTGGAAAGCTGTTGGAAATATCGTTTTTAAGCCGATTCAGCGATCGCTAATTGAATAATTTGCACTTCCCAACATTGCTAACACCCGCTTCATTTCTAGCAGAAAGATCGCCAGTGTCGCCTTCCCTTGCGGCAACACAACGACTTGACTTGCAATACTGAGCGGATGACCTTGACGATAGGGAGCAGGTAACTGTCGAATCGTTGCCGCAGCAACCGCGATAATATCGGGCGGCGCATCAACCCGGATTGCACAGAGTTCCTCGCCAACTTTTGCAACGACCAAAAAATCGCCTTCTGCCGCTGTTCTTTGAACGGTCTGTCCCTGAGCCAAGCTCAATTGAGATCGCAGATTCAACACCGAGATCGTATGATGTCCCAGCGGCAGCAACTCCAGAATTTCTGAGGTTTGCGATCGTAATTCATCTGGAGCATTCACCACGCGCAAAACACTGTCGAGCGGCAATCCCAATCGATAACTTGCGATCGCGAAAGTCACTAATCGAACGGTTTCTTTCTGACTGGGTGTTTGAGGATGATCTATAACGTGACTCATTGCGCCACCCTTCCTTCAATCAACTGATTGACTAGCTGAACCAATTCACCCTGATCAAATGGCTTTGTTCGATATGCCGCTGCCCCTAATTGCTTTGCCAACTGTTGATGCTTTTCATTGCTGCGGGAAGTCAACATAATGACCGGAACTTGAGGCAGTTGTGCTTCTTGTTGATATCGCATCAAAAACTCAAATCCATTGAGACGCGGCATCTCGACATCACAAGTAATCAATTGAATCTCAGGATGTCGCTGCAACTGTGCGATCGCATCTAATCCATCCTGTGCCTGAATCACTTGATATCCTGCACTATCTAGCGTTGCTACGACCACTTGTCGCACTGTCATCGAATCATCAACGACCAAAACAGATTTCGTTGATTGTGTTGCCGCTGGCTGAGGTGGCGCGGGCACAGAATTGGATTTCGTTTGATTCTGCTCAATCAATCCCACTCCATCGATTGCCAACAGCGATCGACCATCTCCTAGAACACTACAACCGTAGACGTAGCTCGGTGGTGCGATCGCGCTTCCCACAGGTCGCAACACCAGTTCTTGTTCACCCAAAACGCGATCGACCTCGATCCCGATCCAAGAATTTTGGTGTTTGAGAATCAGGATTGATGAAGTCAGAGTTGGAGCAGTTCCAAGTCCCTCATTTCCCCCGGACTGCATTCCAGCTAGCCAATTTGTGTAAGTGACCGCACGAGAGAGCGGATGAATTGGAACTGTCTGTTCTTCACCGTCATAGCGCCAGCGTAAAACGCGCTGCTTGCCAAGTTGTTCAATCTCTGAAATGTCCGATGAGACAATCTGAGCAACTTCCTCAGAAATCATGCCATAGATTCCCTGTCCTGCCTGACAAATCAGCAATCGTGCACTAATCAAAGTCAGCGGCAACTGCATCGAAAAGGTTGTCCCTTGATTGGGAACAAATGTGACCGCCACATTGCCTTGCATGGCTTTCATCTGCGATCGCACTATATCTAAACCAACCCCTCGCCCTGATAAATCCGTCACTCCTTGAGAGGTCGAAAAACCAGGCTCAAATAGCAGATTCAACAGTTCAGCTTGAGGAAAATGAGCGGACTGATTAGAAGACAATCGCTGTTGTTCAAATCCACGCTGACAGATTGCTTGCAAATCTATCCCTCGCCCATCATCACTCACTTCAACAAAGGTACGGTTTCCCTGCTGATAAGCGCGAATTTCAATTTCACCGATCGCTTTGCCTTGTCTTTGTCGCAGTTTTCATAGGTTTCTCCGATGATTTGAGATTGAGGGGTGTGTGGTCGTTCAATCGTGAATGGGCAGTACTTTTCGCGCGACGGCTAACACGCGATCGACATCGACTGGCTTGGCTAGAAATCCCGAAGATCCAACAAATTTTGCCCGGACTCGATCTATGATTCCGTCGTTGCTGGTCAAAATAACAATCGGTACATCTTTGAACGTAGAAACACGGCGAATTTGGGCGCAGATTTCGTATCCATTCGCGATCGGCATCACCAAGTCGAGGAAAATCAACCCAGGTTTTCTTTCCAGTAAGGTCGGCAATGCCTGAATGGAGTCCTGAATTCCTACAAATTGGTAGCCTGCTTTGGTGAGGATGCGCTCCATGACTTGACATTCCCGCAAGCTGTCGTCGATGCAGGCAATCAGGGGTGCATTGTTTGAACCTGGGAGCGGCGGCGAGGATACAATCCGGGGGAGTTGCGTCGCGTTTCGCGGTCGATCGGTTCCAGAAGCGGGAATGCCAGAGGTCGAACCAGAAATTGGAACATTCCCTGGACGTGCTACACCCGGAGACGTGAGATCAGGAATTTTGGTCAGGGCAATGAGTCCTTTGCGGTACAGCGGCACAAGAACGCGCGTCAGTTGCAGGAGGTCTTGCTTCATCAGCATCGCCAAATCTCGCAGGGTACGCCGACCATCCACAAGCGACACAAGCATTTTGTAGACTTTTTCGGGTGCGTGTTCTTGGAGTTGTTCGGGGTGACGCAGAACGGGTGCGAGGTTGGGAGAATGATCGGCAAGTCCAAGCGATCGCCAAGTGTTCCACTGCTGCTGCACTTCACTGAGCAGTTGTTCTGCGTTGAGCAGTGCCAATGATGCCTCTAACATATCTTGGGCATCGGATTTGAACGTAACGGGCTTGGTTTCTTCTTGCTGGATGATGTCGAATAGAACATCGATCACAGTGCTGCGAATCACGGCAACGGCTTGCTCTGGACTGACTTGCTGACGTTTGACCAAGACCGCAAGGGCTTGATAATCCTGGCAAGGTGCGTCGGCTGGAAGCGCGATCGAGGCTGGGCTGAGTTGCGGACAGTGCTGAGTCAAATAGCGATGCCAGCGACGACGAGGATGAGGACCACCCGTTGCCCAGATGAGCCGTCCCATATAAAGATATAAGCTCCACTGCTGCCCCCTGGTGAAGACATCTAACCGTCCGCTAAAGCGCATCCGGCTACGAATGCCAAGTAAACTGCTAGGAGAGTCGGTTGAAGAATCATCAACTATCATGCCTAATTTTCCTGGATTTAGGCTTCTATAATTTGCCTAGGATTTTCTCTATCTATTTTTCCCATCGCTCAAAGTAAAGCTCGCTTTATGTAAAGAAATCTTCTGAAGGATAGAGAAAGGCTTGCAGGATAAGTTGGAAAACTTCGATCGCGAATGAAGTGGTCTCAAAATTAATAATTCGTTTCAGTTAAAGACAATAAAAAGAATGTATCGAATTTTTGTTCTAAGATTCGTGCCTTTAAAGTTGGCGATCGCAACTTTAGTACATTTTCTATTTGATAAGTTAATGCCCCGCAGACATTCCTGATGCTTTGACTTTCTTGAAGAATAGAACTGCAATTCCGCTGACTAACAATGCAATTCCAATGAAATAGAAACAATCGTTGAATGCTTGAATGTAGGCTTGCTGGCGGACTCGATTCGCGATCGAAGCGATCGCCTGACTTTGCGCCGTTGTAAGATCTGCACCCCGACTCACAAAATATTGAGTTGCTTGATTGATTGCTTCTTGAGCGGCTGGATTGAATTGTGAAACGGCTTCACCGAGACGATTCGAGTGGAACTGTTCGCGTTGGGTCAGTAGAGTTGCGACGGCTGCGATCCCAAACGAGCCTCCCAAATTTCGCATCATGTTAAACAATCCCGATGCTGATCCGGCTTGAGCAGTAGGCAATCCAGCGGTTGCAACCGTCGAGAGCGGAACCATAATCAACGGTTGCCCCATTGCACGAACAAGCTGTGACCAACGGAGTTGATCAATTCCAGAGTTGCTTGTCAGGGTGGAATTCATAAAACAACTTACGGCAAACAAGCTCACTCCGGTTCCGATGAGAATCCGAACATCAATTTTCTGCATCAGTTTGGGAACGAAAGGAATAACGAACAGTTGAGGAAATCCAACCCACATTAGAACTTCACCGGTCTGCATTGCGGTGTAACCTTGGATCTGTCCCAGATACAGCGGCAGAATGTAAACATAGAGTCCTAAGCCCAAACTCACATTCACAACACTCGCTAAACCAAAGTTTCGTTCTTTTAGCAATCGCAAGTTAATAAAAGGACGTTTGCGAGTGAGTTCGATCGTGAAAAAGAGCGACAAGAAAATCACCGCAAGAATCGACAAACGTAATATCAGATCTGAACTAAACCAATCTTTGCGGCTTCCTTCTTCTAAGACTACTTGCAGCGATCCAAGCCCAATCGCCATTGCAATAATTCCGCCCCAGTCGCCTTGTTTGAGCAAGTTTAGCTGCATCGGTCGAGGATCGATCGCATACCAAACAGCAGCAAGTAACATCAATCCTGGAATCAGATTGATATAAAAAACATAGTGCCAACTGAAATTTTCAGTGAGCCAGCCACCGAATGTTGGGCCGATCGAAGGCGCAAAGGTTGCGGTAATTCCGAACAATGCCATTCCGATCGGCTGCTTCGAGGGTGGCAGCGTTGTTAACAACACTGTGAATGACATTGGAATTAGAATACCGCCTGTAAATCCCTGACACGCCCGCGCCACGATCATAGAGGGTAGATTCCACGCGAAAGCACAAGCGATCGAGAAAAAGACAAACAGCGTCGCATTCACTAGCAAATATCGACGCACTGAAAACACTTGTGACAACCATCCGGTCAATGGAATCACAATAATTTCTGCAACCAAGTAAGAAGTCGAAATCCAAGAGCCTTCTTCTAACGTTGCGCCTAATGCAGCTTGGATATCTCTGAGAGATGAGTTGGTGATTTGAATATCCAACACTGCCATGAATGCACCCAAAACGGTTCCGAAAACACCGATCCAGGTTTTGAGCGAAACGCGATCAGCAGTAGCAGTCGTCACAATAACCCTCCGTTACGGGTGAGGTTGATACGGGTGGGGAGCTTGCATAATTCCTAACCGCGTGTAAATTGGAATCACAATCTGGCGGAGCGCGGGCAATTGTTGCCCAAAGAAGAGTGAACCAGCAATGCAAATAATTCCACCCATTACCAATGTATTCGGCGCACCGATTCGGCTGGCTAAACTTCCGGCGAGAAGATTACCAAACGTGACCATGCTCGTAAATGCGAGCGTATACAAACTCATCACACGACCGCGCTTATCTTCATCCACGATCGTTTGTAAAATTGTATTTCCTGAAGTTGATTGCAGAATCAAACTTGCTCCTGCAAAGAATAGCGCAATCAATGATAACCAGAGCGTTCTAGATTGCGAAAATACAATGATCGCGATTCCAAAAATTGCAGGTGCGATCGCCATTAATTTCCCAAGCCCGACGATGCTCCGCCGCGATCCTAAATAGATTGCTGAACAAAGCGCACCCAGTCCAGAAGCCGCCATCAAAAAACCAAGCGTTTCTGCTCCACCCCCTAGAAACTGAGTTGCAAAAATGGGAGCTAAAACGTTGTAGGGCATTCCAACTAAGCTGATCAATCCGACCAACAGTATGATTGCTCGAATCGGCGGAAATCCAAATGCGTATGCGAACCCTTCTCGCAACTGTTCCAAAACTCCCGCCCTTGCTGTCCCTGCGGAAATTGGTTTAGGTTGCAGTCTTATCGCCAACAATCCAAGCAATACCGCAAAGTAACTTACTGTGTCGATCGCAAAACAAGCCGTTGTTCCCACGGCTGCAACGAGCAATCCCGCGATCGCAGGCCCTAACAATCGGGCGCTATTAAAAATTGAAGAATTAAGCGCGATCGCATTGCCTAGATCTTCACGCTTCTCGACTAATTCCACCACAAAGGATTGGCGAGTCGGCATATCGACCGCATTTATGCAGCCTTGAAAAACACTCAGCGCAATGATATGCCAAATCTCGATCGTGCCTAAAAATGCCAAGATTGTTAGCACCAGTGATTGCAACATCGATAGCACTTGTGTTGCAACTAGCGTATTGCGACGATTCCAGCGATCAACCAACACACCCGCAAATGGGCTGAGAAAAAAATTCGGAATCTGTTGAGCAAAACCAATGACACCCAGCATCAGTGCGGAGTTGGTCAAATGATAAACCAGCCAAATCACTGCGGTTTGTGTCATCCAAGTTCCGATCAGCGACAATCCTTGTCCGGCAAAAAACAGCCGATAATTTCGCGATCGCAAAGCACGAAAAACAGTGGGCGGTTGAAACGGCATAGCTCAACTCTCTAGACAGAACTTTTAGTGTACGAAGCTGTTTTCCGTTCGCACACTGCCCAGAGAAAGAACTGAATCGAGAAAACCCTCTCGATCGTCAAATTTAGTCAAATTTATCAGAGGGGGAAAACGCCAGAAGTACAGCCGAAGCTAGAAACTAAACTGCGTCCGTATGTTGCCGATAAACACAGTCGGATTGCTGTTGAAGTTGTTGGCATTGAAGATTGTGTAGAACGAAGGCACGATCGCTAAGTTCGGGCTAAGCGGATAGAAATAGAAAAATTCTAAATCGTACTGAGTGCCGCCGTCGCCGCCGCCTGACAGTAGAAACTCTCGACCACTGAGATAATCATATGGCATCACAAACGAAATCACACCCAATGCGCCTTTCTGGTTGTGTCGCAAGGATTTCAAAGTGACAAGCGAACCGGTCTCGTTCGTATTGCTTTAAGCACTCACTCCAAAGAGTTCGTTGATGAACTCGGCTTGAGATACGCTGTCCCCTTGGCTGATACT
>JAHHHU010000045.1 GCA_019359175.1 Phormidium tanganyikae FI6-MK23
AAGGGAATCAGTCAAGGGAATAGTGTATCTCAAGCAAGATTCATCAACGAAATCTTCGGAGTAATTGCTTAAAACAATACGAGTGAGACCCGTTCGTTTGTCACTTTAAAGTCTTTGCGACACAACCGGAAAAAGCTTCTTGTTTACAAAACCAATTTATGCTCCTGATGAGAGTGGGTTGAGATTCGACGACTTATGTATTGTGACAACTCCAGCAAGAACTAATAGAGGTTCTATCTAAATTTTTCCTTACACTTTGTGTGGTTGCTCTTCTCAAGAAACTAACTTAAATCCTCAAGTAATTCATCAATTTCCGCTCTTTTCGCTTGAATCAAGTGAGCCTCAGAAATTCGTAGACTGGCTTCTCGCGTGATTTGTACTTCAGCGGTCAATTGCTGCTTTTGGCAAGCTGGAAGATAGACATGAGACAACCAATTCCAACTTCCCACGACTACAAATTTGGCATCACAAATCAAAATTCGCTCGTTTGTTCCCTGCCCCTTCAAGCAAAATATTCTTGCTCCTCTGTATTTATTGAATAGTGTTTTGAGGACTTTTTCATCTCGTGTTTCTTCGCCTTGCTCCTGTCCCTTGAAAGCACTGTAGATTACAGTGACATTAATGCCTCGTCTCAATGCATCTACAACGTCCTGACTGAATTTTTGAGCCGCTTTACCTCGAATTTCAGGAGTGATGACTAGTAATTCTTGCTCTGCTTGTCGCAATGCTTCTGCCAAAACTTCTAAGTGATCGCAGTCATAAATCCAAGCGTTATCGGGAGATGCTTGGTACTCTGGCGCAAATTGTACTGGCGCTTTATATTCCAGAATGACTCCTTGATCTCGAATATGTTCAACAAGCTGACGAGTATAGGTTCCACCTTCTTCTAAGCGGTGCAGATTTCCAACTAAAACAAATAACTCCTTTGCCCTAGAGACAGCGACGTTTAAGAGATTAGGGCGATTGTTCAGCCAACTAACATTATCTTGTCGCTGACAAACCTTGGTAGAAAGAATGATAACGCGCCGCTCTGAACCTTGAAAAGTATGAACTGTTCCAATTGCCTTTCTCAACGCAGGAAACTCTTTTGATAAGGATTGCCGTAATGCATCTGCTTGCGCTCGAAATGCGGAGATAACCCCAATATCTTCTTGCGAGTATCCATACTTAATTAGATGTCTAATAACTTGGTGAATGGTGCTAATTTCATCATGATTAACGTTACTGTTGATATTTCCGTCAACATGGTAAGCCACTAAATTTGCTCCGATGAGAGAAGCTTTTGGCTCTGTTTTAGCGATTAAGCTATAGCTGGCAATACGATCGCAAAACGCAATAATATTAGGCTGACAGCGGTAGTGTTCTAGAAGCCGAATGCTTTGCCCCGGATCATTATCCTTTCCAGTTGCGCCTGCTGCTCGATGATAAGTCGTTGCAGTATCTGTCTCTTCTGGGCTGTATCGGTGATAATCTTCCTCCGTCAATCCACGATCGATAAAGGCTTCTTGAAAATAGCGCTCGATAGTTTGCTGAGTTTGATTCACAATCGGCTCAATTTGCAGCGGATCACCAACGACGATCGCTCTCTGGGTTCGCACCATTAGGGGGAATGTCTGATGCAAAAGAATCATGCCAGATTCATCCACAATCACCCGATCCGCACATTGCTTTATCCAAGGCAGCATATTTCTAATGGATTGCAATGTGCAGGTAATGACTGGAAAAAGTAGACTCACTGCTGTGAGATGTTCATTTAACTGACTTGCCATTCGCTGGACAGTCTTGAATCGTTCTTGACCCGGTAATGCTTTCTGGTAAAGTCGCAAGGCAGCTTCGATCTCTTCTTTCCGACGTAATGCTTCTTGAGCAAGGAACTGACGACATTTATTAAAAAGCTCCTGATGTTGCTCGTGGTACTGAATGTGAAACGTACTGTAATAATCTTCAAACGGAATTGATAGCCGTTTTTCAATCTCTTTTAATTCTGCTTGTCTTTCAGCCTGTTCTCGGCTGAGACGATCAAATTTTTCTGCTTGGTCTCTTAAATCCTTCCGAACCACGCCTAATTCCTGAAGTCGAGCAAGCCCTACGTCAATTTTCTCAGTTTGACGATGTAATGCAAGGCGATCGCGAGGAGGTGCAATCTCAAATGCGGTTCCAAGCGTTTGTTCAATCGCACTTTGGCAGCGATGTGCCATTTTTGCCAAAATCTGCTGCTCAGTTCTGCCCAGTAGCCAATATAGCCAACGAATCCACCAAGGTGGAGTTCGCTCAGGCAATTCTAGAGTAATAGTCTCGAATTGCGATCGGATCTGTCGATAAGCATTCTCAGGCAACTGATCATAAACAGCTAATGTCGCTTCTCGCTGCTCTAACTGTGCTTTAGTTTCATGATGATTGATGAGAGAGTTTTGAAGCGATCGTAGGTGCTCAAATACCTGCGGGTGTTGAATTTGGTCTGCTTGATAACGCTGCTGGAGTGCCTGATAATTCTGCTCTTGAATTGCAAAATTCTTTTTGATTAACCGAATTTGCATCGCAAGCAAGGTCTGTTGATTTTGCTCAAACTTAGCAGTTTGTAAATACTCTAATGCCTGTTGAATCTGCTCCCGTGCGCCTCCTGCTTGATTAATCACGTTTTGACTGCCGCCATTAAGGTAGAAGAACCGCTCTGGTAAGTCTTTACTTAAGCGCTCGATCACATTCTCGACGGCTCTATTATTTGTGCTGCTGACAACGGTTAGATTATTTCGGTCTTTGCCTGTCTCAATCAAGCCGATCGCACGATCGACGACTTGCTGAGCAATGAGATGCAGAATCAGGGTTGTTTTCCCCGAACCAGGCGGACCTTGCACCGCAGTTAAAGACTCGAATTGAGCATGTTTAAGCGCTTTAAGTTGGGACTCCGTTGGAGGATGCGTTAGAAATGCTCCCAAATAAGTAGTTTCATGAATTGGTGGCTTAGGAGTGCCAAAAAGATATTCATAAGCTGGATGACCTAGTTTTAACCAATGTTTTTCCTGAGCTTGTCGAATCGCTTTCAAGTCTTGCTTCAAATTAGCTGAGAAGCTACTGCCCTTGAATTCAAATAAATAGGGTTTTCTAACAATATTAGGGTACTGTGGCAGGGAGACTCGCCGCATCCAGTCCTCTAAACTATCGAAACTAAAACCAAACGTAACTTCTAGGAATCGATATAGTCCATCTTTGACATTCAATTGCTCAAGCTGATCTTCGTCAAGATTGAGGAACGCAGCAAGATTTTCGCCTGCCTCTGCCATCTCAAAATTTCTAACATCCCAACCCTTAGGCTGATAGCTACCTTGAAATATTGTTGTGACATCCACGCTGAATAAAGGGCAGAACTTAGATTTTCCTTCTTCTACTTTCTGAATCTGAGGAAACGACAGTACCCAGGTTACTTCTGACTGTGCTTGAGTAATCTGCGGCTTAGCCCTTTGAAGCTGACTGAAAAGTTGTGCTTCGAGCAAGAGCGTATTGCCAGCTAACTGAACACCCTGATATTGCGCATCGTCGATGGATACCTTTGCATTACTCAGATCCTCCAACTTGATAAACTGGAGCCATGCATCAAGAATGGTGTCAACCTTATCAGCAGCCTTTAGCATTCCTTCCTCACTTGCCCGACTTGTGATTCTAGCTACCTCAGTATTTGTATAATGAGATAGTTCTAGCTTCTCAGTGTAGATCAGCTGCATGATTCCGACCGCTTTTTGGCTCTAAGAGAGTTTTTCTAACCGTCAAAGTTCGATGACATTAGATGATAAAACTACACCTTTGCTTTCAAAGATTGAATTTGAAAGGATCTGCCTTGATCAGCAGGGCAACGTCTCGAAGCGCGATCGCGCTTCAGCCCTATCTTTTAATGAAAACGGCATTGCCTTGGAAATGATTCAAATCCCGGGCGGTGTGGGGCAAGTCGGTTCTCCAAGCACAGAAGCAGGGCGATCTGACGATGAAGACATTCGTACTGTTCAATTGCCTTCGTTCTTCATCAGCAAATATCCTATTACGCAAGCACAGTGGAAAGCGATCGCAGGGCTGCCCCAGATTAATCACCCTCTTGAGCCTGAACCTGCTTGCTTTAACAGTTGGAATCGCCCGATTGAATCGGTTTCCTGGTACGATGCGATGGAATTTTGCGCCAGATTGTCTCATTTAACGGGGCGACCGTATCGACTGCCCAGCGAAGCAGAATGGGAATATGCTTGTCGTGCCGGAACAACCACTCCCTTTCACTTTGGTGAGACGCTGTCTACGAATTGGGCAAATTATTGCGGGAAAGACCATTACGGCAAAACACGCGCTCAACAGAAAATTTTGTACAGAGGCGTATACGGCAAAGGACAAATGGGTCTCGATCGCAAAGAAACAACTGAAGTTGGACATTTCCAAGTTGGTAACGCTTTCGGGCTGTACGACATGCACGGTAATGTTTTGGAATGGTGTGCGAATGGGTTAGAGGAGGAGCAACAACCGTTACGGGGAGGGTCTTGGGCATCCTCGCCGAGTGGGTGTCGCGCTGCCTCTCGTTGGCTTGCCAGTCCTGATTTACAAAAGTCATTTATTGGATTTCGAGTCGTCTACTGTTCCAACGACGATCGTCAAACTAATCAACCCGCTTCACCCACCTCGCAAACGATGTCAGTTCAACGACAGACAATCTTATTTTTAGCATCAAGTCCAACAAATCAGGCAAGACTACGACAGGATAAAGAAATTCGAGAAGTCAACTTAGGATTAGAACGCGCTAAGCACCGAGAAAGATTTAAGTTGGAACAACGATGGGCAGTTCGTCCTGTGGATCTTCGCCGCGCTCTTCTAGATTTTGAGCCGCAAATTCTTCATTTTTCTGGGCATGGTGATGGCGGAACTGGACTGGTGTTGGAGGATCAATCTGGAGCCAGCAAGCTAGTTTCAGCAACTGCGCTAGCTTCTTTGTTTCATCAATTTGCTGATCGAGGACTCGATTGTGTTGTTCTGAATGCTTGTTATTCGGATGATCAAGCAGACGAGATTGTGAAGTACATTCCTTACGTGATTGGAATGAGATTTGCGATTAGTGATGCTGCAGCAATTGAGTTTGCCGTTGGCTTCTACGATGCACTAGGTGCAGGATGGTCTTATGAGAGAGCCTTCGAGATAGGGAAAAGTGCGATCGTGCTTGAAGGACTTCCAGAAGAGATGACTCCGATCTTAAGAAAGAGAATCCATTGAGTTTTCTCGCCTTCTGTAGAAATTGCGGAATTTTACGGAGGAGCTCTGATTCTCCCTGTAGAAAAGAGACAGAGCTTTCCTGGAGCTTTCTCAATGGATACTACATCTAAGCGGGATTTTTTCATTAGCTACAACCCTAATGACGAAGCCTTCGCAGAATGGATTGCGGGTGTGTTGGAAGACAAAGGGTATACGACTGTGATTCGAGCGTGGGATTCTCGTCCAGGGGGAAACTTCGTTCTGGATATGCAGGATGCGATCGACAACACCGAACGCACGATCGCAGTTTTGTCACCCGCTTATCTTCGGTCTGAATTTGCTCAGGCGGAGTGGGCAGCGAGATTTGTGCAAGATCCAGCCTCGAAACGTCGAAGGCTAATTCCGGTGCGTGTGGAGGCGTGTGAACTGACAGGACTGTTGCGTCCGCTCGTTTGTGTGGAGTTAGTTGGCTTGGGACAGGCAAAGGCGCGGGAATTACTGCTGAGTGCCCTCGCTGAAGAACGATCGAAGCCAGATAGACCGATTGACTTCCCAGTGTTGAGCATCCCGCATAACTTACCACGGGCGAATGAGCTATTTGTGGGGCGAGAAGAGGCACTTATGGATCTACATCTGCGATTGCAACCTGACATGCCGATGGCGATTTCGTCGATCAAAGGGATGGGAGGCATTGGCAAGACAGAATTGGCGCTGCAATATGCCCGCAAACATCTGACAGCAGAGGGTTATGCGGGGGGCGTATGTTGGCTGAACGCAAGAGAGGAACTGGGAACTCAAATTGTGTCGTTTGCGCGGTCTCGGTTGCAGCTTCAGATTCCTGAGGATGTGGAGTTAGTGGAACAGGTGCGGCTGTGTTGGCGGTGGTGGCAGAACAGCCAAACTCTAGTTGTGTTTGATGATGTGCAAGCCTATGCTGACATCAAACCGTTTTTGCCGCCGCAGGATGCTCAGTTTCGGGTGCTGCTGACCACGCGCAAATATCTGGATGCATCGGTGCAATCTTATGAAATTGCGGTGCTCAGTGAGGAAGCATCGCTAGAGTTGTTGCGATCTCTAGTTTCAGATGGACGAGTTGATCGGGATTTGACGACAGCAAAGCAGGTGTGTGAGTGGTTGGGCTATTTGCCGCTGGGTTTGGAGCTTGTGGGGCGGTATTTGGCGCGAAAACGGGGAACGTCGATCGCAACACTGTGGGAGCGATTGCAGGAGAAAAAACTAGCAGCGAAGACACTAATTGAAGCGGAGCCAAGTATGACCGCATCACTAGGGGTTACGGCAGCGTTTGAATTGAGTTGGCAGGAATTAAACCCAGAAGCGAAACGGTTAGCAGGATTATTGAGTCTGTTTGCATTTGCAGCAATTCCGTGGGCGTTGGTGCAGAAATGTTTGCCCGATGTAGATGAAGAAGACTTAGAGGATTTACGCGATGAGCAATTAGTCAATTTGAGTTTATTGAGTTATGAGCGTGATGAAACGTATCAACTTCATCAGTTGTTGCGGGAGTTTTTTGCGGTGAAGCGATCGCAAATGCCCGAAGACGAAGTAATGAAGCGATCGTTTTGTCGAGTAATGGTAAGCGTTTCTGAGCAAATTTTACCGATCGTAACGTTAGCAGTCATAGAGCAAGTTGCGTCCGCCATTCCACATCTTAAAGAGGCAGGAACAACTCTCAATTCTTATCTAATGGATGAGGATTTAATTACAGCTACATTTGGACTTGCTCGATTCTACGAAGGGGAATCAGCGTTTAAGGAAGCTGAAGAATGGAGAGAATATGCTCGAATGGTTGCAATCGCGCGATTTGGGCAGAACCATCCTAACGTTGCTTCAAGCCTACAGAATTTAGCGGGATTATACATAACAACAGGAAGGTTCAGTGAAGCAGAATTGCTACTGCTACAAGCTTTGAAAATTTGGGAGCAGCATTTAGGACAGCACTACTCTGATACCGCTATAACTCTGAACACCCTGGCAACAGTATATCGACTTCAATGGCAACTTGATAAGGCAGAGCCACTCTATCTTAAAGCTCTGCAAATGCGGCAAAAGCATTTAGGGCAAAATCATCCTGATGTAGCTGCCAGCTTGAATAGTTTGGGAATGTTGTACTATTCAAAAGAGCAGTACGCTAAAGCAGAACCGTTATATCTCGAGGCTCTTAGAATTAATCTGCAAAATTTAGGAAAGAATCACATCCACACAGCTAAAAGCTTGAACAACCTGGCAGAAATATATCGAAAACAACAGCGCTATGCTGAAGCAGAACCGCTCTACATTGAGTACTTACAAATCTGTCGAAAGCTATTTGGAAAAGAGCATCCAGATATAGCAATGGGGTTGAATAATTTAGCAGAACTTCATGCAGATTTGAGAAATTACGCAGATGCAGAAGAACTATACCTCCACTCCGTTACGATGTTCTACAAACTATTAGGAGAAGTGCATCCTTATACACAAACCGTTCTGAAAAACCTGCGGGATCTTTTGGGGCAGGCGGTACAACATAACCGTACCACAGAACTTTCGGCTCATACATTGACAAGATTACTTCTTCAAGACATCGAGAACGGTAAACTTTAGAGCGAGATCGCGCATTACAAAACTCTCGAATCATCAAATAACCCGATCGCTTTTTCAACAACTTCAGAGCGAGGAATCATAAGGTATGGTCACACTTCCCATTCCGCCTGTGCGATTTTCTACAGAAATTGTGAAACTTCACGGAACTTGATCACCTCTCACGGTAGAACAGAAATAGCCCTTACTCGAATCACCTGTTCTGCGCTCATGCCCTATGAAAGATTTCTTCATCAGCTACAATCGCCACGATCGAACGATCGCAGAATGGATTGCTTGGATTCTCGAAGATGCAGGGTATTCCGTGGTGATTCAAGCGTGGGACTTTGGTGCAGGCGCAAATTTTGTTCTAGAAATGCAACAAGCTGCCGCCAAAGCAGAGCGCACGATCGCCGTTTTATCGGAAACCTCGTTGAAATCGGGATATGTGCAGGCAGAATGGGCATCTGCTTTTCGGCAAGATCCTACAGGCAAGGCACGATCGCTCATTCCAATTCGAGTCAGACCTTGTGAACTGACTGGGCTGTGGGCATCAATCAACTATATCGATTTGCTGAAAAATTCGGATGCAGGTTCTACAAGTGAAACGGAAGTAGAACTGGTAGATGAGGCAGAGGCGAAGCAGCGCATTCTCGATGGAGTTGCGGCAGGACGGAGGAAGCCAACCCAAAAACCAACTTTTCCTCAAAAATCAGCGTCTCCTATTCCTCAAGCCAAACCTGCTTTCCAGCAAAAGCAAATCAGTCCTGCTAAGCGAAAAAGGCTAGAGCAAGAACAAGCAAGACTTCAGCAGGAATGGTCATTGCGACAGGAAAAACTGAGTGCATTACGTCAGGCACTAGCAATTGAGACGAGCGCTGCCGTACAGTTTCAGTTGAAGCAGCAAATCCGAATGGAAGAAAATGAACTCGCGCAGTTAGGAGAACAATTAGCCAGACTAGAGCAAGAGCTATCGCCATCGGCTCAAAGCGCTTCACTCTCAGAAACAATGCCTGCTCGAAATGTTCAAGATATTTCTGGAGGACAGGGGATTCAGATCAATGATCCGACTGCTCCAGTGATTTTGGGTGGAGGAAGAAACACATTCAACTTCAACTATGGGACACTCCAAAATTATGGGACAGTCCAAGAATCACAGTCCTCTTCTCAACCCCTCCTACAGACGATCTTAATCTTGGCGGCTAATCCTCAGCAGGGAACGCGATTGCGCCTAGACGAAGAAGTGCGAGAAATTGATCAAGGATTGCGTCTTGCCAAGCAACGGGAGAAGTTTGTTCTAGAGCAGCGCTGGGCGGTGCGTCCTGTCGATGTGCGTCGTGCCATGCTAGATAGCCAACCGCAAATCGTCCACTTCACTGGGCACGGAACCGCTACCAATGGGCTGGTCTTCGAGGATACTGCTGGAGCCGCAAAACCCATTTCTCCCGGTGCGATCGCAGGTTTATTTGAATTGTTTGCCGATCAAGTGCAATGCGTTGTTCTGAATGCGTGTTATTCGGAAGCTCAGGCGATCGCGATCGCAGAACATATTCCCTATGTAATTGGCATGAGTGATGCCCTGGAGGAACGCGCTGCGATTACGTTTGCGGTTGCGTTCTATGATGCTTTGGGAGCAGGACGCTCGATCGAATTTGCCTACAAGTTGGGATGTAATGCAATTCAGATGGAGGGCATTGCAGGTGATTTAGTGCCAACGCTTAAGCAAGGTAAGCCTTTGTTATGAGCAATTTTCCCTGATCACTCGATTGTCGCCTTATCAGCCCCATAGCAATCTCCTGAAATGATACCTTCTGATCAGAGCGCATCCCGGAATCAACAAACTGCCGCAGGGAGTGCTTCTGCGACTCAAATCAATGATGCCCAAGCTCCGATCTTTTCAGGTGGAAAAAGGAACAACTACTATCTCAATTATGGAGTAGCGGCTGTACCGAAGCGATCGGCTGATGGAATTGCCCATAATCTCCCGTTCCGTAGTGCGATCGCCTTTGTCGGACGACAGACAGAACTAAAACAACTACATCAGGCATTACAACAGAAAGCAACGGTTGCGATCTGCTCAATTCAGGGGATGGGCGGCATTGGCAAGACTGAGTTAGCTTTGCAATATGCTCACGCGCATTTAGAGCAGCAGGATTATCCAGGAGGAGTATGTTGGCTCAATGCTCGTGAAGATGTGGGCATTCAAATTGTGGCATTTGCACGATCGCAGTTTCCGCTTGACTTACCAGATAATCTCAATTTAGCGGGTCATGTTGCTTTCTGTTGGCGGCATTGGGAAGCAGGAAAGGTACTTCTGGTACTGGATGATGTTCAGAATTATGCTGCAATTAAGCCATTGTTTCAGGGGATCGACGCACGCTTTAAGATCTTGCTGACGACGCGATCGCGCTTGGGAGCCTCAGTGCAGGAGGTCGCGATCGAGGTGTTGTCTGAGGAGACAGCGTTAGGATTACTGAGATCGCTCGTGATGGATGAACGCATCGACCGCGAACTAACGCAGGCGAAGCAATTATGTGAATGGTTGGGCTACTTGCCGCTGGGGTTGGAACTCGTGGGGCGCTATCTAGCAGAAGATCCGGGAGTATCGGTAACAACATTATGGCAACGATTGCAGAAAAAACGACTGGCGACAGCCGCACTCCAGGAAGCTTACCCTGGCATGACCGCAGAGGCAGGGGTAGCAGCAGCCTTTGAGCTAAGTTGGGAGACATTGCCAGAGGAGGCGCAACAGGTTGCAAAGCTGTTGAGTCTGTTTGCGTTGTCTGAAATTCCGTGGAAGCTGGTGCAGCAATGTCTGCCCAAGTGGGATGAGGAAGATTTGGAAGTGTTGCGTAATCGGAAGCTGGTGAATGCGAATTTGCTGACGCGAACCGAGGCAGGTGAGTTCAGGTTGCATCAATTGTTGCGGGAATTTTTTGCTAGCAAAATCAGCGCGACGGAATGCAAAGAACTCAAAACTGCGTTTGCGACAACAATGGTTGAAATCGCGAGAGAAATTCCTCCAGTTCCCACGCTGGAACAAATCCAAGCAGTGAGAACAGCGATTCCGCATCTGAGAGAACTGGCAGCAGATCTCATTCAACTCAAAACCAAGGAGGATCTTTACCTTCAGGAGGACTATGGTCTATTGTTGGTCTTTACGGGCATCAGTTGGTTCTACGAGGGGCAGGGACTTTATGCCGATGCAGAGCCTTGGAAGAAAGATTGTTTTGCAGTAGTGAGATCGCTACTAGGAGAACAGCATTCCTATGTGGCTCAGAGCCTGAACAATTTAGCAAATCTCTATCGTGCTCAAGGGCGATATGCAGAAGCCGAACCGCTCTTACTTCAGGCATTAGAGTTACGGAGATCGCTACTAGGGGAACAGCATTCCGATGTTGCTCAGAGTTTGAACAATTTGGCGGAACTGTACCGCGCTCAAGGTCAGTACACGGAAGCGGAACCACTCTTGCTCCAGGCGTTAGAGCTACGACGATCGCTACTGGGAGACCAGCATACTGATGTTGCTCAGAGTTTGAACAATTTGGCAGAACTGTATCGCGCTCAAGGGCGATACAAAGAAGCGGAACCGCTTTTTCTTCAAGCGTTGGAACTGCGGCGATCGCGGTTGGGCGATCAGCAGCTTGATGTGGCAACGAGCTTGAATGATCTGGCAGCGCTCTATTGGTCTCAAGGGCGATATGAAGAAGCGGAACCACTTTTCCTTCAAGCATTGGAGGCATATCGATCTCAGTTGGGGGAGGCACATCCTTACGTAGTGATCAGCCTCAATAACCTGGCGTTACTCTACCGCGATCAAGAACGGTACGAGGAAGCAGAACCTCTCTTTCTTCAAGCGTTAGAATTGTGTCAATCGCGACTAGGGAATCAACACCCCTACTTGGCAACGAACTGGGATAATTTGGCAGGACTCTATGATTCTCAGGGACGGTATGAGGAGGCGGAACCCCTCTTTCTTCAGGCATTGGAATTGCGTCGATCGCTACTTGGAGAGGAGCACCCAGACGTAGCGCAGAGCCAGAATAATCTAGCGGTTTTATATTATGATCAGGGACGCTTGGTGGAAGCCGAGCCTCTGTTTGTG
This sequence comes from Phormidium tanganyikae FI6-MK23, assembly GCA_019359175.1. Taxonomy (GTDB): domain Bacteria; phylum Cyanobacteriota; class Cyanobacteriia; order Leptolyngbyales; family Leptolyngbyaceae; genus Leptolyngbya; species Leptolyngbya tanganyikae. Next base: position 11,900 of record JAHHHU010000045.1, read on the forward strand.
CAAGCTCTAGAATTGCGTCAGCGACGGTTAGGGAACAGACATCCAGATACGGTGAAGACCCGACAATGGTTGGCAATTGTGCGACAAGAGATGGGTTAGACGCAAGAATTAACGAAATGTGCTGCGGCAAAGCAATCAATTGGGTTATCTTTTGCGATCGCACATCAGTTAAAAACAACAAACTATGACAATTTACTAATGTCAGACTTTTCTGCGGTAAAAAAGATACAGTTAGACCCTTGAGTTGCCCCGATGGAGAATCAATCTGAGCAGAATCAACAGTCGGTTTTGGGTGGACAAGGCTTGCAGGTAAATGATCTACAAGCTCCGGTCATTCAAGCAACAGAAAGCACCGTGACGATTAACTATGGTGTAGCTCCTCAGCCTGAACCTACGATCTCTGGAACGCCGCAAAACCTTCCTTACAGTGGAGTTATTGCATTTGTCGGTAGGGAACAGGAGTTAGAGCAGATTCATGCCCAGTTACAAGCGGGATCAGCCGTGGCAATTTCTGCAATCGCGGGGATGGGGGGCATTGGCAAGACAGAATTAGCCTTGCAATATGCCTGCAAACATTGCCGCGAGGGATCTTATCCGGGGGGACTCTGTTGGATTAGAGCACGCGAGGAAGTGGGAACCCAGATTGTGAGTTTTGCGCGATCGCTTCTGAACCTGACACCACCAGATGATTTGGAGTTGGAGGAAAAAGTGCGCTGGTGTTGGGGACGATGGTGGGAAGGAGAGACGTTACTTGTTCTGGATGATGTGCAGGACTATGCGGATGTGCGATCGTTCCTGCCACCGCAAGAGTCACGCTTTAAGGTTTTGATGACTTCGCGATTGCGCTTCGGATCTCCAGTGCAAGAATTACAACTGGATGTGTTGTCTGAAGAGAAAGCGCTGGAACTGCTGCGATCACTCGTGCAAGATAATCGAATTGACCAACAGTTAGAACAATCGAAACAACTGTGTGAATGGTTAGGCTATTTGCCGTTGGGAGCAGAGCTAGTTGGGCGGTATTTGTTTAAGAAAAAGGACTTATCGATCGAAGTTTTATGGCAACGGTTGCAAGATCAGCGATTAGCAGCGAGAGCATTTAAGCAAGCGGAACCTGGAATGACGGCATCGTTGGGAGTTGCGGCAGCATTTGAGTTGAGTTGGCAAGCATTGGAGGAATCTGCACAGCAAGTTGCGGCGGTGTTGAGCCTATTTGCCTTAGTTGAGATTCCGTGGAAGTTAGTAGAACACTGTTTGCCGGAGGTGGATGCTGAGGAGTTGGAGGAGATTCGAGATCAGGTGCTGTTAGGCTCAAATCTGCTGAAGCGCGTGGCTCAAGGGATGTATCAACTGCATCAATTATTGCGGGGATTTTTTGCATCGAAGCGAGAACAGCGGGCAGATGCAGAGGAATTGCAGAGGAGGTTTTATGAAGTGGTGATTGCTGAGGCGGAAAGAGTGAGGGACAAGCCAGAGCGATCGCTAATCAAAGAAGCAACCATTATGATTGCCCATTTGCAGGCTACGATAGAACGGTTAATCCGATCAGAGCAATCTCTGGATCTAGCAACCTGTCTGAATTGGATAGCAGAACTTTACTACAGGCAAGGTCGCTATGCGGAAGCAGAACCGCTGTTTGTACGCTCTCTCTCCATTCGAGAACAGCCGTTGGGGTGTGACCATCCCGATGTGGCAAGTAGCCTTAACAATCTGGCTAACCTCTACGAATTGCAAGGACGCTATGCAGAAGCAGAACCGCTCTTGGTGCGATCACTCTCAATTCGGGAACAGCAGTTAGGGCATGACCATCCCAATGTGGCACTCAGCCTCAACAATCTGGCAGTTCTCTACAATTCGCAAGGACGCTATGCAGAAGCAGAACCGCTCTTGGTGCGATCACTCTCAATTCGGGAACAGCAGTTAGGGCATGACCATCCCAATGTGGCACTCAGCCTCAATAGTCTGGGATATCTCTACTATCTGCAAGGACGTTATGTGGAAGCAGAACCGCTCTGGGTGCGATCACTTTCCATTCGAGAGCAACAGTTGGGACGTGACCATCCTGATATGGCACTCAGCCTTTGCAATCTGGCATTCCTCTACAATTCACAAGGACGCTACACTGAGGCAGAACCGCTTTTGGTGCGGTCGCTCTCAATCCGAGAACAGCAGTTGGGGCGTGACCATCCCGATGTGGTACAAAGCCTCAACAATTTGGCAGTACTCTACAATGCTCAAGGGCGATTGAGTGAGGCAGAACCACTTCTCCTGCGCTCAGTCAGTATTCTGCAAGAAAAGCTTCCCGCCGATCATCCTTTATCAGCCAAGATTCTCAGCAATCTAGCCTTGCTCTACGATCTGCAAGGACGCTACCGTGAGGCAGAGTCTCTCTATCTGCAAGCACTCCCTATCTTGTCTGCCAAACTAGAGGAAAGTCATACTTGGAGACAGGAAGCCTCCCAACGATTTCGATCTCTCCTCCAAAAAGCCATTGAAAGCGATCGCACAGATGAGCTATCGGATGACTCGATAACGCGATCGCTGCTCCAAGAACTCCAGAACGAGGAATCATAGGTTGCGATCGCACTTCAAACACGAGCGATCGCATCTCAAGTGAAGCCGTCCTCGTTTGAACTGGGAGTGAACATTTCGTAAAGCGGAGCGATCGCACTCTTACCAAGAACACTTCAACTTTTAGCCGCAGCGATCGCGCCTGAAAGCAGGCGTATTAGAATCTACAGACGGACGTTGGATACGAATCGATGAGAATGCATACTGGGTTGGTGATTCATTCAGACCTGATTCGATTTGTTACCTTATATCCAGACAAGTCTGCCGATCCCAACGCGAATCAGGAGAAATAAAGCATAACAGATGCACTCTTTCATTGGGTGATTGTGTTGCAAGATGTGCCAGAGAGTCTCACCGTGAGCGGCGAACACGAAGTGCAGCGAAGCTTTCGCGCAGTCATTGTGGATGAATTGCCATTTTCTGAAACGCTTCAAGAATCGGGTTATACGATCGAGGTGTTTCGGCAAGGTGAGACGGTTGAAGTCCTCTCAGTTCCAGCTTCCTGGGTCAAGGTCTTGCCAGAAGTTTGGGGCAAATCAGAAATTTCAGAAATCGTTGCGAGTTAAAAACGATCGCAAGGTAAATCTATTGCAGCCCGATCGCAGCATGGATGGAATGGATTCTGGAAGAAAGGCAAGCTGCTTTGCTGTGGACTCGCATCGTGTAAATTTGCGGATCAGCTTTTATGATTCGTGTAGAAAAGATACAGAGTCTACCTGGAGCCGCCCCAATGAGTTCGACGGTGAAGCAAGATTTTTGGGTCAGCTATAGTCCTGAAGATGGACGGTTTGCAGAATGGATTGCCTGGACGCTGGAAGCCGCAGGATATTCCACCGTGATTCGGGCGTGGGATTTCCGGGCAGGGCATAACTTTGTGTTGGAGATGCAACGGGCAGCATCCGAGGCGGAACGAACGATCGCTGTGTTATCGCCGCGTTATCTTCAAACCGGATTAACGCAGGCAGAATGGGCTTCTGCGTTTGTAGCAGATCCGACAGGACGAGATCGCAAGCTGATTCCGGTGCGAATTGAGACGTGTGAGGTGACGGGATTGCTGCGATCAATTGTTTATGTGGATTTAGTGGGTGTGCCAGAGGCAAACTGGGAGGAATTATTGCTGCGGGCTGTGGCGGAGGAGCGACCGAAGCCTGCTCAACCGCCGATTGTGCCGCAGTTAGGGATTCCCGATAACTTGCCGCGCGTGAATGCCCTGTTTGTGGGTCGAGATGAGGCACTCAGAGACTTGCATGAGCTGTTGCGATCAACAACGCAGTTAGCAATTGGGTCGATTCAGGGGATGGGCGGCATTGGCAAGACGGAATTGGCATTGCACTATGCACTTCAACATCTGAAGGCGGAGGATTATCCAGGCGGCGTTTGTTGGCTGAGAGCACGCGAGGATGTGGGGTTGCAGGTGCTTCAGTTTGCGCGGGAGAAGTTGAACCTGTTGCCCCCGGATGATCGGGAGTTGTTGGCGCAGGTGGAGTGGTGCTGGAAACATTGGCAAAATTCCACGACGCTGATTGTGTTGGATGATGTGCAATCCTATGATGCGATCTCACGGTTCTTACCGCCGCAACAGTCACAGTTTAAGGTGCTCCTGACGACGCGCCGTAATCTGGGAGCATCAGTGCAAAATTATGAAATTCAGGTGCTGAGTGAGGCGGCATCGTTGCAATTGTTGCGATCGCTAGTACCGGATGGACGGATTGATCAAGATCTAGCCACGGCAAAACAGGTGTGTGATTGGTTGGGCTATTTGCCGTTGGGATTGGAGTTAGTGGGACGGTATTTGGCGCGGAAAAAGGGGACTGCGATCGCGAAACTGTGGGAACGGTTGCAAGGGCAAAGATTAGCAGCGAAGGCTTTACTAGAGGCAGAGTCAGGCATGACAGCATCATTGGGTGTGACTGCTGCATTCGAGTTGAGTTGGCAAGAGTTGAACCCAGAATCACAACGGTTAGCCGCGCTTTTGAGTCTATTTGCGCTGGCAGAAATCCCGTGGTCAATGGTGCAGGATTGTTTGCCTGATGCAGATGAGGAAACGTTAGAGGATTTGCGGGATGAACAGTTGGTGAATTCGAGTTTGTTGAGTTTTGAAGGTGGAGAAAATTACTTACTGCATCAGTTGTTGCGGGAGTTTTTTGCGGTGAAGCGATCTGTTATGCCAGAAGATGAGGCAATGAAGCGATCGTTTTATGGGGTGATGTTGGCGATCTCCCAACAACTTCCTGATACGGTGACCCTAGATGTGATTACGAGGGTGACTGGAGCGATTCCGCATCTCAAAGAAGCTGCCGTGACGATGGAAGAAACTGCTATAGCCCCAACTCCTTGGTTTTCGGATATGGTGCTGCTTTGTCTACTGAGTAAAATCGCCCAGTTCTACAAGGAACAGTCAGTATTTGAGGAAGCAGAGGAGTGGAGTCAGCGGTGTTTAGAGAGCGCAACCCAACGCTTCGGTGTAGACCATCCCGCTGTTGCTGCCAGCCTAAATCGTTTGGCAGAATTGTACCGATCTCAGGGACGATACGGGGATGCAGAACCGCTATATCTTCAAGCACTGGAACTCCTGCAACAACTGCTAGGCAATGATCATCCTGATGTCGCCCATATCCTCAACAATTTGGCAGCGTTATATTGGTCGCAAGGACGTTATGCGGAAGCAGAACCGATTTATCTTCAAGCACTGGAAATCCAGCAACGGCTGTTAGGCAACGAACATCCCGCTGTCGCATCTATTCTGAACAACTTAGCGGGATTATATTGGTCACAAGGACGGTATGAGAAAGCAGAATCGCTATATCTTCAAGCACTGGAAATCATACAACGACAGCTAGGCAATGACCATCCTGCTGTCGTCCAAAGCTTCAATAATTTGGCTGAACTATATCGGTTACAAGGACGGTATGAGGAAGCAGAACCGCTCCATCTTAAAACGTTGGAGATTCGGCAACGGCTGTTAGGCAATACCCATCCCGATGTCGCCCAAAGCCTCAATAATTTGGCTGAACTATATCAGTTACAAGGACGATATGGGGAAGCAGAACCGCTATATCTTCAAGCACTGGAAATCATGAAACGACTGTTGGGCAATAACCATCCCAATATCGCTGCCAGCCTGAACAATTTGGCGACCCTATATCAATCACAAGGGCATTACGGGGAAGCAGAACTACTGTTGCTGCAAGCATTAGACATCAATCAACAGCAGTTGGGCAGCGACCACCCTGATATTGCCCGAAACCTCAATAATTTGGCTGAATTGTATAAGTCGCAGGGGCGGTATGAAGAAGCAGAACCACTATATCTTCAAGCGCTGCAAATCATGCAACGGCAGTTGGGCAATGATCACTCCAATGTTGCCATCAGCCTGAGTAATTTGGCGGCATTATATCAATTACAGGGACGTTACGGGAAAGCGGAACCACTATATCTGCAAGCATTGGAAATTATGCAACAGCAGTTGGGTAATGATCATCCTTTTACCGCCCAAAGCCTGAACAATTTGGCTGAACTGTACAATTTGCAAGAGCGTTATGGACAAGCAGAGCCACTATATCTTCAAGCGCTAGAAATTAGGCAACGGCGATTAGGCAATGACCATCCCGATGTAGCCCAAAGCCTCAACAGTCTGGCAGGATTATACTGGTCACAAGAACGCTACAGCGAGATGGAGCCATTGTTGCTGCAAGCGCTAGAAATTAGGCAACGGCAGTTAGGCAATGACCATCCTGATGTCGCTACTAGTCTGAATAATTTGGCAGAATTGTACAACTCGCAGGGGTACTATGGGAAGGCGGAATCGCTGTTTCTGCAAGCGATCTCAATCTTCTATCAACGCTTAGGAGAAACCCATCCCAACACACAAACCGTTTTGAGCAATTTCGTAGACTTCTTACAGCAAGTGATTCAGAGCGATCACACCACCGAACTCTCCCAACATCCGACCACCCGATCGCTCCTCCAACAACTACAAAACCCAGAATCATAGGCAGCGAAAGCTTTGCTACACTGCTTGCTCGCACGTTTTACAAAAGCGATCGCATGTTTTGCCAGAGCGATTGCACAAATTTAGGCAGCGATCTCACTTCAAGCAGCAATAATTCAACTTTTACCCGGAGCGATCGCACCTCAAGTGAGACCATCCTTGTTTGAAATGGGAGCGATCGCACTTTAACCTGGAATAATTCAACTTCTAGCAGGAACGATCGCACTTTCAACAAGGCTGTCCTCACTTTATTACTGGAACCGCCTCATCTAAATGAGAACCGCCACACTTGAACCTGGACAGTTCCCACTTGAACCCGGAACCGTCGCAATTTTGGTAGAAATTCTGCAACTCTGCGGAGGGGGTTTGCCTCTGTGTGTATAAAAGAAGGAGAGCCAACCCGGAGTTGCCCCAATGGATGGAGCCAAAAAGAAAGATTTTTTTGTCAGCTACAATCGCCATGACCAAGCGATCGCGGAATGGATTGCGTGTGTTTTAGAAGCAGCAGGATATACGACTGTAATTCAGGCGTGGGATTTCCGTCCGGGTGGGAATTTCGTGCTGGATATGCATAACGCGAGTGCGAATACTGAACGCACGATCGCAGTCTTATCGCCCAACTATTTGCGATCGGAATATACCCAACCTGAATGGGCTGCTGCGTTTGTACAAGATCCAACCGGGAAGAAACGAACCTTAATTCCGGTGCGAGTAGAAGCATGTGAGGTCAGTGGATTATTAGCCGTGATCGTTTATATCGATTTGGTGGGCAAAACAGAAGCACAAAAGCGAGAAGCATTGCTGCAAGGGGTATCGGAACAGCCAGTGGCACGAGACAGGGTGACCCAATTCCCTCGGCTGGAGACTCCGCAGAACTTGCCGCGGATCAGCGATGTGTTTGTGGGACGAACAGAGGCGTTAGAAACACTACATCAGCAGTTGCAACCGGGAGAGCGCATGTCCATTTCCTCGGTCGTGGGGATGGGTGGGATTGGCAAGACAGAATTAGCACTGCAATATGCGCATCAACATCTGAAAGCAAAGAACTATCCAGGCGGTGTGTGTTGGCTGAATGCGCGTGGGGATCTGGGAATTCAAATCGTCTCATTTGCGAGAACAAGGCTGCAATTAGCGATTCCAGAAGATATTGAGTTACCAGAACAAATCCGACTTTGCTGGCGAGAGTGGCAAAAAGATGAGACGTTAATTGTGTTTGATGATGTGCAAGCATACACCGATATTCAACCGTTTCTACCGCCACAGAAAGCGCAGTTTCGGGTGTTGCTGACCACGCGCCGCAACTTAGGATCGTTCGTGAGAAGTTATGAGATTGCGGTGTTGACGGAAGACGCTTCACTGGAATTGTTAAGATTGCTGGTTCGTGATGGGCGAATTGATCAGGATTTAGACGGAGCAAAGCAACTCTGCGAGTGGTTGGGCTATTTGCCGTTGGGGTTGGAGTTAGTTGGGCGATATTTGGCACGCAAGAAAGGACTGTCGATCGCAAAACTGTGGAAACGGTTGCAAGAAAAAAGACTAGCGGCAAAGGCGTTACTAGAAGCCGCTCCAGAAATGACCGCATCATTGGGTGTCGCAGCCGCATTCGAGTTGAGTTGGCAAGAATTGAATCAGGAAGCACAACGGTTAGCGGCACTATTAAGTCTGTTTGCCCTAGCTGAAATTCCGTGGTCGATGGTGAGATCGTGCCTCCCAGAGAGTGATGAAGAAGAGTTAGAAGATCTGCGGGATGATCAGCTAGTGAATCTGAGTTTGCTGAGTTTTGAACGCGAAGAGGTCTATCAATTGCATCAACTTTTGCGAGAGTTTTTTGCAGCGAAGCGATCGCTGATGCCCGAAGATGAGGAGATGAAGCGATCGTTTTGTGGGGTGATGGTAACAATTGGGCAACAAATTCCATACACAATGACGCTAGACACCATCAAGCAATTCACACCTGCAATTCCCCATCTCAAAGAAGTCGCAACTACGCTCAATCCTTGGCTCTTAGATGAGGTGTTGATCACGCCTTCGGTTCGCATTGCTCGGTTTTATGAAGGACAATTGGAGTTTCGGGAAGCGGAGGAATGGTGTGAGTATTGCCGAGTAATCGCGGCTCAACGTTTCGGAGACGATCATCCTAATGTTGCAACTAGTTTGAACAATTTAGCAGAATTGTATCGGTTGCAAGGACGGTATGAGGATGCCGAACCCCTTCATAAGCGAGCACTCCAAATTCGGCAGCGGCAATTAGAGCCTGACCATCTTGATGTCGCACAAAGCTTGAATAATTTGGCATTGTTGCACCAGTTACAAGGACGGTACAAGGATGTCGAACCCCTCTATAGGCAGGCCCTTGAAATCAAGCAGCGGCAGTTAGGAGAGGATCATTCTGATGTCGCAGTCAGCTTGAACAATTTAGCAGCTTTACATAGATTGCAAGGACAATATGAGGATGCCGAACCTCTCTATAAGCGAGCACTTGAAATTAGGCAACGGCAGTTAGGAGACGACCATCCTGATGTTGCACAGAGCTTGAATAATTTAGCAGCATTGTATTATGCACAAGGGCAATACGAGAACGCTAAACCCCTCTATGAGCAATCACTCAGAATCCGGGAACGGCAATTCGGAACCAATCATCCCGCTGTCGCACAAAGCTTGAATAATTTGGCAAACTTGTATCGATTTCAAGAAGTGTATGCAGATGCGGAACAGGCTTTCCTAAAAACTTTAGCGATTTGCATTGAGAAACTAGGCGAAACTCATCCCAATACTCAAACAGTCTGGGAGAACTTCCGTCTCTTATTACATCAAGTGATTCAGGAGCATCGCACTTCAGAACTCTCCGATCATCCAATGACACGATCTCTCCTCCAACAACTCCAGAACGAGGAATCTTAGGGGGCGATCGCACAAATTCAACCTGCAATCACTGAATTTCATCGCTTATCCGCACCTCCAACAAGCGCAGTCGCACTTTCAATAGAAATTTTGGAACTGTACGGAGGAAGTTTGGTTTTCAGTGTAGAAAAGAAAGAAAGCAAAGTATCAATCGTTGCCCTTTAGATGCGATCGTAGGCTTCTGAAATGACGACCCCCGAAGATCAAATTCCCCGGAATGTGCAAAATGTGGCAGAAGGTGCCGCTGCATACCAATTCAACAAGCCGCAAGCGCCTGTAATTGTCGGTGGAACTGGGAATCAATATAACTTCAACTATGGTGTGACTCCTCCGGTTACTCCTGTGGCATCTGGGGTTCCGCATAACCTGCCTTATAGTGGCGCGATCGCATTGATCGGACGGGAGGACGATCTCCAACGGTTGCACGAGCAACTTGAACAGAGGGCAACGGTGGCGATTTCCTCAATCTCTGGGATGGGGGGAATTGGCAAGACCGAATTAGCTTGGCACTATGCTAATCAACAGTTAGCCTCGGAACAGTCGCCTGCTGCGGTCTGTTGGTTGAAAGCACGAGAAGAGTTGGGCACACAGATTATCGGCTTTGCACAGGGGAAGTTGGGACTGACGCTACAACCCGACATAGAATTTGCCGCAAAGGTCGAGTTTTGTTGGGAGCACTTGCGGCAATCTGAGGCGTTGGTGATTTTTGATGATGTGCAGCAGTTTGATGATGTGCGATCGCTCTTAGCTCCGGTGCCGTCTCGCTTCAAAGTGCTTCTGACAACGCGCCAAAAGTTTCGGGGACCTGTGCAAGATTTTGAAATCCAGGTGTTAACGGAAGACCAATCGCTGGAGTTGTTACGCGCGATTGCATCTCCAGCGCGAATCGATGGGGATTTAGAGACGGCAAAGCAGATTTGTGAGTGGTTGGGCTATTTGCCGTTGGGATTGGAGTTAGTGGGACGGTTTTTGGCACGCAAATCTGACCTGACGGTGGCAATGCTTTGGGAACGGTTGCAGGCGAAACGATTGGACGCGATCGCGCTGAAGCAAGCGGCTCCCGAAATGACGGCACAATTGGGTGTAGCAGCCGCGTTTGAGTTGAGTTGGCAGGAGTTAGATTTGCAAGCGCAACGAGTCGCGGCGTTTTTGAGTTTGTTTGCCTTAGCCGAGTTTCAGTGGGAGTGGGTGCAGGCAGCGTTGCCGGAGGAAGATGAGGAAGAATTGGAGGAAGTGCGAGATCGTCAGTTGGTCGATTTCAGTTTGCTGACTCGAACGGGGCAAGGGATGTACGAGCTGCATCAATTGCTGCGAGAGTTTTTTGCGGTGAAGCGATCTCAAATGCTCGAAGATGAGGTGATGAAGCGATCGTTTTGTGCGGCGATGGTCGCGATCGCAGATCAAATCCCCCAAACTGTGACGCTAGAAATAATTGAACGCTTCACGGCTGCAATTCCGCACCTTAAAGAAGCTGCCACTACTCTGAGTTCTTGGCTCTCTGACGCAGATTCGATTGCGCCATCGACTCAGCTTGCCTGGTTCTATCAGGGACAGGCAGCGTATGCAGAGGCACTAATTTGGAAGAAGCACTGCCTGAGGAGCGTTGAAAACCGTTTGGGATCTAACCATCTTCATGTAGCGGCTGCGCTCAACAGTTTGGCAGAACTTTACCGAGAGCAGGGACAATACACAGAAGCTGAACCACTTTACAGAGAATCATTACAAATTCGGGAAGAGCAGCTAGGGCAAAATCACTTCGATGTAGCATCCAGCCTTAATAACTTAGGATTACTTTATGTCGCACAAGAACGCTACCGTGAGGCAGAGCCACTCTACAAAAAAGCACTGGCGATTTGGACACAGCAATTAGGCTCTAATCACTCTTGTGTGGCGACTGCGTTAAATAACCTGGCAGGACTTTATAGATCAGAAGAACGCTACCGTGAGGCAGAGCCACTTTACAAAAAAGCACTGGCGATTTGGACACAGCAATTAGGCTCTAATCACTCTTGTGTGGCGACTGCGTTAAATAACCTGGCAGGACTTTACCAATTACAAGGATGCTACCGTGAAGCAGAATCCCTATACATGGAAGCATTAGCGATTCGAGAGCAGCAATTAGGCTCTGATCATCCTTATCTAGCAACCAGTCTTAACGATCTGGCAATACTTTATGACTTGCAGGAAGATTACCGTAAGGCAGAGCCACTGTATCGTCAATCATTGGCAATCTGGGAGAAGAGTTTGGGATCTGATCACCCTGCTGTATCAGATAGCCTTAACAATTTGGCAGCGCTTTACCATTCGCAACGATGCTATAGTGACGCAGAACCGCTGTATCTGAGAGCAATCTCTATTTCCTATCAACACCTAGGAGAAACTCATTCCAAGACCCAAACCTTTTTGGAAAATTTTGTTTTGTTCTTACAGAAAGTAATTCAGGATCATCGCACCACAGAGCTTTCAGATGATCCAATGACACGATCGCTCCTCAAACAACTTCAACCGATGAAGCCGAAACATCAAGCACGCGGATTTGGAAAGCGATCTCAGTCCTGAAATGGGCGATCGCAGTTTCTAGAGAAATCCTGAGAAATTACGGAAAGCAATCGTAGCCTGTAGTAGAAAAGACACAGTCCTACCGGAGGAAAATCAAATGGCAGAGCCCATCAGCGCCGTTAGTATTGCAACCCTTGCCTTTTTGACCCAGCTTGCCCAAACCGAACTTGGCAAGAAGTTCATCGAATCCGCCGTCGGTAAGCTGGGTGAGAAGACCCTCGAAGGTGGACTCGGACTCATTCACAAACTTAAGGGTTTGATTATCGGAAAAATGAGCGGCAATGCCGAAGCAGAAGACGCGATCGTCGTTGCCAATGCTGGAGAACCCGAAGGAATCGACGATCTTGCCTATTATCTCAAGCGGGTCATGAAACAAGACCCCGCCTTCGCCAATGAATTGCAGCAGATTGCCCAACAAATCATCAACATCGAAAAAGTAGAAGGGCGCAATGTGATGAATGTCTTCGGCGGACAAGGATTACAAGTGAATGATCCCCAAGCACCTACTATTCAAGCCGGTGAAAATGCCAACTTCACCTTCAATTACGGCAAAGATTGAGCGCAGTTGTCCGATCCCGGCACTGATCAAGTAAAGCCGTTCCAAAAAATTCCCCACCTGCCGTCCCCCAACTTCGTTGGACGGAAAGCGGAACTCGCTCAACTGGATCAGATTCTGCGATCGCACCCCGAACTTAAGACATGATCGAAGAAAGTGAAATCAACCCATGCCCTGAGTCAACTCACGAACACTCAAGCTAGTCGAATCCCTCGTTCAAGCCATCTGATCGCTCTCCCAAGAAGAACGATCGCAATGCTAAAATTCTGCCCGAGTTGCTGGACACGGGGACTGCCCCATGATCCGTTGTGGACGGATGTGCGATCGAAATTCTGCTATCTCTGTGGAACTTCGTTGCGCGCTCGTTGTGGGAATTGTCGTGAATTGATCGTGTCACTCAAATTTCGGTTTTGCCCGTACTGTGGCAGTACCCATAAAAGCTAAAAACCGCGCTCAAACACCTTATTACTAATAACTTTTCTGATGCTTCGACATTCTTCCAAACCTGGTGCCGCACGATCTACATTTACCTTCTGCCCAATCCGATGGCAGGGGAAACGATGTGCCACAGTGAGGACACTTGGATAACAGCCGAAGGCAATGCTGCTCACATCCTGCAACAGATTTAAACTGCCAGTGCAAACGATGGAAAGCAGCCTCGTTGTAGCAAGCAGCGCAGAGGCGAACAGTCCCTCGGATTAAGGCTTGACCAGGAGCAGGAAATAAAGGTTTCAATTCATTCACTTGTAATCCGATGAGCTTTCCCAGCTTTGCAAGTTCTTCATCGGCTGGATATGGATTGAGCCGAAACTTTTCCCATCTTGAAATGAGTACACCTCCCAAGCCTGCCATCTTGGGTTGTGTCGCAAAAATGGTAGGCTAGGGAAGCTCAATTTTCTCTAGCTTTGCTCTCAATGGCGACTGATTCCCTGTTCAAATGGCATCACTTTCTCCCCGAAATCATCTTGCTGAACGTACGCT
>JAHHHU010000046.1 GCA_019359175.1 Phormidium tanganyikae FI6-MK23
GTTTCCCCACAGTGCCAGCCCACGCAATTGCCATCTTTAACGCTAAAGGCGGGGTAGGAAAGACTTCAACCGCGTATAACCTTGCTGTTGCCCTCGTGCGCTTTCACAGTAAGCGCGTACTGCTTATCGACATTGACCCTCAAGGTCACGCAGGAGCTGCTCTTGGAGTCGATATCATGAACGTCGAGCATCGAATCGATGAAGTACTCCTTGAACAAATTGGAATTAAAGACACGATTGTAGAGACCTCTTCAGGAGCTGACATTATCCCGTCAAACATTCTCCTTGCTGAAGCAGAAATTCCACTCTCTGGAATGCCTGGAAGAGAAGTACTTCTTCGACGTGCAATAAAAACAATTTCATCTCACTACGATTTTATCCTCATTGATTGCCCTCCAAACGTGGGAATGCTCTCTGTCAATGCACTCATGGCCGCTCAAAAGCTCATTATCCCCGTTGACATGAGCTACTTAGGGCTTTTGGGCATTCCAGTCATTGAACGGATGCTTCACCTTATTCAGACACGATTAGAGCATCCAATTGAAATTCTAGGAGTCGTTGCTACTCGCTACGATCAACGGCTTAACATCGCAAAAGATGTTCTTTCCTCTCTTAAAAGTCATTTTGGTGAGCGCCTCTTTGAAACAATCATCCCTGAGACCGTAAAGGTGAGAGAAGCACCTAGTTTTCAAGTTTCCATTTTCGATCATGCTCCCGATACCTCTGGAGCGATAGCGTACCAAAAATTCACAGAGGAGATGCTAACTCGTGTCAAGTAAACAACCTGCTAGAAAGCCCGCTATGGGAATTAATCCCTTAGGAAGTGGTGGAGGCCTCTTTGATAAAACGGAGCCCGTCACCCCAACAGATAGTGAGACAAGTGAACCGTCAAAAAGCACTTCAAGGAAGAAGCAAGAATCTCAAAATCTAGAAACTAGAAAAAAGAATCTAGAAAATACAAAGGAGAAATCTGGATTTTTGCAAGATATTGAAACCTCTAAGAAAGAATCCATCGGTCTTCAGGTTACGACTGAAGTCAATGACTGGCTCGATGACCTAGTGAAAGCTAACCGAAGAAACACTGGACGAAAACTTCCAAAACAAGTCCTTATTCAAGCAGGAATTGAATTGCTTCGAGCAATGCCAGTTGACTGGTCTGAAGTAGGAGACATTGAGGAACTGCGAAATAAGTTGTCCCAGGTTGCGAGATTGGTAGAAGAGCGCCAGTAGCATAGAATCTATTTTCTAGAAAATAGATTCTATGCCAAGAAGGTCAGATTGGACCGCTTGTAAAGAGTCGTTGAGCCAGTGCAACTAGCATCACTAACCATGAATTCAGTAAAGTGAGGTTTAAAGTGGTTGAAAATTTCAACGGCTTCAAAAATTACTTTAAATTTTCGTCATTTTCGGTTCAGTATTCTTTGGAGAGGCAGAGCGTGTGAGGGATGCGGTAGAAGGAACTGATCCGACAAACTTATTTGCAGGCGATAGCGATTTAACAACATTGCTACGATCGCACGATTGGTCACAAACGCCCTTGGGTGCGATCGAAACCTGGTCAGACAGTGTGAAGATGACTGTGCAGATCTTGTTAACCGAACTCGATCGAGTAAATCAGCCAGATCAGGCACCGTTAGAACGAGCAGTTGATCTGCCGCAGGAGTGCCGATCAGCCGCCCATCAAGCGGCTCAAGCTAATGCCTTTCGAGTCAGGCTTACTAGTGCACTGCGTCCGCTGACCGATGCCGATGAAATTCAGGCGATCGCCGCCCGCATTTTGGGCGAATCTCTAGGCGCAAGTCGCGTTATTTACATCGAAGTTTTACCCGGCGATCAAGAAGTCATCGTTCACAAAAACTATACGAACGGTGTAACCGAACTGGGCGGGTTGTACCGCCTGGAAGACTTCGGACGCAATTTGACCGCCGACCATCGAGCGGGGCGAACGGCGATCGTCCCCGATGTGGCAAACTACCCTAACTACACACCGGACGAAACGGCAAGGTATCGATCCATTGAGATTGCCGCGCATATTGATGTGCCGTTGATCAAAAACCAGCAATTCGTCGCGTTGCTGGCGGTGCATCAGGCAACCCCGCGCCAGTGGACGGCAGACGAAGTAAAACGAGTTGAGGAAACCGCCGAGCAGACATGGGCTGCCGTCGAACGTGCACGGGCTGAAGCAGCCCTGCGCGAGAGTGAATCCCGTTTTCGGCAAGTGGCAAATGCTGCTCCGGTGCTGATCTGGATGTCTGGAACGGATAAGCTCTGCAATTTTTTCAATCAGCCGTGGCTCGACTTCACTGGACGGACGACCGAGCAAGAGATGGGAAATGGGTGGGCAGAAGGAGTCCATCCTGATGATTACCAGCAGTGTTTAGCAACCTACGTTACTGCCTTTGATGCTCGGCACCCGTTCCAGATGGAATATCGCCTGCGACGATTTGATGGCGAGTACCGTTGGATGCTCGATACTGGAGTGCCTCGCTTCACAGGCGAGGGTGCTTTCTTGGGCTACATCGGTTCCTGTGTTGACATCGATGATCGCAAACAAACCGAAGTCGCTCTGCGCGAATCGGAGTCACGCTATCGGACGCTGTTTGAGTCGATCGATGAAGGCTTTTGCGTGGTTGAAGTCTTGCTGAATGACCAGGATACGCCCATTGACTACCGCATTTTAGAAATCAACCCGGCTTTTGAGCAACAAACCGGACTGCGACAAGTTGTTGGTCAAACAGCACGTCAGTTAAATCTAGAAGAGCACTGGATTGAAATTCCCGGTCAAGTGGCACTAACGGGTGAATCTGTGCGCTTTGAAAATGGCTCCAAAACCTTGAATCGTTGGTTTGATGTCTATGCCTGCCGCACCGGTGAACCGGAGGCGCGCAAAGTGGCGATCGTCTTCAAAGACATTAGCGATCGCAAGCAGACAGAAGACCTTTTGCAGTGCGCTGCAAAATTGGATGCGTTTCGCGTCTCTCTCACCGACGCACTCCGTTCGCTTGCTGATCCCATAGAGATTCAGGCAGCAGCCAGCCGTGTGCTGGGCGAGTACCTTGGTGCGAACCGCGTGGCATACTTCGAGATTCGCGGCACTGATTGTGTCGTGGAGCAGGATTACGTCAATGGAGCCGACGCACTCTCTGGCAGCTACCCGGTTGATTCGTTCGGAGCCAAGCTGCTCTCAGCGTACCGCACGGGTCGCGTCGTGTCTGTGTCCGACGTACAAATCGATCCCAATCTATCCCCGGAACAACGATCAGCCTACGCCGCCATCCAAATTGGTGCCTATATCAGTATCCCATTAGTAAAAGGAGGTGAGCTCGTCGCAGTGCTGGCGGTTCACTCAACCGAAGTGCGAACTTGGACACCGGACGAGGTATCTCTAGTAGAAGAAGTCGCCGAGCGCACTTGGGCAGCCGTTGATCGTGCCCGCGCTGAAGCAGTTCTCCGCCAAAATGAAGCCCGCTTTCGTCGCATCTTTGACTGCGAAATGGTGCCAATGGGCATTTATAACAAAGTAGGTGGAGTGATTGCAGCCAACAATTCCCTGCTCAATCTGATTGGCTATACGCGGCAGGAGTTGGAAGCGGGACAAATCAACTGCCAAGCCTTGACTCCGCCAGAATATCGATCGCTGGATGAAAAGGCACTTAGTGAAATCGAAGTGAGGGGCGTGAGTACGCCCTATGAAAAAGTCTATCTTCACAAAGACGGCAGACGCATTCCCATTCTCATCGGCGCTGCATTGTTTCTCGAAGATGCCAGCAGTGGTATTTTGTTTGCCATTGATTTGAGCGAGCGCAAACAAGCCGTCGCCGAGCGAGAACAGCTCTTACAACAAGAGCAAACCCTGCGCCAGCAGGCAGAAATTGCAGAACGTAAACTATACGCCCTTTTGGCCAGCATCCGCGAAGATTTTCTGTTGTTCGATCACGACTGGCGCGTGGCCTATCTCAACCCCCAGTCCGAGATCACCATGCAAAGGCCGCGCGACCAAATTTTAGGCCATCGCATTTGGGAGCTGTTTCCCGACCTGGTTGGAACAGAGTACTACCATCGTCTGCATCAGGTCATGCGAGAACAGGCCCCGGTTCAGTTTGAGTACCACTACGACACCTGGGATGTCTGGTTTGACAATCGCGTTTACCCAAGTCCCGAGGGCATTACCATCCTCTGCTCGAACATTACCAATCGCAAACGCGCCGAAGCTGAACGAGAACAGCTCTTGCAGCAAGAACAAATCGCCCGCGAAGCCGCCGAGAACGCCAACCGAATCAAAGATGAGTTTCTAGCCGTCCTGTCGCATGAATTGCGCTCGCCCCTTAATCCCATTCTCGGTTGGTCAAAACTGTTAAAGCAGGGAAAACTGGATACGGTAAAAACCGCCACGGCATTAGAGACGATCGAGCGTAACGCCCAACTTCAGGTGCAACTCATTGACGATCTACTCGACATCTCTCGGATTTTGCAGGGTAAACTCAGCTTGAATGTGCTGCCAGTTGATCTCAGCACCGTCATTTCTGAAGCGCTGGAAACCGTTCGTTTAGCCGCAGAAGCGAAAACGATTCACATGCAAACGACGATCTCACCCGGTGTTGGCATGGTGATGGGCGATGCTGGACGGTTGCAGCAAGTGGTATGGAATCTGTTGTCCAACGCCGTCAAATTCACCCCTCCAGGAGGACACGTCACGGTCGCCTTAGCTTCACATGAGCACCAGGCTCAAATCCAAGTGAGTGATACTGGCAAAGGCATCAAGTCCGATTTTTTACCCTATGTCTTTGAGCATTTCCGGCAAGAGGATGGAGCCACCACGCGCAAGTTTGGCGGCTTGGGCTTAGGACTGGCGATCACGCGGCAAATTGCCGAACTGCACGGCGGCACCGTCGCGGTCGAAAGTTTGGGGGAAGGAGCGGGAGCCACGTTTACCGTTCAAATTCCCCTGGCATCTCGCTTTGCCGTCTTGCCCGCGATCGAGCCGCAGTCCAGCGCCACCGAGGACTTAAGTGGCATTCACATTCTCGTCGTCGATGATGAAGTCGATTCGCGTGAGTTTGTGGCGTTTGTTCTAGAACAAGCGGGTGCAAGCGTCACCGCCGTCGCCTCTGCGATTGAAGCACTGCAAGCGTTCTCCCAAGCCTTGCCAAACATTCTTGTGAGCGACGTTGGGATGCCAGAGATGGATGGCTATATGCTGATGCGGCAGATTCGCAGCCTGCCCCATGAACAGGGTGGACACATTCCGGCGATTGCGCTCACGGCCTATGCCGGAGAACTCGATCACCAGCAAGCAATCGCCGCCGGTTTTCAACATCACATTCCCAAACCGATAGACTCAGAGGTCGTGATCACCATCATCACCGAATTAGTATCATCAGCCTGAAGTGGGCAGCACAAGCACCACCTGCTTTTTAACACTTGCCCATATAAAATTCTGCAAAGTGGCATTTCCGGCCGAGTAGAGAGGACTCCTGGAATGTTTAGACTTGCTTTGTCTCAGCTCTAAAGAAGCAGTCTGTAGGTCCACTCTTTTTAGGCTTCTCTAAGAGCATTTTTCTTCTAATTGGAATTGCTTTCCGTTACATAAAACGGAACCCCTCACTCCAACAGATAGTGAGACAAATGTACCGTCAAAAAGCACTTCAAGGAAGAAGCAAGAATCTCAAAATCCAGAAACTAGAAAAAAGAATCTAGAAAATACAAAAAAGAAATTTGAGTTTTTGCAGGATATCGAAACCTCTAAGAAAGAGTTCATCGGTCTTCAGGTCACCACTAAAGTCCATGACTGGCTCGATGAAGTGGTGAAAGCAAGTCGAAGAAAGAAAGGACGAAAACTTCCAAAGCAAGTCCTCATTCAAGCAGGAATTGAATTACTTCGAGCAATGCCAGTTGACTGGACTGAAGTAGGGGACATTGAGGAACTGCGAAATAAGTTGTCCCAGGTTGTGAGATTGGTAGAAGAGCGCCAGTAGCATAGAATCTATTTTCTAGAAAATAGATTCTATGCCAAGAAAGTCAAATTGGACTGCTTGTGAAGAGTCACGGGTTTTCCAAACATCAATGCGATTAAAAACAGCGTTAATTGCACATTTGCTTTGATTTTGCCACTACAAAGCAATAAGGTAGCAACAAAATTCAATATACGGGTAGTTTCGATTTCAGTGCTTCGTGTGGGTGAAGAGACCATGCAAGGACTTGGCCCATGGTTTCAAGTGCTGGTTCTTTGCGTGGATGTCCTCCACTTGAATTACTCTTATGTCACAACCGACTTTACGGGAATCAGACCTGGCTCAGTTTACGGGAAGCGAGGTTCTTTATCGACACGGTTTGTTTGGCTATCACTACACCGAAGGCGTTCAATACGTCGCTCAGTGTGGGGGTGCTTATTGGTTGATTGACGCTATTTTTAGTTGGCAGAGGGAACAGTGCATTCGCGAAGACGCCATGCTTCAAGAGATCCAATTTTGGACGCTTCAAATACATGACGATCGCAGTGCCACGTTGACGTGTGAACGAGATTCTAATGATGTCGTGATCACTCAATCTATTCCCTGGACTGATTTTCCACTGAGTTCGATTCGATTGTACTTCCAGGAAGGTGTTTTACTACTTCCGTCTGAGTACTAACGAGTTGGTCGTGCAAGGAGCAATTCATCACAGAGTTGTTTGAGTGGTTTTTAACCTTTCCTTGCATGATCTGTTCACCGAAAGATGATTTCTGAAAAGAGGCGGTCTTAACCATTGAAAGGCTTAGCTCTGTGCCAGTTGACTGGATAGAACAGCGCTAGCGATATAGAATCTATCTTCTACAAAATAGATTTTATTTTCTGCTAGAAAATTCCTTACACTGCTCTCACTGGCCCTTAGATCGTACTGGTTCAACTCAGATCGTGACGCTTTGTCCATGTCCTCTCGATATCGATTCCCCAACGAAATTATCAATTGCTGTGCTTAGCTTTATTATGCCTTTCACTCTTGAGCTATCGAGGCATTGAGAATACGTCTCCAATTTAAAGAAGCAATTCGTAGATCCACTTATTCCGGCTTCTCTCAACGTATTTTTCTTTCATTTGAAATTACTTTCCGTTACCTATTAAGCAATAACTTGTTGGCCCTAACATCCGTAAACCAAAGGCAGCTACGTTTGAATGAAAATTCATCGCACGCCACTTAGTGACTTCAACTCAATAAAATCGCGTGCGCTCAAAGTTGCAATGACTCACAGCGCGATTGCAACAGGGTGCTCTTTTGGGCTGGTAGCCTTGATGCGTGAAGCGATCGCTAATCCATTTCTGACTTTTGTTGTTGGACTGCCCGTAGTAGTTTGTTATATCAGAACATTAAACGTTGTCTTAGACATCGTGTTGGTTGAACGAGCGAGGAGACAGGAACAAGCGCTTCGGGGCGGGCGAAAAGTAATTGGCGCTCCGCCGCAAAGCAGTCTCTTTGCGAAAGCACTCGTTGAAACCCGCAAGACCGGAAAAAAGATTTTAGATCGCTATTTAATTGGGTTTGAGGCGGAAACGGGAGCGCCACTTTGGGTCTCAGATGATGACCTCTGCACCCACGCCGCCGTGTTCGCCAAAACCGGAGTCGGGAAAACCCTGTGGTTAGAGTCGTTGTTAATGCAACAAATGCTGCGGGGACGGGCCAGCGGGTCAACATTCATTGATGCCAAGCGCGACTCTGGCACGTTGGCTCACATTATTTACATGGCTCAGATTACTGGGCGCATTGAGGATCTCATCATCATTGATCCACTCAAGCCTCTTCACTCCTACAACTTTGTCGCAACCTCTCAACGAGCCGATGTCAAAGCCCGTAAAGTGCTCAGAGCAGGGCTTCCACCAATTGCTGATGCCAGTACCGCAAAGCATTACGATCGCCTCGCAGCCGATTCTGTGTTCCGAATTGTGCGTGCACTCGATAGCTTGGGACTGTCGTGGTCCATTGAAGATGTTGCTGTTGCCTTAGGGTCTTTTGCAATCGCATACCCTCACTTAAAAGCCATGCTGCAATCTATCAATGCTCAAGACGCACTCTTAGAACTTGCTCACTTTGCCACAAGCTACCGGACCCCTAAAGGCACGCTAGATGTGCAGAAACTAACCGACAATGTACGAGGTATTGCGTCTGAGTTGCACTCGATCGCAGCTGGAGACGCAGGTGAGCTGTTTTGTGCCAATCATTCAGACCTGTGTCTGACAGACGCAATCATGCAAGGCAAGCTTGTGTACTTTATGCTGCCACGACTAGAGGAATCAGAAGGGGCAGCGCGAATGCTCAAGGTGTTTCGCGAAGATTTGGAAGTCTCAATTGGTGAGGTGACCTCTCATGAGAAGGTTCGACTAGATGACCCGCACTTGGTAATTATTGATGAAGGAGCCTCTACGTTCTCACCCAGTTGGGCTAATTTATTTGAACTCGCTCGCAAAGGACGATTTGCGCTCCTGTTTGGCGCACAGTCTACAGCGGGATTAAGTGATCGCTCAATGGGATTGAGCCCTGAATTCTATGAACGAGTGATGGCGAATGTAAATTTGAAGGTTGCCATGCGACTCGGCGACAACACGACTGCCGTTGAACTTTCAAAATGGATGGGCAAGACAACGGTGCTGAAAAAATCGGTGAGCCGATCAAAGTCGAAAGGAAGTGCCAGCTCTGCTGTCTCTCCACTGTTTGATGCCACCGCCAAGCGTCAGTCTGGGCGCTCTTCTAGCGAAAGTTTTTACGAGGAAGAAGAAGATTTTGTCTCTGCTGATGAACTCAAATACGGCTTGCAGGCAGAGAAGGGGCTCGCTTGGGTCGATTTAGGCGGTAAACTCACCAAAATGCGGGCATTATGGGTCGATTTCCATCTTCCAACTTCATGGAATGGACGCTACCTTGTGCCTCGCTTAGAGGTTTTTGAAAAGGACTCTCTTTCACTTAGTGCTTTAGTTAATCAGGCTGTAATTCAGCGCGAGACGATTGATGAAAATCTGCTGCCTAAAGAAGCGTTAAATCCCCACGCTGTAAATTCGCCCCCTTTAGAGACTCCCGCTCCGACGACGAGAGCACCATCGTCGAATGAAGCTTTTACGCCTTCCCTAAATGCGAGAAAGGTCCGTGATTTGCGTTATGGCAATACCGTTACCGTTGCTACCGCCAAGCACCAAGAGAACCCTTCAACCCTTGCCCGTAAGCTGCGATTTGTCCCAAAGAAGAAGTCTCATTGATAGATGCCTGCTTTTCCAGGCAATATGAGTGGTAAGTAAGCCAAGTAAAATAGATTATAATCTATCAGATCTGAATTCGTTCAATTTCATCGAGGGTAAGGCTTTTACCCTACGCTCCTTGATTCAAATGGCCAGGCATAACTGGGCACTTTGTAGAAAAGTAGATTGAGCTACTATGTCGTACCCTAATGACAGAATTTGATGTGGCCTAAATGATTCAAGGAAAGCTTTTTGATCCCTCGATTACCCTATCTGAACTAAAGTCTCATCTCTGGGAAGCTGCAAACATTTTGCGTGGTAGCCCCGTTGATCGAACGGACTGGAAAAGCTATATCCTGCCACTGCTCTTCTTTAAGCGTGTCTGTGATGTGTGGGACGAAGAGCACGAAGCGATGATCGCTGAATACGGCGATGATTTCCTTGACGAGCATCGCTTCCAAATTCCTGAAGGTAGTCATTGGCAAGATGTACGGGAGGTAGCGAGTAACGTAGGTACAGCACTTCAGAACGCAATGCGGGCCATAGAAACAGCTAACCAGAAGCATCTCTATGGGGTATTTGGAGATGCCCCGTGGACAAATAAAGAGCGGCTCCCTGACGAACTAATAAAAGACCTACTTGAGCACTTTTCCGCCTTAAACCTAAGCAATAAGCGCGTCACTAGCGATGTAATGGGAGATGCTTACGAATATCTAATCAAGCAGTTTGCAGACACCACCAAAAATAAGGCAGGAGAGTTTTATACCCCTCGCAGTGTCGTGCGGCTTATGATCGATATTCTCGATCCTAAAGAAGGGGAGACTGTCTATGATCCGGCCTGTGGTACAGCTGGCATGTTACTTGGAGCAGTTGCCCACGTTCGTGAGCGGGGAGGTGACCCTCGGACGTTTTTCGGAAGGCTTTATGGCCAGGAGAAAAATCTTACAACTGCTTCAGCAGCGCGGATGAACCTTCTCATGCATGGGCTTGAGGACTTTTCGATCGAGCGAGGCGATACTCTACGACATCCAGTCTTTTCAAGCTCTAGTGGTGGACTCGCCACCTTTGATGTAGTGATCGCCAATCCGCCATTCTCGCTGGAGCAGTGGGGCAGGGAAGTTTGGGAGAGCGACCCTTGGGGGCGGGCATTTGCAGGATTGCCTACGGATACAAGCGGCGACTTTGCCTGGGTGCAGCACATGGTTCAGTCAATGGCTGAGCCTCATGGACGGATGGCGGTAGTGTTGCCTCAAGGCGCTCTTTTTCGCAGCGGTATTGAAGGTCAGATCCGACAAAAGCTCTTAGAAATGGATTTGATTGAGGCGGTGATCGGATTAGCACCGAACCTTTTTTATGGGACTGGTCTTGCTGCTTGTATCCTGGTGTTGCGCCGTCGTAAAGCTAAGAACCACGCCAAAAAGGTGCTTATTGTTGATGCCTCCAGCCGCTTCCGTAAGGGACGAGCGCAGAAATTCCTTGAGCCAGAACACACAACTGAAATTCTCTCTTGGTATGAAAGGTTTGAGGATGTAGAGGATTACGCTCGTGTAGTGTCGCTCAAAGAAATTGAGAAGGAAGGTTGGACACTGAATATCTCGCGCTATGTCTTGCCGCCTATTGGGGCAGATATTCCACCGCTAGATGAAGCGATCACCGTTTTCAAAGAATCGCTCACTCGTTGCCGCGAAGCTGAAGATCATCTACGTCAGGTCATGGTGGAGGGAGGATGGCTCGAATGAGTACACATATTACCCAACAGGCGTTAGAAAGCTACCTTTGGGGAGCAGCGACAATTCTTCGAGGTTTGGTTGATGCAGGAGACTACAAGCAGTTTGTCTTTCCGCTCTTGTTCTACAAACGACTTTCAGATGTGTGGGATGAGGATTATGTCCAGGCGCTTGAGGAAACGGGTGACATTTCTTACGCCTTAGAGACAGCCAATGACCGTTTTGTTATTCCCGACGGCTCTCATTGGAAGGATGTTCGCACAACACCCAAAAATGTGGGCCAGGCGCTTCAGAAAGCGATGCGAGCAATTGAGGCGGCAAATCCTGGTCATCTGGATGGGGCTTTTGGAGATGCCCCGTGGACAAATAAAGAGCGTTTGCCCGACGCAACGTTGAAGAATCTCTTGGAGCATTTCTCTAGCGTGGTGCTGTCATTAGCGAATGTTCCAGAGGATGAATTAGGCAACGGTTATGAGTTTCTCATCAAGAAGTTTGCAGATGATAGCGGCCACACGGCACAGGAATTCTATACCAATCGCACAGTGGTTCATCTGATGGCTCAGATGCTTGATCCTAAGCCAGGAGAAAGTATTTATGACCCGACTTGCGGTACTGGAGGAATGCTGATTTCAGCCTTAACTGAGGTGAAACGCAAAGGAGGAGAGCACCGCACCATCAAGCTCTACGGGCAGGAGCGAAACCATATGACCGCCTCCATTGCCCGGATGAACCTAGTGCTGCATGGCGTAGAAGATTATCAGATTCAGCGTGGTGATACGCTTGATAAGCCTGCATTTGAGGAGAACGACCGGCTTCGTACGTTTGATGTCGTTCTAGCTAATCCGCCGTATTCGATTAAGCAGTGGGATCGGGAGGCCTTTCAAACTGATAAGTGGGGGCGAAACTTCTTAGGCACTCCGCCTCAAGGACGAGCAGATTATGCGTTCTTCCAACACACTTTAAAGAGCCTTGATCCGAAGACGGGACGGTGTGCCATTCTTTATCCGCATGGGGTGCTTTTCCGCAAAGAAGAAGCAGAAATGCGTCAGAAGCTGGTCAAGTCTGATTTAGTAGAGTGTGTGCTGGGGCTTGGCCCAAACCTCTTCTACAACTCGCCGATGGAGGCGTGTGTTGTCATCTGCCGAACTAAGAAGCCGAAAAACCGTCAAGAAAAAATTATTTTCATTGACGCGGTGAGTGATGTGGCGCGAGTGCAAGCTCAAAGTTTTCTCAAAGAAGAGCACCAGCTTCGGATTTTTAATGCGTATCAAACGTTCACCGATGACCCAGGATTTTCCACGGTTGCAACGCTTGACGAGGTGGCTGCCCAAGAATTTAGTCTCTCGATTCCGCTCTATGTTCGCCGCAAAGCCAATCATGGAGACCAGGCAGAGGAGAAGTCCCTCAAGCTAGTTTGGTCCGAGTGGGAAGAGTCTGGACAGGGCTTCTGGCAAGAGATGGATAACCTTATAGAAATGCTTGATGATTTAAAAGAGTAGAAAAAAGTTTACCGATTTGGTAAACTAAACTATGATGCTTCAAGCATGGAAATTACCTTCGGCGATAATAAACTCCAGAAGCTATGCGAGCAGCAAGCAGTAGCCCAAAAGCAGTTAGGAAAAGTAGGTGCTCGAAAGCTTTGCTCTCGACTCGCTGACCTTGCCGCCGCAAGTTCAGTGCGGGATCTGGTAGCAGGGCGACCGCATCCTTTAAAGGGCGACCGCGCTGGCGAGTTTGCCTTGGATTTAGAGGGTGCAAAGCGGCTCGTCTTTAAGTCAGCCAATGATCCAGTTCCCTACAAGGGTGATGGAGGAATTGATTGGTCGAATGTTACGCATGTCTGCATAGTTTTTATCGGGGATTACCATGACTGAGATAACACATCCCTTTACTCCAGATTGGATTTCTCCCCCTGGTGACACCATTGCCGACCTATTGGAGGAGCGCGACTGGACACAAGCACAACTGGCAGATCGGTTGGGATATACCACCAAGCATGTGAGCCAACTGATTAATGGGAAAGCTTCCATCACTGAGGAAACCGCAATCAAGCTAGAGCGCGTTTTGGGCAGTACAGCTGAATTCTGGCTTAATCGAGAGGCGCAGTATCGTGCTCAATTAGCCAAGATTGAGGAGAAAGACCTCTTACAGGCATGGGTTCCGTGGTTAGACGATCTGCCGGTTCAGGAGCTAATGAAGCAGGGAGTGATCACCCAACAGCGGCTTGTAGCTACGAATAAGCCAGGCGTTGTAAAAGACCTACTCCAGTTTTTTGGAGTGGCTTCGCCGGAGGACTGGCAAGAAGTCTATGTCGGAATGGAGTGTTCTTTTCGTCGGACGCGGGAAGCCCAGAGTGATGTGGGTGCAATCGCAGCCTGGATTCGGCAGGGAGAAATCGAAGCAGAACGGCTCGATTGTCCTAAATACAGCAAACCAAGATTTGAGAAGACAGTGCGAGCCATCCGAAAGCTGACGGTGTTAACTCCAGAAGAGTTTGGGCCAGCGATGCAGAAGCTTTGCTGGGAGGCAGGAGTAGTGTTTGTGATGGTTCCGTCGCTTCCGCGAGCCCATGTAAGCGGCATGGCTCGGTGGCTGAATCTCCATAAGGCGCTGATTCAGCTTTCGCTATATGGCAAACAGAACGATCGCTTCTGGTTCACGTTTTTCCATGAAGCTGCTCACATTTTGCTTCATGGCAAGAGCAATATTTTTCTGGATGAGTGGGATGGGGGCGCAGCGGTGAAATCAGAACAGGAAGAGGAAGCAGATCAATGGTCACGAGAATTTTTGATTCCGCCACAGTTTGATGCGGATCTGCCCCGATTGAAGTCGAAGGATGCTGTAGTTGAGTTTTCAAAACGGGTTGGAATTCATCCTGGCATTGTGGTGGGGCGGCTCCAGCATGATGGGTTGATTGAGCCAACCTGGATGAATGGACTCAAGGTAAGTTTTCGGCTCAAAGGGGCTCAATAGAAGTATGAGAGGACAGGCAGCTCAAGTAATGGGGGAATCTGAGATGTTAAAACCAGGGTGGCAGCGGGTGAAGTTTGGCGATGTCGTCAGATTGAGTAATGCCCGTTGTTCTGATCCAGTCTCAGAGGGCATTGAACGCTATGTTGGGCTTGAACACATTGACTCCGATGACTTGAGAATCCGGCGTTGGGGATTAGTGGAAGATGGAATTACTTTCACCACTCGCTTTAAACCAGGACAAGTATTATTTGGCAAGCGGAGAGTTTATTTACGAAAGGTTGCTGTTGCTGATTTTGAGGGAATCTGCTCTGGAGATATCTATGTATTCGAGAGTACTAATCCAAGAGTGTTATTACCAGAACTGCTGACGTTCATATGTCAGACGGAACGCTTCTTTGAGTATGCAATTGATACTTCAGCAGGGTCGCTGTCACCCCGAACGAATTGGAAGAGTTTAGTAAATTTTGAGTTCGCCCTGCCGCCACTTGAGGAGCAAAAGAAGTTTTTCGAGGTAATGAATGCCATTGAGAACTGTATAGAGAGTATCAAACAAGCGAAATCAGTAGCCCGAAATCTGATTCTCGCTATCAGTTTTGAATTCTTTAATGACTGTAGGGCAGAGACTAAAAGAGTTAGTGAGATTTCAGAGCTCGTCACCAAAGGGGAATCCCCAGGGTGGCAGGGATTTTCATATTCTGACGATGGAATACCTTTCATTACGAGCGAACATGTACTTTTCAACAAAATTGATATTGACTCAGTAAAATTCATCCCTGATGCGTTTCATCAGAAACTTGCAAGGAGCCAAATTAAACCAAGAGATGTTCTTGTAAACATTGTTGGCGCATCAATTGGTCGTGCCGCAGTAGTTCCTCAACATATAAGGGAGGCAAATACCAACCAAGC
The DNA here is from genome assembly GCA_019359175.1 of Phormidium tanganyikae FI6-MK23. Taxonomy (GTDB): domain Bacteria; phylum Cyanobacteriota; class Cyanobacteriia; order Leptolyngbyales; family Leptolyngbyaceae; genus Leptolyngbya; species Leptolyngbya tanganyikae. Next base: position 14,807 of record JAHHHU010000046.1, read on the forward strand.
TGTAGCAGTCGTCAGATTGGATGAAAAGCAGATTATCAGCGATTACTTCGTTACTTGGTATTTGCTACCTACTACACAACAATTCATAGCTTCAAGACAAGTCAATACAGCGCGAGCAAATATTAGCCTGACGGACATTAGAGACTTTAAAGTTCCGGTACCAGAGATCGATTTGCAAAAGAGTTATCTATCAAAAATAACTAGTGTCACCAAAGCATTGGATGCTTTGAATAATCGTTATCTCAGAGCGGTGGAAATTAAGAAGCAAATTCTAAACGCCTAAATAACCTTGCTATGTTCAACGAAGCTAACACCGTCGAAGCCTACCTCCGCAATCTCCTTTGTGGAAACGCTGCTGCAAATGCTCCTCCTGACGCTGGCTTTTCCCGTCAGGGCAGACGACTGAACGGTCTCGGCTGGTATTACCTTCCTCCACAGCGACTTTCTCGGCAGCCACAAGAAGTCTTCATTGAGTCTTTCGTTCGAGAGGCACTGATCCGCCTCAATCCAGAGATTGCAGCCAACCCCGATCGAGTTGAAGAAGTCCTCTACCGACTTCGAGCAATCGTGCTCTCGATTCGCAGTGATGGCCTTATCCGAGCGAATGAAGAATTTACTGCCTGGTTTCGGGGTGACAGAACCATGCCCTTTGGCCCCAACCACGAGCACACCACCATTCGCCTGATTGACTTTGAAAACCCAGAAAATAACCAGTGGGTAGTTACAACTCAATACACCTTCCGCGCTGGCCCGATAGAGAAACGTGCGGATCTAGTGCTCTTGGTAAATGGATTTCCCCTGGTGCTAATTGAAGCCAAAACTCCCGTACGACAAGCAGTGAGTTGGGTTGATGGCGCACTCCAGGTGCATGACGACTACGAGAAAAACGTCCCTGAACTCTTTGCCTGTAACGTCTTTAGCGTCGCCACTGAAGGGAAAGACCTACGTTTTGGTTCCATCCGAATGCCAATTGAGCTTTGGGGTCCGTGGCGAATGGATGATGATGCCGTGCCTCAAGGACTCTCGGACCTGCAACACGCGGTGAGTTCACTCCTTCGACCCACCGTCATTCTCGATATCCTGTCAAACTTCACCCTCTTTGCCACTGACAAGAAAAAGCGCCGACTCAAAATTGTTTGTCGCTATCAACAGTTTGAAGCTGGAAACCGCATCGTCGATCGCGTCATTGCTGGCCGTCCTAAGAAGGGCTTGATCTGGCATTTTCAAGGGTCAGGCAAATCACTCCTGATGGTGTTTGCCGCGCAAAAGATGCGAATGGATCCGAAACTCAAAAACCCTACCGTGCTCATCGTGGTTGATCGCATCGACTTGGATGCTCAGATTAGCTCTACCTTTCACGCTTCCGATATTCCTAACCTGGTTAAAGCCGAGACCCGCGAAGAGTTGGAGCGGCTGCTTAGGCAAGACACCCGCAAAATCATCATTACTACCATCTTCAAGTTTGCAGAAGCTGATGGTGTTCTCAACGATGCTGACAACATTATTGTCCTGGTAGATGAGGCCCACCGCACTCAGGAAGGCGATCTGGGCATGAAAATGCGAGCCGCGTTGCCTAATGCATTTCTGTTTGGCTTTACTGGAACACCAATCAACAAAGTTGACCGCAACACCTTCTACGCCTTTGGTGCCGAGGAAGATGAGCAGGGCTATATGAGTCGCTACGGGTTTGAAGAATCGATTCGTGATGGAGCCACACTACCGCTTCATTTCGAGCCACGCTTAGTGGAACTGCACATCGATAAGGAAGCGATCGACGAAGCCTATGCTGAGCTAACTGGTAATCTCTCAGACCTTGATCGAGATGCTCTAGCAAAAGCTGCTTCTAGGATAGCGGTGCTCGTGAAAGCACCTAATCGCATTACTAAAATTTGTGCTGATATCGCCGCACATTATCAGGCTCATGTTGAGCCAAACGGCTTTAAGGGCATGGTCGTTACTTATGACCAAGAGTCCTGCCTGCTCTACAAAGACGAGCTAGAGAAGCATCTGCCACCAGAAGCAATTGAGGTTGTTATTTCTGCAAAGGGAAATAATGAGCGATTCAAACCCTACGATCGCACCCGTGACCAGGAAGAGAAGCTGCTCGATCGCTATCGTGATTCCAATGACCCGATCAAACTCATCATCGTTACCGCCAAGCTCCTCACCGGCTTCGATGCACCGATTCTCCAAGCGATGTACTTGGATAAACCGCTCAAAGATCACACCCTGCTTCAGGCTATTTGCCGCACTAACCGCACCTACGGCAGCGAGAAGACTCACGGGCTAATCGTGGACTACCTTGGTGCCTTTGATGATGTAGCAAAGGCCTTAGAGTTTGATGAGAAAGGCTTTCAGCAGGTGGTTTCTAACATTACTAAACTCAAAGATGAGCTTCCTGGCGCAATTCAAAAATGCTTGGCTTATTTTATGGGCTGCGATCGGACATTGAGTGGCTTTGAAGGGCTAATTGCAGCACAAGATTGTCTACCTAATAACAATCTCCGAGACGAGTTTGCAGCTGACTACAGCGTGCTTTCTCGTCTCTGGGAGTCTCTTTCCCCAGATCCGATTCTCCAGCAGTACGAAGCTGATTATCGTTGGGTTTCTCAAATTTATGTTTCGGTACAGCCCACCACAGGTATGGGCAAACTCATCTGGCATGCCCTTGGGGCTAAGACCATCGAACTCATTCACCAAAACGTTTCGGTCGAGGCCATTCGAGACGACATTGATGAAATTGTGCTGGATGCAGAACTCCTAGAGGTTTTACTCAACACCCCTGACCCCAGGCAAAAGTCAAAGGAAATTGCAATCAAGATTGCACGACGACTTCGACAGCACCTGAACAATCCCCGCTATAAGGCCCTTTCAGAACGCCTGGAATCCCTTAAAGAGCGACACGAACAAGGTCAGATCTTAAGCGTTGCCTTCCTAAAAGAACTTCTCGACCTGGCACGGGAACTCCTTGAAACAGAGAAAGAGACCCCACCCGAAGAAGACGAGGATCGCGGCAAAGCAGCGCTCACCGAGCTGTTTATGGAAGTCCAAAACGATGAAACTCCAAAAATGGTCGAGCGAATCGTGAATGACATTGATGAAATTGTTCGGTTAGTTCGTTTCCCCGGCTGGCAAAAAACCAGCGCTGGTGAGCGAGAGGTAAAACGAGCACTCCGCAAAACGCTTTTCAAATACCAGCTTCATCAAGATACCGAGCTCTTTGAGAAGGCGTATAGCTACATTAGACAATATTACTAGTCTCCGCATTCATTCAGGAAAGAAAAGCAGAAACAAGTAATTCTCAAAGGAGAGCTGCCATTAAACCTTCCTACAACAAGGAGCAATAGGTAAATGAGCACAGCCCAAGCCGTATTAATACGGGTGAACTACAATATACTTTGATGGTTATTCTTCCAATAAATAATCTTCTAAAAAATCACACCACGGGGATGGTAAATGCGCGAAGCTATGGATTGTTCAAACAAACGCAGGATTTTGACAATTGATGGTGGAGGCATCTTAGGTACATTTCCGGCTGCGTTTCTTACCTGCTTAGAGAAGCAATTAGAGCAACCAATCGGCAACTATTTTGACCTCATCAGCGGCACCTCTACAGGAGGAATCATTGCTCTTGGCTTAGGCATGGGGTTGAAAGCAGCTGAAATTCTGCAAATGTATGAAGAGAATGGACCAGAAATTTTTGGTCAACATAAGAGTACATTTCAGAACTTTTTGGCAAGCAAGCTTAGATTAATGCGCTGGCTTTATCGACGTAAGTACAGTTCTGAGAAGTTACGCTCTACTCTCGTTGGCCTTTTTGATGACAAAAGACTTAGCGATGCAAAGCATCGACTCGTTATTCCTGCTTGGAATCCTCTTACTCAATCTGTTTACATCTACAAGACACCACATCATTCTCGCTTTCGGACAGACTACAAGTCTCGGATCGTTGATGCTGCTCTTGCCACATCTGCGGCACCAACCTACTTTCCGCAGCATGAGACTGAAGAAAGCATAGGTCTTATGGATGGGGGCATTTGGGCTAATAATCCAATTGCGGTCGCTGTCGCTGAGGCAATTGGAGTGTTAAAGTGGCCTGCTAATGAACTCTATGTGCTGAGCCTTGGTTGTTTAGATGAAGTACACACTCTTCCCAAATCAGCAGGGATAGGGCCTTTAGCGAGTAAGTTAGTTTCATTATTCATGAACGGACAATCACATGGAGCAATGGGAATTGCCAAATTGTTGACTGGGCACGAACATGAAAGAAACGCTATATTTAGGGTTAATCATACAGTTACAGCAGGAAGATACCCCATGGATGGCACTTCTGCCATTAGGGATCTCAAAGGACTTGGCTATTCTTTCGCGCGTGAACAATTTCCCAGCCTGAAACCAGTGTTTTTCACTACTCCTGCTGAACCGTTCGAGCCCCTCTATAAAATTCCTGAAGAAACGTCATGAGGCTATTGAAGCACTTCGATACGTTCCTAAAAGACATTGTTAACCTCAATCAGGGTCGAATTGATAGGCTGGAAGGTCATGTAGAAGCAATTCAAGATTTTTTGGAATGTAGCGACTACAGCCCTGACATTATAAGGTTCTCCCCACAAGGCTCATGGGCACATAAATCAATAATCAAGCCTCGTTCCAACAAAGAATTTGATGCGGATCTGGTCATGTTCGTTGAGCAGTTTGAGAAGTGGTCACCAAAGGACTATGTGAATAATCTCTATTCCGTCTTCAGGCAATCAGAGCGGTATCAAGAAAAAGTTTCACGCGCCACTCGATGCGTTGTACTAGACTACTCTAGCGATTTTCACCTTGACGTTGTGCCATGCATTGTTGATAGTGACGACGAATCCATCTTTAATGTATGCAACCGTAATAAAGACACTTTTGAAGAAACAGCACCAGAAGCTTACTCAGATTGGCTTTCAGAAAGAAATACTTGGACTGGAAAGAACATGCTCCGGTACTCGATTAGACTGCTCAAGTATCTGCGAGACATTAAGGCCACTTTCTCAGTTAAATCAATTTTACTCACCACCCTTGTGGGAAATTGTGTTGACGATTCAGACCAAAGCGTTCAAGAGGAGTTGTTCCTTGACCTTCCTACTTCTCTGAAAACTCTTACTGGACGACTTGATGACTATCTTCAAACAAATTTCATCATGCCTGTAGTTAGGAATCCTGTCCTCTCAACAGAGACCTTTAATCGTCACTGGGATCAGGAGAAATACGAGAATTTTAGAGACTGTATTCATCGTTATCGTGAATGGATTGATGATGCCTACGACGAAGAGGATAAAAATGAGAGTATCCGAAAGTGGAGAAGAGTTTTTGGCGATGAGTTTGCTAAGGGTGAAGTAAAAGCTGCAGCGACTTTTTCAGAATCAACTTCACTTATTGCGCTTACAGGATGTAGAGATGTGGTGAGTGCAGTTCTGGCTAAAGGAGCTTACTTCTTAGACAGTTGGATATCGCCTAAATTGCCCCATGTAGAGAAACTTCGCTGGCCAATTCGCAAAGGACCGGGAATTTCTGTAAGAATTGCTGCGAGCGAATATACAGACCGCTATGCTAGCCAAAGCGTTAGGATTTTAGAATCTGGGAAAGTAGTGGAAAAGGGGCGATGGATTCGCTTTGAAGCAAGAAACGCTCTTGGACTACGATATACCTCTCTAGATTTTGAAGTAAAGTGGCAGGTTGTCAATACAGATATAGCAGCAGTGCAGGCGGACCAATTGAGAGGTGATTTCTATCAATCCAGTGACTCTGGTATTCGTTGGGAGTCCACAAGCTATCACGGAGCGCATTGGGTAGAAGCTTTTATTATCTCCCGACGAGAAGGCAGATGTTGGGGAAGAAGTGGTAGGTTCTTTATAGTAGTTAACTAGCTCCTCTAGTCTTTTGTCGAAGCAGTTAGAGCTGGAGCCTAGAGACGAATTCATTCAATTTCATCAGGGCTAATGCTCTTATCCCTATGATCGTAAAGAGCAGTCGCTCGAACATCGCTGTGATTTAATCATAGAATCTATTTTCTAGAAAATAGATTCTATGGTCATAAAGTTCATACTACCTTGCATTTGTCAGTCCGGGAGAAGGAACCTGCTCTCAAGATGGTGAAGTCCTTATTTGAGAAGCAATTTATCAGTCCTACCTCTCCCCAACGCTTATTGCAAGTTGTGGAAACTGGGTGAACGCTGAAACCACAATTGAAGAAGATTTTCAGCTATTATTTAAGGTGATTTTACTATCCCTAAAGGGTATATGGCTAGAATGTTACTTTGACTGATCGCAACATTATTGTTGCTACCGCGATCGCTGGCTTAAGAATCTTAAAAAAATATAAAACCATGGTCTTGACTTGCAACTTCATGCAGTAACATTAGCTACTGCTTCACGCAAGGCTGCACCAGCTTACTGAAGTCTCATACAGCGGTAAGAGTGAGATTGATATCAACCTCTAGATGATCCTATTGATTGAGGGGAAAAGCATTCGTTTTTACTGATGTATTTATTAATGCAAAGAAAGAATTTGCGACCATCATTGTATATTTGCTCTAAGTTGTAGCGCTCTGCACTTCTCGAAGTTCAAGTCGTCAAATCCAGGACGCACATATGCTCAATGTTCCTGAACGTCAGTCTCTGAAGGCACCTGATCTATTCTCTACTAATTCATCTTCATTAAACGCCGCATTGGAGACCGATCTCACCATTCGCTCTCTCCCCGATAATAGTGCTCGAACAGCTCGGATTGAAGAGAATCCATATGCTTATATAGATGGTTTTTCCTTCGGGCTCTTCCCTCCGAATTCTCATAACTTTACACTTCCCACCATTGCCGGAGATTCAGTCGAGATAACATGGCTGATCGAGGGAATGCGCCAAGGAACTACCTTTTCCATCTTTTCCGACTCAGAACCATATTGGCAAGACTTCACTAAAAAACTTAGTGCGAATCAAGGATCTTACCGATACATTGACTTCACTGATGGAGAGCGAATTCAAGTCAAGGTTAACCCCGTATATGTAGGTGGTGTAACAGTTACTATCGCCAAACGAGGAAACATCGTAGCACGCCCTTTAAACCTTGATAATATCAACAATGGTTTTGTTACCTGGGGGTACAATGTTGAGTCGAATCGAACTGATCAAAGCTTTACTTTGCCTCCTGGATTAAATGCGGTCGCAAAGCTTGCCTATATTGATGAGACTGGACGAGTTATTCAACTTCTTGATCAAAAACAAATTGAGTTCCGCAACAATATCAATTCCTCGTTTACAACTCTAGTTCCATCATCTACTCCAGACGGTGCAGCATTCATTCGGCTTTTTATTGAGAAAACTGGAGCATTCGCTGAGACAACCCAAGAAGATAATACGGTAACTGTCAAAAATCCGCTGCTCAAGCCAAATCTCATTATTACCGAGCCAAAATTTCTACCTGGAGGAGGCATTGAATACGGATTCAAGGTCGACAGAAACTATGTTGAAGCCGCTCTTGGAAAGCAAATTAAACTATCATTAATTTGGGTAGACGAAGCGGGAAATTGGATTAAGGAGGAAGACTCCAAATTCTATAACCCAAAATTAGCAAAAGATTATTTCGATTCAATTAAAATCAATCGAAACATCTTAGAAGGAAAACCATTTGAAGCAAAAGGACTTATTGCTTTTATTGATTCTGAGCAAGTCGTTGCGGAGAACAACGAAATTGATAATGCCACAACTCTACTTACTCCCTTTGTCTGGGATATGCCTCAAATTATGACTAATGACAGCCTTCCTGTAGCAGCAAGGCTAATGCGTCAATGGCTAAGTGGTAAACCAAAGAGGGCTACTAACTCTCGTGATTTTTCTCTCGAAATTGATTCTCAGTCCGTTAAAATAGATTGGCTCACTTCGGGGAATGCAGACGCCACAGGACGTGGCAAGGCTGCTTATGACACGATTCTAAAAACAGCCCTCGATAGTGAAGGTATATCCAATCTTGGTAAAAAAGTTACCGCATGGTTTAGGCGGAATTCAACAAAAAATTCTTTGTCACTCTCACGTATTCTTAAATCTGAGGTAAATAATACAAGAGCTTTGTATGCATGGAATACTCGAAAGCAAGATGTAGTAGCTCCTGCGAAATGGGAGGACGCTGGCTACCTCTGGGCTGGCGTTCAGACTTTAGCAGGTCAATACCCAGACGACTCTTTCGCGTCACTAGGGCGCTATACGTTCTATGCAACTCCAAATTTTGTCGCTCGTCGAAATGGCGATAAAATAGAGATCACTGTCAAAGAACTTCAAATTTTCACGTTGGATTCTTTTGACTTTATTGAAGACGCAAATTCTAGTTTAGGAACTTGGTCAAAAACCACTGGGGTTGTTTTACCAACAGATATTTTCACTACAGATGGGGTAAAACTTACAAATAAAACTTTTCAAGATTATCGAAACACCATAGGGCTTGGTAAAGATTTCCTGGTTCAAAGCGATATTCGCAAAATCAACGTAAATGCAACCTTCACATTTCCAGTAGCTGCAAGAAGCAAAAGAACCTTGGAGCAAGAAGGGCTAGAGGGAGAAGAGTTAATTTATGATTATGGTGTAGATCCAGGGGAGAGTATCCGCTCAGATGAAGAGGAAACCTTTGGGAACTTGGCCTAACGTACCAGAAAAGCAGTGAGGTGAGGTAACGCTCATCTCATTGGAAAAACTTTAGGTTTCTCCTTATTTTTAAGAGCTATTCTACAATCCCTATGCAGGAGCCGCAGAGAATTGTATACAGTCCCCTCTTCACTACTACATGCCTTCTTTCGGTTGCAACCTATCTTTCTCCATTGCTCTTGATTTTAGTGGGATTTGTATCTCCACAGGCAGGGGAGTGGATTGTGGACAAATGGGAGGTTGCATACCTGTTAAGTATGTGGAGCGTTCTCATACTCACAGTGATGCTGTGGTTAAGATCCTTTCAATCGCCTTCTGATAAGCAAATGATAGCTCCGAGAATTCTTCTCGTCGCTTGCTGCCTACAAGCTATCGCCCCCTTTGCAACCTCCATTCTTTCATTGATCTCAAGGGTACGTCCAGCTAATTGCTCGGTGGTTATCCAGCTAGGGTTACTGCTACAGGGCAGTGACGATGAACTTTATCCACATCTCAATGTTCCCTTGGTCATAGTTCATCTTATTGCCCAAGGGCTTCTCTTTATTGTAGTACTCTACTCATTTCTAAGATTTAAGGAGCAGAAAAAGATCAAAGTTGGTTGGTCGTCCTTTCATCCATCAATACTTGTGCTGATAGGGTGGCTTGGAAGTTGCGGGGGAGCATATAAAATTGCTTTTATTGCTTTTTCAGTGATTTCCTGGGTTATTATGCAATAAATTCAATCAGCCATAGAATATATTTTCTAGAAAATATATTCTATAAGACTTAAAGCCGAATTCGCTCAATTTCATCCAGACTAATGCTTTCATCTCTGCGATCGTAAAGCGCCGTTGTGCGAACATCACTATGAGCTGCAATCTTTTGGGCATTATCTCGGCTCCCTCCATTTCTCAAGTAGTTGGTAATGCCACTTGCTCGAAATGTGTGATTGCAGGCATCAGTATTTACGCCCGTATCTTCTGCACGGCGCTTAATCATTGCCCATGCTTCTCGTCTTTCTAATCTCCGTTCTGTAAGCTTTCGTGTTCTTCCCACTGTTGTACGAAAGAGGGGAGACTTTTTCTCTTGAGTGATATCTGCAACATTGAGATACTCATCTAAATACTGTTCCGCTGTGTGATGGACAGGAACTTCATGATATTTGCCTCCTTTCTCGTGAAGGCGAATCCACGTGCGTCGCCCTTTGGTGAAATAGTCTTCAACTGACATACCAATAACTGCACTAATTCGAGCAAAGCTATAGAACATCGTAGCTATCAACGCACGATCTCTCAGCCCTACTACATGCGAAGTATCAATTCCTCCTAAAAGCTGCTTCATCTCTTCATCAGAAAGCACAGGGGTTTTTCCCGTTTTTACACGATGTTTAAGGTTGTGTCGCAAAAATGGTAGGCTAGGGAAGCTCAATTTTCTCTAGCTTTGCTCTCAATGGCGACTGATTCCCTGTTCAAATGGCATCACTTTCTCCCCGAAATCATCTTGCTGAACGTACGCTGG
>JAHHHU010000047.1 GCA_019359175.1 Phormidium tanganyikae FI6-MK23
AACAGGACTTCTGTGGAACAACCGCAGAAGTTCTCGGAAATGGGACAGCCCTGTAAGCGTTGCTGAGTCAAGCAAATAACTCGTTTTCTGGCTCTGGGCAATCGTCTGTTAGCCTCACGAGTTTTCGGCTTGAACGTCAGCTTGCGATCGGTATGTTCTCGCACTCCTGCTTGTGTTTAACGGTTTTCAGCTCCTGACGAGAAAGTACGATCGCGTATTCGATCGGTAGTTCAGGATCGATTGTCAATCGAATCTGCTTTTGAGTGGCTGAGATGACGGTCAACGCCTCACCGTCAACGTCTATAACCTGTCCGGGCACTTCGTTCGCGCTGATTTCCTGCTCTGGCTCTGCCTTTGCCGCTTCGTGGGCGGCTTTAATGGCTTCGATCATTTCGGCTCGATAGGGGAAATTGACGATTCTATAAGCCTTGGCTTGCTTGCCTCTTCCTTCTCCTTTTGGTCTGCGTTTTCGCGTTTCGCCTTTATCTCGTTTTCGGGACTCACTATCTTCGATTTGCGCCTCTTGCAAAGTGGGCGTTTCAGCGGTCTTTGAGGATAAAGAGTACCGAAACTGACCTAATGAATAATCATTATGTCGTTTTGGGGACTCTTTATTTTCAAGCGTGATCCGAGTCTGCTGAATTTCCGCCCCTAGCCGTCGCGCCAAAACATCATTCACGAAAGAAATGGGCGAACTTTTGCCGCCAACCGTCAGACCCAAAACTTCCTTGACCTCGATCGAGTGTTTCAGCGCTTGCAGTGCGACAAATCGCACTACGCCCGATTCAGCGTGGAGCACTGTCCCTTCTGGTAAATTTAGAATCTGATCGAATTGCAGCTTTTTAAGCAGTTCGATAACCGCTTCGCGGCTTGCGTAGCTGGGTTGCCAGATAGTGCCAGTCGATTCGATCTGCCGTTGTAGTTCCTGTTGATCGAGTTCCCGCGCAATTTCTGGATAAACATAATTCGCCGCGTTCCTGATCGATTTTCGATTGCTTCGCGAGGCATTGCCTTGTGCCCAATATTTGCGAATCCAATCTTCCAAATCCACTAATTGCCCGAATTTATCCCGTTCTAGCGCCTTCTGCGCGAGTAAATGGTCGCTGTAGGTTAACTCTTGCTTCAACATCTGCCGCGCCTGTTTGCAGGTGATCAGGGAATCGTCCAAGCCCGACCAAAGCTTGACGAATTGATCGGCTAAAATCTCTTTCGCCTCCTTAATTTCTTTGTCGATTCCGGGTGGAACTATGAAGGGGACAGTCTTAACTTTGTGCCCGTCTTGTTTCAGCAACTCGATCAGGGTCGATCTCAAAGTGTTCGACCCTGCTTCGGTGCGAACCTGGAACTCTGCGGCTAAAGTTTTGGCGATCTCGATCGCTTCGATTTGCGTTTCAGAATTTAATTTGTGGGATTCGATCGCGTTTTTAACGTTTGCGTCCCACTTCTGAATGAGCGTGTCCGCGTTTAATCCCTTGCGGGTTTGTGCTCCGGTAGCGCAAACGAATAAATATCGAGGTACTGGCGGACGATTACGCCCAAGCATTTGGTGAAGCTGGCGCGGTTCGCCGCCAGACCCATACTCAACAATGGCATCGAAATAATGTTCGTCGATGCTGACACCGTTCTCGATCGTGGGAGTCGCGATCAACAAAACGATCTCGCGCTTGGGAAGTTCGCGATCGGGGTGTTTGATCAATTCGCGAACTTCCGGATCTGTCGAAGTTTTGGAGTCGATTCGCTGAGTCTTAAATTTGCCGCCGAATAAAACCTCAAATTGTTCTGCTGCTTCTTGAGAAGTCGTCATCAATAAAACGCGCTTGCCTTCTTTCAAAAGTTGCCGAGTTTTTGCGATCGCGCCTTGTTTGTTCGCTGCTGCTCCCGCTTGAGAGTGATCGATTACTTCCCACTGAGGAGGTAGGTAATCATTACGACAAATAATCATTTCCAGCTTGCCGCCCGTCAATTGGCGAATCGAATCGATCGATAAGCCGGATAGATTTGCCTCACCCCCAATAATCGCCCCGTGTCCTTTTGCTGCTAAATCGAGCAAAGTCTTGAATTGACAGATAATCTGCATTCTTCGTTGTGCCCCAATCGTTGTCGAGTTCAGCAAGTGGGTCAGTAGTGCATCCAATTCGTCAAGAGCCAAGAGAAAAAACTGCCCGCTCTGTGCCGCCCGAATTAGGCGATCGAACCGTCGCGGGAGAGAATCGATACAATATGCCAGCCGCTCGGTAGCATCCATTTGCGCCCGAATAAAGTCGCCGCCTGCGTTGTCCAAATCCGCAATGTGTATCGCTTCGATTTTTCCTGCCGATTGCCGCAATAAATTGTTTCTGCTTCCGATCAATTCAACGAGCAGATCAGGGTAAATCTTTCGCAATTCTTCAATAACCGAAGCGAACCAAGTCGATTTTCCAGTGTGCATCGCCGAAGAAGCAAACACTCCTTGCCCCATCTTTACTATAGGGAAGCCGCAGTCGCTCACCCATCGCTGATTGGCTGTTATATCTGCTTTTAGATAAGCCGATCGTTTCAGAATTTCCAGCGAGTAGGCGATCGACTCGCAAGACTTCCAAGCCTTAAAGTCGATCGCTTCTTTCAGTACTGACTCAAAAGCAAGCCCGCCGTAAAGCTGGATGAAATCGTCCGCTCCCTTAGCCCCTGACCAACTCGCCACTTTTACCGAAGCTTTAGCCGCGATCGCTTCTCCTAAAATTCGAGTATTCGCATTAACCTTGCGACGGGTTGACAGTTTTTCGTCTTCGTCAAAAGCGATCGTTACTTGGCGCTTGCCTCTGACAAGTTCATCAAGATCGACACACAAACGCCGCTTATCGTATTTGCTCTCGCGAGTCTCAAATCCAGCGGAGCAACCGTAAAGCGAGATTGCGGGAATTCCTAAGCTGAGAATTGATAGGCACTTCCATCCGCCCTCAGTAATGATTAGCGGCAGTTTTTTAGCATTCGGGGAAGTTTGAAACCAGTGCCAGAACGATCCGGTTAAAGGAACTTCGACCCCGAATTTTTCCGACATCTTGCGCCGAATATCCACGGGCACGGAAGGCATAAAGATTTGCGCCCCTTTCCCTTTGACCGACTCGTATTTGATCGGCTTTTTGTCGTCCTCCGCAACTCGGAAAATATCAAGCTGATGCTGAAAACTCGAATCGTCCTCGTTGATAAAACCGAACGATTCGTTAAACGGAATTAACCTATATCCCGCATGCCGAGAGATTTTCCAATTCAAGCGCTCGTGAGTTTGTTCCAGATCGAAAAATCGAATGTTCGCGTCAAGCACCGATTCCGAGAGCATCGCTTCAGAAATCGCTCTCTTCAGAATCCGATCTTGGAAGTTGAACGCTTCCGAGTCGGTCGATCGCGCCTTTACGATTGAAACGCTACCGTTTGGCGGGTTCCAGACATCGCTTAGATATCCGCCTTCCCGCTGAAATTCGCCGTTCTTACGCGCCCACCCTGCGATCTCATCTGCGCGGCAGTTGCCCCGGTTGTGCTGATCGGCTAGATCGCCATACTTCGCGTAGTTGGCTTGCCGCCGATCGCGTCCATCTTGACCGCTGCGATCGCTGTGTCCCTTTAGGTGGCTAAGTTTAGCGCCCCGCAATGTTTCTAGACGTTCCCAAAGGTCGCGGTTTTCGACGGGTTTTTTATCGGCGGTCTGCCAATTGTTTTTAACCCAACCTTCAAGCCATCGGCTATAGCCGTTAACGACATAAGCGGAATCGCTAAAAATTTCGATGTTGTCTCGATTCGGGTGATTTTGGATAAACTCAAGTGCAGCGATCACCGCAAGCAATTCGGCTCTTTGATTTGTCGAGTTCTTCTCGAATCCGCCGATCTCGTAGGTTTTGCCGCTGGGGAATAGGATTGAAACGCCATAGCCGCAGTCGCCGCCCTTGCCCGAACCATCTGTATAGATAGCTTTAATATCTCTCGCTTTAAGCTTTGCGGTTTGTTCGCGTGCCCATTCTTGGGTTTGCCTATCCCATTCACGATCGGATAGCTCTTGCAATTCTGCTTCGATTTCAGGAATAAAAGTCATCATTAGACTGCTCCTCCTAGCTTCAAGAGGTTCGCAGTCTCGTTATGAGTCTTATTTGTGATAAAATTGAGACAGAAATTGAGATGCTGATAGGCGCGTGCAGAAATTAAATTGCGAGAAACGGCAGAATAGGCAAGGGCTTTAGATAAAGCGGACAGATTGCCCCTTGATTTCTGCGTACAGTAAAGGCAGAATGTAAACATTAATAGGAAACGACTATTTGTCGTTTAAAGGTTTCGGTGTTGACGCACCGGAGCCTTGTTTTTTGTCTGGACGCGGCTCTGAATCCAGACCTTGCTTGATTATCAATCTTGCGGAGAACTGCGCTAACGCTTGAAACTGTCTCTACATAACGGTTTCAGCATTTATCACGGATCTTGAGAATAGCTACACATACGGAATAATAGAATTCAATCGATGCTGAGATAGAAATCCATCGACTCAATTCTATTATTTAGGCTTCGTTATAGTGCTGAATCTATTCAAAATCTCTAAACTCTTGCTAATTTCAATAATTCCTCGATCAACGCGACTGATTTCGGACGAAATCAGCGATCAAATTTCGCAATTCGATCAGTCCTGCCGTGTTTGAAGCGATTTGCTCGGAGTTCAGCGCAATTTGTCGATCGTTCGCTTCTTGGCGATCGGCAACCTGATCTAGCTGGCTCTGCGTTCGGTCTTGCCGCTTAGACAATTCGCGAATCGCCAGTACCGTCGTTTCGAGCAATGCTTCTAGACGATCTAATCGATTTGGGTCACTTGCTTGTGTCACATCGTCCACCCTTCAGAACCATTTCTGCCGTTAATTGCAGTTCTGGAAATTCGATCGACAACACGCGATCACCCTCGCGAAACTCCTTCACCGAATATCCGCTACTTGCCAGCCGCAGCACTCGCACGACGGCGCGATCTGGATCGACTTGCCAATATTCAGGAATGCCTCGCGCGGCGTATTCTCTGGGCTTTTCGACATAATCGCGATCGTGGTTCTCGCGCCCCGGTTCCCCCGGTGAAACGACTTCAACGACCAAACGCGGCGCGGGCATTTCGGGCTTTACTGCCGATCGACTCGATCCCTCGATCTGGCTGAATCCCTCCTCGCTCAATACAACCAAATCAGGAATTCGACTTGTGACAAAGCGACTTGTGACAAAGACCTCAGTTCCTCGTCGGATCAAATAATGTGGCGTGAATTGAGCCAGAGTAACGAATAGATACCCCGCAATCATGAGATTGAGATCCGATTCGGTAGGCAATTTAACTATCTCTCCGTCAACTAACTCAAAATGACACTCCGGCAAGTCGCCGGGGTCTAGCGCGGCGTATTCTTCAAGCGTCCTAAATCTTGTTTTTGATTGGGTCATGCCTCAACTCCCTCGCCTTTCATTAGTTCAGCTTTGATCGCGCCTGCCTTCGCCACAATTGCGGCAAAGGTAAACGGCTCGTCGTCCGGAGTCATTTGCTTGATCGCTTCATATACAAGCGCCAAGTATTCAACCTGGCTCCCCTCGGTGCGACCGTCAATATCGGCTTGCTTTGCGATCAACTCCGCGATCGATGAATCAAGTACATAGTTTTTTCTGGCGGTCGGTCTACTGCGCTTCGGTCGTCCCACGGTATTAGATGTCATGTTTACACCTCAAGGCTACATTGATTTGCTTTGACTCCTGCATAATAACGCTTTTATCTGTTCCAAATACAGAAGATTAGCTTATTTATACGAGCGAAACGATAATTAATGCTGAAGGTTTCTTCTGTATAAAACACAGAAATAAGCGTTACCTTAGATATATCGAATGCAAGCAAACAACTCATGACACAGCCCACCGACCAACAGATCGCGCCCTCCATCCAACCCAGTTGCAGCCAATGCCGAGAATATTCGGATGGACTTTGCAAGCTAAAAGCCCGCGCTGGATGGGAGGAACAATCGCGCGTCAAACCAACGCGATCGGCGTGTCACTTTGCAGATCTGTTGCCGTTCTAACTTCGCTCCCTCTTACTGAACCATTGAAAACCGAATAGGTAGCCAGTGACGGCGTGAAACTCTCCGAGAGTCTGTAGCCTAGCTGGAATTCCTTAACCAAGATTTCAGCACCCGCCGATCGACTTCTAGCAAAAAGATCGATCGCGGATTGCTGGACTCTCCAGCTAGGCATTTTCCTTACCCTTGGGCGGTGAAACTCCGCCTTTTCTTACCTCAAACCATTGCAACGTAAAGCTTTCAGCGATTTTTAGCCACTAACACCGCATCTAATCGGTAGCCAATCGGTAGCTATCTGGTAGCAATGTAACTCAACGCGATTCTACCTCTACCCCTGCTTGCTACCAACTAGCTACCCCAACCATCAAAAAACGGTAGCAACCCTCAAAACCTCAAAAAACAGCAAAAATCATGACACAGACAAAAGAGCAAGTTTCGACTCATAGCGCGACGAAGTTAGGTAGACAGTTTCTCGCATCGATCGACCCTGGCAACCAAAACGTTGATGTTGTCTATGCCGAAGTAAGAAACAAGCGCGGCAAAATTTGCTTTGAAAATGCGAAGCATGAAACAGTTCCCTCGCTCGTTAGCTCTGATGTTGACGACTATACATTCACTCAAAGCGATCGGATTGATGGGACGGGCGAAGTTCTGACCCGCCAATTCGGAATTGGAGCTTACCCAGGGGCGCAATGGATCAAAGATACGCCCGATGGTAAGGCGCAATGGGTACTACCTGCATTAGTTCATGTGATGTGGCAGGACTTAAAAGACGGTGATTCAATCACCGTTTACACTTCGGTTCACAACCCAGAAGCCTACCGCGCAGAGATGAAAGCGGCGCTGAACGGTTCTTTCATCTTTATCAAGGGGGATGAACAGAAAGCAATCACAGTTAAATGCGATCGCGTTCTAGTCGAAGGTGTGGGCGCAATCAAAGCACAGAAGCCAGCGACGATCGCGAACCTGCTTTTAGACTTAGGCGGACAAACTGTGATGCTTGCTCCTTACTCTGGTTTGAAGCTGACGGCAGGATGCGATCAGCCGTATCAACTGCTGCATCAAGGGACAGCGCGGCTCATTGCCGAGTTCACCAAATGCCGCGCAGTGAATGAGGCGCTGAAACGAGTCTTGACCTATCAGGAAGCGCGATCGATTATCGACAACCCGCTACACACCTTCAAGGGGCACGATTTTTCTGGATCTGTGAAAGCTGAGGTAGACAAGTGGCTGAATCAAGTCGTGAAGCAAGTCGAAAGCCTAGCACCTTATCACGTTGAAGAATGCCCGAACAAGTTTGCTACGGGCGGCGCTGTTTTGATTCCCAGCGTTCGGGCTTGGCTCATCGATCGCGGTTACATTCCAGTTTCAGACCCACTAAGCGCCAATGTTCTAGGACTGTTCGAGATCGCTAAGGGGATTGAGGAAAAGAATGGACTCTAACAAAAGAGCCTTACGGTTCTCTATCTCCCAAACGCCCGTTATGACTGAGTTTTTCGAGATAATTTGGGGCGATCACCCGCAGCTTAGAGGATACAAAACCGAAACCGTTTTATTTGCCCTTTCTGCCTGCGCTCATCGATCGACCGTTGCAACAGTTCCTAGAAGTGAGTTGCCCCAACTAGAAGCGACTCTAGACAGCGAAGCCGAGCAGTCTGACCCATTCAACAATTACGACGATCTTGATTCTTAACCACAAAACCACTTTGGAGACTTTGACCAATGCCTGAACTCGAAGGACTTGAACAACTGATCGATCGCCTGACTCAATCGCGCCGCGCTGTTGAACTTGCAGAGATTCAGCAGACTTTGTTTGAGATTGCAGACGTGATTGAGCTTCGTTTATGGGCTCTGCAAAAACAGTCCTAATCAAAAGCCGATCGCCCAGCCCGTGACAAGGAAAGCGATCGGCTCATCCCCAAACATCAATCAGAGGATTCTTCAATTATGACCACAAAACAAAGTGTTATTAGCTATCACGCATCCAGTAACGGATTGAACGATTTGATTAAATCGAGAGGCGATCGACTGCTTGAACTCACTGGAGTTGAGAAATTGCAACTCATCGCAGCGATCGCGCTCTGGCAAGCAGAAGACAGCCAAACTGAAGAGGCGGGCGGAGATCCAAGAACGATCGACGAGTTTATTGATGATTCATCGATCGAGTTTTCCGGTGATGTCCTCGAATGTTTGTCACACGTCAAAGATTGCGAGATTGATGACTTGCTGAGTTTGATTATCTCGATCGGACATCAAATCAAAGAGGGGGCTTATCTGCAATGAAAGACTTTCTCGGATGGCTTCTAGTTCTTACCGCGATCGTCTATATCGCGCCATCTGTTCCAACAATTATCAAAGCAACATCGATCGCATCTCAACAATTCCAGCATGACTTTCAGGAGTTGCAGCGGTGAAACCTTTTGTGATCAACAAACGATTTGCTGTTCGGATGTCGTTTGTATTCCTACTACTGACTGGAACAACAGTGCATCAAACATCTTTGCAGCGCTGGCAGAGCGACCTTGCAGCAGCACAACAGAAGGCGAATCGTTCTAAGACCGATGAACAGGATTCGAGAGAGCGCATCAAATCCCTCAGTTCCGATTCCACGATCGCACTAGAGCGTGTCAAAGCTGGATGTCAGCCGATCGTCCAGACGCTTAACAACCGTCCGAGCAGGTTCCAAGCAGATATGCGGGTGTTTGATGCTCAGACTTTCCCCCAAAATCCTAAGACTCCCAGGTTTGATCAATCAGGCAATCCGATCAACGGAGTACGACCCCTCCCGGAAGAACTGATCATCTGTAACGAGTTTGGCGATACCGCGATCGTGGGTTTCGATGGTGCGATCTCCGACATCAAACGGGTGCAACCTTCACAGCTATCCGAATTCTTGACCCACTACAACCGCAAACAACAGGAGAGATCGAACTGATGAAAACTCAAAACTCATCGAACGAACCGAACTGGACACAGCCCAATCAGACAACCGGAACGCGCAGCATGAAGGCTTCTAACTGGCGTTACCTCAAATGGTTCATCTACTTTGTCTGCGGCATTCTAATCGCTTATTCAGTTGTGCCGTGGCAAGCTGCCGGAAACGCGATCGGAACGGCGATCGTTTCTCTACCCCTGGTTCGACAGCTTCAAACCGTCCCTCTGTTGGGATTGCTGATCAGTCTGATTGTTTGGATTCTCCCAAATCTGATGTCTGTTTTGCTCTGGGCACTCACGCAACTAATTGAAATTACACCCGTCCTTCTGCATGACCCAGAAATCTACAACGCGACGATCAAGCAGTTGCGAACTCATGAGGCATCGCAGCCGAGCGATCATCCGACTGTTGAGAAGTTCCAAAAGAAAGTCAGTCACTACCTGATCGATATTTTCAGAAACATCGGTACGTATGCAGCACTGGCATACGTGACAGAGTTAACCGTTAACCTTTGGTACTACTTGCCGTATGGTACGGGCTGGAATGATTTCGTCCGTGATTTTGGTGTGTGGGATGCGTCCCTGATCAAGTGGAGCGATTTCTTTCTGATGATTGGCTCGATCGCGGTTGTCGAAGTCTTAGTTCTCTTCATGTTGAACGTTCACCGCTTTTTCAAAGCGATTAGTCCTCGCACCGCAAAGCACATCTAACAAATTAGGAACCTCGATCGCAGTTCAGAGCGCGATCGAGGTTTTGCTTTATTAGTCCCTACCCTATCAAGGTTTGAAATATGAGCAAGCTTACCAAATCTGTCAGTCCTGAAACATTGCAAGCCTGGGGAGTCGATCCATCTGCACAGATTGAATATTACGACGGGACGATTTTAGTGATTGACGATGCAGAGCCAGAAGGCGGAATCGGCTTGATGGTGAAAGCAGGAACCGCCGCACTATTTGGCGTTGCAGTTTTCAGCAATGCGCCTTTAGTGGGTGCAACGATGTTCCTTTACGCAGGATACAAAGTGATGGCTACGGTGAAATCGCTGTATGGCGGAAGCAATAGCCTAACGAGTCGCATTGAAGCTGATCTGAAGGTCGAACCTGTTCCCGATGGTTGGACAAAGATGCCGCAGTTACCAGAATCGGAACCAGTTCGCATCGTGACACAGCTAGGAGAGCAAAGCGCGATCAATGTTCCATCGCAATCTTCAGAGCCGTTTGCAATCCCGATCGCAACTCCTGAATCTAAGCTGTTCGACTGGAACCAGTTAAACAGCGCTTACGATGACTTTCCTCATCTACTGTTACTTGGCAAGACCGGAGCGGGGAAATCTTTTCTAGCTGAGAGAATGGGGCGATTTCTAACCGGATCAACGATCGTGATTACTCCCAAGAAGAAGCCGAAAGACTTTATCGGAATGCAGGTGATCGGAGTGCCTTACGACTTTAGAACGATCGCGGCAAACATTACCGGATTGAGCGAGATTGTCAAACAGCGCGAAGCCGAAATGAACCAAACCGGGAAAGATGACTTTTCCCCGGTGAACGTGATTCTAGATGAGGTTCCAACCTTTGTTGCTGGATGCAAAGACATCGGCTTCGATGTAGTCAAGGATCTGAAGTTCATCATTCGAGCAGGTAGAACGAGCAAAGTTCGATTGATTCTGTTAGCCCAAGGGCAAGAGGTAAAGACGCTTGGAATTGAGGGTGAGGGCAGTTTGCGAGACAACCTCAGCTACATTTACCTGAAAGGTTTTGCCGAGCCTGAAGCGCAAAGGCTGAGGCTGGATATCTCCAAGTACGATCGCCCGTGTCTGATTGATAGCAAAGTTGCAGACATCGCGGCGCTCGTTGCCTTGTCTCCTGATCCCACGCCTCAACAGGTGGTTGGACACCAGCCAACCGCAACCCCGCAAGACTTAGAGCGAATGTACAACGCGCCATCCGCCGAGCATGAGGCAGAGGAAAGCGTTTCAGAGGTTGAATCCTCACAGCCGTTGATTAAGCAAGCGTTTCCAAATTGGAAGCAGAAATCGATCGAGGTTGCAGCGTCGATTGTGGATTGGTTAGCGGCGCGGTCTGATAAGTCATTTGCACCTTCCGAAATTCGTAAATCAATTCGACGGTTGAAAGATGATCCAAGCTTACCGACCGAGCGGCTCAAGCTTGCTCTAAATTCGCTTGTTTCTGCCCAGATTTTGATTGAGTCAGACGGCAAATACTCGATCGCCCCCGCTATTCCCAACACTAACGACGATTACGATTTTTAGGAGCAATTATGGATTTTCAAGACGTAGTTCAAGCCACTCAAACCGGGCGATCGTTCAAGATTAAACAGCCCCGATTCTGGGTGCTGTGTTCACTCTA
Source organism: Phormidium tanganyikae FI6-MK23 (assembly GCA_019359175.1). Taxonomy (GTDB): domain Bacteria; phylum Cyanobacteriota; class Cyanobacteriia; order Leptolyngbyales; family Leptolyngbyaceae; genus Leptolyngbya; species Leptolyngbya tanganyikae. The sequence continues at coordinate 11,349 of JAHHHU010000047.1, forward strand.
TTTGCCGGATGAGATTGCAGAAAACTTACCCGCGATCGACGTTACAAAAGTGCGAGGGCAGTACCTTTTAGGCTTCAACTTCAAACTCGTTAAAGGGGAATATTTCCCCTACTGTGGGCACATCTGGCAAGTGGCAAATAACCCAATTCAGTTTCCGACTAGATACAAGACAACGGGACGGAAGGATTCACCATTTATCATGGCTAAATATATTTCGACTTATGAGAGCGAAGCCGAAATGTTTGCAGCCATGATCGAGCATTCTCTTAACAGTTAATGCCTGCCCATGAGACACGAGACAGACGAGACAGAGGGGTCATTTTTGACCCATGAGACACGGGATAGCTTTGTCTCATGAGTGTCTCACGGTTTTGTCTCGTTGGTTTGTCTCGTTTGTCTCGTAGATTAGAGCGATCGATAATTGATTCATCAAACTATTAGAAAAATTACGATTATTTGATCGTAAATTACGTTTTTGTATATGGCTAAAGATCCCTGTGAGAATCGTTAGCGCGTCCTTGTAACTTCGGTTTTATATTTCACGGACTCAGTCTTAGGTTGTTCATCTCGCTGAAGTGTATGACCTTCATTGTTTGTTACAAAAATATACATATTGATGTGTGCTTGGCTTCTCTACGTTTCTCTCCTGAGGGTGAGGCAATCAGATTGCCTAATTGGCTCTATTAAGCCAGAGAAAGAGAAGGGATAAAACATGGAGCATTCTGCTAGTCAGGTGAGTGTTAGTGGCAAAACCCAAGCACATCAAACGCAATCTTTAGCAGGAGTAAAAGTCTTGCTGGTGGAGGATGAGTGTGATATGGCAGATTTACTGCTGTTTATCCTGAGTGAAGCCGGAGCAGAAGCCATCTGGGTCATGCAAGCCAATGACGCTTTGGCTCAACTTCATCGCTCTCGTCCAGATATCCTCCTTTCTGACATCAGATTGCCTGACTGCAATGGCGATTGGCTGATCCAAGAAATTCGTCAGGCAGAATTCGGAAGAATGCCTCGCCTTCCAGCGATCGCCGTTACATCTTACACGCGAGGATTGAACGCAAACACGGTTTTGAAAGCTGGATTTGATCGGTTCTTGCCCAAGCACATTGACTCGGAAGAAATTATCTCAGCCATTCTCGATCTGGTTTGACTGAAGGTCAGATGTCTCGGTCGGGACGGCTGGCAACGTGACGATAAAGCTTGTCCCCTTGCCCTCTGCACTTTCAACCTCAATTGTCCCTTGATGCATTTCAGTCAAGCTCTTCGCCAGGAATAAGCCTAAGCCCCATCCTTCCTGCTTTCCAGCAGTCTTGGTACGACGAAATTGTTGAAAAAGAATGGATCGCGCCTCTGGAGAAATGGGCTGACCTTCGTTATGAATAGTGATGTGGATTGTCGTTGCAGTGTGTTGCAGGGTGAGGGTGATTGGCGTATCAGGAGCACCATATTTCACCGCATTCGTCGCAATGTTTTCAATGACCCGCCGCAAGGACTTGCGATGGCAACGGGTTTCAACCGCATCAGCAGAAACCAGCACAAAGCGTTCTTCATAAGCGAAGTTCAAATCCTCCACAACCTCTTGAAGTAGCTGCTCTAAATCGCAATTCTCAAACGTTAAACTCAAGCCCTGCCCTGCCCGTAACCGACTGGTATCGAGCAAATTTTGAATCATCCCATCCAGGCGCTCGATCGCACCGATCATTCGAGCTGTGACATCATAGTGGCGATCACCCCGTTCAAATCGGCGTAAAACCAGGTGTGTGCCCATTTTTATAATATTCAGGGGATTTTTCAGGTCATGGGTCAGTGTCACCATAAACAACTCCTGAATCTCGCTCAACGTTTGTGAGAACTGCGTTGCTGCATCATTAACGGCTTGCTCAATGGAACTGATGATAATGTCTCGTTCCCGCGTAGTTAACGGCGCTTCTTCCTCTAGCACCTGACAAACCACCTGGCGGAGAATCTGATACTCCAGGATCAGTTGAGTAATTGAGTAATCAGCATATCCCGCACGTTCCCGTCCATGCTTCCTGCCAATTCGATCGCTTTCCACTTTATCAGCGTTGATACGGGTAGAGGTGCGTGCAATGGCGGTTGATAATTCAGTGACGAGGAAGCTTAAGTACTGCGGTAGCGAATTTTGCAAGACCAGCGAGTTTTGATGCAGGGAGGCACTGACTTCAGCCCGTGCCCGCTCCTCCCACAGTCGCATGATTCGCTCTGCCTGTTGCTGAAGCCGCTCAGCTGCCGGATTAATCATCAAATTTGCCTTTTATTGTCTTGCCTAAGTTCCAGGATGTATGGATCTTATGTTAAGCGGAGTAACAACTCGCTTTTCTAGTTGTTGATCAACTTCATTCTTACGTCAAGAGAAATGTTTTTGTACTATTCCAAAACAACCCTCAAATCCAAACATGACGGTAAGAGAAACGAGATCGTCTTTTGGAATGTTGGCAGAGTCAGCAAGACGTCGGACTTTGGATCAGCCATAGCAAGCGCCTACTCGAATGGAGCCGCAAGCTTGAGTCACGGAAAGAGATCGTCGCTTGAGAAAGAAGCACCCGTTTTTCGAGAATACGGGTTACAGGCGTTTTCAGTGCCGCTTGATTGATAAGTTGCGACTAACACCGCTGACAACTGGGAAGTTGAACGTATCAAAGTACGGAAAATCAGGTGGAATTGGATTTAAAGAAGACTTGCCTTCTTTGCGAAGAAATACGAAAAATTTCCGCCTAATTCCCGTGCCGAGGGGTAATATGCGGAACATGAGTCGGTCTAATGTCCCCAATTCCGGTATTAGACAGAACGAGTCGATCTAATCGCCCAATTCGGGATGTTATGCCGATTTTGTGCCATCTAAATCGCTGAATGAGGACATTAGGACGACGAGTTTCGGTCTAACGTCCAGATCCGGATGGTTAGGCGGAAAGAGTCAGTCTAAATAATAGTTATCTCGCTTAGGTTAGGGGTGATGGAAGTGGTTTCAAAGTCATCTGTTCGTATTCGAGATCAAGTAAGATTCAGCAAATGATTACAGAAGCAACCTAAATGAAGCCTGAAGTCATTACTGCAATCATTGCGGCGATTGTCGCAGTTACTAGCGCAGTTATCAGTATTTATGGTCAAAATCGCATTACCCGATTAACTGACCGACTCACGAAGCAGCGAGAAGTCGAATCGCGTGAAGCTCAGACGGCTGCTTTGATGTCTAAGTACCGAGACCCCTTATTGCGCTCAGCGATTGATCTTCAGAGCCGCTTGTACAACATTCATCAGAACAGGTTTTTGGAGCGTTTCTATCATCGATCGCCATCCTCACAGAGCTATGCGATAAACAACACTTTGTACGTTGTGGCGGAGTATCTTGGATGGGTAGAAATTTTACGCCGAGAAATTCAGTTCTTGGACTTGGGCGATCTGGAACTGAATCGTCGCTTGAGTGAACTACTGGTTAATATCAATCAAGCATTTGCACATTACAAAGCCGGAGGCACTTTCCAGCTCCATAACGGTGAGCAGCGAGCAATTGGGGAAATTATGACAGTTCCTCGTTCTAATAGTGAAGCAATTGGATATGATTGTATCGGTTATGCAACGTTTGTGAAGAAGATGAGCGATCCGGAGTTTGCGGGTTGGTTTGCGAAGCTGAGAGATGATATTGAAACGATGGGAAATGCACCAAAGGTTGATGCTGAGAGACTTGTATTAATTCACAGTAAGCTCATCGATCTAATTGATTTCCTTGACCCTCACCACGTCAGAGTGCCACCAAAGTACCGGACTAGAATTGAGCAGAAATAAAAACCTTGTTTACAATCGTGTTAGGGCATAAGTCAAATCGGCAACACCAGGGCGCGAGATAACAAACCCAATGCACACCGACCGCCGAGAGATTATCTGTGAGTGTTCAAAGTTATTTGCGGCGGGTGATTGGGATCGTTATGCCTATAGAGCAATATGGAACAATTTATTAAATCAAAGTTGTTAAAAGCTGATCTCGTAGAGATCGATCGGCAGCTTGAAGATGCTGGCTTCAAAGATATGTCGAGTATTGTTTTAGTTAAGCAAGCTTTCGTTGCAATAGCCAATTTAGTTGATTTCGAGCTAACAGTTCGACCCATGTACGCTGAGCATAGAAATTTATCGGCAATTTATGCGAAAGCATCTAAGGAATATGAGTTTGCGAAGTATCTGAGAAACAAGTTTATCGGCCACATAAAGCCTGAGTTATTAGGGAAAGCGATAGAGTGGAAGCCTGAGATCAGATATATGCTCAAGGACACCGACAAACCAGAAGTTATGTTTATATATAACCTTTGGGTGTTGGAAACTGCTATAAACACTTATACAAAGCCAGATGGAACTCATAAGATATTCGAGTCAGAAACGGATCTCGTTTACCCACCTGATCGAAAGAGATTCCTTATATTTTTAACTCATGTAATCGGATCTGGCATTGAATATCTTGAAGCTCTAAGTGCTGCTATAGGTCAAGGCATCGAAATGTTAGACCATACCCAGCAGGATTTAGAGGATTGGCTTGCAGCAGGTAAAACAGAATTTGAGTACATCAAAAAATAGCCATAACGCCGCAGAGCGCGGCGTTATGCTTCTTAGTCTGGCTAGTGGGGACAGCCTATTCAGGCTCTCAGCCTAATTACAGTCTTAAATTCTGCAAGATGCTTAGCAGAGATTCCAATAGAGGCTGCAATGCTGCAACACGATCGAGCAATAGCCTTTATCTCTGCCACCTCGATCAGTCTGTGAATTATGCAATTCCCGTATTGCTTACCTGTAATGTGAAACCGACCCGCGATCAAGTTGATCGCGGGTCGGTTCTTTGTGTCTGTTGATTGAGGTCACTTCATCACATCGAGCAATGAAACGCGATCGCATTCCTGACATTTCAGCGATCGCACTTCTTGATGCGAGTCATCGTCACTCAGCCAGTCGTTATTTAAACTGCCGCAGCTGGGGCAGGCGATCCAGCCGTCAGCATTCGTATAGAGCGACTGATGATGCACTATTTCTAGAGCTTGCTCTGTTTCTGGCGATTCTTGAACGTCCAAATCTACTGCCACATTTCCAAAGCCCCCTTGCAGCCCACTCTCAGAGGGCAAACTTCCGCTCTGCCCTAGCACTTGCTCAATTCTGGAAAGACGATCTCTAATTTGCGCCAAATGCTCAGACTCGGACGGCTCCGGTGGTAACCCCAACCGATGCAGAATTGCATTTCGGCAGAGGTCGGTCAGAGTTTTGCCAGACGATCGAGAGCGCTCATTCAATTTGTCGATCGCATATTGCGGCAGTCGAATGCCGATACTTCTCATCGTGGGCATTTATGCTTAGTCCTTGCTAACGCTGTCGATCAATTTTGCAAAAATGCGTAAGCGTCGTTATCGCAATAAGGAGAGCTAATTCTCAATAAAGGGGTGATTTTTGCTCTCGAAGGTAGGATTTCCCTAGAAATGCCTGAAAGCACTGATTTACTATTGTCGTTTCCTCTGAAACGACAATAGAATTAAACAGATGAGTTTTTGAGGCAATGGGTTATGTCGAAGGTTGAGGGGAAAGGTCAAGCCGCTATCTTGAGTAACGAGCAGATCGATCGGGTGATCGAGTTGTGTCGCGCTCCGTATTGCTATGCAGTAGCGATCGCTGCTTACACAGGTTGCCGCATGGCTGAGGCGATTTCACTCCGAGCCGAAAACCTGAACCTATCAGAAGAATTGATCACACTCACCCATACCAAGACGAAACGAGTTCGGGATATCGAGATGCACCCTGAATTGACCGACATTCTAAAATCTGCCCAACTGCCCCAAACTGGGTGGCTATTCCCTTCAATTCGTCGTGATGGACACATTTCCCGCCAAAGCGTTGATAAGGAATTGCGCGAGGTTTGTGAAGCGCTGGAAATCAAAGGAGTCGGAACGCATAGCTTCCGACGCTCACTCGCTACCAATCTGCATGGGAAAGGTGTCCCAATCAAAACGATCGCATCCATTACTGGACACGAATCACTGAACGAACTCTCTCGATATTTAGATGTCACGCCAGCACAACGGAAAGCCGCAATCTTGCAGCGTTAGAGATCGCATTCTCTTCACCAATATTTGATAGCACCTCCCAGGTCATGCCACGCGGCGAGCGGTTTTTCTCTGAGAATGTACGGAATTCGGATTATCTCTATACCTCTATACGGTTCCTAAAAGTGACTTCTTAACTTCACTCTTGGTTTGTGAGGTCGAAGTGCGAAAACGCCACTCTGAAAAGCAATGCTATACAAGTGTGAGGATCGGACACTTTCTAGTGAAATGTGTCCGAGTTCTTTGCTGGTGGGTGTTAGGACTTCAAATTGCTGGATTAAATCTGCAACGATTTTGGCGATCGATGACTTTTGACTTTGAGAGGAATCTAAATTTCAAGATGTTAGACCCGACCGAAATCGCGTGGAGCGTGCGTCCCTTTGCGTCTGTTTGTGATTGTTTGCGCTCCTATGCGATCGCAGCTCGTCACTCACATTTGATGTAAAGCCCTCGGAACACAGAGTCAGTACACTCGTTTTCGTCCGGCTGCATTTGCACGCGAGACCATTCACCTTTGAAGATAGTGCTGTAGGTCTTAAAGCAGATTCCATCGCGAACTGATTAATTGAACGGTTCGTTTAATTTGGTTATTGGTAATGTATCAATTGGCAACGTATTAGTTGGCAACAATATCCTCCCTGGATTTGTAACCTTGACTGAGCTAGCCTTGCAGACCCAGCGGTTATTTGGCGCATCTCTGGTAAGGTCTTTGTCTTTGCATACGCTTTCGCACTTCCCGAACGTGCTGCTTGTAGACGTGTCTTTGCGCTCGCAATTTTTACCAGTTTTTTCCTGCCCCTGTACAGGCTTAGCGAGAACGTTTGATGGGGACAAAGTTAAGAGTGCAGCAGCAGTGCCAGTGATTGCGAATAAAATCTTCAAGTTGATAGTTTTCATTGGGTTCTCCTCAAACGCTTTACAGATTACCTAAGCATTCTTGTCCAACTATAGTGTTTATAAGGTTTCTGCCACTATTACCCTCTCAGGTACTCTTTAGGCGGTTGAGCCATTGAGTCTTGATTCGTTGCGAAGCTCCGCCTTCACTTGAAAAAACCGAAAAAGGTAGCACAAATCCCCGCACTTCCGTTTAGAAGCGCGGGGAATGTGGGCGATTAACCGTAGTAATCCGTAGTAATTCGTATATAAAAATGCTTATTAACCTTGATTAAACATGATTAAACTTGATTAAATTTACCGATATCGAACGAGATCGCACTTTCTTAGGTGGGCGGAACCGATGCCCAGAGAACGCCGCAATCGCCCACTACGGCTTAAAGGTAGGTTTTCCGGCATTTCCCCGGCGAGGGTACGATCGCGCTTCTTAGTTGCGGGTGGAAGGGGAGCGCGATCTTATTTGGTAAGATTGCGGGCTCAAAAATGCGAAACTTTGAAACTTTGAATCACTGAATCAGAATTTAATTGCTCTGTCCAATACGATTCTTTCCAGTCTGGGCAGACGACCGTGATTTCGCCGCCATAGATGTTTGTTGCCTCAAAATGACAGAGATATTTTGTTTTCGGTTTCTCGCAGCTCGCGCGGTTGCTTAAGTTCAAACTTCCAGATAGCATGGTCTAGCCTCGTAATCTTTTTGTAGTATTGCCACTACAATTTTACTCAACCCCGTTGATCTGCCTCTCACCAGAAGCGAGATCGACGGGGTTTCGCTTTGGTTGAGGAGTAAACTGTTTAGCAGTTGTTCATCAACTGCTAAACAAAGCGCTAAACATCATGCGAGAAAAACGAGAAATGATCGGATTTCGTATTCCGAGCCGCCTTCTGGAAGAAGTAGATCGACAAGCGGTAAACGGCAAAACCCGCACTGATGTTTTAGTCGAACTGCTCGAAAAGGGGCTAGGAATGAGCAGTACAGAGCTTGATAGCAAGCCGTCTAGCGATCGTTTAGCAGATGTTGAGCAGTTGTTGAGAGATCGTCTATCAAACGTTGAACAAACGCTTAGCGATCGTATTGCAAAGATTGAGCAGTTGTTAAGCGATCGTATATCGCCCGCACCGAAGCCGATAAGCGATCGTCTATCAAATGTTGAGCGCCCTCGCGAGAATCGCCTAGAATCCGAGTCAATCATCAGATCGGATATTGCAGATGATCCGATGATTTGCCGCAATTGCGGAGCATCTGAATTGCGAAGGGAAGGATTCGGAAAGCTTCGGGCTGATGGGACGCGGGGGCAAAGATGGTGGTGCAGATCTTGCGGCAAAAACTTGGTTTATTGAATGAGCATATCCGGTCGATCTACCGGATATGCTTCACCGCCGAGCGGTTCTTATCGCGGGATGACGTGCCAAACAATTCTGCTTGACGATTTTGCCTGAGCCAAAATTCTTGCAGGGCTAACCGCTCGATATGGCAGAGGTCGTGGAAGTAGCTTCAGGATTCAAGGCGTTATTCCAGCTCACCCGATTCTCCCCAAGCGTCATTGTGTGTAATATTCGTCTTCCTGACATGATGGGAGAGGAACTTCTTCAGTCCATTCGATTAAAGCAACCCGATGCTAGCCAACAGATTCCCGTAATTGCTGTTGCGGCTGGCAATCGAGAGTTTTCAAGCGCAGAAGCCTCCACAGCAGGCTTTGATGGCTTCTTATCCCACCCCATTGACCCAGAGCAACTCGTTGCAGAAATCTTATCGTTAGTGGGACGCTGAACAATAGCTGACCGATTAGCGGTTTATTGCTTTGAGCGAACTGAGGGGGCAAACCTCACAAGTCAGTTTTAGGGTTAAGCCGACATCCGGGCAAGTGCGGCTCGTTCTGGAGAGGGGCTAAATGAGTAGGCGACCAGAAACTCACCGAACCCCCATCACAAGTCTTTGTGCCTTAAGGTAGACGGACAACACTTATACCATGTGGTGGCATATAGGATGGGAATACAGTGGTTTTCATTTTATGCCTGCGACCAGCGCAAAGCTCAACTCCAGAGAAACCGACCGCTTAGATCTGGCAAATCTTATGAGAGAAATGCGCCAACGTCTAAATCTTTCACAAGCTAAGTTTGCGGCGAAGCTAGGGGTTTCATTCCAAAGCGTCAATCGTTGGGAGAATGGGCGAACTAAGCCCTTGCCGATCGCGCTGAAACAGATTGAACAACTGCTGCATCAGATGGGGGATTCTGGCAAAGATTTGCTCATCCAATACTTCTCAGACTCAGGGAGCAGATCCGATGACTGATAGTCTAGATCATAACGATCTAGTCCTCAGAGATTCCCCGCCAAGTTCTCGGGAAATCTCTGAGGCGGATGTCCTCATGACAGGGGTGCTGGCGAGCCGCCCTGCACGAGAGCCTGATTTTGCAGCGGAAAGCCAAGCGCTTCGCACCCTTGCCCAACACCTGATGGACGAGCCACAGTCCATGCTGAAAACGCTGGTTCGCTTGGCACTCGATCTTTGTCGAGCCGATACGGTGGGGGTTAGCTTACTCGAAACCGCGCCGGATGAGACCTCGTTTTTGCGGTGGGTGGCGATCTCGGGTGCGCTAGAAGCGTTAGAGCAGAGCACGATTCCCAGCAACTTTAGTCCTTGTGGCACAACTCTTGCTTGTAACCAGCCCCAGCTCTACAGCTATCCTGAGCGGTTCTTCACCTATTTGTATCACCCGCAGTTCCCGGTCGTGGAAGGATTGGTCATTCCACTATGCGTCAACGATCAAGCGCTAGGCACGCTTTGGATTGTGTCGCATCACGAGGAGCGGCATTTTGATGCCGAGGATCAGCGGCTGATGATGAGCGTGGGAGGCTTTACGGCTGCTGCGCTGCACAGTCTGCAACAGAGGCAGCAGACGGCAGCCACCGCATTGCGACAAAGTGAGCAGTTTAATCAGCAGATCCTGGACAGTAGCGATGACTGCATCAAGGTGTTGGACTTAGAGGGACGGCTTTTGTTCATCAGCCAGCCAGGGCAAGCGTTGCTAGGCATCGAGGATATCACGCCCTTTCTCAACACGTCTTGGGCTGAGTTTTGGCAGGGAGCCGATCAGCAGGCAGCAATCGAGGCGATCTCCAAAGCAAAAGTAGGTGAAATCTGCACCTTCCAAGGGTATTGCCCCACGCTACGAGGCGAACCTAAGTGGTGGGACATTAAAGTCAGTCCCATTCGTGGTGCAGAGGGGCAAGTTGAACGGCTGCTGTGCATTTCGCGAGATATCACTGATCGCAAGCAGGCTGAGGCGGCACTAAGAGCGAGCGAGATGGAGTATCGATCTCTGTTTGAGTCAATGGACGAAGGCTATTTTCTCGCCGATGTCATTTTTGACGAGAACGACCAGCCGCTTGACATCTTCTATATAGACGCGAATCCAGCGGCAACTCGAATGGTGGGGCAAGATTTCACCGGACGACGGCTGAGCGAAATTGACCCAGATTATGAATCCTACTGGTATGAAATCTTCGGTCGCGTGGCTCGCACCGGCAAAGGTGAGCGTTTAGAGCAATACGCTGAGCCGAATCAAAAATGGTATGACTTCTACGTTTTCAAAGTCGGCGATGAAGACAGCCGCCGCGTTGCTGTCGTTTTCCAAGACATAACGGAGCGCAAACACCGCGAAGCGAACGCTGCCTTCTTAATTGGCATCACTGAAGTGTTCTCACGCCTCTCGACTGCCGACGAAATTATGCAAGTCGTCGGAGCGAAGGTCGGCGAGTATTTGAAGGTCAGCACTTGCAACTTCACAGATGTAGATGAAGCACGGGGCGAAGTGACGGTTCATTACGGCTGGAACAGTCCAGAGGTGCCGAGCACAGTGGGCACATTCCACATCATGGAATACTTGAGCCAGGAGTTCGTGTGGGCAAGTTGTGCTGGAGAAACATCTGTAATTTGTGACACGCAGACCGACCCGCGCACTGACGGACCCGCCTATGCCGCGCTGCATATGTATGCGTTTGTCACCGTGCCGTTTCGCCGCAGCGGCCGGTGGACGCATTACATCGCGATCTGTGATGCGCGTCCGCGCAACTGGCGTGACGATGAAATTGACCTGATTCGGGACATCTCAAACTGCATCTTCCCACGACTCGAACGTGCTCGTGCGGAAGCAGCCCTGCGCGCATCGGAAGCAAAATATCGCTCGCTGTTCGAGTCGATGGACGAAGGCTTTTGCATTTTGCAGTTAACCTTCGATGAGGAGCAAAACCCCATTGACTACCGCTTTATGGAGGTTAACCCTGCTTTCGAGCAGCAAACTGGGCTCAAGAATGCCCTCGGCAGAACCATTCGCGAGCTTGTACCAGGCATTGAGCCGTTCTGGATCGACCTCTACGGCACAGTTGCCCTAACCGGTCAACCGAGGCGCTTCACCGATTGTTCTCAGGTGATGAAGCGATGGTTTGACGTGAATGCTTTCCGCATTGGTGAACCGCATGAGCACAAGGTCGCGCTGCTCTTCAATGACATCACCGATCGCCAACAGGCAGAAGAGATCGCGAGGCGCACCGCCGAATTGGATGCTTTCCGCCTCGCCCTCTCTGACGCACTTCGCCCGCTTGCCGACCCAGTAGCGGTTCAAGCCACTGCCAGCCGTTTGCTGGGCGAATATCTCAGGGTCAACCGCGTGGTCTACTTCGAGGTTCGCGGCACAGATTACGTCATTGAGCGCGATTACGCCAATGGTGTCGCAGGACTCGTGGGTGGTTACCCCATTGATTCGTTCGGCTCTAAACTGCTCGCCGAGTACTGTGCGGGTCGTACCGTGTGTGTGTCGGATGTGTCAACTGATGCCCACCTGTCTCCAGCGCAGCGATCAGCTTACACCGCTATCCAAATTGGTGCTCACATTGGTATCCCACTAGTCAAGGACGGCGAGTTCGTCGCGGGTCTGGCAGTTCACACGTCTGAACCGCGCGCTTGGACAGCGGATGAAGTGGCTCTAGCGGAAGAAGTTGCCGAACGGACTTGGGCGGCAGTTGATCGCGCCCGTGCCGAAGCCATTGTCGCAGCAGACCTCCAAGCTACCCAGCAACTCCGCGAACTGGGAGCACGGCTTGTCATTGAAGGCGACATTCAAACGCTGTATCAAGCGATTATGTCGGTTGCGATTGCCCTCACCGAGGCGGATGCGGGCACGGTGCAAATCTTCGACGAAGCGGCGCAAGAACTGGTGCTACTCGCCACACAAGGCTTTGAGCAGACGATGCGCGAGCGTTTCCACCGGGTGAATGCAAATTCTCACACGCCCTGCGGCATCGCCCTTAGGAACGGCGCTCACAGCTTCGTTGATTTCGATGTGCCCCAGAGCGAAGACCCCGATGGTTCCATGCGAATGCATGTAGAGGCTGGGTACCTCTCTGGGCAATCCACGCCGCTGATCACCCGGTCGGGCAGACGCATCGGCATGGTTTCCACTCATTGGCGTGAACACCATAGACCCAGTGATCGCCAGTTGCGGTTTCTGGATCTGCTGGCTCGCCAGGCGGCTGACCTGATTGAACAGCGGCAGACCGTTGCCGAACGGGAACAACTCCTAGCCCGTGAGCAAGCTGCCCGCGTTGAAGCCGATCGCGCTAATCGGATCAAAGATGAGTTTTTGGCGGTGCTCTCCCATGAATTGCGAACGCCCCTCAATCCGATTTTGGGTTGGTCAAAACTCTTGCAGAACGGCAAGCTAGACGCAGCCAAAACCCAGCAGGCATTGCAGACGATCGAACGCAACGCCAAGCTGCAAGCAGAATTGATTGAAGATTTGCTCGATGTGTCCCGGATTCTCCAGGGCAAGCTCAACCTGAACGTCAGTTTGATCAATCTGTCCTCCATCATTAGAGCCGCGATGGAAACAGTACGGCTAGCGGCAGAAGCCAAATCAATCCACCTGGAAGCAAGCTTTGAACCAGACCCCCCGCTCATTCAAGGCGACGCCACCCGGTTGCAGCAAGTCATTTGGAATCTGCTCTCGAATGCCGTCAAGTTCACGCCAGCAGGAGGACAGGTCAACATTCGACTGGAGCGCTTAGACTCTTTTGCTCAGATCACCATTAGCGATACTGGACAAGGAATTGAGCCTGACTTTCTCCCCTATGTGTTTGAATACTTCCGTCAAGCCAACGCAACCACGACCCGAAAATTTGGTGGACTGGGCTTAGGGCTGGCGATCGTGCGGCACTTAGTCGAACTACACGGCGGCACGGTCTCAGTCGAAAGCTTAGGGGTCGGGAGAGGAGCAACGTTTACAGTCAAGTTACCACTTAGCCCTATCCAGACGATCTCGACTCAGAACGAGCGATCGTCAGAATCAGCTTCTACTTTGAACGGGATTCGAGTCCTAGTGGTGGATGATGAACCCGATTCGCGGGAGCTTGTTGCCTTTGTGTTAGAGCAATCAGGAGCAGAAGTCATGGCGGCTACGACTGCCTATGAAGCATTGGAAATGTTGAATCGATTGAAGCCGGAGGTCTTGTTGAGCGACATTGGGATGCCAG
>JAHHHU010000048.1 GCA_019359175.1 Phormidium tanganyikae FI6-MK23
AGCGTACGTTCAGCAAGATGATTTCAGGCAAGAAGTGGTGCCATTTGAACAGGGAGTCAGTCGCCATTGAGAGCAAAGCTAGAGAAAATTGAGCTTTCACACCCTACCATTTTTGCGACACAACCCTAGATCCTGGGGCTTGGGAATAGAAGGGTCAGTGTTGAGATCAAGAGAGCCAAGCTTGAATATAAAAGTGCCATCGTTGAGATTAAGAGACTGGTGGTTGAGAATAAAAGAGTCATTGCTGGGATCAAAAGAGTCAAGCTTGAGGATAAAAGTGCCATCCCTGATACAAAATGGCGGCGGATACAGGTTGGGGCGATCGCGAATCTGGAACCTCAACGCGATCATGAATCTGAACACAACAGGCTGAGCGATCGAACTCTCACGCAGAGGAGATCGACATCATCGCTTCGTTTATTGGATTGTCGATGGAAAAAGTCCAACAACTTCAACAACAAATCGACCAGTCCCCTCAAAATTAATTTGCTTTGTACAGAGATCGCATAACTACAACTTGATCGGACTATAAGAGGCATGAAAACTCACGATCAATTGCGATTACGAGACTTTTTTAAAGGAGAAAGTGTTGAGATTGCTGAGGTATATTCAGATGAACACATTTTTGGAGAAGGGAAATGCCGGAGAACTTGGATCAGGATGCAAAAAATAGATTGTGGGAGCATGGTTTTCATGAAGATACTATGTTCAGTGAAAGGCTGAACTTTTTTCTCGTTTTTGAAGGAATCCTGATTGCTGTTGTTGGACAGCTTTATTCCCAATCCACACGAAACGTATTTGTCGTGAAAGCAACAATCGTTTTTGGATTACTTACAACGCTTATTTGGTGGTATGTGCAGATTCAGCAAAAAATTATTCTTGAAGATCTCATGGAAAGATCTCGTGAAGCTATTCCAGAATATCTAGTCACTATAGAAAGAAGAAACAAACGGAGACTTCCGATTCGAGTTATTCCACTCTTGGCATATGGAATTCCTGGATTAGTAGTAGCTTTTTGGTCAGTACTACTGCTTTTTCTGTAATGAAGATTCTGAGCCAAGGAAGTTCAAAACGTATAAGAGGTATAACAATCGCAGTGCACCGGAATTTACTAAAATGAGCAATTGAGACGCGAAGGTTGTTTGCATCCAGCGAGGGCAAACATCAAGCTATATTCTTCTTACTGAGGCGATCAACCATTTCCACCCAACGATCGCTGATTCGGAAACATTCTGCCCAACATTCGATTCACATAAGCCTGCCCATACACCTCACCATTCTGCGAAGCTGGAGATTCAATTTCATCTGACTCTTGCGGCTCGACGGACGGCTTTGCTCCATTCGTCTGAGCTTCTGGCTGCGGCTTTGCTCCATTCGTCTGAGCTTCTGGCTGCGGCTTTGAGCCGTTCTCCTGCCAGACATCCTCAGTGAGATCCAAATCTTCTACCGTTTCAGGCTCATTGTCCTGATCCACCATCAACGACCCCGGAGGCACGATCGACAAACTCGCAATCGATCGATTCATCACCGTCGTTCCCGCACCCACACAAGCACGATCTCCGACCACTACAGTTCCAACTAACAACGCACCCGCCCCGATGATCACCCCTTCCCCGATCTCGATCGTGCCTTCATGCGCTTGGATCACAGACCCAAGCCCGACACAAACGCTCTGGTGAATTACAATCCGACTTCCCGGATTTGCTTGCAGCAGAACTCCGGGTGCGATCGCTGCCCCTGCATGAATCGTGACATCCCCACTCACAAAATAGTGAGTCGTACTCACGGGCATTAACTGTAGAGGCGGCGATTGCATCAGAATTGCACTACTTACCGGGTTTTTGAATAACTAGTTCAGCCACACGGCGCTTTGCTTTCGGATCGGTTCCGACTAAGCGCACGTATTGACCGGGATAGTTCGCGATCGCAGATTCAACCTGTAAGATTGCTTCTGCATCACGGCTAGTCTGAATCGAAGTTGCCGTCTGCCAAGAACTGGTTTTGTAGCGTCGCAAATCTGCGAACTCTACACCAATCTTGTAGCCCTGACGCACAAATTGACGAATCTGCTCTACTGTGTCCGAACTTAGACGACCGTTACCATTGTTGGAAGGCGTATAAAGCGGCGGTTCAGTTTTGTAGCTCGAAGGCGAATTGTACATCGGAGGTTCAGAAGCGGCTGAATTGCTGTGACCATTGCCGTTAGAAGCATGAGCTTTTCCAGGACGATGAATCACGCTTTCTGCAATCCGTTTTTTCTGCTTCGGATCAATGCCGACTAAGCGGACATAATGATCGCGATGTTCATTTAAGAACGAATTGAGAGCAGCGATCGCGCTTTGAGCAGAACCCGCCTGAATCGGAGGCGCACTGTTCCAAGAACCATACTTAAACCGTCGCTCATCAGCAAATTCCAAACCAATCACTGCGCCTTGTGCCAACAGTTGACTAATCTGATCCGCCGCATCACCCGAAGCTGATCCAGCACTACTATGATGTACAGGCGCTTGATGATGTACAGGCGCTCGATGATGAGTAGGAGCAACGTGCGAACCTGCTTGAACAACAGGCTTTCCGTCAGGACGCTGAATGATCGTTTCAAGCATCCGGCGCTTGTTCTGAGTGTCGATACCGATCAAGCGAACATACTCGCCGTTATGTTCTGACAAGCATCGTTGTAGCTCAGTCATCACAGCAGATTCATTGCTAGTCTGAATCGGAGCGCAAGTCTTCCAAGAACTGGTCTGGAACTGTCGCTTGTCTGCGTGTTCCGTTCCAATCCGACCGCCTTTCGATAAGATTTGACGAATCTGTGCTACGACAGCCGGATCAAGTCCGCCGCCACTGTGACCATTTCCATTCGACGCGGAGCTGTAATTCGATCCAGAACTGTAACTCGAACTGGAATGCGACGGAGCCGAATAGCTCGATCCGCCGGAGACACTCGCAGGCTGATCACCTGGACGTTGGATAATCGCTTCCAACACCCGCTTTTTATTCTTCGTATCAATCCCGATCAAGCGAACATACTCACCGCTGTGTTCTGCAAGACAGGATTGTAATTCTGCCAACACAGCCGACTCGCTCGTCGCTTGAATGGGAGCGCAACTCTTCCAAGAACTAATCTGAAACTGTCGCTTATTCGCGTGTTCCGATCCGATTCGGTAGCCTTGCGCTAGTAATTGCCGAACGTGGTTAACAACTTCGCCGTTCATAATTGACCCATTTTCTGTAGCGCTACTGCCAGCTTTAACATCTGTCGTGGACTGCGCGGCATCCCGACTCGGAACCGCCGCACTTTGAGAACTTATAGTTTGAGAATTGATCGAACTGATCGTCTGAGAACTTGTCTTCGATGCACTGCCCACAATATAAGAAGCAAAAGCACGATCGCGCTCACTCACTTCCGGCAATCGATCGGCTTGCTGCTGAGTTGTAATGATTGCACCCGACGGCACATACTTCCCAGGCGGCACTTCCACATCTTGAACCAGAGCGTGCATCATCACAATGCACCCGTTTCCGATTCGGGCGTTAAACACCGTCGATCGAAATCCAATAAAGCAATCGTCACCCACGTAGGCAGGTCCGTAAATCAGCGCCATGTGGGTGATTGATGTGTTGTTTCCAATCCAGACCGAATAGGAATTTCCGTCGTCCCCAACGACCCGCCCCTGCTCTGATCCATGAATCATCACCCCATCTTGCACAGTCGAGCGCTGTCCAATAAAAAAGGGGTTGCCTTCATCCGCCCGAATCGATGTCCCCGGCGCAATGGTCGCGTTCGCTCCGATTCGCACATCGCCAATCAGATTAGAAAACGAATGCACATATGCCGATTGATCGATCTTCGGTTCGGCAAGATTTCGCAAAGCAGGCGGAGCCGCATCGCTACGGACTGCCATAACATTTCTCCTAACAAAACCGCACGAGCAAGCCAACTGTGCAGGGAGAAGATCTAGTACTGAGTCCCTTTGTTGTACAGCGGGCGATTATCCACGCTCACCGTATCAATAATGGCAATCACAGCAGCATCAACAGGGCGATTCTCACTACCGGGAACCTGCCTTGCTGCACTGCCGCGACTGACTAACACCCACTCATCGACCCCTGCGCCCACGTTGTCAGCAGCCACCTCATACACCGGGAGGGGCTGCCCTTCTTCATCAAGAATTTGAACCAAGAGGAATTTGACTCCTCTTAGACTCGGTTCTTTTTGAGTACTGACAACGGTTCCCCGAACTTTTGCAATCTGCATCGGGGATTATGGACGGTTCAGCGGACGGATTCCGCTCACGCTTTCACGGAACGGCTCAACTGCCTCGGTGTAACGAATCGGCAGCACGTACTCTAGGTTTTCGTGCGGACGCGCAATGATGTGAGTAGACAACACTTGTCCACCGTTGACGCGCTTCACATTCTCAATTCCAGCTGCGACTGAAGCTTGCACTTCTGAAACGTCGCCCCGCACGATCACAGTCACGCGACCGCTACCGATTTTCTCGTAGCCCACTAGGGTCACACGAGCAGCTTTGACCATTGCGTCTGCGGCTTCCACAACTGCGGGAAACCCTAACGTCTCGATCATGCCAACTGCAATAGCCATTGTAATTCTCCCTTCCAATCAAAAAACGATGTCAATTCAAACTCAAACGATCGCGCACACTAACCGCGAAATTGTTCAACCGCTTCGGTATATCGAATCGGTAGGACATATTCTAGGTTCTCATGCGGACGCGCAATAATGTGACTCGATATAGATTCACCGCCGTTAACCCGCTTGACTGATTCCAGCCCTGCTGCGATCGACGCTTGCACTTCGGACACATCGCCCCGAATGATAACGGTCACGCGACCGCTACCAATCTTTTCATAGCCAACCAGGGTAACGCGAGCAGCTTTCACCATTGCGTCTGCGGCTTCCACCACAGCCGGAAATCCTCGCGTCTCAATCATTCCCACAGCGATCGGCATTTCGACTCTCCATGATAAGTGGAACTAATTTAATCATCGTAAACTAAAAGAGTGACGGGGATCGCCCATCATTCTTAGCTTTTGTCGAGCTTTCCACTCTTGCTACTTCTCCAGAATAGAGTTGAGTCTGTCGCTTGACAATATAATGTTCAATGATAGTTGCAAATTCATGACATAAGTTTGACTAATTCTTCTGGCGAAGCGGCGGGAATAACCTGAGTCAGCTTTCAACCATAGATCGTTTTCGATAAACTAAATAAAACGATTAATAAAATATAAAATAAATCTATATAAGTCCAAGTTAATCTCAATGATTGGGTTTGTCTATCGATCGCATTTTACTTTTCGTAGGTTGAGGCGTTAAGCTGATTTCTAAGCATTTCAGCGCACTGATTTTCATTTTTGATTGAGAAAACTATGTGAAGCTCCCCTAAGTTCGAGCGGTTTAGCTTCGGGGAGCATTTTTATCAATTTTCTAGGTAAAGAGTAGGTTATGCAGCAGTTCCTTATTGAAACAAGCTGGTGGATTCCTTGCTACGGGCTATTAGGAGCGGTTTTGACGCTGCCTTGGGCGATGGGATTGATCCGGAAAACAGGTCCTCGTCCTGCGGCGTATTTAAGCTTATCGACGACGGTGCTGGCTTTTGTGCATGGCATCGCACTGTTTAATGCCGTGTGGGGACAGGAACCCCAGCATTTTGTGTTTCACTGGTTGCGGGCGGCAGATTTGGATTTGACGTTCTCGTTAGAGCTTTCTTCGATTAGCGTTGGCGCGATGGAGTTGATTACGGGCTTGAGTTTGTTCGCTCAAGTGTTCGCGCTGGGGTATATGGAGAAAGATTGGGCATTGGCTCGATTTTTTGGCTTGATGGGATTCTTTGAAGGCGCGATGAGCGGATTGGTGATTAGTGATTCGCTGTTTCTCACGTATGCGCTGTTGGAGATGCTGACGCTCTCGACTTATTTATTGGTTGGATTTTGGTATGCTCAACCGCTCGTGGTGACTGCGGCGCGAGATGCGTTTCTAACAAAGCGGGTCGGGGACGTGCTGCTGCTGATGGGCGTTGTGTCGCTGTCGGCGTTTTCTGGAAGTTTGGATTTTCCAGATTTATATGATTGGGCGGAAAGAGCGGAATTGTCGCCCACTGTGTCCGCGCTACTAGGACTGGCGTTGATTGCAGGCCCGATCGGGAAGTGCGCCCAGTTTCCGTTACACCTATGGTTGGATGAAGCGATGGAAGGTCCAAACCCAGCATCGATTCTAAGGAACTCGGTTGTTGTGGGATGTGGAGCCTATATCCTGATTAAGCTTCAGCCGATTATTGTGTTATCACCTGTGGCTTCGATCGCACTTGTAACGCTAGGAACGATGACCGCGATCGGGGCTTCTTTAGTTTCTCTAGCACAAATCGATATCAAACGGGCGCTATCCCATTCCACCAGCGCGTATCTCGGATTAGTCTTTATTGCGGTGGGAATGGGCTGGACAGATTTTGCGTTGATTTTGCTGTTTGCTCATGCGATCGCAAAAGCCCTCCTCTTTATGAGTGTCGGTTCAATCATCATGACCACAAGCTGCCAGGACATCACCGAAATGGGCGGGCTGTGGTCAAAAATGCCTGCAACGACGACTGCATTTTTAACGGGTTGTGCTGGATTAGTCGGACTGTTTCCGCTCGGTGGGTTCTGGGCGTTTCAGCACGGCGTTGATGACTTTTGGTATAGCGATCCTTGGCTTGTTGTAATTGTTCTCGCGGTGAATGCTTTAACGGCGTTGAGCTTGACTAGAGTTTACCGATTGGTATTCATGGGCAATCCTCAGCCGAAAACCCGGCGCGCTCCAGAAGTTCCTTGGCTGATGGCGGTTCCAATGGTGTCGCTTAGCGTTGTGACTTTGACGATGCCGATCGTATTAAATTCGCTGAATCTATTACCGCACTGGGAGTTTATGAACTGGTCGGCAGCGGGACTGTTGATCATGTCTGGAATTACAGGAACGGCGTTAGGATTTGCAATTACGTTGAATTACGCCTGGATTCGTCCGATTCAAGCACCGCTGCGGTTTTTCCAGGATTTACTGGCGTATGACTTTTACATCGATCGCTTATACCGCGTCAGTGTGGTTTTGATTGTGAGTTCGATCGCTCAATTTAGTTCCTGGTTCGATCGATATATTGTCGATGGTTTCGTCAATTTCGTTGGACTCGCTTCAATCTTTAGCGGCGAGACTTTGAAATACAGTGCTTCGGGACGGTCGCAGGGTTATATGCTGACCATTTCGCTGGTGGTTGGCTTGTTAGGAGCGATTTTGACTTGGTCGATGTGGTAACTACTTATGTTAAGTGCATTAATTTGGATACCGATTGTAGGGGCGATCATTGTCGGACTGTTGCCGAGTGCGATCGTTGATCAGACTGTGAGAAGAACTGCAATCGCGACAGTCAGCATTGCTCTGATTGTGTCGCTCTATATTGCAACTCAGTTCGATACGATCAACATCGGGCTTCAGTTTCAAGAAGATCTTCCCTGGTTAGAGCCATTGGGGCTGACTTATCGATTGGGCTTAGACGGTTTATCGCTGCCGCTGATTGTTCTCAATAGCTTTCTAACCCTGATTGCACTATTTTCTACAGAACCAACCATTCAGCGTCCGCGACTTTATTACTCGCTAGTTTTGGTAATCAATGCTGCCGTGGCTGGAGCATTTCTCGCGCACAACTTACTCTTGTTCTTCTTGTTTTATGAGTTAGAACTGATTCCGCTGTATTTGCTGATTGCGATTTGGGGAGGAGCAAAGCGGGGATATGCTTCGACTAAGTTTTTAATCTATACCGCGGTTTCAGGCATTCTAATTTTGATGGCATTTTTGGGTTTAACTTGGTTAAGCGGTGCGACTTCGTTTGAATATAATCCAGCGTTGTCTCAAACATTGCCATTAACATCACAATTTATTTTGCTGGGTGCGATTCTGATCGGGTTTGGTATCAAGATTCCTTTGTTTCCGCTGCATACTTGGTTGCCGGATGCTCACGTTGAAGCTTCGACTCCAATTTCGATACTACTTGCAGGCGTGTTGTTGAAGCTTGGAACTTACGGTTTGTTGCGATTTGGATTGCAGCTATTTCCGCAAGCTTGGGCGGTATTGGCTCCGTATTTGGCGATTTGGGCAGTAGTGAGCGTGTTGTTTGGGGCATTTACAGCGATCGCTCAGACCGACATGAAAAAAATGGTGGCTTACAGTTCAGTGGGTCACATGGGATTCATCCTGCTGGCTGCTGCTGCCGCAACGCCGCTGAGTTTGATCGGCTGCGTGTTTCAAATGGTAAGTCATGGCTTGATTTCTGCGCTGCTGTTTGCGCTGGTAGGTGTGGTTTATGCCAAAACCGGAACGCGTGATATCACGGTTTTGAAAGGATTGTTGACACCGGAGCGAGGTTTACCGATTATCGGCAGTTTGATGATCGTGGGTGTAATGGCGAGTGCTGGAATTCCGGGCATGGTCGGCTTTATTTCAGAGTTTCTCGTGTTCCGGGGAAGCTTCATAGTGTTTCCGGTGCAAACGCTGTTGAGCATGATTGGAACGGGTTTGACTGCGGTTTACTTTCTGCTGTTGGTGAACCGGACGTTCTTTGGTCGGCTCCCGGATCAGTTTGCGAACTTGCCACCTGTGAAATGGTCTGAGCGGGTTCCTTCCTTATTTGTGGCAGCACTGGTTGTGTTGTTAGGTCTACAACCAAGCTGGCTGATTCGTTGGACAGAAAGCACAACGACTGCAATGTTAAACGACTATTCGACGATCGCAATTCATCCGACCCCACTCAAATCTGAACCCGTTTCGGTCTTACCACTGGAGTAACTATGGTTGTTGCACGTTCAAAATCTACCCATCCGTTAGCCGACATCATCGATCGTATTGAATCAGGCGGTGCGCTTTTACCCGAATCGGCAATCAATTTGCTCGAAGTCGTTGGCGTTCTTAAAAGCTACGGCATTGTTTTAGATGCTTACTCTCGCAATCTCAAATTCATTGCTGAGAATCAGTTTTTAGTGTTGTTTCCGTTCTTCAAATACTTTGATGGCGATGTCTCAACGAAGAAACTATTAAAGCATTGGTGGCACGATCGTATTAACTACGAGTTCTCCGAATACTGCATGAAAGCCATGATGTGGCATGGTGGCGGCGGATTAGATACTTATCTCGACAGTTCGGAATTTGTCGAACTCGCACAGCAAGCGATTCAGGCGAAGATTAAAAGTAATTTCTTTATCCGAAATTTGTCGCAAATCTTTCCAAATTTTCTTCTAGAACAAGTTCGGATGTCCTGTTATTACAGCGCATTAGGGCAGTTTTGGACAGTGATGAGCGATATGTTTCTCAAATTGTCTGATCGCTATGATCAAGGTGAAATTAAAACGATTCAAGATGTCGTTGATCATGTGAAAGCGGGACTGGTGGATAATGCAGCCTTACCGATCACCTATGCGGTGAAAATTGGAGATCGCTCCTACGACATCATTCCAGAGTCAGCAGGATTGCAGTTCTTGATGGACACAGCAGTTCCTTATGTTGAAGCAGTCTTCTTCAAGTCTTTTCCGTTTATGGGAACAGTTTCCTACAATGCCCAAGCGCGACAAATTCCGCTAGATCAAGAGCGGTTCTCTTACGGTGCGCTGTATGCTGATCCGCTGCCTGTGGGAGGTGGTGGAATTCCGCCCACTTTGCTGATGCAAGACATGACGCACTATCTACCGGATTATCTGCACGATTTTTATCGTCGATCGCTTAGAGGCGAAACCGATGTTCGCGTCAAAATTTGTATCAGCTTCCAAAAATCGATGTTCTGTGTGATGACAGCAGCGATCTTGGGACTGGCTCCTTGTGCGATCGACACGAACGATCCGAAAGAGCAAGCCGAAAATCGCAAATATCTCGAAGGATGGATGGATAAACTATTAGAGTCACGTCTAATTAGTTTTCAGTCTTGTGATGTCTAATGAGTGACCAACAGATCGAAGGAATCATTCAAGCGGGATACGGGGTTGCATCGGGAACAACGGATAGCAGCCCGTATCCAAAAGGCACGATCGAGATGCAAGCCCCCTTCTTCAGAGCATTGGGACTCGATCTCGCGCCATTTTTTCCTGGCACATTGAACATCAACATTAGTCCGAAGCAATTTCAACTCGTATCGCCTCAATATACGTTTAGAAATGTGCAATGGGCGGAGGGGTTTGCTCCAGAGGATTTCTCTTTTACGCCCTGCCAAATTATTGATAAAAACAAAAGCTTCGATAGCTTAATTTATTATCCGCACCCAGAAACAAAGATTGGGCATTTTCAGAATCTGTCTATCGTCGAAGTGATCGCCCCCTTGATTCCCGATTTGAAATATGGCGATCGTATTCTTCTCAGCATTAATACTGAGCAGGTTCGGATTTTTGAGAAATAGATTTTAAGCGATGAAATGACGATCGTAAAATTAATCGATTACTCAGTGAATAATTCTTGCCATCAGCATAGAAATTGCTCGATGGACAATCGCAGCATTGACAATAATTGATTCCGGTAATCCCCATCATAGTAAATATGCTATAACTCCTGCAATTACTTGGTTTCAGCGATTAGTTCAAATGATTCGCTGTGTTCCTTTCGATGCTTAAGTGTGATAAACATTATAGTTACTACCGAATGTTTAAGAAATTACAAATCGAGTCCCAGGACGCTGTTGCGGTGAGTTGGGCACTGCTTGTTTCTGGATGACATTATTTCCGCTCATTTTTTCAACTCAGCTTGCTATCTAGAGGTGAATTTCGATGGCTCACCCTTTGCTTCAGAGCATTTGGTTAATCCCCTGCTATGCTCTCCTCGGTGCGATTCTTTCGGCTCTATGGTTTCCAGGTATTACTCGACGAACCGGCCCTCGTCCCTCCGGATACCTCAACGCCCTCATGTCCTTGACAACATTTTTGCACGCCTCCTTTGCGCTGCCTGCCACCTGGAACCAGCCTCCGCAAGAGATTTTGATTCCCTGGCTGAATGTTGCTGGATTAGATTTAACAATCCCGATCGAGATTTCTACCCTCAGCGTCGGCGCGATCGTTCTCGTCTCTGGAATCAACCTTCTAGCGCAGACCTACGCTTTCGGCTACATGGAAATGGATTGGGGTTGGGCGCGATTCTTCTCGCTGCTCGGCTTGTTTGAAGCAGGAATGACCGCACTCGTACTGTGTAATTCTCTCTTCTTTAGCTATTTCATTCTGGAAATCCTGACACTTGCAACTTACTTGCTTGTCGGAATTTGGTTTAACCAGTCTCTAGTGGTTACAGGCGCGAGAGATGCTTTCTTAACCAAGCGGCTTGGCGATTTGTTCTTGCTCATGGGTGTGGTTGCACTTCTACCACTTTCAGGAACCTGGAATTTTACCGAGCTTGCAGAATGGGCGAAAACGGCTCAAGTTGATCCAAAAGTCATCACTTTAGTCGGTTTGGCACTCATCGCAGGCCCGATGGGTAAATGCGCTCAGTTTCCGCTGCACTTGTGGCTGGATGAAGCGATGGAAGGCCCGGTTCCGGCTTCGATTCTGCGAAACTCAGTCGTCGTTGCAACGGGCGCTTGGGTGCTGTACAAGCTCGAACCTGTTTTAGCACTGTCTCCAACCGTTCTTGGAACGACCGTGTTTATCGGTGCAGTTAGCGCGATCGGCGGTTCACTGATTGCGATCGCTCAAATCGATATTAAGCGAACACAATCTTACTTAGTCACCGCTTACATGGGACTGGTATTTATTGCGATCGGAACTCAGCAACCCGAAGCGGCTCTCTTGCTTGTTCTGACTCACGCGCTTTCTTCTGCATTGTTGATCATGGGTGGTGGTGCTGTCGTTTGGAATAGCATTACGCAAGATGTGACTCAACTCGGCGGATTGTGGTCGCGTCGTCCCGTTTCAGGCTCTTGCTTCCTAGTCGGTCTTGCTGGATTAGTTGCCTTCCCTCCGTTTGGTGGATTCTGGGCAGCTTTGAAGATCGCTGAAGGTGTTTGGGAAACTCAGCCTTGGATTGTTGGCATTATTTTGCTGGTCAATGCTCTTGCAGCGTTTGGAATTACGCGAGTCTTTTGCTTAGTGTTCAAAGGTGAATCGAAGCAAATGGCTCAACGATCTCCAGAAGTTCACTACTGGATGTCAATACCAATGATCGTGATGATGGGCTTTACGCTCCATCTTCCGCTGATTCTCAAATCTTTGGATCTCTTACCCAGTTGGGCTGAAATCGACACTGATGTTGCACTGCTGCTGATCTGGTCAACGATTACGGGTATTACGTTGGGCGCGATCGTTTATCTCAGCAACAACATTGCAAAACCTGTCGTTCTCCCTTGGAAAGGACTGCAAGATTTGCTGGCGTATGACTTCTACACGCCGAATCTGTACCGTAGCAGCATTGTGTTCGCCGTTGCGCTCGTTTCTCAAATCACTTCCTGGTTTGATAAATACCTCGTGGACGGAGGACTGAACTTATTCGGCGTGTTCACATTGTTCAGCGGTCGGAACTTGCGATACAGCACATCAGGACAGTCACAGTTCTATATGTTGACGATCGTATTCGGAATCGCATTGATTAGTGTATTGCTCAGTCTGCCATTTCTCTCGCACGTTTCAGTTTCGCTTTTCCCTCAGAACACGACTGAAATTGTAATGAGTGTTCAGCGTTAAGTCCCCGGTCAATTTTCTCTAGATCCTCACAGCCACAGGAAGATGTTTTATGCTGAGTCCGTTGATTTGGCTACCGCTGATTGGTGCGTTAGTCATTGGGTTACTGCCCAACCTCTCTGCAAAGCAAGCAAAGTTAAGCGCGATCGCAGTTTCTAGTGCAATTCTGCTTTGGACGATCGTATTGATGTTCAACTTCGATCTGAGCCAACCAGGTTTGCAGATGCAGGAATACCACACCTGGATTCCAACATTGGGAATCAGCTACAGTTTAGCGATCGATGGATTGTCTTTGCCGCTTTTGGCACTCAGCAGCTTGATTACGATCATTGTTGCTTCAAATGCTTCAGTCGGATTGAAAACTGGAGAAGAGTTACAGCGATCGCAACTGTTTTATTCACTGTTGTTGATTGTAAATTCGGGTGTTGCAGGTGCGTTCCTGGCTCAGAACTTGCTGCTGTTCTTCTTGTTCTATGAAATTGAGCTAGTTCCGTTCTATCTACTGATCCTGATCTGGGGCGGACAGAAGCGCGAATATGCTGCGATGAAGTTCCTGATTTACACTGCAATTTCAGGAATTCTGATTCTGACTGCATTCTTGGGGGTCGCTTGGTTAAGTCATGCTGCTAGCTTCGACTACGCAGACATTAATACAGCGATTCTGCCTCAGAAGGTTCAATTAATTCTGCTGACTCTGGTGCTGATCGGATTCGGCATCAAAACGCCGCTGGTTCCCCTGCACACTTGGTTGCCAGATGCTTATGTTGAAGCTTCGACTCCGGTTGCAATTTTGCTCGGTGGTATCCTAGCAAAGCTCGGAACATACGGTTTAGTTCGATTTGCTCTCGGAATGTTCCCAGAAACATGGAAGCTAGTTTCACCAGGACTTTCAATCGTTGCAGCTGTTTCAATTCTCTATGGTGCATTGTCTGCCCTCGCACAGCATGACATTAAGCGAATGGTGGCATTTAGCTCGATCGCTCATATGGGCTATGTGTTACTCGGAGCCGCTGCGTTAACACCACTGGCAATGGTGGGTGCTGTATCGCAAATGGTGGCACACGGTTTGATTCTGGCGCTGTTGTTCTACTTAGTCGGATTAGTCGAATCTAAAACGGGAACGCGCGATCGCGATATTCTCAACGGCTTACTAAATCCGATTCGAGGATTGCCGCTAACTAGTGCATTGTTAATTCTTGCAGCGATGGCAAGTGCAGGAATTCCAGGACTAGCGGGATTCGTCGCTGAATTTCTCGTATTCCAAGGAAGCTTTGCAACTTTCCCCGTACAGACTTTAGTTGCAATTCTGGGAACAGGTTTGACAGCCGTTTACTTTGTGATTTTGCTGAACCGCACTTGTTTCGGAAAGCTCGACAACAAGACCGCTTACTATCCCAGAGTCAAGTTTGCTGAGTATGTGCCTGCACTCGTTTTAACCGCTTTGATCTTCTGGTTGGGCATTCAACCGACTTGGCTGGTGCGCTGGAGTGAGCAAACCACCAAAGCGCTCGTGACCGCTGCACTGCCTCAAATCGAGCAAGTTGCATTTAATTCTGTCGATCGTCCTTAAGTTCGCGCCGTTGATCTAGGAGAGAATTCGCTATGAATATGCCCGCTCCCACCAAAACCAAACTTCCACCCTCACAGCACCCATTTGCAGAAGTGATTCATCGCCTCGAAGCAGGCGGTTCAATGCTTCCCGACACACCCGAAAACCTCATGCAGATTATCGGGCTGTACAAAGCGTATGCAGTGCCGATGGATTTCTACTGGCGCGATTTGCTCTATATCGGTGAGCAAGTGTTCCTCAACCCATTGCCCGTCTTCAAGTACTTTATTTCAGATGAGTACATGAAGCGCCACAATCACTATGCAGGTGATGATGCCGATCTGCGGATTTGGCGAGGAACTGCGGAAGCGCATCCAGAGCTAATCGAATTCATGGAAAAAGGAGAGCTAAATAAGAACCTCCCGCGTGGATTGCATCATCTTTGGCACGATCGCATTAACATGGAGTTTGCTGAAGAATGTATGCGGGCGATGTTGTGGCATCGCGGAATGTATGTTCCAGTGAATCAGTTCGATCCGTATCTCGATAGCGATGAGTACAAAGCAAACGCCGATCGAGCAATCAAAGCATATTTCCGCAAGAATCCAGTAATGGCGGGATTGTACAAGCTGTTCCCCGATATGTTCATGGAACAGTGTCGTCAAGCATCTTACTATGCGAATCTCGGATTGTTCTGGGAAGTGATGGCTCCGGTGTTCTTTGAGATGTCCGATCTGTATGATGAGGGCAAAATCTCAACGGTTCCAGAAGCGATGGACTTCTTGGTGAATGGAATTTTCGCGATCGCAGGTCGTCCCATCTATCACAATGTTTACATTGATGGTGAATGCTTCGAGATCATTCCAAAATCAAAAGGGTTCACCTGGCTCTACGAAGCAGCATTACCTTATGTGGAAGCAGTGTTCTACAGAACTGCTCCTTTCCGGGGTACAAAGTCTTATAACGCGCAAGCTGGGCAGGTTCCAGACGACCAAAAAGGCTTTCACTACGGCGTACTGTATGCGGATAAGTTTCCAGTTGGAACAGCCGGAATTCCACCGACATTCTTGGCTCAAGATATGCTGCACTTCCTTCCGCCTTATTTGGTGGAATATTACAATCAGCATTGTCGCGGTGAAGACGATATGTTGGTGCAGCTTGCCGTAAGTTTCCAGAGATCGATGTATTGCGTCACTTCTGCGGTGATTCAAGCGTTGCGTGCTGCATTGCTGTATCCATTAGATGACACCAATCCGAATCATTTGATGGCAAATCGGCGATTCTTTGAATCGCAACTCGATCGATTCTTGCGTCCTGAATCCCGGATTCGTGAAATTCAGAACCAGGATTATCGGTAAAGCTTTGTGGGTTGAGCAAGATGCCCAACCTCGGAAAAATTGGGAGCGATAGCGCATTGCAATCACTCCCTAGCTCATTCACTTGATTCTTAGCCCATCAAAATCACGGTATCAATCACATGAATGACACCGTTATCTGCTTCGATGTCAGCCGCTAATACCGTCGCATTCTTCACCTCAAATCCATCTTCAAAGTGAAACGGAATCGGCGATCCTTCCAGCGAAGGCAGTGATTCTAACTTCTCCAAATCCGCTTTCATATACTTACCCGAAACAACGTGAAACGTCAGAATTCGGGACAGTTGCGGAATGTTTTGGACAAGGGTTTGAATTGTTCCTGGAGGAAGTTTTGCAAACGCATCGTCATTCGGTGCAAACACCGTAAACGGGCCAGGACTCTTGAGCGCATCCACTAAATTTGCCGCCTTTACTGCGGTAACAAGCGTGTTAAATGCGCCAGCGCCAACTGCAATATCAACAATATCTGCCATAGTTGCGATCTGAGGGTAAAGGGTAACGGGACATAGCATGCAGTACAGAACATTTAACTGTAGTCACCCCACTGAACTTTACAATGGGAATGCTGGTTTTGTTTATTAAAGTTCCGTTGCGTTTAGCGAGAACGAAAAAGCATTCGTTCTATCATTCTGAGTCATAAGAAAGGCGCTACACGCTGTAGACATGAAGGAGTAAAGTTTCACACTGCGAGAGAACACAGTTAGCAAACTCACCCCAACAAAACTCTGAATCGTGTAGCGCCAAATTGGAAGGGAGCATGTGCTCTTGTGTATTATCATAGCTACAAAACCTATAAGAAAAAATCGCTGTTGTCTATGAGTTGCATAGATTTGATTCTATACAATGGTTTTAAATGCTCAGAATTAATGCAAGTTTTGACCATCATTGCGATCGTTTCTCAAATCAGGAGAGTTCATTTTGCAGAATGCTACATTGCACCAGTTAAAAGTTTTTGAAGCGGTTGCCCGTCATAGTAGTTTCACCCGCGCTGCTGAGGAATTGTTTCTAACTCAGCCCACAGTTTCGATGCAGGTGAAGCAGCTATCAAAAACAGTCGGCTTGCCTTTATTCGAGCAAGTTGGAAAGCGCTTGTATTTGACTGCTGCCGGAAAAGAATTGTATTCCACCTGCCGCGAGGTATTTGAGCGCTTAGATCAGTTTCAGATTGCGATCGCGGATCTCAAAGGACTGAAACAAGGCACATTGCGCCTCGCAGTTGTGACTACCGCGAAATATGTGATTCCGCGTATTTTAGGCCCATTCTGTCAGCGCTATCCCGGTATTGATGTCTCGCTCACTGTGACGAACCATCAGTACGTGCTAGATAGCTTGTCAGATAACCGGGATGATCTGTACATTCTGAGCCAACTGCCAGACGATTCGGAAGCACACTACGAACCATTTATGGAAAATCCGCTGGTTGTGCTTGCACCAAGAAACCATCCGTTGACGAAAGAGAAGAACATTCCACTGTCTCGGATTTCTGAGGAACCTTTCATCATGCGGGAACCCGGTTCAGGAACGCGCAAGGCAGTTCAAAAGCTGTTTGATTCTCAAGGCTTACCGATGAAAGTCAAATTGGATTTAGGCAGCAACGAAGCGATCAAACAAGCGATCGCGGGTGGTATGGGCTTATCGGTGCTATCGAAACATACGTTAGCGCTTGAAGGTGTCAACAATCAGCTCGCCATTCTCGATGTGGAAGGATTCCCGATCGAGCGACACTGGTATGTGGTGCATCCTTCTGGAAAGCAGCTTTCTGCGATCGCGAAGGCATTTTACGATTACCTGATGAATGAAGGAAAGCGAGTGGCTGAAGAGACTTCAGTGCTGGGCGTATTGGACAAGGAAAAGGTGGAAGTGTAAAGAGAAGGGGAGATGGTTTGCTTCCCATCTCCTCTCTTTTATTCAGGTAGCTTGTACTGTTCGATAATCCGCTTTGCATAGCCTGGAACGTGCTGTTCTAGCTTCTCAGGATAATTGCGTTTCACATATAAGTAATTGCGCGTGAAATGAGAATCGATCGAGAACCGAGCATATTCCAATCCTTTCGGGCCAATTTTCTCAATCACAACGCCCATCAGCTTTGCAGCCCACATCGGTAACGTAATTGCTTTATCGTAAGCCGGAATACTTTGCTGAACAGCTTGATGTCGATCGCCTTTTGACATTACAGGCTGTGTTTCGATTTGGTCTTGCACCAGATCGAGCATTTCTTGACCTCGATCGTTTCGCACAACAATCCACTGCCAGCCAAACGGGGCACCCATATATCCGACAACTAAATCCGCCAGCGAATTCACGTAATCAAAACAGCTTAAACACGAAGGCGCAAACACATCTTTGAGTTGATTCGTTTTCAAGCCAAAGAATGGAACTAATTCGGTTGAGCCATCTTCGTGCTTGAAGTGAACTTGGAAATCCTGCATGAATTCGTAATACACCACTGTTTTTGGCGATCGACTGGTTGTATCTAAGAATTTCTGCAATCCCGCACGAGTTACATTATCGGTGCAAGGCGTTCCCAATACGTAAAGCTTCTCAAGTCCAAGCTTTTTCTCAACCGCTCTTAAAGCTTGGATTTGACATCCCACCCCAATCACTAACAATCGCTTCATTCCAGATTGTTCGACCAGTTCTAAAACAGAGAGATTCGGTGAAAGCGTTGGTTTATTGACTCGTGCCGCGAGAATCTCTTCGGGAGTGGTTGCAATAATCGGTTTTGGCTGAAAGCGATCGTCTTCAGTATTCTGCACACAGATTACACCTTCGACCAATCCGTGTGTCAGCATTTCGATTGCGATCGTACTCACAATTCCTGTCCACTGCGCCCCCGCGATCGGCTCCGTTTTGCGGGCTGCCATCATGTCCTGGCTCACCCCAAAATACAAGTCGTCCGATTTATCTAAGTCTCGACTGCGCCCGTGAGTTTGTTCTTCAAGTTCAGGAATCTGTTGATTGATGAAAGCACAAGCTTCCTTAACATAGTGAATATAGTGGGTATCGCACAATCCACATTCGCTGCACAGTTCTTTTGCAGGACGACGGCTCGAAGGTTTGAGCGCTTTTGCTTTTTTATGAGGAACCAGGGTCATCGTTAAAAAGTTGAATTTGATCGCTATTGATCACGATAACTCAGGACCGCCCCCAATTCGACAATCGTAAAAACTCTGCACCCTAGTTGATGCTTATGAGAAGGCTCACTTTCCGATCGAACTTCCTGATCCAATTAAGGCGATTCAATACTACATGGATACCCGTGGATGGTCGCGCCGTGACTTGGAGCCATGTTTGGGAAGTCGCGCAAGAGTCTCCGAAATTTTGTCTCGCAAACGCTCTTTGACCCTAGAGATGATTCGGAAACTGAATCAAGAACTAGGAATCCCGGCTGAGATTCTGATTCAGCCTTATGAGTCGATGCAAGCTTCTGTTTGAAACGTCGCAATGAATTAAAGCAACTTCTTCGATCGAGTCGTAAGGAATTAGTATTTGTGACTGCTTTCCCAAGCCGTAAGGAAATGACTCGGTATCTCGCTGAAATTTCTTGGGAAACTGAAGTTTGGGTCGCAGATCAGCCTGAGCACATGATTCATTCTAATGGTGAGAGATTTTTGGGACATCATAGCGATGAAACTCCTCGGTTATGAAAGTAGAAGGATAACTGCAGCCTAATTTCTCTAATAATTTTTTGAGTAGCAATGAAGTCAACAATCTTTGAGCTTGATACCACAGCATCGACTTGTAACTACAAAAAACCATCTCATGATGTTCATATTTACGAGTTCACTATTCCAACCCTGTCAGCTTTTGCAATTGAATATTTTACCCTTCAATTCGGAGCTTTATCTTGTTTCCCAGACAAGGAGGATTTAATTCAAAATGATAAATTGACTGTCCAACCAGGATATAGTTTAGACGGGATGGACTGTAAATTGGTCATTCACTACCACGGTATCCGCGACTATAAACTGCTCTTTCCTTTTGTTACTAACTCTTCTCTGCAAGAGCGGTTAGGAGACTTTTATCGTGAAGCAGAAATCGCATTTGAGAACGCTTCTTGGATGTCTTTTATGCTTATGTGTGGAGCAGTATTTGAAGGAATTCTATTTGCAAAATTGGGACAAAATAAATCCTTCAAAGATCTGATCACTGCTGCAAACCAACAAGGCGTAATTGATACACATACTGAATCTATAATGACCACAGTGCGAGGTTATCGAAACCTAGTTCATGTGAATAGGCATACGGAATTATACGTCTCTCGGATTGATGCCATGGATACCAGAATTACACTTGATAAGCTGATTAAAGCAATCTAAAACTGCGTTGTGAAAACAAGTAAGAAGATTTTTTAAGATAAGCTGAGAAATCTTACTAATGGCGCTCAGATCTACTATGAGCATTGATATCTATTGGGCATTAACACTATCTCAACTTCCAGATCCTAGCGAGAAATCCGAAAAGCTCAACTCATTGATTTTGTTCCACTGATAAACCTGATCGCGGAACTGCTTCCACTGTCCATACACCTGCTTAAACGTATTGCTCTTTGCCGCATTCGATTCGTACAGTTCAAAAGAAGCCTTTTGTGCTGCCTGCAAAATCTCTTTGCTGTAGGGAGTGAGTTGTGTTCCGCCTGCGATGAGTCTAGCGATCGCTTCTCGATTCAGCGAATCATACTGCGCCAACATATTCACGTTCGCCTCGAAAGCTGCGGTTTTGAACACTTCCTGATACTCTTTTGGTAACTTCCGCCACGCAGTTAAATTAATTTGCGTTTCCAAGGTTGGGCCCGGTTCCCACCAGCCAGGGTAATAGTAAAATTTTGCGGCCTTGTGTAGCCCCAGCTTTTCATCATCGTAAGGGCCGACCCATTCTGCGGCATCGATCGCGCCTCGATCCAATGCTAAATAAATCTCACCGCCCGGAAGCACTTGCACATTTACGCCCAATCGCGACATCACTTCGCCACCCAGTCCGGGAATCCGCATCTTTAAGCCTTTGAGATCCTCGATCGAGTTCACCCGACGCTTAAACCAGCCGCCCATCTGCACCCCAGTATTTCCCGCCGGAAAGTTGATAATTCCGAAATCCGAATACAACTTCTGCATCGCATCGAGTCCGCCTCCGTGATACAGCCAAGCATTTTGCTGTTGAGCATTCAGCCCAAACGGAACCGCACATCCAAACGCCAACGCCGGATTTTTGCCCGTATAGTAGTAACTCGCGGTATGTCCACACTCCACCGTGCCATTCTGTACCGCATCTAAGACTTGCAATCCTGGAACAATCTCTCCTGCTGCAAACGGTTGAATGACGAATCGTCCATCCGTCATTTCAGCAATGCGCTGACAAACAGTTTGCGCTCCGCCAAAAATTGTCTCCAGCGATTTGGGCCAACTGGTTGCCATCCGCCAGCGAACAGACGGTAAAGCCGTTCCCGCCGTTGCCACTCCTCGTTTGCGAATCGTACAAGCGGTGAGCGTGCTGCCTGCTGCGATCGCTGCTCCACTCACAAAAGCTCTGCGCTTCATATGGATTGCCCGATAGTTTCGTATCGAAAATCTTACAGGGCAACGGGGACAGAATTTCAATCGGGTTTCTCTTTGCCGAATCGCAAATCGGTCAATCGCTTTTGTGCATCAGGATCAAGCGAGTGAATTAGCATTCGTCCTGCTGATTTTTGCTTAGATTTCAATTTGTTCTGAACTCGCCGCGCCGCAAATTCAACTTCATTCGCCAACTTTTCCGCTGACATCCACTCCGCGCCGTATCCGACTACCGTTAATTGTTGAGCGCGATCGCTAGTCGCCACGATCAACCGCTGCTTAAACTTGCGAATGTCATGCCGAAAATCCGCGCAAGTTCTCTCGATATACGTATCGGCAGTCTGTCCAAAATCGGTGTAGCACACATATAAATGCTTGGTAATTTCCTCGCGATTCGTTGGACAATCCCGATATTGCGCGTCAAACACCACATGAGTTTCAAAATTCTGATAGGCGCTAAATCCGATTAGCGTCTCGACTAATTTTCGTCGTGATTCTTCCAAACCGTCTCGATCGCGAACCAGTTTCAGCTCATGCCAAGCTCCGACTATGTTATAGCCGTCCACCAATAGAAGTGCTTGTGGTGCGGAACGTGGCATCACTCAACGCTGAAAGGACATTGCAAAGATTGATATACTTCACATTTCCATAATATTGCATTTTCTTAATTTGATTTGGTATCGATCGCGCTTGTTTAGAAGATGAGCGATCGCCTCTATAAAACAGATTTCTTCAGCCCTGAAGATTTGAAATCGACTTCGGTAAACTAAGGACACAAGTTTTCTACACAGTCGCCACTTATGTCAGTCTCAATTCCGCAGCAAGTCTTAGACACCTTGCAGGCACTTTCTCTAGAAGATCAGAAAATGGTTCTTGACTTCGCTGTAAATTTGCAAAGCAAGAAGTCCTCAACTCCGGATACTTCTGAATCTCCTCGATCGTTCTTTGATGTTGCGAGAGAGTACATAGGTCGAGGGGAAGGAGCAAGCGATTTATCAACTAACCCGGATTACATGAAAGGATATGGCGAGGATGAGACAGCAGGTGATTCTTGATACGGGCGCGATCGTTGCTTTGATTAATCGACGCGATCGACATCATCCTCCGAATCCCTTCAGAGAATAGCCAGCGTGTAGGGAAATCATTGAGCAGCAGGAAATAG
The DNA here is from genome assembly GCA_019359175.1 of Phormidium tanganyikae FI6-MK23. Classification (GTDB taxonomy): domain Bacteria; phylum Cyanobacteriota; class Cyanobacteriia; order Leptolyngbyales; family Leptolyngbyaceae; genus Leptolyngbya; species Leptolyngbya tanganyikae. The sequence continues at coordinate 22,321 of JAHHHU010000048.1, forward strand.
CTACCATATCTCTCCTCTTATCTTCCGCACTCCATTCCACACATCATCACTCATTGCGTTCTTCCATACGCCGCCCAAAAGTAAGTTGAACGTAGAATCGCACTCCGCTTGGTTCTCAATGCGCTCAATGTAACTATCACCATGCCTAACAAAAAGATCCTCCAGATGTCCAGCAGCCAGATTTTCTAGTGTTACGCTCGATTGGTCAGTTTCAAGAATTTGGAGAATTAACTCCCAAGCTAAGTCAGGTTGGCGGCGGACGGCATCATCTAACTTTTCCCATGACCAAAAAGTATCTTCGGGTGGTTCACCTTGTTCGCGCCTTCTTCGATGATGTTCAATCCATGTTCTTACAAGATGCTCTCTTTCTTCTGCATTCATTGGGTGACTTTTGCGTAACTGAAGCATTGCGATTGCCTCATAAACTAGAGTTCCTCTCCATTTAGACTCTAATTTTCAACCTCTTCTGTCTGCATTAACCTCTGTTTCAAGCGTTCAGGATCTCCCCGATCGACAACCTTCCCCTCTTCCAACAAAAACGCCCCGTCACAATATTCCAATTCTTCTAACCGATGCGTCACCCAAAGCGCCGTAATGCCCCGCTTCTTCACCAGAGTCTGAACCTGAGCCACCAACTCCAACTGGCTATCTGGATCAAGCAGTGCGGTCGGCTCATCCAATAAAAGGACATCGCAATGACGCGCGATCGCACCCGCGATCGCCACCCGCTGTTTCTGTCCCCCACTCAGCGCATAAATTGGACGACGCTGAAACGCCGCCAAACTCACAGCAGAGAGCGACTCTTCCACCCGCTGCCGAATTTCTGGAATCGCCAATCCTTCCTGCACCAATCCAAACGCCACATCTGCCCCCACCGTCGGCATGACCAATTGATGATCCGGATTTTGAAACACAAAACCGACTGGCGGCGAGATGTGAATTTCTCCTCCAGTCGGTTGTAGCAATCCTGCCAGAAGTCTCAGCAGCGTAGACTTCCCGCTTCCATTCGCGCCCAACAGCATCCAAAATTCGCCCTTCGGCACTTCTAAAGTGCAAGACTGCAAAATCGCCTTGTACTCCGACCAGCCAAAACTCAGGTCGATCGCTTGAATTGCCGAAAGTTGCTGCGGGATGGGCGCGTCTAAAGTCATATCAACCTATTCAGCCGTTGCAAACGAGAAACCTGCGGGTCTGCCAGACGCATTCGCACTCGATTTCTCATAAACCTGCAATGCCGCTAAGTTATCCGCGAACACGGCAATCTTTTTATCCGGTTGTCGATCGCAGGTCAATTCCAACAGCGGATTATTCCCCGACTTCATCGCCCCCAAAATCTCCTGATAGGTCGATTCTGCTTCTTCAGCCGATTTGCGCTGGATTGAAAGGCTCAGGGGATTTCCTTTCAGCGTCAATTCCAAAATAAACATAATGTCGATCGTACAAACTGCCAATTCTCAGTATCGCAAATATCCGCAGAAACGGCTTGCTTCCCTATTTTGTCGGATGGGGATCGATTTGAAAGAATTTCAGTATTTTTAAGATTTATTAAGAAAAGACTGGAAATTTTAGGAGAACTCTCCTTATAATCGAGTGCATAGGTAACAAAAAGTAAACTCTGCTCATAATCATCTGAAAGCCAGAGTTTTATTTTGAATCCCGTACTCATCTGGAGATTTATATAATGACCATCGCAGTAGGTCGCGCGCCAGCGCAGAGAGGCGTATTCGATGCCCTCGACGACTGGCTCAAACGTGACAGATTCGTCTTCGTCGGCTGGTCTGGCATCCTGCTCTTCCCTTGTGCTTTCA
>JAHHHU010000049.1 GCA_019359175.1 Phormidium tanganyikae FI6-MK23
TTCGTAACTCTTAAGTTTGTCGGTGACAATCACCCGTGGCACGAAGGTTTGTTTCTTCAGCAGTTTACGAAAAAACCGCTCTGCTGCCTTGGTATCCCGATGCCGTTGTAGCAAGATATCCAAGATAGGTATTGTCAACTTGACCCAAAGGTAGAATAATCGTCCTGATTCCACTCCGTCCACGATTCCTGACCCATGTACTCCCGTCATCGATTCCCCCGCGAAATTATTAGCCACTGTGTCTGGCTCTACGACACGTTCCCTTTAAGCTACCGGGATATCGAGAAGATGATGCTCTATCGGGGAATCGAGGTGACGGATGAAACGATTCGGGAATGGTGCCAGAAATTCGGGCAGCAGTACGTTAATCAGCTTCGTCGCAAACGTCCTTACCTCACGGATAAATGGCATCTGGATGAAGTGGTCGTGAGAATCGGCTTTGTACAGCACCTTAATGGAGCGCTAGCTTTCTTGTCGTTTCCCTCTCCTAAAAATTGTCCGGGCTACTGATGAATATTAGGCAGCTTTAATGTTTGCACTTGCTATCTCACAGCCTCAAGAACAACATATTTAACCCTTCAGTCATGGTGGGATGAGTTAACACACCATCGCTTAGGACGGTGTAAGGCATCTGAGCCTGCATCACTATTTGCACGGTTGAAATCACTTCACCCGCTTCGTGACACAAGAGTGAGCAACCGAGAATGCGTCCTGTCTTGGTATCAACAATTGCCTTCATTATTCCATCAGTTTGACCCAGTGTTTTTGCTCTGGGAATGGCTGAGGCATCTAATCTAGCAACTCGAATGGCATATCCTTGTTGCCGTGCTTCGGCTTCAGTCAAACCCACATGAGCCAGTTCCGGATCAATGAACAGACAGGATGGAACCAAGCGATCGCGTGTGCTGCGGCTGCTGCCATCAATCAGATTTGCTTTGACAATTCGATAATCGTCGAGCGATACGTGAGTGTATTGCGGACCGCCATTGATATCACCTAGCGCCCAAACGTTTGGTACGTTTGTCTCCAGGCGATCGTTGACTACAACAAATCCACGCTCGTCGGTTGCTATACCAGCAGCGGCTAAATTGAGATCCTCAGTGTTGGGCGCACGACCAACAGCAACAAGCAAATGCGATCCCTGAAGAGTGATTGTTCGATCAGCAACTTGAATTTGTAGTTCAGTTGCATGACCCGTGCGATTGACTCTTAACACCTTTGCCTTTAGCAAGAATTTAATGCCATCTCGTTCTAAAAGTGTTTGAACGGCATTAGCGATATCAGAATCTTGATTAGACAGAATTTGCTCACTTTGCCCAATTACAGTAATGCGAGAGCCAAAGCGCCGAAACATCTGAGCAAACTCCAAGCCAATGTAGCCGCTACCAAGAACAATCAGATGTTCTGGCAGGTGTTCTAGCTCCATAATCGACTCATTGGTCAAGAAGCCAGTTTCTTTGAGTCCCGACACCGATGGAATTGACGGTCTTGTACCTGTATTGATAAAGAAGCGTTCTGCGGTGAGGTGCTGGGTTTTACCTTCGACGGTTGTCACTTCGATTGTTTTGGGCGCAACGAATTGTCCTGTTCCAATGATCAGGTTGTGTCCTAAAGCAGTTTCTAGGTTGTGCAAATTCATGTCACGCATGGATTGGACAACCGTCCGTTTGCGTTGAATTACAGCGGCTAAATTAACGGTAAGTGCATCGGTTTTAACTCCATACGTAGCACTATTTCGCACTGTATTTGCAACATGAGCACTCGCTACCATTGTTTTGGTGGGAATGCAGGCAACATTGATGCAAGTGCCACCAATCATAGTTAAGCTGCGTTCCACCAGAGCAGTTTTCCGTCCGTCAGCAACTAGCGCTGGTGCAAGTGTTTTACCTGCTTTGCCGCCACCAATAATAATGTCATCGTAGTACTCAGAATCCATACTTACACTACCTAACGTGAGTGGTCATTTGGCACCAAAGTGAATCTGCATGAAGGCAGTATACTCATCCTCTGAGGTTTCCCGTCGTGCCTTCACCATCGGTTTGATGTCCTCCGTTGCCACATAGCGCAAACGATTTGTGCCATCGGTTGCTGCCTGGTAGATTACCTTCGCAACGTCCTCCTCTGTAGCTTGGCGCACGTTGCGGAGACTTTCAAAGACAGCGTTGGTGTGAGCGACAAAGCAATCGTAGTCAGGAATTGCACTATTCTCTACAGCCTCGCTGCCAATACGTTGCTCGAACTTCGTATTTGCGATGCCACCAGGCTCAATGATCTTCACGACAATATTTTGCGAGGTCAGCTCGTAGGAAAGGGCTTCGCTGAAGCCTTCGAGGGCGAACTTGCTAGCGCAATATAGGGAAAGCATCGGCAGTGTAACTATGCCCGCTCCTGAGCTTATATTGAGGATCAAGCCAGCTTTGTTTCGCCGGAAATGCGGCAAAACCGCACGTATAGTATCCATGACTCCAAAGACATTGACGTTGAACTGCTCCGCTACTTTTTCGGGCGGCGTTGCCTCAAACAACCCGAAAAGCCCAAAGCCAGCATTGTTGACCAAAGCGTCGATTTGCCCAAAGCGGTCGATCGCAGCCTCGATTGCTTTGGTGATGCTCACGCGATCTTGAACGTCCAATCGCGTGACAAGTACGTTGGGGAGTTGAACAAGTTCTTGTTCTTTCTCAGTTTGCCGCATTGTAGCTACAACATTCCAGCCTTCGTGGGCAAAAAAACGTGCAGTGGCTTTGCCCAGCCCAGAGGAGGTTCCCGTAATCAGAATGGTTTTTGGCATATTTGTTTCAAATACTGCTCTTTAGCAACATGGTTACCATTAAGTGTTTAGGGGTTAGATTTCGTACCTCTACCCGATCTACAACCTTGAGTTTGGGGCTACTGCATGGCTTTTACAATTTCATCTGTAGACAGAACTGCGTTGGCGATATACCCAAAGTTGATTAGTGCCGCCTTGTAGCCGTCGCCCAGTTCTGGATGCTGAGGGGCAGCGGTTGCGTCTTTGACGACGAGCACCTCAAATCCTTGTTCGATTAAGTCACGCAGGTGAGCTTCAACACAGATGTTGGCTAGCATTCCAAGGAGAACCACTTTGCTGAAGTTGCGCTTACGCAGTTGCAAAACGAGGTCATTGCTCTGTGGTCCATACACCTTGTGGGGACTGACGACGATCGTTTTTCCATCCTCTATAAAGGGCTTGTAGCGATCGAGCCAGTCCGCACCCGAGCCTAAGAAACCGTCAAGGCTCAACGCACCCTTGCGATCGAACTCTTTAGACTCCAACATCATTCGCTCTACGGTTCCGGCAAAGCTCCAGCCATAGTCGGTGGGGTAGTAATAGTGGGGGGAGATGAACACCTCAAAGCCAGTTTGTTTTGCAGTTTTGAAGACTCGCTCGATATTCTCGATGGTCTTGTTTTCCCTAACACTGTCGCTCACTAAACCCCAGGAGGCTCCTGTTTCGTTCAAAACATCATTTTGTGGATCGATAACGACTACTGCGGTGTCATTCTTGTTGATGTTCATTTTTTTCTGGTCTGTTAATTTCACGTTACAGTTGCAAAAAGACAAGTTTGATACACCCGCGATGTGTTTATGCTTCTCTAGTTATTGGCTGCGGCATGCTCAATGATTTTGGCAACGGCTTCTGGATGGGAAACCATCACTACATGTGACGCGCCCTTCACGACGATCGTCTCCTTGGAGTTGGCGCGCTTTGCCATAAACGATTGCACCACCGCGGGAATATTTAAGTCACGATCGCCATAGATGAACCAGGACGGGGTGGCTTTCCATGCAGGCGCACCGGAGGCTTCGTTCAGCGCAGCTTCCGTGATCGGTCGTTGGGTGGTGGCCATCAGCTTCGTCTCGGCGACAGGCACATCGGCGGCAAACTGCGCGTGGAACTTGTCCTGCCGGATGTAGAGATCCTTGCCGCTATCGGACAGCGCGATCGGCGGCGCGAGTGTCGGTCCGAGCGTGCTGCCCGGATACCGACCTGAGAGTTCAACGGCGGTCTCGCCCGTATTGGGAGCGAAACCAGCAACGTAGACCAGTGCCTTTACGTTCTTGTTGCCATTGACTGCATTGGTGATTACTGCACCTCCGTAGGAGTGCCCAACCAGCACGATGGGACCCTCGATACCCTTAAGGATGCTGGCGACATAGCCCGCGTCGCTCTTGACTCCGCGCAAGGGATTGGCGGCGGCGATCGTCGGATACCCTTTCGCAATCAACCTGGTCAAGACGCCGTTCCAACTGGAAGACTCGGCAAACGCGCCGTGGACGAGGACGATGGTGGGCTTGCTGTCTTGTGCGCTTGCAGTATTTATAATCGCTCCTAGAGAAGTGATGATAGTGGTTCCTAAAAAGAGTGCAACGATCAGAAGCAGGCGGATACTCTTTCTGAAGGTAAGCATGTTCATGTTGTGATCTCCTTTGAGTTTGTTTATCTTATTAGGTGGCGAAAGGACAGTTTTCACACCGATTCAATCGGGTACAATGCCCTTCACTCAGTAAGTGTCGACACTAAAGATTTTCTGGGTCGTAAGGATGGCTCTGGTAGGATGTCCAGACGCGCCACGTAGGTCTAAAAATTTTCATCCTGGGTATTCACAATGATGTATTTGCTCATGCGTTTCTCCTAGTGAGGATATTTCTCTTACCAACTGAATTACTTCAAAAGCAGTTTGAGCCGAGTTAACGAAGACCACCCGAAATGTGCAGCGTCTCGCCCGTGATCCAGGCTGAATCCGCAGACGCGAAAAAGACAGCCGCAGGTCCGATGTCTTGCGGCTGTCCAATACGACCCAGCGGAGTTTGTGCTTCAACCTGTTTGCGGAAATTACCAAGAGCAATTCCCGCTGTGTGCGTGCCTTCCGTTTCTACTACACCAGGATTGATGGAATTGACGCGGATGTTGCGTGGACCTAGCTCTTTGGCTAACGACTTTGTTACGGCGTCGACTGCTGCTTTGGTGGCACTATAGACTGAGCTAGTAGCAGGCGCAAGGGTGCTGACGATCGAACTGATATTGATAATGCTGCCGCCCTCCGAGCCAAAGTGCTTTACACCTTGTTGAGTGGTGAGAAGTAATCCCAACACATTAAGATCGAAGTGCTTGTGGAAGTGTTCTTCCGTGATGTCTTCGAGTGAAACATCTTCATAAATTCCGGCATTGTTGACCAGGATGTCAAGCTTGCCGAATACCTGTTGCGTCTGGGTAAAAAGACGTTCGACCTCTGCCCTTTTAGAAACATCTGCTTGTATAGCGATCGCCTTTGGCAGCAGCGAATTTCCCGTCTTCCCCCCTGTGCTAGTAATCTCTTCAACAACGCGATCGGCTCCTTCTTTACTCGATGCGTAGTTGACGACTACGGCTGCACCCTCGGCTGCTAAATGTTTGGCGATCGAGGCACCGATACCTTTAGACGCACCTGTGACGACTGCAATTTTTCCATCTAGTTTCTTCATCGTTCTAAATTCTATGGGGGTTAGAGCTTAAAGGACTTGTCCATCACAAGTGCGATTAACACGAGAACAATCCATCTGGATTGTTGAAGTAATGTCTTACCTAAACGCTTTAGTGTTAGGACTTGATGAATGCCAGCAGGTCGGCATTGAGCTGTTCCCTGCTAGTGTCGCCCAGGCTATGCGAGCCGCCGGGATAAATTTTCAAAGTTGAATCTTTGACAAGCTTTGCAGATAAGAGGGCAGAAGCACCGATCGGCACAATCTGATCATCATCGCCGTGGATGATCAGTGTCGGTACGTCAAACTTTTTCAAATCCTCGGTGAAATCTGTTTCCGAAAACGCTTTAATGCAGTCATATCCGTTCTTATGACCGGACATCATGCCCTGCATCAACCACGAATAGATCATCCCTTGAGAAGCTTTAGCACCTGGTCGATTGAAGCCGAAGAACGGACCACTTGCCACATCTAGAAAGAACTGCGATCGGTCTGCCAAAAACGCCTCTCGAAAGCCGTCAAAGACTTCAATAGGTAGCCCACCCGGATTTGCCTCCGTTTTGAGCATGATCGGTGGCACTGCGCCCATTAGCACTGCTTTGGTAACACGGGCTGTTCCATGCCGTCCAATGAAGCGTGCCACTTCGCCGCCACCCGTAGAGTGACCAATCATCACTGTATCGTTCAAATCCAATGCCTCAAAAAGTTCCGCCAAGTCGTCGGCGTAGGTGTCCATGTCGTTGCCGTTCCACGGTTGGCTTGAGCGTCCGTGACCGCGACGATCGTGCGCGATGCAGCGGTAGCCGTGCGAAGCAAGAAAGAACATCTGTGATTCCCAGGCATCGGCGCTGAGTGGCCAGCCGTGGCTAAAGACAACGGGTTGTCCTGTACCCCAATCTTTGTAATAGATTTGCGTACCGTCTTTGGTTGTAATTGTGCTCATATAGCTCCTAAGTTGAATGGATTGAACATTAACTTGATGTCCTGTTTTGTTTGTGACGATAGATCGCCGATCGAGCAATAGCCCGTTGAAGCGTTGTGATCACTTTTGAATCCGCTTTAAATTTGCGCCATGCCGCCATCGACAAATAATTCAATGCCATTTACAAAGCTGCTGTCGTTTGACGCGAGAAAAACAACAGCCTTGGCAATCTCATCGGGCGTACCGACTCTTCCCAATGGAATGGTGACAGCTTGGCTGTCCACAAATTCCTGTACCTGCTCATCACTCAGTCCCATCAAGTTATAGCCTGGAGTTGGCACCACACCAGGGCTGATGGCGTTAACCCGAATCTTGCGCTCTTTGAGGTCGAGTATCCAATTGCGGGCAAACGATCGCACGGCGGCTTTGGTGGCGCTGTAAACACTAAGGGCTGGGGTACCCATAGTAGTAGTAGTCGAGGCGTTTAGAATAATAGAAGCGCCTTCTGGCAAAAGAGGCAGTGCTTTCTGCACAGTGAACAGCAAACCTTTGACGTTAGTATTGAAGGTTTTGTCAAAGTGTTGTTCGGTGATTTCGCCGAGTGGGGCGAGTTCTCCACCGCCAGCATTGGCGAAGACCACATCAAGGTGTCCTTGCTCTTGTTCAATTGTGGCGAAGAGGCGATCGAGATCGGACATCTGGGAGGCATCACTCTGGACACCCGTGACGTTTTTACCAATCTCTTCCACAGCAGCATCCAGTTCAGGTTGGCGACGACCTGTGATGAAGACGTAAGCACCTTCAGCAACAAAGCGCTTGGCTGTAGCAAGACCGATGCCGCTGGTGCCACCTGTGACAAGCGCAACTTTTCCTTCTAGTTTTTTCATGATGATTCCTGTAATTGTTGAGTTTGAAAGAGTCGTCCGCAACAAGGTGCGAAAACATGAGGACTTATCCTTAACTTGCAATGTCCGATGTCACATCAGAAGCTCCCACTTCTGCCATCTTTTGGGTGTTGTCGTAATCTGTTGCATGAACAGTTAGAACCTTCGTCATCTTTTACCTCACACTTGTTGAAGTTGATAGCTGTTTGTGCATCCAATTGCATTTAAGCCCGCTACCCTAAATGCTGATCTAAAAACGCCAACGTGCGATCGCCCGCCAATTCTGCGGCTTCTTTGCGATAAGCGGAACTGCCTACGCGACTAAACCCGTGACTGACTCCTTCATAGCGATAGATTGTGACCAGGGGGTTGTCTTTCAGTCCTTGCTGAATAATCGTTTGAGCACTTGGTGACACGTACTCGTCATTTTCAGCCATGTGCAAGATCAGCGGTTTCTGAATCTTGGTCGCCTCTGCTAAATTCTTGTCAATGTCAACCCCGTAGTAACTGACGTTGGCATCCGCATCGGTACGGGCTGCCATGAAATATGCCAGTTTGCCGCCCAAACAAAAGCCCACACTGCCGACCTTGCCTGTGCTGCTGGGATATTGCCGCAGAACAGACAGGGTTGCCTTCAGGTCTTCTACGCCGCTATCCACATCAAACGCTTGGAGTAGCTCAAAGGCTCTAGCCCACTGCTTCTTATCTTCAGGATCAAGTTGCACATTAGGTTCCAGTCGCCAATATAAATCTGGCACCAGTACCAAATAGCCTGCATTGGCAAAATCATCGGCAGTCTGCCGCATATTTTTATTGACCCCCAGAACTTCTTGAATCAGCACAATCCCTGCACGAGGCTGACTGCTGGGTGCTGCTAGATAGGCATTAAAACTGCCCCCGGGCAAGGCTGGAATGGATACAGTTTGAGTTGTCATGATGTCCTTATTTGCTGTCATCATTCGCACTCATCAGGCAGGGGTGGGTTGCAGTCGTGGCTTGAGAAATTGACGAATGTGGTTGGCGATCGCCTCCCCCTCTTCTTCCAGCGCAAAGTGACCGGTATCGAGGAGATGGAACTCAACATCTTTCAGATCGCGCTGGTAGGGATAAGCCCCTTCAGTAGGAAAGATGTAGTCGTTCTTACCCCAAACAATTAGCGTGGGGGGTTGATGGTTGCGAAAGTACTCTTGCCATTGCGGGTATAGCGGTGGATTTGTACCATAGCTATAAAACAGCGCCAGTTGAATCTCAACATTTCCGGGGCGATCGAGGAAGAGTTGATCTATATTCCAGTTGTCAGGGCTGATCATTTCAGGATTGCGAACTCCGTTAGTGTATTGCCACTTTGTTGTTTCCAGTATGAAAAAGGGCCTGAGTTGATCCGCATTCTCAGGAGAACGGTCTTGCCAGTACGCCTTGATCGGGTTCCAGAATTCACCTAGACCTTCCTCGTAGGCATTCCCATTTTGGACAATCAACGTTTCCACTCGTTCTGGATATTTAGCTGCAATCCGATAGCCAATCGGAGCACCATAATCCATTACGTAAAGGCTGTACTGCTTGAGATCGATCGCGGTAATGAATTTCCCCACAATCTCGGCTAGGCGATCAAACGTGTAATCAAACTCATCCACCGTTGGCATCGAACTATTGCCGTAGCCAGGATAATCGAGTGCAACTAGATGGAAGCGGTCAGCAAGCCCAGGCATCAGATTGCGGAACATGTGGGATGAGGTCGGGAACCCGTGCAGCAGCAGAATTGTTGGATTACTACGGGAACCAGCTTCTCGGTAGAAGATATCTAAACCATCAATCGATATCGTGTGGAATGTGGTCATAACTTTACTCCTTGTTATAGGTGGTGTTGTGGTGTGACAATTGTTAGTGATGATGCATAGTCCTGTTATCATCTCTATCCCACGGTCAATTGATATGGAACCATGTTACTGCTGGAAATAGTCGCGCCAACTTTTGGGTAAGGCTTCAAGTTGAGCCGCGCGGTGACGTAAATCTGGATTGTCCTGCTCACGAACATAAAGTTGAGTGATATCGGCAACAGTGATATTGTTACCATCCCGGCTCACCAACTTTAGAGTGTCTCCGGCTCCGACTTCGCCCTCTTGCAAAACACGAAAGTAGAATCCGGTACGGCGGCTGGAGAGAAATCGTTTAACCATATCAGCTCGACCAAACCGAATCCCCAGTTTGTAGCAGGGTAGACGAGGCTGAGTCACCATCAACGTTACCGTGCCGATGTGAAAGCGATCGCCAATGTTCACATCTTCTTCCCTCAACCCAGTGGTCGTGAAATTTTCACCAAAGATGCCGGGTGTTAGCTCTGTGTCAGACAATTCACCTCGCCAGTAATCATAATGCTCAAATGGGTAGACATAGATTGCTTTGTCTAATCCACCATGAACTGAGAGATCAGCCTGTCCATCACCGTCTAAATTGAGCGATCGCACCAACACCCGTTCGTTGACTGGCTGTTTGAAGATCCCAGTGCTGACTGTTTTACTTTTCCAGGTCACTTCACGCGGAAGTCCTACATTGACAGAGATGAGTTTCATCTTTAGCTCCGAAGTCTTGGACTACACTGAACTTCATAGTAAACATCAATGCTTCCAGAGTTTTCTGTCCCGACGGTAGGGTAAGGCATTAGAGCCTCCTTTTTTGCAAATTGGTTGGTTGTGCATGCTTGGACTGAAATTAACAGGATTGGTATGTGTTCATAACATCATGTGGAGGGTAGATCTCCGGGCGCACCCAGAAGTTCGTCGCCAATTTCGGTAGAAATACGCTCAAACAGCGCCATGTCCGGTGGTTCTGTCTCATCCACCGTTCCCACTGCTGCAATCAGCCGAGCAAAGGCACTGGGCGCAGCAACGACCAAACCGCGAGCTGGCTGATCGCTGAGCACAGCGACAACGTGGGAGGTACTTGGAGAAATTAGGTAGCTTTCACCAGGGCTTAGCACAACCTTGTTCTCACCTGCCCAGACCGTGAACTCTCCTTCCAGCACATAGAGTTGTTCAGAATAGCGCGTGTGGCGATGGGGAGGAGTCTGGGTGCCAGGGGGGAAGTAGCCCTCGATTAGATCGTACTGACCTCCGGTCGTAGTGTGATCAGCAACGATATTGAGGTGAGTGCCAAAAAGCCAGAGAGGTTGTGTCATGAGATTGCTCTTATTGCAGAAAGTACTTGCTGTGAAGCGCGATCTGCGGCTTTAATCAAGTCGGCTGCTTTTTCGCCAATCATGATGGTCGGTGCGTTCGTATTGCCTGTCGTGATCGTTGGCATGATGGAGGCATCCACAACACGCAAACCATCAATTCCATGTACTCGTAGTTCAGGATCTACCACCGCCATTGGGTCAGTGCCCATTTTGCAAGTGCCGACCGGATGCCACACCGTACTGCAAGTTTCCCGGACGTAAGCGTCTAGCGCTACATCACTCTGCTTGTCAGCACCCGGAGCGATTTCCTTACCGCGAAACTCATCCAAAGCACTGGCATTGAACAAGTGGCGGAGTAATTTAATTCCTGTTACTAGCTTTTGTACATCAGCTTCACTTTGAAGATAGTTCATCCTAAACATCGGTGCGTCTTTGGGGTCGGGGGAACGCAAACTGACACTGCCAATGTTTTGGGGATGAGTCAAACAAACGAAACTTGTGAAGCCTAAACCAGAGTGGGCGTAACCGGGTGGTGCCAACACAACGGGACCGAAGAGAAACTGTAAATCTGGCGCAGCATTTAGATTACCTTCAGTATGTAAAAACAAGCCAGCTTCGGCGATACTACTGGTGCTTGCCGTGTGTAAATCCTGAGTTGCCTCGTGTGCCACAGACACGACAGGGTGGTCTTGGAGGTTTTGACCCACACCCGGCAAATCAGCCACTACCGGAATTCCCAAGGCTTGTAATTGCTCTGCATCCCCAATGCCGGAAAGCAGCAGCAGCTTGGGCGAATCGAACGTGCCCGCACTTAAAATCACTTCCTGGTTGACCCTAACTTGGTGCAGTGTGCCTTCGTGCAAGTATTCCACTCCAACAGCGTGGGTGTCCTCAAATAACAAGCGAGTGACCAACGCTCCTGTCATTACAGTTAAATTGGGACGCTGGAGAATGGGCAGAAGGAAGGCAGCAGCGGTACTGTGTCGCTTCCCATCCTTGATGGTCAATTGATAGAGTCCTGCTCCTTCTTGCTGCATTGCATTGGAATCGGGATTGTGGTCATAACCTAATGCCACTGCTGCGTCTATAAAGCATTGAGATACCACAGCAGGCGCAATGTGATCAGTCACGCTCAACTCTCCATCGACCCCATGAAACTCGGACGCGCCTCGCTGCTGGTGCTCCGATTTCTTGAAGTAGGGTAAAACATCTTGGTAACTCCAACCCGGATTCCCCAATGACTGCCAGTGGTTATAATCGTGAGGATTGCCCCGCAGATAAATCATGATATTAATCGAACTGCTGCCTCCCAGGACTTTGCCACGGGGACAAAAGATTTTGCGGTTATTTAGGTAAGGTTCTGGTTCAGAGAAATAGCCCCAGTCCACCTCAGAGCCTAGTAGACTGAGGCATTCTGCTGGGATCTGAATTTCTGGTTTCGTATCTGGGTTACCTGCTTCGAGGAGTAACACGGTTGTGTCACTGTCTTCAGTCAGACGGTTGGCGACAACGCAACCTGCCGATCCTGCACCAATCACAATGTAGTCATAGTGAGTCATAAAACTTTCCTGCGCTGTCTGTAATGGATGAATGGAGTCAGGTATGAACGACAATAGGTTGAGTTAAAGGTCGATTCCTAAAATACTGCTGAATCACTTGTCTGTTTTAGGTGAAGAAGAAGCACTGATCTAAACCAGAAAAAGTGGTTAGATGCTAGTAAGCACTGGTTCTCAGCACGTAGCCAACACTCCGAACTGTGTGAATTAATTGTGTTGCACCTTGTGCTTCTAACTTAATTCGCAGGTATCGGATGTAGACTTCGATGACATTTGAACTGGCGAAATTCTCGTAACCCCAGACATCATTCAGAATTTGCACACGGGTCAATACTTGATTAGAATGCCGCATCAAATATTCCAGCAAATCAAACTCTTTAACCGTCAGTTCAATTTCCTGATTGCCATAGTAAACCTGTCGCGCTTTTCGATTGAGAACAAGCTGCTCAAACTGTAGAAGATAAGCTTCTTTTGCTCCTTGTCTTAAGTGCGCTCGAACTCTAGCGATTAATTCTTCTACAGCAAAGGGTTTGCCAAGACAATCACTCGCACCTGCGTCTAGACCCATGACTCGTTCAGAGACTTGCCCCTCATGGGTTAATAGAATGATGGGTACATCATTGTAGGTTGAGCGCAGCCGATGACAGAACTCCATGCAGGAGATTCCTGAAAGAGTCCAGCCCACAATAATCAACTGTGGGTTAGTTTGGCGAGCAGCTAGCAATCCACTGATGCCATCCTCCTCTACGCTAACCTGATATCCCTCAAGGCCTAATTCCTGCGCGATGAGATGAGCAAGTTGACGGTCATTTTCGACCAGTAGAACGTGTGATGTGACTGCTTCCATCACCGCTTTGTTAGCACGATCTTGAACACTGAATTGAGGGATAGTTTGTAGCATCTTAAAGTTCTGCCTAAATTGTGGGGTGTCCATGGAGCGGTGTCTGTGTACCTGAAAAAGATGAATACTTGTGTAATAAACAGTTTTTTGATTGGGCAATTGAGAATCAAAGGGCTTAATGACTGGCAGCTATTATCGCTGCCATCAATTGTGCAATGTTCCAGCGATCGCGATATCGAATTCCATTGATAAACAAAGCTGGGGCAGTCGTCACTCCACTTTCTAATCCACCTTCAATATCTTGATTGATCCGATCGACGTGTACTGGTTTAGATAGATCTTGCAGGAACTGGCAAACATCGAGTCCTAGATGATTGGCATACTCGACAAGATAGCCGTTGCCCAAGGCTTCTTGATGGGTGAACAGCATATCGTGCATTTGCCAAAATTGACATTGTGCTGCTGCTGCTTCCGCTACCTCTGCTGCTTTTTGAGCTTGAGGATAGGCTGAATGCTCATCGATAAAGTGACGAAACACGACACAGAGCCAATTCTCTTCAGGAAACCCAGAACTGAAATGTTGCTGAATTTTCTGAATCAATTGGTGCACTTCTCTACACTGAGGGCATTGGTAATTTCCATACTCCACAAGTACGATCGAGGCATTAAGTACTCCCTGATAGTGATCACGTTGTGAGGGTAGAACCAGGAGTTGATTAGAATGACTATTTTGATTCATCAGATCATCGGACATACTAGCAAAAGGGGTTTTCACGGCATCGAAAGATTGCCATGATTCCTGTCTGTGATTTCTGTCGCCTCCGTTATTTGTATGCCTTTAGCCTATGAAATTAATGCAGTTTTGTCGCCAACTCAAAGTTGAGTGACTGAGGGCATGAAACAACAGTTGCTCACTATCCCTGCAACGAGCCCTCAACCGAACTTAAGTTCAGTTCTCATCGCTGGTTTCACAACTTAGCCAGTCCCCGCTTTAGTGCAGTAATCACTGCTTGTGTGCGATCGCTCACACCTAATTTGCTCAAAATTCGGTTAATGTGGAATTTGACCGTACTCTCGGTAACATTCAAAGCCACACCAATATCATGGTTGCTCAAGCCAAGCGCCATCTGACGAATAACCTGTTGCTCGCGATCGCTCAATTCTGGAATATTCATCCGTTTCACTAACTTGGCAGCAACTTCAGAAGGGATATATTGTTGCCCGCTGTGAACAATCTGAATAGCGCTAAGCAAAGCATCCGGTTCGGCATCCTTGAGCAAATAACCTTTGGCTCCGGCACGTAACGCTCGATAAATATCTTCGTCACCATCATAGGTAGTCAGTATGATCATGCGGGCATGGGTAAATTCAGCACAGATTGCTAGAGTCGCATCCGCACCACTCATCTGCGGCATTTGCAAGTCCATCAAGGTGACATCAGGTTGTATCTGTCGATATAGGGCGATCGCTTCCTGTCCATCGCCTGCTTGACCCACCACCGTCATATCCGGCTCATTTTCAATCATCGCGGCTAGTCCTTGCCGGACAATCGTGTGATCATCAACAATCAAAACGCGGATCGCTGTAGGCTGACTCATGCTGATGCCTCTCGATGTACAGATATGATCACTTCGGTTCCCTGCCTCAGTTGGCTCTCGATCGAGAGTTGTGCCCCAATACGTTCGGCTCGTTCGGTCATCCCCAGTAGACCAAACCCCCGATTGAGAATAGTAGGGTTGACTTCAAATCCTTGCCCATTGTCTCTAATTTGCAAGAAGCATTGCGTCGATTCATAAACTAACTCAATCCGAATTTCGGTCGCGTTCGCATACCTGATAGCGTTTGTAAAGGCTTCCTGTGCAATTCTTAAAAGATTGTTCTCAGTTTCAGCAGGTAGTACATAGGGCGTGCCGACAATCTCACAAACTAAGCTAGTTTCAGTTGAAGATTGCAGAGCCGCTACAAATCGTTCTAGCGCTGTCCAGAGATTGCCCTCTTCTAGCGATTGGGGACGGAGTGCCGCAACCGATCGTCGAGCTTCTGTCAGCCCGCTGCGAGCCAGATCTCGCACAGTATTAATATGGGTTTGAATTGCGTCGGGGTTAGTGATCACCAATCGAGAAACGGTTCCCATGTGAACCAGAATCCCCGTAAAGGCTTGCGCCAGAGTATCATGAATTTCTCGCGCTATACGGTTACGTTCCTCTAAAATTGAGGCTGCTTCGGCACGTTTGCGATCGCTGATATCTGTGTTGAGAGCATAGAATCCGATAACTTGAGCCTTACCATTCAGGTTGGGAATTAAAGTTGTACTGATATATTTGTTGCCTGATGGTAAAGACATTTCGGCTTCAAAGGTAGTCGTTTGTCCTGCCAATACCTGATTCATATAGGGTTCAACCCTTGAATACATTGCATCGCCTATAAACTCACGAATAGACTTGCCCAAAATTTCGTCTCGACTACAGCAACACCAAATTTCGTAGGTGTAGTTGACAAAGCGATAACGCTGATTAGCATCAAAATAAGCAATACAAACAGGCAGAATATCTGTGATTAGCCGTAATTCCTGTTCTCGTAAGTGAAGCTCGTCGTAGGCATCGCGTAGTGCAATTTCGTTTTCCTGTAACGCTGTCGTTCGTGCTGTAACCTCTTGTTCTAAAGTGCGGTTGTAATCGGTTAGTAGTTGCTCGGTTTGTTTGCGCTCTGTAATGTCTTGAAAGGCTACGATCGCATATATCACCTTGCCCTGTTCATTAAAAACGGGAGTACCCCACACTTCGACTGGAATTGTTGCGTTATTTTGGTGAATTTCCATATCATCAACTGTGGTACGTTGACCGTTCAACGCCTGAATGGCTGGCAGTTTTTCAGTTAGATATTGTTGGTCTGTTCCGGCCAGATAAAGTTGATAGGCCTCTGCAATTTGATCCAGTGTTACGGACGGATCACTTCCTTTCCCTACTAACTGAATTGCCCGTTGATTAAAGTAGTAAGGACTACCTACTGCATCAAATACAGCGATTCCTACGGGAACCGCTTCTAGGAATTGAGCCATTTGACTTTCGCTGGCACGGAGTTTTGAATAAAGTTTGGCATTTTCGATCGCAATGGCTACCTGGGTTGATAATAAGTGCAGAACTTGTATTCGATCGGGTGTAAAAGCTCCAACCGTCAGTTGATTTTCTAGATACAACATGCCAACAAGCTTGCTCTGATTCAGCAGCGGCAAACAGAGCAGTGATTGAGGTTGATTCTGCTGGATGTAGGGGTCATGAATGAAATTACCTTCATGAGTGGCATCATTTAAGAGAACGGCTTCATGCATTCGGATCACATACTGAATAATTGATTCGGGTAAGCGATTTTTCGTTGGAAACGCTTGCAGCACCTGCGTTGTACAGACATTCTCATCATCATTGAGTTCACAAGTAGCTTCAATCACCCATACTCCTGAGCTTTCTAAAATCAAACATCCGGTTTGTGCGCCTGCATTCTCGATTAAAATCTGCATCAAGGAACGAAGCAGCTGCTCCAGTTCAATTTCACTCGAAATCGCCTGAGTTGCTTTCATTACCGCTGCTAAGTCGAAAGTGCTGTCTGAATGATTGAAGGTGCTTCCAGAAGTAGTGCGGATTGGCGTAGAAGCCACATCCGACAACTGAGGAAAGAACTGCGGATAGTGAGTTTCTAAATCTTTGACCTTTGCCATTGCTCCCCAGCGTTTATAGCAATAGTGAGCTTCTTTCATATAAGTTTGGGCGAACTTCTCTCGACCTCGCGCCAGATAATGTTTAGCGGCTAATTCATAGGCTAAAGCTTCTTCCTGAATATATTCATTTTCCCTTGCTCCCTGAATCGCTTGCTCGTAAAACTCTTCTGCCTCAAGCAATTGACCCAACACTCGTGCTGTCTCTGCTTGCACCAAGTGATATTTATGCAAATAATTCATAGGTGCATAATGTGCCCATCGTTTCATTTTCTCCTGACTAAGAGCAACTTTTTCAAGGATTTTCTCCTGTGCTTGAGTGCTGCTTCGGGGATATATTGCGAGTCTTGCCAAAGAGCCATAGAAGTAGAACGGAGGCTCGCCGAGCGACGCTGTAACGAGAAACAAATAATTCTCTGCTAAAACTAAGTTTTCAACTGCTCGATCATACTTAGAGAATAGATAACATAGGAAAAGTTTGTTAAAATATACAGTGATTGGAGTTCCATCGTTTGCTGCTTGATGTTGCGGCAATCCATTCTCTTCATTGTAAGATTCGCCAACGAGACGGGTTGGATCGATTGAGCATCCCATTAAATTTAAGACAGCCTGATGAAATATTTGAGACCAAATAAGTGGTTCTTCCTGTTTGATTTGACGGATTGCTTCACAATAAGTCGCCATCTTGCGTTCAACCTCCACAAGTTCCTCTCCGCTAACATAGAGTTGAAAGCAGTAAGTATGAGCGCATTGGGCGGCAGCCTCTAAATCCCCAGTTTCCAATCCACTTTGATAAGCTTCTAGTAATGGCTCCAGTGATTCTCTACTATGTTCTTTCCAGTGGTTGATGAAGTGATTTACGAACAACGATGTTCCAGCTCTGAGCGGATGGGTTTTCGACTGTGACAACAGCTTTAGAGCAAGCTGTCCAAACTCATAGCCAGCCTCAATGTTTCCAACCTCTCTACAAAGAATGAATCCATAGGTAGCATATGCAAAGGGAGATACAAATGCATTGCCGTATTGGATTGATAAGTTGACTTGTTTAGACACAAGTAGAGGCATCAAATCAGGAGCGGCATTATGGGCAGCAATCGTGATGCTTGATAAGATTCGCATCGTCGCCAATTTGTCCGGATTGGTCATTTCTGGCAAATGAACTAAGTCCTCAATGGGTGTTTCCCTGAGGTGGGATGTGATCGCGTCTAATTCACGCTGAATATCAAACTGAGTTGGCTCTTCGGAAAAACTAATCCCTAGTCGCTGCAAAACTTGCAATCCGGTATTGACTGCTTTCAATCGCTGGTTCTGTGCGATTTCAGTTTGAATTTTGACTTCATAAACCTTCACGACATCAAGAATAGAATTGGCTTCTTGTAGAACGGTTTCTGCCCAATAATCCACCTGCTCAAACTCACTATTCAAGAACGCAGCTTTTGTTGTCTCTACATATAATTCCAAAGTCAGGTCATAGTTGGTTTGCCAGCTAGATGCTGCTAACCATGCTCTGCCTGTGTTTAAATAGGTTTTTGCCACGCTATAGGCGATCGCCCCTTTTGCTTTCTGACCTGCCATTAAATTCAGTCTGGCAATTTCATCGCGTTCTGCTTCATCTGTAACAAGCTCAATTCCATAATTGAGATGATCGACAATTTCAAACAGCTGCTCTGATCTCCGTTCTGACAACGTTTTTTCGAGGAGATTACGACCGATTTGCAGATGAACCACTTGTCTCTGCAACGTGTTAATCAAAGCATAGGCGGCTTGCTGCACGCGATCGTGCAAAAACTTATACTCTTGAACTAATAAGTTCTCGTCTAATTCAGAGAGAGGCTGAATCAATTCAGCTTGAATCGCTACCAACAAATCCAAAGAAATTGCTTGAGGAGACTTCCCACAAACGATCGCCAACGTCTCTAAATCAAATTCAGCCCCAACACAAGCGGCTAAGCGGAGCATTTGCTGACTACCCTCTGGTAGTTTCTGCAACTTGAGCAGTAGCAACTCCACCACATTATCAGTAATGTTCTGGGCTTGGATCTGCGCCATGTTCCACTGCCAGCTTGAGAGTGCCACATCAAAAGTCAACAGATTTTCGCTATGCAGCATTCTCAAAAACTCGCCAACGAAGAAAGGATTCCCCTCCGTTTTACGCAACACCAACTCAGCTAAGGAACGCACAGTGTCAGTATTTTGATGCAGCGTCTCGGCAATCAACTGACTCAACGGCTCTAGCGTTAAGGGTGCCAGAATGATCTCTTGCAGCACTGCCCTTTGTTTCCTCAATCGCTCCAGCGTGAATACCAGTGAATGCGTTGGATTCACTTCATTATCTCGATAGGCTCCAATCAGAAATAGAGCTTGAGTTTGCTCGTCAAGCATCATCAGTTCGATTAACTTCAGCGTGGCTGAATCTGCCCACTGGAAGTCATCAAAAAAGATTACGAGTGGATGATCTGTTGAGCAGAATACTCGGATGAACTGCTGGAAGACGCGATTGAAGCGATTTTGAGCTTCTGTGGCTCCCACCTCTGAGACGGGTGACTGCTTGCCGGTAATCAGTTCCATTTCGGGAATCACATCAATGATGAGCTGTCCGTTGCTCCCTAATGCCCCAAGCAAGCGCGATCGCCATTGGTGCAATTGCTCATCAGGTTCACCCAGCAATTGTTGCACCAATTGTCGCAAGGCGTGGGCGATCGCGCTGTAGGGAATATCACGCTGAAACTGGTCAAACTTCCCAGAAATAAAATAGCCGCGTTTTGCCGTGACTGGTTTGTAGAGTTCCTGCACTAAAGCGGACTTCCCAATTCCAGCGTAGCCAGACACTAACATCATGGAAGAAGATACGGGGACGCGGAGACGCGGGGACGTGGGGATATCGTCCCTCTCCGCGTCTTCCTCTCTCCGCGTCTCCGCGTCATTCCCCCCTGCCACTCTCTCAAACGCTGCCAATAATGCTGCAATCTCTGCTTCCCGCCCATACAGTTTTTGAGGAATGTGAAACTGATCGGAAACATCGTGCAGCGCGAGTGGAATGGTGGAAATTTGCTTGGTTTCTTTTAATTGTTCTGCCAAGCTTTCTAAATCTGCTTTGATGCCCCAAGCACTCTGATAGCGATCTTCGGCATTCTTCGCCATCAGTTTCATGACAATATCCGAAACGGGCTTAGGAATTGTTGCATTCAGTTCATGCGGCGGCACAGGTTGTTTAGCAATATGACAGTGGACTAACTCCAATCTGTCGGTTGTTTCAAACGGCAATTGTCCGGTCAGTAATTGGTAAAACGTTACCCCGAGCGAGTAAAAATCGGTGCGGTAATCGAGCAGGCGGTTCATCCGCCCGGTTTGCTCTGGAGACAGGTAAGCAAGTGTGCCCTCTAACACATGAGGACTTTTGAACGTCGGATTCGTGCGATTGAATCGGGTAGCAATCCCGAAGTCAATGATTTTAACCACGCCCGTATCCGGATTAAAAACAATGTTTCCAGGGTTAATATCCTGGTGAATGACAAGGGCTGCGTGGATTCCGCTTAGGGTGTTGGTGAGGGTGATCGCAAGCCGCAGGAACGTGGCTAAAGGCATCGGGCAAAAGATTTCTGGTCGCTTCCGCATCCATTGCTCTAGAGACTCTCCACCAAAATCTTCTGAGAGAATCACAAGCGTGCGTTGATAATCTTGCTGACTATATGCCTTGATCACACCTTCCAGGTCGAGGGAACGGGTAATTTCGTATTCCTGTCGGTAGCGTATTAATTCTTGAGGAGAGGGATAATCTTGCTTCAGCAGCTTGATGACGATCCCCAGCCCATCGTCTCTGATGCCCCGGCATACTAAAGAATTGGCACTTTCGTAAATTTTGTCTTGGATGGCAATACCCGGTAAAGCAACCATAGAGTTTCTCTAGGTAAGTTAGGATGAGGCACACCTCAAACTATAGAAGACTCATCACAACTTTGGGCTGTAAAGCCCCTCCAATGATTCATCCCTCCAATCAAAAATTCTGACACAGCTAATTCGCCTGATGATCTGAGACGGCAATCCCTTCAACTGGATATTTTACCCAAACAGCAGACTGATAAAACGGTTGTGTCGCAAAAATCCGACGAACGATTCAGGTGCGGGTGGATGAGACGTACATCCAAGTCAAAGGAGTGTGGAAATATCTGTACCGTGCCGTGGATTCGGAGGGCAATACGCTGGACTTCATGCTGAGTGCAAAGCGGGACGGTAAAGCCGCAGCCGGTTTTTGGGCAAAGTGCTGAAGGGGACTCACACTCAAGCACCACGAGTGATCACGGTGGATAAGAATGCTGCCTATCCGGTGGCAGTCGAAGCCTTGAAAGGCGATGAAACGCTGGCAGCAGAGACGGAATTTCGGCAGAGCAAGTACCTGAACAAGGTGATTGAGCAGGATCATTGCAATATCAAGCGATTGGCAAAACCGATGATGGGATTCGGCTCATTCAACAGTGCGAGACGAACCTTGAGCGGGATTGAAGCGATGAGTATGATTCGCAAAGGACAGGTGAAGGGAATCAGCAGAGGGGACAGGATGGTATTGTCAACTTAACCGGGCTGTAGAATAATCGTACTGGTTCAACCTTGTTCGCAACTTCCTACTGATGTATCCCGTCATCGATTTCCTGCCGAAATTATTAGCCATTGTGTTTGGCTGTATTACACCTTTCCGTTGAGCTACCGGGATATCGAGAAAATGATGCTGGTCGCCTACGGCGTGGCGAAGCCAACGCGGCATTGAAGTGACGTATGAAACGATTCGGGAATG
This sequence comes from Phormidium tanganyikae FI6-MK23, assembly GCA_019359175.1. GTDB lineage: Bacteria > Cyanobacteriota > Cyanobacteriia > Leptolyngbyales > Leptolyngbyaceae > Leptolyngbya > Leptolyngbya tanganyikae. The sequence goes on from JAHHHU010000049.1 coordinate 21,355, forward strand.
GTGCCAGAAATTCGGGCAGCAGTACGCCAATCAACTGCGTCGTAAACGTCCGTTCATCACTGATAAATGGCACTTGGATGAAGTGGTCGTGACAATCAAAAAGCAGCAATATTATTTGTGGCGGGCAGTAGACTTAGAAGGGAACGTGCTGGAAGTCCTGCTACAACGCCATTGGGATACGAAGGCAGCCAAACGATTCTTTCGTAAACTGCTGAAAAAACAAGGCTTTGTGCCACGGGTGATAGTGACGGATAAACTCAAGAGTTACGAAGCGGCGAAGAAGCAAGTAATGAAGAACGTGGAGCATCGACAGCACAAAGGGTTGAACAATCGAGCGGAGAACTCCCATCAACCGACTCGAACACGAGAGCGACGAATGCGACGCTTCAAATCTCCAGGGCAAGCGCAACGATTTCTCTCAGCATTTGGACCGATTCGAGACCACTTCCATCCGAAACAACACCAACTGACTGCCACCCGATATCGCCAAGAACTGCGCCAAAGATTTCAAGATTGGCGAGAAATCGCTGGGCTAAAATCGGCTGCATAGTCCGAGCGCTCCTGATAATTCAAGGATCAGCGTGCTTAATTTTGAACATAACCAGTTAAGTTGACAATGCCACGCACGCTACCAGAAATTGTCAGGATCTTGCTCATGGTTCGTTAGGGATATGCTGACTGAGCGGATGAAGCAAGTCAGAGGCTGCCACGAGTGTTTCAGTAGAGACTGGAAGTATGGATTGGAAGGACGACCCATAAGCCTCTAGAGTGTTAGTTGCTCAAAATAAGTTTTTATGGGGCGCAGCGAGGTTTCTGTCGACATCAGGGCAACATAGTTGTCCGGTCGCAATAAGACGCTAAAGGCTTGATTCATGCCGAAGACTACTGCCACCTGTGGCTCAAGTAGGATGTTATTGAAATCAAGCCATTTAGTATCCCAGTTTTCAAGTTCTGTTTTCAAGGCATCAAAATCGCTCGGTGTCTTTGAGAACATGAGCAAATGGAATTTTGGTTGGCGCAGTTTGTCATAGATACTTTGACCTGCTACCAGAAAGTAAGGCATGCGATCGCCCGCTTTAACGTTGAACGATGCATCACCTGCATGTTGGCTCAACAAACTGTGGCGATACTGAATGCCGATTTGCGAGATCAGCGAAAACAAAAACTGTTTAACGGGATTGAGTTTGATGAGAGAGGGAAAAACAAGCGGTAAAACAGCCGTGCGCAGGAAAGTGAACAGCCAGTTCGAGCCTGCAGCAACGTCAAAGGCTCGATCGGTTGTTTGCAACAGATGCTTTGCGTTTTCCAGTCGTTCGTCATTGTAAGACTGCAAAAGCGTTTTGTCCGCTTTACCGTTCAAAACCAACGCCAATTTCCAAGCGAGGTTGTAGCCATCTTGAATCCCCGTGTTCATGCCTTGCGCTCCAACGGGCGTATGCACATGAGCAGCATCCCCTGCGAGAAAGCATCTGCCCTGCGAGAATTGACTGACGTGACGCGAATGCACTTTGTAGGTCGAAAACCACTCGACATCGTGAACGTGCAGTTCAAAGTCGGCTTCTTGCTGAATGCGCTGCTCAATTTCAGCATACAAAACGTCACCTTCGTCCTTGGAGAATGCTTCGGGAAACGTGCCGACAATGCGATAACGGTTTTCGCCTTTGAGTGGAAAAAAGACGAGCAGCGAATCTTTTGTGAGACAAACCTGAAGCGCATCGTGAGGCAGTGTCCAATCAATCTGGGCATCGGCAACATAAAATAGTCGCTCGAAGGTGCTGCCTCCAAAGCCAAGTCCAAGCGTCTGTCTCACCAGGCTTCTTGGGCCGTCGCAGCCAATCAAATAGTTAGCTGTGATCGTTTGAGAAAGGCCGTCCACCGTTTTGACCTGCGCTGTTACTTTTGCGTCTGTTTGCGCAAAACTTACGAGTTCGGTTTGCCAGCGAACGGTCTTGCCATTCTGTTTCAGATAGTCATAGAGCAGTTGCTCGTTTTTACTTTGCTCAAAGAACAGCACGTAGGGATAAGCCGTCAAGCCTGTACCAAGGTTCGACAAATTGAGTTCGGCACGCACTTCGCCGCTTTTGAGCATTCGTGCTTTGCGAGCGATCTCTCCCTGTTCAACGGCCGGTTGTGCCAAACCCAACTGCTCATAAATCTCCAGGGTACGAGCATGAACACCCAAGGCTTTGGAAGCAGCGGTGACACCCGCGCGCTTCTCAATCACAACAAAATCAAGGCCGTAGCGGACGCACTGACAAGCCAGGGCCAACCCAGTGGGACCGGCTCCGATGATCATCACATCCGTTTGGATGATTGTGTCTCCCATGTCGTGTTGCAAATCGTTCATCATCTCCTCCAACGTGAAGCGATCGGGTAGGAATGAACGTATGCTCAAATTCTATGAGCGTTTAGCGCCAAGCGCAACTCCGAAGGAACCGCTCATGCTGCCAAGAGGGATACCTGGAGATTGGGGGTTTTTGCATGGTTGTGTCGCAAATATTTTAAAGTGACAAGCGAACGGGTCCCGTTGGTATTGACTTAAGCCATCACTCCGAAGATTTCATTGATGAATTCTACTTGAGATACACTATCCCCTTGTCTGACTCCTC
>JAHHHU010000050.1 GCA_019359175.1 Phormidium tanganyikae FI6-MK23
CCACCGCACATTCAACACGATGATTTCGGGTAGGAAGTGTCTCCACTTAAACAGGGATTGAGCAGCCATTTAGGTTAAGGTCAGAGAATATTGGGCCTCCTCACCCTATCATTTTTGCGACACAACCATCTTTTGTGGACATAGGGGACAACTGAATGCCTGCAACGTCTGTGGACGGACGACGATCTCCAATCACCGTTGCATCCATGGACACTTCTGGGCATGAATCATCGGGCAGAGCTTGGGAGGAACGTTGATGTTTCAGCCGCGCATTACCCTAAGTTGAACCCGATTGAGCAAGTGTGGCAGTATCTCAAGCGACACAACCCGCTGGAGTCCACCGACGACGCTCGACCAGTTGCGCCAACTGCTAACAGAACGACTCGAAAAACTAACCCTCGAAGTCGTTGCATCGTTTACAGGTCGTCAATCCATCCTTGAAGCTCTATCTGTAGCCAGAATTAAGGGAATTGATATGACTTGTAACTGAGTTGCAAGTGACTTCCTCAGCAAAACAGCAAATGCCAGTATGATGTGGGTGGAGTTCGAGGGAATTGCGATGGGTCGGTCGCTACGAGTTCATGTTGATTCTATTCCTAAAGTTAAAGCAGGACTGCGACGTAACGGCTACGCTCGTCAAAAGGATTTGGCTGAAGAATTAGGGATTGCCCTGTCAACGCTCAGCAACTACCTCAACGGTCGCTCTGTAGATTACGTGAATTTTACTGAGATTAGCGGCTGCTTAGGACTAGATTGGCAAGTGATTGTAGATCTGCCAGCAGAATCAGAATCAATGCCAGAAATTGAGCCAATTTTAATCGACCCGGACGCTCTCTCAGAGTCGTTTATCTATGTCGAGCGTCCGCCAATCGAGCGCATTTGCTATGAAGCTTTGTTGCATCCAAGTACACTGCTGCGCATTAAAGCACCGCGATTGATGGGGAAAACTTCGCTGGTGTTACATCTTCTACGTCAGGTTGCAAGGCAAGGCTACCGCACCATTCACTTAAACTTTCATTTGGCAAATCAAGCTGATTTTAAGAGCTTGAGTGCATTTTTGCAGTGGTTCTGCGCAAGTGTCACGCAACAGCTTGGGATGCCCAATCGGCTAGCTCAGTATTGGGATGAAGAGTTTTCAACCAATAAAGTGAGTTGCACCGAGTATTTTGAAAAGTATTTGTTGCCAAGTGCTCCGCAGCCATTAGTACTAAGTCTTGATGAGGTTGATCGTTTATTTTCTTACCCAGAGCTTGCAGCAGATTTCCTTAGCTTGCTCCGAGCGTGGTACGAGAAAACGAAAACGCTGAGAGTTTGGCAACAGTTACGACTGATAATTGTTTATGCAACCGAAGTCTATATCCCACTCAATTTGCATGAATCGCCGTTTAACGTTGGGCAACTGATCGAGCTAAGCGAATTTACTTCCCAGCAAATCGCCAGCCTTGCTCAACAGTATGAGTTGGAGTGGACAGAAACGCAAACTCAGCAACTCATGGCGCTCGTGGGTGGACATCCAGAGTGGGTAGGTAAAGCGCTACGAGCGCTGAAAACGCAGGGAATGTTATTTGATGACCTATTACAGACTGCTGCAACAGAGTCCGGAGTTTATTGCAGTGAGCTGCGACATTTATGGCGCATGGTGCATCAACGCGCAGAGCTGTTAGAAGGCGTGAAAGCTGTGATGCAGGCGAATCAGCCAGTTCGCTTATCAACCGATTTGAATTATCAACTGCACAGCTTGGGCTTAATTGGGCTACAGGGCAATTTAGCAATGCCTCGATGTGCATTGTATCAGCAATATTTCTGCGATCGCTTAGGCGAGGTGCTATGAGCGAGAAAGCGTACCAAGTTGGCGGTAGCCTCCGCGCCGATGCTGCAAGCTATGTGGTTCGTGAAGCCGATGGTGCACTGTATGAAGCGTTGAGATTCGGGGAGTTTTGCTACGTGCTGAACTCGCGCCAAATGGGCAAATCTAGTTTGCGCGTGCGCGTGATGCATCGGCTTAGAATCGAAGGATTCGCATGCGTCTCGATCGATATTACGCTGGTGAAAGAACAACACGTGACTGCTCGACAGTGGTATGGCAGCCTGATGCGAAGTTTGGCAGGCGATTTAGAACTCGGTGAGCTAAATTTCCGCCAATGGTGGCACGATCGCGAGGGCTTACCAGCAATTCAATGTTTTAGTGAATTTGTTGATCAAGTTGTACTTCTAAGAATCACCCAACCGATTGTAATTTTCATTGATGAGATCGATAGTATTCTCAGTCTTGATTTCAAAGATGATTTCTTTGCATTAATTCGGGCGTTCTATAACAAACGAGCAGATAGTTCTGCTTATCGAAAACTTACCTTTTGTCTTTTGGGCGTAACGACACCAAGCGAACTCATTCAAGATCGCGCTCGTACGCCGTTTAATATTGGTCAGGCGATCGATTTAAGAGGCTTCCAGTTTCATGAGGTGCATCCACTCGAAAAAGGACTAGCCGAGCGCGCGTCTAATCCTTACAGTGTTCTAAAAGAAGTTTTGAACTGGACAGGCGGACAACCATTTCTGACGCAGAAGTTGTGTCAACTAGTCACTCAATTTTCTACTTGGATCGATGAGGGTCAAGAAGAGATCGCGGTCGAACAGATCGTCCGTCAACGCATCATCCAAAACTGGGAAGCTCAAGATGATCCTGAACATTTAAGAACGATCCGGGATCGCTTGTTATACCTTGGCGAGCAGCGTGCAGGTCGTTTGCTCGGCATGTGTCAGCAAATCGCGAGACGAGGCAATATTCCAGCCGATAGTAGTGCCGAACAGATTGAACTACGCTTAACCGGATTAGTTGTTCGATCACGTAGTAGTCTCAAGATTTATAACCGCATCTATCAAACCGTTTTTAATATAGATTGGTTGACCCAAGAATTAGCGAAGTTGCGTCCTTATGGAACTGAACTAGAAGCTTGGTTAACGTCTGAAATGCAGGATGAATCTCGATTGCTGCGAGGCAGAACCTTACAGGAAGCAATTCGCTGGTCACAGGGCAAGAGTTTGAGCGATGAAGACTACCGCTTTTTAGGCATGAGTCAAGACTTAGAAAAGCGCGATCTTCAGCGACAGTTGCAGGCTGAGGCTGAGGCGAATCGAATTTTAGTAACGGCACAGCAAAGGATTCAGGAAGAACTTGCGATCGCAAATGATCAACTTTTGAAGGCTGAGCGTGATACCGCACAACTCATTCAGCAAGGACGAAGAGTTAGGCTCACAACAGCAATAATCGCAGGAGCACTGTTACTCGGATCGCTCTGGTTGAGCTTCTCGCTGATGCAAGATGCGCGAAAGTCGCGTCAACTTATGGAAGAATCTAGCACCATCCTCAGACAGTTTGACCAAGGCGCTTTGACTCAGATCGATGGCATTCTATCAGCGATGCGGACTGTACAGACTCTAAAGGAAGCTAGAACAAAGTATTCGTTATTAGGCTATTCTTCAAGTCCTATCTTTACGCTGCAACAAGTTTTAGACAGAACATTGCACAATCCTAATGGCTATCTTGAACTCAATCGCATCTCGCACAAAGGGCTTAGCTGCGCAAGTTTTAGCTCAAATGGTACAACCTTAACCACAGTGTCTAAAGATGGAACAGCCTATTTATGGAATCTTAAAGGTCAACAACTGAAGCAGATTAGAAAAACTCAGAGCAACGTTTTCTCATCTGACTGTAATTCTAACGGTACAATGTTTGCGACAGTTTTTAACGATGGTACTGTCGAAATTTGGAACAAGGATGGCAAGCAATTACAGACGCTTAAAGCAGAATCAAATCCTGTGAGAGTCTTGAGTTTCAGTCCTGATCATAAAATTTTGGTAACCGGAACTAGAGATGGAATTGTTAAAGTCCGAAATCTTGATGGCAAGCTATTAAATACCTTTAAAGCCCACAAGGATTACATTTATCGCATCAGTTTTAGTCCTGATGGTCAAAAATTTGCTACTGCCTCAGAGGATGAGACGATTAAACTATGGAAACTGAATGGACAAAAGATATTAGAATTCAAGCAACAAGCTGCTGCAACGGATGTCAGCTTTAGTCCTGATGGGACGAAACTTGCGACAGCTTGGAGTAACGGGACGGCACAATTGAGGAACACTGATGGAAAAGAAATTCAACACTTTAAAGTTGCTCAAAACTGGATTAGAAGTATTCAATTCACTTCTGACAGCAAGAAGCTGATGATTGGATTAATCGCTGGCACTGCCCAGTTATGGAGCTTTGATGGAAAATTGATTCAAACCCTTAAAGGGCTGCCCAGCGATGTTTCAGATGTTGTCTTTCATCGGGATGGAAAACAATTTGTCACTGTTGCGATCGAAGACGCCGTTCACCTCTGGAAGCTGAACATTGAGCAAGGGCAAGAATTCAACCAGGAATTGCGAGGGCATCGTGGCGAAGTTCGCGACTTAAGTTTTAGTCCTAATGGGCAAACATTAGCAACCGCTTCATTAGATGGAACTGCCCAATTATGGACGAAGGGGCAAGTGATTCAAAAGTTTAAAGGACACAAAGACGGTGTGTATAGTATTGATTTTAGTCCTGATGGGTTGACACTCGTTACATCATCTAAAGATCGAACAGTTTGGTTGTGGAATCTAAACGGCAAACCTTTAAGGAAATTTGACGATTTTCAGTCTCCTGCTTTTCGGGTTCGCTTTAGTCCAGATGGCTCAAAACTTGCGATCGCACTCCGCAATGGTAAGGTTCAATTTCGTAATCTTCAGGGTCAAGTTCTGAATGAATGGCAAGCGCATCAGAAGGCGATTATTAATCTCGGTTTCAATCGCGCTGGCAACCAACTAGTAACAGCTTCAGAAGACTATACAGCACGAATTTGGACATTTAATGGTCAACTGATTCAAACCTTGCAGCATCCAACTCTGGTTCTTGGCGCTAGTTTTAGCCCGAATAGTGAGAAGCTGGCAACTGCTTCTGCTGATGGTATAGCCCGTTTATGGACAATCAAGGGGAAATTACTGCAAACCTTTAACAGCAGCAATGCAGGCGCTGTTCGTGACGTTCAACTTAGCCCCGATGGTTCGCAAATTGCAACCGCTTCAGATGATGGCACAGTTCGACTCTGGGATTTTGATGGTCAGCAACTGCAATTGTTTTCAGACCATCAGGGTCGCGTTTATAAAATTCGGTTTAGTTCAGATGGCTCCACACTTGCCTCGGTATCGGGTGACTCCACAGCCCATCTGAGAAAAATTGAGAATCTTAACCTATTGACATTAGGTTGCCCTTGGTTAAAAGACTATCTAACCTACAGCGCCTATGCGGAAAATCGCGATCGCGCCCTCTGCAACATTCCGCCCCGTAAATAAACCCCTTCAATCGATAGACTTCTTGCATGACTCCCCTAGTGAGGCACGGTTTTCTGCACGACTCCTCTACTCCAAAAAGTCAGTCATAACTCAGTCAAGAAACTCAGTTGTTCTCAATCTCGAACTCAGTTATCAGAAGAATTTAATGAAATTACAGCGAAAGGGAAAGCCAAAATTCTAGCCCCTAGCTCACAAACTTACTTCATTAAAGGTTTTTTGATCTATGTCTGCTATTGGAAGCCCCCGCCAAACCATTACGATCGATACGCTCAAAACGAATGTTGAACTCGCAAAACAAGTTCAAACGCATCTAGTCCGCCTCGGTTTGCTCGATCCTCCTGTGGATGGAAAATTCGGTCAATACTCAACTCAGGCGCTCAAGGAGTTTCAAGCTCTGATGCGTCTACCAGAACTGAATGAGCAAACCCTCAAGGCTTTGTCTGAGGTCAAAGAAGCAGTTCCACTTCAGTTAGGCAATGATTTTGCTAGCCGAATCATCAAATACATGCGACAAAAACAGTACTTTGTTGCGGTTGGAGATCGCAAGTACAACATTGTCTACGTTGAAGGTGCAAGCTGGGATGGAATACCTAATGACGATAGATTTAACCAATGGAACGATCGCCGAATCGTGATTGAAATTGCATCCGGTACGCCCAAAATTCTCGGCAACTGGGTTGCAACGACTGAACCTGGAGAACACTACACGGTTCATCCTATGAATCCTCAAGGCGCGGCTCGAATTGCCTTCGGACAGTACCAAGCTTGGCAAGTTGGCATTCACGGAGAATCAGAGCCTCATGAAGCCTTAATTCAAACTGGAACGGTTAAAGTGTACCGCGACTTCAACAAAGATGGATTTCGCACTGGAGACACCCTTGATGTTGGCAATGGCTTTGGCATCAACCAACATTGGGGCTACGATATGGCTCTTGTCGATCGATCGAGTGCAGGATGTCTTGTCGGGCAATCTCGCGACAGCCACAAAGTTTTTATGCAACTGATCAAGCAAGATCGGCGGTATCAGTTGAGCAATCACTACATCTACATGACAACTGTTGTTCCAGGCGATGAACTAGCTAAAACATTTCCAGCTTAATAGCGCTCTACTCTTACCGATTAGATTTTCCCGAATGATTTAGCCTACACTCAACCCCTTTCCCTTGGCTGAGAGAGGGAAGTAAGACAAGGAATGATGTTCTTCTGATTCCTTTCCTCATTGTTAGAACAGTTGTTAGAGCAAAAGTCAGTCGTTCTCAGACTCAAACTCGGTAAGCCAAACGTTTAGATAGAACTATCAAGCCCCAACAAGCAAGGGCACCTACCAAAATCAGGAGAATGACGATGAACACTGCCTGTCGAAATTTTGCTCTGTCATCTGTGCTCGCCTCTACATTAGCCATTTCTACACTTTCTGTTGTAGAGTCCGCTTCGGCATCTGCTTTTCGGACAACCTACCGTCCTTGTGAACACTGCATAACCCGTATCCCGTTACCGCCCATTCCGACCAAGGACGAGTACATCGCAGAAAGTCGGGTTGGTAATGGCAAAACCTTGAATGGAAGCATCGTGATCAATGGGCAGCAATCACGGCTCAAGACAACTAACTCTTTGCTTCAAGCCGTCTAATCTTGTGCGCATCAGGTGAGATCTACATAGGTGAGTAAGCATCTTTACATTTTTTCCATCCGGGTTATGAAGCCTATCTGTTGGTCTTGCTGCCAATCATTACAAAGACAAAAGGCAAGTAAAAGTTGAACGTCTTGTCTACCTACTATTTTTCTACTTCACAGGAGTCACTCTTATGGCAGTCGCAACAGCCACAGCGATTTTGGATAGTTTACTTTCTGTTTTGGCCAACTCTCGTCAAACCGTTGATGAAGTCAATGCAGCCTGCGCAGCGAAAGGGCTTCCCCCTGCTTTTAACAACAGCAATTCGCCGCTTGGGATTGATGGGAATTCTGATTATCGATTCGAGGGTTTTGGTGTCATTGTGGTTCGCCCATTTCCGCCAAAATTTGCCCTTTCGTTCTGGGTTCACTACAAACCTGGTAGTCCTCAACACGTTGAACTAGGCCGATTCACGGCGCCAATTAGCTTCTTAGACTCGTTGAAGTTCAGATCTTTGCCAAATACATGATTGATGTTGTTGAGCAGACTACAACGAATTCTTGCTTGAGACCCTAATCAGTATTTTGTAAGCCGTTCGACGCGTTCAAACCCAGTCACTCAATTGGCTGGGTATCCCAAATTAATCAGCAGAAATTACGATGAAACGCCTTGTTGTTTGCTGTGATGGAACTTGGCAAAATTTGTCTCGTCCCTATCCGACTAATGTCGTCAAACTTGCTCAGAGCATTAAGCCCGTTGCTCAAGATGTGATTCCTCAAGTTTTCTACTACCAGGCAGGACTGGGAACTAGAGACAAATTTGATAAACTCACTGGCGGAGCTTTCGGCTGGGGCATTGACGATAATATCCAAGATGGATACCGCTTTTTGTGCTTGAATCATGAACCTGGTGATGAAATCTATTTATTTGGATTTAGTCGCGGTGCCTATACAGCACGAAGTCTAGCAGACTTGGTCTATTGCTCAGGATTACTTGAGCGCCAGCACATTCGGAAACTGCCACAGGCTTATCAGCTTTATCGCGATCGCGCTGTTAAACCAGGCGATGCTGTGGCAGAACAGTTTCGTAATGACTATGCCAAAGACGTGTCGATCACTTTACTTGGGTGTTGGGATACCGTCGGTCAACTAGGCGTTCCGAACCGAATCCCCATTTTGAGCAAGCTAGTCAATGCCAAATATCGGTTTTATGATACTTGTGTGAATCTCTGGGTCAAAACTGCGCTTCATGCCATCGCGATCGATGAGCGGCGCACAGTCTTCGATGTGACGCCGATGCAAATTAGCGACGAGGAAGCGAGTACAGAACTTCGTCAGGTGTGGTTTCCGGGAACGCATGGTTGTGTTGGTGGCGGTACTCAAAAGACTAGTGGCTTATCAGATGCAGCACTGCAATGGATGCTCGATGAAATGAACAAACTGGACTTAGGGCTTGAGTTTGTTGACCAGCCTCAAAGGGTTGCTGAAAGCGGAATCAATCCAGACTACACAACCTCATTTGATGATCAAAAAAGCATTTTCACGCTGATCGGTATACAAGAGCGAAACATCCTTCTTAATTCAAGCTTATCTCAGAACAACCACACTGACTTTGAGCAACCCTTCTTTGACTACAACATTCATCTGAGTGCTAAACAGTGTTGGAAGTTAAGGCAAGAACCGCTGTATCGGCCTAAGAATTTAGTTCTGCATAAACAGTGTTTCGATGCATTTAATGATGCTCCAACTTGAGACGGTTCTGTTGCAAGAAGTTTTGAAGGGTAGAAGACCCCTTTCACATTAAACGGCTTAAGCCGCTATACCAACGAGTTTAGCGATGAACTTCGCTTACACTCGGCTAGTTGTGAGCTACTTTAACTGGGTTTGGCGGCACAGCCGCTTCAAATCAACCGCAGCACAACGGGCGGGATTGGCAACTCGTGCTTGGTCGTGGCACGATATGGTGACCTATCCCACAATAACCTGAGGCACTACCAAAGTTTGCAAACTGTCTAAATCATAAGAAAGTTTAAACTTTAGAATGGTTTTTTGCTTTCATCAAGTGGTATGCTTACAAGCAATTATACGGGTCAACCCGGAAGATTTTTACACTTCTAATCAACGAGGATGCCAGTATGGTGTGGCGATCGCTCTTTCTTGTCGCTAGCCTGATTGTTTCGACCCTGTTTCTCCCACTGAATGCGACTGCAATTCCAGCTCCACACCGAATTTGTACACGCGCACCAGGCTCACAGGTCACAGTACGAACGGGACCGGGAACCAGCCATGCCCCAGGCTTAGTGATGGTTGGGTCTGGAGGAAAGAAAGTGGATGACTTCTTTCGACGGAACAACTACACCATTGCAGACGGGGAACAAGTTTCTGTTTTCTCTAGTGCCCGTGGCACAGATGGTCAGACTTGGAAGAAAGTTGGAACGAATCAATGGGTTGCTTGGGTACGGGGTGATTTTGTCTGCTAGCTATCGTTTGTCTAACATCTCAGTTTTCGCATTGTTCCATTCATCAACGGCTAAGTTATGCGTAGAATCATTAATGTCCTAATGATGTTCATGTTGAGTCAGATCGCATTCATTCCCCCTGCTACGGCTGCCGATGCCCCAACCCTATCGACCCAAGATCAGGCAGCACTGAAAGCATTAGGAATTAAAATCGCGGTTCCCACCTATGTCCCGCCTGGCTACACGGTTAGAAAAGTGAAAGTTGAACCTTGCCCGGCGGAAGTCCGCGTTCACCTAAAGGAACGTGTCGATTCGGTCCTGGATATAGCATCGCCTATCGGAATGCAGTGGCGAAAGATAGCTGTTTTTTTGCCGTTGAAGCAACAGGCGGCGGTGCCTACGTTTGACAGTGGTTCTAGCGTCAATATGCTGATCAGACCTGTAAATGCAGGAGAACATGCCTAGGTTCCAGTTAATCAAGGTTTGGTTGCTACCAGTTGTCAAGATCTGCGCGTAAATGCTAGAACGTCCGGTTTTTAAGCTGTTTCAGTGGTAGAGAAGAAAAATAATTCTACGGAGGCACAACTGCTATGTCTGGATACGATCCAAGTAACTTCCGTCCCGGTCAACCTGGTTGGACGGGTCAAGTTGGAAAAATAGCACTTGTAAATACTACGAGTGGTCCTGTCGAAATCAATTTATATCATCCCGATGCTCTTGGCGGTATTTTTGGAACTTACCAGATTGATCCTGGAGCTAATATTTTCTTAGCTGATGGTGGAAATATTGGGATGGATTGGGGAATTCAAGTAGGTGGGTCAGACATTAGAATCGTAGGGTTGGTTTCTGACTGGAATGAGTTTAGTGGAGAATTTATTTTCCAAACTTGGCCTGATAGAATTCTTGCAAATATGCCAACCTATGATCCAAGCTCTTTCCGCCCTGGAACTCGTGGTTGGACAGGACAAATCGGCAGAATAGCTTTTATCAATTTGACAGACAAGACTCTTTGGGCAAAGTTATATCATCCTGATGCACCTGATAATATTTTTGGAACTTATCAGATCGATCCTGGAGCTAACAACTTTTTAGCTGATGCAGCCAACATTGGCATGGACTGGGGAATTCAAGTAAACAACTCAGACATTAGAATTGTAGGCTTAGTTTCTGATTGGGGCGAGTTTGAAGGAACCTACAATTTTCAAACATGGGCTGATAGAGTTATTCAGACAGATTCTAGATCTGTTGAAGATCAAATACTCCATGCACTTCGTAAATTTGCATGGTCATGGACACTGCGATGTGATGGTATTACACCCTCAAAATTTCAGGGGAACGAATGTGTTCTTGAGAAGGGCGGAGGTGACGGTGTTGGAGACTCCGTTATTTTCAGTTCTATTTTATGTCTTAGCGGCGAAAGATGGGCTTGTGAGTCAATTAGGCAATCACAAGGCATAGATGGTCGGATGTGGCGGTCTCCACAACGTATTGGTATAGGCGACAGACCAGAAATCAGAGGGGTACATGGAGAATTCTCGCGAGATCAATTATTAGGAGCCATGCTATACATGGTTACTTCTGCTAATGCTGGACGTAGAGATGAAGCTCAAGTCTTTGGTAATAAATTATGGGACTGGATAGCTACAAAGCGACTTAACGAAATCCAAAAAGCTCTAGATGCAGCTACAGACTTAGATACTTTGCGGAAGCTCTTAAAAGATCCAAGGGGAGTACTAGATACGTTGATCGGAGGTGCAGTTCCCTCTAGATATAGAATTTGCGATTATAAGGATGATTATTGCAGCATTAGTCTAATTCCCTACGGACATTGGGGTAGGTTAATGCTGGAAGTCTGGCAGTATGTTGGTGCTGACATTAGTATTACAAAATCTGTATCTAAGAGGATATCACTTCCATCTATTCCTTTTCGCTCTTCATCTGTTTCAGGGGTTACTGTTGCTCGTTCTGGTATATCAATTCCTGGTATTCCGCTTCCACCAATTCCACTTCCACCGCTTCCACCAATTCCTGGTGTTCCAACTCCTCCAGTTCCACCAATTCCTGGTGTTCCAACTCCTCCTATTCCTGGTATTTCTCAAGACTTATCTATACCTATTGACTTCAGCCTCCTTGAATATGCGGGCTTTGATTACAACTTAATTTTTCTCCAAAACGATTTTGGTTCGCTAGATTTAGGTCCGCTGAAAGATCCAAGTGAGTTTCATGATCACTTAAGTATCGTGACTGCTCTAATCTTGAGAGAGATGGGTAAACTTAATGTAGACTCAGAAGCAAGAGTACAATTGTTGGCAGATAAAAATCCTAACCCTTTCTTCCTGTGGGCAGCCGGGAAGTTGGATGAGGCAAAGGAGAAAGTTTTGGAACTTTGTCCGCGTGTACGTCCTGACGAGAGGCAACAGTGGGCATGGGAACGTGCATATAGCAAGGAGTCTTGGAGAAAATCATATGGTTTTGATTTCATTGCTGCTATTAACTTGATTCTCGGAGATACAGATCCGGCAGCGGCACAGCAAGGGGAAAAGAGGTAGCGACGGGCTAGCAATTCAAATGCAACGGACGATTGAGAGCCGTTGGTGTTGAGTTCAAGGTTATCTGCCGCCGCTGATTTGAGCCGTTAGCCTGCTAGTAGTAAGCTTCTGAGCTTATAATCTTCAACTTCATCAACAACTAAAATCCAAAAGAGAAACTGTGCTATGTCCTCCCTCGCTCTAAATCAAGATGGTTGTCCTGAAATGTTTGTAATTGGTGAAGATGGAGCTGTTTGGCATAGATGGACAGATGCAACAGGAACTTGGGGGAGTTGGGCAAGCCTTGGTGGCAAGTGGAAGCAACTTGCTGTAGCTACCAATAAAGATGGTCAGTTAGAGCTTTTTGCGATTGGCATGGATGACACTATCCGAAACGCTTGACAGACAACGCCTAATGGTTCTTTTAGTGGATGGGAGAGCCGAGGAGGCACAGGAAAACAAATTGCCGTGGTTGCTAACCAGGATAGTCAGTTAGAGCTTTTTCCGATTGCATGGATGACACTATCCGAAACACTTGGCAAAAAACGCTTGGTGGTTCTTTTAGTGGATGGGAGAGCCGAGGAGGGGCTCATGGCAACTTTTGGTGATCCTTTGGCAGAATGGAGAAAATGGAGAAAGAGCGCTTCAGAGGGCATTGTCAGGTTAACCGGAACGTAGAATAATCGTACTGATTTAACTCGGATCACACCTTCTCATGTACTCCCGTCATCGATTCCCTGGCGAAATCATTAGCTTGTATGTTGGGGATAGACTGGTAACAGTTCAAGCATTCGGTGAATCTGGTATTAGCTGAGACCTAAGAGTCTGTGCAGTAGATGAAATCCCGATTGCTCTGCCCCGTGTTCTGTAAAGGTTGGACAGTATCAGAGGTCCGTTCAGCAAACGAGAACCTGCATTGACAAGGATAACCAAGAACCAGTGGCACATCACGGTCTGTATGAGGAGTACTATTCCAGATGCCCCAAGCGTACTTAGGCATAGACATCAGTAAAGCGAAATTTCACGTCGCCCTGCAACTGGAGGAGAAACGTCACAATCAAGCAAAGATTAAAGTGTTTCCGAATAACTTGAGCGGCTTTGAGCAGTTGCAATAGTGGTTGCAGCAACATCGCATCGAGCAGGTTCATGCGTGTCTAGAGGCAACGAGCACGTATGGTGAAGCTGTCGCTGAATTTTTGGTGGAGCAGGGGCACACGGTGAGCATTGTCAATCCAGCCCGAATCAAAGAATTTGCAGTCAGTGAACTCTCACGTTCTAAAACCGACAAAGCAGATGCTCAACTGATTGTACGATTTCTGATGGCATTACGTCCCGAGCCATGGCAGCCTCCAGCACCTGAAATCAAGCAGTTACAGCTACTACTGCGTCGGGTAGAAGCATTGCAACAGATGATCGTACAAGAACGGAATCGATTAGAAACGATAACAACAGCTTTGCGGGAATCAATTCAGTTGCATATTGATTATTTACAACAGGATGTAGAACGCATTAAGCAACAGATTCAAGACCATTTCGATCAGTATCCTGAATTGAAACAGCGACGTGAGCTACTCGTCTCGATTCCAGGGATTGGTGAACAAACTGCCGCGACTCTTCTTGCAGAAATTGTGCACTGGCGTGTGTTTGATTCACCGCGTCAACTGGCAGCCTATGCGGGATTAACTCCTCGTGAGCGATCTAGTGGGTCTTCAGTTCGTGGCAAATCTGGTCTGTCACGAGTGGGAAATCGACGCTTACGAAAAGCCTTGTACATGCCCGCAATGGCAGCCAGGCGATGCAACCCACTCATCGTTCCGCTGTGTGAACGCTTGCTTAAGAAGGGCAAGGCGAAAAAGCAGGTGATTGGGGCGGTCATGCGAAAGTTGCTGCATCTGGTTTATGGAGTGCTGAAATCGGGTAGACCGTTTGACCCCAATTTCTTGGCTACGACCCCTTGACATTCAACACAGTATCTACTGTGTCTGGCTCTACTACACGTTTCCCCCTCAGCTACCGAGACATCGAGAAGATGATGCTGGATCGGGAATCGAAGTCACGTACGAAACGATTCGAGAGTAGTGCCAGAAATTCGGACAGCAATACGCGAATCAGGTGCGGCGCAAGCGTCCTTACATCATAGACAAATGGCATCTTGACGAAATGGTAGTGAGAGGACGTTTGAGAGGTAACAATTAATACTTTAAGAACAAACAGTTCTAACGAAGGAATCGCGCTTTCAGCCTTTTCGGATAAGTATCAGAAGGCTATTTTGAGTATAATTCGCTACTTACCAAACGTCCTCTGACAATCAAGAAGCAGCAATACTACCTGTGGCGGGCGGTAGACAGTGAAGGGAACGTTTTAGAGTCAGCGAGCCGAAAGTTGTCACTCATGCTTATCCGAGTCTGTTTTCCGAGTTTACGATACGAGTCTTGCTCGTCTTCCCATAATCGAGCCGAGAACTCACATCAACCGACCAGAGTGCGAGAAAGGCGAATGCGGCGATTCAAATCCCCAGGACAAGCGCAACGATTTGTTTCTACTTTTGATCCGATTCGCTCCCACTTTCACCCAAAGCAACATCAACTGAGTGCAAAACGATATCGAGAACAGCTACGCCAACGGTTTGAAGAGTGGCGAGAAGTTGCTGGGCTAAATTCTGCTGCATAATCAGAGGGATTAAGACTGCTCAGGGATTATTGTGCCTAATTTTGAATCTGCTCCGTTAAGTTGATAATGCCGTTTCGTAATTTAATCACCGATAAAATTGGGCTCCGGATGTTAAGCAGTATTTGGTTGGCCGTATTAAAATCGTTTAAGAATCCAAAGTTCTAGTTATTTTGCATATGAATTATTTACCTCTAAAAGATTTTTGTGACATGATCAACCAAAATCCCTCACAAATATAGAATTCTCAAAGGGTCAATGAATACAATTCTCATAGAGAAAGCTTCACCGATATTATGTGAGAGGCTATCAGGCTAAGTGGGATGTGGGGGATGACAAATACCAGACTGTATACTGCCTTGAATCATTACAGCAAAGCCCTTGAAGTATTGGAAGAATCTATTGGAATGAAACCAGCAGATGAGGAATCTGAGATTTCTGTTCCTAGCCCTTTAGAGGAGAAAATTCTGAGTATCCTACTCTCACGTACTTCAGTAGATTTGGTAATCAAAGAAACCCCAAATCCTGGTAAGGAAAACTTAAGTACGTTGATTGACCTCGACAAACGGCTTAAACAGCACAACGCTATCATCCATCAATGCGAAAACCTCCTTGACTGGCGGACAAGCTTGAAACCGTCCTCAGAGGCTTGGTGGTGGTTCCCAGAACCCAGTAAACACCGATGGGATGGACGAGACTGGCTGTGGAGTTTTCTAACGCTCGTTGTTTTGGCGGCTGCGTTTAGCCTGATTGCAAATATTGCGCCTCGCTTTCTGAGCGGAAACCCCAGCATACAAGGGGCATTTGCTGTAATTGCTCAAAGTTTCATTGCGCTGTTGACCGCAGGCAGTTTGCTTACGAATGCAGGGCAAAAATCTATAGAACGGGCTTTAGAGCGATTGAATATTCCAAACCACTTTCGTGCAGAAGTTAAGTTTGGTTTAGCAATTTTGCTTCTGCTTGGTCTTATTGGGTTCTATAGCACTCTACCCTGGTTTGCGGCTGAGGCGAACCGTGCTGGATTGGCAGATAAATCGGCAGGTCGCTTTACCAGCGCTCAAGTAAAGTATGAATATGCCATCCGCATGAGTCCTGATTATTCGGAAGCCCACTTTAACTTAGGCTCCTTATACGAGGATTTGCAGAGTTTTGATGAGGCTCAGAGAGAGTACCAAATTGCTGTGCAGGGGAAGCTACGCAATGACAATAGTAGTAAGCTGACTTTTCTCAAAGCATCTAACAATTTGGCTCGGTTACTGATCCTCAAGAAAGACTACAATCGGGCAGTTCCGTTTCTTGGAAAGGCGCTGAGTTTTCCAGGCGTTGGGGAAGACTTTGGTGAGCCGCAGAATCTCTGTGCTGATAAATCTACAAACTGCACTAAGAAGGTGAAATACGATTTGCTCAAAAATTTAGGATGGGCACGTCTTGGACAAGAGCGCTTTGCTGAGGCTGAACCAATTTTGAGAGCTGCAATTTTACTGGACAAAGATCAGGTACCCGCTCATTGCTTATTAGCACAAGTTCGTAAAGGGCAGGGGGACAAAGCAGGAGCCATTGAAGAATGGAAGGAGTGTAGAGATATGATTAAGCCTGACTCTGAAGGGCTTTTAAATCCGGACGAGGACAATTGGTTGAGTATAGCCCAACAGGAGATTGAGAAAGGAGGCAAAAAGTGAAGGAGAGGATTATTGTAGGTGCAAGTAGCGCGATTGCCCTGCTATTCGCGCTGACAGGTTTGGCCTTGCCAGTCATAGCAACTAGCCCAGTGGGACGGATTGTTGAGAAGCAAGGTGAGGTCGCCCTGAAGCGTGGCAGGCGATTAATCAAACCAGTGACTAAAGGTACAGAGCTTTATGCAGGAGATCTGCTGAAACCTACTCGGCAATCGATCATTGTCGTACGGTGTGTGAAAGGAAACACCTGGATTTTAAGTGCCGGAGTTGAGTCAAACATCAACAATCGTTGCAAAATAGCAAA
Organism: Phormidium tanganyikae FI6-MK23; assembly: GCA_019359175.1. GTDB lineage: Bacteria > Cyanobacteriota > Cyanobacteriia > Leptolyngbyales > Leptolyngbyaceae > Leptolyngbya > Leptolyngbya tanganyikae. The sequence goes on from JAHHHU010000050.1 coordinate 16,615, forward strand.
AGCAGCTCTAGGTAGCACCAATACAGACGATACTCGTGGCGGTTCTGATCCGAGCGTTCCCTACGTGATTAGTCCTCGCAAGACGCGTGTGCTGAATGGCAAGCTAACTATGCGCTGGAATGCAGCACCCAGTGCCACGAATTACACCGTGATCGTAAGAGCCCCTGGATTCACCTGGAAAGTAACAGGGGTAAAGGGAACTGAAGTGATCTATGCCGGGGAGCCATTGAAGGCGAAGGTATCATATTCCATTGTGATTGAAGCAGAAGGTTGCACGTCATCCAAGTGTTCTTCTGAAGATGATGATTCCCAAGCGGGAACTGGATTTACGTTAATGGATGAAGTTGAGGCACAACGGATTCAATCAGAGGTTAAACGACTTAACGAACAGGATTTGTCAGATGAAGCGAAAGCATTGGTGCTGGCAGATTTTTATGCAGAACAGAATTTAATGAGTGATGCTATTCAAACACTGGAAACATTGGTGAATCAGGAAAGCAAAACAGTGACAGTGTATCGAATGTTGGGTGAGTTTTATGAACGAGTAGAATTGAGCCTGTTATCGAAGGATCGGTACGGTAAAGCGCTGGAGCTAGCTAAGACAGACGAGGATGTGTCTTCGCAGGCAGCGGTGAAAGCAGGATTGGCGCGAATCTTCTGGGGCTTGGGCAGTAAAGAGTTAGCAATGCGCTATTTGAAGGAAGCCCAAAGTGCTTACAAGAGTTTGGAAGATGCGGAACGAGTGAAAGAACTTGCAGTCTTGCTTGCCGAGTGGCAGAAAGAATGATGCTGGGAGATCAATATTCTGGGGAATTGCAATGAGACATAGATGGATTCAGCAGGCTACAGCGGCCTATACATCAGTTATACTGACGATGCTCTGCGGCTTAGGTCTGCTCCAGCCACCAGCAACTGCTGCTGAGTCATCACTTTTTTCTGATCTATCAAAGGACTGGATGACGGAGCCTGTTGGAAATGGAGAAATGTCTCAGCAAATCCTTCGATTGAGATGTCGGCAGGAAACCTTACCTAAAACAACCCAAAATCTTTCTAATTCCTCAATTCTGCAAACTGTAGTTTTAAAGCAATATGAGGGGCCACTTTTCTATTTCCAGTTTAGGCTAGCTAAATGGGTAATGGAAAACTCCAGCAATTTCTTTCCTTGTGGTCGTCCAATCAATTCTACATTAGTCCAAAAAGCGATGCAGAAGCTGAATGAGGATTTGTTGCAGGAAGCTTTATTAGAAGTAAAAAAGGACCCTGATACTTCGTATAAAAAACTTGTTGAAAATACATTCAAGCCTACCTTTGAAGAGGGCGGAACATTAAGCATAGAAATGGAGAGTAAACCCATCCGGGAGATTCTAATTTCGACTCGATGTGATTGGAGAAACAAGACCATTGATACTTCTGGTACTGTTGCAGTTCGAGGAAAAAAGCCTGACGCACTGATTCAACAAGCTTTAGGGCTTAAACCAGGCGATCTCCATCCTTTTTCACATGAGCTACAGGAGAAGGCTCATGAGCGCGTCTATGATTTGGGTCTTTTTAATGAAGTGTTTTCAGGAACAGCTATCGACGTAAACAAAGACTCGAACACCATCACCTGGCTGATCTGCATCAAGCAGAAGAATGAAGCTGAACTTGCCTACTTGGAGGCGAGCAAAATTAATATATCTATATCGGTAGAGTCTGCAAAACAGGCAATTGCCAAATATCAGGAATCAATTGAGCTTTTTCAACGCATGGAAGATATATCTCCAGTGGAGAAGACAGAGCCACAAAACTTGATGTCTCTGCCTATCATGACCGTGTATAGAGGAACTGATTCAAGAAGACCAACCAAAGCGGATGCTCTCGCAGGTTTAGCGACAACTTATTTATCTTTGGGTGAGTTCTATCGTGCACTTAACTATTACAATCAAGCACTGGCCTTGGTGCGAGTGACAGATAGTAGGGATACAGAAGCTAGCATTCTGACAACAATCGCAGACATTCACACTACATTAGGCGATCGAGAACAAGCCCGCCGCTACTATGAGCGAGCGCTATCTACCCGACTACCTCAGTTGAGCGAAAAAGACGGCGGAGGACGAAAACCTTGAAGCAGCGGTTATCTGTGTGTTGCTTACTATTGCTACTGCTTTGTGGTTGGAAAGAACTGCAGCCATCTGTTGAAGCTGCTGAGAAAACTCCAGCTCGGGGAAGTGAGCGAACATATGAGCCTCGTGAAGAAGGAGATGAGCAGGAAATTCGTCGATGGCAATGTCCCAATGAAACACGTTCAACCTCAGTGTTAATGTCTTCGGGCTCTTCACTGACTTTGAAAGCTGTGCTATTGAAAGATACCAAAGAGTTTAGTGGAGCATCCAATTATTTTTTTCTTGGGGCTTCTACCCTGATTGCAGAAAACTTCTCTCAGTATTTTTGGTGTAGTCGCCCGATTAATCTGCAAAAACTGCAAAAGACAATCAATGAAATTAATACAGCTATTCTAGAGAAGGCATTAAAAACTGATGGATATACCCATGAGCTTGACCGCATTGCAACTCAATATACCCTAGCTCCCAGCATCGACAGTGATGGTATTTTGTCCCTAGAGGTTGTCGGCAAAGTTATTCAAGAGGTGCAGATTTCCACTCGATGTGATTGGGAAAACAAAACGATCGACACTTCCGGCACGATCGCAGTACGAGGACAAAAGCCAGATGCAATGATTCACCGTGCCTTAGGGTTGGGAAAGGGCGATCGCTATCCTGTCTCTGTCAGGAAAAAGGATGAGATTATTGAGCGCCTCCATGAGTTAGGGACTCTTCGCGGTGTGCAGTATGGATTTGCAGTTGATGACGACCCAGACAAATTAACCTGGGTTATTTGCGTTTGGCAGAAAGCCGAAGCTGAGCTTGTGATGGCTGAGGCAAGACAAATCAATGTTCAAAATACTGAATCGGCAAGGCAAGCACTCGCTAAGTACCAGGAAGCACTGACACGGATGAGACAACCTCACATCTTTAGCCAACAGGCAAAACCCAAAAAGTTTTCTCTGATGGAGGTAAGAGGTGGAGGATTTTGGATTGAACCAACCGATGAAAGCGCCGCATTGTTTAGAATTGCTACTTCTTATAATCAGCTTGGCGAGTTCTATCAAGCACTAAACTATTATAACCAAGCGCTTACCGCCATTCGACAAGATAAAACAAGAACAGACATCAAAGAAGTAGATCTATTGATCGCGATCGCAGACCTTTACAAAGATTTGGGCGATCTTCGGCAAGCACGCATTTACTACGAACAAGCACTATCACTCCAACTAGCAAATTTAAGGAAGAAGGAGTGAAGAAGCTGTGCAATGCTTTCTGAAGAGCCATACCTGTTCCCAAACTTTTCCTCTGTTATCACTAATTGTTGTGTGGCTGTACATAATTGGCTTGATTGCGCCAGCTACTGTTGCATCTCCATCTAATCAACTACCCCAAATAACCAAATTCAACATTTGGGAGGGAACTCTTAAAGCTGAATGTGCCAATCAATCGTCTATTAAAATTCAAGATAGCACCTCTCTCAAAAAGGAGTTTCAAACAAAACTAACTGCGATTAGGCTTGAGTCGAAAATTAGTTCAGGGAGACATTTATGGAATGTTTACGGGACTGGTGCTTTGGCATGGCTAATTAATCAGTTCCCGATGCACTTTCAATGTGGTAGACCCATTGACCTTCAGCAAATCCAGCGGGATATCCATCAGTATAACCAAATAGTGCTGAAAGCATTATCACAATCGGATATGCCTGAGGTCAACGTTAGCAAGAATTCGAGAGTACCTTTTCCATCTTCTAGTAGGGACCAGAGAGCAGTTTTAGCAATGTATGATCTGGAAACGTTTGTAGAGGGAGATAACGTTCTAGTTTTTTACGTGGTTTTCAAAAAAATTCACCGAATTCGAGTTGCTTCTGCCTGTCCCTATCAAGAGGATGAGCGAATCATTAGCTATCTTCAAGACACTCTACCGATTCGTGGGCAAAAGCCTGATAACCTTGTTCTTCAGGCGTTAGGGTTTTTACCTGGAGATCGTCTGCCCGAAAATGATGTTCAGAGTAAGGCATTTGATCGGGTAATGGATTTGAATCTATTTGATCTAGGCAGTGTCGTAATCACCTCCACAGACAATGATCCTAATCGATTAGACTATATTGTTTGCCTTAATCAACGAAATGAAGCACAGTTAAACTATTTAGAAGCTAGAAAGATTGGAAGCACAGATGTCACTTTAGTGCGTCGATCGATTGCAAAATACCAGGAAGCTCTCTCATTGTTTAATAAGCTTAAAGTAGGTGTTGGTTTGCAAGGTAAAGCTACTCGAAAGGACAATCAGCAGCGCTTAGTACTCGGTGTTCCCATTCCTCGCTATAGATTAGTTGATGTTTCTGAGGTAGATGCCTTGGAAGGAATTGCATCTGCCTACAATAGCATGGGTAATTATTATGAGGCGCTGCGCTATTACATCCAGGCTACGTCATGGATTCAATCAGAAAAGGTAAACCAACCCGAAAAGGCGGAACACATTGATCGAGAAGCACTGTTGCTCACTGCGATCGCAGATATTTATAATACTTTGGGTGATCATCAGCAGGCGCAGAAATATTACAATGAAGCACTTTCTCTTCGACTAGTGCAACTGAAAGAGTTTGAGCAAGCAGGAGAGGTAAAGAAATGAAAAGCGTCTTGCTGCTAATACATTCACTCCAAAATGGGTTGCTGACTGGGTTGCTAATATTTAGCTTTAGCAATTTTCAACCGCCTTTACAAGCAGCAGCGGAGTCAGACACTTTCAAAGTTATAGAGGATATAGAAGAAGGGGGCTCAAAGCGCTTAACTTTGGAGTGTCAGCACCTACCAACCTCTGTTTCACAGTCTAGCTCTTCCTTAGTGCCCTCTAAATCTACTTTACGCCGCATCCGTTTGGAACAGACTTTGCGGTTTGGAGATACTGTTTATATGTTTGGTGTTGACAGTCTTTCAAATACAACTGCACTCTGGTTGCTGGGTGATGAGAACACAGAATCGATCTATGGAAAACGATCGCAATACATTCAGTGCGGTCAACCCATTCAGCTTATTCCATTGCAGAACCAACTAAAGCAGCTTAGGCGAGTGTTTTCTGGAGTGCTACCCGGTGAAAAAGCCGACGACTTTGGTGTCATGAGTTTCTTTGATGTAATTTCCAGAATAGAAAACAATGACACATTAGTTCTATCGATCGAGCCTCGGCGAATTCATGACATCAAAATTGCTACGTGGTGCGATTGGAACCAGTGGGCGGCCGCTCGTCGAGGCACAGTGTCGATCAATGGGCAAAAGCCAGACGCACTTATCCACCGAATATTAGGCATTGTTCCCGGGGATAAGCTACCCTCTCATGCGACTGTTGACACAGCACTAGATAATCTTTGGTCTTCAGGTTTATTTCGGTCAGTGTCTTTTGGTCTAGGAATTGAAGATGATCCTGACAAGTTGAGTTGGATTGTTTGCATGAAACAAAAAAGTGAAGCTGAATTAGCCTATGATGCAGCACAAACAGTTAGCCTTCAAAATTCACCTGAAGCCATTAAACAAGCGATCAATCAGTACAAAGCAACCTTGCCTTTGTTCAAACAGCCTCTCACTGCACCACGCGAGTATAACCGTCCACCTGACCAGGAGATGAAAAAATATCGCTTCATGAGTTTCAGTAATGCAAGGGTAAAAGCAAGTTTTCCTACTGAAGCAGATACTCTGATCAGAATTGCTGCAAATTATACCATTTTGAATGAGTTTTATCAGGCTTTGCACTATTACAGCCAAGCACTGGAGAGTATGCAACTAGCGGATGATAAAAATGCTGAGTTCACAACTATATTAATCGAAATGGGAGACATCTACACTACTTTGGGCAATCAACAACAAGCATATCATTATTATCAACAAGCACTATCAATATTGCTAAAGAATCAAAGACAACAGCAACGCTAGCACAATGGAAAAACTTAATAGACCTTTCCAAAAAATTACAAGCGTTACTGATCCTGGCTTTGATAGCGATCTCACCAGGATAGTTGCCGAACGCAATCATGCGGGTTTACAGCAGTTTCTATCAGAAATGAGCAATTAACATTGAGGTCTTACATCGGCATCACCTCCAGTTTTTTCTATGGCTTAAACAGGCAATTCAATCGCGCCTAATCCCAATCGTACTAAGCCACAAATGGCTAAGATCACCTCTGAATAATTGTCTTTTCGCAACCGCATCACCTCTTTGGCGGCTCGGAAGATTTTGAGATGCCCCATCAGATGTTCAATCACAATCCGTTTGCCTGCAAAAATGCGATTGGCTTCGGTTTGCGCTTCACTCAGTTCCCGACCTTTCGGCTTCTTGTACGGAGTGCGAGTGCGGTCTGCCCCTTGATAGGCTTTGTCTCCCGCAAAGGTTTGAGTGTCCCGAAACTGAGATTGCTGTTGCCGGAACAAGGTGACATCAGCACTGGGTCCAGGATGGGCAACGATGGCATCGACGATATCACTGCCATCGGGCAAGCCAATTATCGATTGTTTGGGTTGTGTCGCAAAAATGATAGGGTGAGGAGGCCCAATATTCTCTGACCTTAACCTAAATGGCTGCTCAATCCCTGTTTAAGTGGAGACACTTCCTACCCGAAATCATCGTGTTGAATGTGCGGTG
>JAHHHU010000051.1 GCA_019359175.1 Phormidium tanganyikae FI6-MK23
GCGCCAACGATTTGAAGATTGGCGAGAAGTCGCTTGCTTGCAAACGGCTGCATAAAATTGAGCGAACCTAGCGATTGCAGGATTGTTGTGCTTAATTTTGAATATTCCCGCTTAAGTTGACGATACCCCAAATCAAAGGACTGTTTCGCTTGTTGTCTTTGGCGCTGCGTTTTCTCTGCCTGATTGAGTTTGAAGTGCGTCGTCAATTAAACCAAGAACAAACCACGCTGGTTGGCTTGAACCCGAATAATCCGAAGCATTCCACCGACCGACCCACGACAGAACGGCTACTCCGAGCCTTTGGCAACATTACCCTCACGTTAGTAGACCTGCATGGGCAGGAGTTGGGTCATGTTCCCCCACTCAACGCGCTTCAGCAAGAGATTATTCGATTATTAGGCTTACCTGCAGATATTTACAGTCGGCTGATTGCAAATTCTGAATAGTCAAATTCGATTACGCGAACGGTGAGTTAGTATGAGACAGTTTCAGAATATAGTTAAAGATTGTGTGTAAAGAGAGCTTTGGCTCTGGTCCGCGACTGCCCATGTGCAGGTGAGGCAAGACAAATTCTTCAAACTGTTCTAGGGTCAAATGCGTGGGAATTCATTGCCACTGCTGCATTTTAGACATTTTTGCTCCGAGCGACTGTCCAGCTAAAAAGACTTGAGCCATTTTAGTCAGAAACGATAGCAGTCCAGGCATACAGCAGCTTTCAGACAAATTCACTCATACGGGAAAACCCGCAATCAGTTGACCGTCAACGACCAACTGAAGAACATTTGCCAGATTGAGCATTCGCGCCATCGCAGCGGTTGGAACTTCCTCGTCAATCTGTTGGCAGGATTGATTGCTTACACCTATCAAGCGAAGTTACCTTCGCTTGACTTGCAGCCGAAGGGCTTACCTGCTCTGCCTCCTGCCATCTTCTAATCCGTCGAACTCACGTACTATTAGTGTTTGAATTCTAAACGCTGCGTATCTTTCTTTGAGCAGGATTCGCTCGACGCAACCGACATAACTGTTCATTCTCTGGATTGTCTTAATCTTTCAACGGCTGTCGATCGCTATAATCGGCGATATAGCTCATGTCCTACAGCAGGAGCGAGTTGCATGATTGCTTTAGCCGGAGTCACCATTGACAGCAAGATTTATGAGAGTTCGGCATCGCTCGTGTACCGGGGCAGGAGCGTGGAAGATAAGCGTGAAATCGTCATCAAACTGCTGAAGCAAGATTATCCTTCTCCTCAAGAACTGACCCGCTACCGTCAGGAGTATGAAATTACCCGCTCTCTCAATCTAGAAGGCGTGATCAAGGCATATAGTCAGCAGAATTATCAGTGCACGCTTGTCATTCTTTTAGAAGATTTTGGTGGGGAGTCTTTAGAGTACTGGATGCGGCAGCGTCCAGAAAGCTTCTGTCCCATGCCCTTGGCTGCGTTTCTTCAGATAGCGATCGACCTCACCGACATTTTGGGCAGAGTTCATGCTGCTCAGGTCATTCATAAAGATATTAACCCTGGAAACATTGTCTTTAACTTAGATACGGGCGTTGTCAAATTGATTGACTTCGGGATTGCTACCCGATTCAATCGCACCAATCCCGTGTTCAAAAGCCCACGTACATTGGAAGGCACCCTCGCCTACTTCTCTCCAGAGCAAACTGGGCGGATGAACCGCTCGATCGATTACCGCACCGATTTTTACTCGCTCGGTGTGACGTTTTACGAACTGCTCACTGGACAACGTCCCTTTCCCACAACAAACATTCTTGAACTCGTCCATTATCATCTTGCTAAACCACCAATACCGCCACACGAATTAAACAACACAATTCCCCAGTCGGTTTCAGACCTGATTCTGAAACTGATGGCGAAGAATGCAGAAGACCGCTATCAGAGTGCTTGGGGCATCAAAGCGGATTTAGAGAACTGTGTTCATCAGTTAGAAACAAAGGGTCAAATCAATCCCATTCAATTGGGTTTGCAAGACGTTTCGGATCAATTTCAGATTCCACAAAAACTCTATGGACGAGAGGCAGAGGTTGCAGCATTATTGGCAGCGTTTGAAAGAGTGGCAGGGGAAAATGATACGAAGAGGGAAAACATCCCTACGTCTCCTGAAATGATGCTAGTCACTGGCTATGCGGGTATCGGCAAATCGGCACTAGTTCAAGAACTCCACAAGCCGATTACGGCAAAGCGTGGCTATTTTACATCGGGTAAGTTTGACCAACTTCAGCGTAATATTCCCTACAGCGCGATCGTGGCTGCTTTGCGAAAACTAGTGCAGCAACTACTGGGTGAATCCAATGAGCAGGTGCACCAGTGGCGATCGGAACTTCTAAATGCCTTGGGAAGCAATGGGCAAATCATCATTGATGTAATTCCTGAAATTGAATTAATTATTGGCAAGCAATTACCCGCATCAGACGTTGGAGCAACAGAAGCCCAGAACCGCTTCAATCGAGTCTTTCAACAGTTTGTGCGAGTGTTTTGTTCTAAAGAACACCCGCTTGTAGTCTTCTTAGATGACTTGCAGTGGATCGACTCCGCCACGCTGAAATTAATCGAACTGATAATGCTCGATGAGCAAACCCAATCCCTATTCTTGATCGGAGCTTATCGAGACAATGAAATCACGCCAACGCATCCTCTGACAGTAATGCTGAAGAAACTGCGACAGCAGGGTGCATTGTTTCAGGAGATTACTCTGTCGCCCTTAACTCTGGAGTCATTAAGCCAGTTAATTGCTGAAACACTACATCACAGCACGGCTTATGTTCGCCCCTTGGCGAGCTTAGTGCTGCATAAAACTGAGGGCAATCCCTTCTTTGTTAATGAATTTCTGAGGATGCTGTATGGCGAAGATTGGTTGACCTTCGCTGTTGATCAGCAAAGCTGGCAGTGGAACATTGCTCAGATCGAGGCTCAAGCTATCACTGATAATGTGGTGGAGTTGCTGCTGAGCAAGCTGAAGAAACTACCAGAGATAACACAGCAACTTCTTCAACTAGCCGCCTGCATTGGATCTGAATTTGATTTGGAAACGCTAGCGATTAGCGCAGAGCGCAACTTCGAAGGAACCGTGTGTGAGCGATCGTCCAAAACGGTTTTTCAGGATTTACTACCAGCGGTACAAGGAGAATTGATTCAACCCCTATCTGAATTAGGTGAGGACTTGTTAGTTCAAAAGTATAAGTTCTTGCACGATCGAGTACAGCAAGCCGCCTATGCTTTGATTCCTGAGGATCAAAAGCAAGTAACGCACTACTCTATTGGACAACTACTGCTCAGCAAGCTCTCCGAGATCGAACAACGTGAGATGCTTTTTGATATTGTCAACCACATCAACTTGGGTCAATCCCTGCTGATACAGAAAGATGAAAAAGAGAAAATAGCACGGCTCAACTTGGCTGCCGCTCAAAAAGCCATCTCTTCTACGGCCTATGAAGCCGCGATTCGGTATCTTGAGACTGGCATTGGTTTGCTCGAAGCAGAAACTTGGATGAGTCAGTACGACTTGATGTTCAGCCTGTATCGGACTCTCTGTGCAGCACAGTTAAGCAATGCTAGCTATGAGCAATTAAGCGCTACAACCAAGGTTGCTTTAGAACACATTTCTTCTGCCGTCAATCGTGCAGATATTCGTGTTTTTCAAATCACTCAATATACTCTACAAGGCGAATGTGAGGAAGCAGTTCAAACAGGTCTGATCGGATTGCATGAGTTGGGGATTGAGATTAAGGGCAAAAATTTGACAGAACTAGTCGATGAAGAGTTTGCTGCTGTTGCCAAAAGCTTAGAAAATCGCTCAATTTCCTCGCTTTTAACTTTACCAACAGTGAGCGATCCGGTGATTCAAGCAATGATTAGATTGCTAATTGCTGTAGATATACCAACTTACATTACGGCTAATATTGAACTTTACTGCTTCGTCAGTTTAAGAGTAGTTCGTCTTTCCATTGAACATGGAAATATTGCTGAGTCGATTAAGGCTTATGCAAATTATGGTCTTCTCTTAGGCTTAATGGAAGGGCAATACCAACTAGGCTATGAGTTTGCAGATTTAGCGGTGCAGCTTAGCTATAAGCTAAACAGTAAATCTCAGCAGTGTAAGGCTGAGATGTTGTTTGGAGGCTTTATTCAAGTTTGGTCAAAGCCTTTGACAGGGGCAGCCACGATCAATTACAAAGGTTTTCTGGCAAGCATGGAGTCGGGAGATGTACAATTTGCAGCCTATAACTTAGTCGGTAATATTTTTAATCGCTTATTTCAAGGAGAAAATTTAACAACCGTTGTAGAAGACAATAAAAAATATCAGTTGGTGGCGGAGCAGATTCAAGACGAGCTTGCGAAGGTAGCACTGGCTGGAGCTAAATTTTTCATCGCAAAACTTACTTTAGGGCAAGCGGCGCAGGAACACGATCAATCGCTCAGGGAGACAGAAAAAATAGTTCATCAGGGTGAAACCTCACAAATACAATTTTCAATTTGTCTTTATTACATCCTCAGAATGCATCTTTCCTGTCTAACAGCAGATTTTGAGCAAGGTTGTCATTACTTCGTTGAAGCGGGAAAGGTTCTGAATTCTATCATAGGATTTACAACCCACAGTAGTTATTTCTATTATGGCTCTCTGATTCTACTCAACCTGTATCCTGGTCTATCTCAAGCAGAACAAAGGAATGCTTTGAAACAGATTCGATCGAATCAGGAGCGATTGAAAGCCTGGTCGGATAGCTGTCCAGAAAACTTTTTACACAAGTTACATCTCGTTGAGGCAGAGAACGCGCGAGTCTTGGGTCAATTTTTTGAAGCAGAAGACTTATACGAACAAGCCATTCAAGGTGCCAAGAACAACGAGTATCTGCAAGAAGAAGCATTAGCCTATGAACTAGCCGCCAAACATTACTTAGCTCGTGGCAGAGAAAAGTTTGCCCAGCTTTACATGAAGGAAGCTCACTATTGCTATGAACGATGGGGAGCAATCGCAAAGGTTAGAGATCTAGAAACCCGTTATCCTCAACTATTTCCTCAGTCCTCCAACGTAATTTCTACACCAGTTCGCACCACGACCGGAACCATCTCAAGTACCTCACATACTGCTCTCGATTTAGCGACAGTGATGAAATCAACTCAAGCGATTTCGAGTGAAATTGAATTGGAGCGGTTACTCCATTCTCTAATGCAGATCCTAATTGAAAACGCTGGTGCACAGACCGGATGCTTGATTTTAGGAAACTCAGGAGAATGGGTGATTGAGGCTGCTTGTGAACTCAATGAGGGTGAGCAAGTCTCCGCTACGCAAGTGTTGCAATCGATTCCAATTGTAAACCGTTTGCCTGAATCAGTCATTCAGTACGTGATCCGAACTCATCAATCTGTGGTTTTAAGTGATGCAACTCGTGAAGGGAATTTCATCAATGATCCCTACATTCAACGCAACGAAACTCAATCATTACTCTGTTTGCCACTGCTGAATCAAAGTAAATTGGTTGGTGTGTTGTACCTGGAAAACCAATTAGTGGCGGGAGCCTTCACATCAGAACGATCGCAAGTTTTGCATCTACTGTCCACTCAGGCAGCCATTGCGATCGAAAATGCCAAACTCTACTCGAAGCTACGTGACGGCGAAAGTCAGATCAATCAATTTCTGGAAGCGGTTCAAGTGGGAATTGGGGTCTTGGATGCGACGGGTCGTCCTTACTATGTTAATCAAAGAGGTATTCAGCTACTAGGCAAAGGCGCTGATCCTACCGTGACAACAGATCATCTTGCAGAGGTTTATCAAGTTTACCGGGCTGGAACGGATCAAGCCTGTTCCCCTGAGGAGATGCCAATCGTCCGCGCGTTAAAGGGCGAACATACAAGAACGGATGATTTAGAGATTCACCAAGGTGAGACGATTATTCCCATTGAGGCATGGGGAACACCAGTCTTTGATGAACATGGGAAGGTGGCTTACGCGATCGTGGCTTTTCAAGACATCACAGAGCGGAAACGATCGGAGAAACTGTTAGCTGATTACAACTGTACGCTGGAGCAACAGGTAGCAGAACGAACGGCAGCTTTACAGCAAAGCGAAGCAGAACTGCGCCATCGGGAACAGGAATTACGACTGATTGCCAACGCTCTACCCGTTCTGATCAGCTACGTAGATACCAATCGATGTTATCAATTTATCAACCGTACCTATGAGGTTTGGTTTAACCGTAGCCGCAATGAAATTCTGGGCAACCCTATTCGCCAACTTTTCGGTGAGGCGGTTTATCAACGGGTCGAGCCGTATATCAATCAGGTGTTTGAAGGGCAAACGGTACATCTAGAAACAGAAGTCGCTTCTCCACTTGGCAAGCAGTGCATCAGCGCAACCTTTATTCCTGATTTCGATGACAATTCTCAGGTGAGAGGTTTCTACAGTCTCATGACAGATATTAGCGCTCACAAACAAGTAGAAGAAGTGTTGCGCCAGTCCGAGGCTCAATTTCGGGAACAGGCAATCCTCTCCGCTTTTCGCGCCGATGTGGATAGTGCCCTTGCTCAAAGTGCTAGTTTACCCTTGATACTGCATCGCTGTGCTGAAGCCGTTGTTAAGCACTTGAATGCGGCATTTGCTCGGATTTGGACGGTAAATCAAGACCAGAATGTTTTGGAGTTGCAAGCCAGTACAGGCATGTATACCTGTCTTGACGGCACCTACAGTCAAGTTCCCGTAGGTAGCTTCAAAGTTGGACGAATTGCTCAGGATCGCTGTCCTCTGTTGACCAACAATGTGTTTGATGAGCCATCCATTGATCAAGAATGGGCAGAACGAGAAGGCATGGTTGCATTTGCGGGCTACCCGATACTGCTGGATGATCAGCTTATTGGCGTGATTGCGATGTTTACTCGACACCCCATTCAGGTGTCCAACTTTGAGGCGTTGGAGTTTGCAGCTCGTGAGATTGCATTAGGAATTAGACGCAAACAGGCAGAAGAAGCGTTGCAAGCTTCTGAAGCAGAACTTCGTGCGCTCTTTTCAGCAATGCCCGATCCGCTCTTGGTAGTGAATGCAGAAGGGCGTATTTTGAGAGCAGTTCTTCCAGAGAAATTACATCAATCGATCGATGAACAGGTGGGTCGAACGTTATATGACATTTTTGAGCGATCGCAAGCCGACACATTTCTGTGCTGTATTCGGCAGGCATTGAGCACGCAACAGCCCATGACGGTTGAATATAGCTTGATCCTGGGAGAGTGGAAAACCTGGTTTGCGGCTCGCATTGCGCCCATCTCAGAACATGCTGTCATTTGGCTGGCAAGAGATATCACCGATCGCAAACGAGCTGAAGAAGCCTCCGTTCTAGAAGAACGCAACCGCATGGCACGGGAAATACACGATACGCTAGCGCAAGCTTTCACGGGTATCTTGCTGCATGGCAAGACTGCCATAGAGTCAATCACAGAAGAACCAGAGGCGATACAAGAATACCTGCAAACCATAATCAAATTAGCCCAGACTGGACTGGCTGAAGCGCGGCGATCGGTCGCAGCACTTCGTCTACAACTCTTGGAGGAAAGAGATCTACCCAAGGCTCTCAAGCATCTCACGGCTCAGATGCAGTCTCCTGCCAGTACGCAAGTGACCTGTCAGGTTGTTGGTACAGCTTATCCTCTGTCGCCCACTATAGAGAACCATCTGCTCCGCATTGGGCAAGAAGCACTAACCAATGCCATTAAGCACGCTCATGCTACCGCAATACAGGTTGAGTTAATCTACGAAGAAGCGCACTATATCCTACGAGTCAAAGACAATGGACAGGGATTTAGCATGGATCAAATGGCAATAAACCAAGGGTTTGGTTTGTTGGGGATGAGTGAACGGGTTGAACAAATTGATGGTGAGCTAATCATCAACAGTCAGTCCGGTTATGGTACAGAAATCGTTGTTATTGTGAATCAGGAGTAGTGCCTCATGAACCCAATCATTCGTGTTCTAATTGTCGATGACCACACAGTTGTTCAGCAAGGATTAGCTGCCATTATCAACAAACAAACTGACATGACGGTTGTGGGAGAGGCTAAGGATGGAATTGGGGCAGTTGACTTATTTCGCCAACTGCAACCCAACGTGACCTTGATGGACTTACGGATGCCACAGATGGGAGGTGCTGAAGCCATTAGTACAATTTGTGCTGAATTTAGCACGGCTCGCATCATCATACTCACCACTTATGATGGAGATGAGGATATTTATCAAGGGTTACGAGCAGGGGCAAAGGGTTACCTGCTCAAAGACTGTGAACCCAGCGACTTGCGAACTGCAATTCGTACTGTCCATGCAGGGCAACGGTATATTCCCCCGCACATTGCTGACAAGCTCGTGCAGCGCTTGGAGCATCCAGAGTTGAAACAACGTGAGATAGAGATACTTCGATTAGTTGCACAGGGTATGAACAACTTGGAAATCAGTACTGCTTTAAATATTAGCGAAAGTACAGTCAAATCTAACCTTAGTCGAATCCTCAGCAAGCTGGGAGCGAACGATCGCATCCAGGCAGCCATTATTGCTCTCAAGCGAGGAATTGCTAATCTCTAAGCTCATCGATTCAACTCAAGTTTGCGCCTGAACTGAACTTAAGTTCAGTTCAGATCGATACTTTAGGACACTTACTCATGGTCATTATGCCACTTAAATATAGACTCAAATCCAAGACAGATTTGAGTCTATATCGTATATTGAGCCATGTGAACGGTTACTAAGGTTTGAAGAAAAGAGATTGATACGTACCTCTGGTGCAAAAATCTACTTTTCTTGGAGGTTAAGAATGAGCCACGATGTTTCTGTTGAAAATTTTAGCGATCGCTATCAATTAGCTGTACCTCCTTCTAAGCAAGACCATCGACAAGGATCATTAAGCGCTCGCGTTGTACTTGTTGCATATGGGGATTATCAATGTCCTCAATGTGGTGAACTTCATACCTCAATTCAGGCAATTCAACGCCAGTTTGAGGCGCCTTTATTTGGGAGAGAGACTTTGTGTTTTGTATTCCGACATTTTCCTCAACCTCAACTCCATCCTCAAGCTCAAAAGGCAGCCGCAGCGACAGAAGCGGCTGCCGCACAAGGGCAGTTTTGGCAGATGCACGAGCTGCTACTGAAGCATCAGCAAGAGCTAGGAGATGGGGATTTAGCAGAATATGCTGATAATTTAGGGCTTGATGTGACTCAATTTCTTCGAGATATTGCCCAGAAGGTGTACGTTGATCATATCAATCAAGACATTATCAGCGGAATGGATAGTGGGGTGGTTAGCGCTCCAGCTTTGTTCATCAATGGCGTGCGCTATACAGACGCTTTAGAGTTTGAGCCGTTACTCATCGCGATCGCTGAAGCTTCTCATAGCTAGTGATTCTGTCAATAAACCAACCTGGACAAGGCACAAGAATTGTTGTGATTGTGAATTGGGAGTAGGACATGGGTCAACGTACGCTAGCTGCCATAAATGAGGAATCCGATTGATGAACAACCTCCTCAAGCAAGTTGTAGCTCAAGTTTCCAGAACGGTGCCATTGCAGACGGTTTTGATTGTGCCGTTTGTGCTGCAAACGTTGGTGACGGTCGGTTTAGTGGGGTATTTTTCCTTTAGAAATAGACAAGAAGCCATCAACGATCTCGCCAGCCAACTGCGGCGCGAACTGACGAACCGGATCGAGGGTAAACTACAAACCTATACCGAGATACCCCATAACATCAATCGGCTTAATGCCAGCACCTTCGCTCAGGGAAAAATTGTCCCTAGTGCAGTAAAAGGTGAGTTTCCACTCTGGCAGCAAATTCAGATTTATCCAATGGTGAGTGACATCTACTGTGGCGATCGTAAAGGTTCTCTTCTAGGGGTGCGACGCAGCCCTGCCGATAACTCAATTGAACTGCGGTCGAGTAATGTTGCTACAGATCGTAAACTCTACGGCTACAGCCTTGATCGCAATGGTCAGCGTGACCAGTTAGTCAGTCAAGGCAACAAACCCTTCGATGCGCGGGTCCGTCCTTGGTATAAAGCAGCAGTGACGGCAGGCGAACCGGTCTGGAGTGAAATCTATGCCGACTTTGCTAGCCAGTTGCCAACTATCACCGCCAGTACGCCTGTCTATAGCACTGCTGATCGATCGCTGTTAGGAGTCTGCGCCACTGATGTATTTCTGCCTAGTGAGATGAGCCGTTTTTTGGCTAGCTTGCAAATTGGCAAGACAGGCATCGCCTTTATTCTAGAGCGATCGGGGCAACTGGTTGCCACCTCGACCGGAGAGGCGATTATAAGTAGTGGGGCGGCGGCAAACCGATTGTCTACAGTTGAGAGCCGTAACCCTACCGTGCGAGCTACTGCTGCCTATTTGCGCGATCATTTCAGCGATTTGTGGCAGATCCAGACTGCGGAACAGCTTGATTTTAGTTTCGATGGCAGGCGACAGTTAATTCAGGTGATGCCATTCAAAGATACTCGTGGGCTAGACTGGCTGATTGTCACGGTGTTGCCTGAATCTGATTTCATGGCACAGATTAATCAGAACATTCATACGACTATTCTGCTTTGTATTACGGCTTTGCTGCTTGGCATTGTGATCTGCGTTTTGATTGCCCGATGGATCACTAAACCGATTGTCAGCGTCAGTCAATCAGCAAAAGCGCTAGCAGACGGTGCATGGGATCAGACAGTAGAAATTGAGCGATCGGGCGATTTGGGCGAACTGGCTCGATCATTCAACCAGATGGCACAGCAGCTTCAAATCGCATTTGCCAAAATGCAGTCTTTAAACCAGACCCTCGCCCAAAGTGAAACCCGCCTCCAGGAATTTTTAGAGTCGGTTCCGGTAGGAATTGCGGTTCTGGACGCAACAGGTCGCCCTTATTACGCGAATCAGAAGGCAATCCAACTCCTGGGCAAGGGCGTGCTGCCGGCTGTCACCCCAGAGCAAATTGCCGAGGTCTATCAACTCTATGTGGCAGGAACCGATCGTCCCTACCCAACTGAACAACTGATGATTGTGCGAGCGCTAAACGGCGAACAGGGCAGTGTGGATGATATCGAAATTCACCAGGGGAATCGCATCATTCCGATCGAAAGTTGGGGAACCCCAATTTTTGATGAATCTGGAGACATTCTGTATGCGATCGCAGCCTTTCAAGACATCACTGACCGTAAGCAAGCAGAGAAGCTTTTAGCCGAATATAATCAGACCTTAGAACAGCAAGTCGCTGAACGAACGTTGCTGCTCTCCCAGGAGATTGAAGAGCGCCAGCAAGTTGAAAACGCCTTAAGACAGAGCGAAGAGCAACGCAGACTGACAATGGACTTCTCCTATATCGGCAGTTGGAATTGGAACATCGTAGAGAAAATAACAGAGTGGAATGATAATCACGTTCGATTGCTGGGGTTCGTTCCTGGGGAAGTGGAGAGCAGCTATCAAGTATGGCGCGATCGCGTTCATCCAGAGGATATTGAGCGAGTCGAGCAAGCGGCTGCGGTCGCCCTAGCAACCCATACCGATTTTGAAGCGGAATATCGAGTCATTTATCCAGATGGTACTGTTCACTGGTTGGTTGGTAGGGGTCGAGGCATTTATAACGAAGATGGACAACCTGTGCGAATGCTAGGGGTAATTCTTGATATTAGCGATCGTAAACTCGCTGAAGCAGCTTCTATCTTGGAAGAACGCAACCGGATGGCGCGAGAAATCCATGATACACTCGCTCAATCTTTCACAGGGATTCTGCTTCAGGTTGGAGCAGCAACACGAATGTCGGTGGATATGCCGGAAGCAACCCAGGTCTATCTAGAAATGATTGATGAACTAGCACGCGCTGGGCTGGCAGAGGCACGGCGATCGGTCGCAGCACTCCGTCCGCAGCTATTGGAAGAGGGCAGTTTAGAGAGCGCCCTGCATCGTCTTGTGGCTCAGATGAGAGCCACGATCAAGACTGTTCTAATTTACGAGACCCAAGGTACAGCCTATTCCTTACCAACCGACGTGGAGAACAACTTACTCCGAATTGGGCAGGAAGCATTAACGAATGCAATTAAATACGCTTGTGCTAGCGAAATTCGAGTTGAGTTAGTGTATAGCCAGACACAGTGCGTCTTACGGGTTAAAGACAATGGACGGGGCTTTGGAGTGGGTAGCACTCCGGTGGGGAGTGGTTTTGGCTTATTAGGAATGAGCGAACGGGCAGAGCGCATTGGCGCACAACTAGAGATTCAAAGCCAACTGGGACAGGGAACAGAAATTATTGTCACTATCAATCGAGAGTGAGGTTTACAATGAGCCAATCCACTACGATCCGTGTTCTGATTGCTGATGACCATGCCATTGTCAGAAAGGGATTGGCAACCATCATTAATTCCGATCCAGAAATGAGCGTGATTGCTCAAGCCGAAGATGGACAACAAGCGATTGACCTGTATCGTGAACACCAACCCGATATCACGCTAATGGATTTGCGAATGCCCGGAATAGCAGGAGTTGAAGCCATTACTGCAATTTGTGCTGAATTTAAGCAAGCTCGGATTGCGGTACTCACAACCTACGACGGTGATGAAGACATCTTTCGCGGTTTGCAGGCAGGTGCTCAAGGCTATTTGCTTAAGGATGCTAAACCTGGTGAGCTTTTGAATGCAATTCGCGCGATTCGTAACGGTCAGCAATACATTCCACCAGAAGTGGGGGCAAAATTGTTGCAGCGAATGAACCATCAAGAACTGAGTGAGCGAGAGAGGGAAGTCCTCTGTCTGATGGCGCAGGGAATGAGTAATCAAGGCATTGGCACGGCTTTGAGTATTGGTGAAAGTACCGTCAAATCGCATGTGAATCGGATTCTCAGCAAACTAGGAGTGAGCGATCGCACCCAAGCCGTGATTGCTGCTGTTAAACGCGGGCTTGTTAGTTTGTAGGTTGTACTTGAGTTGGAGCCAACCCTCCATAGTGAGATGGACTGGTTTACCCATCACCCGATCATATAAAAGGGTCAACTCTCAGTGGACGACAAGTGAGGGTCAGCACCTTATATTGAACTCATGCAATCACTAATAGTAACTGAGTTATAAAGTTAAGTTTGCTTTACTCGATCGAAAAATGGTTTACAACCCTGATCATCGTTTTTTATTCGTCCTACCTTCAACACAAGACCACATTCAAGGTGCACTGGATGCTGTTGTAGTATTCGTCATGTATGGAGATTATGAATGTTTCCAGAGTGCAAATGTTTATCGATTGATTAAAGTTGCTCAGCAACAATTGAATGTTTCTCTTGGGGAAAGCAATTTAGGTTTTATCTTCCGCCATTTTCCCCAGGTACAGATCCATCCTCATGCTCAACGGGCAGCGGAAGCCGCGGAAGCGGCAGCAACTCAAGGACAATTCTGGCAGATGCATGAAATGTTGTTTATTCATCAACAAGAGTTAGAGAACGGTTATTTGGTGGAATATGCCAATCGCTTAGGACTTGATATTTCTAAATTTTTGCAGGATTTATCTAGGAGAGTGTATGTCGATCGCATTAATGCAGATATTGAAGGTGGACTGCAAAGTGGAGTGGAGGCTGCACCCGCTTTATTTATCAATGGAATTCGCTATCTCGATCACTGGACTATTGAGCAAATAACAGCAGCCATTGTTGCTGCAAGTAATTAAGGTTTTTGACGAGTCTTTCACAACTTTTGCGTTGCCAAGAGCCAGAGACTCCGGTAATCAAACAAGGATATACAGGTGACTGCAATGATAGTTCTTTCATGGAAAAAAGCTCAGAAATTGTTGCTATGTTTGTTTGCATTCAGTGCCATCGTTGGAATATCAATCTATTCAACATCAGTCATCTCTAAAGAATTACCGCAAGCGTCCAGCTCTAAACCTGCGATCGTTCTGGTTCATGGAGCGTATGCTGACGGGACATCCTGGCAACACGTCATTCCATTGTTGGAGCAGGATGGCTACAGAGTGACTGCTGCACAGATTCCGTTGACTTCGCTTCCTGATGACGTCGCAACGACGAAGCGGGTGATTGAGGATCAGAAGGGGACTGTTGTTGTCGTCGGACATTCCTATGCTGGGAATGTGATTACAGGTGCGGCGGCTGGCAATCCACGAGTGAAGGCTCTGGTTTATGTCAATGCTTTCGCACCGGAAGCGGGTGAAACGGCGAACGATTTGAATAAAAGGTACGCAGCACCTCCAATTAGCACGGCGATCGTGGCTGATGCCGCAAACTTTCTCTATGTCGATCGCGAGAAGTTCCATGAATTTTTTGCTCAGGATGTATCAGACGGTGAGGCGCGAGTGATGGCAGCAACCCAAAAGCCGATCGCAAGTGCAGCGTTTGAGCAATCCGTGAGTGACATCGCTTGGAAAACAATTCCTTCCTGGTTTCTCGTAACTCAAAGCGATCGCGCCATTAATCCTGAACTTCAGCGATTTATGGCTAAGCGAATCGGTGCTAAGACAACCGAAGTCAACTCCAGTCATGTTCCTTTTATCTCTCATCCAAGAGAGGTTGCCAAAGTGATTGAAGCAGCAAGCACTGGTGTGAAGTAATTCGATAACTGTTGAACACAAGAAGTTCTAATCATGCCCACTCAAAATACAGGCAAAATCACTAAAGTCGATCGCAGCCAACCTTTGCTGCATCAACATGGATATGAAATTCAGCAGTATGGTACTCTACGTGACTTGCCAATTGTTCTCAACCCCAACGTTCGCAACGAAAGCTGTACTTTGGTCAATCAAATTCTGGCAGATACGATCGTTCTCTACCACATCTACAAGAAACATCACTGGTTGATGCGGGGACACACATTTTATCAACTGCATCTGTTGCTCGACAAACATGCCAGTGAACAAGTTGAGTTAATTGATGCTTTGGGTGAACGGGTGCAAACATTGGGAGGTGTAGCGATTGCTGATCCTCGTCATGTGGCAGAAGTTACTACGATCAAGCGTCCTCCTAACGGCGTTGAAGAAGTGCCCGTGATGTTGTCGCGGTTGCTAGAAGCACACGAGTTGATCATTGAGGAATTGAGAGAAGCGATCGATAAAACAGCCGCAAATCAAGATAGAGGAACCAACGATTTGCTGGTAAGCCAAGCTCTACGAACTCATGAGACGCAAGTCTGGTTTCTGGCAGAACATTTGGTGGATACGCCATTGGTACACAGTTAGCCTCAGTCATTCAAAGGATACATCGTTGATAGAGCGATAACTATTCACACGTTAAGGAGATTCATGATGAAATTTTACAGTCTTATTACCGGAGCGACATTGACGATCGCGACGACCGTTAATCTGCAATCAGCTACTTACGCTTCAACCGAGTATGATTTTATCCCCAAACAAGGTAGGCAACAAGCAGACGCGCTTCAGTTATCTCAGTCTAAATCGCAAGCCGAAAGTGTGACTAATAATCAAGGGGGACAAACCTTCTTTAGTCATCCTCCACAGCTTATTCGATCGGCATCTTCTCAACTTGGAGGATACATCCCTTCCACTTATGAATTCACGCTGACTGTCCCCAAGGATGCTGGACAAGCTCTGAAAGCTGTGTCGATCGCTCAGGATAAAAGTCCAGAACTTGTCAAATTTGATATCAGCAGTAGTAGAGCCTTTTTTGGTCAGCGATTTGCAGGTGGACCTGAAATTCGCTTAGCCAGCATTGGTGGTGAGCAGCCTTCCAAACCAGGGGAAGCGACTATTGTATTTGATCAACCTGTACAACCTGGCAGCACGGTCACAGTTGCACTTGCAGTTCAAAGAAATCCAATTTGGTCTGGAATTTACCTGTTTGGTGTAACTGTCTATCCAGCAGGAGAGAATGGGCTGAGTCAGTTCTTAGGCTATGGGCGCATCAGTCTCTACGGTAATTCAGGTTGAGCAATTTTTGGCATGCTGATTCTGAGTGTTGATTTGCAGTTGGATACCGATCCATTCAACGCATTCATTAGAAGGATTTTCCCATGACACAATCGTTCTGGCTTTTCGGTTCTCGCCTCACCATCGTCGCCGATCGTACCACAACTAATGGTAACTATGATTTAGTTGAAGGCTATTTCCCCCCTGGTACACAGACTCCACCCCATCGCCATACCCGCTATTCCGAACAACTTTATGTGTTGGAAGGAGAGTTCAGTGTCTGGACAGGGAAGAACAAATTGGTGCTAAAAGCGGGTGAAAGCTTCCTGATTCCGAAGGGCATAACCCATGTTA
This sequence comes from Phormidium tanganyikae FI6-MK23, assembly GCA_019359175.1. GTDB lineage: Bacteria > Cyanobacteriota > Cyanobacteriia > Leptolyngbyales > Leptolyngbyaceae > Leptolyngbya > Leptolyngbya tanganyikae. The sequence goes on from JAHHHU010000051.1 coordinate 16,233, forward strand.
TTGCTGCACTCGGCGATCGACCTGCTCGCGGGTTAGCTGTTGCTTCACCCAGTGCCTTTGCTCACCTCGTTGAAACAACAGGGACGCTAAATGAGAGTGAGGCAACTGACCTGGAATTGTTCATGCGCGTCTCTACCGAAATTGGTGACGAAACTCTAGGTTTACCTGGAGATCTCCCTTAAAGATTAAAACAACCACAGGATTTATCACAATGAGAAAGCTAGAAGGAAAAATCGCGCTTGTCACGGGTGGAACTAGCGGCATCGGTTTTGCCACTGCTAAACAGTTTGTCGCGGAGGGAGCCTATGTCTTCATCACGGGTCGTCGTCAAACCGAATTAGATGCTGCTGTGGAAGACATTGGTAAAAATGTCACAGGTATTCAAAGTGATGCCTCGAAGCTAGAAGATCTCGATCGCTTGTTTGCCAAGATCAAGCAAGAACAGGGACACCTCGATGTGATCTTCGCTAATGCTGGTGGTGGAGAGATTGCTCCCCTTGGAGCAATCACTGAAGAACACTTTGACAAAACGTTCAATACCAATGTTAAAGGTCTGCTATTCACTGTGCAAAAGGCGCTACCGCTTCTGCCAGATGGAGCCTCCATCATTCTGAATGCCTCGATTACCTCCATCAAGGGTACGCCAGCATTCAGCGTTTACAGCGCAACCAAAGCCGCTGTGCGATCGTTTGCCCGAAACTGGATACTCGACCTCAAAGAACGCAAGATCCGAGTGAATGCTATTAGCCCTGGTGTCGTGCCCACCCCTGGTTACAATCTCCTGGGACTCAATGATGAGCAGTTGCAGGAATTTGTGGATAGTCAAGCTGTCACCATTCCATTAGGGCGAGTCGGCGCACCCGATGAGATTGCCAAAGCCGTTGTTTTTCTTGCTTCAGATGACAGCAGTTTTGTGAATGGCATAGAGCTATTTGTTGATGGTGGTATGGCACAGATTTAAATCGATTAATCTGCCATAAAACACCGCCATTTGATTTTGATGCAAGGAGTAATTCCATGACTACGTATCGCACAGTGTCGATCGGGGGTTTAGATATCTTCTACCGCGAAGCTGGTTCCCGTGATCATCCAACAATTCTGCTGTTTCATGGCTTTCCGACTTCCTCCCATATGTTCCGCAATTTAATACCTGCGCTTGCCGATCGTTTCCATCTGATTGCTCCCGACTATCCAGGCTTTGGCAATAGTTCCATGCCAACGGTGGATGAGTTTGACTATACGTTTGACCACCTGGTTGAGATTATGGAGAAATTGATTCGATGCGCTTGATCTTAAGCGGTATAGCCTTTATGCAATGGATTACGGCGGACCCGTAAGCTTTCGATTGGCAGCAAAACATCCAGGACGGGTGGAAGCATTAATTGTGCAAAACGGGAATGCCTATGAGGAAGGGTTACGCGAATTTTGGGAACCGATGAAGGCGTACTGGCAACACCCTTCCTCAGAGAATATTGACAAGATCAGATCCCTTTTCACGTTGGAACAGACTAAGTGGCAGTATACCAACGGCGTTCGTAACATTGAAGCAATTAGCCCTGATAACTGGAAAATCGATCAATCGCTCCTCGATCGCCCTGGCAACGATGAGATTCAACTGGCTCTGTTTTATAGCTACCGCACGAATCCACCGTTATACCCGCAATGGCAGGAGTATTTCCGCAAATATCAACCCCCCACTCTGATTGTTTGGGGTAAGAATGACTATGTTTTTCCTGCCGATGGTGCCTATCCCTACCAGCGCGATCTGAAAAACGCTGAGTTTCATCTACTCGATACTGGACATTTTGCTTTGGAAGAAGATGGGGATACGATCGCAGATTACATCCGCCGCTTCCTAACCACCCACGTTGCGGACAAAACCATGCACAAGAACTTAGCAACAGCTTAATGGTCTGCTATTCCGATGTTTCCATCCATCGCGACGAGATTCTGAGGAGATCGACATGACAACAACAACAACTGATCCTGATTTTGCTGCCCGCGAGACACTACGCTTGCTCGGTTCCGATCCTGAAAACTGGGTGCCCGAGCGACTTGGCATCGATCACAATGTCACGATAATCGGTGGCAGCGGTAGCGGTAGCACCTTTGTATTTGCGCTACGGCGTGCTGGAATTGGTCGTGTGACGGAGATCGATGCAGCCGATGACGAAACTCATGCAGGCGTGTGGCTGACGCGAGCGCGGATGAGAACGCTCCGCACACCGAAACATCTGCCTGGTCCAGAACTAGGCATCCCAGAATTGTCCTTTCAAGCCTGGTACGAAGCGCGACACAGTGCGGCAGCTTACGCGGAGATCAATCGCATTGAGAGAGTGTCATGGGCTGAGTACCTCAGTTGGTATCGGCATTTTCTCGGTATTCAGGTTCGTTACCAAACGAAGTTGGTGCGGATAGAGCCAACCGCAGGTTTCTTCCGTCTACACCTTGAGGTAAATGGTGTCCCGCAGGTGGAGACGACGCGCAAAATTATTTTCGCTAATGGCGTGGCTGGCACGGGTGGTCCATACATCCCTCCAGTACTGGTTGACTTACCCTGCACGCTGTACGCCCATACCGCCGATGACATCAATTTTGAAGCCCTGCGCGGTAAGACCGTGGCAGTGCTGGGTGCAGCGGCTTCAGCTTTCGATGCAGCAGCAGTGGCGCTGGAATCGGGAGCTAAGGCAGTCCATCTATTTGTACGACGGTCAGCGATCGCATCTCTGTCATTGCTTCGGGTACGGGACTACCCTGGTGCTTACGACAACTATCCCCAACTACCCGATGCAGCTCGCTGGCTCCAGGCTTGGCGCTTTCATCAAGCAGGCACCGCACCACCCCCGAACTCGATTAAGCGAGCGATCGCTTTCCCGAACTTCCACATTCATTTATCTGCACCTTGGAGATCGGCCCGGGAAATGGGTGAGCGCATTGCCATTCAGGTGAACGATGATGTTTTCGAGTTTGATTTTGCGATCGCTGGCACGGGTTACTTCGTTGACCCAACAAAGCGTCCCGAACTAGCTGACTTTGCTCAGCATATTGCTCTCTGGCGCGATCGCTACGAGCCACCAGAGGATCTGCGCGACGACAGTTTGGGGATGCACCCTTACCTTGGTAGCGCCCACGAATACCAAGAAAAAGTACCTGGCACTGCCCCTTATCTGAAAGACATTCACGTCTTTAATCCTGGTGGTTTGGTTAGCTTCGGACTGCCGGTTGGTGACATCCATAGCATCCGTCGCGACGTACCTGCAATCGTATCGCGCATCAGTCACGACTTGTTTTTTGAGGACTGGGCGCATCATGAAGCACGGATCACAGGCGATATCGCCCCCGATTTTGAGAACTCGCTCTATGCTGCTGCCGTGTGGAAACAACCGATCGTAGCAGCAACCCACTAGGGCGGCAACCTTTCACCAGTAACAAGTAGTTACTGGCTGGGAAACGATGTCAGTGGAAAGTGATTGCCATTCCACAATCACTGCTGATCAAGTACCACTGTTAAATCAATTCATTTAACAGTGCCATTTCAACAAATTGTCTACTACTTATCAAAGGAGAATGTCATGGTTGCTCAAGTAAACTCGCCAGCAGCAAAAATTTTGGAAGTTGCAGATGATCCACGTCTTGCCAGAGAAGTGAAGGAATTCTTGAAAGTGCTGAATTCAGGTGGTGTACCGTTAGAGACCTTACCTCCACTCGAAGCGCGTCAAGTTCTCGCGGATGCACAGGTTTCCGTTCCAGTCGATCTTTCAGGCATTGAAGAGTCTGAGAAGACCATTACTGCTGACGGTTATTCGATTACTCTTAACATCGTGCGACCGGAAGGAGTCAAAGGCACATTGCCTGTTTTCATCTTTATTCATGGTGGGGGTTGGATTCTGGGCGATTACCCAACCCACAAGCGCATGGTGCGTGATCTGGTTGTGCTTTCAGGGTTCGCAGGGGTCTTTGTCAACTACACGCGCACGCCAGATGCTCAGTATCCACAAGCAATTAATGAAATCTATGCCGCGACCAAATGGGTTGCCGAGCATGGTGAAGAGATTGGTGTGGATGGCAAAAATCTGGCAGTCGTCGGCAACAGTGTTGGCGGAAATATGACAGCAGTCACTGCTTTGCAGGCGAAAGACAAAGGAGGACCCCACATCAAGCTACAAGTTATGATGTGGCCGATCGTCGATGCGGATTTTGAAACGAACTCTTATCATCAATTCGGCGACAAACGGTACCTAACTGTACCCACGATGAAGTGGATGTATGATCTGTACATCGCTGACCCAGAAAAGCGCAAAGACATTTATGCTTCTCCCCTACAAGCGACGGTTGAGCAACTGAAAGGCTTGCCCCCGGCGTTAATTGTGGTTGCAGAGAGCGATATTTTGCATGACGAAGGCACAGCCTATGGGCGCAAGCTCGATGAAGCTGGGGTAAAAGTGACAACGGTGCAGTACAACGGCATGATTCATGACTTTGGATTGCTCAATGCTTTAGCCGAGTTGCCACAAGTCCGTTCTCTTTTTGTTCAAGCTGCTGCTGAATTAAAGAAACATCTGCAATAGAATGTGGGGGCGCGGAGAGCTAAAAAATGAGTCTTCGCGTCTCACCTATTTCCGGATTTTCTTGTCATGCTCGATCAGGTAGTTTCAATGCAAGCTCAAATCCATTAGCCATTTTGGTAGTCATGAGTTCTTTAACAGGGATAGAGATACTGTGAACAAATCCAATTCTCGACCGCCCCTACCCCCTTTTGACTATGAATCTGCTATTCAGAAAGTCAGAATGGCAGAAGATGCTTGGAATACACGTAACCCCCAACAAGTATCACTCGCTTATACGATGGATAGTATACGGCGCAATCGCTCAGAATTTTTATCGGGTCGTGAGGTGATCGTACAGTTCTTGACCCATAAGTGGCTTAAAGAATTGGATTACCGTCTAATCAAAGAGCTTTGGGCTTTTCGAGACAATCGAATTGCTGTTCGGTTTGCTTACGCGTGGCATGATGATTCGGGCAACTGGTTCCGCTCTTATGGCAATGAAAATTGGGAGTTTGATGAACATGGATTGATGCGACAGCGGATTGCTAGCATCAATGATCTTCCGATGCAAGAGAGCGAACGCAAATACCATTGGTCATTGGGTCGTCGTCCTGATGACCATCCTGGTTTGTCTAACCTCAACCTTTGAAAGAAGAAATAAACGATGAACATCAACAAGAAGAATACCGCAGTAGTCGTTATCGATCCACAGAATGATGTTCTGAGCGAAAAGGGAAAAGCCTGGGATTTGGTAGGTGCCAGTGTCAAGGAAAATAAAACCGTCGAGAACATTGAGCATATCTTCAAAGCCGCAAAACAGAACGACTTTGAGGTATTCATCTCTCCCCATTATTACTACCCCACCGACTATGGCTGGAAGACCTTCGCAACTCTAGAGCAGATGGTGATGGAGGTTAAAGAATTTTATCGCAGTGGTGCATTAACCCTGGATGGCTTTTTGGGGTCAGGTACGGATTGGCCCGATCGCTTCAAGCCCTTCATTGAGGATGGCAAGACGATCGTGGTCAATCCTCACAAAGTCTTTGGATCGCAGAACAATGACCTGATTTTGCAACTGGGTAAGCGCTCCATCAACAAGGTGATTCTCCTGGGAATGCTGGCAAATCTCTGTGTCGAATCGCATCTGCGCGATCTGGTTGAATATGGATTCGAGGTTCTCGTTGTCAAGGATGCAACGGCTGCTCCGAACCATCCAGAACTGGGTGATGGATACAAAGCGGCGTTGATTAACTACGGGTATATTGCCAACGCAGTTCTGTCTACAGACGATGTTGTAGCAGAAATGGCGCGGGTTTGACGCAGAAAGATAGGGACGCGGTGACACGTCGTCTAGATCTACGCCTGGAGCGGCGATAGCAATTCTCACAGAAATAGCACTTTCAGGTACTTGCCGCTATGAACACTCACACCCCAAGCGCCAGAGATATTATCGGATCATCACCCTTGATCGAGATCGCAAACGAAGCCCCAGCCAAGCTGATTGTCGATCCACCCCTTCCCGAACCACTATCTCAGGGTCGCGTCTTCATTCAATATTGGGCGGAGAATTTGCGCGTGTTGCCAGTGTTTGGCAAAGGTGCCCTCGACGTATCGCCGCGCATTGGTCATATCCATATCACTGTCGATGATGCACCCTGGCACTTTGTCGATGCTAGTGGCGAAACGATTATCCTGGTTGGTTTAGAACCGGGACCGCACAAAGTATTGATCGAATTAGCTGACCCCACACATAAAGTCATCACCAGCGAAACAGTGACATTCACGGTTCCTGCTCCTGAGCGATAGAAACTCAGCTATGAGAAAATCACATCTAAAATTTGCCTTTCTAAACGCCAAACGCATTGAGGTTCCTGCTTCTTTCCTTAGCATGATTCTAGGCTTAGTGGGGCGGTTGTGTCGCAAATACTTTTTAGTGACAAACGAAGTATCTCATTCGCGTTCCGTTAAGCACTTACTCCCAAGAGTTCTTCAATAAATTTTACTTGAGACACACTGTCCCCTTTGCGGATTCCCTT
>JAHHHU010000052.1 GCA_019359175.1 Phormidium tanganyikae FI6-MK23
CTTCCAGTTCTGATGCTGTTTCTTCAATTTTGATCCGGGTGACACCGACCATTGCTGTTTTTCTCCACACGGTAGAACTCAGTATCTCATTTGTCACTCCCTTTCTTCAATTTGGTATGACTCCAGCTCCCCATAACGCTGCGAGTTGGGCTTGCGTCTTGCCGCCATGCTGCGCGATGAAGCGACCAAACCGTTCCCAATCGGTGATTTTGTGACGACTGCCTTGCTGATAGTGGGTGATGGCACGGCAGCCTCCGGTTTCGGCTTCGCGTTTGAGCCACAGGTCCAGCGTGTTGCGCGAGATACCAAACATCTTGCTCACCTCGGTTTTGCGTTCACCACGTTTCACCGCAGCAATTGCTTTGGAGCGCATATCTTCGCTGTAGGGGGCAGCCATAGCCATGCTTCACAACACTACCCCTCTAATATACGTCCTAATACGCTTTGGTAGCGCTATACCTGTTCCGTTGCGATCGTTGCTCCAACCTCCAAGGCAACCTTCATTTGTTCAGGCTTATCGCACAACTCCGGCAATGCAAGTTGTATTACAGCAGGCGGCGACAGTCGATTCTCCCTAAAGGCTCTGGGCTTAATCTAATTTTTCGAGCTGCCCATTTAATAATCGCATTTAAGACATCTGCAAGTTCTGTCATCTGCTGGGCAGTCAGACGCACGGCTGCTTTTTCAAAGTCTTGCTCAGTTTCTAATCTCACAGGAGCTTCACCCAGCCGACTTAATCCTTCAATCCGTTCTTATGCGTTGCTTCCTAACACACTAACAATCGCCTCAATTAACTGCTCTGGCTCCACAGGTTTCGCTAAATGCCGTTGAAATCCAGCTTGCAAGGCTTTCTGCTGATTGAAATCTCCAGCATAGGCGGTGAGAGCGATCGCGGGAACTGCTCCGCCCTGATCTGGTGGCAGCGCGCGGATTTGGCGCAACAATCCATAACCATCCATGTCTGGCATTCCAATATCGCTCAGCAACACATCGGGCTGAAACTGCGGTAATGCTAGGAGTACCTCTCCTGCGGCAGCAAGGGTGATGACTACTGCCCCTGCCTGTTCAAGTAAAAAGGAAGCCAGATCTCGCATATCTGGCTCATCATCAACAATCAGCACTCGCCGTCCCAACAAAGGTTGGTCGATCGTGAACTGTTCACAAGGCGTTGATTGTGAATTTTCTTGTTCTTTATCTACCGCTGACACGGGCAGTCTGACCGTAAAAGTTGCCCCTTGTCCTTCGCCTGGGCTGTCTGCTTCAACCGTACCGCCATGCAGTTCCACAATTTGTTTGACGATCGCTAGCCCCAGTCCTAATCCCCCAAACTTGCGTGTGCTTGCCGAGTCAGCTTGGCGAAAATATTCAAACACATGGGGAAGAAAGTCTGGAGCGATGCCCTTGCCGTTGTCGCTGATCAGGATTTGAGCCTGAGCGCCAACCCGTTCGAGCCGAACCTTGACTTCTCCGCCCTCTGGGGTGAACTTAACTGCATTTGAGAGCAAATTCCAGACCACTTGCTGTAAGCGGCTAGAATCACCCAAAACCTGTCCAACATCTGTCGTTAACTCAGTCTCAATTTGAATGGACTTTGCTTCGGCTGACAATTGTACGGTTCCGATCGCTGCTTCGATGGTTGTAGTTAGATTGACCGTGGAGGGATTGAGGCTGAGCTTACCCTGCAGAATTCGAGAGACATCGAGTAAATCCCCAATCAGTTCTGCTTGCAACCGGGCATTCCGCTCGATCGTGTTTAGCGCTTCTGCGACTTTCGCGTCATCTAATTTTTTTGTTTGCAGCAATCGAGTCCAGCCCAGAATCGGGTTGAGGGGCGATCGCAGTTCATGGGACAGCACTGCTAAAAACTCATCCTTTACCCGATTTGCCTGTTCCGCCTCAGCTCTGGCACTGCGTTCTGCCTCATACAATTGGGCGCGGGAAATTGCTTGAGCGCATTGGCGACTGAGGGCGAGAATAAACTCGCGATCGTCCAAGTTCAACTGCTTGAACTCCTTGAAGCTTAACAACACACCCGCAACTGATCTACCTTCAACCACTAAGGGAAGTGCCATCCAGGATTGAAAATCATAGCGGCTGTAGACTTCAGCCAAGTGGGGATAGCGGGCAATCCGCTCTAATAATGCTTCTGCCCAAACTGGCTTTCCGGTTCGGATAGCTGTTGCCAAGGGCACATCCACGTCGAGCGAAAACCTGCGCCAAGACTCAACTAAGTCTGTCGCATAACCGACCGATTTGACGATTTCGAGTTCCGTCCTATCTTTACTGACTAAAACGACCAATGCCGCTGTAGCCTCCAACGTTGCCATGCTTTGTTCCACAATCACCTCTGCAACTTGCTCAGGTGTGAGGGATTCTGAGAGAGCCGCTGTCACCATTTGTAATCGGGTAGTGCGATCGGCAGATTTCTCGGCGGCTTGCTTTGCCTGTTGAGCCATGTGATAAAGTCGCGCATTATCAATGGCGATCGCGGCTCGACGTGCCAGATCTTCAGCTAGGTCAAGATCGTCTAGGCTGTACTGGCGGTTTGATTCGGTAAACACAAAGGAAATGCTGCCCAACACTCGTCCACGCGCTTGCAGTGGGGCAACAATACCCGACTTTAAGCCCACTTCTCGTAAGATTTCTAGATACTCAGAATTTGGGATACCCGCCGCGAGTTGCTCATCGGTAATGTCGATCGCGATTTCACTTTGCCCCGTTTTCATCACCTGAGAGATGCCATATCCATCCTCTAGATGTCTAGGAAAGCGTTGAGCTAGCTTCCATCCGAACTGCACCTTTTCGGGATCGGAATGAACAACAGCAACACGGCTAATGCTACCGTCATCATTCAACAGATCCACACAGCACCAGTCTGCAAAATAGGGCACAGCTAACCGAGCAACACTCTGGAGAGTTCGTTCATAATCCAACGAAGAAGCAAAAACCTCACTAGCTTTTGCCAAAAATGCTGACTGACATTGGGCGGTTTCCGCTAGGGTACGAGCCGTTTGTTCTTGAATCAGTCGCATCCGTTCTTCATCCGTTTGTTTGCGCTGAGTGATATCGCTAATTGCAGTAATGACATTGATAATACGTCCTTCTGCATCGAACAATGGAGACGCATTGACGGACAAAATAATTTTCGTACCATCAGGATGCGCGATCGCGTGTTCAATATTGTAAATAGGTTTTCCGGTCTGCATGACTCGCACGAACGGAAATTCTTCGGGAGGAAAAGGTTTCCCATCCACGGTGGTAATTGACCATGACAAATCATCGTAGGCTCGCTCTGTAATGGCACTGTGAGTCAGTCCTAAAACTTGCTCTGCTGCCGAGTTTGCCGCAATGATCTGTCCGTCCAGATTCAGAATGGTAATTCCATCGGGAATGGTTTGAAAAATGCTTGATAGTTGAGCTTCACTGTCTCGCAAGGCATCTTCGATTTGCTTGCGCTCGGTAATGTCGTGCATCACAACCACGGCACCTTGTTTCTCGCCATCGGGATGCTCAATCGCTTGACCATTCGCTAATAAGAGACGCGCTGTTCCTTGTTTGGGGATGATCATCATTTCAACATCCCGCACCCGTTGCCCTTGCAATGCTCGATACAGTGGAATATCCTCCACGCTCATCTGGGTTTTGCCGTCTGGGAGAAAGAGTCCATACTGGTCTGCCCACTGTTCCGGCGGTAAGGGTTGTTCCGGCATACCGTGAAACGATCGCGCAACTTTGTTAAACAGCTTTAGTTGTCCTTCTGCATCACAGGCAACAATTCCTGCTTGCACGTTATCTAACAACACCTTGAGAAATTCCTGCTCTTTTCGCAATGCAGCTTCTGTGTCTTTGCGTTCGTCTTCGACGCGCTTACGATCGCTAATGTCCTGAAAATAGGCTGAAAGACCACTTGGCGCGGGCAGGAGGCGCACGGTAAACCATTGATCTAAAATTGGGTAAAACTCTTCAAATTCAACGGGCCGCTGCTCTATCATCGCCCGATGGCACTGCTGATAGATCCCAGATACGGTATCAGCGCAGAATAAATTCCAGATCGTTTTGCCAATTAAGGTTGTGCGATCTGCGCCTAACAGCCGTTCTGCTGTTTGGTTGACATAAGTACAACACCCTGTTAAGTCAAGCGTAAAAAACGCTTCAGACATACTCTCGACAATGGCAGCAAGTTGCTTTAGTTGAGCCTGAATCGGAGACTCTAACGAAGGAGAGCGCTCGCCGTTTAGACTAATCGAGTTAAGTTCCATAGGTGCAATACTTCTATCAATTCAATACAAGAAAAACATTCAGCGAACGACTAAGCTGGCAATCTCTGAGTGCCATTCTACTTGCTCCTCTGCCGTTCCATACCGCCTGTGCTCATGATTTTGACTCGTCTTCTGGAAAATATTTGGTTCGCAGTGCTTCACCGCGATCGCTCAATTGTTGCAGCAAAAGATCAATTTGCTTCAGCGCGATCGGAGAAGGTTTCGCGTGCCCATTCTCCCATCGATTAATCGTCGGAAAGGTCATTCCTAGCTCATCAGCAAACTTTTCCTGAGACAAATTCATGACTTGCCGCAGTTCTCGAATCAGTCTGCCAATCATGGGTTGTTTTGCACTCAGTCGCCTTACCTGATAAGCCATTGCAACAATAGGTATAAAGAGCTTTATACGTAACACTTTTGATCAATCCTGATACAATGTCTATCTACATGAGGGTAGAGATCAACGATTTGCAACTAATGTTTTAAGTAGGCGATGTGCAACTTTCACACTTGGATCTGTTTATCTCAATGACGAAGTGCTGATGTTCAACGCCGATGCTTTTTGTCTCAATGACGAAGTGCTGAACCTCAACGACGATGCTTTTTGTCTCAATGACGAAGTGCTGAACCTCAACAGCGAGTCTGTTTATCTCAACGGCGAAGTGCTGAATCTCAATGACGAAGTGCTGAATCTCAATGACGAGTCTGTATTATCTCAATGACGAAGTGCTGATGTTCAACGCCGATGCTTTTTGTCTCAATGACGAAGCGCTGAATCTCAGTGACAAAGCGCTGAACCTCAACCTATTAAAGTTGCACATCACCTATCCCACTGTAATAGGCGATCCAATAGCTCTTTACGTGTGAATTTCGCGCCGAGTACGAAACGGAGTATTGAACGATTTCGAGATAAAATTTAATTGATCGAGAAATTCCTCTATCGAAAGGTAGAGAGCAGAGTCTCCTAACCAAGTAGATAATCTGCATGTAACGTTCGTTATACTCATCTTTTTTACTTATGAAAGCCTCTGTTCAAGCCGTCTTATTACCAAAGACCGCAATGCTAGAGCAGCCCAAAGTCGCTAACCTAATTCGAGAACTGCGACAACTGACTGCCCTGACACAAGAAGAGCTTGCTGCGGTTTTGGGCGTTGCCTATGGCACGATTAATCGTTGGGAGAACGGGCGAATGCAGCCGTCTACCCTAGCTCTCAAACAAATCTACGCCGTTCTCAAAGAGATCAACCAATCTACAAGTCAGGAGGTGCGGGAACGGAGCCATCAGCTTTTAACCCAATACTTCGCTGCTTAACTCCGAAAATAGTGCATATTGCGTCGCGAATTTCTGAGCCGCGTCTGTCGTTGATCGCCTAGCACAGATTTTAGTAAGAGCAAAACAATGACTAATAGAGCGATCGCCTCAAAACTGCGAACTTTTTTTTCAAAGCAGTTCAATTGGGAGAGATTTCCCTGGTTCTTTCACTATGGAGTTGCCCTGCTCTCAGTCGTGGCTGCATCCAGTACAACACTGCTGCTCTATTCGCTGCTGCAAGACACTCCGGCTGGGCTGTTTTACGTTGCGATTATGGTGAGTTCCTGGGTAGGGGGATTAGGTCCAGGTTTATTCACAACCGTGTTGTCTACATTCGCGCTGAACTATTTTCTTCTAGAGCCACGCTATTTGTTCAATATTACCAGCTTGAAAACGATCGTCCAGTTAGGTACGTTTGCAACGGCGGCAATTTTAATCAGTTATTTGAACGAATCCCAACTGAGTGCGAAGCGAAGAGCCGATGCAAACTTCAGATCCTGGCGTGACAGTGAAGCTCAGTTCACTCATCTAGCAGAAGCGAATAGTATCGGTATTTTTGGGGCGACTCTGAACGGCTTAATTACCGAAGCGAACGATGCCTTTCTGCAAATGATTGGCTACTCGCGCGAAGACTTACTGACTGGGAAAATTGACTGGAACACGATGACTCCCCCTGAGTACCAGCAGGTAAGCGAGCGATCTCAACAGGAACTCCATACGACTGGCGCTTGCACCCCGTTTGAAAAAGAATTTATCTGCAAAGATGGCTCACGGGTGCCCATTCTCCTCGGTTCAGTCATGCGGGGCGAGCAGAGCGTGGTCGGCTTCGTACTCGATCGCAACAACTCTAAACGCAACGAAGCCGAACGCCAAAGAGCAGAAGCCGCGCTCCGAGAGAGTGAAGAACGCTTGCGTTTAGCCTTAACTGCTGCAAATCAGGGGTTGTATGATCTGAATTTGCAAACCGGTGAAGCCGTGGTGAGTCCGGAGTATGCGCGGATGTTGGAGTATGAACCAGACGAATTTCAGGAAACCAATGCCAAGTGGCGAGACCGCCTACATCCCGATGATTTCGCGGTTACTTCCGAGGCGTATGAAGATTACATTGCAGGGAGACGGGATGTCTACCGCGTAGAGTTCAGACAACTCACAAAATCAGGGAATTGGAGATGGATTCTCTCGATCGGCAAGATTGTGGCGTGGGATAACCAGGGGCAGCCGTTACGAATGCTCGGAACACATACCGATATTAGTGATGCCAAGCAGCGCGAAGCCGAACGTAAACGGGTGGAAGAAGCATTGCGCGATCGAGAGCAACGCCTCGACTTGGCGACCAGTGTTGCTAAACTGGGCGTATTCGAGTGGAATAGCCAAGCTGATGATTCCGTCTGGGAAAACGCACAGATATACGAAATTTTCGGTCACGCTCTTGAAGATGGCACGCTGAACAAAGCGGAGTTTATGGATCAGGTGATTCATCCAGAAGACCGAGAGACGTTTGGACTGTGTTTAGCAGAAGGTATGAAGCCCAATTGCTCCCTTCATGCTATATGCCGTATTCGCCGGCGCAACGATGGGGAGTGGCGCTGGATTGAATTGACGGGTCAATGTGAGCTAGCAGCGGATGACACACCGCTCCGCATCGTTGGGGTTGTGAGTGATATCAGCGATCGAGTCCAGATTGAAGCCGAGCGAGATGAATCGTTACGGCAGGAACAAGCTGCCCGTGAGGAAGCCGAACGAGCGAACCGGATCAAAGACGAATTTTTAGCAGTGCTGTCCCACGAGCTGCGATCGCCCCTAAACCCGATTCTCGGCTGGACAAAGCTGATGCAAAGTCAACAATTTAGCCCAGAAAAAACGGCTCAAGCACTGGCAACGATCGAGCGCAACGCCAAACTGCAAGCCCAATTGATCGAAGATTTGCTCGATGTCTCGCGGATTTTGCAGGGCAAGATGGTGCTGAACATCGGTTCTGTGAATTTGGTAACAATCGTTGAGGCAGCGATCGAAACCGTTCGCTTAGCAGCCGAGGCGAAAAATATTCACATTCACACAGCCCTTGATGCCCGTTGCGGCACAGTTGCCGGAGATGCGGCTCGTCTCCAGCAAATCGTTTGGAATCTGCTCACGAATGCGGTGAAGTTTACACCGCAGGGGGGACGGGTTGATGTGCGGCTTGATCGCCGCGAGGGTTTTGCTCAGATCCAAGCTCAGGATACAGGCAAAGGCATCAGCCCTGATTTTTTGCCCTATGTGTTTGACTATTTCCGCCAGGAAGATGGAGCCACGACCCGGAAATTTGGCGGACTGGGATTAGGACTCGCGCTGGTGCGGCAGTTGACTGAGCAGCACGGCGGTACGGTGGGAGTGGAAAGTGCTGGGGAAGGGCAAGGCGCGACATTCACCGTCCGCTTGCCGTTGCAAACCCTTTTCTCAGAACCTGACCAGAAGCCCTTGCCTGCGACTCAAACCTTTGGCTTAAACAATGCGAATATTCTAGTGGTTGATGACGAAGCCGATATGCGTACCTTGATGGTGGCTATTCTGGAAGCAGAAGGCGCACAGGTCAAAGCAGCAGCTTCCGCAACCGAAGTCTTAACCATTTTGGAGCAGTGGCAGCCAGACGTATTAGTCAGCGATATCGGAATGCCTGAGGTAGATGGCTATATGCTCCTGCACCAGGTACGACGCTTCGAGGCTGCAAAACGCGAATCGCTACCATCCGAACGAGAAGGAAGCATTCCAGCAATTCGCACAAAACGCAACTGCATCGCGATCGCGTTAACTGCCTATGCTGGGGAACTTGACCAACAACGGGCATTGAGTGCAGGATTCCAACAGCACCTTGCCAAACCTATAGAGCCAGAGCGGTTAGTGGCAGCGATTAGCACTTTGCACCACTCCGAAGGAAATGCTCGCGTCTTAGATAGCACTTAAATCCTTTCATCTCATTCCTGCCTGAGTTGATCAGCTACTATCTAGGTTCCGAAGATGTCTAAGCACCCACATTCCAATGGTTCTCAACAGCAAAATAGTCATGTCCCTCAGACGGAGGCGGTGGAATTGCCCTGTTCTAACTTGAAGCAGTGCAGTGGTCACAGGACTGAACCTTTAGGGCAACCCTTCTCGTCTGATGAGGTTGGAATGGTGCTGCAACTAGCAGACGGCAGCGTTCAAGCCTGCAATGCAGCAGCAGAGAAAATATTGGGCTTTACGCTGGCTCAGATGCAGGGATGCCAATACATTAACTGTCCTTGGCAAACGATTCATGCTGATGGTTCGCCTTTCCCTGGAGATGCTCATCCCCCGATGGTCGCTCTACAAACTGGACAACCTGTTGTGAATCAGGTGATGGGTTTTTATCAACCGAATGGGGATCTGATTTGGCTACAGGTTGACGCACAACCCCTCTTCCAGCAAGATAGCTCAACCGTTTGGGCAGTGTGTACCACCTTCGCGCCCCTTGCCAATCTAACTGATCATTCGCAATTCTCTGCAATTAACGATTCCCCCATCTCTACTGAATTTGTGCAACAACAAACAGCAGATTCTCTGGGCGGTGTCCAAGACTGCGATCGACGATTGAGCGAGGTTGTTCCGGCAATTCTCTTTACCAACTTGCCGGATGGTAGCTGCAATTACATCAATCAACAATTCTACGACTACACCGGCATGATTCCCGGCAGTGCGAAAGGCTGGGACTGGACGATCGCCCTCCACCCAGAGGATCGAGAACGCACTCAACAGGAGTGGCTCACTTCAACAGAACAGGGACAACCCTTTGAGATAGAGTATCGGTTTCGCCGAGCCGATGGAGCGTATCGCTGGTTCACGGGCCGCAGTTCCCCAACTTACGACGACATCGGCAACATTCATCAATGGTGTGGTGTTTGCGTTGATGTTCACGACCTAAAAGTCTCTCAAGAGAAATTGCGGCGCAGTGAAGCTAAATTTCGGCAGTTGACGGATGTGAGTATGTTTGGTGTAGCGATCGGCGATTTTAGCGGCAGAATGCTCTACGCCAACGATGCCCTGCTCAACATGATTGGCTACAGCCGCGAAGAACTGGAGGCAGATCAAGTTCGCTGGATTGATCTCACACCTCCAGAGTATCTGCATCTAGATTGGCAAGCAGGCGAGGAACTGCGCCAACGTGGAGTTAGCACACCCTTTGAGAAGGAATACATCCACAAAGATGGGCATCGGGTTCCAATTTTGATTGGCGGAGCGTTGATTGATGAGCCTTACGCAGAGCAGCAACTCATCACAGCATTCTTTTTAGACCTGAGCAAGCTCAAGCAGACAGAGAACTCGTTGCAGGAAGCGCTGCAAAAACTAAACTCCCACGTCGAAAATACACCAATGGCGGTAATCGAATGGGATGCTAATCTGGTCGTTCGTCGCTGGTCGGGAGCCGCACCTCAACTGTTTGGGTGGCAGGCAGAAGAGTTGCTGGGTACCTACATTAGCGATCTGAACCTAGTTTATGAGGACGATATTCCGATCGTTACTGATGTCTCGCAACGAATTCTATCGGGAACTGAGTCTCAAATTGTTTCTCAAAACCGCAACTACACGAAAGACGGCTCAATCCTTCACTGTGTCTGGTATAACTCAACCCTGACTGATCCGACGGGACAAGTAACCTCTGTTCTGTCTTTAGTCCTAGACATCACTGAGCAGGTGCAGGCAGAGGAATTGCTGCGCCAGAGTGAAGAGCGATTTCGACTTGCTGCTAGTGCGGTTGCTGGCATGGTGTATGACTGGAATGTGCAAACTGGAGCGGTGTACCGTTCGGAGGGAATGTTTCAATTGATGGGACTGCATCCTGAAGCAGTTCCCCAGACTTCTGGCTGGTGGGCAGAACAAATTCATCCTGATGACCTGGAGCGGCTATCACCTGACTGCCGTGACCTCTGTTTTGGGCAGGGTGATAGTTACGATATCGAGTACCGTATCCGCCATCGTGATGGACATTGGGTTGATGTTTGGGATCGGGGATATGTGATCCGCGATCGTCAAGGGCAAGTGATTCGCGTTGTGGGTTCCAGTACAGATATTACTGCCCGCAAACAGATTGAGCAGGAGCGAGAACAGCTTCTACGACGAGAGCAAGCCGCACGGGAACAGGCAGAAGCCGTCAGCCAGATGAAGGATGAATTTCTCGCTGCCATTTCCCATGAATTGAGGACTCCACTCAGTCCAATTCTCGGTTGGTCTAAACTGCTGCAAACTCGTCCATTTCAGCCCGAAAAAGCTGCCCAAGCACTCGCCACGATCGAGCGCAACGCCAAATTGCAGGCACAACTGATCGAGGACTTGTTAGATATTTCCCGCATCATGCAAGGCAGATTGACGTTAAGTATGGCTCCTGTTGGTTTAGCATCTGTCATGACTGCTGCCCTCAGTGCAGTACAGCCTGCCGCTGAAGCAAAAGCAATTACGCTGAAACCGTCCCTGGACTCCACCCTAAAACCCATTTTGGGTGATGCAATCCGACTGCAACAGGTGATGTGGAATCTGCTCTCCAATGCGATTAAATTCACACCCTCCGGGGGACAGGTGGAGATGAAATTGTCATGTGTTATTAGTGATTTGCCATGGGTGAAGAACGAAGGGCAAACAACCGATGACAAGCTACAAACAACTCACTACGCTCAAATTACCGTTCGTGATACGGGTGTCGGTATTTCTCCAGAATTTTTGCCCCACGTTTTTGAACACTTTCGGCAGCAGGATGGAGCAACAACCCGCAAGTTTGGTGGGCTGGGATTGGGACTTGCGATCGTCAAACAGATTGTCGAACTGCACGGTGGAACCATTGATGCAGAGAGCGCAGGAAATGGCCAGGGAGCCACGTTCGTCGTCAGACTTCCTCTATTCAACCAGGCGAGTGCAGAATTGGTAAACCGGGGATAAGAACAGTGATGAGCAGGGCAGAAGCGACAAATCTAACCTTCATTCAGCAAAATGCGACAGTTTAACCGTGCCTTAGATTCGAGCAAAGGATATCACTAGGAACGGCAATTCAAGCGCTAAAGTGGTTTTTCTGGAGTTGTGCCCTGTGTTGATTGCAGATCTGCTAGTAGGATGTTAATCCGTTCTGCCACGTCTGCTCTTCCATCTGGTGAAGCATCGCAAAGAAAGACATCAACGATAAACCAGCGACAGAGAAGGGGATCGATCGACACGAGATTCAGCATAACTTGATTCAAAACCTCTGTGAGTAGCATATCCGGAAGACGGCGCAATTGATCGCGAATAACGATCGCTTCTTCCAAGTCTTGAGTCTGACCCACTTTTAGCACCGCCTTGACGACAGACTCGACTACATGATTGAAATCACTGGCGTTGGGTGTTTGATTGAGCGACTGATCTGCCAAAAGACAATTCCTTTCTTGAGTAAATTAGCCCGATTTAAAAAGACACTGCGGTAAAGGTTATCTAACAACCCAGGGTCTTCCTCTATCCAAAGGACGAGAGTAGCGAAAATTACTTCTATTGGTAGAAGCCATTGTCTATATCTCTCGATGGATAATGAGCAATCGATCGGAATATTCTTATGGGTATTCCATCCAATCAGAAACCGATAGGATTTCGGCTTAAGCCACTCACCGCCATGACAACCGCACCCCTCACCACCGAATCGGATAACCTTGACCTTCAGCAGCTTCTTAGAACGCTCGTTGAAGTGAAAAAAGGCAACTTCTCCGTCCGAATGCCGATCGACCAAGTCGGAATTGCAGGCAAAATTGCCGACACGCTCAATGAAATTATCGAGATGAATGAGCAGATGGCAACCGAGCTAGAACACATCAGCACCGTGGTTGGCAAGGAAGGCAAAATTAGCGAACGTGCTTCGATCGATAACGCGCGGGGGGCTTGGAAAGCCTCGATCGGGTCGGTCAATACGCTGATTACCGATTTGGTGCAGCCCATGACCGAAACGACGCGAGTGATTCGGGCAGTGGCAACCGGAAACTTGACGCAAACGATCGCCACTGAAATTGGTGATAGACCGCTGCAAGGGGAATTTTTGCAAACGGCTCAAATCGTCAACACGATGGTGGATCAACTCAATTCCTTTGCTTCCGAGGTGACGCGGGTGGCGCGAGAAGTGGGAACGGAAGGAAAGTTGGGGGTGCAGGCGGATGTGCCTGGAGTGGCGGGCACTTGGAAGGATTTAACGGATAGTGTGAATTCGATGGCAGGCAATCTGACGGCACAGGTGCGGAACATTGCCGAAGTAACGACCGCCGTTGCAAACGGGGATTTGTCGAAGAAAATTACCGTCGATGTCAAAGGTGAAATTCTAGAACTTAAAAACACCATCAATATCATGGTGGATCAGCTTAACTCGTTTGCTTCCGAAGTGACTCGCGTGGCGCGGGAAGTTGGTACCGAGGGCAAATTAGGAGTGCAAGCCCAAGTTCGGGGCGTTGGCGGAACTTGGAAGGACTTAACCGACAGCGTGAATTTCATGGCGGGTAATTTGACTGCACAAGTTCGGAATATTGCTGAAGTGACGACTGCGGTTGCAAACGGGGACTTATCGAAGAAGATTACCGTCGATGTTAAAGGTGAAATTTTAGAACTCAAAAACACGATCAATACAATGGTTGATCAGTTGAGTTCGTTTGCTTCTGAAGTGACACGGGTGGCGCGGGAAGTAGGGTCTGAAGGGAAACTCGGTGTACAGGCAGATGTCCGCGGAGTTGCAGGCACTTGGAAAGATCTCACCGATAGCGTAAATTTCATGGCAGGAAGTTTAACAGCACAGGTGCGGAATATTGCAGCAGTGACGACTGCGGTTGCAAACGGAGATTTGTCGAAGAAGATTACCGTCGATGTGAGAGGCGAAATTCTCGAACTGAAAAACACCGTCAATACAATGGTGGATCAACTCAATTCATTCGCTTCCGAAGTAACGCGGGTGGCGCGGGAAGTGGGTTCTGAAGGGAAATTAGGGGTACAAGCGGAAGTTGAAGGAGTTGCAGGCACTTGGAAGGATTTGACTGACAGTGTAAATTTCATGGCGGGCAGTCTCACCGCACAAGTGAGAAATATCGCTGAAGTGACGACTGCTGTGGCAAATGGAGATTTATCCAAGAAAATCACTGTCGATGTCAAAGGTGAAATTCTAGAGTTAAAGAACACTATCAATACGATGGTGGATCAACTCAATTCATTCGCTTCCGAAGTAACGCGAGTGGCGCGAGAGGTAGGAACGGAAGGAAAGCTGGGAGTGCAAGCGTATGTCCGGGGTGTGGGCGGCACTTGGAAAGATCTCACTGATAACGTGAATTTAATGTCGGGCAATCTAACTGCCCAGGTGCGGAACATTGCCGAAGTGGCAACGGCGATCGCAAACGGCGACCTATCGAAGAAGATCACCGTCGATGTGAGAGGCGAAATCCTCGACCTGAAAAATACGATCAACACAATGGTCGATCAGTTAAGTTCTTTTGCTTCGGAAGTAACGCGGGTGGCGCGAGAGGTGGGAACGGAAGGAAAGCTAGGCGGTCAAGCGCAAGTCGTAGGTGTTGCCGGAACTTGGAAGGATCTCACCGACAATGTTAACTCGATGGCAAGTAACCTCACCGCTCAAGTGCGAGGCATTGCAAGAGTGGTGACTGCCGTTGCAAACGGTGACTTGAAACGTAAGCTAATGCTCGATGCGAAAGGCGAGATCGAAACGTTAGCCGATACGATCAACGAAATGATTGATACTTTGGCAACGTTTGCAGAACAAGTTACGACCGTAGCGCGAGAAGTGGGAAGCGAAGGAAAACTCGGTGGACAAGCGAAAGTTCCAGGTGCATCGGGAACCTGGCGCGATTTAACCGATAACGTGAATGAACTGGCAGCCAATCTAACGACGCAGGTAAGAGCGATCGCTGAAGTGGCAACGGCGGTGACGAAAGGAGATTTAACCCGATCGATTTCTGTCGAAGCGGCAGGCGAAGTCGCAGTCCTCAAAGACAACATCAACCAAATGATCGCCAATCTGCGCGAAACAACGCAGAAGAATACCGAGCAAGACTGGCTCAAGACCAACCTGGCGAAATTCACCCGGATGTTACAAGGACAGCGCGATCTCGAAACCGTTTCCAGGCTGATTCTGTCAGAGTTGGCTCCGCTCGTTGCAGCGCAACACGGTGTGTTTTACCTGATGGAAGGCAACGACAGCCATCCTGCCTACCTGAAGCTGCTGAGTACCTACGCTTATCGAGAACGCAAGCACTTAGGAAACCGCTTCCACTTAGGAGAAGGACTGATCGGACAGTGTGCCTTAGAAAAAGAGCGAATCTTGCTGACCGAAGTTCCGCCCGACTACATCAAGATCAGTTCTGGATTAGGCGAAGCACCCCCATCCAATGCGGTGGCGCTCCCTGTGTTGTTTGAAGGACAAGTGACGGCTGTGATCGAGCTTGCTTCGTTCTCGCGGTTCAGCGACATTCACTTAACTTTCTTTGATCAGTTGACCGAAAGTATTGCGATCGTTCTCAACACGATCGCCGCCAGTATGCGAACTGAAGAACTGCTCAAACAGTCACAATCGCTGGCAGAAGAACTTCAAAGCCAACAGAAAGAACTCACAGAAACCAATCAACGATTAGAACAACAAGCACAATCGCTGACAGCATCTGAAGAATTACTCAAAAATCAACAAGAGCAGTTACAACAAACAAACGAAGAATTACAAGAAAAAGCAGAACTGTTAGCGGTTCAAAACCAGGAAGTTGAACGCAAAAATCAAGAAATTGAACAGGCTCGTGGATCGCTCGAAGAAAAAGCCGAACAACTCGCTTTAAGCTCGAAATACAAGTCTGAATTTCTAGCGAATATGTCGCACGAGTTGCGAACACCGCTAAACAGTCTATTGATTCTTGCCCGTCTGTTCGCGGACAATACAGATGGCAATCTAACCGATAAGCAAATCGAGTATGCCCGAACGATTTATTCATCGGGCAATGATTTACTCGGACTGATTAACGACATTCTCGATTTAGCAAAAATCGAGTCGGGAACCATGTCGATCGATTTAGAGCCAGTGTCATTCACTGACCTCCGCAACCATCTCGATCGCACATTTCGGCAAGTTGCTCAAGACCGCAATCTTGACTTTCAGATGCACTTTGATCCGCAGTTGCCCCGCAGCTTGTACACTGATGCCAAACGATTGCAACAAGTATTGAAAAACTTGCTCTCGAACGCTTTCAAATTCACTGAGCAAGGTCAAGTCAGCCTGAGCGTTCACCTCGCAATCGAGGGTTGGAGTTTTGATCAACAGACCCTAAATCGTGCTGATCGGGTGCTTGCGTTTACGGTTTCTGACACCGGAATTGGCATTGCTCCAGATAAACAACAGGTCATTTTTGAAGCGTTTCAGCAGGCAGATGGCACGACATCCCGCAAATACGGTGGAACAGGCTTAGGCTTATCGATCAGCCGAGAAATTGCTCGATTGTTAGGTGGCGAGATTCGATTACAAAGCGAGCTTGGACGAGGAAGCGCCTTTACCCTGTACATGCCTCAAAGTGATAGCAGAGGGTGGAACTTATCCAGGTCTGAATCAGTGTCCTTCCAATCCGCGATCGTTCGGTCTACAGCAACTCGATCGATCCCTCAATCTCCAGCCTTTATCAGCGATCCGTCAGAGACGGTGCTGAGGCTGCTTGATCCTTCGGGGTTCGATGGAACCACTCGTGCGATCGAGGACGATCGAGAGGCGATTCAACCCGGAGACCTTACCCTGCTGATCATCGAAGATGATGTGAACTTTGCCCGCATTCTACTGGATTTAGCACGGCAGCAAGGCTTCAAAGGGCTGGTTGCAACACGCGGTAATGTCGGGCTAGAAATGGCACAACAGTTTAAGCCCACAGCGATCATGCTCGACATTCGCTTACCAGTTCTCGATGGTTGGATGGTCTTGGATCGACTGAAGCATCACGCTGACACCCGACACATTCCGGTACACATCATGTCTGTCGAGGAGGGACTGCAACGCAGTTTGAGACAGGGCGCGATCGCTTACTTGCAAAAGCCAGTGAACGGGGAGTCTCTTCACAATGCCTTGGCAAGCATTAAGGAATTTATCGAGCGCCCCGTTAAGAATTTACTCATTGTTGAAGATAACGATGTCCAACGTCAAAGCATCGTTGAGTTGATTGGTACGACTGACGTAGTAAGTACGGCTGTAGGAACTGGAGCAGAAGCTTTAGAAGCGCTGCGATCGCAACGCTTTGACTGCCTCGTACTGGATCTAGGGCTACCCGATATAGATGGATTTGCCTTTCTTGAGCAAGTGAAGCAAGAACCCAACCTGAGCCATTTACCCATCATTATCTACACTGGAAAGGAGCTAACTGCCCAAGAAGAACGAGAACTGCGCCGGATTTCCGACACCATCATTCTCAAGGATGTGCGATCGCCGGAACGCCTGCTTGATGAAACTGCATTGTTCCTGCACCGGGTGCAAGCCGACTTACCAGAAATGCAGCAACAAATGTTAGAGCGATCGCAACAGCAAGATTCAACGCTGGCAGGCAAGAAAATCCTGATCGTCGATGATGATATGCGGAATATCTTCGCCCTAACGAGCGTTCTCGAACGCTATCAGGTCGAAATTCTCTACGGCGAAAATGGTCGAGAAGGAATCGCTCTGCTGCAAAACCAGCCAGATATTGATTTAGTGTTAATGGATGTGATGATGCCTGAAATGGATGGCTATGAAACCACGCGAGCAATTCGGCAAGAGAGCCGATTTTCAAATTTGCCGATCATTGCCCTGACGGCAAAAGCAATGCGGGGCGATCGAGAAAAATGTATAGAAGCCGGAGCATCAGACTACATCACCAAGCCCGTCGAAACCGATCAGTTGCTCTCTGTGCTGCGAGTTTGGCTTCAACGATAGTGTTATTGTTCTGGTGAGAATCTCGTGCCTCTGATCGTGAAGGATGAATAAGAATGAGCCATGAAATCCAAAGCTTAGTATCAACTCCTGCCTCTCCAATGAGACCTGAGCCAACTGTGAATGTTCTACTCGTAGACGATCGCCCTGAGAATCTCATTGCGCTAGAGCGGGTATTACAAAGCTTAGGGCAGAACTTAGTGAAAGTGCGATCGGGTGCCGCTGCGTTGAAGTACTTATTACATCATGATGTCGCTGTAATTTTGCTCGACGTGCAAATGCCCGAAATCGATGGCTTTGAAACGGCAAAACTGATTCGTCAACGCGATCGAACACGACATACCCCGATTATATTTCTCACAGCTTTTGCAAATAGCGAGGACTTACGATCGCAAGGCTATACCCTAGGTGCTGTGGATTATCTATACAAGCCGATCGAGCCAGCTATCTTAACTTCTAAAGTCTCCGTATTCATTGACTTATTCAAAAAGAATCTTGAAGTTCAACATCAAGCAGCACAACTGATTACCAAAAGTGCAGAAGTGATACGTGCCCAAGCCGCTTGCCAACAAGCCGAAGATGCAAACCGTTTGAAAGACGAATTTCTAGCGATCGTGTCTCATGAACTGCGAACCCCGCTCAATTCAATTCTTGGCTGGTCGCAGCTTTTACTGGATCGTCAGTTTGATTCTGACATGACGCGACGAGCGCTCGAAACGATCGGACGGAACGCCCAAGCTCAAGCGCAACTCATCGAAGATATCCTGGATGTTTCCAGGCTCATGCGCGGCAAAGTTCAACTGTCAATTCATCCAATCGATCTCGCTTCATTCCTTGACGCAACCGTTGAGACTGTGCGACCCCAAGCCGAAGCCAAAGCGATTCACCTCACCGTGCAACTCGATCCTACGATCGGTAAACTTGAGGCAGATCCGGTGCGACTGCGCCAAATTGTTTGGAATCTGCTGACGAATGCCGTCAAGTTCACACCAGAAGGCGGACAAGTTGGTTTACAGGTTTCGCCTGCTTCCGATGGCTGGATTAAACTTCAAATCAGCGACACAGGGATCGGCATTGAACCAACGTTTCTGCCGCATATTTTCGATCACTTCCGGCAAGCCGATAGTTCTTCGACTCGCGCTCACGGTGGATTGGGATTGGGACTCGCGATCGTGCGTCAGTTGGTCGAACTGCACAATGGCAAGATTGAGGTATACAGCAGTGACGATGATCAAGGAACGACCTTTACCGTGCATCTGCCAATTTCCAACTGGCATTCAGAAAGTATCGCTGCTCCTTTACCGAACACGGCGACAACCATTATCGTGCAGGAATTACCATCCCTCGAACACCTTCAAGTTCTAATCGTCGAAGATCACGATGACAATCGCGAGTTTGTTCAGAAAGTCCTCGAAGAAGCTGGAGCTACAGTCATTGCGGTTTGCTGCACCCAAGATGCGATCGACGTTTTAGAACGTGCCCAACCGGACGTAATTGTGAGTGATATTGCGATGCCTGGAGAAGATGGTTATCAATTGATTCGTCACGTTCGCGCATCTAGACAGAAAGAAATTCCAGCCATTGCCCTGACTGCCTATGCTCGACCCGAAGACCAACGCCAATCTCTTAATGCTGGTTTTCAAATGCATCTTTCAAAGCCGATCAACGCCCAAGAACTCGTGAGAGTCATTGCCCAATTGCTAAATCGGACGTTGATAGCAGGGTAGTGTCGCAAGTGCGCTTGAGTGACGGTGATGCGCTAGACCTGTGGCAAGAGACGAACTTGACACCGCAATTGATCGACCCCACTGATCCGCTCGATACACGTTGGAAAGTCCCGGCTGAGTTGGGGCAGGGATTTCGGCGCGAGATTGACTGGCGGGAAGGCTTGAATTTGTCGATCGACGATTATCTGTTGGCACCAAGATCTGAAACGGCGATTTGAAGCGCATGAACATCCCATTCAGATCGGATTTCTGCTACTGGGACAATACAAAAGCCGGGAAGAAGAAGTTGGTGCAGGAATCAACTGGTTTTGTGGTAGCGGATTGGCGGGAGGAGGAATCCATACGGCATTTTCATAACGACTTGTCGAGGTAAATATTCATATTGCCCCCGGTATCTATCAATCTTTTGTTGCAAACTCGAAGGACGACATTCCTGAACAGTTTGATCATCTGCTTAGAGCGTTGGTCAGCCTTACTTCTACCGTCATGGTGTGGTGACTTTTGAAATGCAGCTTGCATTGCGGCAACTGTTGCGCTGTCCGTTTCAAGGTGCAACAAAGCGGATGTATTTGGAAAGTAAGATTCTAGAACTGTTGGTGTTGATGACTGAGCAGGAGCAATCTAGAACGATCGCAGTTCCATTACAGATGGATGAGGTTGATCGCATTCATGAAGCTCGTAAGATTCTGCTGTAAAGCATCAATCAGCCGCCTTCGCTACTGGAATTAGCACGATCGGTAGGACTAAATGACAATGCGCTGAAACGAGGATTTCGGCGCGTGTTCGGGATACGGTATTCGGCTATTTGCATGACTATCGACTAGAGCAGGCACAGCAGTTACTTGCGAGTGGAGAGATGAACGTGTCTGAAGTAGCGAGTGCGACCGGGTTTGAGAGTCGCAGCTATTTCTCGATCGCGTTTCGCAAGAAGTTCGGCATGAATCCCAAGGATTATCAGATGCAGTGTAAGCGAACACGCTTTGCGTGAGCCGAAGGCAACGGGCAACTTTCACGACGTTAATCGTCGCTTGAAGTTTTGATGTTCAGCAGAACTCAAACCCAGTTGTAAGGTTGCGAGAACTGCTTGCACATCGCCGGACAACATCGCATTCACAGCAAGCCACAATCCTGGAAACATCTGACTTCTTACAATTCCTTGTGGATCAATGGGCAATGATACATAGTCTCCTGATTGCAGACTGAACCAATCGATCGCGCGATCGTAAACTCTCCAAACGATATATTCCTGCACACCATTGCGCCGATAAGCCCGTTTCTTGTCGTCTAAATCAATTGCAGCACTACTCGCCGCGATTTCTGCCAACAGTTCTGGCGCACCTTCGATGTAGTCGTCTGCACTCAGCCGCGCCTGACCGCCTGCGGATTGACTAATAAACAAAGCAGCATCGGGTTGGGGTGCATTTTCTAAGTCCAAGCGCACCGTTGGCTCGATGCCGAGTTCTAGACCTGGTGTAGCAATTTTGTAAGACCAGAGCCAACCGATGAGATTGGTATGTGGATCGGCGTGGCTTTTGAATCTGAGAGCAGCGGGCACGTAGACAACCCCTTCAATTAGTTCGGCTTTTTTTAAGTTAGGTAGCGCATTATAACGGCGCTCGAATTCGGGGCGAGTTAAGCGATCGCCATTTTCGAGCGGAGGAATTGCCAGGGGGAGCGGTGGGTGATTCATGGGATGGCTGGGAGTGCGATCGAGGGTCATCGAAATTGTATCCAAGTTTATCTAAGAACGCGCTGAGGATTGTTCGATCGGTTAAATTGTGTCCAGTACAGTCGCTTCAGATTGATGAGCGTGATATAACTCCCAGCAAAGCTGACTATTGAGCCAGAAATCAGGAGACATCTGAAAGTATTTGGCAAGTCTGAGCGCAGTACTGGGCGTAATTCCTCTGCGACCATTGATAATCTCATTGATGCGCTGGTAGGGAACGTGGATTGCATCTGCGAGTTGGCGCTGGGTAATGCCCATTGGTTCTAAGAACTCTTGGGACAGCAGTTCTCCAGGATGGGTCGGTGGGCGATGAGTGGGAATCCGAATCATAGAATCTCCTTAGTGATAATCAACGATTTCAACGTTCTCAGCACCCTCTTCTGTCCAGATAAAACAGATACGGTATTGCTGGTTAATTCTGATGCTGTGTTGTCCTTGACGATCGCCTTGCAAGGCTTCTAATTGCTTGCCGGGAGGAATTCGCAAATCATTGAGACTAACCGCGAAGTTAAGCTGATCAAGTTTGCGTTTTGCAACGTTCCACCGAGACTCAGGACAAGCTTTAAGGGCTTTTCTGGAGGCTACACCGTTAAAAATATCTTCGGTTGCTTCATCTCTAAAAGAAATAATCGCAGTATATCGGTATCCGGGATATCATGATAGCAAATAGGCGGGATTTACGATCGCGCTCCCTCAAGTTGCCAAAGTCGTACAACTAACTCCGTCTAGCGAACAAAATCGCTTTCTTTTCGTAAGCCTAACCTTGTAGTCTCTTGAAAAAGCTTCTTATTTAGGTATGGGACGATGAGAGTGCAGTTGTGGCTTCTGGTCTGTATATGTGCGATCTCGGTTGGTTTGCCTGCTCAGGCGGAAACGGAAAAGAAAGCGATCGCGCCTGATCCAGTGCGGTTGAATCAAGCGGATCGTCCGGCCACCACGGTGAAAGAGTGGATGGCACAGGTGGAAGCGGCGATTGTGCGGGTGACGGAAGTGAGGCTCGATCGCACAACTCAAGGATTGCAAGTGGTGCTTGTCACTGAATCAGGACAAACTTTGCAGGCGACGCAACAAGCTGATGGAAATACGCTGATTTTGACTGTGCCGAATGCGGTGCTGGCGTTGAGCAGTGGGCAAGCGTTTGAGGCAGGAAAGCCGACTGAGGGCATTAATCGGGTTTCTGTGACTCAAGTAGATGCAACGACGATTCGGGTAAGCATTACGGGAGTGAATGATTTACCGATCGCGCAGATTGTTCCGGGGCAGGGGTTGGTGTTGGCAGTGACCCCGGAAGCAACAGGAGAGGAAGAAGAGATTACGGTGACGGGGGAAGGGCAGCAGGGCTATCGTGCGCCAAATGCGAGTGTAGGCACCAGAACTGACACACCCCTGCGGGATAACCCTCTTTCATCACCCTAGCTGCGCTAGAGTGAGAGCAAGTTCATGAAATGCTTGTCAAGCCGATGGTTGAGCCACGTGCACCCGTTAGCACCGTTACCTTCATCGACAACTACTGCGCTGT
>JAHHHU010000053.1 GCA_019359175.1 Phormidium tanganyikae FI6-MK23
GAGGAGTCAGACAAGGGGATAGTGTATCTCAAGTAGAATTCATCAATGAAATCTTCGGAGTGATGGCTTAAGTCAATACCAACGGGACCCGTTCGCTTGTCACTTTAAAATATTTGCGACACAACCAAAAAGGTTGCAGTGAAGGTGAGCGCTCTCAATGAGCTAGAGATTCAAGTACCAAAATCGGTTCGACGGCATAGTGTTTTAGGATATGCAAGCTTCTACATCCAGGATTTACAGAAGGCATTCAAGGTTCTTCTGCCTGAATGTGTGACCATTCAATGACTTTCAGAGTGAGTGCGAGAACAACATGAGGGATTTTTGAGGGACATTCACTCATTCGCTTCCGAGCGAAACGTGAGCTAAAGGTTGATCGACGATCGGAGAGGATGGCAATGGTTTTTTTCCTTAAAAGCCTTCTCTCCACTTTTCTCACTGTAAGTACACTTCGTTGACATGATAGGTACTCCAAGTGAGTTTGTACGAGATTTATCTTTTGAAAAGCGAGGTCATGCCAACTCCAGAACATCAGCAACCTTTTGAGTTTTCGGATGAACGTCTTTCAAGCTCTTATGGAGCTGGAGAACTAGACAGCTCCTTCTCGCAACCCGTCATTACTGCATCGATCAGCCCACAAATTCTGAGCAAGGTCACACGCCTTTTCAATGCTGGACTAGAGGACATTGTCAACGAACTGTTTCAAAACGCCCGTCGAGCTGGAGCGACACAGGTGCAAGTTTCACTCACTGAATCAGGACATCTGCGGATCGAAGACAACGGCTGCGGAATTGAATCGCTCAAACGCTGCTAAATTTAGGACACAGCGATTGGAATGGCGAAGTTATCGAAAGCGAAGATCCCGCAGGCATGGGAGTCTTCAGTTTGGCAAATCGCGGAGCGACGATCGCATCACAAGATTGGCAAGTTCGGCTTGAACCAGCGCATTTTTCAGGACAAGCGATCGCGATCGCTCAATCAATCGAAACCAGAGTTGGCACCCGCATTGAATTTCCCCTTACTACCCAAGAACACAAGCGCCCGTTGCCCACGCTGATCGAGAATGCTGCTCGATATTTTCCCGTTCCAGTCTCCTTCAACGAAACAGACCTTCCTCAACAGGATTTTCTCAATGGAACGCAGTTGATTGAATCATGGCGAGGATTACGGCTTGGCGTTTCTGGGGATTATCGCTGGGCAGAGCGCAGCAGAGACGGAGTGCTGAACTTTTATGGTCTCACCGTTCAGGCGTATTTACCGAATCTCGGTTGTAATCAGACCACGCTCAGAACGCGAGTGGATGTCGAGTCCGCGCCGGAGCTTAAATTGGTGCTGCCAGCGAGAAAAGAAATCGTTCAAACCGAATTCTTTGAGCAACTCAAGCTCGAACTTCGCAAAACGCTTTATGAAGCGGTCGCACGGCTTGAGTCTCACGACTTGTCTTATCCCCATTGGCTCGAAGCCCGCAGTTTTGGCATTGATCTTCCCCCGGCACGATCCGAGCTTGAACCCTTCGTACCAGAAATCGCCGATCATCTCGCTGGACAAAGCTGGAACTCACCACAGCGAATCGATGCGACCGCGATCATGATCGAAGTGGATGAATTAGAAGCGCCAGAACAGCAGCTCCTTGCGCGAGCGTTGAAGAAAAGCGATTTGCCTTATACTTTTCTCGCTAAAGAAACGAAATATCAGGGCTACCCTTGGTACGACGAATTGCCTAGAATCAGCTTCGATCTGTTTGAAATTCAAATTGGCGATCGCATTCTTTCACCCATAGAATTCGCAGGTTTGGAAGAATTTCCACTGCAGGGAATCGTGGATCAAATCACTGCGATCGTCACGCACCAACAGACAGGACAGCCGGATACCGAAATGCGCTTAGCGTTGGATGTCGGATTTGGAGCAATGGATGAACTCGCCTACACCCCGTCTCTAGATGAAGTCACGAGCGATTGCGCTCGTGATCATTCGCTTGATCCCTCCGAATTAGCTGAACTGTTGGAAGCCTCTTTCTTTTCTTCCAGCAAAGATAGCGATGCGGACAGCTACGAAACGCAACGAGAGGATTTTCGCGAATCTGCTCAAGAAGAAGCGATTCGGATTCTGCTTTCTAGTGAAGCCGCACTCAAAGCCCGGATCGAAATGATTGTTGATCGACATCTGCGTTGGGTTGTACCAAGCAACATGAAGCTTGAAGTGCGGGTCTTGCCGGTTTCAACCGATGCAAATTTAGAACGACCTCTGTTTGATCGATCGGTTCAAGTGCAATTTGATGCTGAAACTTCTGAATAGACCTTACGATCAATCGAGAACACAGATCGGCGATGCTAAATGATTACCTCTGCTGCCCACCGTTAACACTCAAAGTGATGATCCACCTGTAGAAATTAGAGGTAATGATCAACGTGGAGATCGTGGATCACCTCATCATGCGGGTTTTGCGCCTTGAATGGCTTGGCTGCTGTGAAGGTAAGTTGTCTTCTTTGAAAAGATTTTTGCCAGAACCTAGGGAGACAGGGGATAATGAAGCGCATCCGCTAGAATCTAGCAGTGAAGATCAACAGTGAAGTTCTAAGGTGGGTATGGGGCAAGCCGTCAATACAACTTGGCTGAAAGACTTGAGACAAGAAGCTGACCTGACCCAAGAGCGATTGGCGGTCCGGTTGGGTGTTTGTGTCTCCACGATTCGATCGTGGGAAAGAGGACGAGTTCAACCGACGATGACTTTAGAGCAGTGGGAAGAACTGGCAGCTGCGGTCAACGTTCCTCTCAACGAATTACGAATGAGAATTTCGCGCGTTGCTTGACTCAAAGCGCTTGCCTGACCCAGACGTGGAATATTGTCATGGATTCATACCGTGAGCATAATTTGACGTGAGTTCGACGGTGTGAAGTAGCGGGAAAAGAAAGCTGAGACTACCTTTGAAAGAGTTGTAACGTTCTTTTGAGTCTCAGCTATGGAACCCATCGTATCGCGACTGGATATAACGGCAATCTTCTGTGATGTAGACGAGGTAGTGTCAACTTAAGTGGAGATATTGAAAATTAAGCACAACGATCCCTCAATCGTCAGGTTCGCTCAATTTTACGCAGCCGTTTTCAGACAAGTGATTTCTCGCCAATCCTAAAAGCGTTGGCGGAGTTGTTGGCGATAGCGTTTTACAGTCAGTTGGTGTTGTTTCGGATGGAAGTGGTCTCGAATCGGTCCAAATGCTGAGAGAAATCGTTGGGCTTGCCCAGGGGATTTGAAGCGTCGCATTCGTCGTTCTCGCACTCGTGTCGGTTGATGGGAGTTCTCGGCTCGATTATTCAATCCCTTGTGCTGCCGATGCTCCACATTT
This sequence comes from Phormidium tanganyikae FI6-MK23, assembly GCA_019359175.1. GTDB lineage: Bacteria > Cyanobacteriota > Cyanobacteriia > Leptolyngbyales > Leptolyngbyaceae > Leptolyngbya > Leptolyngbya tanganyikae. Next base: position 3,342 of record JAHHHU010000053.1, read on the forward strand.
TTCATCACTCGTTTCTTCGCCGCTTCGTAACTTTTGAGTTTATCCGTCACAATCACCCGTGGCACGAAGTTTTGTTTCTTCAGTAGTTTCCGAAAAAAGCGCTCTGCTGCCTTGGTATCCCGTTGTCGTTGCAGCAGAACATCCAGTACATTTCCTTCTGAATCCACTGCTCGCCACAGATAGTATTGCTGTTTCTTAATCGTGACAACAACTTCATCCAGATGCCACTTGTCTCTGATGTAAGGACGTTTGCGTTGAAGCTGATTGGCATATTGTTGCCCAAACTTTTGACACCACTCCCGAATTGTTTCGTAGGTCACCTCGATTCCCCGATATAGCATCATCTTCTCGATGTCCTGGTAGCTCAACGGAAACGGGTAGTAGAGCCAGACACAGTAGCTGATGATTTCGGACGGGAATCGATGACGGGAGTACATGGGCAAGGAATCGTAAACCGAGTGGAACCAGTACGATTATTCTACCTTTGGGTTAAGTTGACAATACCATTACGCAACGTGAGTGGTCATAAAACGACGGATGCGATCCGCGATCTCATCTCCGCACTCTTCCAGGTCGAAGTGTCCAGTATTGAGGAAGGTGTCGAGGCTGATGGCTGCCAAATTTTGAACATCATTGGTGTATTGCCAACGAGTTCCTTCCAGGCTGAGGAGAAATCTGAATTTGTCTGCATTCTCAGGGGAGCGATCGCGCCATTATGCTCTGACGGGTTCCCAAAATTGGAGTAATTGCCATAGGTTCATCGGAATTGACCTTCACGATCAAGGTTTAAGCGTCCGATAAACCAGTCTGCGAAATTGTCCTACATTTCACCACTTAAGATCTGCCAGTTAAACGCCAATTTAGGAATGCAGTTGCTACTTAAACGTCAACTGCTGAAGTTCCTTTTGATTCCAGTTGCCTAACCTGGCTGCAGCTTCATAGGTGCTTTGCAAGAACTCTAACAACGTCTGATCGGGTGATTCTGCCTCACGGACAGCGTCATAGGGCAAAATAAATTCACCCAACTCTTTATTATAAAATGCAGCATCGGGACGAACCTCAGCCTGCTTAAACCCATCGGGTTCTGGGTACGCATAGGAATAAAACGCTGGGTATGATAATCCGGCTCCGGGCCAAAATCCGGCACTACTGACTTCCTGGGAATAGGCTTCCTGCGCCACTGCATCCGGTAGATTTGGCACCCCTCCCGGATGCTCAGGAGCCGATCGCCCAGAAAAGCGAGTCACTGCTAAATCAAAACTTCCCCAGAAAAAATGAACCGGACTAACCTTGCCGGAAAAATGGGAGCGAAATTCTCGAAAGACGCGATCGGACTGTAGCAGCACTCGCCAGCATCGATTGGCATAATCCGCATCATAAGCAGCATGGGTTTCATCCTGCTCAAATCGAATTGGGTCAGGGACTTCATTCGGTTTGGTGTTAATGGTGATGTGGAAACCTAATTCTCTCAGAGTCTCCATCACAGTCTGATAAAAATCAGCAACAGAACGGGGGTAGAGGGCGATCGCCCGTCTTGCCCCTTCACTGGTTTGAATCAGCAGCTCATGATCAATGAAATCGAAGTCGATTTGAAAGATCCGGCTGCCATAGGGAATCGTGGAAGTGGTCAGTCCCCGAACGGTTAAATAGAGGGGAATATGCCAGGAATGATTAATCCACGGAGTTTGGGCAAATCGGATTTTGCCGATGATTTGAGTCCACATGTGCAAGGTGGCATAAGTCTCTTGCCATGCGTCCAGGGGTAAACTCGGCCAAATATCTATTGGGGCAGGCTGATTTGACATCATGGTTTCCTCGCGAGTAGAAAAGGGGCGCGTGATCAATAGTTCTTCTGTTGTTCGTCGGCAAAACACCACAGCCATTGTTCTCCCAATTCGGCTGAACTAATCACCGCGTGTCCGCTTTCTTCGTAATGGTGGCGAGCGTGTTGATTTTTAGACGAGTCGCAGCACAGCATTTTGCCGCAGGTTTGACAAATTCTCAAGTGAACCCAGCGATCGCCAACTCGCAGGCATTCCTCACAGCGGAATACTGGGTAATTGGCTTTTGAAATCATATTCTCTAGCGTCAGTTCGTTCAAGTGTTGACAAGACATGGAAGATTCCTATGAATGTGCAAGATATGTACTTGATCAAATGGGATACAGCCATTTGCGAAAGAGTTGAGTGAGGTGCGGCATAATCACGTAGGTCAGCAGGGCAACCGTTAGACCTGTAACCAACAACGTTCTGAGCAATACCGGAAGCTCCGCTAGGAGCGGTACTAGCAAACGATTGAGAATCGATATCGTAAAAAACACTCCCAGCCATGTCACGATCGCCATTTTATAGCGCGGAGGTGGAGCCTTCATGGGTTTGTTGGGAAGCGTAAACCAGGTTTCTAGACCCGTTAGAGTTTGAATGGTTTCAGGCTTTTCAATCAAGGGCTGCAACCGCTCCAGCCATTCCTGCCGCACGCTGGATTCCAGCCAGGTTTTGAGGTTGTTGTAATGATCAAACCTGAGAATTGCCACATATTCAGGATGAGCGGGGTTACAGGGGCGAATCACATTGACCCCTAAATGTCCCTGAAATTGATGAGCAGCCGTCGCAATCCCGTGCAACCACTCCTCATATCCCTGTTCACGTCCAGTTCGAATGAGGTGAGAAATAATGGCGGTTACCTGATGGGTGTCTTCATCGGTACCCACAACCAGTGGATTTAGCATTACACATGACCTCAAAAACTTTAGCTACCCAAAAAGTGATGATAGTTAATGCGCGATCGCAGCTTTTAAGGAAGATTGGGCATTAGCGATCGCCAGATTCCGGGCTTCATCCCCAAGATTAAGGCTATCGGCGTAGACAAACTCAATATCCGTGATACCAATAAACCCAAAAATGAGTCGCAAGTAGGGTGTTTGTAGATCATAGGCGTGAGTAGGGCTACCTTCGGGGTAGGCTCCGCCTTGAGCCATAATGATCGTCATTTTCTTGTTGTGGACCAGTCCCTTGTAACCTGCTTCATCAACGGAGAATGTACGTCCCGCTCGCACAATCTGGTCAAGATAAGCTTTGAAGTTAGCGGGAATGCTGAAGTTATACATAGGGATACTGAAAACGTAGCGATCGGCTGATAAAAACTCGTCGATCAATTCGTCGGAAATTTGAATTGCAGTGGCTAACCCAGGTGTATGTTGATCGGATGGAGTAAATGCAGCAGCGATCCAGTCTTCGCTCACAAAAGGAACAGGGTAATGCCCAATATCACGGTAGGTGATGGTGTCGTTGGGATGAGTGGTTTTCCACTGGTTAATGAACTCTTTAGAGAGCGTGCGGGAGATGGAGCGATCGCCACGCGGACTCGCATCTAAATGGAGAATGTGGGTCATAGGATAAATCTCAAATCGTGAATGAAGAATGTAGCGGAGACGAATGAGCAACCGACGGTTAGCACTAAACCAACCGTGGGTGCAGCCAACTTTTACGCATGAGCCATCATCGGAGCTTTTTGATGGAGCATGGTGTAGGCATACTCAACGCCTGAACCGTAGGCACCAGAATGCTGTTTGACAATGTCCATCACGGCATTGCAGGTTTCCTGCCGTGCCCAATCACGGTGCAATTCACCTACAACGCTAAACCAATTGACCAATGGAGGAATTGCTGACCTGGACAGGTTTGCCATCCGCTGGAGGGGTTGTTGCAAGGAGCTGAAGTTCCCATGCAAGGGCCACTGCACTGGCACCGCCATGCTCAAGAAGAATCTCTGATACACCCGCAGATGTTTCTGTGCGTGCCCAGTCACGTTGCCATTCAGCAAGTACAGCCATCCAGTTGATTGGAACTGCACCAGCCTGAACCATCCGGCGAACCGCCATGTCATGAGCTTCCGCAGTAACACCGCCCGAAGCATCGGTAACGATGAACACGTCATAACCTTCACCAAGCGCCTGGATTGCTGGCATTGCGAGACAGACCTCAGTCCAAAGCGCAGCAAGTATCAGTTGCTTGCGGCCACTTTTCTTCACTACATCTGTCACGTTTGGCTCTTCCCAGGTATTGATGGAAGTGCGGTTGATCGGTTTTTGACCAGGAAAAACATCCTGTAGTCCCTTAATGATATGACCCCCTCTTTCTTCCATGACATTGGTAAGGATTGTGGGTACGTTGAACACCTTTGCCGATTTGGCAAGACCAATCACATTGTTAATGATCATCGTAGGTTCATGGCTGTTCAAGTTGGTGAACTGATAGGGCTGGTGGTCAATCAGTACCAGGATACTATCTTCTGGACGAAGCAGTCCTTCTAGACCGATTTTTTGATTTTTAGACATTGAACTCTCCTATTTGAGCGATTGGTGAATGAGGAATTGCAGAATGAAATCAAAAGCTAAACATCTCTGCTTGTGCTTTTAAGTGAAACTTCTGTTTACCCTCAAGGGTTGATGACGTAAGCGATCGCGCCATGAACTGAGTCCGCAAGACAACTCCAAATTTCGCCACTTAAGATCCGCGAGTTAAGCACAGAGTTAAGGCGTTCGCGTCGCGTGCCCAAAGGGCATTCGCTTCACTGTGCGATCGCTCCTAATGCTTTTAACGTCGCTGCTTGAGCGTGCGTTAATCCAGTTGCACCTTGAATGTTCATGCCTTCAAGCATGGAACCGTGCAATTTAGTGGCTCGATTCATTTGCATGACTGTTTGCATAAATTCAATATAGGTGGTCGCCTTCAAGCTGTCGCCTATAGCAAGTTAAATTTTTTACAGTGCAAATTGATAGAGTAAGCATTCCATCGTGAAGTAGAAGGCTGGCTCTAACTTAAGTTGGAATCCGAATTTGATCGAAAGTACATTCATACAACCGATCGACCATTAATCGACCAATCATTCCAGTGAACAGGCACTGCGCTGGAGCGTGGTTTTTCGCAAGGTCACCGATGGCTTTTGCTCCGATTGGGGTGCGGAGTTGTTCGCCCAAGTGGGGTCGTTGATGAATACGGCTCGCCGTCAGAGTATCTCTGCCTTCCAGGCTATTTCCCATGCCCTTGCCTCACACCAGTCTGATTGGCTACTGAGTTGAGCAATTACAAGTCAAGATATAGAGATTTACACAAGGAACTTTATATTCTGGAGCTTGGCAAGCGATATACTTTGGGAAACGGATGACAGTCCTTCATCGGAGGAGCACTCAATGATTACCCTGCCTGGAATTACTATCCACAGCAAAATCTATGAGAGCTTAGCTTCTTTGGTGTATCGGGGCATCAGAGAGCAAGATAACTGTGCAGTGATTGCCAAAGTTCTCAAGCAGGATTATCCCTCTCCTCAGGAATTAACTCGCTATCGGCAGGAGTATGAAATTACTCGTTTTCTCAACATTGAAGGCGTAGTCAAGGCATACAGCCAGCAAGACTACCAGCGCACGCTGGTTCTTCTTTTGGAGGACTTTGGTGGAGAGTCTTTAGAATGCTGGATGCGGCAACAATTAGACTTCTCTCCCATGCCGTTGTCGGTTTTTTTGAATATGGCGATCGCCATTACTGATACTCTAGGCAAAATCCATGCGGCTCATGTCATCCATAAAGATATTAATCCTGGCAACATTGTCTTTAATCCGAAGACTGGCGTTGTCAAAATCATTGATTTTGGCATTGCCACTCGCTTCAGTCGCACCAATCCCACATTCAAAAGTCTCCATCTTCTAGAAGGAACCCCCGCCTATTTGTCGCCAGAGCAAACCGGACGAATGAACCGGATGCTCGACTATCGCACCGACTTTTATTCACTGGGTGCAACCTTCTACGAACTGTTGACGGGACAATTGCCGTTTCCCACCAGTGATCTCCTGGAACTAGTTCACTGCCACATTGCCAGACCGCCGACTCCCCCGCATGAATTGAATGCCACGATTCCCCAACCTGTTTCAAACCTGATTTTGAAACTGATGGCAAAGAATGCGGAGGATCGCTATCAAAGTGCTTGGGGCATCAAAGCAGATCTAGAGCGCTGTGCCCAGCAACTGGCAGAAGTGGGTTTAATTGAACCGATGCCATTGGGTTTGCAAGATGTTTCCGAGCAGTTCCGCATTCCTCAAAAACTATATGGGCGAGAAGCGAAGATTGCAGCATTATGGGCGGCTTTCGACAGAGTGGCAGGAAATGAGGGAATCGGGGCATGGGGAAGTGGGGGAGCAGCAGAAGACATTACCCTACCACCGCATCGTGAAATGATGCTGGTCTCCGGTTATGCTGGCATCGGCAAAACGGCATTGGTGCAGGAACTCCATAAACCGATCACCGCAAACCAAGGCTATTTTATCTGGGGTAAATTTGACCAATTTGGGCGCAATATTCCCTACAGCGCGATCGTCGATGCCCTGCAAAAATTGGTGCAGCAACTCTTGGGCGAACCCAATGAACAGGTGGAAGTGTGGCGATCGCGTCTACTCACTGCTTTGGGCAGCAACGGACAAATCATCATTGATGTCATTCCCGAAGTTGAGTTCATTATTGGCAAGCAGCCCCCTGTGCCCGAAGTTAGAGCAACAGAAGCACAGAATCGCTTCAATCTCACGTTTCAAAGGTTTGTGCGGGCGTTTTGTGCAAAAGAGCATCCCCTGGTCATTTTCTTAGACGATCTACAGTGGATCGATTCTGCGACGTTGAAGTTAATCGAACTCATCTTACTTGACGAGCAAATCCAGTATCTGTTTTTGATCGGAGCCTACCGAGATAACGAACTGGCTCCAACGCATCCGGTGGTCTTAACGTTAGAGAGCCTGCGAAACCAGGGAGCAGTACTTCAGGAAATCATCCTGACCCCCTTAACCCTGGAACCGTTGAGTCAACTGATAGCTGAGACCTTACATCACAATCCTGATATCGTTCGCTCCCTAGCCCAAGTCGTGTTGCGTAAAACCGAGGGCAACCCTTTCTTCGTGGGTGAGTTTTTGAAGCTGCTGCATAGCGAAAACCTGTTAACCTTTGATGCCCAACAGTTGAGTTGGCAGTGGAACCTGGCAGAGATTGAAGCTCAAGATATCACCGCTAATGTGGTGGAGTTACTGCTGCGTCAGTTGCAGAAATTGCCGGAAGCAACACAGCAAATTCTCTCCATCGCGGCTTGTGTTGGGTCTGAGTTTGATTTAGAGACGTTGGCGCTTAGCGCAGAGCACAACTCCGAAGGAACCGTTTGCGAAAAATCACCGAAAGCAATTTTCCAGGATCTACTAGCAGCAATACAAGCGGGATTAATTCAACCTCTGTCTGAATTGGACGAAGATTTGTTGGTTCAAGAGTATAAGTTTCTGCACGATCGCGTTCAGCAAGCGGCTTATGCTTTGATTGATGAATCGCAGAAACAGGTTGTTCATCTCCAAATCGGTCGCAATTTGCTCGAAAAAACTTCACCAGAGCAACGATCCGAGCGGTTGTTTGAAATCATCGATCATCTCAATCAAGGACTTGAGCTAGTCACTGCTCGATCAGAACGAACTGAAATTGCCAGATTGAATTTAAGGGCAGGTCAGAAAGCAAAGGCAGCAACGGCTTATGACGCAGCTTTTAAGTATTTCACGACAGGGTTTCACCTCCTCAATTCAGAGAGTTGGCAGAGTGAGTATGATCTCACCTTAGCGCTGTACTCAGAAGCAGCAGAAGCGGCGTATCTCCAGGGTTGCTTTGATGAGATGGAACAGTTGGTAGAAGTGGTACTCGCTCGTGCCAAAACAGTGGTTGACAAAGTGCAGGCTTACGATAGCAGAATTCAAGGATATTTGTCGCAGGGTAACCTGAAAGAAACACTCAAAACTGGATTGGAAGCGTTAAAGCTCTTGGGAATAGATTTAATAGAAAATCCAAGTCGGGCAGATATTCAAAGGGAATTGGAGTCAACGGCTACACTACTCGCTGAACGAGAAATCGAAGACTTGATTAATTTACCAGAGATTGCTGCACCAGAACCACTGGCAGCTATGTCAATCCTGGCGAGTATGAGGTCTGCTGCATTTATAACGTTACCAGCACTATTCATGCTGATTACTTGCAAAGCGGTAAATTTATCAATCAACTACGGGAATGCCGTCTGGTCATCAGTGTTTTATGCTGGCTACGGATTTGTTCTATGTGGAGTTGTTCAAGACATTGAACTCGGCTATAAATTTGGTCAATTGGCTCTGGGTTTGGCAGAACGATTGAATGCCAGAGGAAATGCTAGAACCTTAATGTTTTCGAATGTCCATATTATGCACTGGAAGGTGCATCTTAGCAACACAATACCCATGCTGGTTGATGCCTATCAAAATGGAGTGAAAACTGGAGACTTTGAAACTGCTGGTTATACTGCATATTACGTGTGCTATTACTCGTTTTTTGCTGGAGAGGAACTCACCCAACTGGAACAAAAAACAGCAGTTTACAGCAAAGCGGTTGACCAAATTAGACGGGAAAGCCCCTCGAATTGGCTGGCAATATTGCGACAAACTATTCTTAATTTGCAAGATAGTCCTGAGGATTCCAGCCGCTTACTTAGTAGGCTACATCATGAAGAACAGGCGTTATCACACGCTATTGCAGTTAAAGATGGAACTGCAATCCAAATACTCTATTTGCACAAAGTCATGTTGTGTTATCTATTTGGAGAACACCATCAAGCTGAACAGACTGCTATTTTGGCAAGGCAACATTTTGAAGAGGTGACAGCAATAACGGTTCTACCTATATTCTGTTTCTATCATTCGCTGGCGCTTTTGAGCCTATCGCTCGATGCTTCAAACTCTGAAAAAGCAGCTTGGCTAAACTGTGTTAACGCCAACCAAGAAAAAATGCAGAAATGGGCAGAACACGCCCCAATGAATTATCTACATAAATTTTATCTAGTCGAGGCAGAGAAAGCGCGAGTCTTAGGGCAATTTCTTGAGGCTGAAGAGTTTTATGAATGGGTGATCGCAGGTGCTGCTGAAAATGAGTATATCCAGGAAGAAGCATTAGCTTATGAATTAGCGGCTAAACATTATCTAGCGCGAGGTCGAGAGAAAATTGCTCAAACCTACATGAAAGAGGCGCACTATTGCTACGATCGCTGGGGCGCAACTGCTAAAGTTAAAGACTTAGAAACTCGCTATCCACAGTTCTTTTCTCAGTCGTCTAGAGCCGCTTCCACATCAATTCCTATTACTGCTAAAACTATCACTCATCCCTTCCATACTGCTTTCGATTTAGCAGCAGTGATGAAAGCTTCACAGGCGATCTCTCGTGAAATTGAACTGAAGCAATTGCTGCGATCACTGATGCAAACTGTAATTGAGAATGCTGGCGCACAAACCGGATATCTGATTTTAGAAAATTCAGGAAAATGGTTGATTGAAGCAGCTTGTGAACTCAATGCCGATGAGAATGCTTGTGCGACTCAGGTGTTACAGTCTATTCCAATTGCCGATCAATTGCCAGAATCAATCATTCAATATGTGATTCGGACTCTAAAGCCTGTCACCTTAAATGATGCGACTCGTGAAGGTGCTTTTATTAATGAACCATACATTCAACAGCACCAGCCTCAATCTATTTTCTGTTTGCCGCTGCTGAATCAAGCCAAGCTGGTCGGTGTATTGTATTTAGAAAATCGGTTAGCAGCTGGAGTATTTACACCGGAGCGATCGCAGGTCTTGCAGCTATTATCGACTCAAGCAGCGATCGCCATTGAAAATGCCAACCTTTACTCAGAATTGCAGGCTAAGGAAAGCAAGATCACCCAGTTCCTTGAAGCGATTCCGGTGGGAATTGCGATCGTGGATGCGACGGGCTGCCCTTACTATGTCAACCAATGCGGCACTCAACTCTTGGGCAAAGAAACTGATACTTCCATAGCACCGGAGCAGCTTTCAGAGGCTTATCAGCTTTATGTAGCGGGAACGGATCAAATCTACCCAGCGGAGAGCTTGCCTAATGTGCGGGCATTAAGGGGCGAACGCATTAGGACTGAAGATATAGAAATTCGTCGAGATCATGTCTCAATTCTACTTGAGGCACGGGGAACACCAGTTTTTGATCAACAGGGCAATATCACTTATGCGATCGCTACCTTTCAGGACATTACAGAGCGCAAACAAGCCGAGAAACTCCTAGCCGACTACAACTGCACTTTAGAGCAACAGGTCGCAGAACGAACTGCTGCGTTACAACGCAGTGAAGCCAAGTTCCGAACTATCTTTGAAAACTCGCAGGTCGGCATCTTCCGCACCCGCCTCTGGGATGGATTAATTCTCGAAGCCAATCAACGCTTTGCCGCTCTGTTTGGCTATAATTCACCAGAGGATGTGATTGGGCTGAAACACACCACAGACTGTTATGTGAATCCCAGCGATCGCCAGCAAGCTATTGAATTGCTGAAGCGTGATGGTGAACTGCAAAATTTTGAAGTGCAACTGCAAAAACGAGATGGCACGCTATTTTGGGCACTTCACTCTACTCGTCTGAATGCAGCCGATGAATGCATGGAAGGTGTGATTGCAGATATTAGCGATCGCAAACAAGCAGAAGCCGCCCTGCGTGAAAGTGAGCAACTGTTGGATGTGTCTTTCTCCCAATCCCTTGATGGCTTTTTCATCATGATGCTTGATCAGCCAGTGCAATGGGATAACACGGTTAATAAGGACAAGGTCTTGGACTATGTCTTTGGTCACCAGCGGGTTACGAAAGCCAATGATGCCATACTCGCTCAGTATGGACGTAGCCAAGAGCAGTTTATTGGTTTCACTCCTAACGACTTGTATGCTCACAATCTAGCCTACGGCAAACAAGGGCTAGCCTACGGCAAACAGGTGTGGCGGGAACTTTTTGATGCTGGGAAGCTACATATCGAAACGGATGAATGCAGATTGGATGGGACTTCAATCTGGGTTGAGGGGAATTATAGCTGCCTTTATAACAGTCAAGGCAGAATCATCGGTCACTTTGGGGTACAGCGGGACATCAGCGATCGCAAACAGGCAGAAGCAGCGTTGCAAGCCTCTGAAGCAGAACTGCGGGCGCTTTTTTCAGCCATTCCCGATCCGCTTTTCATCTTCACCACTGAAGGGCAATTGGTCTGTGCATTCACAGGGAATCCATCCTATGGAGAGTTGTTATGTAGGGAGGAGGGTATTGGCAAAACACTGCATCAACTTTATGCCAAGGAAGAAGCTGATGAATTCCTGAGTTATATTCAGCAGGTGGTGAAAACCCAACAGATACTCACCGTTGAATACAGTCTGTGGATCGCTGGACGAGAGATTTGGTTTTCGTCTCGCATTGCACCGTTCCGCCACGAGCAGGTGATTTGGCTGGCGCGAGATATTACGGCGCTGAAGCAAGCAGAAACCGCATCAATTTTGGAAGAGCGCAACCGCATGGCACGCGAAATTCACGATACACTCGCTCAGTCGTTTACAGGCATTCTGGCTCAGGTGGGAGCTGCAAACCAGGTACTAACGGATGATTTAGAAGCAGCTCAGGCACATCTAGACCTGATCAAAGAATTGGCGCGAACTGGACTGTCTGAAGCGCGGCGATCGGTCGTCGCGCTCCGTCCTCAGCTTTTGGAGGAGGGCAATTTACAGAGTGCTCTCCATCGTCTCATCGCTCAAATCAGAACTGCCGCAATGGATACCACTTTGTATTATGAGATCGAGGGGGCAGTGTATTCTCTACCGGCTGAAGTCGAGAATAACTTACTACGGATGGGGCAGGAAGCATTAACCAATGCGATTAAACATGCCAATGCTGACGAAATTCGAGTGGAGTTAATCTATGATCGCGATCAGGTTTGCTTGCGCGTGCAAGACAATGGACAGGGCTTTGGAGTTGGAAGTATTTCAGCCTCTGAGGGTTTTGGCTTACTCGGCATGAGCGAACGAGCAGAGCGCATCGGCGCACAACTCACGATTCGGAGTCAACCTGGACAAGGAACAGAGATTATTGTCACCATCGATCGAGAGGCATCACAATGAGCCAAGCCATTCGGGTTCTGATTGCAGACGATCATGCTATTTTTCGGCAAGGATTAGCCACGATTATTAACCGTGACCCAGATATGCAGGTGATTGCCCAAGCCGAAAATGGGGAACAGGCGATCGCTCTCTTTGGGGAACACCAACCGGATGTCACACTGATGGATCTGCGAATGCCGGCAGTGGAAGGAGTTGCCGCCATCGGTGCAATTTGTGCTACTGCTAAATCTGCTCGGATTATTGTACTGACCACGTATGATAGTGATGAAGATATCTATCGGGGATTACAGGCAGGCGCAAAAGGATATCTATTGAAAGAAACTGAACCAGACGAGCTTCTGAATGCTATTCGTACCGTGCATCGGGGTCAGAAGTACATTCCGCCCGATGTGGGAGCAAAGTTGGTACAGCGCCTCAGCAATCCAGAACTGAGTGAACGAGAACTGGCGGTACTCCGCTCACTGGCACAGGGGATGAGTAATGCTGAGATTGCTGAGGCTTTGAGTATCGGTGAAGGCACTGTTAAATCTCATGTCAACCGGATTTTGAATAAGTTGGATGTGAGCGATCGTACTCAAGCGGTGATTGTTGCCGTTAAACGCGGCATTGTTAGTTTGTAGGGTGTACTTTCGGTCGAGTTGAGAGTCTAACTTAAGTTAGAGCCAGCCTTCTACTTTGCGATGGCATGGTTAATCTATCAATTTGTACTGTAAAAGAGTTAACTCGCTATAGACGACAACTTGAAAGCGATCTCCTACATTGAATGTATGCAAACAAAGATTCAGTCAATGGATTGAGCAAGTTAATTGGAGCAGAAATGGCAACCTTGTATCGTTGGTTCGAGAACGTGAGTTACGCAGCGAACTTTGCCTAATTTCAGCGCCTATTTCCTAGCCTAACCAATCTTGAATCTTATTTGCGGGATCACGATCAGGCAAATCATGCTCCTTGAGAGCAGTAAAGCTGATCGGATTTTCAACCCTAACACATTGGAGATAAATCTATGACTTCTACCCCCACAGCCACAGCCACAGACCCAACGCTACGCCAAGGCGATTCTGGTGCTGCTGTCACTGAGCTACAACAATTGTTGAATGCGAAAGGAATCAACATTGCAGTCGATGGAATCTTTGGCGATGCGACTCGTGCCGCAGTGGTTCAGTTTCAAAAGCAAAGTGGCATTGCTACAGATGGCATCGTTGGCCCTCAAACTTGGCAAGCCCTTCGTCGAGGTGCACCCATTCAACTGACTGATGCTGCCATTTACTACAAGCCGTCGAACTACCCCTATCAAAAAGAGGCATTTGAATGGCTGCAATCGCAACTCTCTAGTTCAGTTCTAGGGGAATTTGCTCGTCGCTGGCGAAACCTACGCTAACGCAGTAATCACCGATCTCAAAGTTGTTCAACTCACGTTCAAATTGCTGACGCTGGGAATGTCTTGAATCATAGGTTTTCCCCAGCTTTTATGGCAAGGTTCCAGGCTTGATGCAGATTTATAAAAATGAACGACGATCGCAGCCACAGTTCCTTACTTGTACCCCCTTCAACCCAAGATTGGATGCAGGGTGTGCTGAGTGCCAAGGTAGTGCTGGTGATGTATGGAGACTATCAAGACCCCAGAAGCGCAGACGTTTACAAGCTGATTAAAGGGATCAAACGAGAGCTTAGTGCTTTCTTTGGAGAAGATTATTTATGCTTGATCTTCCGTCACTTTCCACAGGCACAGATTCATCTTCATGCTCAACGGGCAGCCCAAGCTGCCGAAGCCGCCGCTGCCCAAGGACAGTTTTGGTTAATGCACGATACTTTATTTGCTCATCAACAGAAGTTGGAGAATGGTTATCTTATCGAGTACGCCAATGATTTAGGGCTTGATATTCCTCAATTTCTCAAAGACTTGCATAAACAAGTGCATATCGATCGTATCAATGAAGATATCGAAAGTGGAATACACAGTGGAGTAACGGCTGCCCCAGCCTTGTTTATCAATGGAAATCGGTATACCGGGCACTGGAACACGACGGAGTTGCTAGCAGCCATTGTTACTGCAAGTCATTAAGCTTCCCAACCTTTGTTCGCCATTCATGTTTGACTGAGGACAATTTTATGACATCCAGTCCACGATCGACCAAAGATGATTTTAAGCAATCAAGGTTTTCAACTCAGACTCATTTTCCCACTGCTCTCTCTTCTAATCATGCCCTTGTTACGGTTGCCCAAGAGGTCGCTGAGCGGCTCCAACAAGCCTATCCTCCTCCATCTGATGACAATAACTCGGTTGAAGCGATCGTGATTCCCGCAGTTGATTCAGACTTGAGGCAAATGATTCTCGCTGAATTACTTACAGACCGGGAGTTGGAGGTGTTGCAATTGATTGCTGATGGAGACAACAGTATCGCGATCGCTCGGAAGCTTAATATTTCTGTGAATGCGGCAAAAACTCATATTCACAACATTTTGAAGAAGTTCATACTCATATGAGCAATTTCTGACACATTCGTGCCTAGTGCTTATTTCTGAGAAGTGAGCAAGATTTCAATCTAATTGATGACAATTCGGTCGATGTTTAAAGGCTCATGCTTTTAGATCTTGGGCAGCTTTGTTGCGCTCGATTTCTAACTTAAAGATTCTGTTTTTGCTTGCTAGTGCCAGTAAGCCACCTGATTTTGACGGTTAGCTTCTCCTGTCGAACACATCACCAATTTTTGCACCATGCTAACAATTACAACGCCAACCCTTGAATTCAAGAACAGAGGCTTAACGCGCACCCAGTTGCAGCAAGTACTCGACTATATTCACACTCACCTTGACCAAGATTTGTCACTGGCTGAACTTGCAGAAGTGATCAATATTAGCCCCACTTACTTTGCAAGTTTATTCAAACAGGCGATCGACATTTCTCCACACCAGTATGTGATTCAACAACGAGTGGAGCAAGCAAAATTGATGCTGTCGAAAACGGATTTGGCGATCGCAGACGTCGCTCTACAAGTTGGTTTCTCCAGTCAAAGCCATCTGACCCAACAGTTTAAGCGCCTGACTGGAATGACCCCAAAACAGATTCGCTAACTCTATCACGCATGAGTCAAGGAGACAAAGATGAAGTTCAAAGCAATCAAAGGACATCTGGGAATCGGAACGGAAGTGAAAGACACGACTTACGTGGAGGCTGCGAGGTGGGGTAAATATTGGGGGTGGCGGTATGTTCTGGGATTAGTAGTCATCCTCTTTGCGGGGCTGGTGGGCGGCGATGCCGCCGCCCCGCGCATCGCGTTCTTGCTCAGTGGTCAGGAGGGGCTTGCGGCATTCCGTCGGCTGGATTACGCCGCGCTCGGTCCCTTAGGGGGCTTCGTTGCGGTCATGGCAAGTTTTCCGTTCTTCCTCGCGGGAATCCTGATCGCCGTCACCCTCATTCACCAGCGTCATCCCCGGACACTGATCACGGCGCGGAAGACGATCAACTGGCTGCGTGTCGGTCACGGGTTTGTGGCGTGGTTCGTGCCATTCTGGCTGATCGCTGGGCTGGGACAGTACTTCTTCTATCCCGACACCTTCTCTTTTAACTTTGACTTTGCAACGTTCGCGCTCTTTGTCCCGCTGGCACTGATTTTTACTGCGATCCAGACCACCACAGAGGAGCTTTTCTTTCGCGGATACATTGTGCAGGGCACGAGCCTTGTTTGGGGCAACCGCATCTTTCTGGCGCTGGTGCCAGCCGTGATCTTTACCCTGCCGCACCTCCTCAACCCGGAGGCGATCGCGGGCGGTTGGCTCACGGTCTTCTTCAACTACTTCCTCGTTCCGGGGCTGGTGTGGACCGTGGTTTCGTTGATTGACGGAACCACCGAACTCGCCATCGGCGCACACTTCGCGAACAACATCGGCGGCAATCTCTTGATGGGCGTAGCCGGAAACGCTGTGAACGCACCGACTCTGTTCACTGTCAGCGAGTTCCACGCGACCTACACGGCGCTATCAATGCTGGTTGTAATACCCGTATTTCTGGCGATCGCCTACAAGGTGTTCAAACGCGACGAGGCATCCGAACCCGTTTCCCAGAGCGATCGGAAGGGTCGTCGGTGATCTCGTTAGTCAACAAAGTTTCCTGGTTGCCAAAGGCAGCATAAAGGCTCAGACGAGTAATACCTCTAAACACAATGGAGATAACAACATGAACACAAAGACTACTCCTATTCAAAACACTTCCTCAGTTCTGCTCAAGATGGAAGCTGCAATCAATGCTCATAACATTGATGCATTCGTGAACTGCTTTGCTCCTGACTTCATAGGTGAACAACCCGTCCATCCGGAGCGAAACTTCACTGGTGCAGAACAAGTGCGGAAGAACTGGACTGCTCTCTTCGCTCAAGTTCCTGATCTTCAGGCGAAATTAATCACCCATACGATCGCGGATGAGTTGGGTTGGTCAGAGTGGCACTGGCAAGGCAACCATACCAACGGCACAGAACTTGATATGCGAGGTGTTGTTGTTGTGGGACTGAGAAAAAATACGATCGCATGGGTGCGGTTGTATATGGAGCAGCTTACCAAAGTTGTACAGGCAGACATCCTAAGAGCAGCCTAACTGCCAATCAGCTTTAATCACCTACAAGGAACAATCACCATGTCAACTGCTGAGAATAAAGTTATTGCAATTACTGGGGCTAGTAGCGGTATTGGTGAAGCAACTGCTAGATTGCTGGCTCATCAGGGTTTACGGGTTATGTTAGGGGCGCGGCGCACCGATCGACTGGAAGCAATCGCTGCCGAAATTCGCTCTAAAGGTGGCGAAGCAGAATACCGTACCCTTGATGTCACCAACCTCGAAGACATGCAAGCCTTTGTCGGGTTTGCCCAAGATAAATTTGGTCGCCTTGATGTTGTGGTGAACAATGCAGGCTTGATGCCACTCTCCAGGCTTGAGGTGCTGAAGGTCGATGAATGGAACCGCATGATTGATGTGAACATTCGCGGTGTGCTTCATGGGATTGCTGCTGCGCTACCTCTCTTTAAGCAGCAACGATCAGGGCAGTTTGTCAATCTATCCTCGATCGGCGGGCACAACGTCTATCCAACCGCAGCCGTATACTGCGCCACTAAGTTTGCAGTTTGGGCGATTTCTGAGGGACTGCGGCAGGAATCACCGGATATTCGGGTGACAGTGATTTCGCCTGGAAATACTGAATCTGAACTCGCCAGCACGATCACGGATGCTGAAGCAGCGGAATGGGTAGAGGAATTCCGCGACTCTGCCATTCCAGCAGAAGCGATCGCGCGCGCAATTGCCTTTGCAATCGAGCAACCCGCAGAGGTGGATGTGAATGAAATCATTGTTCGACCGATTGGACAAATGAGCTAAATCTCGGAAAGTCAATTTTGATTGAAACAGGAGAAACAAAATGATACCGCAAGATAAAGTGGCTTTAGTGACTGGTGGCACATCGGGAATTGGTCGTGCAACGGCGACCCTTGCGGTATCTGCAAAACAGCGCGCATTCGGTGCTGCTGGAGCAAAAGTCGTGTTCTCCGGTAGACGCGACGCAGAAGGTGAAAAAACCGCCCAACTGATTCGCGAAACAGGCGCTGAATGCTTATAGAACCTATTTGGGATCAAATTCATGAGCTAAGCGTTTGAGCATGAGGCGGATAAAGCAGAGATTGATTTTGGCAGTGGCATGATCCAAGGTGCGCTCAAAGTTCTTGACCAAGCTCTTACACCGCTCCATCCAGGCATTTGAGCGCTCAATAATCCATCGCGTTGCGACGGGCACAAAGCCCGTTTTTCCTGCTGCTACTTTTTCAGCTTTGGTCGGCTTGGGAGCGAGTTGAAAGCGAATCTTGGTCAGGATCTGCGGATAGAACAACTGTAATGCCCAAGCAATCGTTTCAGGATGATAGCCGTGGTCAAGTAGAATCGTGATTTTTGGAATGTTCACGGGTTTGGCGCGAAAGTAGTCGAGATGGTCGATGAGCATCTCAATCAAGCCTTGGTCATCGCTGACATTCGCCTTCGTGCAGTGCGTAAAGAACGGCAGTCCTAACGTATCCACTGCAAGATGCCGCTTGATGCCATTCGTGCACTTGTAGGAACAAAACCCTTTGGTCTCAATGCTGGCATTACAGGTATTCTTCACGGCTTGCGAGTCGATGATTAACAGTCGCGTCCACTGCGGTTTTTTTGGGCGCGTTCTCGCACCTGAGCGTGGAGGGCACTCATGATGTCGTCCAACACTCCCTCTTTTCGCCAGTGTTTGTAGTGCCAGAAAACCGTGGAGTAGGGCGGTAAGTCCTTGGGCAAATCTCCCCAATTGCAACCGTTCTTTAATTGGTAGAACACTTCATCTAGAATCTGGCGCTTTGTCCACTTCGGCGGTCGGGTTTGTTTCTTTTTCGGCAGCAACGGTTCAATGATTGCCCATTCTTTGTTGGTTAAATTGCTGGAGTACGGCATTTATTTTTGATTTTAGCCCATCTCAAATAGATCCCAAATAGGTTCTATACGTCCATTGAAACAAATTCATTACCATCACAAGAATCTGGAAGCAGTCAAGCATTGGAACTCAAGACACTTTAGATAGATAGAACCAGGAGTATTTAATCATGGTCAAAGAGCAAACTGTAGG
>JAHHHU010000001.1 GCA_019359175.1 Phormidium tanganyikae FI6-MK23
CTTCCAGTTCTGATGCTGTTTCTTCAATTTTGATCCGGGTGACACCGACCATTGCTGTTTTTCTCCACACGGTAGAACTCAGTATCTCATTTGTCACTCCCTTTCTTCAATTTGGTATGACTCCAGCACAAGCAGAAGCTGCTTTAGCTGAAATTCAGAATTGGACATTAAGCTGCAAGTGACCCTGAAATTAAGCAACCTCACAGCGACCAGTCCTGAATCCTCAAGCCTGGAACCTTCTCAAAGTCCCGCAAATTTCGAGTGGCAAGAATACCGTCATGCGCCAAAACAATTGCAGCAATGCGTAAATCTTGAGTGCCAATGCGAATCCCTACGCTTCTAAACTCACGAAAAAGTTGATCAGCTCCGGCAGTATAGTCCAACGCTGACAAATCAGCGAGGAAAATAGAGGCTCGTTTCAATTTTTCATAAGCTTCAACCAGAGCGGCAGTGGAATTGGCTTTACGAACCTGGGCAAGTCGCCCACTGTACTGCTCCTCAATCGACACCACTGTGGTCACAACTTCATCTGAAGCAGATTGCTCAATTTAATCAATTCGATCGCTTACTTGAGGATGACCACGCTCAAACAGGCTGAGATGATCGGTATCCAGCCCATAGTACGTCATTCCTTTATGTCTTCCAGGTCTTGAGCATCGACTGAGCGTCGATACGCCTCGACCTCTGCCAGAAAATCATCAAATGTTGGATCATCGGCAAAAATGCCTCGGTGTTTCGCCCAGGAACTTCCCTTTACTGGTGATTGGAGAGACTCAACCTCGATCGTGACAAATTCACCAACTGCCAATTTTTCTTGCAACATCACTTTTGCTTTCGCGTTGCCTTTCGGCACAGCAAAGCTGCCCGCTTCCTCCTTCGTTTGCCCTTCCGCCGTTACACCGGGTAAACCCACAACGGATGCGACAAAGTGCTGTTGGGATGGGATTCTGCACAAACACTTGATACTGTACTGCCAATGCCTCTTGGTCGCTAGGCTTCAATTTTAACCAATTTCCATCTCTAATTTGAGCTTGTGATCTGGCATCTGCCGACCGTCTTACCTCAACCGTCCCCGAAAAGCGTAAATCTCAAAATCTCGACATAAATCAGGGAGATGATCGCTCAAAGGTTTTCCACAATTGCTTTTCAATGATTGAGATAAAACAGAGTGCAATGTGGATTGAGAGAAGCTAGAGTCCTTTTCATCGTTAGGTTTTAGACATCAATCGCACTCGATTCGTGAGCGGTCGCAGGTTTAAATCCCGCGATCGGCTTTCTAATTTGTTACTCCACACACGATGAATGGGGCGGTCTTGCTGCTTGTCCCCTTGCTGATGAGGCGTTCCTGTTTCAAGGTAAGCGCGGCGATCGTGCCGCAAATACTTTTTAGTGAGAAACAAAGTTTCGCGTTCCGTTAAGCACTAATTCCGAAGAGTTCTTCAATAAATTTCACCGGACGACCATCAAAAAATGGTACCCCTTCAGCTAATAGGCAACTGACTAGCCAGGCAGTAGAGTAGAAGCAAGCAAAAAGATTTCTCGCTTGATGATTGGGTAACCGCTTCATATTCAACACTGCAAATTCTTGCTTTATGGCAAATCTCAGCTCACTCCTGCTCGCTGCCTTGTTGCTAGGCACTGCCTCTAACCTGTCTGCGTGTATGGTTTCAAACAGTTCAAAAACATTGCCATCCACGACTCCTGCGACGACAGTTCAACCTGATGTCAAGGTTCGACATAGTAAGGTTCAGCTTGCCTTTCGCGAACAGAAGCCAGGAACCGAAGTCCAATTACAAATCGAGCAGCAAGTTCAGCAAGAACTGCTCAAAAAACAGAGTGACCTAAAGAAATCTGGCAATCAAGCCGCGATCGCCGCCAATGCCGCTGCCCTCAAACGTAGTGATGTGGCAATTTCCTCGCTATTCGAGAAACCGACTTTAACCGAAAAGAATTTAACGGAAGCCTATTCCGATTTAAGCTCGAACTCAAGGGCGTTTATCGGCGTGAAATTTGATGCGAAGGGAAGCAAGGCGTTTACAGCGCTGACGAAGAAATTAGCAGGAACTGGGCGAACGGTAGGCATTTTTCTCAACAATCGTTTGATAAGCTCTCCGACGGTTGCCTCCGAATTCGCTCAGACTGGAATTACTGGCGGCACTGCGACAATTACAGGAAACTTTAGTGCTGAAGAAGCTAAGGATTTAGCTGCCCAACTGAGAGGCGATTCCCCTGCGATTTCTCCTAAACACTCTTCTAAGAACTAATGTCACTGCAATTGTGTACGGCGATTCTTATTTGTTGTAGTGCTAAGTTGATGTTATCAAACCTGTGAAGCTTACCTCTACTGACGTTTAGCTTTGAGTCTGAATAAGAAGGGTTCAGGAAAAGCAGAATTTGTCTTGTTGCCATATCCAAGCGACTGAGGGACAGTTCCAGTGAACAACCATCAATTTGAAATTCTTAGAACTCCATCGCCACAGGGGATACACATCGCTGCTCAGTGGCTCGCTCATCATTCCGAGAAAAATCCTGACTTAGAGCTTGCATTGAACTTTCTGCTAAAAAATCAGATCATTCCGCATGAAAGAGGGGGCTAGTTACGATCGCAATGTCTAATCAGTCTAATGTTCACGGCATTATCATGGTGCAGCCTGAGAACAAACAACCCTCGCTAGAGGCTCGCGATCGTGCTTCTGCCATTGCTCTGTTAGAAATAGCGGAGATGCGAGGTTGTCCACAACGAGTCTGCACCTCTGAGCAAACTAAACAACGGATTCAACCCCTTTTACTTCAGCGATATCAACTTCAACGCGACTATGATCAAGCGGTACTGATCTGTACCGAGCCTCCTGAAGGCGGCGAAGGTCGATGGGCAACTTCTCAAGATAAACCTGCTTTACAAGCCTACCAAGCTTATCTCATAGAGCGGGGTACAGGGAGATTGGAGCATCCCGGGGACGACTGGATTCAACAACGACGGATTGCAGTCCTAGAACGAGAAGGTCAGATTGTTGCAGTAGTTCGACAGGGTGCAACTATTGATTGTGCGATCGTCGTTGCGCCGTTTACGTTTCCACAATTTCGTCGGCAGGAATTGGCTCGTCGCTTGCTCGCGTTTTTCACGACCGAGCAGTTACAGGACTATTCAGCCGTGAAATTGTGGGTCGATCGCGATAATGCACCCGCACTAGCGCTTTATCGTTCTCTTGGATTTCACGAAATTGGAAGTTGTTACACTGGATATTTTAGAAATCATTGATTCGATGAAAGAAGCTCAACAAAAGCGAACGGTGTTTGCACCTCAATCTGCGTTAGAAAAACTCAAAATTCAGTGAATCGATTGGAAGCTGACAGATAATGCCTTCAATCGTACTCGGTACGAAATCTCTAGTAGATTCCCCAACGTGGCACTGACCGATGAAACTGGAAGCCCACTTTGTAGGTGTAGCATCAGAGTAGGGTTATGTCACCTGAGCGACTGAAACTTTAAACATACTATAAGAGAGCTTCAACGAGTCATTTCGCGCTGTAGCGATAGTCGCTGGTAGGCGATTGCAAAGTCTTCCACTGTAATTTGCAAAGCACTAGGATCACTCAAGCCTTGAACACGATAGCGACGAACCGCCTCCAGCGCTGCTTGATTGCTGAGTAGTGCTAAATCTGCACCGTTCCATCCCTCGGTCTGCATAGCAAACGATTCTAAATCCACATCCGCTAAGGGACGATCGTGATTATGAACCTGCAAGATCGCAAGACGGCTCGCTTGATCGGGGAGATCGACTTTGAGCTGCAAATCCAATCGTCCGGCTCTCAATAAAGCAGGGTCTAATGTTTCTGGGCGATTGGTTGCCCCAATGAGAAGCACGTTAAGACAGTCGTGTAAGCCGTCAAGTTCGGTGAGGAGTTGACCCACCACGCGATCGCTGACTCCAGAATCGCTCTGATATCTCCCTCGTGCAGGCGCAAGCGTATCGATCTCATCCACAAATACGACGCAAGGCGCTGCCTGCCGTGCCTTTGTGAATAATTCCCTCACCGCTTGTTCGGAGGCTCCAACCCATTTGCTCAGTAATTCTGGACCATTCACCGCAATGGAGTTCGCCCGCGCTTGAGCGGCAACGGCTTTCGCTAACAACGTTTTTCCCGTTCCAGGCGGACCCCACAGCAGAATGCCACGAGGTGCTTTGGCTTTTGTACGGTGATACAGTTCGGGATAGAGTAATGCTCCTTCGACGGATTCTTGCAGTGTTTGCTTAACAGAGTCAAGTCCGCCGATCGCATCCCAAGTCACTTTAGGTGCTTCAACCTCAATCGATCGCAGCACCGCAGGTTTAATTTCTTTGATCGCCTGAATAAAATCCGTTTGCGTGACAGTCATGCGATCCGGCGAGGAACCCTCTAAAGTGGGTAATAGTCGCCGCAGGGCAAGGTAAGCCGCTTTTTGCGTCAAGGCTTTGAGGTCTGCACCAACCATACCACCTGCTAGATCTGCGATCTCATTGAGGTCTACGGATTCATGCAACGGCATGGGAGCGGTTAGAATTGCGAGAATTTCCAAGCGTCCCGCCCGATCAGGAACCCGAAATGCAATCTCGCGATCGAAGCGTCCCGGACGACGCAGAGCGGGATCGAGATGATCCGGACGATTCGTCGCAGCCAGAACAATAATGCCTTTCGTTTTCGCGAATCCATCCATCAGGCTCAACAGTTGCGCGACAACTCGTTTTTCGACTTCCCCTTCTGCTTTGGCGCGATCGGGTGCAAGGCTATCGATTTCGTCAATGAAAATAATGCAAGGGGCAGAGCGAGTCGCTTTTTGAAAAATGCTTCGCAGTCGAGCTTCTGCTTCCCCATAATACTTGCCCATCACTTCTGGACCTACCAGCGCGATGTAGTTGATATTCAGATCAGCCGCTAATGCTCGCGCTGTAAGTGTCTTGCCAGTTCCAGGAGGACCTGTGAGCAAGACTCCTGTCGTCGGTTCTAATCCCAGGGCTGTTAATAGTTCAGGACGCTTAAGGGGAAGCTCCACCAGTTCGCGTAACTCGCGTAGTACAGATGATAGTCCACCCACTCCAGTCAGCGTGGGCGATGGCACGTCCTCTGTAGTCGGTGGCGTGATGGAAGCTGCTGAGAAGGAGTCCGTTGATGGCTCATGGGTTGAACGGCTCCGCTCAGTCACGCGAATGTCAGGCTCTTTCGGTTCGCGCCCTTCGATCACTCGGACGATATCTAGCAGCTCTTCAAAACCTTGATCAACGAGGGATTCCAGCTCTTCAAAAAAGTTATCGATACAGCTTGCCTACCGCTATCTTCAGTATAGAGAGTTGCGATCGAGTCGGTTGGACATTAGATAAAAGCCTTAGTTAAATAAAAAAGTTAGAGTACAGATTTCTAAGGTCTAACCTCGGTAGATAGAAGCTCTGTTTGTGCAAGCGATCGGATTGCTAGTGCTAGAAGTCAGACCATTGTTGCGACTGTTGCGACATCGAATTGTCAACGGGGTATTGCTAGAAACTGGCGATCGTTATCGAATTGTCAACGGGGTATTGCTAGAAGCTGGCGATCGTTAAATCAAGGAAAATGATCAATTGCAAGACAGTCTGAGACAACCTGCATTTTAACGATCTCAATCAACGCACGATAACGCCCACCATAACTAACAAGTCACAATCCAAGCGTAGGTCAAAACGCCAATCACGCCTAAGCCAACCACAAGTTCCTGCTGTTCCTGCCAAATCCGACTTACACTGCCTAGTAGAAAGCGGACTGTAGCACGACGCTCCTGACCTAATTCTGCCATCAGGCTTTCGACTCTCACATCTACCTCTTCTAACGGAACTTCACCCCGTTGGTATGCCACCTGTAGCTCGTTCAACTTGCGCCAATATTCGTTAGTTGCTTCTATTAAATTGGGAATCATCACGACAATCACTTTAATGTTTAACTTTTGTAAACACCTTAACGCGAGGATGGAAGGGGTTGGTTCGATCGAAGGTTAGAACCATTGTCGCCATTTAGTTAGAACTACGACTCTCTCGGCTGATGGAAGAACCCTCGATCGCGACAGGCTGTGTAGAAGTCTTGCTGATCCCTTAAGCTCAGACCTACACTGCCCGTGAATCTAACAAAGTACACCCTTTCACTTCTAATCGGGTCATCAGATAATCACCGTGCGGCTTCAGGTTGAGTTTAAGCTGAAGCAGCCTGTTCGCGATTCTGTAACAGGTTCACGATCGCAGTTTTTTCAAGCAAGCCTACTAAGACATTGTTCTCTTGAACAACGGAGAGTGCCGTTAACTTACGTTCTTCCAACAAAGTCACAACTTCCGACAGGGGACGATCACTCTGCACCATTAAAGATGGATCAAGCGGTTTTGCGAGGGATTGCACCAAGGTTTCAGACCACAGCTCACGCGGAATTTCTTTCAAATCGTCGATGGAAAGAGTACCGATGAGTTGCTCATCAGAATTCGTGACTAAAAACTTCTGCCACACCCGCTGATCCAGAATTCGCTGGTCGGCAAACGCTCGCAGTGTTGACGAGGCATTGACAACCGGACTACTTACGCTAATTGCATCGGCTGCCGTCAGTCCTGATAATTTATCCAAAACCACACCATACTGAGCAGCTTGACCAGCATTCTGGAGTAAGAACCAACCAATCAGAATGTTCCAGAAGTTCAGCCCACTGCCAAAGACAACCAGCGGTAGAAGTCCTGATGCGATCGCTAGCCAACCGATCAGTTGACCCACCCGACCTGCAAACTTCATCCCCTTGTAGCGGTTGCCCGTCACTTTCCACACCAATGCTTTCAGAATGTTGCCACCATCAAGCGGCAAACCCGGAATGAGATTAAAGAGCGCTAACGCTAGGTTAACCGAGGCCAACACGCTCAAGATTGCAGCAGGTGCGCCAGATACTCCAGTACCGACTGCTAAAACCGTCGCTAAGCCAGCGAGGAGCAAACTAACTAAGGGACCTGCAATCGCAACTTGCAATGCCTCGGCTGGGGTTTCCGACTCTTTTTCTAAGCTCGCTAATCCCCCAAATATGAACAATGTAATAGACCTGACACCCACGCCCTGCTTCAGCGCTACAAAGCTGTGTCCGAGTTCGTGAGCCAGCACGGAGCCAAATAACAATAGCGCTGTGAGCAACCCTAAACCCCAAGATAGCCCTGAGGGTAAATTTGGGAATTGGGCTGCCAATCCTGAGCCATAGCTGAAGGTGACTAAACCCAACACCAAAAACCAGGATGGGTTGACATAGAAAGGAATTCCAAACAAACTGCCGACACGAATGTTGTTATTCATATCGGGTACCTCCGATGTTATGAGCGCCTTTGCTCTTTCTTCTTCAATGTAACGAAATGTGAAACGCCTTCTCATTTTTCTACTACCGTAATTACCGTCTCTTTCTGGTTCGTCAAAAGGAGAGAACTACGGATTGGAATCGCTGCTTAACGTTCTAGGTACTTTCGCTTGCATGGATGCAAAGGGCATTGCTGCTATTGTTCAATTCCTTAAGCAAGCACCAAGTCAGAATGTGGTGCTGCAATTTGATAGTTATGGCGGCGCGATCGCCAAAATTCCCTCTGATGCCACCGCTTTCTTCCATCGCCAAGTGAAATGGAACATTCAATATCAGGCATATTGGACAAAACCGCAGGAGCAAGCTGCCCATATCAGTTGGGTGCAGAACTTCCGCTCAGCGATGCAGCCCTATGTCACCAGAGGATGCTACGTGAATTACTGCGATCGCTCGATTAAAAACTAGCGAACCGCCTACTACGGAAGTAATTGGCAACGATTAAAGCATGTGAAACAGCAATACGATCCGGGTAACTTTTTTAGTTTTGAACAAAGTATTCCTGCTTATCCTGGCGATCGTGGACTTGCCTAAGCAATCAATCGACGATCGAGGCGGCAATCGCGACCATTTCTTACTCCAGACATTTCGTTGATAAATTCGTTGATAAATTGTGCTTGAGATACACCGAAGAAACTTCAGCGACAGGAGGAGAACAAGTTTCGTTATGAGGCGAAGTAGAGCCATCTTGTAAAAGCATTTCTTATGTAAACTAACTCAAAAGTTAAAAAAGTTAAAAAAGTCCCTATGCCCCCAAAAATTCAAGGTGCGATTGCCGCAGGACATGCCACAACGGTCGAAGCAGGCTTAGAGATGTTTCGGCTGGGGGGCAATGTCTTTGATGCGGTTGTGGCAGCAGTCATGGCATCTTTTGTCACTGAACCCACTTTGACTTCTCCCGCAGGCGGTGGCTTTCTGCTCGCGCATACGCAGGCTGGAGAAAACGTTCTATTTGACTTTTTCACTCAAACACCATGCCAGAAGCGCCCGCGAGATACAGTAGATTTTTACCCAACGCAGGTCAAATTTGGCAACGTTTTGCAAGAGTTTCACATTGGGCTGGGTTCCATCGCCGTACCCGGCACGATCGGCGGACTGCTGCATGTGCATCAACGGCTGGGGCGGCTGCCATTAGCTTGGGTCGCTGAACCCGCCATCCACTATGCCAAAACTGGAGTTGAAGTTACTACCTTTCAGAGCTACTGTTATCAAATTTTGGCACCGATTTTGCTCAATAATCCTGGCTCACGGCAGGTCTTTACCGTGCAAGAAGCGTTACCGCAGCCCGGAGCGCTGATGACGATGCCCGATTTGGCGGAAACGCTGTCCTACCTAGCGGCAGAGGGTGCTAACGGCTTCTACAGGGGCGAGATTGCCCATCAGCTTGTGAAAGACTGTCAAGCGCAGGGGGGTTATTTAACGCTAGCTGATTTGTACCATTATCAGGTGATTGAGCGGCAGCCGCTGACAACCCGCTATCGTGGCAGAACGTTTCTCACGAATCCACCACCCAGTTCCGGGGGAGCACTGATTGCGTTTGCGCTAGCCTTGCTGGAAGACATAGATTTGTCAATGCTGAAATTTGGCTCGACTGAACAAGTACGCCTGTTAGCTCGCGTGATACAGCTTACAAACCGAGCTAGAGCCGATGGTTTTGATGCCAATCTCTATCAGGCTGATGTCGCAAAGCAATTTTTGGCGGCTGACCATTTGGCAACCTATGCCCAACAGTTAAATACCCATCCAATCAATAAATGGGGCAGCACAACCCATCTGAGTGCCATTGACAGTGAAGGCAACGCTGCCAGTGTCACGACTTCTAACGGTGAAGGTTCCGGTTATGTGATTCCGGGGACGGGGATCATGACCAACAACATGCTGGGAGAAGCGGATTTGCATCCGCATGGCTTTCACAATTGGCAGGAGAACGTCCGCATCTCCTCAATGATGGCTCCAACGATGATCCTGCGGCAGCAGAAGCCAGAGATTGTCCTCGGTTCTGGTGGCTCTAATCGAATTCGCACGGCAATCTTGCAGGTGATTTCCAATCTGCTAGATTTCAAGATGTCGGTGGAGCAGGCAGTGAGCAGTCCGCGAATCCACTGGGAAGATGGAGTGTTGAACCTAGAACCAACCTCGGAGTCACTGGTGATTGACCGTAGCCTTTTTCCGTTTGATCAAGTGCTAGAACTGTGGCAGCAGCAAAATATGTTTTTTGGTGGGGTTCATGCCGTGACTCGGAGTCAGAGTGGAGCGTTTGCCGGGGCGGGCGATCCTCGGCGAGACGGAGCGGTTGGAATTCTGATTTGAATCATGGGCGTGATTGTATTGTGATCGCCGATAGGATAGCGGTATTGTGAGCGATTCAGTTTCCAGTTATTCATGTCCGTTCTCCTTAGCATTGTTGAGTGATGTTGTCCTGTTTGTTGACGATCGAACCTGGTCGCTTAGACCCTGTTTCAGCAGTAGAAAAGCAATCGAGATCAGACTCGTTAATCTCTGAGTCTGCTGTCTGTAATGTCGAGCATCAGATGAAGTTGGCTCATGCGTATTTTTGGGAAAAAGGAGGGCAACCGCCTATTTATCTAACGTAAATTCTCAGTTTTTGGCTACTTTGAATTTAGTTAAACTAGCTGATTGTCATGCCTCGTACCCTCACATCCCGACAAACCTTGCTCTACAGTTGCACTTCGATCGGCATCAATTTAATCAATACTGCTGTTTCGACCTGGCTGCTTTACTACTATGCGCCTCCACCTAATACAAGCGCTGTGCAATATCTCTCGGTTACGGTCGTGGGTTTCTTACTGGCGATCGGTCGCGTTTGGAATGCCATTATTGATCCCTTCATCGGATATTGGAGCGATCGCACCCAGAGTCGCTGGGGACGACGCAAGCCCTTCTTGGTGCTCGGTAGCCTCATGACTCTGGGAGCACTGTTGTTGCTCTGGACACCTTTAACTTCCTATCCCAGCCTACTGAATGCCCTTTATTTCCTAGTCATGACGATCGTCTTGTACACGGGGATAAGTCTCGTTGGTGTCCCTTATGATGGCAGCTTACCTGAAATGGCAGCAACGGTAGAGGAGCGCGTTCGGCTCAGTATGTGGAAGAATATTTTTGGCATTCTGGGCTGTTGGGCGGTGCAGTCATTGCCAGCGTTGTCTACAATCGGTGGGGCGCGATCGCCATGGGGAGAGTGATCGGAACGATTGGAGTGGCAACGGTTGGACTGACACTCCCAGTTCTCCCAAAACGAAGCCTACCTACGCTTGACGCAACCGACAAAACCGAAGTAATCGCAGCGTTGAGCTTTTGGCAGAGCCTGCGCTCAACGCTGCGGAATCGCCCGTTCCTGATTCTCTGTAGCTCCACGATTCTCGTACAGACTGCTTACGCGATGTTGCTCTCGAATCTGCCCTACTTTGTTGCCTTGATTCTGCAAGAACCAGAAGCAGCCGTAGGACGCTATCAGAGTTTAGTGGTAATGGTGATGCTGGCTGCCGCTCCGGTATGGAATCGGTTGAGCCGATACGGGTCGGATCGCCAAGTGCTGAAGGTTTCCTTGTTAGGTTTAGCGCTGGCTACGAGTTTTCTGACCGTAGTGGGATGGCCTTCTTCCGTACCAATTGCGCTCCAGGCTGCAATCTGCTTTGGCTTCCTGGGACCTTTTCTAGGCGGTTATTTCATTTTGGTCTATGCGATGATGGGAACGGTCGTTGAGCAGGATGCGATCGTCAGGGGACAGCGGCGAGAAGCGTTTCACTACAGTATTTTCTCGTTCTCGGCTGGGATGGGGTTATCGTTCTCAACGCTCATCATTCCGCCCATTTTTTCTTATTATGGTTACACCCTAGAGCACCCTGCTGGTGTACGAGTCGTGTTTCTGGTTGCAGCAGTGCTTGTGGTCTTGGGGGCTGTCGTCTTCCAGGGCTATCGCCTAGGAGATGTGCCCATTCAAGGGTGAACTACTGTGTAATAGTCGAGTTGTGCTTTTGGGATCATTTTGTTGATTAGATTTCTGAAAACAGCCTGGTTAGCCGATGAAGCGAACAATAGCAAGATTGCTTTTCTCACCAGGGTTTTTGAAATCACTCACTGAACAAAGCGGAGAAGAGAACGCTTGATGTTGGATTTTTGCTTTTGATTAAGCGATCGCGTTACTCAATGATTATGCTGTTCCTCCAGTGCCGCGATCTCTTCAAGTCTGCTTTTCCTAAATCTTTCTCCCAATCCGTCTTTCCTTCAAATCTTTGCTCAGTGAAGGTTCTAGGTCAGATGTCCCTCGAATGCTCAACTATCTAATGGAAAATAGCGTTCAGTCTCATCAGCTTGGATCAGGCTCAAAAAAGCCTCGCTGATCACCTTTTGCTCTTCCTCAGTAAAATTCATCTTAATTTGAGTTTCAATCTCATCTTCGCTGAGGTTCTCATCAATGAGAGCTTGAAAGCGTTGCAGAATAGTAGCAACACGATCGCTAGAGTCGTTTTCTGCATTCATGAGTTATTCCTCGCGGAGAATAGAGCTTAAATCAGTCTTAGTTAAAGAAAAATATATAAGAGATAGATTTTAATCTTAGCGTAATCATCATCGTGCAAGCATAGAGGATTGATGGTTGTGTCGCAAGGATTTTAGATTGACATACGAACTGGTTTCGTTCGTATTGCCGTCGGTTTTGAGTAGATTGTGATTAAACTGAAGCTTCGTTTCAGAATCTTTAATTTGAGCGAGCTTGTGATGTGGAACCTGCTGACTGTCTTTACCCCAATCGTCCCCAGAAAGCATAAAACTCAAAACCTCAGCACAAATCGAAGCGATAATCGCTCAAAGCTTTCCTACAGGCGCGTTTGGGCGATTGAGATAAAGATTGAGATAAAACCGTGTGCAACGTGGATTGAGATAAGCTACAATTCTTTCCATCGTTAGGTTTTAGAAATCAATCGCACTCGATTCGTAATCGAGTGGTCTGGGTACAAGTTGGAAAGAATAACCTGCTGCCGAAGCGATCTCATAAATTACGAGCGTAGCTAAATTGCTCCTTTTGAAAATTAATATCCATGCATTAGCTCCCTCCGAACATCCCCTTTCAACTGCATGCCACTCAAAAACCGATCGCGACGAAAACTGACGGTCACTTTACTACAGATCGGTTTGCTCAGAGATCTCGGTTTTATCGATTGGGGTAAATTTGGGGTAGAGGGGTGATCAGTGCGCTAGAATCCTTGCAGGATGAAGTTGGAATACACCTTGCCAAGGTGAATGTCGCGCGTTCGAATCGCGTTACCCGCTTCTTAAAAGACATATCTCAGAGTTCTAGCTTCACGGATTTCTGAGTACTCTTGTTTGGGTGTTTTCGGGCGATTCCGGTAATTTATTGGGGTAACGCTGAAATTCCTTGTCCCAAAAGATTTTCACGTACTCAAAGACTTTTAGGAAAGCGTTCAAAGCCACGGTTCAGGTTAAGAGTTCTAACGGTTTTTCACTCTGTTCGACCTTAGCCTCGAAGAAGGTTGATTTACCTCCCTATTTTTGATTGTCTATGCGATGGTTATAGTCCGTTAGCAGGAAAGCGGCGATGTTTTCCGCGATCGCTACCTTTTACAGTCGATGGGGCAGGACTATATGATCGCTGCGACCCCAGCAGAACTTAAAAATAGAAATAAGCAGAGAATATTCTGGCTCCCATTATGCCGATTTCACTCTCCTACCCGGTAGAATGTGTTGCTGCTTCTCCGTCTAAGTTGACTCAGATCTATGGATTCGTGCAGGAGGTCTATTCTGGCGCAACTGCTTGGACTCACACCGGAAAGCAGAACGACGATCGAACTTCTTCAACTGAATAGCAGTGAGCGAATCACAGCAAGGCAGCGATTGTTGTTGATCGCGCCAGAATTGCTGCCTTGAGAAATGCGATCGTGGCTTTGGAGTGTGCGATCGCGTTGCGATTAAGAAAAATACCTGTAAATTTCCTTTCGATGAGCGAGTCTTTCGCAAATCAGCATTTGTGTCTCTTTCTCGATCGTGATTCCAATCCGGTAGTCACCCACTCGAATTTTATACTTATCAGCGTAGCCCTTCATTTTCTGCAAATAGCCTAAGCCAAAGGGATTCTCGCACTCTAGTTATTCAAAAACAATCAGTTCTATTCGCGCTTGAGTTTCGGGTGAAAGTGCTGCCAGATCTTTCAAGAAGCGCTTGGTATATTCAACTGTCCACATACTCATCTTTGAGAGATTGGTAATAGTTCAAGGCTTCTTGCTTAGACAGGCGTTCTGTGGTTTCGGCTTCCATGAGCTTGACTAGACCAAAGTTCTCTAGAATTTCCTCGATTTGCTCAAAGTCAGCGATCGAGATTTGCACAGCGATCGGCTGCTGAGTTTCATCAACTACAGATTGCTTTTGAATATCAAGCATGGAAGAAACTCCTGGATCGGGTTGCTCAATTTCTATTGTGCCATTTGAGAGCTAGAAGTAATTGTGAATTGTGAGAGCGGGCTGATCTTCTGGGAATGGCGCGATCGATTCTTGTGAATGTGCGATCTCAATCAATTCATCTTAAGCGCAACGCTGATTCAGAACTTGCGGCACAACGTTGCCCATCCCGCCGCAGATATCCTTTGCATCATAAGCGAGCAACTCTCATCGATCTCTATGTATGGTCAACATCACGCAATTAACAGACAAATAAGTAGGCTCTCAACTTCTTTCGGGCAATTTAAGCAACGTGGTTACGTACATATACCACTCTCTTGATAGAGAATCGTACCGTAAATTGAAGTCCCCCAAACTCCCCTCTACTTGGTTTTCAAGTATGTATTTGACCGCCTTAACAACACTGCTAGGAATCATAGCTCTTGCCTCATCAGAGTCGTATCTATTTAATGTTATGCTCAGTTTGCTGCTATCTAAATCAACTTCCAGCATCAGCTCTGTTTCCTGATGGCGGCACACAACAGCATTAGGATAGTCCTTCAATAGGTCATTAGTGACTGCGACTATCGTGGCAAGTTCTTTCTATAGCTTAGAGAACCAAGATGCAACCTCTTCACGATGACTTTCTCCCAGTTCTTTAAGAGCATCACCCTTAAGAAGACCGTCCAAGTATTTTCTAATGAACGGTGCAACAACAAATGAAATTGCTAACCCAATTGCAGGAGTTACTGGTGAAAGAAAGTTACTGCTACTACCTCGGATGATTGGGTAACGATTACCACCAAGCTTATCTTCCAAAGACAGTAAGAAATGTTTTACATCACTTGGATAATCTGGATCGAGCAGATCGTAGCTGTAACGCAGTGAAATCGTCTCTAACTTAGACTCGGCTTTACTCCACCTGTTAAATCCTTTCCAAGAATTAGAACTTGTCATAATGATAATTTGCTTATCGGGCTCCTCTTCATTCGCCACTTTGAATTCAAAATTCTTTAGATATCTGTTTCTTTTATATAGCAATCCGGTTTGAGTTGCAAAATTTGGGAATACCCCTCTTTCATCACTCTTGCTGAGGCGAATTCTGGAACCCAGTCATAATGCAGGTTTTCCGTTTTAGCGGCTCGAAAATGACAAAAGAGCAAAACACAAGTACAGCAAGGCTTGTAGCTTTTCCTCCTGCCGATGTGATGAAAGAGGGATACCCCAAACCTCCAATTTTGGGGGGCTAGGCGTCTTGTTCCTCCAAAGTTGGGGGTTAGGGGGCACGATCAATTCTGCTATTCACGACTAATTTAGGATTGCTATAGCTTTATTAACGCTGACTAGTCATCCTCGAAGACTATCCATACGATAAAAGCAAGCCGCATAAAAAAAGAATTCAGAGAGATAGGGAGTAGTTCTTCATCTTCTCACTCCCCACCTCCCCAATCTCTAACTCGCCTCAGACTTCAACAGTCGATCGAGCAACGAAGCCGGACGTTGAGCATACTGCCACGCAAACGCATGACGAAACGCCGCATCCTGACACGCCTTCAACTCTTCAAACCCAATCACATCCTGAGTCAGCAGCGTTTCATACTCAAACGGCAACCGCACATCATTCAATCCTGCATTGTCAGTACAGATCGCAATATCCACGCCTGCATCAAAACACTGGTCAAATACCTGCTTAAGCTGCCGAATCTCTTGAAGCGTTCCCGTTTTCAAATAAGTTGTCGGGCACACTTCCAAACATTGACCCCGCTGCGCTACTTCTTTGAGCAAATGCGGATGACGGAGCGGAATTTGAATCCCATGCCCGATTCGATTCAAAAATGGGAGCAGTTCGGGATAATCCCCTTCTGTCTCATACAAATGACAAGTCGTGTGGAGATTGAGCGATCGAGCATATTCAAACAACTCGATAAACTCCTCCAACCGCTCCCCATAATATGAATCGCCACCCGCCAAATCGATCGCGCAAATATATTCGGGCATCTGAGCCGCCAAATCCACGATCGCTCGATTCACCTCATACGGCAACTTCGAGTGCATACAGAGAATTTGACTACTGACGATCGGATATTCGTTCAATCGACTCGCACGTCCAACAATTTGAGCGATTTCAGTCATTTGTTCAATCCGACGCGACTGATTCAACGTCGGATTCGTTCGCAGATAAGGCGTGTAGCGAAGTTCCAGATACGCCAAATTCTCGAAAATGTAAGCTCCCCGCATCAAACGGTAGACAAAATACGGCAGCGCTTCAGCGGTCTGCACCCCTTCCACGATCGTATGCAGTTCCAGATATTCATCGAGCGTATTGCGTGGACGAGTATAAAAATCTTCAAACTCTGGATAATTGGAAAAGCGATCAATTAGCTCCGACTCGCTGCGTTCTAAATAGCGCCACAGAATGCGCGGAACAACCGAACCGCCCAAGTGACGATGCAATTCTGCGTATAAAGCCACGGACACCTCTGATATTGATTCTGATGATTTGTTCTCTATTTTGACCTGTCCTTTCAAACTTGGCTGGCACTTTGTAATACCAAAATCAAACTTTCAAACTTAAGTACAACAAACTGTAAAAGCCTAGAGCCTCCACAGGCTTATACAATAAGAAGTAGACCGACGCTTTAATAAGGGAAACACCGATGGATTTGGTTGCACTTCAAGGGATTTTAGATAATCTATCCTTTGCCGTTTTATTCGCGACGATGCTGATTTATTGGATTGGTGCAGCCTTTCCTCAAATTCCATACGCATCGACGTTGGGCACTGCTGGAATGGCGATCGCGAATCTTTCCACCGCGACCCTCCTCGCCGCGCGGTGGATCGAAGCAGGCTACTTTCCCCTCAGCAATCTCTACGAATCGCTCTTCTTCCTCGTCTGGGGCATCACAACGATGCACCTAATCGCAGAAAACATGAGCAAAAGCAAGTTGGTTGGAGTCGTTACCGCTCCGATCGCAATGGCGATCACCGCATTTGCCGCGCTGACTTTACCCGATACGATGCAAGCTTCTGCGCCTCTCGTTCCTGCACTGAAGTCAAATTGGCTAATGATGCACGTCAGCGTCATGATGTTGAGCTATGCGACTTTGATGGTTGGATCATTATTGGCGATCGCGTTTCTCGTCGTCACACGCGGACAAAACATCGAACTCCGAGGAAGCTCAGTCGGAACAGGCAGCTACCGCGAAAAATCCTATCAGTTGCACCGCTCCGAAGACGAAATCAGCGTTAATTCAGGTGGAACCGCAGTTTTAGAAAAAATCACTCTTTCCCCGCAACGGCTGACTCTCGCAGATACCTTGGACAATATTAGCTATCGCGTCATCGGACTGGGATTTCCGTTACTCACGATCGGCATTATCGCAGGCGGCGTATGGGCGAACGAAGCTTGGGGATCGTACTGGAGTTGGGATCCGAAAGAAACTTGGGCGTTCATCACTTGGCTAGTTTTCGCCGCTTATCTTCACTCTCGAATTACCAAAGGTTGGCAAGGTCGTCGCCCTGCACTTCTTGCAGCCGTAGGATTCGTCGTCGTTTGGGTTTGTTACTTAGGCGTAAATCTTCTGGGTAAAGGACTCCATAGCTACGGTTGGTTCTTATAATGCACAAGAGAACGCGATCGAGGATTGAGAATGGATAACGGATTTACACCAATGAATGATGATGAAGTCTTGTTCGTCGATCGCGGGCGCGTTTTGATGAATAATCCGACTTTCAAAGTGAGTGAATTTCTAGATCAACTCGCGCAAGTTGTGAGCGATCAATCGACTGATTGGTCAGAAGACAACGAAGCTTGGTTCGAGGAGGGCTTGGAATGTGAGGCGCTGCGGTTTAATTCTGGAACTGGATGGCAACGCGGCAAAGTTCGCATCCGCCTAGAATTCTCGCCGCTCAGACCCCAAGAACGCCTTCCAGAACGCTCGTCCGCCCGTCAATCCGAACCCTTGCGGCAACCTGAACCGTTGACCGATCGACTCCGCCCCCGCAACATTGACGATATTTACGCCGACGAAGACGAGTATTAACACATAGACGCATGGCGCATTCTTGGACACCGCTTCACGCTCAAATCCATCGCACGATCCGCCACCGCAATCTTTTACGGAAAACCCAGTCGATCATTATTGCTGTCTCCGGCGGACAAGATTCTCTCTGTCTTGCTCAACTCTTTCTCGATTTGAGATCGCGCTGGAATTGGCATCTCGCGATCGTGCATTGTGATCACCGATGGCGCTCCGATTCTCAAGCGAACGCCGAATATGTCGCCACCTTAGCCCAGAAGTGGAACTTACCCTTCTATCTGAAAGTTGCTGATACAATTCCCACGAGTGAAGTCGCCGCTAGAGAATGGCGTTATGCTCAGCTTCAAACAATTGACGGATTCAGCGCGATCGTTACCGGACATACTGCCAGCGATCGGGCTGAAACTCTATTATTTAACCTCATTCGAGGAAGTGGAGCAGACGGACTGCGATCGCTTAACTGGACACGATCGCTCACTCCAACCCTGAAGCTAGTTCGTCCGCTATTAGAATTAACTCGATCACAAACGGCGGAATTTTGCCGCGATCGCAATCTTCAAATCTGGGAAGACAGCACCAACTCTGATCTAGCCTATTCGCGGAACCGAATTCGGCTAGAACTCATTCCCTACTTAAAAACGCACTTCAATCCCCAAGCCGAGCAGCATTTATCCCAAACGATCGAACTTCTCTCCGCAGATGTCGATTACCTGGAAAATGCCGCCCACGAACTTTACGAAAAAGCCAACTCAATAGAGGGATTAGATCGGCGACTTTTGAACCAAGCTCCAATTGCTCTCCAACGTCGAGCAGTGCGCCAATTTCTAATCCGATCGCTCAACTTCAATCCCAATTTCGAGCAAGTCGAAAAACTCGTTGCCTTAGTCACGGCTCCGAATCGATTGCGCACCGATCCGTTTATAAATAATACGATCGCAGAAGTATCCGGCGATTTCATTCACCTGAAACAAGTCCCTTAAACTATTGAGAATTCTGGCTTTTGAGTCAGGCTGGCAATCACTCCTTTCATTTCCCCGATCGTGGAATGCTGCCCGCTCGATTGTACGATCGCTTCAAGATGCTGCCCCATTGCCGTGCTTGAATCTTGAATCGGTTGCAATATCTCTTGATACAGCGCCACTCGACCTGCAATTTCTGCTGCCACAACTCTTTGAGCCTGCAATGCTTCTTCAAGCTGCTTCAACTCATTACGTTTTGCTTCTTGCTCACCCGCTTGCCCGTTCACTCGATCCTGAGCCTGTTGAATTGCGTGTTCAATCTCCTGAATTTGCGCTTCAATTTGCTGCAATTCTTCGGACTGCTTTTGGCGTTGCGCTTCGATTTGGGTAAAGACGATCGAGAAGTTGATTCCCCCTTCATCCGGCTCCGCCCCGCCTCGACGCACCAACACAGCTTTGTGCTGCCGCAAAACAATCTCTTTCTCTTTCAAACTGCGACGCTGACCCACTAACGTTTGATACAAAAACTCATACGCATCCTGCTCATCCGCGAGTTCAGTTTCGAGACTCATGCGATCGAACTCACTCGCCTGTGCAATTTTTTCTTTGAGTTCCTGAATTTCCTTCTCTTTCACGCGAAGTTCTTCTTCCTGTCCATGCACAAACTGAGAAGACTGATCGAACTCACGCTGCACCGTTTGGACAATCGATTGAAGCTCTTCGATCGACAAATTCTCCAACGCTTGCACATCAATCTGGGGCGCATCGCTACCTTCGATCGTGTTCTGAATCTGCTGATGTAAATCGGCGTGATATTGAATCTGCACATTGAGAGATCGGGCAAACTCCTGCTTACTGTGCAAAACAGATTGCTGAGAGTTCATCTCGATTTTGGCTTGTTCAAGTGCTTCTTGCCCTTGATACCAAGCTTGCCACTGCTCAGTAATACGATGTGATTGCTGAACAATCTCCTGTTGCATCTGGTCAACCGAATGCTGCTGCTCCTCCAGCGTTTGCCAGTGATGACCGAGCAAACTCTGCTGATAGTTGATCAACTCATTGCACTGCTGCATCGTTTCTGGAGACGTGCCCAATTCAAGGAAGCGATCCAGCAGTTGATAGAGCTCTCGTGCCTTCGACTCATCTAATACACAAGCACCGAGCAACTCAGCTTGTCGTTCCTCTAGCTGTTGCTTCTGTCCGTGTAACTGTTCCCATGCCCCTTCTAACTCTTGACGATTGCGCTCTAGCTCTTGTTGTTGGCGCGTCACCTCATCGCGAGTCGCCTGAAACTCTTGGCGCTGCTGATCCATCTGCTGACATTCAGCCTCAAGAAGCTTCAACTCCTCTTGCCGAGCTTCCATTTCCATTTCTCGGCGCGTTAGCTCTTGGCTCTGATAAGTCAGTGACTCATTCCACTGCTCGATCTCAGTTTCCTTCGTTTTAATCTTCTCTTGAAGCCGCGAAAACGTTTGCAAAATATTTGCGATCGGGCGACCTGCTTCTTGAACGCGCTGCACCTGCTTATTGCCAGTCAGATCGACGAGCAACAGTGTACCGGGGCTGAACTTGCCCGCATCATCCGCAGCTACAACTTCCTCTGCGGTGATCGCGCTCCAATTCTGTTCCCCTCGCTGACAAGCCAGTAACTTCAGTTCAGACTTGCCACCGCCCATGATTCCGCCTTTCTTCTGAACCACTTCTGCTAGATACAGCACACTAATAGCCCTCTCCTATTCGATGCCCAATGCTTTGACTAATGTGCCCGAATTGTTTGCGTTCTACCCATCTAACCAAAAAATTCGATCACCTCCTTCCTCAAAAAATTCCCACTCTCGAAAATTCCGGTACACCACAGCATTAATAGATACAATGTGTGGACAATTCACGCTGATTGAATTTGACTACATCGTGAACGTCGATCGTCGTCCATTTATGGCATTTCTTCATGCAAGGACAGTTAAGCGAAATTGATATTCGGAGCATCTTACAACTGATTGAACTCGGTCAGCGGACAGGTGAATTATTTGTAGAGGCGTATTCATCAGGCGTTGTGAATCGTCGATCGCGTCATCATCCTTCCTGGTTTGTCTTTTTTCTCAATGGTCAAATTGTCTACGCAGGGGAAACAGAGTCAAAGCTCTCCCGCTTGCGAGATTATTTGCACCGCTACCGAGCAGAAGCGACGATCGATCAAATTCCTGCATCATCGATCGCAACTTTCAATACTCCAGAGTACGGCTGTCTTTGGGCGCTGCTAGAAAACCACCTAGTCACACCCGCGCAAGGACGCAGCATCATTCAAGGGATGGTGCGTGAGACTTTGTTTGATTTGCTCAGTTTGCCTCAAGGCTCATTCATCTTTGAGTTGGGAAATCCACTGACACCGCAACTTCTCACAATGGAAATTGCGCCGCTGGCGACGAAAATTTTGAAGCAGGTTCAAGACTGGAAACAGCTACACCCGCACTTACACTCACCGGATCAATGTCCTACGATCGCGGAATCCGCCCTATTAAAAAACGCACTGCCCAAAGCCACGTTTCAAACGCTCGATCGCTACGCAGACGGGCAAACCTCGATTCGACAAATCGCTCGCTATCTCAATCGCGATATTTCTACCGTCGCGCGGGCAATCTATCCGTATATTCAGCGCGGTTGGCTCCAGCTCACTCATAATGCCGTTCAACACTCGGCGCATTCTACCTCTCGCAGTCCACTCGATCTGTCTCCCAATACTAAGGCTCTTAAAGTTGTTTGCATTGATGACAGCCCAACAGTCTGTAAAGCCGTAGAATTAATGCTGGAACGCAACGGGTACGATATCAGTACGATCGAGAATCCACTGAGTGCTTTAAGCTTGGTCTTCCAACTCAAGCCCGATCTGATTCTGTGTGATATCGGAATGCCAGAGTTAGATGGATATGAACTTTGTGCCATGTTGCGCCAATCTACAGCGTTTCGGCAGACTCCGATTATCATGTTGACGGGCAAGGATGGATTTATTGATCGAGTCCGGGCGCGAATGGTCGGAGCAACCGATTATTTAACAAAACCCTTTGGAGAACACGAAATTCTAATGCTACTTGAGAAATATATTGGCGTTGGTAGACCAGAACATCTAATGACCACGCAGCAAGTTCTAGATGCCCTAGAAGCCGAATTGAATTTAAATGCCTCGTGAAAATACTTGTTTTTGAATCCGTATCAGATTAAATCAGTATTTGCGGGTACTTTAGTTATTAATGATTCAAGGTAAACAGGGGCTAGTTTCTCCCGTCATCGGTTCAGCCAAGCTCACAGGTAGGGGGTTATGAGTACAGTTTTAGTCGTGGAAGATAGTGTCACCCAACGAGAGATGATCACGGATCTGCTCAAAGGCAGTGGCATTGAGGTGACTATCGCGACCGATGGCGTTGAAGCCTTGGAACACATTCAGGGGCAATGTCCTGATTTGGTGGTGTTGGATATCGTCATGCCCCGCATGAATGGATATGAGGTGTGTCGTCGGCTTAAAGCAGATCCAAAGACCCAAAAGGTGCCCGTGGTGATGTGTTCCTCAAAAGGGGAAGAGTTCGATCGCTATTGGGGAATGAAGCAGGGGGCAGATGCCTACATTGCGAAACCCTTTCAGCCAACCGAACTCGTAGGTACAGTGAAACAATTGTTGCGCGGTTAGGAACAGAGGCCATGGTAGGAAGTCCAGATTTCTTAACAGGAAGAGGGCAGGATCAAGCGCCCGAATTTCAGGAACTAGAAAGCCCCGAAGGTGAACTGCATTTGCGTTTCTATACCCCTTCTGGGGCTGAGTTTGCATTGCCTGCCACTGGAATTCGTGAAGTGCTATCTCCTTCCCCCGATCGCATTACGCCTGTTCCGAATGTTTCGCCGCTTTTGCTCGGAACTCTAAATGTTCGAGGTCGTGTGGTTTGGGTTGCGGATCTTGGTCAGTTTTTAGGAGATGCGGCTGCTTTGAATACGGATCGCCCGGAAATTTCGGTGATTGCGATCGAAGATCAAGACATCATGCTGGGATTGGCAGTCGATCGAATTCTCGGAATGGAATGGCTCGATATTGAAAACGTGCAGGCAGCAACGGCAGTTCCTGACAGCGTTGCACCGTTTCTTCGGGGAGAATGGATTTTGGGTAAAGAGGGAGGTCAGTGCTTACGGCTGCTGGATCAAGTCTCGATATTGCGATCGGCACGGTGGGCAGCATGAAGAAAGTGTCAAGCCAATTTGCACTGAATTCCGTCAAATGTGTCAATTGTATAAAGAAACAAGGGAACTATTTTTACAAGCAGGGTTCCCCAGTCGAGATAGACATCGGTATAAACTTTAATGCTGCGAATCGGAAATCCGAGAGTTTAAGAAACTTTTTGATGGACTTCGCCACAATAAGGCACAGCGTATATTATTCTCACTTTACCCTAACTGCTCCCAATTTCAAATCCCGTTTTCAGAGCAGCACGTACTTGCAGGAGGAGGCATATGGCACGAGGAAATGATTTTGCTCAAGAATATCAGCAGGCAGAACGCGCCTATATGCAGGGCAAGTATGAGGAAGCGGCTGGAATTGTCGATCGCTTAGTCGATCACTACCCCCAAGATCCAAGCGCTCGATTATTGCGCGGTCACATCTATTGCTATGGACTCCAGAAGTACGATGTGGCGCAAGAGCAATATCAGACGGTTCTCAACCTCACCTCTGATCCGGAGTTTGTGGATTATGCCAAT
Source organism: Phormidium tanganyikae FI6-MK23 (assembly GCA_019359175.1). Lineage (GTDB taxonomy): Bacteria > Cyanobacteriota > Cyanobacteriia > Leptolyngbyales > Leptolyngbyaceae > Leptolyngbya > Leptolyngbya tanganyikae. The sequence goes on from JAHHHU010000001.1 coordinate 23,520, forward strand.
AGCGGACTCGCATACGCAGGTCAGTTCGCGGATGGTGAAGCAGATAGCTTTGCAGATACAAACTTAGAAACCGATTATTCAGCCTTCGGAGAGTCTCATGCTTCACCGGAAGCGGATTCTCTCGATAGTTTTGTATTACACGATGATGGATTTAACTCGGATACCGAGGAAGATTCTCCATTCGGTGATCCCTTTGGTGCAAGCAAAAACGGAAACGGGTCAAAGAGTCACTTCAGTTCGGATGATCCCTTTGCCACTCCATCATTCAAAGATGAATCGGCATCGAGTAGTGACTTCTCAAGCGTACTGGATGATTTTGATCAAGTCTTTGCAGCAGACGAGCCATCACACGGCAGCATGACCACGGTCTCAACCGATCCAGGCATTTCTGAAGGTGATATCGTTCCCAGTCGAAGCTCGATCGCAAGCCGCGACACCAGCGAAGATACGCTCTTTATGGCAGCACCCGGTTTTTATGACGAGCAAGCTGCGGCAGAATTTGACTTTCCCACGGGGCAAAGCAAATTCACACCGATCTACAACGAGCCTCAAAGCGATCGCATCAATCCAGTCTCAGCACCGGGAAATCAAAGCAATGTCGATTTTCTAGACGACTTTGAAGATTTCGACGATCTCGGTAATCTCTCTGATTTTGATCTGTCTGAAGACTCCGCAGGTTTCACCAGTCCTTCAGTCGGGAGCGCTTTCGGATTTTCGTCGAATATGTCAGCCGCTTCAGATAGCGCTGAAATTGATTTTGTTCAAAATCCGAGCTTTTCTCCATCCAATGAGACAGACTCAAAGCTTCGCGAAGACGAACTCTTCAGTATGTCCAGCACAACCGAACAGGTTCCTAGCTTTACGACTCAGCTCGATGCACCCGTCGCCGAGCCGACTCCAACAGTTGAGCAAGGTTGGTTGGCTCCTTTAGAGAATGCTTCATTTGCGACCAAGCAGATGATTACAGCGGGAGCAGCAGGAATTGTTTCGGCAGTTGCGGTGGCAGTCGTTAGCTTTGTTTCTGCAAATCAAGCCGCACAGCAAAACAATGGTGCGGTTGTTTCTCAGCTTCGTACAACTGGCATCATGATGGCGCTAGCAGGCGGAATTTGCGGCGGCGGAACGGCGCTTGCAGTAGGTCAACTCACCGCACGTCATATGAAGCGATCGACAGAGGATCTCAGAACGCAGTTTCAGTCCGTATGTCAAGGCAACTTTAACGCTCGCGCTTCGATTTTTGCTGAAGATGAACTGGGTCATCTCTCAACCGAGTTCAACCAAATGACTCGCATCATCTTAACTACAACGAGCGAAGCACAGCGCAAAGCAGAAGAACAAGAGCAAGCAAAAGAAGATCTCCAGCGTCAAGTGATTCGACTCCTTGATGATGTAGAAGGCGCAGCACGCGGAGACTTGACGGTACAAGCGGAAGTAACCGCAGACGTACTTGGAGCCGTTGCGGATTCGTTCAACTTAACCATTCAAAACCTGCGTGAAATCGTCCAGCAGGTGAAACAAGCTGCGCGTCAAGTGAGTAAGGGTTCAACCGAAAACGAGATGTTTGCTCGCAGTTTGTCTTCTGACGCACTGCGGCAAGCTGAAGAACTAGCGGTGACACTCAACTCTGTGCAGGTCATGACTAATTCAATTCAACGGGTAGCAGAAAGTGCTCGTGAAGCTGAAGAAGTCGCAAGAACCGCATCATCGACCGCGCTCAAGGGTGGGGAAGCAGTAGAACGAACCGTTGCCGGAATTCTAGAGATTCGGGAGACGGTGGCAGAGACGACCCGCAAGGTGAAACGATTGGCAGAATCTTCGCAAGAGATTTCTAAGATCGTTGCGCTGATTTCTCAGATTGCATCGCGGACGAACCTGCTTGCTCTAAACGCCAGTATCGAGGCGGCACGGGCAGGAGAAGCAGGACGTGGATTTGCGATCGTTGCGGATGAAGTCAGACAACTGGCAGATCGAGCCGCGAAAGCATCGAAGGAAATCGAGCAAATCGTTCTACAAATTCAGGGTGAGACAGGCTCAGTAATGACTGCGATGGAAGAAGGAACTCAACAGGTGATCGAGGGCACTCGACTCGCAGAACAAGCGAAGCGATCGCTCGAAGATATTATTCAAGTGTCGGGTGTCATTGATACACTGGTGCGATCTATTACCGCTGATACTGTAGAGCAGACCGAAACCTCGCGGAACGTCGCTCAGGTGATGCAATCCGTGGAATTGACCGCGCAAGAAACTTCGCAGGAAGCTCAACGAGTATCAGGTTCACTGCAAAACCTTGTAGGAGTTGCGCGTGACTTGTTAACCTCAGTGGAACGATTCCGAGTCGAAACAGTGGAGCGCAAGTAAGCGATCGTACTGAACTTTGTGCGCCATCTTGAGGACTTCGGTTACAGTGAAGCCAAATCACTGAAACCGCTTTGATTTGGGGTTGACCCCTAGCCGTGATGACCGACTGAACTCTCAACGGTCATCTTCATCCCAGAGACTTCCGCGTTCAACTTGAACCAGGCTCGACGGAGATTACTCATTCACAGAAAGGGACATTGCGATGCAGCCGGAACAACAACAGCGAATCATGGGCTACTTCATTGAGGAGGCAAAAGACCACCTCAATACGATCGAGCAGGGTTTGCTGAATCTACAAGGCACGATGGCAGATCCAGAACTGGTTAACGAAGTCTTCCGGGCGGCGCACTCGGTTAAGGGTGGGGCTGCGATGTTGAGTCTCCACAGCATCCAGAAAACTTCTCATCGGCTAGAAGATTACTTTAAGGTTCTCAAAGAAGCGCCTAGCATCAAACCAGATCGCAAGCTAGAAACGCTTTTGCTAAAAGTGTTTGATGCGCTCAAAGGGCATTTAGAGCAGCTACAGAGTCCCGTCGGATTAGATGAAGAGGCAGCGAAGGCATCGTTAACTCACTTGGAACCTGTATTCTCGGATATCGAACAGCATCTCACTCAGCTAGAGCGACAAGCGACGAGCGTTCCTGCAAATCATGGAACGGTAGTTCAGTCTGAAACGATCATGCAAGATAATGCACTATTACTAATCTTCCAAAACGATGTTCCTGCACAACTGCGCGAGATGCTGCAAACATTCCGGCAAGCAGAAACTATGCTAGATGCTCGTGAGCGCTTACAGGATATCTGCCTTGGCTTACAGGGATTGGGGGATGCGTTTGGGCTGGCGCACTGGAGTCAGTTGATTGACACTGCAAGTCGGGCGATCGCAAATTCTGAGAATGCTTATCGAGAGCTTGCACCGCTTGTGATTACCGAAATCAAGCAAGCACAAGGATTAGTTTTAGTAGGACGCGCCAAGGAAATTGCTCCAAGTGAACAGCTACAGGCGATGGTTCTGACACCCTCTGATGCCGCTGAGATGGATCTGGATTTGGCAGACTTCTTTGCGATCGCAAATAGCGATTCTTCAGATGAGCTTGATTTTGCAGGTTTAGATTTTGCAACAACTGACTCTACAGCGGATTTAGAAGATTCAGGCTTAGACAGCCTGTTTGATCTATCGGGATCGGATGAACTCTCGGTAGATGCGGCAGATGATTTAAGTCTAGATGGAATGTTCGATTTACCAGGCTTAGAAGAGGTTCCGGCGACAGCAGAGATCGACAACTACGATCGAAACGGGCCTGATATGGGAATGGAGGAACTAAACAGCCTCGCTGACTTATTTGAGGGTGAAATGCCGGATTTGGGAGCGACCTGGCAACGAGAGGAAGTGCTTGACTCCTCCATGCTCTTCAGTTCGTCTGGCGATGTGTCAGATGCGGAGATCGATGATTTTGCGAATTTCCTATCTACTCCATCTGAGCCTGGTAGCACCCAAACGAATGATTTAGCAGGTCTGTTTGGAAATGATTTGTTAGAGGAACTGGATGCGACTGATTTAGCATCACTCGGAGCAGTAGACGAGTTTGAATTGCCTGATTTCTCTGAAGATGTCACAGAGATTGGAGCGAGTTCTGTGCTGTCTACTCTATCTTCAACAGAAGAAAGCGCTGTATCGGTTGACTTGGAACTCGATGAATTGAATTTGATTTCTTACGGCACTTACGATACGTCCCTTGGTGACTTCGACACAGAAGACGAAGGTTCTCTTGATAATCTGGGTGAACTATTTGCCGGACTAGATGACACAGATCTAGGTTTCTCGTCAGTCTCCAGTCAAGCTAACAGTTTAGATCTGATAAACGGCCCGACCGATCTCGATGAAATGTTCGAGACAAGCTCTTCTGAGAATCTTAGCTTCGATGGCTTTGACACATTGGACTTGGATGGTGTTTTGGATGAGCAATTACTCAATGAACCCAACGGAACGTCTGAGCTAAATTCTTCAACCGAACTTGCTCTCGACCCTTGGGATAGTTTAGATCTAGGATTGGGTTCTGGCCTTGAATCCTCTTCTCTCTTTGAGCAAACGGAGATGAAGAATGGTTCCACGAAAGATCCGATCGCATTTGATACTGATGATTTGAACATTGCTGGTTTTTCAGCAGAGGACTTGGAGCTATCAGCGTTAGGCTTAGATGCTCAGGAAGATAATGTCCTGAACTCTCTGTTCTCTGAAGAGATTGAGAATGAAGTCTCGATCGAGAATTTATCTTTTGATTCGAGTGAATCTGAACTCTTTTTGTTCGATGATTTGGAGCTTGAGGATGAAGCCTCGATCGAGAATTTATCTTTTGATTCAAGTGAACCCGAAATTTCGTTATCTAATGATTTGGGGCTTGATGGTTTGCTGAATGAACCATCGCCCAGGATTGAAGCAGGGTTCGATTTAGATGAACTGAATGATTTAGATTTTGGAGAAACTGCTTTCAGTTCCAACGGATTCAGCACATTCACTTCTGATGCAGAGGAACCACTAGGTTTAGCTATCTATGAAACTTTATCAAGTACCCCAGTAGATCCCTTTGCCGATTTACTCGATTTTTCATCATCTGAATCACTGCTAGAAGATGAGCTTGATTCTGTGAACGGTTCACGGTCTGAGCCGGAAGATCCACTTGCAGATCTACTTGACTTTTCATCTCCTGAGCCATTCACTACTGCGGAAGTGAGTGAGTCTTCCTTTGATGAGACATCATTCAATCTTGATGATTTGATCGGTGCTGAGTTACCAGATTCAGAAGCATTGTTTGAGCAAGAGCTAGGCGCTTTACCAGATGATCTGTTGAATGAATTTGACTTAGACAGTTTAGAGCCGCAATCAGCAGGATTGGAAGCTGAAGCGGAGCTTGATTTGGGGTTTACAGAATATGCGTCGCTTACACCTGAAGATGATTTTTCAGACCTTAACTTAGACCTCTTTGGCGCAGAAGCACCGGCTCAGGAGAGTGCCGAGATTGGACAAAGCTATCAGGATGAATTGACGTTAGATCTAGGCGATCTAACTGACGATTCCTTTAGCGATGTAAATCTGGATGATTTCGGCTCACTGCTTGAAGATGACGATTTGCCTAGCGACCCATCTGATGATTTTGAAGCGCTTTTAGGAATGGGAGTCGGAGCGGCAACGATCGCAACTTTGGGAGCAGGATTTGTCGCACTGCAATCTGATTCAGCGTCGTCACAAGGTGAACTAGACAGCCTCGATGATTTGTTAAATTCGAGTACTTCGGATGAAGGTTTAGATGCGCTGATCGGTGGTGAGGAGCCGACTAATTTAGATGATCTAGATTCGCTATTAGACGAAGCTCCACCGAGCGAAATTGCGATCGATGAAGATTTTGATAATCTAGAATCTCTTCTCGCGGATGCTCCAGAGGAAACGACTCAGACGAACTTTACTGCAACCGAAGCAGATGCAGAGTTCGGAGACTTAGAGAAAATGTTGGAGGAATCCGACATGACGATGAGTGGCTCTTCCACAAGTCGTACCTCAACTCCCCCAGGTCGCCGTTCAACTCGTGCGGCAAAAGGGTTCAGTGAGCAAACGATGCGAGTTCCCATTAAGCATCTTGATAATCTGAGCAATTTGGTTGGGGAATTAGTAGTCAACCGAAATAGTTTGGAGCAAGATCAGGAACGGTTGCGGCAGTCGCTCGATAATTTGCTGTATCAGGTGCAGCAGTTGAGCGATGTAGGCCAGCGAATGCAGGATTTGTATGAGCGATCGCTGTTAGAAAGTTCGTTGTTGGCGAGTCGTCAAAATCATCGTGTTCCATTCGGCGGCTCAGAACGGAATGCCCACAATGGAAATTCGATGGGCGTAGAGTATGACCCGTTGGAAATGGATCGCTTCACCGGATTCCATTCATTGTCTCAAGAGATGATTGAGTTGATTGTGCGGGTGCGGGAGTCATCGTCAGACATCGAATTTATTGTCGATGAAACGGATCAGGTGACGCGGATGTTCCGGCAGGTGACAACTCAGTTGCAAGAAGGACTGACGCGATCACGAATGGTGCCATTTGCTCAAACTGCCGATCGATTACCTCGTGCAGTCCGCGATATTGCGATGAAGTGTGGCAAACAAGCAGAACTCGTCATTGAAGGGCGAGACACCCTGATCGACAAGATGATTCTGGAGCATCTGTATGATCCGATGACGCATTTGGTAAACAACGCGATTACTCATGGAATTGAAGACCCAGATGTTCGCCGCGCCGCAGGAAAATCGCCCACAGGTCGAATCACGATCCGGGCGTTTCACCAAGGGAACCAAACCGTCATTTCAGTATCGGATGATGGAGCCGGAGTGGATGTTGAGCGGGTGAGATCGAAAGCGATCGAGAAAGGCTTAATCACCGCTGCGGAAGCAAAGAGCGCATCCCGATTAGATATCTATGATCTGCTGTTCCATCCTGGATTTAGTACGAAGGATCAAGCCGATGATTTTTCGGGTCGGGGGGTTGGAATGGATGTGGTGCGGACGAGTCTGAGTGAGATTCGAGGTGCGATTAGTACGGATTCTACACAGAGCAAAGGTACAACTTTCACGATTCGCTTACCGTTGACGCTCAGTATTTCCAAGGCGTTGTGCTGTATCAGTGATCGCGCTCGGATCGCCTTTCCGATGGATGGGGTGGAAGATATGCTCGACATTCCCAAAGAGCGGCTTCAACCCGATGCGGAAGGACAGCCTTACATTACTTGGCGGGATACGGTGTTGCCTGTTCGACCCTTGAGAGAGTTGTTGAGCTACAGTCGTCACCTCAGTCGAGGAACGGTTTATGGGGGCAATCAAGAAGACGATATGGTTTCGATCGTAATCTTGCGAAGTGCCGGAAATTATCTCGCGCTGCAAGTCGATCAAGTCTTGGGCGAACAGGAGATCGTGATCAAGCAGCTTGAAGGCCCTGTGCCTAAGCCGATCGGGGTTGCGGGTGCGACGGTGCTGGGGGATGGGCGGATTATGCCGATCGCAGATGTGCTGGAATTGATTGATCTCTCAGTCGGTCGGATTCGTCGTGATGCGGGTTCGATGTGGGAGCAAGGAACCGCTCAACCTGTCATCGAGACGGCGAAGACAGAACCAATGGTGCTGATCGTGGATGACTCGATCACGGTGCGGGAACTGCTATCGATGACGTTTAACAAGGTTGGATATCGGGTGGAGCAGGCACGCGACGGTCAAGAAGCATGGGAGAAACTACGATCAGGTCTGCCATGTGACATTGTGTTCTGTGACATTGAGATGCCGCGCATGGATGGGCTAGAGCTGCTTTCGCGGATTCAGAAAGACCCCAACTTGGCGAATTTACCGATCGCAATGTTGACTTCTCGCGGTGCCGATCGACATCGCCAAATGGCAGCTTCTTTGGGTGCAAGCGGATACTTCACCAAGCCTTATCTAGAAGAGGCGCTATTAGATGCAGCGCAGCGGATGCTTAAAGGAGAAATTCTGATTTCTGCAAATAGTCCTGGGAACAGTTGAGCCAAATTCCTTTCTATAAATTTGAGGCGGAACTTGAATCGTTCCGTCTTTTTTAGCAAGATTAAGAAAATCTGGAGAAAGTTTGCAAATCTGTCGATCGATAGAGCCTTTTTTGCGCTAATCTACGAATTCAAGAATAAATTTATAGATTTGATGCAGGCTTCTTTGAAGAAAGGTTGCAATATAAAAAATTACATATTTTAAATTTTGGTAGAAAAAGTAACACGATTTACTCGAAGCGCTTTTCGGATGCGCGATCGTTCACAAAGAGATTTCGTAATATCCGAACACGGAAGCAACAGAGCCTAGAGAATGCCGTTCTAACCCTGCTATAGCGTCATATAGAGATGAACTGTACCTAAAGTCAGAACAGAAGCAAAAGGGCAGTTTGAGCGCTGTTACGATCCTGTCATAGATAGGTATTTTGCCGAAATCATCTCGTAGTATTCACGTAGCACTCGAATGAAGAGAGTGGTGTTTCTCACGCTGTCAAGTCGAAATGCCCGCCTTGGCAGAATTCCAATTTTCTATTAAATCTGATTTAGCTCTCCTAGGAAGCAAATGATCGAGAGTCTCTGTCATGTGTGAGGCGACTAAGCTGTTTGACCTTGTAGGAGGTTTTTATGCGAATTGCTCAAGTTACCCCGTTGTGGGAGCGTGTTCCCCCCCCAGCGTATGGTGGCATTGAATTAGTTGTGAGCCTATTGACTGATGAATTGGTGCGTCGAGGTCACGAAGTCACGTTATTCGCGACGGGTGACTCGATTACACTGGCGAAGTTGGAGTCGGTACATCCCCGCGCGATTCGGACTGATCCGAACGTGAAGGAGTACCAAATTTACGAGAGTATGCAGCTCGGTCATGTTTACCAGCGAGCGCATGAGTTTGATGTAATTCATTCTCACATGGGATTCTCTGCATTGCCCTACGCACAATTTGTGAAAACGCCGACCGTTCATACGCTACATGGCGTATTTACTCCAGACAACAAGAAGTTGTACTCGTATGCTCGATCGCAGCCTTATGTCAGTATCTCGGATGCCCAGCGCGAACCGCAGTTGGGATTGAACTGTGTGGCGACCGTGTACAACGGAATTGATGTCGATAGCTACAAATTCTATGTTAAGCCGAATGATCCGCCTTATCTGGCATTCTTGGGTCGGTTGTCGCCGGAGAAAGGACCGCATCATGCGATCGAGATTGCGAAGCGGACTGGAATGACTCTGAAAATGGCAGGAAAGATCGATATTGTCGATCGCGCATTCTATGACGAGATTTTGGCTCCACAAATCGATGGTGAGCAGATCCAGTACTTGGGTGAAGCGAACCACGTTGAGAAGAATACGCTGATGGGAGGGGCAGTTGCGACGCTGTTCCCAATTACGTGGAGGGAGCCGTTTGGTTTAGTGATGGTGGAGTCGATGGCGGCAGGAACGCCAGTGATCGGAATGCGGCTTGGCTCTGCACCGGAAGTCATTCAAGATGGAAAGACTGGATTTTTATGTGAGACAGTGGACGAGTGCGTCGTCGCTTTGGATCGGATAGCAGAGATCGATCGAGCAGTGTGCCGTCAGCGTGTGGTCGAAAATTTCAGCGTACAGCGCATGGCAGATGGCTATGAAGCAGTGTATCGGCAATTGATCGGTGAGCGCGTGTTCAGCGCCAATGGGCGGTTTGTGGGTCAACTGAATTGAGCAACGGAGTCTGAAAAAAGAATGAAGGGTAGAAAGGTTTATCCTTCGTTCTCCTTGTTCAAATTTTTGGAGGTAGAAGTCATGGTTTTAATCGATGAAAAGTCGGCAAATGTGCAGAGTCGATCGAGCAGTCCAAGACAGTCGATCGCGCTAATTTCTGAACATGGTGATCCGGCGGCTGAGATTGGAAGAGAAGAAGCAGGCGGGCAAAATGTGTATGTTCGTCAAGTTGGGGAAGCGCTTTCTCGCTTAGGGTGGCAGGTTGATATGTTCACCCGCAAAGCGAATCCGAACGATGAAACGATCGTGCAGCACAATCCGCATTGCCGAACCATTCGCCTGAAAGCAGGTGCGGAAGAGTTTGTGCCGCGCGATCGATTGTTTGAGTTCATGCCGGAGTTTGTAGAATCGTTTCTTCAGTACCAATCGAAGCATCACTATCCGCTGATTCATACGAATTATTGGATGTCGGCTTGGGTTGGGTTAGAAGTGCAGAAGACGCACAATGTGGAGTTGATTCACACCTATCATTCGTTAGGTGCAGTGAAGTATCAATCAGTTCCGAATCGTCCCGCGATCGCGGAAACTCGTCTAGCAGTTGAAAAACAGATTCTAGAACAAGCGCATTGTATTGTTGCCACGAGTCCGCAAGAGGAAATGATGCTGCGATCGCTAGTGTCAGAGAACGGACGGATCGAAGTGATTCCCTGTGGAACTGACCTGAAACGGTTCCATACGATTCCAAAGCTAGAAGCGAGACAAGAATTGGGATTGAAGCCAACTGATGAAGTTGTTTTGTATGTTGGGCGATTTGATCCGCGTAAGGGAATTGAAACGTTGGTGCGATCGTTTGAATTAATCAAACGGAATGCGGCTGATCCAACAAATTTACGCTTAGTTGTCGTGGGCGGTAGTGCTTCTGATAAGTCGGATGGACAAGAACGTCAACGGATTGAGCAATTGGTTAATGAATTAGGAATGGCCGAGAATGTGATCTTTGCTGGAAGAGTTGGACACGATCGCTTACCGCTTTACTACACAGCGGCCGATGTGTGCGCGATTCCAAGTCACTATGAACCGTTTGGATTGGTCGCGATAGAAGCAATGGCATGTGGTACGCCTGTGGTTGCTTCGGATGTCGGCGGCTTGAAGTTTACGGTTGTTCCAGGAGAAACTGGATTGCTCGTCCCACCGCAAGATACAGCGGCGTTTGCAATGGCGATCGGGCGGATTTTGGATGATGAACTGTGGGCGAGAAAGCTACGCAAACGGGCATCGGAGCGGGTACAGCAGAATTTTAGCTGGACTGGAGTTTCAGCACAGTTGAGTGATTTGTATCGTCGATCGTTGGCGGAATCAATCATGGGAGACGGTGTGATTCTGGCTCCCAGGAAGGTGGCGTATTCGAGGGTGAATACAATTTCTACGAAGAGTTTGACGAAGGTTTCTTGAAGCCTGATTTGCTTCTAGAAACATTGGGCTAATGAAACGAAGTTGATTGACAGAGTTAGGCTGTACGGTCTGAATCTTCTCAATTAACTTCGTTCTGTTTTTAGAAAATCCTTAGAGTCAGTTCGACAAGTCCTCTCGCTTCGATGCTTTGAGAACCCTCAAGCCTGCTGTTAGTCCTATTCATTGTTGAGCGAGACGGGGTAAGCGGAGATGCGATCGCATCAAAGTTATGAGCTAAAGTGATTGCAGTCAAAAATTGCGATCCCATCCTATGAACGATCTTTTGTTCTGCGTCGAAGATCTCACTGTTGCGTATCGGGCTGGACAAACTGCCGTTGTAAAAAACGTCTCGTTTACATTGCAACCGGGAGAACGACTCGGTTTAGTGGGCGAATCGGGATGTGGAAAATCGACGCTCGGACGGGCAGCGATGCGACTGTTATCTGAATCTGCACAGATCGAAGGACGGGTGAAGTTTGAAGGAAAGTCGGTGTTCGATTTATCCCCGATCGAACTTCAGAAATTTCGCGGTGAAGCAGTTGCGCTGATCTTTCAAGATCCGATGACGCGGCTCGATCCGTTGATGACGATCGGTGATCATTGCGTCGAAACCTTGAAATCGCATGAGCCGAATTTATCAACCAAAGCGGCAAAACAACGCGCGATCGACACCTTAAAAGCGGTCAATATTCCAGAAAATCGCTGGTCACAATATCCGCACGAATTTAGCGGCGGAATGCGGCAACGAGTCGCGATCGCGCTTGCACTTTTATTGAATCCAAAGCTGATCGTCGCAGATGAGCCAACGACAAGCTTAGATGTTACCGTTTCCGCTCAGATTTTGAAGGAACTCACGCGCCTCTGTAGTGAACGAAATATGGCGCTAATCTTGATTTCGCACGATTTGGCAATGATTGCGGAATACTGCGATCGAATTGCAGTGATGTATGACGGTGAAATTATCGAAGCTGGATCAACCGAATCTGTTTTTCGTCATCCTCAGCAGGAATACACTCGTACATTGATCAATTCAGCGCTGCATCTACAGAAAGACTCGGATTCTGTTGTTGTGAATGATCTCACGAGTGCTGCACCAATTTTGCGATTGTCAGAACTTAAGCAGCACTATTCGATCGAATCAAACTTCATTTCGCGATTGTTCAACAAAGACGACCGCACAATCCGCGCTGTAGATGGAATCGATCTCGAACTCTATCCTGGTGAGACTTTGGGCTTAGTGGGTGAATCGGGGTGTGGTAAAAGCACATTATCACGAACAATTCTGCAACTCCTTCGCCCCACTAGCGGCAAAGTAGAATTTTTTGGACAAAACCTAACGCAACTGAATCGCGGACAACTTCAACAACAACGGCGACAGATTCAGATGATCTTTCAAGATCCACACGCTTGTTTGAATCCGCGAATGACGATCGGAGAAAGTATCGCTGATCCGCTCCTGATTCACCAGCTTGCAACTCCAGAAAAAGCAAAGCAAGAGGTGGAATATGTTCTAGAGCGAGTCGGATTAACTCCAGTGGAATCGTTTTATCATCGCTATCCGGGAGAGCTATCTGGCGGACAACAACAGCGAGTTGCGATCGCGCGTGCCCTGATTACTCGTCCAAAGTTGGTAATCTGCGATGAGCCTGTGAGTATGCTCGATGCGACTGTGCAAACTCAAGTCCTTCAATTGATGCAAGATTTGAAAAAAGAATTTGAGCTAACCTATTTATTCATCACCCATGATTTGTGGGTGGCGCGATATTTCTGCGATCGTATTGCTGTGATGAACGGCGGTAAAATTGTCGAACTGGGTGAAACTCAAGCGTTATTCAAACATCCTCAGCATCCTTACACGCAGTCTTTGTTAGGGGCTGCACCATTGTTGAACAAAATGACCGGATGATTGTGCGAAATCGAAGCTAGAATGCTCCACAGTGCGTAATTTGTTGTATGACGAAAACAAATTCTACAAAGCCGGATGCTCCGAAGACCGATCCGCTCGAACAAAATGTCGGCAGTTGGCTCGTTCGCAGTCTGATTCTGTTAGCGATCGTGTTGATCATCGGTCATATGCAAGGAAAACGCCCGTCGTTTCTGAATTTCGATAGTGCCAATCGGGGAGCAGATGCGCCTTTAGTCATGCGCGGCGGCGATCCGCACATTCGGGCATTGATGCGAACGATTTCGGCAAGCGAATCGAACGTGCGAAATCCTTACGGCGTAATGTACGGCGGCACTTACGCCCAGAACTTGAGCGAACACCCCGATCGCTGTATTACGATCGTTAATGGACCGAATGTGGGAGACTGTACGACCGCAGCAGGGCGTTATCAGTTCATTACCACCACTTGGCAAGAAAAAGCAAAGCAGTACCATCCCGATCCACAGGGCTTTTTCATGTGGCGGAATTACAGTTTTGAGCCGCAGTACCAAGATGAAGTAGTGTATCGCTGGCTGAGTGATTCTAAAGCTTGGGGCGTGGATCTTCGCCAACTGTTGAAAGCAGGAAAGATCAATACAGTTCTGAAGATGCTGTCGCCAACTTGGACAAGCTTAGGATATGGAATTGAAACTAATTCGATGAGTGATGATTTGCCCAAGATTTATCAGCGAATTCTGAAACAAGAACTGCAATAGAACTGAAAATTCCTGCTCCAATAAGCATCAGAGCAGGAATTGAAAAGACTATACGATCGAAGTCATAACCCTAATCGAATTAGCCTTTGGTGATGTTATTCACCGTATCAACCACGCCGTCTACCATGTTCTTCACAGGGTTATCGCTGGTCTTCTGCATTGCAGGAGTTGCGGGGGTTGAGTGCAGTTTCGGCTTCGGTTGGGGCGGCTCAGGAATCGGGCCAACCGCTTGAGGATTTGCGACATACTCAAACTCTCCGCGACCATCGATCGACGGCCCTTTCGCCCACCGACCTTCAGCGCTATCTTGTCCTTCAGAGTGGTTCCAGAATTGGTAAGCGTACTCTTTCTTCCCGTATTCGTAAGCGATTTTGGGAACGACAGTTTCTTCAAATCCGTCGCTCTTCAGTTCCTCGATCGCAGCTAACCACTGATTTTGGTGCATCGTATCACGAGCAATCATAAAGCTGAGGTGGTCTCTGATTCCCGGATCATCCGTCATTTCATACAATCGCACTGCCTGCATCAGACCTTGAGACTCTGCATGCAAGTTCGATCGAAAATCTGCTAACAAATTGCCGCTAGCCACGATAAACCGACCATTCCAAGGAAAGCCAACACTATCCGCCGGCATTGCGCCTTGTCCCGATACAATTTCGTGCTGAGGGTTCATTGATGCAACAATCACATCTCTGGGGTTCATTCCGCCCATAACCGCGCCTACGACGGGATCTTTCGCCCCTTCGTCCTGCATCTCAACGGGTGCTTTATCCAAAAGATGCGCGATCATTGTTGCCAACATTTCAACGTGACCGATTTCTTCGGTTCCCGTATCAAGCAGCATATCGCGATATTTTGCGGGGCCGCGACAGTTCCAGCCTTGGAATAGGTACTGCATCATCACGGTCATTTCGCCCATTGAGCCGCCGATCAACTCTTGCAGCTTTTTCGCATAAATCGGATCGGGCTTTGACGGCGGTGTAAAGTACTGTAAACGCTTCGTGTGAAAAAACATGAGATTCCTCTAAAAGAGAGTATTCAACGGTTGTTTAAAATGCTCAGAAAGTAGAGCGTTTCTGAGCAAATCGAATAAGTCCGAACCTCTCCTTTCTAACGACTCAATCTGTCAGTTGAATCAGCCTATAGTTAAACTCTTAGGGCATAGATTCTTGAGCATTTTTCCATCGTTCAACAAATTTGTATCCGGTGATGATCAAAGCAATTCCAAATCCTAAAAATGCTAGATCCCACAGCATAAAGTGAGTGCCCGAATGCACGTGATGAATTCCTAGAATCTCGTGATCAATGATGCCTTCTAACGTATTAAATAACCCCGCCCCTAGCAAGATTAAACCGATAAAAGGCTGAGTAGATTTTGGTAACTCATCGGCTAGATGAGATCGCCAAAGTAAAGCCACACCTGCGATCGTCAAACCATAATCCGCCGCGTGGAACAATCCATCTGCAACCGAATGCACCTTTACATCAGTCATATTCGTCATTGGGCGCACGCTGCTTAACATATGATGCCACTGCATGATCTGATGAAGAAAAATCCCATCAAAAAATCCCGCAAATCCCATTCCTAATAGAATTCCTGCTAAAACAAATCGCTTGGGAAGAATCGTCGATCGAGTTAACGTTGCTTGAGTCATTTCAGCCATAAGTTAAATTTGTCAATTTAACGAGCTTCGATTGCTCGAACGTCCACCCGAAGAGCGAAATTTAATGCTTTGGCGCTTTCTGGATTTCCTCGCGGATGCTGAATAGATCAATGAAATTATCTGCGACGCTAACCAGGCTTTCATGGGTCATCGATCGTAAAGCGATCACCTCAACTTTTGCGCCAAAGTAAGACACCGCATTCACCGCATACGCTAAATCGCCATCGCCACTGATCAAAATCTCAGTGTCACAGTCTTTGACAAATCGCATCATATCCACTGCGATTTCGACATTCATTCGGCTGACCCGCTTTGATCCTGCTGCATTTAGAATCACATCTTTTGTAACGACGCGATAGCCATTTCGCCGCATCCAGGTCAGAAATGCCTGCTGTCGGGTATTACTCGGATCAACGCCTGTATAGAAAAACGTATAGATTAGCGTACTCTGCTGCTGAAAGTAGCGTAGAAGCTTGGCATAATCAATTTCAACGCCCATCTGGGATGCTGCATAAAATAAATTTGCACCATCAATAAAGACGATCAGCCGTCCGTGATGCAGACGAGATGAAACATCTGTTTCATCAAATTCTTCAGGAAATGGTTGGAGCAACTGGTCAGATAAATTCTCCGAATCGAGGGAAAGCGATGGCTCTACCTTGTCCGGTTCTCGTACTAACTGAATCATGAATCGCGTTCGGCGGAGAGATTTCCCCTGGCACAAGACTGGACATTGCCTCACGCAGCAGGTGAACTGGCTAGATCAAAAAATGACAGAGATGAATTGGATTTTGTTATGCAACGGATTTGAAAACCCAATATTATGCTTATTCAGAGCATCTCGTTTCCGCGTGAAGAGTACCAGAGTTTGTAAAAAAGCTTAAAAAAGCACTTCACGCTTCGTAATGCCTGAATACGATCGCTATTTTCTCGATCGCGCTTGGTAGTCGGCAATAGCGCTTGAGGTGAGGACTGGACGACCATTCTTATATCAGGTGACGATCGCGCCTTTTTGCATTGCCATTAGAACTGTAGCTTGATCGATCTGAAGTCGTCTCGCTGCTTCTACCAAAGAGCATCCGTAATCCATCTCTTCTACCTCCGAGTTAAGAGCGATCGAGTTTGGAGCCTCTGTTATGTGATCGAAGCCTTTGTTATATGTTTCATGCTAAATCTTAAAACATTATGAAGAGTTTTGCAGAAATTCGCGAATTTATCTTACGTCCCTAGCGTGTCGATCGCGCCTAACGCTTTTAACGTTGTTTTCTGAGCATTCGTAATTCCGCTCACGTTCGTGATATTCATTCCGTCATAAGGCTGCGGTTTCTGTAGTATTTTGACGCATTCCCCAGTTTCTACAGTCCACAACCGCACGGTTTGATCCTCGCTTCCGCTGGCAATGATCGAACCGTCTTGATTAAATTTCACCGACCAAACTCGATCGCGATGTCCCCGCAAGATTTCGCATTCTCCGGTTTTGAGGTTCCAGACTTTTACCGTTTGATCCACTCCACCGCTGGCAATGCGATCGCCGTTTGGAGAAAATGCTACAGATGCAATGCGATCGCTGGCTTGGAATATGCTTTCACACTGTCCCGATTTCAAGTCCCAGATTCTCACCGTTCCATCTTCGCTCCCGCTAACCAACTGTTTTCCGTCGGCGCGAAATGCGATCGACATCACGCGATTCGTGTGTCCTTGCAGGGTTTGAAGACATTGACCTGTGTGCGGATTCCAAAGATGAATCATGTGATTTTCTTCGCCACTTGCAAGGAATTCGCCATCGGGACTATAAGCGATCGACCAAATTCGACTCTGAGCCGCGAGAATGTGCAAACACTCGCCCGTGTTCGGATTCCACAGTCGAATGGTTTGATCAAAGCTACCGCTCGCAACCGTGTTTCCATTTGGGCTAAATGCGACCGACCACACCCAGTTCGTATGTCCGCGCAGTACTTTTAGGCATTGATTTGTCGATCGATCCCAGACTCGAATCGTATGATCAAAGCTACCACTCGCTAGCAGTTGATCATCTGGGCTAAATGCCACTGCCCACACCCAATTTTCATGTCCATAAAAGCTGCTCACACAAGTTCCAGAAGCACTATCCCAAAGATTTACGGTTTGATCGGTGCTAGTGCTGGCTAACAACTGATTATCAAAGCTAAATTCGACCGACAACACGAAGTTTGTGTAGCCTTGGAGTGTTTTGCAGCATTCTCCGGTTTGGGTGTGCCAGAGGCGAACGGACTGATCAGCGCTACCGCTTGCGATCGTATGACCGCTAGGACTAAAGACAGTCGATCGCACCACTCCCCGATGCTGATGCAAGGTTTTTAAGCATTTACCTGTCGATCGATCCCAGAGCTTAATTGTTTCATCAAAGCTACCGCTTAATAATGTTTGACCATCGGGGCTAAAGTTCACACATCGAACTTGGTCTAAATGTCCGGTTAGTGTTTTGATGCAAGTTGCGGTTTGAACGTCCCAAAGTTTGATCGTTGCATCTTCGCTTCCTGATGCTAGCATCGCTCCATCTGGGCTAAAGGCAACGCTTCTGACAGTGTTTGTATGTCCTTCGATCGTCTTTAAGCACGCTCCGCTTTGTACATCCCAGAGTTTAATCGTGCGATCGTCGCTTCCACTCGCTAACATTCGACCATCGGGACTAAAAGCGATCTTACAAATCCAGTGTTGATGTCCTTCTAGCACTCGTAGCAGTTTTCCGGTGTTGAGATCCCAGAGTTTGATGGTGCGATCGGCGCTACTGCTGGCCAGAATCGGAGCGGTGGGAGAAATTGCGATCGAGATCACCCAGTCCTGATGGTCGGTCAAAGTTCGCAAACAGCAACCTGTTTTCGCATTCCAAATTTTGACTGTGTTATCGCCACTCGCAGATACAAGCAAGTTACCATCTGCGCTAAAAGCAACCTCACACACCCAATGTTGATGTCCATCGCAAGTTAAAACCTTTTGCCCATCTAAGACATTCCAAAGATGGATTGTTCCAACGGTATCGCTTGCTGCTAAGGTTGCGCCATCTGGACTAAATGCCACTGACCAGACATTTCCCAAGGTTTCTGAAAAGACTGATTTTTTTAAGTCTGCATTGGTGAAATTGACTTGATGTAAGCTTACTCCTTGTAGCTGTGCTTGCCAAACGGCTAACTCTGAGAAGTCGTATCCAGTTAGATCGGTTTTGAGACAGCAAAGTAAGTTGAGAATGTTGCCTGCTGCATATCCGGGCGCACAACCAAAATGTTGTCGAAGTTTGGTTAGAACATCTCTGAGCTTTTGTTCTAAGTCAGTTTGGCAATGCGTCGGGGCAGTTAGACGATCGAGCAATGGCTGCATGATCATCCGAATTTGTCGATCGCGAATGTGATCTTCGACATTTGCTTTGATCAGCGCATGAGACATTAACAGTTGAAATGACTCTAAACAAAGCTCTTGAAAGATATGATCGATCAATTTATCGATCACGTATTCCATTACGACAGGTTGCTGAGTGAACTTGGCTCCTCGTTTTTCTACGATCGGTCTTCGGGCTAATGACGCTAATGCTTCGATCAACTGCCGTTTTGAAATTGCGGGAACAAGATCATCCGCTAACTCGGAGAGGGATGTACCATCGCGATTGATCGCAATCCAGTACATGATCTGTTGTTCGAGGTGAGATAAGCGATCGAACTGTTCATCTAACAAATCCGAAATTCCGCCAAACACCGCTGTTCCTTGGGTAAGAAACTCTCCCACATCGCTATCGAACAGATCTTGAATCGTGGAAGCTGCGATCTTGAGTGCTAATGGATTGCCAGCATAGAGATCAATTAACTGCGTGAAGGTGGTCGAACTTGCTTCTAAGTGTTTTGGTTTGAGAAATTCCCCCGCTTCGGTTGGATCTAGCCCTTCTAAACGAAACGATCGCACAAATTGCCCTTCTAACGCTGCGACTTCTTTCGGCTTCTCACGGCTTGTCAAGACTAGACAACTTTGATGCACCGTCTCGCCAATTCTGCGAAATAACTCACCGTAAGATTCATACCCGATCGGGTAATGTCCAGCCCGATCGCCAATCTCTAGAATAGATTCAACATTATCGAGGATTAATAGACAGCGCGACGATCGTAAATAGTGCATCAATCGAGCCAATTTTCCATCGACCGTATCCGGAAGCTCAGTTTCTTGTTGGCGAGACAGAAACGGAATCCAATCCGACAAAATCACATCCAGCGGCGGCGCATCTTGCAGCGATCTCCAAATCACCGCTTCAAACTTCGCTTGTACCTGCTGCGCCAACTTCACCGACAAAGCCGTTTTTCCGATGCCTCCCATGCCCAAAATTGACACAAAGCGACATTGCTCTTCGATCAGCGTGCGATCGAGGTCTGCTAGTTCCTGCGTGCGACCACAAAAGCCCGACACATCCATCGCTTCCCCCCAATCGATCAAAGCGTGTGAGGTCGCAGGACGATCGCGATCGTATGGTGTCCGTCCCGATTGGGTGTGTTGCCGCAATGCAACGCGGAAATTGCTCTTTGTCACTCGCTGACCCAAGCGATCGGATAAAAGCTGCCACAATTGCGCCCCAACTAGCTTGATATAGTCCGGATCGTAGTCTTCAGTTGTTGCAATCTGTTCGTAGGTCAGACCTTCCCAAGCACACCGGAACACAACCTCTTGAAGATGAGTCAAGCGATCTTGCTTCAACACTTGATCCAATACACAAAGTGCATCCTCGATCGTCATCACGGTAGTTCACCCTTTCTGATTATTCTCGCGCTGTTGCGATATTTACCGCTTCAACCACACTCAGGGAAATTACGGACACCTTAATTTTCTGATAAATCGCCGTTCCCCGAAATAACGTTTTATAACGTCAGTTTGACGGGTTCTCTCGCTCCGGCGTTGACGGATAGCTGCCCCCTAAATCCCCCAGAATGGGGGACTTCAAGCCAAAGATTCCGATTCAAAGCCCCCCAGAATGGGGATTTAGGGGGCTTCCCGGAGTCACAACCGAAGCAAACCACTTCTATCGAACTCACGTTTTTATAACCTTTGACTCATAACCTTTTCATACTGTCGATCGCGCATAACTCGCGTACCTTCAGAGATACCAAGGGTGATGCGGGTGCATAAAACCAATTTTCAACCGTAGTCAGCCTTATCGGAATTCGTATTCGACTTCCGTTTTCTACAGTTCATTCGCCCCTGAAGATGATGAACATGGCTCTTAATACCCCAAATGATTTCCTGTTGTCTGTGCTAGAAGGTTTAGTCGATGGCATTTTGATTGTGAGTCCGCACGGTGAACTTATCTTCGCCAATACACCCGCAACCGAACTCTGCCATCAACTCAATCCAAAACAGCAATATCCCGCCGAGGTCTGGCGTTCCTGCGAAGCGTTAATCGAAAGCCGTCAATGGTATGGCGATCGACCTTTAGTGATCGAGTCTGAGCTACAAACGCAAAATAATCAAACGTATCGAATTCGGGTGCAATGGTTGCAATTAGATGAACCTTGTTTGCTGGTTCGAGTGGAAGATCAACAGAGATCGCTGCAAAGTCTCGCAGTGACAGAAGCAAAAAAATTCGGTCTAACTCCGCGTGAAGCTGAAGTTTGGTTTTTGAAGCGCTGTAATCTATCTCGAAAAGAAATTGCGGCGCAACTATTCATTACGATCGATACTGTGAAGAAACATTTAGGAAATATTCAATCGAAACGTCTGGCACACCAAGAAAGTTGGTGCTAGAAAGAGCGAGTTCGATCGATTTTTCTAGCTTCGTTGAGAGCGGATTGCTGCCCCCTAAATCCCCCAAAATGGGGGACTTTGAGCCAATTCCGCTCCTTCAAATCCCCCATTTTGGGGGATTTAGGCAGGGTGGTTTCATTGTGAGCAGGGAAGAGAGATGCGGCACTAGGTGAGCCAAGCAAAAACCTGCTCAACTTGATTGGCGAGGTCGCGGATGCAATCAGGCAGGGTGCGATGGTTCAAGCGTCGCGCCAATGCAACTGTTGTCGTTGCCATCCTGCACGCTTCGCGTGAGCCGAAGGCAACGACAACAGTTGCCCCGCCAGGTCGGGCGCATGAGTCAACACCCAGACGTTAAAGCTATCGACCCAACCCTGGGCATCAACTTGTTGCAAGATGCGTCGAAACGTGGAGAACGATGGCATCAGCTTATGTTAGTGATTTCAGTCCATCCTCATTTTCTTACTCCCACAATGAAACCACCCCGCCAAAATGGGGGATTTAGGGGGCTGAAGCCGACCGAAACGGAGTGATAAACAACTTGTGTGTATACGGTAGGCTATCAAACCCTGGCTCTTGCTCAATATCTGCCGCTGTAGCGCTCCTCATTCCAGGGATCGCCTCGGTGATGATAGCCATTGCGCTCCCAAAATCCCAAGTCTTCTTTAGACAGAAACTCTAATCCATTAATCCACTTTGCACTTTTCCAAGCATACAAATGTGGAACTACTAAACGCAGCGGGCCGCCATGATCGGCTGACAACGGCTCACCAAAGAGCGTGTGAGCAAAAAAGTTCTCTTCTCGGACAAAATCATCGATCGCGATATTCGTCGTATAGCCGCCGTAGCAATGCTCCATCAGATGCACCGCTTTCGGATCGACCTCGATCGACTTCATAAAGTCCGTTACTTTCACCCCGATCCACTGCACATCGAGCTTTGACCAAGTGGTGACGCAGTGAAAATCAGCGGTAAATTCGCTTTGGGGCAGTGCCATAAAATCATCCCAGGAAAACGTTTTTTCCTGAGCCAATCCCCAAACACGGAACTGCCAATTTTCTCGATCGACTTGTGGCGTGGCTCCGTAGGTCAGAACAGGAAATCCTGTCGCTAATCTCTGACCTGGAGGAACGCGATTGCCATGTTCCGCTTCTGGCTTTTTGAAATACTTGCCTAACATACGGTGACTCCTAGACAGGCTTCACTTTAAATATGTACCAAAACTAGAAAATGCGTGACTCTCCAATTCGACGGAATCACGCATTCTCATTACTCTTCTCCGCCTTCTTCTTCGTCGGTCGGGTAGACGAAACCTTTAGCCCGCCCGGTGAGGATCGATTTGCCCAGAGACAGCGCTCTTTGAGCTTGCAGATTTGCCTTGCGTTTCCAGGTTGCTTTACGCTGGTCGCGCTTTGAGCTTGAGGTTTTCTTCTTAGGAACAGCCATAAGACGGGTGATCGTATCTAAACAGCTTTCCTATTCTACAGGAGACTCACGATTTTGACCTAGAGACACAACATCAGTTCTGAGCCGTTCTGAGTTTTCGTCACTTCGATCCGTGCCTGGAATGCTTCTCTAAAATGCGGCATATGCGTGATTGTCAGAATGCAAGCGAACTCAGCCGCGATCGCATTAATCGCTGCAACCAAGCGATCGCACCCTTCTTGATCCTGCGTTCCAAAGCCTTCATCGACAATCAACATTTGCAGTGCAGTCCCTGATCGTTGAGCTAACAATCGCGCTAATGCTAATCGAATTGCAAAGTTCACTCGAAAAGCTTCTCCGCCTGAGTAAGTCTCATAAGGTCGAGTTCCGTAGGCATCCGCGATCAGAATGTCTAGGGTTTCCATTGCTTTCGCGGTTTTGTTTTTGCGGTTGCGCTGAGTGACAAACTGGACATGAAGCTGATTTGCACTAAGCCGCGACAGGATTTGATTGGTCGTCGCTTCGAGTTGGGGCAGCACATTCTCGATCATCAATGCCTGAATGCCGTTTTTGCCGAATGCTTGTGCGAGTTCCTGATAGATCCGGCATTGTTGACGCGCAGTTTTAAGTTGAGCGTTGATCTGGGTGAATTGTTGGCTGAGGAGTTCTTGTTGTTGCTGTTGTTGCTGGAGTCGTCCGAGTTTTGCTAAATGTTCATCGAGTTGAGTGCGTTGATGTTGGATTTGCTGTTCGATCGCTTGAATATGTGTGGTCAGATCTGGAGTCTGCTCTAGGGCGTGAATCAGTTCTTGACAGTGATGTGTGATCGATTGCAGACCGTTGAATCGGGTTTGCAGGGTGTGTGTCAGTTCGTGGAGGCGTTGCTGAATTTGAGGATACTGTTGTTTCGCTTGGTGAAGTTCTTGGTAGCGGAGTTGCCAGGGTTGTGCTTGACGAAGTGCCGATCGTATTGCGTTGTGTTGGTCTAGGTTGTATCCGATCTCGTGAATTTGGCGATCGTAATGTTGCAATGCCCGATCGAGTTCTGCAATGAAGCGATCGCGCTGTTGTTCCAACTGTTCGATTTGAGTTTCCAAAGCAGGTTGACGCTGCGAAATATTAGTTTGTCGGCGTTTTGCTTGTTTGATTTCAGCTTGGCGGATTTCTGCCCAACGCCAGCGATCGACGCTTCCTCGCGCTAAGGCGTGATCGCGTTCGTCGTAGTTGAGTTGCTGCAAACTGCGATCGAGAATGTTCAATTCTTCGTGTAGCTCTGGCTCAAAGGCTGCCGTCTTTAGCTGCTTTTCTAGCTTGATCGATTCAGCCGTGATGTAAGACAGTTGATCTTGAACTTCTGCGGTGTTCTGCAACTGTTCCTGAAGTTGTCCGCGTCGCTGTAAGGTATCTCCATATTGAGCCAGCTTTTTCTCGATGTTTGTGTACTCTTCTCGAAGTACCTGGATTTCTCGTTCCGATGTGGTTAACTGTTCTCGAATCACCCAAATCTCACTTAGGATCTCTTCTTTTTGAAGCTGCTGCTTTTCTAAAACTAAGCGCCAGTGATGTTCGTCCAAAGGTCGATCGCACAAGGGACAGGGTGGAAATTCAGAATGTTTGATTTGTACAAGCGTTGTGCCTGTACCTTCTTCGGTTAGTGCGATCGCAGATGCCCGCTCTTGTTCTAGCATCCGAATTTTGTGATCAATCTCAGCCAGTTGAGCTTCGTAGTTGCGCTGGTGTGCTTGGAGTTGTTCCATGAAGCTCCGTCGCTCTAAGCCTTTCTCGCGGACTTGATCTTGATACGATCGTAGTCTTTCCAATTCGTCGATTTTGACCGCAACTTCGACGGCTGCTTTTTTTAAGCTGGGTTGTCGTTGTTGTTGGGTTTGAAGCTGTCGGGCGGAGGTGCGGAGTTCGTCGAGTCGGGCAGAAAGGCGGGTCGATGCTCGATCGAGTCTCTGCTGGATCTGTTGTTTTCGCTGAAGTAGGGGGGATGCTTGCAGTTGAAGCTGTTCGAGCTTCTGGAGTTCTTGACGCGCTGAGTTTAATTGTTCGACAGCAGATTCAACATCAGCTTCTTTGCTCAATGCTTTTTGAACGTCTTGCAATTGTTCTTGCAGCGTGATTTCTTGTGCCTGAACTTTCTGGAGTTGGTTCTGTAACTGTTGCAGTTTTTCAGAGTGTTGCTGTTCGTACTGTTGGCGCTGAGTTTGAGCGACTTGATGCGATTGAGACTTAGCAGAAAATAGCTCTTCTTGTGCTTGGAGGGCTTGCCAGTGCTGATAGCCAGCGAGGATGGTACTTTCTTGCTGCAAGAGTTGTTCTAGGGTTTTGCGCTGTCCGTCGGTTTGCGATCGCTCTTTTTGCAATCGCTGACAGTCTTGATTGAGATTGCGCTGTTGTTGTTGTTGCCAGCTTAGTTGTTGTTGCCAAGCTTGCCGCTGCTGTTGAACGGCTTGGAACTGCTGCAATTGGTGTTGATTTGCAGTTTGCTGAGACTGCATCTGTTCGAGGACTGTTTCGAGTTCCACTCGCTCTTGTGCGATCGCGTCTCGCTGCTGTAGCTGTTCTCGAATCGATTCTAGATGCCGCTCTAGTAGATCAACTTGTCCTTTGAACTGGCGCGATTTATCTTTGGCTTGCTCTGATAGTTCATCATACTGATGCAGCTTGAGCAGATCCGCCAGAATTTGCTTACGTTCAGCGGGACGTTTCAGCATGAATTCGTCGGCTCGACCTTGACGCAGATAAGCCGAATTGACAAACGTTTCGTAATCGAGCTTGAGATGCGTCAGGATCAGTTGTTGCGTCGATCGAATTCCCTTTGCCGTGAGCGAGCGAAATCCGTCGCCCTGCATGATTTGAAATTCCAACGATGCGCTTTGCCCGCGTTGACGCGATCGCAGCACGCGATAAGTTTGTTGGTGCATTTGAAAGACGAATTCGACCTGAGCTTCTTTTGCGCCCATGTGAATAACATCATCTTCGGAAGCCGCTCGACTTTCTCCCCAAAGCACCCAAGAAATTGCCTCTAACAGCGAGGATTTTCCCGCTCCATTTGCACCACACACACAAGCAGTATGAAGCCCCTGAAAGTCCAGTGTGGCTTCCCGGTAGCTTAAAAAATGTCGGAGTGTGAGTCGTTGCGGAATCATCGCGAGAACTGCGAAAAAATCAGTACTGATGCACGAAAGTACACCCGCACTTGTATATTGAGTGTAATCGCAAGATGAGCGAATTTGCTAAAAAGATTTGCAAGAGATTTGCGATCGCAACAGAAATCAAATGCTAAAAGTTTTCTCCATTCGATAGTTTATAAATGTCTCACCACGACAGGAAACTTGTTGCTCTGCCACAATCTCAAATCCTAATGTTTGAAAAAACGGTTTCGCGGTGATGCTGGCTTCGGTGAATACTCGATCGATCTGCAATTCTCTCGCTTTTGCCTCGATCGCTTGATAAATTGCCCGCCCTACTCCACGTCGCTGATAGTCTTTGTGGCAGTAGAAACAATCGATATGACCATTCGATTCAAGTTCACCAAATCCGAGAATCAATCCTCCTGCATCGGCAACATAAGTAAATCGCCCAGAACAAACCGTTGCCCAATCGCGAAAGTAAAGGTCATCCGGCGACCAAGCTTGCACTTGAGCGATCGAATAATCCCGAACATTCACTCCACGCACCGTATCGTGAAATAGCTGTGCGATTTGCGCCGCATCTTCAGGGCGAAACAATCGAATCTGCATCGAGATCATCCAGCCACAGATCAGGTAATGCTTCGGGAACAATTCGTCGATCGACAATCACTTTATGACTTTCCCGGTTAGTCATCACTTCAACTGCGATCGCTTCGATCTGAATCTCCACGCTTTCAAATGGGACTTTCACTTCTGTGATTGCTTCTAAGTTGTGGTGTCCGTCGGGTTTGAAATCAATCACCCAGCGAGGCGGCTCAATGATCGTGCGGTTTTGTCGATCGCTGATCCAAACTTTGACATAGATTTTTGGCAACAGGTCTGGAAGCTTGATCCGAACAATCGCGGTCTTCCCTCCGATTAGCTCTGATTCCGCGATCGTCACAATCGGATCGGGAACAGGTTCGCTCTCTGGAAGCAGCAAGGGATTTTGAGCGCGATCGGATTGATCCGCACTCCGACGACGCGACACAATCAAATCGGCAAGCGGCAAAATCGGCTCATCATCGACTACAAATTCATCAATCACTTGATCAGGACTCGGCTGAAGATCAAATTCTGGCTCGTCTAATTGAATCAAATCTAGATCGTCTGCTTGAACTTTGAGTTCGCTTGCAGGTTCAGCTTCTTCGAGTGGAGTGAGTCGATCGAGCAAAGGTTCTTCTAAAGGGGCTTCAACTTCGGGTTGAGAAGGGATGGAAGCTGCGGTTAGAGGAATTTCTAGCTGAGTGACATCTGTATATTCAGGCGTGGCTGCATCAGGCTGAACACCAAAACTGGGAAGATTGAGCTTTTTGCGCGTGTAGGGATTGGGTTGGTGCAATTGGGGCGGAAGTGCCTGAGTTTCTTTCGGGGTGAAGTTTGCGGCTTCAGAGTCTTTTGGAGTTGCAACCAAATTGAGAAAAGCCAGATTCAGCGGCGGATGAACTACGGGATTTGTAGCGGGCAGATCTAGCATATCTTCTGCCATTGTACGATCGTCTTTTTTCGCTTGATACATCGCATCCAGTAGCTCATTCACATCCGCCATTAGCGTAAAAGATTGCGTGGCGACGATCGGCTTTCCTTCGACCGTGGCATCATGCAGCGTAATCTCGCCCAAAATGAGCTGTGTTTCTAGATCAACAGGCAATGTCACACGATAGGACAAGCCAAACGGTAAAGCTTCTTGTTGCAGCGTTTCACGAGTATCTAAAAGCGTTTTGGAAGTCTGAGGATCGCGCAGACAAACGCGCAATTCTGCATCGAGATGAGTGACTTGAGCCGAAGTAATTTGCCCGGATATCGTCAGCGGTTCGCCTCGGTTAGCAATGAAAGTCTCTTGCACAAGCTCGATCGAGACAATCGCATCCCCCAAACTTACGGTTTTAGGCAGCCTATCCTCTTGATACGGAGCTTCTGAAACCAAGCCATACTCCGTTAAAATCTCATCCGCGATCGTGCCAGATTCTTGCTCCGCCCGCTGTAAAATTTCTTCGATCGAAGCGTGATCAGGTTCTACCGCTTTCGTTTCTGACGTAGTAAATCCGAATGTCGCTTGATCTGCGTTTTCCCAATCCGGATTCCAATCTTCAACAATGTCCGACTCGATCGACAACACCCGAAGCTGAATCGAATGCAGACTTCCTTCCCTGGGCGCACATTGAAATTCCCAGATCCCCGGCTGGAGCCGCGTAAACGGAATCACAGGCATCAAACCGCTGGGATTCGTTTGATGCGTGCGGGTTTGGGTGCGGCGTTTCGGCGGCATTTCGTCGATCGAATCGTGCTTGATCCGAACTTCAACGGGTGCGTTTTTGCGGTTCGATTTTGCGGCGATGCGATACCGACCTTCCAGAATTTCGACATTGGGAGTGTCTAACGGTAGCCAAACTCGATCGCCGTCTTGCTGTATCAAAAATTCCCAGGATTGCGGTTGAGGCATAGGTCGGGAGGATCTACCACGTTTTGCAGTTAATAGGGTACTTCATGTCAACTCGCTTTTGGCGATTTTATCCGTTTGTTCTCAATCTGTCGCAAAAAAATGAGACACAAAAAAGCTCGATCGCAAATTCGATCGAGCAAATTGGCAAGATATTTCAGTTCGGCAGAATTAGTTAAATGCGCCCGTGAAGATCTTGTCTACAATCGAGAAATTTGCGATCAGTAGATAAGCCACAAATGCGCCACCCGTTGCGCCGACGAAGAAGCCGCCTGCGAACTGGCTCCAACCTTCCGAAGTTTGCAGCGAATCCGAGGAGTTGTTTTCTCCCTGGAAGGTTGCTAGTCCGTAGACCGAGAGGCAAGCTGTCGCGATCAAAACCAGCGAGACAGCGGAGATGAGTCCGCCGACCGCAGCGTGTTCTGAATCGCGCAGCGGGCCGAGTAATGTCCAAGGGCCAACCAAAAAGTAACCATGTGCCATCCCGATTTCCAGTCCGCGCAGCAAGGGAGAAAGTCCTTTGCGGTATGCGGGCAGGTTGCCAATAAAGGCACGGGTAAAGGCAGAATCACTGATAGGGGTTGAGAGGTGTCCAGTAAACGGATCGCCGTTGTACGGTTTAATAAGCTCGTCAGACATATCTTAATATTTCCTAATGATTCTGAAGAGAACAAAAAGAATTCAAGATTTATTGTAAGTATGTCTGGAGGGGGATTCCAACAAACGCTTTAGAAAAGTTCACCATTCTGTTGATCTCTCAGTTCTCGATCGTTTATCGAGCGATCGCGCTAAACTTGGCGCGATCCAGTGCAAAGTTGCCATCT
The DNA here is from genome assembly GCA_019359175.1 of Phormidium tanganyikae FI6-MK23. Taxonomy (GTDB): domain Bacteria; phylum Cyanobacteriota; class Cyanobacteriia; order Leptolyngbyales; family Leptolyngbyaceae; genus Leptolyngbya; species Leptolyngbya tanganyikae. The sequence continues at coordinate 52,501 of JAHHHU010000001.1, forward strand.
ACGAATGCGGGAGCCTCTGTTCCTGCTTCATACACTGCCTGTCTTCCCTTGAATAGCAGTGCTAAAGGATTGATCACTGCGGCGACTGCAATGATGCCGCCTGCATTTCCGCCACCCGATGCCTGACTGCCGCGTAGCGAAACTCTTTCACCCGTCACCAAGGTCACTTCTTGAATCGCAATCTCTAGCTTTCCTTTGCGACCCAACATTCCAGCCCCGCGAACCTTTGTGACTTTTCCTTTCGCGGCTGCTCCTTTTGCAATCACGATCGTATTACCCACCAGTACATCCTCTGCCACTTCAAACTCAACTGCATCTCCTTCATTCGTGTTCTTAGAAGAAAGGGTCTGCTTAAATTTGAGCTTGACGGGTGTTCCATCTGCCAAACCGAACTGCATTGCGGGTGCAGGAACCTTGGCGGGTTCTGAAGCCGCAGGAAGCGGTTGCTTGATCGCTTGGCTGATTTGAAGCGGTGTAGCGGTAGCGGAGAGTTGCACGATCGGCAAAACTCCTACGCCAACAATCAAAGCGGAGATTGCAATCATCGATCTTTTCATAAAACCATTCCTACAGATTGAGAGGCGTTTCTGTGAACTGAAAAGACTGTAATTCTCAAGTCTTTTGACTGATGCAAGTGCTGAGAAAACAGTTCTTGCATCAGGGATACCATAGCGCTCGATTTTATCGTGTCGGAATAGATTGTCTTCATTGAAAGATCAAAAAATTGCGAAAGATTGCGGCAGTTTTCAGATTAAGCAACGCTTTGCGATCGTAAACTATAAGCTTCTAGCTATAGAGAGAAGAGCAATGTCGAGGAATTCAAGATGGTTAAAAAACATCATTCTTGGTATCTGAACTTAGAAAACTGGTCGTTAGTTATGCCATATGGATTATTAGAAGTTAGTCGATCGAGATTGTTAGTTTGACAAAGGACGCTCCAAGCCCATAATGAACGGCAATCTCCGACTGCCTGTACGTCTGATAAGGATTCGTAATCGGAATCAAAAGCGGAACCAGCGATCGTAATCTCTCCAAACTATAGAGAACCTGCGATAATCTTAAAGATTGCGTGCAATATGGAAGGGAGCTGATCGGATGGGTAAGGCAGTCGGAATGGTAGAAGTGCGAGGCTTGCCGCCCGCGCTTGCGGTTGCAGATGTGATGGTCAAGGCTGCACGAGTCACGCTAGTCGAAATGGAAAGAGTCAGCGGTGCGTACATCACGATCGTCGTTCGAGGTGATGTGTCAGAAGTGAAAATCTCAGTCGAGGCGGGACTTGAAGCCGTCAAGAAAATGAGATCTTACAAAGAAGGAGACAAACTTTTCTTGTCGTCTCACTACATTCCGCGTCCGAGTGATAACTTGATGGTCGTCTTACCGATCGAGTACAGCGAACGGACTGAAGAATTCAATCAAGTCTAAGAATCGGAAGGGAATAAGGCTATACTCCTGTTGATTTCCTTTCTCTATTCCTCCATGTCTCTGGCAAATCTCACACAGGCTAACCTGGACGCTTGGGTTGCTCAAGCGCGGCGATTTACGCTTCAAGGACGCTTGCCAGATTACATTCCGCAATTGGCGCGGGTCGATGCTCGACTGTTAGCGGTGCATATGATCGCGGATCACAACAGGATTGCGGGTGATGTTGTTCAGCCGTTTGTGCTGATGAGCGTGATCAAGCCATTTCTGCTGCTTTACTTATTAGAGCAACTGGGAATCGAACGAGTGTTTCAGCAAGTCGGAATGGAGCCATCGGATCAGCCCTTTCACTCGATCGCGCAACTGAAACATGACGAAAGGCATCCCCGCAATCCGATGATCAATAGCGGCGCGATCGCGCTAACTGGATTGATGCCGAAAGCTTCTGGAACAGAAAGATGCGAGGCATTTCGTAGATGGTTAAACGATCGCGCTCACACAGAATTTATTCTCGATGAAAAAGCTTTAGATTCAGTCCGATCTCTGCCGAATCAAACCAATCGGGCGATCGCGGATCTTTTAGTTCAAAGTCAATTACTCGATCAAGTGGATGTGGCGATCGATACGTACAACCAGTTTTGTTGTTTATCAGGCACGATCGCGGATTTAGCTCGATTGGGATTACTGCTTGCCAAACCGCACGCCCAAATCTCCCCGATGCACCAGCAAATTGTTTCTGCTTTGATGCTGACTTGCGGACTGTATGAGGTGTCTGGCACGTTTGCGGTAAAAGTGGGATTGCCGATGAAATCGGGGGTGAGCGGGGCATTGCTAGCGATCGTTCCGAAGCAGGGTGCGATCGCTTGTTATAGTCCAGCGATCGATACGGTTGGAAATTCGGTTGCAGGACTGTTTTTGGTCGAGAAACTGTCTCAAGAATTGGGATTAAGTGTGTTTCGTTAGAGCGCAAAATGCCCTTGCCAAGTTTGTATCCACTGTTTTGCTTCAGGCGTATTTTCTAGCGGAAATTGTTGTAGAAAATCCTTGTCATCCATTGGCATATAAGGGCCTTCTTTTAGTTCAAACATCACCGTATCTGGCTCCAATGCAATGAGCGTGTGAAACATTCCTTCTCCAAGCTCCACGCCCCGCGTTGTTCCCGTTGCGCTAATCTTCTCGGTATGAATCACTTTCCCAGATTCCTCTAAAATTAGAATCCCGATCGCACCTTGCAGCACTAAGAAAAACTCAAATCCACTCTTATCTTCCGGGCGCACATGGCGATGGGGACGCACATAGGTTCCCGGTTGCAGCACATTCAAAAATCGTTGAACTTGATCGCAATGTTGATGAAAATTGTAATTTTTGCGCTGACGGGGACTAGAGCGGGCTTGCTCTGCGATCGAATCCATCAACGGCTGTGTTAGACACTTAATCGGTAATTCATTCATAGAGCAACTTGATCCGCAATGCAATCTATCAATGTATTCGTCTACGGCACGCTAAAACCTGATGAAAACAACTATTTTCTCTGTGCTGATCGCGTAATTTCATCAACACCTGCGATCGCTCATGCTTATCTTTATCATTTACCGTTCAGCTATCCTGTGATCGTGCCCGGAAATGCAGTGACTCACGGTTATCTACTCACATTTCACGATCGCGCCATTTTAGAAATTCTCGACGATTACGAACAGCACGAACCCGAAGCGATCGCTTCCTTTGGTTCCGACAACGACTACGAGCGCAGAGAAATCGAAGTCTTTGATCTCAAGGGCGACTCAATCGGGTTGGCTTGGGCGTATGTGATGAAACCGGAACAAATCGATCGCTTAAATGGCGTGCTGATTCCGAGTGGTGTTTGGCACTCAAAAAAATAGCTCGTAGTGAAACCACCACGAGCGACACAAACTTTCAATCAATCTAGTTGCGATTGCGCGAAGTCGGTTGCGTATTCGCGACCTTAATCGACACGACCGGACGATCGAGCGCCACCATCATGTCATCTCCTCCGGTCGGTTGCTGTTGTGCCTGCACCGCAGGTTGCTGAGGCGGATTTTGAGCCATTTGAGGTTGGCGCACGCTAAACAGCGACACCGCACCCATCACCGCAGCCGCGATCGCTGCGCCTCCCCAGACCAAGTGGAGTTTCGGACGACGATCGACCTTCGCCAACACCTGATCAACCGTTCTCTCAACGGACTGAACTGGAGCCGGAGCAGGCATCGATCGGAAGGCTTGACGAAGCTTGAGTAAGCGGGCGTGGAGCTGTTGAACGGAAGCGTCGGTAGATAACCATTCTTCAACTTGTTTGCGTTCGCTCGCAGTCACTTCCCCATCTAAATAGGCACTGAGCAACTCAAAGCGATCGCGAGCGTTTAACTGTGAATCAGACGAAGGAGGCATAGCGTTATTGAACGAATCAAAATTGGAGTTCATCGAGAGTCACTATCATGTAGTTGAGAATGCCTGCAAAAGATGAAACGACTTTCAGTGTAATCAACCACTCCTCAAAGCACAATTCTCATTTGGAGCTACGTCTACAAGCATATTAACAAAGCCAATCTGAAGTTTCTGTAATCTCACGGAGAATTTAAATCTACTGCCCGTCAAGATACTGCTGAAGTTGAGATTGCAACCGATGACGCGCTCTTGCGATCCGCGATTTCACGGTTCCGAGCGAGACACCCGTTAGTTCAGCAATTTCTTCATACGCCATACCCTCAATTTCCCGCAGCACGATCGTAGTGCGGAAGACTTCAGGCAGGTCAGCAATTGCTTCATTCAACTGATCGTAGAATTCTCGCGTGGTCAAATCTTCATCAGGGCCTGGCGTTGCTGCTGCAATTTCCCAATCCATTTCGCCATCATCAAGCGACAGCGGCGCATCGAGCGACAGCGGTGTCGAATTACGCTTGCGTTTGCGAAGCTCATCGTAAAAAAGATTGGTCGCAATGCGGCTGAGCCAACCTCGGAATTTTACAGGTTCATTCAGTCGGGTAATGTTGCGATAGACGCGAATCCAGACTTCTTGGGCGAGGTCGGCGCGGTCTTGCCAATCGGGAGCGAGATGATAAAGAACCTTATCAACATGAGACTGATACCGCCGCATGAGTTCCGAAAACACGGCTTTCTCCGGGCGATGTCCGGTCTGACACTGCAACACTAGATCGTAATTGGAGAGTTTTTCTGCTTGCACTGGACTCTGAAGAACCTTAGGCTCGATCGATGACCAGGACACAGGAAGGGACTGACTCATGGGCGGATGACGGTGTGATTGACGTTCCGCTATTCATGACAGGGTAGGAGTCGAAAAGGTTCCTTCAAGTTTGAGGCACGATCGAGTGATCTTATCCAGGATATCTCGTGGCTGTTCGACCTGGAGAACTCTCGCAATAGAAATACGCTTTAAGGGAGAGTTTCGATCCAAAGGCTGGCAATGTGCTGGGCTTCAGTCTGACTCGAATTTTTCAACCGATTGGCGGTTGGCATTGACCAATTTTGCAGACAGCTTAACGTTACTGTGATTACGATCGCTAAACAAAACTTTTCCTTCATCACTCCATCCTCACTCAGACCGAAACACCACGTTTGCCAGCATTGTAGATTCGGGATCACGGGTTGAACCATTCTTGATCGATGCTTCATCTAACCTTGGCAAGATTCCTTTAAATAGACACATCTTCCGGGTCGATGGTGTGATCTCCGTAGCAGATACGTTACGGTTTTGACAATGGTATACCTGTAATGTGAATCTACTTGCGTCTTAAGATTCACGCGCAGCGGAATGAGTTCCGGGCAAAATAAAAAAGTTGCAGGCGTTTAGATAGAAGTGAATGGCAGCAAAGGTTCAAAAGTCGCCCCTTTCTAGAGCGTTAATGACATTTTGCGTTTTGGCAGGTTTTACGATCGCGCTTTTACAACTGCGTCGCCTGCCTGCAATTGCGCTGCCTAAATTTGAATTACCCAATTTTCAAACGATCGTCGCTCCGAAACCTAGCCCAACGCCTGTGATCGGGACAAAATTAGTGGTGGATTTGAGCGATCGTAAAGTTCGGCTGTATGAACAGAAGAAATTGAAAGCGACTTATCCGATCGCGATCGGGCAAGAAGGCTGGGAGACTCCGACAGGCTCATTTAAAGTGCTTCAAATGTATGAGAATCCAGCCTGGCAGCATCCGATTACGGGCGAAAAGATTGCATCGGGCGACAAAGAGAATCCATTGGGGAAACGCTGGATCGGATTCACCGCGCAAGACAAACTTCTGATTGGATTCCACGGGACGACTGATTATTCGCTGTTGGGGCAAGCTGTTTCGCACGGCTGTCTCAGAATGAGGAATGCTGATGTTGTTGCACTATATAAGCAGATTAAGATTGGAACGCCGATCGTCGTGAAACATTAGTTATGAAACACCGGATTCGAGCCGCTGGATTGATTGTGCGGGACGATGAAATTTTATTGGTAGCTCATCGATCGCCCATCACTGGACTAACGCATTGGGTTCCTCCGGGCGGCGGGATCGAACGAGAAGACGATTCAATTTTTGCTTGTGCGGCTCGTGAGATTTTTGAAGAAACTGGACTCGCTGCGAGTTTGTCACGAGTTGCTTACATTCGAGAATTCTATGATGGTGAATCGGATGTTAGAAGCTGCGAATTCTTCTGTGTCGTCGATCGCTTTTCTGGAACACCCACACTCGAACATCTTCCCCCAACTTCGCCCGAATCCGACTGGATCACCGAACTCCGCTGGTTCAAGCGCACTGAACTCGATCAAATCACTGTGTATCCGGAGGAATTGCGCGATCGCTTCTGGCAAGATTTGACAGAAGGATTTCCGAGCGTTCGCTATCTTGGACTGCAAACTCGCCCATAAAAATAGGGAGCAAAAGGCTCCCCGAATTTGATTGAGGAAGATCTAGCGCTGCGGTTCCGGCTCGAAACTCGGCGCGTATGCCTGTAACAAGCTGCTGACTTGCGTAAGAATTTCGTCTTTGGAGCTTTTTCCTAAAATCTGACGCTCTGGGAAGAAATCTGGTTTGTCGAGGTTCTTCGCGATCGCTTCTGCCACTCGCTGGGAAATCACGCCCTGCAAACCTTCTTTCGCGTGTTGCCGCTGATAGTTCGCGCCTTCTTCGGTCGTAGCGTAAAGCGGCGGCAAACGGTTTAACGCATAAGCAGCAATATCGCCCAGATCTAAAGTTCGATCGCTGGTTGCCTCAATTTCTGCGACTCGCGCGATCGCCTCGGTCAAGACCAATTCTTCCATCACATTGATGAACTGCTTCCGAGGAACGGCGACCACTTCCCCAGTCAGCAACGCCCCCATCAAGCGATCAAGCGCCATATATTCTTCGATCGACAGTTCCGAGGCGGTATCGCAGATGCGCCCTACTTCGGCTTCCATCGCTGGTGTCAAATAGCCATCTTGAAGGGCTTGATCAACGATCTTTTCAATGCTCATATCGCCTCTTTCAACTCCATCGCAGCAGATTGTTTATAGATAACCCCGATACCCATTTTGCCCTAGTTTGAGTGCCCAAGAACACTTTGATTAAACCTTGATCAAAGCAAGACGAGAATAGAGCGCTTGGGTTAGGTTCTTTAGTTTCCAATGAATACAGATGATCGCGGAAATGTCGATCGCGTCATTGTTGTACCATACTGAGTTTTTTTTGTAGCATCGAGTTTTACTGAATTTTCGATAAAACGAGCTGATAAAATCATAAATTTGTCTTGAAAGATTCAATTCTGTAGCTTGGGACACAGGTGAACGAAGGCACTCAAAGCGAGTACAGTGAAACATACCGCGCGGTAAAGGGCATTGAGAGCGATGAAGATTTTGGTGCTGACTTGGGAATTTCCACCTCGAATTGTGGGCGGGATCGCACGCCACGTTGGGGAGCTTTACCCGGAGTTGGTGAAATTGGGGCATCAGATTCAGCTAGTTACAGTGGAGTTTGGGCAAGCGCCGCACTTTGAAGTGGTGGATGGGGTGCAGGTTCATCGGGTCGCTGTGCCGAAGCATGAGGATTTTTTCCAGTGGGTCTGTGCGATGAATGACAGCATGGGACAGCATGGCGGTAAGTTGATGCTGGAAGAAAGCGGGTTCGATGTGATCCACGCGCATGATTGGCTGGTTGGGGATGCCGCGATCGCGCTAAAACATCATTTTCGAGTGCCGCTGGTAGCAACGATTCACGCGACGGAACACGGGCGACATGGCGGAATCTTCAACTCAACCCAGCAATACATTCATGCTAAAGAACGGGTGCTGACGCATGAAGCATGGCGCGTGATTGTCTGCACGAATTTTATGCGGCGGGAAGTTGAGCAGACTTTATTTACGCCGTGGGATAAAATTGATGTTGTGTACAACGGGATTCGGCGCGAGAAGAAGCAGCTTGATCCGACGTTCGACTACTGGGAGTTTCGGCGGCGTTTTGCGTTCGATGACGAGAAGATCGTTTACTACGTTGGCAGAATGACTTATGAAAAAGGGGTTTCTGGCTTAATTCAAGCCGCTCCGAAGATTCTGCATGACATGAATCAGCGGGTGAAGTTTGTTTTTATCGGCGGCGGACACACGGAACATCTGAAACAGCAGGCGAAGGATCTAGGCATCTGGGATCGCTGTTTCTTCGCGGGATTTATGCCCGATCATGAACTCGATCGCTTTCAAACGATCACGGATTGTGCAGTTTTTCCAAGCCTATACGAACCGTTCGGAATCGTGGCACTCGAAAGCTTTGCGGCAAGAGTCCCCGTCGTCGTGTCGGATGCGGGTGGATTCCCGGAAGTGGTGCGGCATGGTAGAACAGGGATCGTGAGTTGGGCAAACAATTCGGACTCGATCGCGTGGGGCATTCTGGAAGTCTTAAAGCGTCCAGAGTTTGCGCGATCGCTCGTGAATAACGCCTACGAAGATTTATCCCGACGGTTTGACTGGTTCAAACTCGCACAACAGACCGAAGCAGTTTATGGTCGAGTGTTGCACGAGCGGACACAAGTTCACTGGTAAAACTTAAGATCCTTGCAGTAAGAGATGAATCGGGACCCCTAAGCCCAGTGAGTAGCGAGTCAGCAGGAACAGCGACACGATCGCCAAAAAGAACGCGGTACAGTACAAATCCTGCATCGTACACGAGAGCTTTTCTTGATTTAAGCCGTAGAGATTCACCGAATAAAGCGGCAAATCGCTCATTGCAATTACGACGATCGCGCCGAGTTCTCCGAACTTAGAAAACGCTAACGGCATCCCGATCCCAATCATGGCGAACCGGACAAAGTTACTCTGCGCCGAGTACATAGGCTTGCTAATTGCCATCAGTGCGGGGCTAGTGGTGTAGAACAAGACTGAAAACCAAATTCCAGAGCAGAGAATCGGCATCATCCAGGTCGCTTGCTGGTACTGATCCCAATGTTTATTTCTGCCTTGATACAGTAGCATAATGATCCAATCGCCACAGGTGGTCAATCCCGCAAGCAGCACTGCTAAACCGAGCAGCAATAACCAGCGCTGTTTTACAATCTTTTCGCGCAAATGTGATCGCGGTAAATCTAACTGCTTAGAAATCGCGGGATAAATCACCTTACCGCTCAACTCTCGAATCACATCGCGCGGAATACTCGCAAGCGTGTAAGCGATCGTATAAACGCCCAACTTCTCAAACGACAGCAGCTTTGCCAAAATAAAGCGATCGGCTTGATCCGCTACAAACATGATCGAAGATGCCACCGCTACCCATTTACCAAAATTCTGAATTTCCTTAAGAATCTCTCGATCCATGCGGAAGCGGTTGCGCTGTGTTGGATCGATGAAGTGACTACACAACATATGCATCCCCGATCCGACCACATTTCCAAGCGCCAACGACCAAACCGACGGATTCCACCAGCACAACAAAATGAGACAGCTTAAAGTGAATGCCGTGAGCAGCAACTCATAAATCATCAACTTGCGAACTTCAATATTTCGCTCCCAGCTCAACAACGCGGTAGAACCAAATCCATCTAGCACTGCTGTAAATCCAACAAGGGGCAGGAGTACCATCAGTTCGCCTTGAGGATCTTGCGCTTTGTAGAACTGAGCAACCGGATAGGTTAATAGCCAACTCAAACCCCAAATCTGAAAGCCGCGAATCACCTTCAGCGACCAAGCAGTATCAAGAAAAACCGGATCATCGCCGCGCTTATTGTTAATAATGCTTTGGGTGATGCCATAGTCGGAAAATAGTTCAATCCCCATTTTGACGGTGTTGACCAGTGCCATTAGTCCAAAGAACTCTGGCACCAGTAAGCGCGTCAAAATGAGATTGCTGCCGAGTCGGAGGATTTGTCGGCTTCCGTAGCCCGCGATCGTCCAAAATGCACCCCGGATAGCTAACTGTTTGAGCGAATTCGTCATGTTTTGTTTATCGAGTGTTTCTTGCTGGCGTTGCGGTGTTGGCGGCTAGATAGCCCCAGAGATAGGCGGTCGGAGAAATGGATTGCATCACCGTAAATTCTGTTGCCATCGGGAACAGAAAAATATCGAAATACGATTCGGTGGCGGGCCAATCCATTGGAGCAGGAAACATCACATCTTTGAAAAGGTCGATCGTCCAGGTTTTGCTATAAAACACCGGATCGTAGGGTCCGTACAGGGTAATTCCGGGTGGCGGGTCAACTCCTTGCACTCGCTGATCGAGGATCAAGGGATTTTTGGGGCTGCGGTAGCCGAGTCCGGTCGTGTAAGTCATATTGTCGGGATTTGCTCCCAGGGCGAACTGAGTCGCGAGAACGCCCGATCGCAGATATTTTGCGTTTTGGGTGAGATAGTGGGCACGCACGATCGGGATTCCTTTAGGCGCACCGAGTCCGCTCCCCCAGCCCAGCGGATTATACGGAAGATCTTTCGACCATTTGAAGGCAGTTTGCTCACTGACGGCTAAAGCGGCATCTGCATCTCGAATTAGGGCAGCGATCGCATTTTGCTGAACAGCGGGATCGACTGAACTTTTAGGCATCCGGGCATACAGAAAGGCAGCATCGCGCTGATCGTGTTCGTCCCAAACGATGGCTTCTTGTTTCGGATCTTTGAAAACGGTACTTTGCAAAAAGAGTTGATGCCAGGAAGAATCGCCCGTGAGCCGGAAAAGCTCTAGAGCCGCTAGATTTCGGCTATCGCGGACGGATTTACTGACTGAAGTTTTCGCGGCTTCTCGTTCTGCGTATGTCATCGCACGTAAGGCACTTTCTTGATAAGTTTGCGCGAGTTTGGCATCTCTCGACTTCAGCGCGTTGGACACTCGTGCGGCGGCTCCAGCGTACAGATAGCTCGACCACATATCTGGCGCGTAGGCGTAAACTTTGTAAGATTCCTGCCAACTGGCTTCACCGAGCCTGGGATCGCGCTGCGACTGAATTCCGCCGCGAATGCCTCCATCAGCCGTTTGCATCCGCCGAAAGAAATCGAGCGTCCACAGCGCTTCGTTGATCACATCCGGTAAGCCGTTTTTGGACTCTGGCAAATTGAGCGAAACTCGATCGAAGTAAGCTGGAAACAGTTCGTCGAGTTCGATCAGGTGTCGTGAAACTTCGACGTGCTGAATCCGCCGATCCCAGTCTCCCGCATCGAAATAACCACCCCAAGCATCGGGAACAACGCGCTTAGTTTCTGTTTCTGCAAGTTTTTTAACAAATTCGGCTGAACCAATTCCTTGATCAACGCTGGAGATCGGTGCAGTGGATTCATATACCGTTGTCCCATCTTTCGGATGAAAGGGGCGCGGTCGTGTCCACTTGGTATAGGGTTCTGTTAGCGCCATGCCGCTGCGCTGATGGTATAGTCCACGCGCTGAGATGTAGAAGGCGTTTTTCCAGGCATCTGGGCTGATTTGGAACGAGAAGGAACACCCGATCGCTTCGACGCAGACGCGGTATTTTCCGGGAGCTTGGACTTTAGTGAAGTCCATCAGATACACATTGGTGTTTGTGTAATTGCGCGATCGTGGATCTTCGTTTTCTTGGCTGGTGCGCGATAGCTGCGTTTTTCCAGTGAATACTTTCTGGTTTGTTTTCTCGTCGATCACCGAAAAGCCAAGCCCTGAGCCGTACTCTAGCCGTCCGCCGCTCCCCATCCAGGTCGAGAGAAACGCAACTTTTGCCGGATCTTGAGGTGCAAAGCCGGTATGAGAGACGTGAATGGCTTCTGTCCGGCTGACATTCGGTTCATATTTAAAGGTGAGCGGCTCAACTTTGCTGTTTGGGAAATTGATTTGGTAAGTTTTCCCGGCTTTGAGTGCGCTCGGAAGTTTGAGATACATGACGTGCGCCATTGGAAACTCGAACTTCCACTGACCGACGCGTGCCATATCGGTCGGTTTGGATTTGCGGTAAACCGTGGTGGGATTGAGCGCCGATGAAAATGTGGAGTCGTCTGATGAAGTGATCCGATAGCTCGTACTCCGGTCTGCCCAGTGCGGATCGAACGCAGACGAAACGAACTGATCAAACGGGTAGAAAACGTTGCGCTGCTTACCGACGAGTGAACCGATCGCTTTTCCGTTGCGAATCACCCAATCTTCATCGATAGGGCGGGGTTGCTCGATACGATCGCCGGATTGCGGTTTGTACGGAGTTTGTTTCGCGTGAATGGCTTCGCCCGTATTGATCTGAACGGCGAGAATATCCGGCTTGACGAGATAAGCCTGATTGACTTTGATTTGGGGACTATTGCCCGCATCGACTCCGGAGATGTTACAGCTAGAAAGTAACAGTCCAAGACCCAGCGGGAGTAGAGATTGCAGCCGCATCGCGTCACGCTTCCGTAGAATTTCCTCCTCATTTTGCATCGAAGCAGGCGACTTATCCGTAAGTTCATGGAAATCTTGCAAAATTCGATCGAGTATTTAAAGAAACAATTTTTTCTCACCTGATTTAAGGAACTTCCGCTAAGAATCAGGCGTTTTCGCTTGATATCCGAATGAGTTGCTTGATGCAAAATTTACAGTCCACTGATGTCAAGCTCAGTTCTATATTGTTTTCATCAATGTTTTCTCGATCGCAAATCCGTATCAATACTGAGTAACTACACGCAAATTCAAATTTGGGGGGCAATTCTAGAAAAAATTCAAAATACTTGCTTTTCCATGTGCGTTTGATAAAAAATGCCTTCAGGTGCTTTACCGAAGGTTGATTATTTCCTTGAGTGGTAATCGTGGATCTACGGATCTAACGAGCATCGATCGCAATCTAAAGCAGGAATTTTCTTGATATGGATACCAGTTTGTTACTTGTAGTACCCGTTCCGTTTCGTGTGGTGAATGGTCGGTATGGACTTGATGAACAAACCTGCGATGGCTTAGTGCGGTGGGTTGAGCATTTCGATCGCCTAGTGATGGCGGCTCCGGTTTTACCCGATAAACAAGCCCAAGAGCTTTCCAAAACGGAAACTTGGAGAGCGATCGAAGAGTTGCCGTGCGCCGATCGAATCGAATTAGTTCCGTTGCCCTATGGGTACAAACCCGTAAATTATGTCCGCCACTATGCGAGAGTGCGGAGCTTGTTAAGTGCCAAAATCCAGGAGTGTCAGTATCTCTGTTTTGCCCCCTCGGTTTGGATTGGCGATTGGGCGAGTGTGGCAGGTTCGGAGGCAATTCGGCTGAAGCGCTCTTATGCAATGTGGGCAGATCGGGTCGAATATGAAGTGATTCGACGATTGCTGAAGGAAGAGACTTCGGTAAAGACAAAGATTAAGGAAACGCTGACGCTGCCGATTACCAAGCGCTACATTCATCATCTGATTCGGCAAAGTGAAGTCGGACTTTTTCAAGGGCAGGATTGCTATACCGCTTATGCGCCCTTGAGTCGGAATCCACACTGCGTCTATGACATTCACACGCAAAAATCGGATCAAATCAGTTCCGATCGCTTAAACAAAAAGCTCGATCGCTTAATGCAGAACGAGCCGCTTAACCTATGTTACGTCGGTCGCGCGGTGGAAATGAAAGGAGCGCTTGAGTGGATCGAGATTGTCCACCAACTCCATCAGCGAGGCATCAATCTCAAAGCAACGTGGTTAGGAAATGGGCATCTTCTCGACGAAATGAAGCAATTAGCCGCAGCGCTGGGAATTTCGGATCTGATTACATTTGGCGGGTTTGTCAGCGATCGCGCTTCGATGCTCGACACCATGCAGCAACAAGATGTGTTTATGTTCTGTCACAAAACGCCGGAATCTCCCCGATGTTTGGTTGAAGCGTTAGTGTCTGGATTACCGATCGTTGGCTATGACAGTCCCTACCCGCGCGGACTAGTAGCACAGCATGGCGGCGGGATTTTCACACCCTTGAGTGATAAGACGGCATTAGCGGATCAAATCATGGCATTAGATCGCGATCGCGCTAAATTGTGCAATTTGATTCGGCAAGCAGCGGAATCCGGCAAACTATACGACGAAGAAACGGTGTTCCAGCATCGCAGTGATTTGATCAAACAATATGTGATTCCGAAAACCTGGAGCGCTGAAACTGCGATCGCGGCAGTGAGCTAGTTCACATTGATTTGTATTGCCTAAAATTACGAATTGCGACTGCCAAATTACAAATTTCTGATTCGCTCCAGCGATCGATTTTCTTGTGCTATTGTTCGTGAAACTGTATCCGCTTGGAGGGCAGTCATGAGCTATTTTCGGGAAGCGAAAGCGCACTTCGTCGCCTCGCATCAGCATCCAATTAACCAAGTACTGCATCACTTAACTAACGCACTCGCGATCGCTGCGGTCATTCTCTTATTTATTGACTGGCGGTGGACGATTGTGTGTTTAGTTCTTACCCAAGTATTTGCTTTGGGAGGACACGCAGTATTTGAAAGGAATGAACCCGCCTTTGTCAAATATCCCGGTATTACGATTCTAGCTTCTTTGTCCTGGTCGTTCGATCACTGGTTTGGCTTTCGACAACTTCTGAAACGCTTCAACGCTCACTCGTAACATTCACACTGGAGACCTTGTTAATGTATAACGGCACGTTCGTGATTGATGCTGATGCTCATAAGCTTGAAAATCCCCTGATCATTCGCGATTATATTGAACCTGAATATCGCGATCGTGTGACTTTAATCGTTGATAATCTAGGTGATCAACGGATGCGGATTGTAGATTTCAATCCCGCAACTGGAAAAAATGATTTGGTTCGCCTATTTCCTCAGCCCCAAGGGTTGGGCAAGGGTGGATTTCGCAATCTGCACCCGGAAACGACTTTAGGAGCCGTGTTCAACCGCACCCGCATCGAACACATGGATCAAGAAGGGGTCGATGTGCAGGTAATTTATGGAACTTGGAATCTCAGTTTTGGCAGTTATCTCGATCGAGATTTAGCCGTCGCACTTTGCAAAGCTTATAACAACTACATCGCAGATGATTGTCGGGGTTACGATAATCGCCTCAAAGCGATCGGAGTTCTGCCGATTCAGGATGTCGAAGAATCGGTGAAAGAGTTGCGTCGCTGTGTGGAAGAACTTGGCTTAATCGCGGTCGCCGTTCCCCCGAATATTGCAGTCCCGCATCCGAAAGCGCCTGAAGCCTTTCCTGAAATTCGGACTTGCAAAACGATTTCTCATCCTGACTTTGAACCAATTTTGCAGGCAGCGGTTGATCTCGATGTCGCGATCGGTATTCATGGTGGACCCGGTTCTTACATGGTCGGCGGTTTGTCGGATCACACTGAAACTTTTGTGTTGAGCCACATTTTTGTGCAGCGCAATCAGCAGCAGTTAGCTCTCGCCCGCATGGTATTCGACGGTGTGTTCGAGCGCTTCCCAACTTTGCGTGTGGGATTTCTCGAAGGCGGCTGCGGTTGGCTCCCCGATCTGGCACATTCCTTCCACGAACATTGGGAAAAACGGATTCGCGACTTTGATCCGAAACATCCCTATCGCCCGTCTGCGATCGAGTTTACGAAACTGATGATTCAAGAACGCGGCGTACACAATAGTAGTAGCATCGTCACTCAGGCGAAAAACCTTTTTGATTTGCTGTGGACAAAACAGCACGATCCAAGCAAAATCGACGATGCTAGCCTATATGAACACTTCGAGCTAAGACATCGCGATCCGATGGAATACTTCGATCGAGGTCAGATTTTCACGTCGTTTGAGTCAGATGATCCGGCTCCTGCGTATCTCCCTGCCGCAATGGGCGAAATGGGTAAGCGATTGGCGTGTTTCTCTGGCGACTACGGGCACTGGGATGGCGTGTTGCGCGACTGTGTGCGATCGGCAGCTCAAGTGACGAATTACGATTGCGATCATCTCGAATTGCTGCTCAACGGGAATGCGCTGGCGCTATACGGCGATCGATTGAGAAATTCACTGCCTCAACGCGCTGGTTTAGTCGGAGCAACTGCTTAGAACGAACTCCTTGGAACCTTTTATACCGCTGCTGCATCTAAGAGGTGTAGCAGCGGTTTTTTAGCGTTGCTGAATAATGGCAGGAATTTGCCCTCATTCCCAAGAACTACTGTGTACACACAAGTCGTTTCTCGCTTTGTTTGGGTCGGCTTCAGCCCCCTAAATCCCCCAAAGTTGGGGGATTTAGGGGGCTGGGAAACTCCTTAGCGTTCTGGAAATTTTTTCCGCTCAAAGTCCCCCAGAATGGGAGATTTAGGGGGCGAGAGGTCTAGGCAATCACAGATCAATCGACTTATGTGTACACAGTAGCATCGCCAGGGCGAGGGCAATAACGATTCAAACGTAGAGAACATACTTGCAATTTAGCAACGCCTAAATTGCAGTTTTGCTAGCCCAAACTTCAGCCCAAAGCGCAAGGTTGAATCGAACTGAGATTAATTGTCTATCGTTTCCGAAAAGCACGATCGCATCTGCGTAGTTATTCTCAGTCACTCGGATTAGAAACTTCTCAATCTAAGAATACGGAAAACCGAACTTCAACGCCAATCTTTACGCCTAAAAATAATTTATAAAGGGTGTTTTCTTCAGCAAAACTGCTAAGAATGCCCTTATTTTTTTTGCTATTTAGAAAGAGAGATAACTGGCACTTTCTGTTATGTGACACTTGCAAAACAGACCATCTTTAAAGACAGTTCAAAACTCCCCGCGATATACCTTATATATGAGAAATCAATACGGTTTGTAGCTGATTTCTCAAGGTTCATCCAGAAATAATTCAGCGTTTCTCACTTGTCAAACAGAAGCTCTTTCTTAAGAAGTAGATCCCTTCAATCGAGTCGAGAAACCTCTGAAAATTCAGGAACAAACCAAGCTCCTCTTACGACATTAAAAGTAAGAAAACCCTAAACCAAGAACGCTCGTTACTCTAGGAAAAGCAATGAAACTCTCTCTTAAATCGGTCGCAACTCTCTCTGCTCTTTCTGCTCTCGCTTTGTCTCCTTTGTTCCTCGCTGGTTCCGCTTCTGCTCAACCCGTCCGCTTCGATGGAAGCTATGTGGGCGCAGGTGTTGGCGGTAGTGTAACGAACGGTGGACGCGGCAACGACGAAGCTAAATTTGGCGGAAATATTCAAGGCCGATTTGCAGTTCCAAACGCACCTGTTTCTGTTCGCGGTTCTGTCATGTTTGATGGCAACAACAGCGTGGTCATTCCTTCACTAACCTATGATCTTCCTGTTGCTAGAAACACGAACGTTTACCTGGGTGCAGGTTATGGATTCGTGCAAAAAGACGGTCAAACTTCTCAAGTTGGAAACAAAGATTCCGCCGTTATTTCGGCAGGTGTTGAATCGGAAGTTGCAAAAGGCGTTGTTGTTTATAGCGATGCAAAATATGGCATCAACGCTTATCAAGGTAGCGGCGCTGGTTCACTCAGCGTAGTTGGTGGTGTAGGTCTACGATTCTAATTTTTCGTCTGATTGATTAGACTCGCAATCTAAACTCGGCTTGCTCGTCTCTTTCTGATCTAAAGGTTAGCTCCTGATATTTCATCAGGAGCTTTTTTATTAGCCTTAAGAAAGAGGAAGATTGCAGAATACTACGTCAGACTGAAGGCAGAGATTTGATAAGCTTTTAATTAGAGGATTCTATGTCTAATTCTGTCAAGGAAAAGATTTCAACCGACCTCAAGCAAGCAAAAGAAGTCGGACAGCTTAGAGCCGATCGCATTCGGGACATTATGCGAAATGCAATCGCTCAAATCACGTCAGAAATAAAAGCGGGAACCGTTGATGTTCGCTCGATCGTAAAAGATGCGTTTTCGAGTGCTGCAACCAGTCTGCAAGAGAGTGGCACGCACGTTAAAGAAGACATTACCGCCTCAGTCGAAGGTGTGATGGAAGGAATTAGCCGCGCTCGTCAACAGCAAATCGCGGAAACGGAAGCGGAAGTGAAGCGCCTGCAAGCTCAATTGAATGAGCAAGAAGACGAACTTGAACAAGAAGTCGAAGCGGGCATGGACGGGCTGAAAGATGCCGCGAAAGAGATGTCGGCTGAAGTTCGGGAACAGATTGAAACCGCGATCGAGTCGATCCGCAACAGTGAGGAAGCAGATTTGTTGAAAAAACGATATGCCCAAGTTCAAGCGCAATTAGCGATCCTAAGAGCGAATCTGGCTGCGCGCACCGAAGATTATCACGATCGCGCTCAAGCTCATTTAGACGAAGCGAAAGGGTGGTACGACCAAGCCCGCCCACAAGCGGAAACTGCGAAGACGCAAGCGGATCAGAAAATGGCAGACCTCGATCAAAAGATCGGTGAAGCAGGGGTCGCTCTGGCACAACGAGAACGGCAGGTTCGACGAATGCTGAAGGATTTGCTCAAGCAAGCCACAGACATGGTGAGAGAAGCGGGAGAAGCTCGATCGAAGACTTCTACCAAGACCGAAGATGCACCCAAATTACCCCCGACTCAAATCGAAATCGAGGATAGCAAGATTCGTTAGATTCTTGCTGATAAACGCTAGGCTTACATAAAAACGGGTAGAGACACGATACGTCTCTACCCGTTTTTGACGAGCTGAATGACAAATCGCTTCAACTATTTGGATCTTTCTCAAATCGAATAATATCGTCCTCACCGAGATACTCGCCGTTCTGAACTTCAATCATTACCAGCGGAATCACCCCAGGATTGTCCACGCGATGCGGCGTTCCCATCGGGACATAGGTAGATTGCTTTTGCATCACCATTTTCTCTTCACCATTGCACGTTACTTTTGCAGTTCCAGACACGACGATCCAGTGTTCGCTGCGGTGATAGTGCATTTGAGTACTGATATGCGCTCCAGGCTTGATCTCAATCCGATTGATGCGATATCGCTTGGCATCTTCTAAAAGCGTCACCGTTCCCCAATGTCGAATCTCAGTCACATCAGAATCCGATGTGCGATCGACAACCGTTTCCTCAGATCGTTGGTTTTTCATAGGAATTGCAGGTACTCCACTCTTCATCATGCAAGAAAAAACAGATTCATCCGCCTAAAAATCAAAGTACCTAAAAATCAAAGTAAATGTATCGAGTTCCTGCTTCTGGCGCAAGTTGCCATACCGCATACCAGCACAGCGGAACCAGCAACAGTTTTAAATGCCAAGTGAGATTCAGCTTTAGTCCTCGCTGGAAGACGTAAGTTAAGAGCATGATTAGCCCGATCGCGGCAAAAATCATCGCAATCTGAGGCGGATACAGCCCCACGGCTTCTCCATAAACTTTTTGAGCATACTGTACATCAGCAGAATACCCCCACAACCGCTGCACCACTTTCCAAGCCGAATCGACATTGGGCAATCGGAAAAATAACCAAGACACAAACACCACCGTCTGAGTGAGTGCCCATCCGACAATCACACCCGGCAAACTCGCCCAGAGAACCTCAACCCACTCAAATCGTTTTGCGATCGCATGATTCAACCGATGAATCGCTAGCCCCAAACCGTGAATTCCGCCCCATGCGACAAAGCCCCACGCCGCCCCGTGCCAAATTCCCGCAATCAGCATCACGATAATCAAGTTCAAGCAAGTCCGTACTAATCCCTGTCGCGATCCGCCCAGTGGAAAATAAAGATAGTTCCGCAGCCAGTCGCCCAGCGTCATGTGCCAGCGCCGCCAAAAATCAGCCAGACTCGTTGTGAGATAAGGAAAATTAAAGTTCTCTGGTAGCTCGATTCCTAATAGCAACGCACTTCCCCGCGCCACATCCACATATCCGCTGAAGTCGAGATAAAGCTGCAAGCCGTAAGCGACGATCGCAATCCAGACATCAGTGCTTCCCGCTCGCTGAATATTGTCAAAGCTAAGATTGACCAATCCATTTAAGCGATCGGCAACCAGTCCTTTCTTAATCGCACCGCAAGCAATTAACCATAATCCTTCAGTAATCTGCGGCATTTGTGGCGCTTGAATCGCGCTGAACTGCCCTGCAAATGGGTGATATCGCGTAATCGGGCCTGAAATTAGTTTTGCAAAAAACAACTTATACGCCGCAAAATCAAGAAAGCCCTGAGCCGCAGGCGCACCGCGATACACATCGACTAAGTAAGCAATGCACTCGAAGCAAAAGAAGCTGATCCCCAAAGGTGCAATCAGATTGAGATCCGCCCAATTTGCGCTTTGCTGAAAGTTCGGCAGATTAAACGTCGCGCCGATCGTTGAAAAGATAAACGGCACATATTTAAACCCCAGCAACAGCAGCACGTTGAGAAAAATCCCGCCGCACAGCACCCGCAGACGTCTTTGATTCCAATCCGCTTGAGCAAACTGCCAATCTTCAATTCTCCAATCCGGCGGTACGCCCAGCGCCCGCCCCAGCCAGTAGTTGATCACCGTCGCCACGAGTAGCAGCGGAATATACTGCGCTTGCAGTGAGGCATAAAAAACCAAACTGGTGAGAAATAACAGCCACGATCGCAGCCAGGTTGATCGCACTGACCAGAACACCCCAATGACACAAAGTAGAAAAACGGCGTACAGCGGGGAAAGAAATTGCATAGCGCGAAAAAACTCGATCGCGTCTAGTGTACTGGCAAATATCGATCTCAGTACAATTCATCAAAAAAAGACAAGCAAACAGAAAAAAGCAGCCCGAAAGCTGCTTTTCAGATACGAAGGGTTATCTACACACTGTCCAATGAACGAGCAATAAATTCTCAGGATTCCAGCCCACACTGGCTTTCTTAGTGTGCGTGGTTTTAGCTCGATCGCATAGAACTCAATGGACACTCTAACAACCGTCCCAGACTTGCCGCTTGATCCTGGTTGTGCCTCGCCATAATAAATACAGCGTTTAACTGTCCCTTGCCCTGTAACTCATCTGAGTTCAGGGCAGTTTTGTGTTTAAGCTGCGATCGCATCCACTAAAGTTGGCGAAATCAGTTGGGTGCGGACAGAACTGAGACAGCGACCGCAAGCACATTTGTAAGCAGCAAGGGTAGAAGTCGATCGCTGAATTTCGCTGGTGGGATCTGCATCAGTCGAGCCTTCAGAAAGCGTTGCAGTCCGAACTGTAGGCAGCGTGTACGGTTGAACTGCGCCAAAATTCACATTCCAGCCCAGATCGCGCAGCGCTCCCAAGGTCAAACTGCTCATCGGCATCACTACACCTGGAGTCTCAGCAAACGGGGTCATCAGTTCCGTATCGAATCGCGTTTCGTCCCAGTGATAGAAGATCTGCGGCTCGATCGGGATTGCAGTCGGTTTGAAGGTTCCAAGCAGATCGCCGTAAGCCGTTCCTGCATAACTGTCTGCGCGATAAGTGACGCTTGTACGGTTAATCCAGTTCTTCCCTGCAAGCAGCGTTGAGCCGTCAGAGAACGAGAACTGTAGCGGTTCCCAGACTGTGCCGAAGCCGAAGACGTGAGCGAATTCATGAATCATGATATCGCGCAGATAAATCGGATTGGCGTTGAACTCAGCGAATTTACGGATGTTTAGAGTACTGCTGCCGCGCGTAATTACGATGTTGTCCGCTGTGTCTAGCGTCAGGGATGGGCCGGATAGAGCAAGAGTTCCGGTGTCCGCGATGCCATCTTGGGACACGAGATTTTCACCTGTTAGCGCGATCGGTAAAATGTTCGATCGTGTGATTGCACTGCGATTGAGAATCACTCCTTCCCAGAATCGCGCCGCTTGATTGATCGCATCTTGCGCCGCTGCACTCAGTCCCGCAAGCGAATCCGCAAAATTTAGCTCAATTTTGAATTGCTGATCGTCGCTAGCAGCAGCAGTAAAGCCTGTAGAAACGGTGTAGTCGGCGGTTTGATTGTTGTAGTTGAGAACCTGCACAAAGTAAGTTCCAGGCGCAATCAATCGCCGGATCGACTCATTGGTCGTGCCGCGCTCCCATTGCCAAGCGAGAATTTCGCCGTTATCGATCGCGCCGTTGCCATTTGTATCCTGAATCAACCGGACATCTGCATCTCCAGTCAGTGCAGTTAGCCCAGCGGTAAAGATGCCGGATTGCCCGATCGTAAAGCGGTAAAAATCACTCAAGTTTCCAGCATCAACGCGATCGCGTTGAGAGAAGATCGGAGTCTGAATCTCAGCCGTTGCAAAACTATCGCTCCCGGTTATGGTTCCAGTGCGTGAGATTAATTGGGTTGGAGTGTTCAGCAGCGAGGCAGAACGTTCATACAACGCAATCGGTTGCCAATCTAAATCGGGTTCGGTTAGAACGCTTGCGGTATTGCTCACACTGCCGTTTTGGACAAACCAGCCGAGGAGTTCTCCGGTCGATGGGTTACGCCACAGTAAATCAGTCGTGCCGTCTTTATTAAGATCAGTTGCGCTGAGGGCTTGCCAACTGGAATCGATCGATGTTCCTGATTTAATCTGCGATCGCGTTGTGCCGTTGTAGAGCCAAAATTGCGTTTCACCTGTGCGATCGTTGCGCCAAAATAAGTCGGGATTGCGATCTCCGTTGAAGTCTCCCATTCCTGCAACTTTCCAATCGAGACTCGGAGCCGAACCGAGAGACAGTCCTTGACCTAGTACCCCATTGTTCATCACCCAGACAACAGTTTCTGCGGTGTTGATGTTGTACCAGATTAGATCTGGAGAGCGATCGACGTTGAGATCTGCAATGCCTTGAACCCGCCAGCCTCCGGAACCCGTTGAAGCAATGAGCGGCTTAGAAACAATGCTGGTTCCGTTGAGAAACCAGATCGAAGTACCGCCCGTCTGCAAATTGTGCCAAAGGACATCCGTTGAGCCGTCATTGTTGAAGTCTGCAAGTCCTTGTACCTTCCAATCGAAATCATTGACAGTGTGCAGCGCGATCGATTGCGCCACTGTTCCATTGTTCAATTGCCAAATTCGGACTCCTCCGGTTTTGAAGTTGCGCCAGAGTAAATCTTGCTGTCCGTCGCGGTTGAAGTCGGCAATCCCGGCGACTTGCCAGTTTTCATCGGATTCGGTCGGTAAGTCCTGGCGGGTCGCTGCGTTGGAGCCGTTTAGTGACCAAATTTGGGTTGCGCCAGTAAAGGCATTGCGAGAGAGCAAATTGGCGGTTGTCGAAGTGCTACCGAGTTGAAATGCAGATAGAACGCTTTCTTCTCCGATCCCAGTTCGCGCTGAAATTCTTTGAGAATCTGGGTCGAGCAGTGCTGTTGAAGCATCGATCGTATTGGGCAAAGAACTAACCATCGTTGATTCTCCTGCCGCGCAATCTTTTCTGTTCCGACAAAATTCGACTCAAAACGAGGCAACATCGTTGCCCGATACTTGTATCCACTGTGTTGCTAACGCCTCGCGATCGCTCAAAACCGTTGATTACTGCTTTCGGTAGATTCTGACAAGCACCCAATTTTGAGGAGTAGATTTACGTACCCTCGGCGATCATTTTATTCGGAAACTTCCGTAAATATCGAACCTCTCGATAAAGATTTTACAAAGTGGTTACGAACGGTGCGTAAAGCTACAGTAACCTCAGAATAAATGGATATCTATACGGTTGATCGGGTCGATCGATTACTTTGAGGATCGCGAGAATTGGCAGCAACCAGCTACAAATCAAAAGCCCAACGCCGATCACGATCGCGATTGGAATTCCAATGACGGTGACAGCCAAAAGACCTGCTAAAATCCCATATACGTACAAATTGATATGGAAATTGAGCGCTTCACGTGCATTATCTTTAATTACCCAATCGTCCGTAATTAGCAGAATGACGATCGGGATTCCGACTGAAACCAGCGTGGCGCTGAAAAAGACTGAGCCATGACAAAGTGCAGAGAGAAGTTTTTGCTGTCCGGTCGTTCTCATTGGTTCGATTCAACTCAACGCTTTTGAATCTAGCGACAAACGCACCGAATTTGTCGCTATCTTTAAAGTATTGTGATGTATTGGGATTTCCCAGTCGCCAATTACAAGCCTAACTCTGAGCAAACAGAATGTCGATCGAACTTGACCCCGAATTGCAGGAAGCCGTAGAGCGGCGACGAAATTTCGCGATTATTTCTCACCCGGATGCCGGAAAAACGACGCTGACTGAAAAGCTGTTGCTGTACGGGGGAGCGATTCATGAGGCGGGAGCGGTGAAAGCTCGTCGTGCCCAACGTCATGCAACTTCGGACTGGATGGCAATGGAGCAACAGCGGGGAATTTCGATCACGTCCACGGTGCTGCAATTCGAGTATCAGGCGTGTCAGATTAATTTGCTCGATACGCCGGGACACCAAGATTTTAGTGAAGATACGTATCGCACGCTCGCAGCGGCAGATAATGCTGTGATGCTGATCGACGCGGCGAAAGGCTTAGAGCCACAGACTCGGAAGCTGTTTGAAGTGTGTCGAATGAGAGAGCTGCCGATTTTCACGTTTGTGAATAAGCTCGATCGTCCCGGACGTAGCCCGATCGATCTCATGGACGAAATCGAGCAGGAGTTAGGACTGCAAACCTACGCGGTGAACTATCCGATCGGGATGGGCGATCAATTTAAAGGAGTATTCGATCGACGGACTCGCAAGATTCACTTGTTTGAGCGGAGTCTGCATGGAAGCCGCGAAGCACGAGATACGATCGTTGATCTGGGCGATCCAAATATCGAAACGCTGCTGGACAAAGATGTTTACTATCAGTTCAAAGACGAATTGGAACTGATCGAAGGAATTGGCTCAGAGTTCGATCGTGATGCGATTCACAGCGGTCGGATGACTCCGATCTTTTTCGGCAGTGCAATGACAAATTTCGGGGTTGAGTTGTTCTTAAATTCTTTCCTAGATTACGCCTTGAAACCTGGAACGCACGCCAGCACCAGAGGCGAGATCGCACCGACTTATCCAGAATTTTCAGGCTTCGTGTTCAAACTTCAGGCGAATATGGATCCAAAACACCGCGATCGTGTTGCCTTTGTTCGCGTCTGTTCTGGGAAATTTGAGAAAGATATGGTGGTAAGCCATGCCAGAACAGGCAAAACGGTGCGTCTATCGCGTCCTCAAAAGCTATTTGCTCAAGATCGCGAAGTGATCGAAGAAGCCTATCCGGGTGATGTAATCGGGTTGAATAATCCGGGCGTTTTTGCGATCGGGGACACGATCTACAACGGTCAAAAACTAGAGTACGAAGGAATTCCCTGCTTCTCACCCGAACTCTTCGCTTATCTGAGAAATCCGAACCCGTCGAAATTCAAGCAGTTTCGCAAAGGGGTGTCCGAACTCCGCGAAGAAGGCGCAGTACAGATCATGTATTCTGCAGACGAAGCGAAACGCGATCCGATTCTTGCGGCAGTCGGACAACTGCAAATGGAAGTGGTGCAATTCAGGCTGCAAAACGAATACGGAGTCGAAACGCTGGTCGAATATCTACCGTACACGGTCGCGCGTTGGGTCGATGGCGGTTGGGACGCACTGCAAAAAGTTGGTCGCATTTTCAACACGCTCGCGGTAAAAGACAGTTGGGAACGTCCGGTTTTACTCTTCCGTAACGAGTGGAACTGTCAGCAGCTTCAAGGAGATCATCCTGAGTTGAAATTGAGTGCGATCGCGCCTGTTGTTTCTGGCAAGCAGCCCGTTGACATCTAAAAAATAGGTGGGATGAGCATCTGACACCCATAGCAAAATGCCTACCCCACAACAATTGCAGTGATATTGGTTCTCATTCTTTAACTAATATCACTGCCCCAGCTTGGATTCCGTTTGATCACGATTTCGCGCTTATCGATCATCGTCATTAACGCAGGGAGATCCGGCGAGGCTTTGCTGGTGAGTTTTAGTTCTGCAACCGCTTGATCGCAGGTCTTACCCTCGGTCATGCGGTAGGCAATTTCTTCGATGTCTGCCCAAGCCAGATCACTCTGCACAAAAGCTTTTGCCATCACGTTGAGTAGATTTTCCCAATTGTTGCCCTCGGCTTTGGTCATCATCGTATGTGGAATATTGAGCGCCCGATCGAATCTGTAGTACCAAGTTTTCGGCTGACGAACTAAAAGATTTTCAAACAACGTCTCGTGATCCGTATTGCTTACAGCGCGATCAGCTTCGGTGGAAATCACAAACATTGGCGGAGACGCAGCACTTTTCGATCGCTTTAACACTTCGCCACCGAGATCGAGAAAGACTCGCAGATCTGGAAAGGTAAAACCTTCATAGCCGATCGGCTCACCAGGTTGATCATTCTGCCATTCAAAATAAGTGTTAAGCACTTTGACAAACAGATCGATCACTTTATTGCTGCTGCTGAGATATGCCGCGAACAGTAAAGCGCGATCGATTTGGCGTGGTTTTTCCAACGCCAACCACGCCGCCAATGTCCCACCACCGGACAGCCCACCGACCACGACTTTATCCCCAAAGCGTTGAGCCTGCTGCAACCATGCGAGTGCAAATCGCTTGTAGGTGTCTGCATCTTTCGGCAAGGGGGGCGGATTTTGTCCGTTCCAATCGCCCGCATAACCATGCCCTGGCAATCGGGGAATGATCACGTTGTAGCCCGCTTGGTAAAACATCCGCCCCATCGGTAGAAACTGATGCGTAGCTGAGGTAAACCCGTGAAAGAACAGACACACTTTCGGAGTCGGTGCAGAATGCAGAAGAAACTGCGATCGACAAGCATCATTGCGAATCGGTAGTTGATCTTCTTTCTGTTTGGTTTGCAAGGGGAGTGATCTTGCCGCAGTCGAGTAGCTAATCGGAGTTGGATTGGTGGGCATGGCAGAAAAGATGCAAACAGTAAATTCAGAGTGCCCGACTCTACATCATGAATTCTGAGCCGACAATCATCGAACCCGTGCCTTCATCCGTAAAGATTTCGAGCAGGAGCGAATGCGGCATTCGTCCATCCACGATATGAGCCGCTTTTACCCCCTGTGCTAGCGATCGTACACAACAATTCACTTTCGGAATCATTCCTCCCGAAACAATGCCGTCATCAATCAGTTTTCGCGCTTTCTGAATGTCTAAGCGTGGAATTAACGTCGATGAATCTTTGTAATCGCGCAGAATGCCCGCTGTATCCGTGAGCAAAATCAATTTCTCGGCTCCCAATGCCGCTGCAATTTCACCCGCAACGGTGTCTGCATTGATGTTGTACGCCTGTCCGAGTTCGTCCGCTGCCACGCTCGAAACGACCGGAATATGACCATCTTTCACCAGCGTTTCGAGAATTTGAGGATTCACGCGCGTCACTTCTCCGACAAAACCGATGCCTTCTTCGTCTGCCGGACGCGCTTCAAACAGTCCACCATCTTTGCCGCATAGCCCGACTGCCGAACCACCCGCCTGATTAATCAGCGCCACGATTTCCTTATTGACGCGACCGACTAGCACCATTTCCACCACGTCCATCGTCGCGGCATCTGTTACCCGTAATCCGTTCTTAAACTGTGCTTCGATGCCCAATTTGTTGAGCCAGGAATTGATTTCAGGCCCGCCTCCATGCACGAGGATCGGACGCAACCCGACGCACGCCATAAACACGACATCGCGGATGACTTTTTCTTTCAGGGTGCTGTCCTTCATCGCTGCGCCGCCGTATTTCACTACGATCGTGCGTCCAGTGAACTGTTGAATGTAGGGAAGCGCTTCGCTGAGAACACGAACGCGGGTTTCTGCGGCACTTTGAAGGGATTCGCTGTCTTTGAGCATGGAACCAATATTTTTAGTTGAGGTAATCTGATTTACGATCGCGTACTTTAACACCCGCAGATCGTGATCTAAGTTACCGTTTGGTACAACTTAATGTTTGTTTTTCTTAAAGCTCCCGCATGACTTGAGGTAAGAAAGCAGGCGGAATCTGTGAGAGTGCTTGGGTTTGTCCCTGAATACCTTCGCGATCATAGATGGTTTTAACAATCTGGCTAAACTGCGCGACAGCGCTCAATTGAAAGTCAGGTTGATCTTGCCAGCCTTGAGCCGATCGCACTTGATGTCTCAGCGCATGATGCAGGAATTTCGTCCGTTCTGGAAGGCTTAGTTCGGTGTGTGAATCGATCGCGGTTCGATAGTAGGCGAGTCCAATGTGATGGTGTGTAGCCGACACATCAAAGCTGAGAGACGGCGCGTGAGGCGTACTTGCAGCAGCTAGATATTGCACTGCACTAAGCGCTTCTTGATAAGCATTGATCGCACAAAGGAGATGAATTGATCGATCGTCGTGATGCGTGGATTCTTGGTTCGCGAGATGCCAGTATGCGGTTCCTAAATTGTTCTGTGTGGCAGCGTAGGCCAGCGGAGCCGCTTCGAGGGTGCGGTAGATTAAGGCAACGCGATAAGCCCCGATCGCTAAGTGCAGAAAATCTTCCGCCATTGCCAATTCTTGAACCGCTTGATCACAGCGCGATAAGTTCCAGTAAGCTGTGCCTAGATTGTTCTGAAGCATTGCATAGTGGAGCGGTTCTTGTTCGGGTGTGTAGTAGCGCAGAGCTTCGTTATAAGCATTAATCGCAGATTGCAGATTGATCATCGAAGAGCGATACTGTGCCAAGTTCCAATACGCAGTGCCTAAATTATTTTGAGTTGCAGCATAGCGGGCAGGATCAGTTTCAAAAGAACGATGTTGAATTGAGGCTTGGTAAGCTTCGATCGCAGATTGCAAATTCTCTTCGGGCGATCGCTGAACGGCAAGATCGCTGTAAACCGACCCCAGATTGTTTTGAATCATGGCGTAGGTTTGCGGCTGAAGTTCTGGACTTGTGCGATCGAGGGCAAACTGATAAGCCTTCAGCGCCTTTTCTAAGTTGGTGGCAACTGATCCGCTCCCACTGCGGGCTTTGATCCAATACAGATTAGCAATGTCGTTGAGCAAATCGGAAACTTCTTCCGATTTCATGTCTACCAGTTTCAGCGCTTGCTCATAGGCGCGAATCACGATCGTTAAATGTTGAGCAGCGGGACGAACGGGATCGAGTCGATCGCGATACCAGTCTCCGAGTTGTCGATACAGCGCTGCGAGAGATGGAGCAGACGATCGCGCTTGATGCAACTCTTCAATCTGATGCAGGATTTGCAGCGGTTCTGTGTCCGGATGATTTGTTTCTAAAACTTTCGTCAATGCGGTTTGATCATCAAGATCGATCATTTGCATCACCGATGCCAGCACAAAATCCGCTAGATCGGAATCCAGCTTTAATTTGCGATGTCCATTTGACGAGCCGTTCTTCGATACAGGTTGAATTTGATTTTGCTCGAATGGATCACCTTCAAACTCAAATAAACCTGTGTGCCAGTTCCAAAACTCTGGAACAGATTGCTGAATTGCTCGACACCAGGGACGAGTCACCCAAATGACTAGATTGAATTCTAGATTGGGAAGCTGTTGAGCGATCGTCGAAAGCGAATCTAAAAAAGTGCGCTGAATGTGAACGGGCTGCCGAGTTAACTGATCGATGCCTGTAATCTGAAAATTTGACAGCCCAATTCCAGGGTCAAAGCTTTGCCGAATCTGTTCTAGAACATCTGGATTATTCAGATCAAGTGCAAAACTAATTAATCGCGAACTGATATTTGAGACAGGTTCAGTTGCGACATCGGTTTCAAGCTGGGTCGCAAATTGGCTCCGTAGGGTTACGTCGTCACAAACGGCAATCAAAATTTGCCGACGGAGATTCAGACTCAACGCCAACCGTAAGCGGAGATAGATCTGTTGGTTTAGGCTCGACGAACCCTGAGAGATAATCTCGGTCACAGGAATATCTTGAGCGGAGTAACGATCGACAACAGACATCAGCATCGCAGGAATCGCTTGTCAAGCGCAGTATAAACGAGATACTGATCTCTTCGTCCCTTTTTGCAGATGTTCAGGATGAAACTGGGTTTTATGTAAAAATACGCTTCCCTAAGATTTCAAATCAAAAAACCAGGTTACTTACAGATTAAGCGACCTGGTTGATTCAAATCTGCCGTGAGCAAAAAATTTTGCCAGCGCTAGGATACGGAAACTGCAACGAACATCAAGCCTCCGATTAAAATTGCGCCACCAATTCCGAGAATGAGGTAGTTGCGTTTTTGATTTTGGGTCGGTGGTTCTGCCTCGTACATTTTTGGCTCGATCGCAAAATTATTCAGCAACCCACTCTCTTCCTTGACGTATCGCATGAGCAATCATCCCTAAGTGTTTCGTTAACTTTATCAAAATAAGGGTAATTGCTCTCAATCTTAAGTATGAAAACTTAAGATTTCCAACAGCCAGTTTTGCCTACGAATTGATTCTGCCTGTCGAGGGAGAGCTTGCGCTGGCGTAGGCTTTCACAGGAATTCGACCTGCTTGATAGGCCAATCGACCCGCTTCAGTTGCTAGATTCATCGCGCGTGCCATTGCTGCGGGATAGTTTGCTTGTGCGATCGCTGTATTAATCAACAGCGCATCGGCTCCTAATTCCATCGCTTGAGCGGCTTCGCTTGGGGTTCCAATTCCGGCATCAACCACGATCGGGATTTTTGCATTCTCAATGATGATCTGAATGTTTGCAGCGTTGCGAATTCCTTGTCCTGATCCGATCGGAGATCCCAATGGCATCACCGTAGCGCATCCGACTTCTTCTAATCGCTTTGCCAACAGTGGATCAGCGTTGACGTAAGGCAAAACGGCAAAGCCTTCTTTCACTAATTGTTCAGCGGCTTCGAGAGTCCCGATCGGATCAGGCAGTAAATACTTCGCATCGGGAATCACTTCGAGCTTGACGAAATTGTTGTCTTCTTGTCCCAAGAGTTTCGCCATTTCTCGCCCCAATCTTGCGACTCGAATCGCGTCTTCTGCGGTTTGACACCCAGCGGTATTCGGCAGCATCCAGATTTTGCTCCAGTCCAGTGCTTCTGCGAGTCCCTCATGTCCGGGTGCATTCGTTTGCACTCGTCGAACCGCAACGGTGACAATTTCACAGCCACTTGCCGCAATACTTTGGCGCATCTCATCGAAATTCCGATATTTTCCAGTGCCTGTCATCAGGCGAGACTGAAATTTTCGCCCTGCAATAATCAAACTATCGTCTAAAGGTTTTTCTAGGGGCTTATCTAAAG
The DNA here is from genome assembly GCA_019359175.1 of Phormidium tanganyikae FI6-MK23. Lineage (GTDB taxonomy): Bacteria > Cyanobacteriota > Cyanobacteriia > Leptolyngbyales > Leptolyngbyaceae > Leptolyngbya > Leptolyngbya tanganyikae. The sequence goes on from JAHHHU010000001.1 coordinate 83,316, forward strand.
TCTGCATTTTCTGTCGCCTCGATCGCGTGCGGATTCTCATTATGCCGAAAATCGCACCGCTCCAATCTTGAGGAATTGTGAATTTAGCCCGATTAAGTGCAGTTAAGTTAAGTCAGTTGGATCAATTCCTAGATTTTGTAATTCTTCAGGACTGAGCGATCGTAGTTTCTCAATCAATCTCTGTCGCTTTTGTCGTTCAAGTTCTGCGGCTTCTTGTCCTGTTAGTAGCAGATTCCCATTGTTATCCCACCAGCGTAACCAAAGACCTTGCTGATTTTGATAGTTGCCCTCTAACAGTCCTAATTCAACGCCGAGCGGTACGATCACATAATGACCGCGCTGATTTGGAGTCATTTGCTCATAAGCTCCATTGACTAGGCTGTACATTTCAAGTGCGCCCGAATTGATCACATAGATTCCATAGTAAGGAATTCGCATGATTCGCTCATAGACCCAGAATTTACCAGGTTTCTGAGTTGTACCAGCTATAGATAAAGCGGTACGATCGCGTTCTTCACTTCCATCTCCGCTGGCGAACTCTAAAGCAATTAACGGCGACAAAAATTCTCGCCACAACACATACGATCGACGGATTTTTCCATCAAGTTTGGGCGGAACTCCTGGCACGTAAAACCAATCCGGTGCTTCTGCTCCCCGTTCGGGTGGTTCAGTTTCTCGCCAATAAATGCCGCAATCCTGCCCGATGCAGTACTGTCCGTCAGGGTTGAGCCGTTCAAGCACATCTCCGATCGAGTCGGTGAGAATTAAGCTTTGAGGATGTTCTTGAAAGTTCTTCACAAACGTACCATCCGACTCCGGTAGCTGAGTATGGTCGGGAAATTGGGGGGAAATGGAGATCGAGGTTTCAGCCATAGCGTGACCAATGAAACGCTTCTAGTCGAGGATCAGGTTTTTCAGTTAAAACAAATTGCGCGATCGTGCTTGCTGTTACTGGAGCCAGTAAGATTCCATTGCGATAATGTCCGGCTGCCAGGGTCAAATTCCCATACGGACTAGAACCAAGAATTGGGAATTCATCCGGTGTTGCGGGACGAAAGCCGTACCAGGTTTCTTCTAGTGTAAAGTGCTGAATCGGGGGATAGAGACGAATCGCGGCAGAGAGTAATTGATGAACGCCGATCGCGGTATTTCCCGCCTGAAATCCAACATTCTCGCTCGTTGCACCGACAATAATTCGCCCGTCCTGACGCGGCACAATGTAGGATTCTTCGCCGTATAAAACTTGTTTGAGAGGTAGGTTTTCACGATCGAGAACCCGCACTGATAACATTTGCCCCTTTCTCGGAAACACGGGAATCGGTAGTAAATCCTGTGACCAAGCTCCGGTTGCCAAAATGTAGCGATCGGCTTTCCAGATGCCTTGATTCGTTTCGAGATGCGTAATGCTTGAATCAGATTTAAATCGAGCAGGTTCCCCTGTGCCAAAGGCATCGACGTGAATTCCCGTGTGAATCTCAATGCCTAATTCTTGTGCCGCCATCCACAGCACTTTTGCTAGCGCTCGATTGTCTACTTGTCCATCTTGGGGAAACCAGAAGCCGCCGATCGCTTCCTCGCCTAAATCCGGCTGGTGAATGAGCAGAGAAGCTCGATCGAGCATTTTTTCAGAATGCTGATACCGAGGAGCCAAAATTCCACAAGCCCAGTAGCCTGCATTCAATCCAGTCAGCGATTCTAATTTGTGAATCCAGTCGGGATAAAGGGCGCGACTTTCAAGGCACAGATCGAGCATCGGACTCGGCGGAATTTCTTCGGCTTGGGGGGCAAGCATTCCGGCTGCGGCGTGGGTTGCTGCCTCTGCAAAATTGCGACAGAGAATTGTCACTGCTGCACCTTGGGACTTTAGCTCGATCGCGATCGCCAGACCGATAATTCCGCCCCCAATGATCAAAATCTCGCAGTTCCGCGCCATCTGTTACCAAGCTCCAGGAATCGCCGGGGCTGCGGGTCGAGTGGAAGCTCCTGGAGTCGTTCCGGTGGTCGTTCCGGTTCCAGAAGGGGTTCCAGGAGTTTGAGCGAGATCGCCAGAACCTGTTCCTGTGCCGGGTGTTTCAAAATTCTCTGTTCCCGTTCCTGTGCCCGGATTGAAGTTTGCAATGCTGGTGCGCGTGGCATCAAAATCGTTGATCAAGGGGCGATCGGGTGGGGTTTGGGCAGCGGCTTGATTTTGATTCAGTTGGTTGGTGGAGCGATCGCTAAACGGCAATGCTCCTAAAGTTCGTAACAGCCACAGGAGCGCAACCCCCACCAATACACCGCCAACGATTCTTCCGTTTGGATTCATAGCACTTGTCTCGTAACGTCCTGATGTTAGAAAGCCCGATAATCAGCCTTTTTTGTCAAGTATACCGACTAAGCTTCGGGTTTCCACTGTATTGAGTCGTCTTGTCCCCAAAATCCCTCGTGTTTCGTCACGCGAATGTCACCTAAAACGCGAACTTGACAAGCTAAACGACGAGATTTTTTGGGATTGTGCGGTGGTAAAGAGAGCCGAGTTTTTTCGCGCCATTCCATCTCGGAAACTGCACCTTCGATTTCAACCGCACAAGTGGCACAGGTTCCAATCGCATGACAGTTAATCACTGTTGCTCCACCGTTGTACAAATCAATTCCATTTTTGAGCAAAACTTGACGTAAATTCGCGCCTTGTTCGCATTCGATCGTTTTTCCCTGGGCTGTAATCTTTGGCATTTCCGAACCTCATTATCGTTACGAATTGCGAATTGCGATCTCATCTGTTACTCAGCAGCTCCCAAAATAGAAGATTGTCTTATTCTCTCTACAATAAAGCTTTAGAGTCAATCGCATCATGGCTCCTATTTTTTTGTCGATTTACGATACAACGCTGCGCGATGGCGCTCAACGGGAAGGAATTTCGTTTTCAGTTGAAGACAAGATTCGGATCGCGCGTCAATTGGATCAATTAGGCATTCCGTTTATCGAAGGCGGATGGCCCGGCGCAAATCCTAAAGACGTGCAGTTTTTTTGGCATCTTAAAGAGCAGCCTCTAAGCCAAGCCGAAATCGTCGCGTTTTGTTTTACTCGTCGTCCTGGAAAAACCGCTGCGACTGATCCGATGTTGCAGCCAATTTTGGCAGCGGGGACGAAATGGATCACGATCGTTGGAAAGTCCTGGGATTTGCACGTAACCGAAGGACTACAAACCACACTCGACGAAAATCTGGCGATGATTCAAGATACGATCGCTTATCTTAAACAGCACGATCGACAAATTATTTACGATGCCGAACACTGGTTCGATGGTTATAAACACAATCCAGATTATGCGCTCAAGACCTTGCAAAGTGCGATCAATGCGGGAGCCGAATGGATTGCGCTCTGTGACACCAATGGCGGAACTTTGCCTCATGAAATCGATCAGATTGTGCGAGAAGTCCGGACTGCGATCGTAGATATCAAGATAGGCATTCATACTCACAACGATTGTGATCTTGCAGTGGCAAACGCGATCGCTGCGGTGAATGCAGGCGCAACGATGATTCAAGGCACAATCAACGGCTATGGTGAACGCTGCGGAAATGCGAATCTTTGCTCGGTGATTCCCAATCTGCAACTGAAGCTAGGGTATCAGTGTTTGACTGCTGAGAAATTAGCAACGCTCTCTCAAGTCAGCCGCATTGTTAGCGAAGTGGCGAACCTTGCCCCCGATGAGCATGCAGCGTTTGTCGGGATGTCTGCATTTGCTCACAAAGGGGGACTTCACGTTTCAGCCGTTCAGCGCAATCCGATCACTTACGAACACTTGCAGCCCGAACTCGTCGGCAATAGTCGGCGGATTGTAATTTCAGAGCAAGCGGGCATCAGTAACATTCTGGCAAAAGCTCGATCGCTGGGATTTGACCTGGACAAACACGATCCAACCTGTCGCCAAATCCTTGAATCACTCAAGCATCTTGAACAAGATGGCTATCAGTTTGAAGCAGCAGAAGCGAGCTTTGAACTATTGATCCGAGAAGCTTTGGGAGAGCGATTGGCTCCATTTGAAGTGCGAGGCTTTCAGGTGCATTACGACATGATGCCGGAAGCCGCACCTGCAAGAAGTTATTGCGGACGAGCGCGATCGCTTGCCACGGTGAAAGTTGCGATCGCAGGGAGAGAAATTCTCGAAGCGGCTGAAGGAAATGGTCCGGTTTCTGCATTAGATACCGCCCTTCGGAAAGCTTTGGTCAATGTTTATCCTGAGATTGATACGTTTTATCTCACCGATTACAAAGTAAGAATTTTAGATGGAACTGCCGGAACTTCAGCCAAAACTCGTGTATTAGTAGAGTCAAGTAACGGCATTCAGCGCTGGGCAACCGTGGGCGTATCAGGGAATATCTTGGAAGCATCCTACCAGGCAGTGGTTGAAAGTTTGGAGTATGGGCTATTGTTGCAGCACTGCAAGAAAGCGATCGCCAAATGCTAAACCCCATTCGGGAAACCGAAGCTGCAAATTGTCCTGATTCTGTTCTATGATTCTGAATAGGCTAAGTGTTGCGAACATCTTGTCATGAACTGAAAGAAGTACGTTAACATTAAAACCTGGAACAGCGATGCACCGCCAGAAACAGACACCTCCACAGTGAAACGTTTTCTAGCAGGTCGCCCGCACTCAACATTTGCACAATTCAATTCACAATCTAAATTTGGTAGATGAAGGTATGAACCTACAGGTCGCCCATCCGATGGAAAAGTTGCAGCGTCAAGTCCAAAAATTAGTGGACTCGAAGCTGATCAAACCGAATGACAGTCTTTGGAAGATTGCACTGCTTTACGGCGATGATTGGAGCTATTGGAAACAGGAACTCGAAGCGTTTGAGTTCTCCATGAAAGATCCCGTCAGCGAAATGTTAGCGGTTGATAGTTGGGAAGAAGATTAAACAAAAAAAGGAGCGATCGACATTCGATTCGCTCCTTTTTCTATCTGCGCTCCAAGTTTCTAACGTATGCAAATATCAATTCTCCTTGTTCATTCGGAATGACGAGCGGTGCAGCATAAAGTCCAAGCGAATGGAGTCACCATACAGCCCGGGAGATAGCTAAAATCCTCGCGCAAAGTCTCTCTGCCGATAATGCTAGTGGTTTCATTCATTCTGCAAGCCGTCACGATCGTCACTCTGATTAAATTGTTCAGCAACTTTGATTCAATTGCGGTTGCCCAACAACTTATCGCGCAAGTGTTTAATTTTGTCGCGGTATTTTGCCGCTTCCTCAAACTCCATCTTTTTCGCCGCATCTTTCATTTGTGCTTCAAGCTGCGTGATCAGCGTTGGAATGTTCTCTAAAGGAATCTCGTCCGCTTTCTCATACACTTGATCCAACTCTTGCGAGTTCAAGCGACGCGACACTTCGAGAAACGCCAGGATTGCATTGCTCGATCGTTTAATAATCGGGGTCGGGACAATGCCGTGTTTCTCGTTGTATTCGTGCTGAATCTCTCGTCGGCGCTCGGTTTCGCTGATTGCACCTGCCATACTATCAGTGAGATTATCGGCGTAGAGAATTGCTTTTCCTTCGATGTGTCGTGCGGCTCGTCCGATCGTTTGAATCAGCGATCGCTTCGCCCGCAAGAATCCTTCTTTGTCTGCATCGAGAATCGCAACGAGTGAGACTTCGGGTAAGTCTAATCCTTCCCGTAGTAAGTTCACGCCAATCAGGACATCGAATATGCCTTCTCGCAGTTCTTGGAGAATTTCGATTCGCTCGATCGAGTTAATTTCTGAATGCAGATATCTCACACGCACGCCGCGTTCTTGAAAGTATTCGGTAAGGTCTTCTGCCATCCGTTTCGTCAGCGTGGTCACTAGCGTTCGTTCTCGCTTCTCGACGCGCGTTTGGATCTCGTGTAAAAGGTCGTCTACTTGTCCTTGGGTCGGACGCACAAACACTTCGGGATCGAGAACGCCTGTCGGTCGAATCACTTGTTCAACGATGCGATCCTCGGAGATTTCTAGCTCCCAATCGCCCGGAGTTGCAGAAATGAACACACACTGATTCACTCTTTCCCAGAATTCATCGGCTTTAAGTGGGCGATTGTCAGCGGCACTCGGTAAACGGAAGCCGTGATCGATTAGTACCTTTTTGCGGGCTTGGTCGCCGTTGTACATTCCTCGGAGTTGGGGGATGCTGACGTGAGATTCGTCGATTGCGAGTAGCCAATCTTTGGGGAAGTAGTTGAGCAAACATTCGGGCGGATCGCCAGGATTGCGTCCGGCTAAATGTCTCGAATAGTTCTCAACGCCATTGCAGAACCCGACTTCTCTCAAGACTTCCAAATCGTATCGAGTGCGCTGCTCTAGGCGTTGGGCTTCGAGGAGTTTGCCTTCGGTTTCAAGCTGAACTAAACGTTGTTTGAGTTCTAGTTCGATTTCATCACAAGCGATCTGTAAGCGGTCTTCTGGCGTGACAAAGTGACGTGCAGGATAGATATTTACGGCTTCCATGCTTTGCAGAGTTGCACCTGTGACGGGATCGACGTAGCGAATCGCGTCAATTTCATCCCCGAAGAACTCGACCCGAATGATTCGATCTTCGTAAGCTGGGCCAATCTCTAACACATCGCCTTTGACGCGAAATTTACCGCGACCAAGATCAAGATCATTACGCGAATACTGCACCGAGGCGAGATCGCGTAAGACTTGCCGCTGATTGATCTCTTCTCCGACCCGCAGCGGAATTGACGCATTCAAATACTCTGATGCAATCCCCAAGCCGTAGATACAGCTAATCGAAGCAACAACGATCACATCGCGGCGTTCAAACAGCGAGCGAGTCGCGGAGTGTCGCAGCATATCAATTTCGTCGTTGATCGAAGCGGTTTTCTCGATGTAGGTGTCGCTTACTGGGATGTAGGCTTCGGGCTGATAGTAGTCGTAATAGCTAACGAAGTATTCAACAGCGTTGCGGGGAAAGAATTCGCGCAGTTCGTTACAAAGCTGTGCGGCTAGGGTTTTATTGTGTGCGAGTAAGAGTGTGGGTCTGCCGATTTTTTCGATCACACGGGCGATCGTGTGGGTCTTTCCGGTTCCGGTTGCACCGAGTAGCGTTTGGTAGCGATTTCCAGCGTTGATGCTTTGGGTGAGTTTTGCGATCGCGGAGGGTTGATCGCCTGTCGGTTCAAAGGGGGCTTGAATGTTAAATTCTGCCATTTGTGCTTCAGAAAGAGTTACATCAATTTTAGCGTTTCTATCCTTGCCCTTGGTGTGTCGAGAAATGCGCTCGATCGATTCGGTTCTCCTCTTTCAGATTAGGTTCTTCTCTATACACTGGGCACAGACGCTTCCGCTTGTTCTAAATTGCAATCCGCCTCCAGCTAGAGGACAAGCCGAGAAAAAACAGTTAAATTGAATACAGTTGGCAACAACCCCAGCGAACAATATCTAAAACTATTAGGAGAAAATCATGAGTTTAGAAGATAAGGCAAAAGCTGCTGCTAAAAATGTTGAAGGAAAAGCTCAAGAAGCTTGGGGTAATGCAACCAATGATCCCGCCGACAAGATTGAAGGAAAAGCAAAGCAAGCAGAATCTGAAGCTCGTAATGCTAAGGAAGATGTGAAAGATGCTGCGAAAGATTTGGTCGATCGCGCATAGTTAGCTTTTGTGTCTAATCTGTTGAACCGAAGCTCGATCGAGCTTCGGTTCGATTTGTTTAAACGGACTAATCCGACTACACAGATCGGCGTGTTCTTATGCAGAAGTCCGAATCGGAAGTTCGATCGTGAATTCCGCCCCTCGCGATGGAGTAGAACGACATTTCAGTTGTCCGTTGTGTTGCTGAGTGACGATTTGATAGCTCGTGGCGAGTCCCATTCCGGTTCCTTTGCCGATCGGCTTTGTGGTAAAGAACGGATCGAACATTCGAGCTTGAACCGCTTCCGAAATCCCCACGCCGTTATCGATGATCCGAATCCGAATCTGTTCTGAATTGATTTGCTCGGTGTGCAGTTCGACCTCCGGTAGCTGCTGACCTGCGAGCCAGCGATTTGCTGACCACTGCTCGTCTTGGAGGGCTGTTTCTAAGGCATCGATCGCATTCGTAATAATTTGCAGGAACACTTGGTTGAGTGAACCCGCAAAGCATTCGATGTGAGGTAAATCGCTGTAGTATTTAGTGACTTTAATCTTATGTCCTTGATAGCTACGATTGAGGCGATTTTGCAAGATTGTTAAAGTGCTATCAATGCCGTCGTGGATATCGACCGGTTTTAGGTCTGCTTCATCCAGTCGAGAGAAGGTTCGCAGCGATAAAACAATTTCTCGAATCCGTTCTGCACCTGTTCGCATCGAATTAAACAAGCCGAACAAGTCATCAAACAGGAAATCAAGATCGATGTCTTCGATGAAATCTTTAATCTCTGAGTGCGGCTCAGAATAGTGCTTATGATACAGCTCGATTAAGGCGCGGATATCTTCAAAATAAGTACGTGCGTGACTGATATTTCCGTAGATAAAGCTAATCGGATTGTTAATCTCGTGAGCAATTCCCGCCACCAACTGACCGAGCGAAGACATTTTTTCGCTGTGGATGAGTTGTGCTTGAGTGCGCTGAAGATCTTGCAGAGTGCTTTCTAAATCGATCGCTTGTTGGCGCAGTTGCGCTTCCGATCGCCGTAATGCTTCTTCGTCGGCTTTACGATCGCTAATGTCTCGCGCAATTCCGAGGATGCTGATGATGGTGCCGTTTGCGCTTTTGATGGCTGCCGAGTTGCACAGCGACCAATACCATGTCCCATCTTTGCGCTGCGATCGAAATTCGACTTCGGTTTGCCGCTCACCCGTTTCTAACAGTCGCTCCACTGAAGCCTGAGCCGTTTGTAGGTCTTCTGGATGAATGTAATCTGCAAAAGATTTTCCGAGCAATTCACTCGGTAGGAAGCCGCTGATTTCTGTCAGTTTGGGAGAGATATAGGTAAATACGCCTGTGACTGAACAAGCAAAGATCAGATCGTTTGCATTCTCAACAAAGCTACGAAACCGCGCTTCACTTTCTGCGATCGCGGATTCTGCCCGCTTGCGTTCTTCTTCGATCCGAACGCGATCGCTAACATCCATCAGCATTCCATCCCACAGAATCGAGCCATCGACCTGCAACTCCGGTCTAGACTGGGCTTGAATCCATTTCAGCTTGCCGGAGGGTGTGATGATTCGTCCTGTCCATTTCCAAGGCTGAAGCGTTACGGTGGACTGCTGAATCGTGAGTTCAAAACTTGCTCGATCGTCAGGATGAATTTGATCGGTAGTTAAATCTGCATCTTGACAAATGAGTTCTGGTTCAAGTTCCCATAGCTCTTGAGAGAAGGCACTGACATAGGGGAAACTTGCCGTGCCATCGGGTGCGAAGCGGAACTGATACAACATTCCTGGAACATTCGCGGCGAGTCTTTGGAGTTGCGCCTCACTGCGCTGGAGTGCTTTCTCTGCATATTTACGATCGCTAATGTCCCGAATGATCACCAAGGCTTCTCGCTCATTGCAGCGAATCACGCGCACTTCTTCATATTGCACGCGCCCATCGAAGTCGATTTGCTGCTCATAGACCTGAACTTCATTTGTGGCGATCGCACGATCGACATAGATCATCCGCTGCTGTGCCACGTCTGGCGGAATGATCTCCCAGAGAAATTTACCGTGCCAATCGAAGTCACCGCTGTAGATTTCAAACGATCGCGGCAGGCGAAAATCGAGACAAATCCCCTCGCGACTCAATCGCAACATCAAATCTGGAATCGCTTCAAGCAAGATTTGATAATTGCGATCGTTCTGACCCAAAACGACGTTCTCCGGGCTGTCAATACTCATCGCCAAATCTTCCAACAGGAATCCCCCGTAGAGTTCCCGCTTTTCGGGACTGCTTATCACGATTACGGGTGTTGTAAATAACATTCCGCCCGATTCGTTTTCGATCCCCAACTTAGCGATAGAAGCGGATTCTAAGCGATCGCTATATAATACGTTGCAAATCTAATTTCGATCTGCACTGGTGTAAGAGGCGTTTGAATTAATGTTGCCAAATCAAAAATCGTCTGCGCTTGGACTTGCCTTATTGCTGACCGCGGTTGCGATGGCGAAACCCCTCGAATCGATCTTTGTCCCTCCGACTTTGGCTCAAGCTGCACCGACTGCGTTTCCGCTCCCCACCTCTGTCCCTCCTGGAACGACGGTGCAAATTGATGGGTCGAGCAGTATGGCGGCGACCAATCAAGCGCTGAAACAGCGGTTTGAAAGCCAGTTTTCGGGCAGCAACATTAACGCGAATTACTCCGGCACGTCGTCTGGACTTGAGGCACTGCGGAATGGAAAGGTGGATTTGGCAGCGATCGGGCGACCTCTGGCCCAAGCAGAACTCGACCAGGGTTTCATTCCGGTATCAGTGGGACGCGGTAAGATTGCGCTGATTGTTAGCCCGGATAATCCGTTCAACGGTAGCATCACTGTGCCGCAGTTTGCGCGAATTGTGCGGGGAGAAATTACAGATTGGGCAGAGTTGGGAGGCGCACCGGGAAAGATTCGATTTGTCGATCGACCGGATTTAAGTGACACTCGCGTCGCGTTCCGCAACTACTCCGTATTTATTCAAACGCCCTACGAATTGGGCAGTACTGCGACTCGATTGGGAGAAGACAGCACTCAAGCGGTCGCCCAACAGCTCGGAAAAGATGGTCTGAGTTTTGCGCCTGCGAATCAGGTTTTGAATCAGCCGAGTCTTCGGATCGTGCCGATGCACAATACGCTTCCGACTGATCCGCGCTACCCGTTCTCGCAGCCGTTTTATTACGTTCACAAGGCGAATCCGTCTCCGGGTGCAGCAGCATTTCTAGGGTATGCCACTTCCGAACCAGGATTGCAAACGGCTCGATTGACGGAAACTGATCCCGCCTCGTTAGCGCTGAATCCAACGACGCTTCTTGCGGCTGGAAGTGCTGCCGCTGGAGCCTTGAACGCTGGAGCAGGGGCAGGATCGTCTCCTTCTCCGACCAGTGCAGCAACGGGAACCGCTCCCGGCGGAACTGCGGGCGCACCGGATGGATCACAAACGATCGGAGCAGCGCCAGTCAATGCGGGTACATCGTCTAATGAGGGTGGTATCCCAGGATGGCTCTGGTGGCTGTTGCCTCTAGGAATTGGTGCGCTGTTATTAGCTTGGTGGCTCCGTCGTCGATCGACTTCTTCCACTCCAGAAACGCCCGTTGCTCCGCCGCCTCCCACGTCCCACACTCCACCCCCGCCACCCCCACCTTTGATGAATCCCACGGAGACGGATGGCAGTTTGGCATCGCGTGCAGGTTCTGTGATTACTTTGGATCGGGCTTCGATCGCGGAAGTTCAATCGCCGACGATTCCGCCTGCTGCGGTGATTGGTGGGGCTGCATTGGCAGGAGCAGGAGCAGCAGCCGTGATTCGCGGTCAAGCTGATTCTACTCAGCCGCCAGTGATTGAGACTGGGGAGTCAGCGATCGATACTGGGGAGTCAGTGATCGAGACTCAACCATCAGTAGTTGATACTCAACCGCCAGTATTTGAGACTGGGGAGTCAGCGATTGATACTCAACCGCCAGTGATTGAGACTGGAGCGTCAGTGATTGATACTCAACCCCCAGTAATTGAGCCTGAATCGCCAGCGATCGAGCCTGAATCGATTCCAGTTCCCGATCGTCCATTGGTCGAAATTCGCGAATTGCCGTCGATCGAGACTCCAACTTCTGCCATCGAGCCACCTGAAGCGCCTCCAGAAACAGGGATCGATTTACCAAATGGTGCAATTCTCGGTGGAGCGGTTGGGCTTGGAGCCGCCGGAGCCGCTGCTTGGATGACTCGCACTCGTTCTGGTGAACTTCCGCCCACCGATTTAACTGAATCAGAACCGCTGGCTTCCCTAGATGAGATCGAGCCTCTTGATGAAGTCGAAGATGCTCCACTCGATCAGCCTTCGATCGAACTCTATGTCGATGATGCACCGACTGTTGTAGACGAGATTTCCCCGATCGCTCAATCGCCTGATGTGAACTATGTCCAACTTAATTTAGGTTCAACTGCAACCCCGATCGAGACTCCTGAACCGACGATCGTAGAATCCGCAGCACCGATCGAAGATCCAAATCTTTCTCAAGGGGTGATTCCGGGACTTGCGGCGTTAGAAGGTGCAGCAGCACTAGGAATCGCGGGAGTTGCAGCATCGAGAACGAACGAACCAGATGCTACTCCTGATCTTGTAGAAACTGATCCCGCGATCGTAGAACCTCCAATCGAAACTGCAACTGTCATCGAAGGAAGTTCCAGTTTTGAACCCACGATCGTAGAATCTCAGCCGGAACTTTCTGAGATCGATGCTGGAACTGATTTAGAAACCGATGAATTTGCAGAAATCGAATCTCAGTTAGGCGCAGTCGAACCCGATACGATCGCTGAAGAACCGCCCGCAATTGTGGAAGCAGGTTCTGTGATTCCAGGCATTGTCGCACTGGGAGGAATTGGACTTGCAGCAGGGCTAGTAGGCGATCGTAACAATACGACTCAAACCGATGTAGAAGCCGCTCGATTTGATGTCGGACAAACCGACCTCTCTAGCGAAACCTTAGCCTCTGTCGATGAAGGTTTAGCAGACTTACCCGACGGATATGGCGAAAGTCGAATTGTGCTGATGCCGCGCGACCCACAGTGGGCTTATGCGTATTGGGATGTCTCCAACGAACACAAATCAGACTTACGGAATCAAGGCGGACAAAACCTGTTCTTGCGCCTATACGATGTCACCGATGTCGATGCCGCACACCAAAGTCCGCACAGCTTGCAGCAATTTGAATGTGATGAGATGGCGCGAGATTGGTATCTGCCGATTCCCGTTAGCGATCGCGATTATCTCATCGAAATCGGTTACTTAACCGCAGATGGACGCTGGCTAACCTTAGCGCGATCGCAGCCTGTACGAGTTCCCCCCGCTTATCCGTCCGGTTGGGAAGGCGATCAAGAAATCACGATCGAATGGGAAACTGACCTACGCGATCAAACATTCTTCACCCTTGCATCACCTACTCCTGAAAAACCACTGGTTGCTGCCCCAGATGGAATGTATGATCGGATCTTCGACTTATCTCAAGGTGCAGAACTTCAACGGATTGCAGGATCGCTCTTTGGCTCTATGCAACAAGCTCCCACTCAATCGATTCGTTCACTTGCCTTTCCATCTGGTGTCGGAATGGGCGGATTGCCTACCGCTTCCGGCATCTCTGGGATGGGAATGTCTGGGATGGGAATGTCTGGAGTCGGGATGGGTGCTTATCCGATTCGTTCCCGTCGATTCTGGCTGGTCGCAGATGCCGAACTCATCATCTACGGAGCCACAGAACCGGATGCAACCGTCTCGATCGCAGGCGAAACCATTCCACTCAATCCAGATGGCACCTTCCAATTCCAAATGTCGTTCCAAGATGGTTTAATCGATTATCCGATCTTGGCAGTGGCAAAAGATGGGGATCAAACGCGATCGATTCATCTGAAGTTCAACCGCGAAACCCCAAGCCGAAACACCAACACCAAAGACGAAGCCACAGACGAGTGGCAATCCTAATAAAGAAGGGAGCGATGAAGAAGTTAATTCAAGGACACCAACAGTTTCGCCAGAGTTATGTTCCGACACATCTTGATCAGCTAGAAGAACTCTCGCAGGGTCAAAAACCGCGTGTCTTATTCATTACCTGCTCCGATTCCCGCATCGATCCAAACCTGATCACACAAGCTGATATTGGTGACTTGTTCGTCATTCGCAATGCCGGGAATATCATTCCTCCTTACGGCGCGGCAAATGGCGGAGAAGGAGCTGCTGTCGAATATGCGATCAATGCGCTCGACATTCGGCAAATCATTGTGTGTGGTCATTCTCGCTGCGGCGCGATGAAAGGATTGTTGCAGCTTGGCAAGCTCGAAGAAGAAATGCCGCTCGTTTATAGCTGGCTCAAGCATTCAGAAGCCACTCGTCGATTGGTGAAAGAAAATTACAGTCAGTACAGCGGCGCAGAGTTGTTAGAAATCACGATCGCTGAAAATGTCCTCACTCAGATCGAGAACTTAAAAACTTATCCGATCGTTCACTCGCGTCTATATCAGCGCAAACTCGAAATCTTCGCCTGGATTTACCACTTAGAAACAGGTGAAGTTTTAGCGTTTGATCCAGAAACTCATTCTTATGTTCCACCTCAAAGCCAGTTGTCGCTGCGAGAAATGAGAGGACTGGTTTCAGGCGGACACGAAAAGACGATTTCGCCCGCGATCGCGTGTGAGTTAGTTCCAGGAACGCCTCCAAATCAAAAACCTCGATCACCCGAATCTATTCCGCAACCTGTGAAAGCAGAAGTTCCGATCGGAGCAGCTCCCTGGCTAACTCCAGAACAAGCCGATCGCATTTATCGCGGATCAGCAGGGCGACGCTAACAAATTCGATTCCATTTGCTGCTTTTGGATGTGCATCGATTGATCGTGTACATCCATTTGCTGTTTTTGGCGATGCGTTTTTAATTTCTGCGATCGCATTTGCTATTTTTGGCGGTGCATTTGTTGTTTTTGCGATCGTATTTGCTCGATTAGATTGCTTCATTATTGTTTCGCGATCGAGTTTTGGCGTTTTTGTTACCACCGTTGATCAATGAGTTAGATGAATTAATCTTTTTCAACCTGCAATGGCGTTTTTTGTTTGCATCGATGCAAATTCATTCGACACGGTTAACGGTTGTTCCGATCGCTCAACCAATGTCTCTAATGCCATTTTCATTTCCGTTGCAGTCGTCGTTGTTGTTCCGAATCGCCTCACTACAATACTCGCAGCTAAATTTCCTAAAATCACTGCTTCCCAAACTGTTGCCCCTGCGATTAATCCGAGTGTTAATGCTGCGACAACCGTATCGCCTGCTCCAGTCACATCAAACACCTTTGTATGATTAAACGCAGGAATGTGATCTTCATTGCCTGAACGATCGAACAATGTCATCCCTCGTTCGCCGCGCGTAATCAGAATGTATTGTGCGTGCGTCAACCGCAACAAATCCCGTCCCGCTCTAGATAAGGATGCAGCATCCTCGATCGCATATCCCACCGCTAATTCTGCTTCGGGCAAATTGGGCGTAAAGATCATCGCATCTTGATAGCGAGGAATTTGCTTCTGGGAATCTACGATCGTTCTCGGATGCTCCAAAGCTGCTTCGATCACAGGTTGCGTTAGCGTTCCATCCCCGTAATCCGAACAAACAATCGCATCAACTTGATCGATCTGATCGCGAATATAAGCCGCCAATTGTTGCTGAAGTTCGATCGCAGGTAACGCATTCGATTTGCGATCGACTCTCACGATCTGCTGTGTCACCGATTGCCGCGCGTGCCCTGAAATTCGGGTTTTCGTCACTGTGGGTCGATCGACATCCCAAACAATCCCTTCCGTGTCAATTCCTGCGGCTTCAAACAGTTGTAAGAGTGCCTGCCCCTGACTATCTTTGCCCAGCAATCCAACCGCTTTTACCGTCGCTCCCAATCGCGCAAAGTTATAAACTGCATTTGCCCCACCGCCCGGAATTTGCTGGGTTTCTTCGTGGCGCAATATCAACACCGGAGCTTCTCGCGAAACTCGTTCAACTTCACCGTTTAGAAATTCATCTAAAGTTAAATCTCCGACCACTAATACAGTCGCCTCAGAGAATTGATCAATCAGTTCAAATAAGCGATCGCGATTTGATCGAAGTAACTCAATCCCGTCATCCATAGTCCAGCAAATTAATAATTGCGTTCTATTATGTCGAAGATGAAAAATTTCAGAATGCTGCCTGAGATAGATGAAAACGATTCGATACTACTCAGAAAGTTTTGTCGAAATGATAGTCTTTTGATAGATTTTTAGCTGTCAAAAACTATTTGAATAGACATATATGAGCAAATCAGAAATGCTGCTCAAGTCCCCACAACTTAATGAACTCACTACAGATTATGCAAGACAAATTTCAACTTTCCTTTAAGAACTTAGCAGACACAGAACGATTGATCGCGCTAGCTCTAGGCGTTATTTTTCTTACGATCGGAATTGCTGGATTCATTCCGCAATTCATGGCATTTCCGGGAGATGCACCTGTGACGGGTGTTTACATTCCTCGGCTTTCTTCCTCAGACGGTTACGGACATTTGTTTGGACTTTTCCCCACCAACTACGTGCATAACGCAGTGCATATCGTAGTCGGTCTATTGGGAATTGCTGCAGCAACTAGCTTCAGCGGCTCACTCGTCTACAACCAAGGCTTCGCAATCATGTATGTTGCGATCGTGCTTCTCGGATTGATCCCGGCGACGAATACAATGTTTGGACTGATGCCGATTTATGGAAACAACGTTTGGTTTAATGCGCTAACTGCGGCGCTTGCAGCTTACGGCGGTTTCGTAAAACCTGCGGAATTAGCAAAAGCAACCGGAGCGTAAGCAGTCTAGATTGCTTTTCGTACAGGTGTTTTCAAAATTCGCTTCACGATCTCAGGAATCTCAGACGGGCGATCTGCCACTGGGATTCCTGCACGTTTAAAGGCTGCAACTTTACTTTCTGCGGTTCCCAAATCAGGGCCCAAGTTTGCAGTCTGCGAATCGATAATTGCTCCAGCGTGTCCCATCCGCCGATTTCGTGGAGCGCTCCGACCTGCAACATAAGCGATCACAGGTTTATCGATCGCTTCTGCGATGTAATGCGCCGCTGTTTCCTCAAAGTCCCCGCCAATCTCTCCAACCAGCACGATCACATCCGTCTGGTCATCTTCATCCAAAATTTGGAGCCACTGCGGAAAAGTCGAACCCGTGATCTGATCGCCGCCCATACTCACCGAGATCGATTGCCCAAATCCCGCTTGTGTCAGCGTCCAAGCCACCTCATAAGTTAGCGTTCCATTTCGACTCAAAAGCCCGATCGAACCCGGTCGGTAAAATTCTGGCGGATGAATCCCCAATAACATCTGCCCCGGTACAATCACCCCCGGACTATTCGGGCCGACGATTAGCGTTTCAGTTGCCTCAGCTTTGCGGATCAGATGTACCATATCAAGCGGGGGAATTCCCTGACTGATCAACACAATCTGCCGAATGCCAACCGCGATCGCTTCGAGTGCTGCATCCAATGCCGCATAAGGAGGCGAAAAAATCACTGTCGTATCGACTGCACCGACATTCGGAAGCGCCTGTTCGAGCATATCAAACACTGGAATTCCGGCAAGCACCTGCCCGCCCTGTCCTGGACTGACTCCTGCGACGATCTGCGTGCCATATTGCTGCATCAGCGGCGCATAAAGTTTTCCCAATGGCTCTAAAATGCCCTGCACAATCACTTTGCTGGCTGGCGTAAAATTCATAAGAAAATAGGTGAGCGCGTATTATTAGAAATCATTCCGAGGAGCGATGACGGTTACTGTTCGAGATGAGCTTTTTGCTAGGACTATAGAGGGTTGATTCCAGCGATGCAACCCACCTATATTCTAGAGCGTGAGCTAGAACGGATTCGTCTTTCGCAGGGTTACACAACGATCAGCAGACTCGGCTCATATTCAAAGTCTTGCTGAGTCGTAAAACAGGTAAAGCCTAGGTCTTTCTCAAATTATAAAGGTGTCACTAAATCACAAATCCTCAAACCTGCCAAAGTCAACAAACGTAACCCAATTAGGTCGAAAAAAATCCGTGGAAGTACCTGATTATATTTTAGTTAATGTCAGGTTAATACCAGGTTAAGCCTCTCTGCGTTTGGAAAGAGTGATCAATTGGCCGATCGCACTATCTAAATCATCCATCACGAGCGCAGGTGTCGCAGCAAGCTGATCTTTTGCTTCATGTAAATTTGCTCCTAACAAGCGCACGACTAGCTTTGGCAAGGGTGCGCCTCGACTGATTCTGATTTCTTCTTTGTGGCTAATGGCTCTGACCGGAGCAGGAGGACGCAAAAATCGAGCGATCGCACTTGCAACACGATCACTCGGAACCGTTCCCCCCACAATGTTCACCAAAATCGTTTTCACTTGCTTATTCTTCGCCAGCATCACTAAGCCTTGCTCTAGTCGATCGCATAATGTTTCGGGTTGCCAAGTGTGATGCGTTTCGCTGCCGATATTGAGATAGTGCAGCAACTTCCCGCCTGCTTGACTGATCAAATCCATGGTTGCCATCGTTAGAGCAGCCCCATTGCAAAGAACCGCAATCTGTCCCTCTGGATCGATCGTCGTGAGCGAATCAGGTAAGCGATCAAGAACAAATTTTCGAGGGCGATGATCCAACGCAGCAAGCGACGGATGACGACCTAAAGCCGCATCATTGACGGTGATTTTTCCATCTAGCGCCATGATTTCACCTACTCGATTCACACCAAGCGGATTGATCTCAACCAGATCCAAATCTTTATCGATAAACAATCGGTACATCCGTTCAGCAATATCGCTAAACGAGTTGATCAAATTGCCTTGCAGCCCCATTTTCAGCGCTAATCGTCGAGCATAGAACGAGGAAAACTCTTGATCAATCACAACCTGCTGCATTTCGTCGATCGCGGTTTGCACATCAATCCCGCCCTTTGCCGAGCCTAAAATCACAGGTCGCCGAATCGATTGATTCAGCACCACTGCTAAATAAAGCTCTTGTTGCGCCTCATATTTTGCTTCTGCCAGTAGCACCTTGGGATATTCGCCCATAATCGGCAGATTAAAAATTGAATGCGCCGCCGCGATCGCATCAATGGTATTCGCGACAAAGCGCACGCCTCCAACCCGTCCACGCTCACCCATGTAAACCTGGGACTTTAACGCGATCGGGTATGGAATCTTCAGCGCTTTCAAATCCGTGGGACGTTCAATACATTGAGAAGGCAAAACCGGAATTCCGACTTCGCGAAACAAATCCTTTGCTTGATATTCGAGTAAATCCATTACAGGGAGGGCTGACGTTGACGAGTTTTCCAATCTTTGGCGACGCGATCGATGCCGTAGAACTTTTGCCAAAAGCGATCGACGATCCATGTCGGGAGTACCTTAGTCATCATGAATACGGTCAAGCCTCCTGCCGTTGCCGCAATATATCGAGAACGAGGATGCCGCGCCACGATCGCTTTTACGATCACGTTCGCAACTCGCTCCGAACTCCAAGCCTGACTCTTTGTTAGTTTATCTAAGTTTTCCAGATTCTCAAACGCGGCGCGGTACGGCGTATTCTTCCCATTCGGCATCGTGGTATCCACTTCACGCTCGACAACCTCGAAAAACTCCGTACTCACCGGGCCCGGTTCAATCACGCTCACCCGAATGTTAAACGGCTCCAATTCCCGCCGTAGACTATCACTCAGCGACTCCAGCGCAAATTTCGACGCACTGTACATTCCACAAAACGGAAACGCAATCCGACCCCCAAGCGAACTGACATTAATAATTTTGCCGCCGCCTTGATCGCGCATCACAGGAATAACTTCTTGAATCAATCCGATCGCACCGATCACATTCACTTGAAACTGTCGTTGTACCGCCTCGATCGGAATCAATTCAACCGGGCCCATTTGCCCATATCCCGCGTTATTCACCAACACATCAACGCGCCCAAATTTGTCGATCGCAGTTTTCGCCAAAGCTTTGACTTGTTCCGGCTGCCCCATATCCGTTGCGACGATGAGAACTTCCGCTCCCGCTTGACGAGTGCGATCAGCAATTTTTTCTAACTTATCGACACTCCGAGCCGCAAGAACCAGACGAATATTCGGAAAGCGATCGGCTAAAACTTGCGCGAGTGCGGCTCCGATTCCCGCCGATGCACCCGTAATCAAAACTACTTGAGGAGACATAAAAACCTATTTGAAACTGAATTTATGAAAGCGCTAAAACCCGCTTATCGAACGGCTGAAGCAAAATTCCCAGAATCTTATCGACTTGGCTGATGTGATATTCAATCGAATCGATCGAGGCTCTTGTTTGTTCGAGGGTGAGAAATCGCCAAGCCGTTCCACTCGTCACGGCTCCAAGCACAACAGGAATCGCATTATCCGATCGCTGATTGAACAAGTGAGCCGCAACCATCGTGGCAAGGCATTGTCCTAGCCCCGCTACAATGTTCTCATTTTTCGCTTCGATCACGATGACGACAGGGGCACTAATGAAAAACTGCTCAGGAGAGCGACTAAGAATAAAATCGCAAAATCCAGTTAGTCCTTGACTCGGCTCTACATTGAAATCGGTTCCAGAAAATAAACTGATTTGATGGTTCGTCTGTCGCCTAACTTCCATCAGGATTGGAGCAATTAGAAACTCAGAGCGGGCTTTTTCGGTTGCGATCGCGGTTGCAAGCGGAATGTTTTCCTGTAAATCTCGATCGAGCCGCTCAGAGGGTTTCACGCGATCGATTCCAGAAAATAAGTTGCGCGTTTCATCAAGTTGCAGCGCAAGCGTTGCTTTGGCTTTCGCTAGGGTGAAATCGCTGTATGCCATGAGTGCGGTTCTCGTTTATTTCAATTGTGCATGATCGATGATTAGAAATGCTTTAAATCGATTTGAGCCTTTGATCTGAGGTTTGCTGGAACTGAGCGGTTAGCATTCAATCAGAATAGTGGTATCGACACGAAATAATCGTGAGACACTCATCATCTACGGCATACACTAATCGATTTGTATCATCAATTCGCCGCGACCAAAATCCTGCTAGATTTTCTCTCAGTACTTCTGGTTTACCGATTCCTTCAAATGGCGATCGAAGAGTCGCTTCAATCAGCTTATTAATCCGTTTCAGAGTCTTCTTATCTTGTCCCTGCCAATATAAATAATTGCTCCAAGCCTCTTCCGTCCAAGCGAGCTTTCTAGTCATCTAACAGATTTCGCTCCATCACCTTCCCCTGCTTGAACTGAGCAATCGATCGCTCTAAGTGAGTCGCATTCGCAGGAGACTTCAAAAGATGCACGGTTTCAAGCAAACTGTTAAACAACTCGATCGACATCACGACAGCATCTTCGGCATCGCGTCGAGTAATGATCGTGTAGTCCACATCCTCTGCAACTTGGTCTAGAACAGCCTTGAGATTATTCCTTGCTTCGCTGAAGGACACAATATTCATTTGCTTGGTACTTGTACATTTTCTTGTACAAGTTTAATCGTTCAAGCATTTGATCGACAAGCTTGAACCTTTTCCAATCGGGCGCAGTCTAAACAGTATCTTGAATGAAAGGCACTCGTGCAGTGACAACGGCAGCAATCTCTTGGATAGGTTCTACATTCCCGGTGCAAGCGAATCCCTCATCGAATTCTCCGTCTGACAAGTCCGATCGCGATCTAATCAAAGACTGTGTTGCAGGGGATACGCAAAGCTTTCGCCGCCTCTACAGACGGCATCAGAATCGCGTCCGCGCATTGCTGCATCAACTCTGTGATCACGACGCAATCGATGATCTTGTTCAAGAAGTGTTTCTGCGCGTCTGGAAAGGATTACCGAAGTTTCGGCAAAGTTCTCAGTTTTCCACTTGGCTGTATCGCATTGTGTGGAACGTCGCATCGGATTATCGGCAATCGGCAGCAGTACGTCGATCGCGTTTAGAAGTCCTAACGCAACACGCACCGAAACAGCAAGAAGCGCCCGATCTAATCCAGCTACACTATCAAGATATTGTCATGAGAGGATTAAAAGAATTGAGCTTTGATCACCGCACAATTCTTGTCCTACACGACCTCGAAGGAATGCAGCAAAAAGAAGTCGCTGAGATTCTAGAAATTCCGGTTGGTACAGCGAAATCGAGGTTATTTCATGCACGCGCGTCAATGCGTCAATTTCTCGATCGTCAAGGAGTCCAGCTATGAATCCATTTCCTGAGGATGACGAGGATCTGACCGAATTTCTTCGTCACCATCGTTCTTCTCCGCCTGCCGCTTCACGGGATTTAGAAGATCGCATCATTCAATCCTTGCCGAAGCGATCGAGCATTTCCCGCCCGATCATTCTCTTCACTGCGGGCATTGCGGCTTCGTTGATCGGAGTGATCTTCGCTCAACCTGTTCGATCGCCTTCTGTTGATGCGACAACTTTAGAAGCCTATATGGAAAGCAATTGGTCAACAGTTGTAGAAGGCGCATCGGTGAGCGACACCAATTCTGATTATTTAGCGTTAGTCGAATCTACTACAAATTAGGAGCTTAGAAATATGTTGCGTCGTGTTGCGATCGTTGTAGCTTCAACGGTGATGGTTCTAGTTGGAAGTGCGGCAGTACTGCGGGCAGTTGATTTTCGACAAGCGCAATCGAATGATGCGATCTCGCAAGCTCCCGATCGTCCCGCCCCAAATCGTCCTGGCAGAGGCGAGATGGGACTGATGCGCGAACTCAATCTTTCAGCAGATCAAATGACAAAAATTCAGCAAATCCGAACCCGCTATCGGGATGAATTAAAAAGCGATCGAGATGCTGCTCGCCAAGCTCAACAAGAACTTAGAACTTTAATGGCAGGAACAGCGACCGATAATCAAATTCGGGAAAAATTTAGTCAAGTCAAAGATCTAAGAGCCAAAGCTGCGGATGCTCAGTTCAACAGTATGTTGGAAATCCGAAATGTGCTGAGTCCAGAGCAGCGGCAGAAATTTGCTGATCGCATGGAAAAACAAAGAGGCGGAATGCGCGATCGTCTACCAGGACGAACTCCAGGAATTTAGATACTTTTAGAGGCGTTTCGCTCTCGTTGCGGTTCCGTCCGTGAATGGAATTTCATTCACGGAGCGGTTATGCAGTGAACAACTACTTTCAAGTCACTCTCTAAAAATCCTCTTCGTAAGCGGGAGATTCTCCACCGCCACCACCTTCATTGTCGCGCTTCGATCCGAGAAGCTGTAATCGATCGACGACAATCACCGGACTCGATCGAGCGGCTCCCGAATTCTTATCTGTCCAAGAGTCAAACTTCAGCGATCCCTTGACTCCGATCAAGCTGCCTTTACGCACATAATTCGCTGCAACATCCGCCTGCTTGCCCCAAAGTTCGAGATTAAACCAATCGGGCTGGTCACTATTTTTCGTTTGCCGATTCACCGCTAGAGTCAGCCGACATTTCACACTGCCCGACTCAAAATACTTCACATCGGGTTCTCCTCCAACCCGTCCCACCAGTGTCACCACATTCAAGCTCATAGTTCACCTGTACTTAATTGATCGATCGCCTCTATGTTAATCGATTTCTCTCCAGAAGCGGAGACAAGACTGTAAACTGTTGCCCCGATCGCCTTTCCTTCCCCGAAACTTCCTATTTCTCCAGCTTTGCCCCTAGACTCAAGATCGAAACTGTAATAAAATCCACTATCGATCAACATCTTTGCGTAGCATTGCAACCTTCAGCGTACTCATAGCAGTTTAAGAGGCAAGAATCTAGTGGGTCTTTTCAGTCGCTTCTCCCTCTCGCGGGATATGGGTATCGATCTCGGTACCGCCAACACCTTAGTCTACGTATCCGGCAAAGGCATTGTTTTATCTGAACCATCCGTCGTCGCGATGGATCAAACCCAAAATATTCCACTCGCGGTCGGGGAAGATGCCAAGCGAATGCTCGGTCGGACTCCCGGAAACGTGATTGCACTTCGCCCCTTGCGCGATGGTGTGATCGCAGACTTCGATACTGCCGAATTGATGCTGAAACACTTTATTCAACGGGTGCATGAAGGAAAAGCCTTAGTTTCTCCTCGCATAGTGATTGGAATTCCAAGCGGTGTCACAGGGGTAGAACGACGCGCGGTGATGGAAGCCGCTTCTCAAGCGGGAGCGCGTGAAGTGTATTTGATCGATGAACCAGTCGCAGCCGCGATCGGAGCTGGCTTACCCGTAGCAGAGCCAACCGGGAACATGATCATCGATATCGGGGGTGGAACTACGGAAGTCGCAGTTCTAAGCTTACAAGGGACGGTTGTGAGTGAGTCGGTACGAGTCGCAGGCGATGAACTGAGCGATGCGATCGTGCAATACATGAAAAAGGTTCACAACCTGGTGATCGGGGAACGAACTGCTGAGGAAATTAAAATTCAAATCGGTTCTGCCTATCCGAGTGCTGCGGATGAAGATGTGATGGAAGTGCGCGGATTACACTTGCTGTCAGGTTTACCGCGAACGGTAACGATCAAAGGGCCGGAAATTCGTGAAAGTATGTCAGAGCCGCTATCCGTGATTGTGGATGCGGTGAAGCGAACTTTAGAACGCACGCCGCCGGAACTAGCAGCGGACATCATCGATCGAGGAATTATGCTGGCGGGCGGTGGCGCACTGCTCAAAGGAATTGATACTTTGATCAGTCACGAAACCGGAATAGTGGTTCACGTTGCCGCTGATCCCCTCAGTTGTGTTGTGTTGGGGACGGGTCGTGTGTTAGAAAACTTCAAGCAATTAGAGCGTGTGTTCAGCACCCGTCCGCCTCGCTAGATTGTCCTGATTGGGCGATCTAGCGCGTGGAAGTTGTGTGTAGTCTCGCACCCGTGAGGCTCTGTTAGCTATGCCGTCCATCACTTGAGAACGCTGAATGTACGAACTGCGCCGCTGGTGGGATCGATTCGGAATCCCCTTTACTCTAGCCACCCTGGGATTGGGGTCGGCACTCCTGATTCGTCAGACCCAGGCGAGTTTTGTGATGGAAACCTACCAGTGGCTTACTCGTCCGTTTCAGTCAAAGCCTATTTTGCCGGATCAATTAGCAAATGCCCAAAATAGTGAATTGCGGCAGCGATTGATCGAATTAGAAAGTAAAAATCAGAAGCTAGAAGAATTGCTAGGACTCGCTCGCTCGAAGCAAGTGAATGGCGTTCCGGCAGCGGTCATTGGACGAAGTGCGGATCACTGGTGGCAGCAGGTGACGCTAGGACGGGGCACAAACGATGGGGTGAAAGAAGGCTCCGTGGTTCTGAGTCCGGGTGGTTTAGTAGGGCGCGTAACGCAAACCACAGGCGGTACAAGCCGTGTTTTGCTCCTGAGCGATCCATCGAGTCGAGTTGGTGTTGTAATCAGCCGTAGTCGATTTATGGGCTATTTGCGGGGTAAAACCGGAAATCGGGCAGTGATGGAATTTTTTGAGAAAGTCCCTGATGTTCGGAAAGATGATGTGGTGACGACCTCTTCGTTTAGTCAGTTGTATCCCGCAGGCATTCCGATTGGACGGGTGGAATCGGTTGATTTGACCAAAAGCCCTGCACCTGAAGCGACGATCGAGCTAACGGCTCCGATTAACTATTTGGAATGGGCAATTATTTATCCCCATTCGCCCGGTCTCGAAACTCCTCAGCCTGCGATCGCTCCCAAGCCTTCTCCTGCGATCGTTCCTTCACCGGATGCGTCTGCTTCTCCAGATATTTCCCCTAGTGTTTTGCCGTCTCCAGAAGCTTCACCGAGTCCTACGCCATGAATCTTCGCGCGATCGAACATTTTGTTGATAGTTATCCGATCGCTCGCCCGGTTCTAAACGGCGCGATTACGGTTGGATCAGTGTGGCTGTGTTTGTTGATGCTGCCGCTCCGATTGCCTGGAATGGAGCTTGCGGGAATTAGCCCGAATTGGCTTTTAATATGGGTGGTTGCGTGGAGCGTTAAGAGATTGGTTTGGCAGGGTGCGATGGCAGGCTTAGTGTTAGGCTTTTTGCAAGATGGAATGACTTCGCCTGAGCCGACTCATGCACTGGGATTAATGATTGTCGGTGCGCTGACGGCTAAGTTGCAAAAGCAGCGATATGTCCAAGAAGACTTTATTTCGGTGGCGCTGATTGTCTTCCTGATGGCAGTGATTTCAGAGACGATCACGGCGCTACAGTTCAGCTTTGTGGGGGGTCGATCGCTGTCTGAAATCTGGACTTATCATCAATTCATTGCCCTCAGTTCTGCAATTCTCAGCAGCTTGTGGGCCCCTGTCGTTTACTTCCCGCTAAATCGTTGGTGGGAGACGATGAGCGTTTCAGAACAAAACTAGATTTTTCAAGGTCGACCGATATCACAGAGGGGTTTTATCTCTCTGCATTTTGGCGTTTAAAGATTTAGTGCATGACTGAATTTCAGTATCATAATATACTTGCTTCTTCCGAATTTTCTTGACAGACTATTAGGCTGTTTGTTGTGGTCGCATTCCGTAAACCGACCATTGAGCTTGGTATTTACGAGAGAGATCGTTCCACGATCTCTCTGTTTTTCAACATAATTCGGGTGTAGTGCTGAGTTCGTTATCATACTTTCGATCCATGAAACCCCATCGAGCTTCCCGAAATCTGACCCGCAGACAGTTTACGACGCTCTCGACGCTTGGCTTTTTTACTCTCATGGCAACGAGTGCAGGCGCGACAATTACTTTACCGAACCTGATAGCAAAACCTCGATCGATGAAACTCGGTACAACATTCAGCCAGTTGCAATGTTGGTATCTTGGACTCGATTATCGCGACGCATTTCGAGAAATCTGCGATTTAGGGTTCGAGCGCTTACGACTGTGCGCCTACTGGCATGAAATTCAACCGTCATCGAATCAGTTTGATTTCACCACAATCGATTGGCTGCTCGAAGAAAGCGATCGTCGTGGGATCGAAGTCACGCTAGCGGTCGGGATGAAAGCGCCTCGATATCCAGAGTTTCATTTCCCCGATTGGATGCGATCGGAATACGATACGAAAACTGCACGAGTATTAGATCGAGATCCGGCGATCGCGGATTTAACTTTGAAAATGCTCGATCGTGTAGTGAGCCATACACGAACTGCCCCCGCGATCAAATATTGGCAAGTTGAAAATGAACCTTTTACAACGCTAGAGATTACACATGGTCGATCGTTAAGTGAAGCATTTGTGCGAAAAGAAGTGCAATTGGTGCGATCGCGATCGCGTCCCGATCAAAAGATTCTGCTTACCAACGCGATTACGCTTCCAGATGGGCAAGGACAAGAAGACAATCAAGCCTTTCGAGCTAGTTTGTGGTTAGCTGACGCAGTTGGGTTTAACGTTTATACCAAAGTTCCTCAAGGAGCAAGTCAGAGCTATATCGAAGCACAACCGCTGTACTGGAAAAAGCTGGAAAATTGGCGATCGGAGTTAAGGCGTTGGGGCAAAGAAGGCTGGATCGCAGAAGCACAAGCGGAACCGTGGGAAGCAAACGAACTAGTTCCGGTAGCTCAGAATGAGTATCCGAGTTCATCACCGAATCAGGCAACGAAAATTGTCGATCAAGTTCAAGAAATCGGATTTGATCCCGTACTGCTGTGGGGCTGTGAATATTGGTACTGGCATCGCCGACAAGGACGGGATCAATGGTGGTCAGGAATGCAGCAATTGCTCAGTTCTTAAGTGTTTTCCAGGGCGATTGCACTCACACTAGTTATCCTGAAACAGTGAATCTTCTCGCCAATACCCATGAGCAAACCTGCTCCTCGCCAATCTTCTGCAATTAAAAACATCTGGCGGTTGATCAATTTAGTCCTGCTGGTGATCGGCTTTTTAACTCCGGTCGCCCAGGATCAACACTTCGGCATCATTAATTACCTGAACATCCTGACTGCAATGTTCTTCTTTTTGCTGGGTGTGATTTTTCAAGCGATCGCGATCCCCGCAAAACTACCTGGACTGCTCCTTTATGTCGGAGGATTGATCAGCCTGATCAGCATCGTGGTCTATTGGGTCTTGGGGATCATTACGTTCAGCTTGCAGAGTCTATCTTTATTGAGAAAAAGCAAAAGGAGAAACATACAATCCCTGCTCCTCATCACCATGAGCGCGATCGGAGTATTTTCCGTGCTGTTTCTGTGGCAAGGACATCTCACTCATGGTGGTTGGATTATGGTTGCTGCCCTGATTTCTAGTGGAATACTAGAATGGGTCGAACTACGATCGATAAAATCCAGATCCAATCACTAGGAATTCGATCGATCAACCTTCAAGAACTCCGGCTCAGATTTCAGCGCACAGAACGCGCCACTTACGGGTTTTGGAGCTTGAAGATTCGGCACGATCGGCGGAGATGCGATCGCCGATGCGATCGGTTGCGCCAACAAGGTAATCAGGCACGAACAACCAGCCAACAAAAATAACTCTAACCGTTTCGTATTCATTCTTTTGCATTACGGGCAATCTGCTCTGCCACAATAACAAAATTTTGCCAGAATGACGCGGTCGCGTTTCAAATCCAGTAACACGCGATCCCCGCTGCAAAAACGAATCAAAAATCCCAACTAGAGAGGTTGACTCACAGAAAAAATAGTACTAAATTACTAAAGGTAATCGAGCAGCGTTGCGAACTTGCTTACACAGTCTTAGTTCTGTGCCCTCGCAGTTCCACTCAACCTGATCAAACACCTGATACAAGATATATAAACCTCGTCCAGATTCACCTTCATGCCGTGGTAGATGCCCTTCTACTTCTTCTTCACAGCAGCACTCCGGTGCTTCAAACCCAGCTCCTTGATCTGAGATGATCCACCAATACTCATCGGCAACCATCGAAAACTGAATTAAAACTTTCTTACCGGGATCGAGACAATTCCCGTGTTTAGCGGCGTTGACGAGCGCTTCTTGCAGTCCTAACCGCACCTCAGCTTTCCAGCGGGCAGGAACTTTAGAGAGCAAAAGATCAAGAATCGGAAGGAGGTACAGCGTTGATGGAAAGCTGACCGTGTTCCAATGGCATCCAACCGGACGAGGAGACATCGCAATCACTCACAAAACCCCGTTGCTTTCAAATGGATCAACATACAGATCATTTAGCAATTGCACCTGGGAACACATGGTTACTTCTGATAAAGATCAGATCGGCGTTGATTGAAGAACTGTAGAGTTGTTATCCAGGTTTACTCTCAACCCTGTACTTAAAATTAAGCAACCTTGTTTTAAATTCGGAGATCTAATCGAAAACTACGCAGAAATCGCGTGTGCTGTGTAGCCCTATGTATCCATCCTATACCAAAATACCAGGGCTGAGATACGAAATTTCAGCCCGTATCCCTGTTATCGTCGCCGATAGATTTTCTCTTCTAAGCGTCGAAAATCCTGTTCGATTTCAGCCCAAAGCCGCCGATTGTGGGGATCAGTACGGAGAGCCTTTTTCAGATACGATCGCGCCTTTTCATAATCGCGCTCCTGAATCAAATGCTGTCCCCAACGATGATAAGTAATGGCTTGCCATTGACGCACATCCGGGTGATCCGGGAAGCGTTGCGCCAGTCCTTCGACGAGAGCAGTTGCGCGCGGGAATCGTTTCAGCTTGAATAAATCCTGTAATTGCTCATAAGAGGCTTGCAGTAATTGTTGATCGACTAAAGAAAGTTCGGGTGCGTCCTTATGGCTAACTTTAATCGTGACTTTCGGAGGTTCTTCTGTTGGCGTTTCCGTCGGTTCTGGCGCTTTTTCTGGTTCTGCGGGAACGATCCCCATCAGAAATTGGTACGCTTCGGTGATGCGAATGAAGCGATCTTTTGCGCGATCATCTCCCGGATTCAGGTCGGGATGCAGTTGGCGCGCGAGTTTCCGATAGGCGGCTTTGATATTTTCGTGGGTTGCTCCTGTCCTTAGCCCTAACAAGCGGTAAGAATCAGCAATGTTCATATGTACAAAAAAAGGGCAGAACTTATTGCATTCTGCCACTTCTTCATGAAATTGGTGTAACCTGCATCTGACGATTAGACAGTTTCGATCACACGATCGATGAGTCCATACTCTTTCGCTTCTGCGGCAGACATGAAGTAATCACGATCGGTGTCTTTTTCGATCTTTGAAAGCGGCTGTCCGGTACGGTCTGCCAGCATTCCATTCAGTTGATGACGCATCCGAATGATTTCTCTGGCTTCGATCTCGATGTCGGTCGCTTGTTGTCGTCCGGTTCCACCCAGCGGTTGGTGAATCATGATTCGAGAGTGCGGCAGTGCAACGCGCTTCCCTTTACTGCCAGCCGCGAGAAGAAATGCTCCCATCGAAGCGGCAAGCCCGACGCAGATCGTGATCACTTCTGATTTGATGTGCTGCATCGTGTCGTAGATCGCCATTCCCGCTGTGACCGAGCCACCCGGAGAATTGATGTACAACTGAATTGGCTTGGTTGGATCTTCAGAATCGAGATAAAGCATGATCGCGACGATTTGATTCGCGATATTGTCATCGACATCTTGGCTTAAGAAGATAATGCGCTCTAGGCTTAAGCGCTGATAGATGTCGATCCATTGCTCGTATGAGCTACCCGGTAAACGATACGGGACTTTGGGAGTTCCAATTGGCATAAGATAAAGCTCTTGATTAAACTAGGGCGGGAAGTTGTTTTGGTAGCTCTTTGGGGCTGGTGAGAACCCGATCGATCAGTCCATAGGCTTGGGCTTCGTCGGCGGTCATGTAGAATCGCCGATCGAGATCTTTTGTAAGTTTCTCGACAGAGTGACCCGTATTCGTCGAGAGAATTTGCAGGAAAGTTGCGCGATCGGCAAGTACCTTTTTCGCATCGACTTGAATATCGGTCGCTTGTCCTCTTGATCGTCCATACTGCGGCGACAGTACGATCTCGGCATTCGGTAAGCTGACTCGCGATCCCTTCGTGCCCGACGACAACAACAACACTGCACTGCTCGCTGCGATCCCCATACAAATTGTATGAACTGGAGGCTTGATGTACTGCATTGTGTCGTAGATCGCCATACTTGCCGCTAACGAAGACACGCCGCCACCAACCCGCTCACCATAAGAATTGATGTACAAATAGATCGGCTTCGTCGCATCTTCTGAATTGAGATAGAGCAACAGCGCGACGATACTATTTGCAGTATTGTCATCAATCTCGCCATCGAGGAAAATAATACGCTCGAACGCCATGCGGGTGTAGATATCGACCCACTGCACGTTTTGACTACCGGGAAGACGGTAAGGGACTTGCATAAGGCGGAAGAATGAGGGGTGATTAGGTCAAAGCTGCAACGGGTGCGGGCAGTTGCTTCGTACTTTCGAGAACACGATCGATCAATCCATATTCTTTCGCTTCTTGCGGAGTTAGGTAGAACGTGCGATCGGTGTCTTTGATGATTTTCTCGACGGGTTGTCCGGTGTTCTTAGAAAGAATGTCAAGGATTGCGGCTCGGTTTTCTAAGACTTCTTTCGCCCGAATTTGAATATCAGTTGCCTGTCCGCGTGTGCCCGATTTCGGCTGGTTTAGCACGATCGTCGCGTGAGGCAAGCTTGCCCGAAATCCTTTCGTTCCAGCGGCAAGGATCATCGCGGCTGTGCCGACGGCTTGACCAATACAGATTGTATGAACCGGAGGCTTGATGTAACTGAGCGTATCGCAGACCGCAAACGCTTCGGTTTCAAACCCGATCGTTTCGCCTTCCCAGGAAGTTCCGGTCGAATTAATGTAGAAAAAGATCGGTTTTTCGGGATCATCGAATTGCAGATACAGCAATTGCGCGATGATCAAGCGGGTGTAATCTTGGTTGGGGTTTCTGCGATATTCATCGATCGAGTGCAGAGGTCCGCCCAGATAAACGATTCGCTCTTTAAGCATCAGCGATGCAAGATCGGGTGGAGGCGTGCGGTAAGAGGCATCGCCATAATAATTCGAGGACTGAACAGCCTTAATCGGTGATTCCATAGCAGTTGCCTGACACAAATTGCCTATAAGTGGCGGTTCACTCATGGTAGCGCGTGGAGCGAGGAATAATGCAGCCACCGCAAGGGACGGATTTCCGGCAGAGTGAGATCGGGATTAAGGTGTTGCGGCGATCGCGATTTAATTCTAAAAATATGGGGGCGAAGGGACTTGAACCCTTACAACCTTGCGGTCAACGGATTTTCTTACTACTATAGTTTTCACTACCGCGCTATGCACGTTTGTAGTCTGGACTATGCCTTTACCTTTTAGCGTTGTTGATGCCAGTCAGGTAGGAGCCGTCTAGTCTCTACACTTTCTCTAAATCATTCTCGATTCAGAGCTTAGCTCGGCGTTAGCAGATGAAAGCTTTCACCGAATTTGACTCCATTCACACAAAGCATTTCTGCTCAGGTGCTCAAATCGTTAAGTCCGTAGCGTCTACCATTCCGCCACGCCCCCAGGATTTGCATTCTGATTTCAGCAGTTGAAATCGGAAGCTTACCAAGGATATCACTAGAACTGCGGGATAAGTATAGAAATTTGTAAAACGATCGCACATTAAATTCCACTATTCAATTCTGCGAGTGCGATCAAGGAAAAGCGATAGGATAGAAAGGTTGATATCCGGTTGAAACGCATGGACGTAGCACTTCTATACCTCGCTTTGGGTGGCGCTTACCTCGTGGTTGTGCCGCTGATTATCTTTTTTTACTTAAAGAAGCGCTGGTATGTGGCAAGCTCGATCGAGCGGGCTTTCATGTATTTCATGGTGTTTCTCTACTTCCCAGGAATGATATTGCTTGCGCCGTTCTTGAATTTCAGACCGAAAGCGCGGCAGATTGAAGCTTAAAAGCAATGCGACGAATTGATGCGATCGGGATTACGTTTGGTGTATTTTTGGCTGGCGGACTTGCGTTTCTGGTACTTCAGGGCGCAGGTCTAGACAGTATTAGCGCGGGAATTTGGAGCCAACTGCTGTTGGTCGGTGGCTTGATTGGGTGGTTGGCGAGCTACTTGTTTCGGGTGGTGTCGAAAGATATGACTTATAACCAACAGCTTAAAGACTACGAAGAAGCAGTGCTGCAAAAGCGGTTAGATGAATTGACCCCCGAAGAGTTAGAGAAAATTCAGGCAGAGATTGAACGGGAAAAGCAAGGTTCTTAGGATTTCGCGCCCAGATTTGCAGTAATCTACTGAAGTTGTACCTTTTAGAGGGTCGAGATGGCTTCAGTGTCGGAATGCTTTGAGCGGCTACGGAATCAGGGTCGGTGCGCGTTGATTCCTTTTTTAACTGCCGGAGACCCGGATTTAGAGACGACTGCTCAGGCGTTGCAGATTCTCGATCGCTCTGGAGCTGATTTGATCGAATTGGGCGTTCCATATTCTGATCCGCTGGCAGATGGCCCGGTGATTCAGGCGGCAGCGACTCGATCGCTTCAGAATGGAACCCGATTAGACGACGTTTTACAACTGGTGAAGCAGGTTTCTCCGACTTTACGATCGCCAATCATTCTCTTCACTTATTACAATCCGATTCTGAATCGCGGAATCGAATCGTTTTTGAAAGAGATTGCGGAAGCGGGCGCGAAAGGATTAGTCGTACCTGATTTACCGTTGGAAGAAGCTGAAACGCTGTTACGTCCGGCGAAAGAATATGGCATCGAGTTAACGCTATTAGTTGCGCCGACGAGTCCACCTGAACGAATTGCCGCGATCGCGCAACAGTCGCAAGGGTTTATCTATTTGGTGAGTACGACGGGCGTGACGGGAATGCGATCGCAAATGGAATCGCGCGTGAAAGATTTGATCGCAGAGTTGCGGCAAGTGACGGATAAAGCGATCGGGGTTGGATTTGGGATTTCGCAACCGGAACAAGCGCGACAAGTGATGAACTGGGGAGCGGATGCGGCGATCGTGGGCAGTGCGTTTGTGAAGCGATTGTCAGAGGGATCGCCTGCGGAGGGATTGAAAGCAGTTGAGGAGTTTTGTCAGACTTTGAGAAGTTCGATCGCGGCGGATTGATTAGAGCTTGTGGGTTGTCGATCGCTGAAGAATTGAACTGGTAATGACCCGCTTGAGCCGCCACGTATCAACTTAAACGCCCAACAGATAAGCACTCAACGGTCGGGTTCAAGCAGATTGTTATGGAGCTAACTTCAGAACGATCAGGCTATCGATCTCAGCTCACCTGCTAAAGTTTTCATAGACTCTCTCAAGGCACTGTATTCAAACCCGCTATGCACTTTACAGGTCTGACAACAGCTATCTTAGATTGTTCCAATTTCGGATCTTGATGAGAATCGTTGTATATCAAGAGTTATAGCTGACCGCATCACCAAGGACTCGACATATGTAATTGTTCTTATAGTTCTCAGAATAGATTTAACTGCACAGGTTTGTTTTCAATCGGTTGTGATTTTATTTTGGTAATCCAATCAATTTTCCTCGAACCATAGTTTCCGCCTCCTTTGTACATTCTGATGTTGTCAGTCGTTTCGTCTTCTAGTGCGATTTCGGTTTTAATATAGGGCTCTCGTTCAATTTCTTCTATTCCTGGCTTATGACCTGGGTGAAGGTCTGGAATATCAGGAGTTTCAATAAGTAACACGAATGCAGTGAAGGCAAATTTATTCCGGTAGACCTGTTTTGCGTCTCCTATATATGTATATATCTGCTTGTAGTCTAAATCCTCATTAATTGCTCTACTCTCAATCGTGTTGTAATTTGTTTTGTTTGCACTGTTATACTCATCCAGTTTGACGATTAGCTTTTTCCATCTTTCTATTACGTTTTGATGATATTTGCTCATATTTAAGTTCCTCTCTCCGTATGCTTTGATTCTAGCCCGCGATTATTTATCATGTGAACCGTGAACTTAGTGGTGCAGAAAACTTCTTTGAGTTTCAGATGAAAACACAAGCAGAGCAAATGCTTTCCGCCTAATACTCCGATTTAGAGCACTAGAGTAACTGCCATAATTGAATCAGTTCGCGTGTACAGAATTGTAGAGAGTATGTAAAATTTCGATCAAACGATCGCTCTCATCAGTTCGATCGGCGTAAAAACTTGAATAGCAGCTTGGGTAAAGTCTTGTGTATCACGAGTCACGATGCCGTCAAGTTGCTTCTCGATCACAGCCGCACATTGAATTGCATCCTCAAAATCTGCAAACCCAAGCGTAAAAGCAAGTGAAATGACTGCTCGATCGACTGTCGCAATCTGAAAAGCCTGAGCAATGCTTTCAACAAAATCGAGTGCCAGCGACCGACCTTTTTGTTTACGAATGACGTAGTACAGATCGCTGAATGTTGAAGCAGAAATAAACGCTTCAAAGGCTCCGTTTTCAGCCAGTGCAAAGACTTCTTCGCTTGTGGGAAAAAGGGCGATCGTTCCAATGCGACATCTAAAATGACATTCGTATCCAGCAAAATCTTCACAAGTTATGTTTCTCTTTGAGTGCCTGCCATCGGGCTTCATCGGCATCAAAATCAGCAGGCGCAGGTTCCGTTTTTGCAAACCATTTCCTTAAGAATTTGATTTTTGTAGGGCGAACTCTAGGAGGTTGAGCAGTCTCGGATCTTGATTCAGCAGTCTTTTGCAGCACAATAATCTCAACTTCACCAGGAGGAAGATTCACTGCTTCATTCACGATAAGTTGCCCAGCCTTATCGACTTTGCCGCTGAGTTTGTGAGCTTGCATAAAAATGGCTCTTAGAGGGATTGAATATGAGTGTACAAAATTTAGAGAGCCTAGCATAGCTTTGATTGCTGCATCGGAATTGGGGTTGGGATTTTGCAACCGGAATAAGCGCGGCAAGTGATGAACTGGGAAGCGGATGCGGCGATCGTGGGAAGTGCGTTTGTGAAGCGATTGTCAGAAGGATCGCGCACGGAGGGATTGAAAGCAGTTGAGGAGTTTTGTCGGACGTTGAGAAGTGCGATCATGCCGGATTGATTAGTCTGGGCTTGTGGATTGTCGATCGCTGAAGAATTAAATTGGTAACGACAAGTATCACCGGCGGCAGATAACACCTCAACAAAGCCAAGGGATATCAATCCGTCCGGTGCATGCGCTGGTTAGGCTGCTAGCGCAGTTCGATTAGCAGAACTTGAGAGCTGCTTCAATTCCCAACAATTCAGTGCGCTGGATTCGATTTTAATTTCAACTGAGCACAAGTTGCAAATTGTGTGATGCTTCTCTGAGTAGGCATCTGTCCTTCACAAGTCAAAGAATTAAGCGGTTGACCAACAAATTTATCAGTTTGGCTAACTCGCATCATGGCAACAGGAAACGAAGCAGTAAAAGCAGCAAATACTGTTAACCATATCCACACATACTTGTGCATCTTGATACTGGAGTGTTGCATAGCGATATCCTTGTTTATTGCAATGGAAGATAAGGAAACAACGGATGCCACGACATCAAAGTTGCTAGCGTGAATAGACTAAACATCCAGAAGAACAGGGTTCTCGATTTAATCTGCTTGGTTTTCAAAATTGGGTAGAGGATTACCAGACTACCTAACCAACCAATGAGCAGTATCGTTTCCTTGCCTGCGTAGCTACCAATATTGCCCCACATGGGATCGGGGTTTGCACTGCCAGGTATCCAACTGCCTAGCCTATGTAGAGCGGCTTCACGAGCTTTTGACGTGTCTGAAAGATGATGTGCGACCATCATGACTACAGCACCGATCCCACCACTAATTAGAAAAGCGGCGGCTGATCCAGAAGTAGTTGGTGGGTTCTGTGACCCTTTGTAGAGAGCTTTAGGAAATCGCTTCAACTGGTTCCAAAGTCGAATATAGAGTGGTAATGGCTTGTTCACGAATAGATGTGGTGTGCGTTGATTCATAATTCACGTCCCCTGAGTGCAAATAGACATTA
The DNA here is from genome assembly GCA_019359175.1 of Phormidium tanganyikae FI6-MK23. GTDB lineage: Bacteria > Cyanobacteriota > Cyanobacteriia > Leptolyngbyales > Leptolyngbyaceae > Leptolyngbya > Leptolyngbya tanganyikae. The sequence continues at coordinate 119,795 of JAHHHU010000001.1, forward strand.
CAAAGCGCGGATTTTGGCAATACCTAAACCCGTCACAAATCCACCCATTGCAAAAAACATCATTGCCATCAAACCGATGCAGGTTGCAGTCAAAACTGGGCGGTTTTGTTTCTCCAAGATGGAATCGCCATACTTCCATAGAATCCAGGTACATGCCACGCCCAACGGCAAGGTAAACAGCACGCTGAATTCGTGATATTCCATAAACACGTATTGCATCAAGGGCGAATTTTCTTTAAGCCAAGCCCGTGCTCCGCCATACTGTATGTCAGCCCGATAACGCATGTAGGCAAGGTTCCCTGTGGCAATTCCCAGTGCTGTGATCACCGTTGACCAAAAGGTCAGCGTTCGCATTTGAGGCAGAATTTTGGCAGAGCCTCGCAACAGAGGAAAGGCTAAATGTCCGGTATAAGCGACAATAACGGTTGTTAACATGGCTCCAATACCATGAATCAACCCAAGTGATCGTTGCCACGGACTGGGATGTAGCAGATTTACCAATGGCAGAAATAGAAACAGTCCAGCCGAAAGAATTGCTAGCCCATAAACACTAACCGTTGCAATATCCAATGTTTTGGGAAATTGAGACGGGATAGATTCTGATTCGAGTGGATCAACGTCTGAGCGGTACATGAGTCATACTCCAGGTAAAGAAGCTAGCAGAATAGCTTGTGCGTTTAGTGATGGTGTAGGCAATTGCAAGGAATTTTAGCAACCCAAAATCTTGCTGGATATTCAGGCAGTCATCCCTGAAAACATCCGCACAAAAAGGAGGAATCGAGAGTTCCTACCTCAACGTTGTCCCCTCAGTGACAACAATTTATTGATAACTAATATCATTAAATTGGTTCATGTCACAAGACTACTAAGAATTCTTCTTAATAAGAAAAGTTCAAATTACCGTGAGTGATCAGAATTTGTCACAACCTAAGACAAAAAGATTTGTCAAAGCCTTTTAACAAATCTTTACTCAAGCCTTGATCTCTTCCTGTGATCGGCATTTGGGATTTTATCTTTCTTTTGCAGATACTCCAATTACTTATCGTTTTTGCATTGAAGAGATGAGGAGCGCTAATCAGCCCATGCGATCGCTCTTGAGCGAAAAGCCCCAAAGCCAGGACTAGCAAGGCTTGCGGATTTTTAATAATGATTTGTAAAAGTGCGTTAAGCAATTACACTTAGCTTTAAATTGTGACCAATGATGACGTACAGAAGTTAAAGCGTAACGTCACAGTTGAGCGGTTGCAAATAACCTCGAACTCAGCACCAAGATCTTTCGTCGATCCGCTCCAACGCCTGTTAGCTGGCTGGCTGTTGTCGAGCTTTTTGCATGACAGACTCTATGTACTCTGCTTTGCTAATTGTATATGCTTCTCGATCTCTCGAGAAGCGTTGAGCAAAATTGTACTTCAAATGTGCATAATGTGCTGCTTCGTCTGAATGCCTGCGGAGGTAGTCCCGAAACAACAAACGCTCCCACAATATGCTGTCTGGCTCAACCATATGGATATGATGAGTGCGTGGATTATTAGGTGACAACCCTTTTACAAAAAACATCCGTTGAGGGTCGGGATTATCAGACCAGTAAGCATAGCCCAAGGGTTCTAGCTGAGAAACTGCAACTTGTTTTGCTTCTGCAAGTGAGCGTACTCCTACCAATAAATCAATGATGGGTTTTGCAGCCAATCCTGGAACTGCTGTGCTGCCAAAATGCTCAATTCGAGTGATGAGATCGCCGTCCAAAATCGCCCGAATATGTGCAGCTTCCTGTTCAAAAAGATATACCCAGTTTGGATCGTACTCAACGATGACAACTTCATCCATTAGTCTGCAATTCGCTGATGAGGGACTGGACTAACCTAACACCAAACCTCCCACAGACAAGCTTGAAAAACTCTCCCAACCCAGAGGCGAAGCCAGCTAACTACTATTTAGGCTGACAATTTCCGCCTAATTGCCTAAATCTGGTGTTATACCGAAATTTGTCGCTCTAAAATCCTGGTAGAGCGATTTAGGTTGCACAGAGTCGGCATATTATCCCAAATCAGGGGAATTAGATCGATGCTTTCCGCTTAATACTCCTGCTTTAGAATATTAGAGCAACTGCTATTATTCAATCAGTTATAGGGTGTACAGAATTTTAGAGGGTATGAAGGATTTCGATTAAGCGATCGCGCTCATAAGTCCGATCGGCGTAAAAATTTGAATCGTAGCTTGGGCAAAGTCTTGTGTATCGAGAGTCACGATACCGTCAAGCTGATTCTCGATCGCACCTTTCATCATCTACTGTTGTAAAAATCTAGCGCAGCTTAACTTGTAAAAGAGAACAATCATCTTCAAAATCGCGATTTTTCTTTAATGATTTGACTGCTTGAATGATTCTTGCTGAACTATCCAACTGCCCAGAGTGATGATGTCGATCGACTAAATCAACAAATCCATCTAAATTCCACACTTCTCCATCCGCTTGCTGAACTTCGTAGATTCCATCACTAAATAGATACAGCGTACTCTCTTGCTCAACCTTGAAAAACTGAGTTTTGTACTTTGCATCTGGAAACATCCCGATCGGAGTTCCGGGAGTGCGGAGCCGATGAATTTGATGATTGGGAGAACTACCAGACAGCACCACGGCTGGAGGATGACCTGCACTCGCATACATCAATAACTGTTTGGAATAGTTGTACACTCCGTACCAAATAGTGAAATAGCGATCGGGTGGTGTTTCGCTGAACCAGTCTATTTCTTGCTCTGAGGCAAAGGTTTCATTTAGCGCTGTTAAGACTAATCCAGGTTGATAGAAATTGATTCCTGGCAAAATCTGAGCGCGTAGGATGTTCTGGATGGAGACTGAAACCAAAGCGGCTCCCAAACCATGTCCAGATACATCAAGTAGATACATCGCGAGAAAATCAGAATCTAACCAATGATAGTCAAAACAATCCCCGCCTAACTGTCGAGACGGAAGAAACTGCGATCGCGCAATCACTCTCTCATCCATTGGAGCAGGTAACAGCGATCGAACATACTCCGCTGCTTCTGCAATTTCTGACTCTAGTTGTTCCTGCTGAAGCTTTAGTTCTTGAGCGAGTCTACGCTGTTCTTGAAAGGCTCGGTACACTCTCAAACCCGCTCTCAGTCTTGCACTGAGTTCTTTAATTTCAATCGACTTTGAGAGGAAGTCATCGGCTCCATTGTCTAGCGCTCTGACGTGGTGTTCTGGGGTACTATGAGCAGTCAGAAAAATGAAATAGATATCTGACCATTCTGGAGTTGCTTTTAACGCACGGCAGAGTGAGATTCCATCAATTCCTGGCAGGCTCCAGTCACAGAGAATCAAGGCAGGACGAACGGCTGCAATCAGTGCTAGTCCCTCTTCTCCGGTGGCTGCTTCAACGACTTCAAAGCCTTGAGGTTGAAGCAGTTTCTTTAGCAGTTTACGCACTAATTGATCGTCTTCAATGATGAGAACTGGGAGCATATGAACTGAAGGTCAGTGAGGGCACATAACCTTCAGGGTTCCCAGTCTCAGGCTGAATCACTTAGTTTTCGGAATGCTGACTGCGCGATCGAGCTTTTCGCCACAGGCTTAAGCCTAATCCGATGATTCCGGGAAGTAGTAAGGGGGTTGGAACCGTTGCGGTTGCGCCACGCATTTGAGCGATCGCAAATCCTCGTGAGTCTGGGTCTGCCGTAATTCGGATCGATTGAATCGGATCAAGCGGATCGTCTGAATAAAACCCGAAGTACTTTGCGCCTGCATTTCCGTTTACGACTTGACTGAGAACGTCTGATACTTCGCCGCTTTGAGCAATAGCAGAAATGGTGAATGGGTTTTGTAGGTTCGGTTCAGCATAGAAGTCGAATGCAGCAAGGTTGGGCAGTTTTAGATCAAGGGTGAGTGCAGTATTTGTAAAATACACTTCGCCTTGATAGCCATTGCTCCAAGTTAGCCAAGTGGTACCAATTTGTTGCTTTTTGACGCTGGGACTAAACCCAATGTCGCCTAGAGGTGAGCTTAACGTTGATAGGTCTGTCTCAAACGCTTCGGTTCCATTTGGAATTGAGATGAGATCGAATCCTTGATTGGCTAAAGTATCAGCGCCATTGATCCAGGAACCGGAATCGTTGACGGTGATGATCGCGGCATTGGCTTTTAAGTTTGCGATCATCGTAAAACTAACCGCTGCTAAAAGCGCGATCGTGATTGTTTTATTCTGTTTTGATGTAGTCATCCGAACTTACTCCAATTCAGGTGAATAGACACTCGTCCCTGATGGGTGCTAATAGCGCGAATTGGGGCTTGGGTAAATGCTGCTTAACGTGCGGTTTGGCACTCTAGTCATTCTGCCGGAATTACGGATCGATCGCAAAACACTTCATGAAATCTTTATATACTCAGCCCGCAGAATTGCGGAGCTAGCGATCGATTCGTACTCCGATCGAGAATTTCACTTTTCATTAGAATGAGGGGAAACAAGCTGTTGAACTGTGAAAAAACGAGTCACGCTAACGTTTCCGAAACGCTCTGTTCAGATGCCAGTGACCTATCGATTGGCAAAAGATTTCAATGTCGCTGCGAATATTATTCGCGCTCAGGTTGCCCCGAATCAGGTGGGTAAGTTGGTCGTGGAATTGTCGGGCGATATCGATCAACTTGATGCGGCGATCGACTGGATGCGATCGCAAGATATTCACGTTTCGTTTGCGAGTCGGGAAATTACGATCGACGAGGATATTTGCGTCGATTGTGGGTTGTGTACTGGAGTGTGTCCGACTGAAGCGCTGACGCTCGACCCGGAGACGTTTCGATTAAGCTTTACGCGATCTCGCTGTATTGTTTGCGAACAATGTATTCCAATTTGTCCAGTACAAGCGATTTCTACAACGTTTTAACTTGAAGCATTTGATTTCCGCCGCGCTGGAACTCATAGGGAACTTGCCGAAGATTGACGGTATAGCCTTGCTCTTTTAACGTTTGCATCACAGGTTCGAGAAACGGAGAAGTCTCGCCTGTCATATTCAGTAGCAATGGGAAAATTCTCACTTCAGTTGATATACGGCACATCTCGATAATGGATGCTAGATGAAATTCTAGATTCAACTGATCTGAATATAGAAAGAGCAAGTGAGAACACAATGCTAAATCGAATTGATTATTTTCAAATGGGAGATTGGGTAATTCATAGATTTGATACCGTTTCTGCTGCAATCCGGTTGAGAAATCTATCAGGAATTTTTGCATTGAAGCCATGCGGGACTGTCCCATCTCTTCGGGCGATCGAAAGTTTGACCAAACAAAATTCTCCCGCGTGGCTTCGACTTTGGACAAAATCACTTCGTAAGTTTCGCTGATGCGTTGCTGAATTTGCTCGGTTGAGAATTGATAGATAGGATCGCAGGAGATGACCGAATGTTTTAGCTGAGTCATTTCAGCATTAAAACTTGCAGGGCCGCTTCCACAGTCAAGAATTTTGCTTTGAAGATCAGCTTCAGTGAGATCAAACATCTGAACGTACTCAGACAGCGATCGACCCCAAGGAACAACCTGTTCTAGCCGCAATCCCATTCGTTACGCTCCAGCAATAAAGACCTTTGTTTGATACTTAATGTAGATCAAACAAAGGTCGTCTGCATTGCGTTGATAGAGAGCTTCGAGATCTTGCAATAGTCGATCGAGCAATTCGCCTGAACTTGGAACATACGATCGACTTTTCGTATTGCCAATCAATGCAGGCAGATCAAGCGCTTGTTCTAATGCAAAGTGATGTTCTTCAAAGGCGGGAAAGTAGGAACTCTCTGAAAGCGTTTCCATCCGATCAAGCGCAGGATGTTTGCTTGAAGCTTGTTGCAATAGTTCGCCATATTCCTGAGTGAGCGGGTCATCTCGATCGCGACTATTCCAAATTAGTGCTAGTCGTCCGGTAAGTTTAAGAATACGTCGAAATTCTCGTAACGTTGTATCCGGTTCAAACCAGTGAAACGATTGAAAGCAAGTTACCAAATCAACCGATTGATTCGGTAACTCGGTCTGTTCTGCGGTGGCTTGACGAAACTCAACGCGTGGGTAGAGTTCTGATTCAGCGCTCATCGCGGCATTGGGTTCGATCGCCCAAACTTGTAAACCTCGATCGCTGAGTAATCGGGCGGAAATTCCGGTTCCTGCACCGATATCGGCTGCGATTAGTTGAGTTGGATCACCGAGATTTGAGAGAATTTTGTCGATCGCGGCTGCGGGATAGCTCGGTCGATATTTTTGGTAATCGGTGGCGCGATCAGAAAACCGATTTAACGGGTCGAGTGTATGGAGTGGAGGCGTTTCAGACATGATCTCAGTGGTTTGAGCGCTTCTTGCTAATTCTACTGTGCTTCAAACCACTGAGAAATCCCTTAGTGCCCGTGTCCATTCAATGAGACAGGCTCAAACTCCTTCTCATGCTGCATCGAAAACCGCTTCTCAGGGTCAATTCCTTTAAATGTTGGCGGCATCCAAACCCGCACAATTAATAGAAACGCTAACGCCATCAAAAACGAACAGGTCGCGAGAACTTGAGTCCAATGAACCTCTAAAATTCCGCGTACCAGCACTTCTCGTAAAACTGACACGATCGCAACTTCTACCGCAACCCCGATCGAGATTCGCTGCTCCTGTAAATAGATAATCAGCAACCGAAACAACTCGACTAAAATCAGCAAAAACAAAATATCAGCAGTGACTTCGTGAAAGTTTAGCGGAGGTAACAGTGAAATGAACATCGCGCGCAATTGGATCACCATCACACAAAACAATCCAATACACAACGACACCACAATCAAATCTTGAACCGTCTCCAATGCCTTAACGACATGATTTCGGCTGAAATTTGCAGACCATCGATTGGATTCAGTCAACGGTGCGGACGATGGCTTAATCGAATCCTGCATTTCGGCGCTCCTTAATTTGAGACTGACCCCACTTTAAGTTGAGTGAAGATTATATTTCAAGCCTCTTTACATCAGAGTGCTTTATCAATCCCATCAACGATCGATGTTTCAATTTCGATAAAACTGTTACAGTAAATCTGCATTTAGAAACGGCGATCGATATGACTAGAGCAAGCGTCGGTATCCGCACTGCACAGGCGCGATCAGAACGCATGACCGGACAGATTCACGTCTATGACGGTGCAGGCAAAGGAAAATCTCAGGCAGCGCTCGGTGTGGTTCTGCGATCGATTGGTTTGGGGATTCAAAATCTCTCTCAAACGCGCGTGCTACTGCTGCGATTTCTTAAAGGGCCTGGACGTACCTACGATGAAGATGCTTCGATTCAAGCCTTACAGCGAGCGTTTCCGCACTTAATCGATCAGGTTCGCACTGGACGCGGAGAATTTTTTGGAGCGGATGAGATTACGAAGTTCGATCGACAAGAGGCACAGAGAGGCTGGGATGTCGCGAAAGGTGCGATCGCATCCGGTCTGTACTCGGTCGTCGTCATGGATGAACTGAATCCTGTGTTAGATCTCGGATTGCTCCCGGTTGATGACGTGGTGCGAACGCTGAAGAGAAAACCGGATCACATGGAAGTGATTGTAACGGGTCGGGCTGCACCGCAAGCATTGATTGATATCGCAAATCTGCATTCTGAAATGAAGCCGCACTATCACGTGGCGAAAGAAGAAGGAATCGCAGGAATTGAAATCTATACGGGTGAAGGTAAAGGGAAATCAACCAGCGCACTCGGTAAAGCACTGCAAGCGATCGGGAAAGGCATCAGCCAAGATAAATCGCATCGAGTCTTGATCATGCAATGGCTTAAAGGTGGAACGGGTTATACCGAAGATGCGGCAATCAATGCTTTACGACAAAGCTATCCGAACTTAGTCGATCATCAGCGATCTGGCAGAGATGCGATCGTGTGGCGCGGTCAGCAGCAGGAACTCGATTACGTTGAAGCCGAACGCGCTTGGGAGATTGCTCGTGCAGCGATCGCGTCTGGATTGTATAAAACAATTATTCTCGATGAACTGAATCCGACCGTGGATTTAGAGCTTTTGCCGGAAGAACCGATCGTTCAAGCATTGTTGAGAAAACCGCGCGATACAGAGATTGTGATTACAGGTCGCTGTAAGAATCCGCCTGCTTATTTTGATCTCGCAACCGTTCACTCAGAGATGGTGTGTCACAAGCACTACGCTGAAAAAGGGATTGATCTCAAACGCGGAGTCGATTTTTAGGTGATGCGATCGCAATCGTGCTGATAGGATGGAAAAGCTGAAAATATGAGGAAGCGCTAACATGACTCGCGCAATCATGGAAACGGATAAAGGGATACTCAATCTTGAATTGTTTGATCAAGATGCGCCCAATACCGTGAAAAATTTCGTCGATTTAGCAAACAAAGGCTTTTACGATGGGTTGGCATTCCATCGAGTGATTCCAAATTTTATGGTTCAAGGCGGCTGTCCCAATACGCGCGAAGGAGCGTCGGGAATGCCCGGAACCGGAGGCCCTGGATATAAAATCAACTGTGAGATCAACCCGAACAAGCATCAGGCAGGAACCTTATCAATGGCTCATGCTGGACGCAATACGGGTGGAAGTCAGTTCTTTATCTGCCATGCGCCGCAGCCGCACTTAGATGGCGTGCATACGGTGTTTGGTCAAACTCAGGATATGGATATCGTGAACGCGATTCGTGGGAACGATCGCATTTTATCCGTCAAAATCCAGCCCTAAACTCTGCCATATTTCGCGATTGCATTGGCTGATAAATTTTCTTGATTCGTCAGCCATGCCCAAATCTGATCTCCGTGGGAAAAGTGCCACCATTCATTCCAATGGCGCTTAAATCCTGCGGAGATCATGCTATTTGCTAAGATTTCTCGGTGTCGATGATACGGTAAATCAGTATTCGCGAAATGATTTGGAAACGATCGCTCTGAGAGTTCATCAATGTCTGAGCCCATGTCGATCGTATTTCCACTCTCATCGATTAACGTAATGTCGATCGCGGCTCCGGTACTATGTGGCGGTGGAGTTGCTGGATCTAAATTTGGCATTGCCCAAAATTGATAGACCTGTTGCTGAAATTCTTCTCTCTGCGTTGAAGATAGTGATCCTAAATCGAATCCATTCGCGTTAACTAATTCTTTCAGCGTGTAGTCCACCATGAATTGCTGCACTGCAACCGGACGATAAGCATCGAAGATCTGAATCTTCCATCCGGGTTGGAGTTTTTGAAGGTGAGAATCAGCGATAAGTAAGCGATCGAGAATTTCCTCTCTGATAAAAAACGGCGATTTTCCCCCATATGGTGCGCCTAATTTCGCGTAAGGATGCGGCGTGACACGAGCGAATTGATCAGGAATTTCGATCAACGGCTCATGGCATTCAGCGATCGCGACTTGCTGATAAGGCTTCATGTTTTTGGGGGGACGGGATCATAACCGCCGGAATTGAATGGATGACAACGGCAAATTCTTCGCGCTGAGAGCCAACTGCCTTTGAGTGTGCCATGAGTTTCGAGGGCTTCGATCGCGTATTGAGAACAAGTCGGATGAAATCGACAAGACGGCATCAACAGCGGTGAGATTGCAATTCGGTAGCCTTTTACTAATCCAATGAGTAGCAATTTCATAGATAGAACATTGAGCGAATAGTTCGATCGTAAGCGATCGCGATCAGTAAGTGCGTTACCTGATGCGATCGCTGATCTAGCAATTCGACTCAAGAGGGTGGAACATCTCCGCCCGCATAGGGTTTCGGCTGAACGTGCAGCTTCGGTGTGATCGTCTCAAACAATCGATTTGCGATCGCGCCATTTGCATTATCCGTTAAGTGAATCGCATCTTGGAATACTTCGCCCTGAGTGCGATTCACAACTTCCATTAGATTTAGCGTTGAGACACCAGGAGCATCCCGTTTTACTTGCTCGATCGCACCTTGTAGCTTTCCGTAGCCTGTTTTGATTTGCTCCGGATAGCCAGAACCTAACTGATCGAGAATTTCTTTCTCTCGTCCAGCAGGCTTGGCTGCACGCGATGAAACTTCGGGTTGGAGTGCGACAAACAACGGAACCTTAGACGCAGAGGCAAGCCGCGAAACTTGCTGGAGATTTTGACGATAGCGATCGGTGCGGAGGCCTAGCTCTTTGGCATCGGTCGTTAAACGCTCTTGCACCGGAGCTTCAACCGGAGGAATCAACTGTTTAAATGACATCTGAGGACGAAACACCCAGTATTGAACGCCCTTCACCAAATAGAACTGGTGAAAGAAATCATTCAACTGATTGCCCAGACTTGCCATTAAATGTCGCGGCGCACTTTCAAGCAAAGCTTCGACACCCGGCACATCGACCCCTTCATTTGCACTGGGAAGAAGAAGATCTGAATACCCATTCATCAGCACGATCGCATCTGGCTTGTAAGGCAGTACTTCAAACGCCAACTGTGCGAGTTCGTTGCCCGACGCATATCCCGGAACCGCTGCGTTAATCACCCGATAGCGCGTTTCTCGAATCCGAGGCGGCAGTTTCAGCGCTTTCTCCAACTCATCTGCAAAATAGGGCAGCGTATCTGGACGAAACTTGCCTGGAGTGGCTTTTTGGGCGGACACTTGCTGATTTAAGCGAGATTCAAGTTGAGCCGAGATCGTCGCTTGATTGTTAGAACTCAGTTGCCCAAACGCCGCCGATCCACCGAGCAGGAAGATCCGAACTTCGTCTTTTGGCTTGTCCGCGCTGAGAGATTGATCCGCTCTAAATCCTTGCTCGTTAATTTTCCAGGCTGAATTTTGCTGATTGCCAACGAGACGATAGCCAAGAACGGGGCTGCGTTTCACGGTGAGTTGTCCGTGATCTGGAAGTCCATCAAACGCCTGTCCACGCTGATCGAGAAACTTGAGTCGATAAGCTGTGAGATTCAGGGATTCGCCTTCAAAAGCGTTAAATTCTGCCGTTTTGCCCGTGACACTTACGATCAGGCGCATCAGCAGTTCTAGCCCAATCAAAACTAGCGGAATGGAGAGTAGAATCCACCGTTTTGGGAGCGCCTTTTTCTTCTGATATAGCGAACGGCTAGACCAGGAGGACTTTCGGCTAGACCTAAAAAACATTCACAATTTCCTCTTTTACGATCGCACTGGGGTTATTTCAGAAATCCGTACTAAACCCGATAGATGAAATAGATAGAACATTCAGAGTAGCATTGCATCTTGATGGTTCAAGGTCAAGTTTGTTCGATCGCACCCAATGACTTTCAGTAGTTTGAGACATAATTCAAGCCCGTTTGTCAATCTGTACGGTCTTGAGATATTCGGTTTCAAATCTTACTACCGTACAACAGGGCTGACTCAATTTTTCTGACATTTCGCAACATTTGAACTAGAGCTAGCACCGACAGATTGATTTGCAAATCGGGAATTCTGACTAGGAAAACCAGCCATTTTTCCGATATGAATGAGATGACCCTTGAGCAATGTTACGCGCTGTTGAAGATAGATCCGGGAGTCTCGATCGCAGAACTCGATTCTGCATACTCGAAGAAGGTAATGGAGAAAATACAGCAGGGTGCAAAGCAGGAAAAGATTTTGCTCAAAGCGGCTTACGATCGCATCAAAAAAGAGATTTATCAAACGGCTGAACCTGAATCAAATTCACGAGTTGACCAAATTACTACACAGTTACAACGCCTGGATTCTGAGCCATTTCACGTTAAACTGCAAGCCGAAACGCTTCAAATTTTTTTCAAAACAGATCTCAAACAAAACTACGCGGATTTTATTTATCACCATCTCAGCGGATTAGAATTGCCAGAAATTAAAACGATCGTGATCTATGGAATGCGATCGCCAAAATTAGTCAATTGGAAAAAAGAGATAGAACTGAACGCAATTCGTCAAGAAGATACCGATCCGTATTCGTTCAAAAATCGCTATGTGTTGCTTTTAGCATTTCCGATCGCGATTTGTTCTGCCATTTTGTTTCAATCGCTCGGCTTTACTAAACTGCTATTATTTCCGTTGCAGATTTGGGTGCATGAGTTTGGTCATGCAACCGTCGCTTGGTTTTCTGGACGACGAGCGATTCCCCTACCGTTTGGTTGGACAAATGTGGTGTTAGAGCGATCGCTGTTTGTTTATTTTGGAATTTTGATACTTTTTGGCTTGCTGTTTTATGCCGGATGGAAAGAGAAAAAGCGATCGACGATGTTATTTGCGATCTGCTGTGCGATTTTGCAGTTTGGAATGACTTGGATACAGTCAGCGGAACAGTTTGAAATGTGGCTTTCATTCGGTGGAATCGGTGGAGAGTTTTATCTCAGCGCTTTTATGATGAGTGGCTTTTATTTTCAACTTCCGAACTATTGGCGCTGGGACTTCTGGAGATACCCCTTTATCATTGTGGGCGCGAATACATTTTGGGCGGCTCTCTCACGCTGGCAACAAATTAAAAAAGGAGCAGAATCGATTCCGTGGGGATCACTTTTACAGGGTGAAGGGGACGCGGGCGGTGATATGAATCAACTCAGTGAAGTGTACAACTGGACAGGTCAAAAAATAATCACAACTTACAGCACTTTAGGTAATATTTGTTTGATCATGCTTATCAGTCTTTATATCTTTTTCTTGATCAAGCATCGACGCTGGATTCTCGATCGCATTACCAGCAAGCCGCTCTGATACAGTTAAAACAAACTGTTCGATCGCGCTTTATGTCTGACTACACACCACAGATTCGAGAATTAATGCGATCGCGCAATCTCACGACTTTTCGAGAATTGCGCGATCGTACAGGCATCTCTGAGAAACAACTGCTCAGACTCCGTCGGGGTCAACTGCAACAATTGCGCTTAGAGACACTGACACAATTTGCAGCAGGGTTAGAACTGTCTTTAACTGATCTACTTTCAATGTTCGATTTAGTGCCTCCGAATGCGATTCAGAAAGAATACGATCGACTGCAAACCCAACTAATCGAACAACGCGAAACACTATTACAAGAGTTTCAGCAATCGAGTTTACAAACTTTAGAACCTTGGTTACTTCAATGGTCTGCGGCGGCTTATGCGGCACAGCAAAATCCTCAAGCTCCCGCAGTAAAGCTACTTCCCTTAGTGCGTCCGATCGAGCAACTTCTTCAACAATGGGGCATCGAGCAAACTGCGATCGTCGGTTCCGAAGTTCCCTACGATCCGCAACAGCATCAATTAATGGGCGGCGCGGCTGAACCTGGAGATTTAGTTCGCGTCAGATATGCGGGATATCAACAATACGATCGACTGCTATATCGCGCCAAAGTTAGCCCTGTCTAAAAGCAGAAGGGTGCAAAGATACTGTTCTAGAATAGAATTATCTTCAATGGCATTCAGGAGTCGTCTCGGCATGATTTTACAAACTGAAACCAAGCGCAACTACACCCCAGAAGAATACTTAGAAGCTGAGGTGCAATCTGATGAGCGACACGAATACATTGACGGTGAGATTCTTTTAATGACAGGCGGACTTCCCAATCACAACAAAATTGCTGGTAGTTTCTATTCTGCATTACGTTTTGGACTAAAACGCAAGCCATACGAACCTTACGTGACTGACCAACGGCTGTGGATTCCTGAAAAGCGAATTTATACTTACCCGGATGTAATGGTTATGGCCCAACCTATTCGATACCAAGAGGGTCGTCGTGATACTTTAATTGATCCAATACTAATTGCAGAAGTATTATCAAAATCAACTTGCAGTTACGACAAAGGCGATAAATTTGATGCTTATAAAGGTATCTCAACATTTCAAGAATATCTTCTGATTGACCAATACACAATTCATGTCGAACATTACGTTTGCGGTGAAGATAGAACGTGGATTTCTGTAGATTATGAAGATGAGAATGCGGAGATTTCGCTTTCTTCTGTATCCTGTCAAATCTTAGTATCAGATCTCTATGACAAAGTAGACTTTTCTGAACTGCAAGACGAGGAAAGCGATCGCGCATAAAACACTCTGAAGACGGAATTCGAGATCGCTCCCTTCCTTCCTTTGACTGATGCTGTTTCTATTGAGATTTGGTGAACTAGCAAGAGAAACCCAGTAAGGTAGAGAGTGATTGTCATGCGTAAACTGAACATTGGCTTATCTGAAGAACAGCGCCAAGGTGTCTGTGAGTTGCTAAACCGCGACTTGGCAGACGAAAACCTGCTTTTGATTAAAACGAAAAAATATCACTGGGATGTCACTGGTCCCGAATTTCGCTCATTGCACCAAATCTGGGAAGAGCAATACACGATTCTAAACGAAGCGATCGACCAAATCGCTGAACGAGTCCGCGCACTGGGCGAATATCCCGTTGGAACCGCTGCTGGTTTTATTCAATACTCCACGATCGAAGAACACACGGGCGACATCCCTTCTGCATCGGAAATGGTGGAAAACCTGGTCGAAGATCATGAATTGATCATTCGCAACTTGCGCGAACACATTGACCAATGTTCTGACCAGTTCCACGACGAAGGAACTGCTGACTTCCTCACCGGAATGATGGAACAGCACGAAGAAATGGCATGGATGCTGCGATCGTTCATCTCTGGTAAGCGCGTTGAGTCTGACAATGAAGCGCCGAAAGAAGTGAAATTTCCCGCAGGTGTCGCAAACTAGCAATCGACCTTAGATATAAAAAAGCTCCCAATGTCATAGAGGCATTGGGAGCTTTAGTCTATTTACCCGATATCACATTCCACTTCAACCGAAAGCGTAGAAGTCGGCAACACCAGCGGCTGATTGAAGTACACCATCGTCGTCGTTTGATTCGTCTCAAACCCGATGCGCTTGTAAAACTCCTGCTGATTCGTCGTCATTAAGTAAAGCCGCTCGACTTGCGACACCTGCGGATGGCTCAACACCGTTTGGACTAACTTACGTCCGAGTCCTGCCCCTTGATAATCCGGATGCACCACCACATCCCAAATTGTGGCGCGATAAATTCCATCAGAAGTTGCTCTCGCAAATCCAATCAAACGCTCGCCATCCCAAGCAGAAATCACCGGATCACTATTTTTAATCGCGATCGCCAAATCTTCTGGCTTGCGATCACTGGCCCAAAATGCCGCGACTTGAAATAAGGCTTGAAGCTGAGTGAGATCGATTTGACTTTTGCGATCGCAAAATTGAACGTGGCTACAATCCATTCCTGATTTCCTGAAATTAGAGTGAAACTTTGTTGTATCTGAAATTGATTTCGATATCGGTCGTGAATTTAGCAGTCTTACCGCAGAAATCTTCTCGATTATTCTGTATGAGGCTTAGAGCCTACATCGTACCGATGTCAGATCCCGAAACAAATTGCGTCCACTGCGAGTCAGTGCCCCTGCTGCCTTATCATCAAGTTGAACCGGATTCAACGTGAGCAATGTCGTATGTCAAATTCACTTCAGCCTAAACCGCGTCGGATTCGGAGACGTTCTCCCGTGATTTTAATCGGAATTTTGCTGATTTGGAGCCTAATTTTAGGATGGGGACTCGCTCAAGCTGTTGAAACGCCCCAAAAATCCGCTGAGATCGGAACTGTTGACGTGGTTTCCGGCAATCTCAAACTCGGACAGCAGTTCTATTTGGAAAACTGTGCAACTTGTCATATTGGCATTCCGCCCGCTGCTTTCCCAACGCAGACTTGGCGCGATTTGCTCCAAGATTCTCAGCATTACGGCGCGACTCTGACTCCACTCGCAGATCCGGCTCGATCGCTGGTGTGGAACTATCTCAGAACCTTCTCCCGCCAAGCTCTCGAAGAGGAGCAGACTCCTTACCGTTTGGGCGAATCAAAACCGTTCAAGATTTTGCATCCCAAGGTCGAAGTCCCGCGCCCTGTAACGCTTTCTAGCTGCCTCGCTTGTCATCCAGGAACAAATCAATATAACTTCCGCAAGCTCAGTGCAGATTGGGAAAATGCGCCTTAGTTCTGATTCGCAGAGAGTTTCTTCCGCCTTTGTAGATCGCGATCGATTGTCCTGTTCTACAACCGCCCAAAAAATTAAACTTACGATCGAACTTTAACCCGCTCCGTTTCGTCGCACGATCGCAGCACTCAATTACGGTTTTCCCCCGATCCCCTTGCCCGTTCAGGTTCCGTTCTGGGTGATAGGATTGGAATACCTTTGATTCGGATCGATGCAGAAGTGTTAAGATGCGCTTTTTGAAGTCTCGATCGAAGCCACACCCACATTCAGAAGCTCTGATTTCCTCCTGTCATGTTTAAATCTCTCCTGGGCGACCCCAACACGCGCAAGCTCAAGAAATACAAACCGCTAGTCAACGATGTCAATCTGCTAGAAGAAGAGATTGAACCGCTTTCGGATGAAGCATTGAGAGCGAAGACTATTGAATTTAGAGAGCGACTCGCAAAGGCGAAGAATCGAGACGAAGAGAAGCAGATTCTCGACGATATTTTGCCTGAAGCGTTTGCAGTCGTGCGGGAAGCTGGAAAGCGCGTTCTGGGAATGCGGCACTTTGATGTGCAGTTGATCGGCGGCATGGTGCTACACGATGGGCAAATCGCAGAAATGAAAACCGGGGAAGGTAAAACCCTAGTTTCGACGCTGCCTGCTTATTTGAATGCGTTGTCTGGTAAAGGCGTTCACGTCGTTACGGTGAACGATTATCTGGCAAAACGCGACGCGGAATGGATGGGACAAGTTCACCGCTTTTTGGGCTTGAGCGTCGGACTGATTCAGCAGAATATGAGTCCGATCGAGCGTCAGAAAAACTACGCTTGTGATATTACCTACGCGACAAACAGCGAACTGGGATTTGATTACCTGCGGGACAACATGGCGACTGCGATGGAAGAAGTCGTGCAGCGCCCGTTTAATTACTGTGTAATCGACGAAGTGGATTCGGTGCTGATTGATGAAGCTCGGACTCCGCTGATTATTTCGGGTCAGGTTGAACGCCCGACTGAGAAATATATGCAGGCGGCAGGAGTCGCTCGATCGCTCAAACGCGATGATCATTACGAAGTCGATGAGAAACAGCGGAATATTCTGCTTACCGATGAAGGGTTTATCGCAGCAGAACAGCTTCTTGGCGTTTCTGACTTGTTTGATCCGAATGATCCTTGGGCGCACTACGTTTTCAACGCGATCAAAGCGAAGGAACTGTTTATCAACGATGTGAACTACATTGTGCGAAACAGCGAAATCGTGATTGTGGATGAGTTCACAGGACGAGTAATGCCCGGTCGTCGGTGGAGCGATGGACTGCACCAAGCGATCGAAGCAAAAGAAGGAGTCGAGATTCAAAACGAGACTCAAACTTTAGCAACGATTACCTATCAAAATTTCTTTCTGCTCTATCCGAAACTTGCGGGCATGACCGGAACCGCGAAGACCGAAGAGGCAGAGCTTGAGAAGATTTATAAGCTCGAAGTTACCCTAGTTCCAACGAACCAACCGCGTCGCCGAGTCGATCAATCGGATGTCGTTTACAAAACTGAAGCAGGCGATCTCACCGTTTTTGCGCGGGAGTGTGCCGAAAAAGTTGAGCAAGGTCGCCCCGTTCTCGCTTGGGTGATGAACCTAGAAGCATTGGGCAACTTATCTCAACTGCTCGAAAAACAAGAACTTCCTCACAATCTCTGTCCGGGTCTGCCTCAAAGCACCGAGCAAGCGAGAGAAATCGTGCGGCAGTCCAAGCAACCCGGAATGATCACCGTCACGAACAGTTACGAAGTCTACCGAATGATTCGGCAAGCGGCTCCCGAAGGTGAAAATGGGCTGTTTGTGCTGGGCATCACCGGAAAATGGAGCGCGATCGCACTTGAATGTGAGGAAATGCACCGCACGGGTCGCCCCGTTCTCGTCGGAACCACGAGCGTTGAGAAATCAGAATTGCTCTCTCAACTGCTGCAAGAATTGAACGTGCCGCACAACTTGCTGAACGCGAAGCCAGAGAACGTAGAGCGGGAATCCGAGATCATCGCTCAAGCGGGTCGGATGGGGAAAGTCACGATCGCGACGAACATGGCGGGACGCGGAACCGACATTATCTTGGGCGGTAACTCCGACTACATGGCGCGGCTGAAGATTCGTGAATACTTCATGCCTCGGATTGTTGAGCCTGAAGACGACAATGATTTTTCGGGAAGAGGGTTTGCGGATCAGCGCGGAGGCGGACAAGGCTTTGAACTCGGACAAAAGATCAAGACTTGGAAAGCAAAATCGGATATTTATCCGACTGAGCTTTCTAGTGAAACCGAGCAAGCTTTGAAAGATGCCGTTCACGTTGCAGTACAGCAATACGGTGAGCGCAGTTTGCCAGAGTTGGAAGCGGAAGACAAGATCGCAACCGCAGCCGAAAAAGCGCCGACGACTGATCTAGTGATTCAGAAGCTCCGCGAAGTCTACAAGATGATTCGCAAGGAGTATGATGGCTTCACCGATGGCGAACATGATGAAGTCGTAAAACTGGGTGGATTGCACGTCATTGGGACAGAGCGCCACGAATCGCGTCGGATTGACAACCAACTGCGCGGACGTGCTGGACGACAAGGCGATCCCGGATCAACGAAATTCTTCTTGAGTTTGCAGGATAACTTGCTGCGGATTTTTGGAGGCGATCGCGTTGCGGGCATGATGAATGCGTTCCGCGTCGAAGAAGATATGCCGATCGAATCGAAAATGTTGACTCGATCGCTCGAAGGCGCACAGAAGAAGGTTGAAACCTACTACTACGACATTCGGAAGCAGGTGTTTGAATACGACGAAGTGATGAACAATCAGCGTCGTGCGATCTATGCTGAGCGTCGTCGGGTGCTGGAAGGTCAAGACCTCAAGGAAAAAGTGATTGAATACGCGGAACGAACAATGGATGACGTTGTGGAAGCGTATATCAATCCCGAACTGCCGCCGGAAGAATGGGAACTCGATAAGCTTCTGAGTAAGGTGAAAGAGTTTGTGTACTTGCTGCAAGATCTTGAACCCAGCGATCTCGAAGATATGAGCTTGGGTGAGATGAAAGCGTTTTTACATGAGCAGGCGCGGATTGCGTATGACATGAAAGAAGCTGAGGTGGATTCGGTACAACCGGGGCTGATGCGTCAGGCGGAACGGTTCTTTATTCTCAATCGGATTGATACGTTGTGGCGCGAACATCTGCAATCGATGGATGGCTTGCGCGAGTCGGTGGGCTTGCGCGGTTATGGGCAGAAAGATCCGCTGATTGAGTATAAGAGCGAGGGCTATGAATTGTTCTTGGAGATGATGATCAACATTCGTCGGGATGTGGTCTATTCGCTGTTCCAATTCCAGCCGCAACAACAACAGCCTCAAGTTGAGGTTGAAGTCGTTTAGTTGAAGAATACTGGAGCGGATTTGACGGGTTCTTTGGCGACCGTGTAAAGACGCTTATCGCTTCGTTTCGGGAGGCTTCTGCCCCTAAATCCCCCCAAATTTGGGGGGCGAAGACTTCAGCATCGAACAGATGACTTATGTATATGCGGTAGCTCTTCAAAGCAAGGAAGTATATCAAAGAAGCCGCAATTGGGTCTGTACGACTTCCATTTCTCCAGACTCAGATTCGATATAAAACTCTTCTTGTGCCAACAGTGCTTTTGCTGCTTCTAAAATTGGATCGGCTAACAGCTTCAAATCTTCCCGATTCGCCAAATAAGCTCTGAGCGCATCCAAAGGCTCGATCGCACTTCCAACTCCCAATTCTGGTAAACGCGATCGAGACATTTGACTGACTAATCCTGCCTGAATCGTATAGGTATGAGCGATTTCTAAAACGGTGTGCAAATCTGCATCGTCGATCAAATCGAGTTGCTCTGGACGAACTTGATAAACGACGCGAACGACGGCATCTTCGATCGCTTTTTTCTCGATCGCGCTCAGTAGATCCGAATGCGGATCGTCTGATTCAGTCAAATCAACTTCGATCGTACAAAACGATCGCACAGGTAACGGACAAAATTCAACCTCGGCTGAACCTCGATCGACATTTACGCGAATAAATCCTTTTTCCTCTTGCTCTTCGCTAAAATCAACTCGTTCAATGCTGCCGGGATAAACGACGAATGGATCTTTGGATAGAATTTGATGACGATGTACATGACCGAGAGCTACATAATCAAACGCATCACGAGTTAGAAACTCTAATGGAATCGTGAATCCTTTGCCAACAGCTAGGAATCTCTCTGCGCCATAGTTTGCGGCATCGACCATCAAATGCGCGAGTAACACAGTTGGAATCGTGGGATCGAGTTTACGAACTTCGCCTTCCATTGCGGCTCGTAATCGATCAAGTAATAAATGCCCCACCTCCGACATCGATAATCCATCGGTTTCGGGACGGGTCAACAACGTCGATCGCGTTAACCACGGCAAAGTAATGACTTGAATATCACCGTGATGCGTGTGAATTCGATGGGTTTCTAATCGATCTCCCACGATGATATGCGGAACTCCGAGCGTTCGATAGATACAGAGACTCGCGCCGCCTGCACCCTGAGAATGCTGATCGTGGTTTCCGACTAGGAGAACGGCGGGAATTTCAGCATCAGCAAGACGACGAAACTGACGCGCGAACGCTTGCTGAATGTAAGGCGGCGGTGTGGCATCCGGGAAGGCATCCCCACCAAATAGAACTAAGTCAACAGGTTCGGAGAGTGCTCGATCGAGACATTTCCCTAAAGTTGCAACAAAATCCTCTAAGCGCGTATTCAACCCGGTTTTGGGGTTAATCTTGCCGTGAACAAACCCGCTACCGAGATGAATATCAGACAAATGGAGAATCTTGATCATGCGGTTACCGAACCATAGTGCTGCGAATAATTGTACTAAATGCGCTGTCTGGAAGCACCTTTCTTAACGTCAGAAAGATTCGAGCGAGACGATCGCTTGGATAACGCAATCGACTAGAGGAATCGATCGCGGCTTTATAAATCGTTGCGGCTACGTCTTCTGGCGGTGCGCCTTGTTCCCCTGCACGACTCATTTTTGGCAAAATTCGATCGACGAATTCGTCATACGCAGTAATGTCAGATTTGGCGATATCGGGAGAGCGATCGTAAAAATCTGTTTTGATCGGGCCCGGTTCGATCAGTTTGACGCGAATGTTAAACGGCTCTAATTCGTACTGAAGCCCGTCTGAAAATCCTTCTACCGCCCATTTTGTAGCGTGATACAAACTGTAGATTGGAAACGCCATTTTGCCCCCGATCGAAGCGATGTTGATAATTACCCCCGATCGCCGTTCCCGAAAATGCGGCAATACGGCTCTCGTCACTTCCATCAAGCCAAACACATTTGTATCGAACTGCTTGCGAATCTGCTCCGGTGAACAGTTCTCAAACGCACCCATCAACGCATATCCCGCATTGTTCACCAAAACATCGATCGTGCCAAACTTCGAGAAAGATTGAGCGATCGCGGTTTGAATCGATTCCAAATCCGTAACATCCAGTTGTAAGGGATGAATATTCTTGGTGATCCAATCCGCTTTTTCGGGTGATCGCATGGTTGCAATCACCGTCCAGCCTTTTTTAGCAAAGAGTAAAGCCGTCGATCGACCAATTCCAGTCGATGCGCCTGTAATTAGAACCGTTTTCGTCATAATATCGGGGGAAGATTTGACACGAATTTTAGATGAGATTAATT
The DNA here is from genome assembly GCA_019359175.1 of Phormidium tanganyikae FI6-MK23. Lineage (GTDB taxonomy): Bacteria > Cyanobacteriota > Cyanobacteriia > Leptolyngbyales > Leptolyngbyaceae > Leptolyngbya > Leptolyngbya tanganyikae. The sequence goes on from JAHHHU010000001.1 coordinate 141,418, forward strand.
CTGTACAGCAAGCCCGGATGCCATCTATGTGAAGGATTGCAGGAAAAATTGGAGCAGATTCAAACCCTCTCGTTTGAATTAGAAGTCCGGGACATCACCACGCGCGATGATTGGTTTCAAGCATATCAGTACGAAATCCCAGTTCTGTACCTCGAAGATTTGATGTTGCCGCGCCCTTCTCCGCGATCGAGCGTTCAGCAATTGGAATCTGTGTTACAGAAATATATGTCATCAAACGCCTAAAAACAGTAGGCGAAACCCGATCGGGCAAGGAGGTATCGATGCAGCTAAGAGAACTATTAACCAAGCTTCCTGGGATGAGGGAAACTTTTCCTGACCATCCTGCGCTAAATGCCGAGGTCAAAGGCTTAACGACGAATTCGCTGTCCTGTCAGGCGGGAGATTTGTTTATCGGAATGCCGGGGACTCGTGTAGATGGAGGAGATTTTTGGCAGAGTGCGATCGCGGCAGGTGCGATCGCGGCGATCGTGTCTCCTGAAGCTGCGAATCGAGCTATGAGCGATCCAGCGTTTCAATCGGATCAGCCTCCGCTAATCATTTCAGCGATCGATATGGCTCAAGCTTGTGCGTCTTTGGCAACTGCGTTTTACGATTTTCCGGCTCAAAAGCTGAAATTAGTCGGGGTCACTGGCACGAACGGTAAGACGACCACGACGCATTTGATCGAATATTTGTTGGAGCGATCGCATAAAGATACGGCGCTACTCGGCACGCTTTACACCCGCTGGAAGGGCTTTCAGCAGACTGCACTTCATACGACACCTTTCCCCGTGGAATTGCAGCATCAGTTGGCTTCTGCGCTGCATGCAGGCTGTGAGTTCGGAGTGATGGAAGTGAGTTCTCATGCACTGGCTCAAGGTCGCGTGCTGGGCTGCGAATTTGCTGTGACTGTGTTTACGAATTTGACCCAGGATCACCTCGATTTCCATCGCGATATGGAAGATTACTTTGCAGCAAAAGCGCTGTTGTTCGGGGTGGACTATTTGAAAGGAAAAGCGATCGTCAATCTCGATGATGCTTATGGTCAAAAAATAGTCGATCGACTAACTCGCGAATCGGTTTGGACTTACAGCACACAGCAGCAAGCGGATCTCTGGACGAGCGATCTGAACTATGAATCCGATGGTGTGAGTGGAACGTTGCACACTCCGATGGGCGATGCTGCGTTTAAGTCGCCGTTAGTTGGACAGTTTAACTTAGCGAATCTGTTAGCAGCGGTTGGAGCAGGGTTACAGCTAGGTTTGGAACTAAGCACGATCGTCGAAGCGCTTCCTGGATTTACGGGTGTTCCTGGACGAATGGAGCAGGTTCAGGTCAAACCGGATCAAGATATCAGCGTGATTGTGGACTATGCACATACGCCCGATAGTTTAGAAAATATGCTCAAAGCATCTCGTCCGTTTATTTCAGGGCAGATGATTTGTGTGTTCGGCTGTGGCGGAGATCGCGATCGCACCAAACGCCCGAAGATGGGAAACATTGCCGCAACTCTAGCGGATCAGGTGATCGTAACTTCCGATAATCCCAGAACTGAGAATCCAGAGCAGATTCTAGAAGATGTCGTGGCTGGAATTCCGACCTCTGTAAATCCGACGGTAATTGGCGATCGTGCAACTGCAATTAGAACCGCGATTTTGCAGGCGAAACCAGGAGATGGTGTGTTAATTGCTGGAAAAGGGCACGAAGACTATCAAATTTTGGGAACAGAGAAGATCCACTTTGACGATCGAGAACAGGCGCGGATGGCGTTAAGCGATCGATTGGGTTAAACATTGGGCTAAACAAAGTTTGACGGGATTTCTCGCTTCGTTGGGAGCGGCTTCTGCCTCCTAAATCCCCCATTCTGGGGACTTTGAGGAGCGGAACATCGTTGATCACTTAGGCAAACTCGCTTTTGAAATTGCCTGAAATGAGAAACAACCTTCAACAGATATCAAATCTGTTAAAGGTTGTTTCTCAGAAGCCTTACTAACGAAATTGAGATCGAGCTTCCTCCGTTCAAAGTCCCCCATTCTGGGGAATTTAGGGGGCAGCCAAATTCATAATCGAAGCAAGCCAACCCAAATTTACGCCCGAACCGAACTCGGCAAAACTCGACTAAGAAGCGCATGCAGCAACGCCGCAGAAATTACTCCGTTGATCGGTGCAATTCCGAAACCTGCTTCACCAGAAAAATACGCGATCGAGGCTCCCACAATGTAAGCAATCACTCCTGCCCAATTAAATGCAGGCAGCGGATCTTCTAGCGATGGGAAATCTCCGCCGCGATTGAACCAATAATCCGCCATGATGATGCCGCCCACGGGAGGAATCACAGTTCCAAGAAACAGCAAAAACGGAATCATATTGCCATAGATTCCACCCAGCGCGAGAACGAGCGCGAAGGTTGCTCCACCTAATACAAAAGCCGTTCGTTTTGAAGTGCGGAAGAAGTTACTTCCCGCGATCGAGAACGCATAAATCGTATTGTCCTGCGTTGTCCAAACATTCAGAATCAATAGCACCAATCCACCCAACAGCAATCCTTGTTTCGCCATTGCTTCGATCAAATCATTCGTACCGTAGACCAAAGTACAGAATGCACCTGTGAACACCAGCAAACCATTGATGAATAGAAAAGCTAGGAGCGTACTACCCACTGCATTCTTCGTTGAGTCAGCAAATCGGCTCCAGTTAGTCGCTTGAGTTCCACCAGAGATGAACGTTGCAATCACTACTCCGATCGCTTCTGTCACTCCGATCGTTTTTGCCGGAACTAAGGAGAACAAATCGCCTGCATCTCGAAACCCGATCGCCAAACTCAGCGCGATCAGAACGAGCATAGCGGGAACTGCCAATCGGCTCAACCAATCCATCGCGGTGTATCCCATATAAGCGGTGACACAAAACGCATAGGTAAAGAATACGATCGCAGCCCATTCTAAAGATGCGGGAAGGTTCAATAACTTCAACAGCGCACTTGCAATAAACGCATTCGTCACGGCATACCAACCGATCTGAGTAAAGCCCAGAATGAAATCTACCCAGCGCGATCCGATCGCCCCGAAGCTAAACCGCGCCATCAGCACCGTACTCAATCCACTTTTCGCAGCAATATACGCTAGTGCAGCACAGTAAGACCCCAATGCTAGATTTCCGATGATCATCACCCAAATCATGTCCCCAAATCGCAGCGACGATCCGAGTGTGCCGCCTGCGAGGAGCGTGGTCGAAGTCAGCGCAAACCCCATCAGCAAAGGAGCCAATGACCAGATCGGTTTACGATCGGACATGGGCACAGCAGACAAAGGATAGTCCTGACTCGCCTGAGAGCGATCAGCGACTTGTGGCTCACCAATAAGACTCATAAGAAATCGCCTAGTAGAAATTTCTCATATTGTCCATTGCTGAAGCAAACATAGAGGTATTGCACGTTACGGCAATTCGTTTACATAGCACGTTTGATCTAAAGCCTTTTCCTTAGACAGCGAAAGTCATATCAAAGGAAATTGCACCATAAAAGTAGTTCCTCGATCTTTGCCTGCGCTCTCAACCGAAATCGAACCGCGATGCAGCTCAACTAATTGACGCACGATCGCTAAACCTAATCCCAAGCCTTCCTCAGAAGCAGGGTTCGATTGAACTTGACGAAAGCGATCGAAGACGTGTGGTAAAAAATCTGATTGAATCCCAATTCCAGTATCAATCACCTTAATTTGAGCGGTAGAATCATCGCTCGTTAGCTGTAGGCTAATTTTGCCGCCTTCAGGCGTGAACTTAATTGCATTCGTGAGGAGATTTAGAAAGATTTGCTGCAAGCGTTTCGGGTCGCCGGAAATCGTCGCATCGAGATCCATCGCGCTGAAATCGATGTGGAGTTGCTTTGCTTCGGCGGCAAGCTTCACACCTTCGATCGCGGCTGACATCACAGCGTATAAGTTCACCGACATCAATTTAAGCGTGAGCCGTCCACGAATAATTCGAGAAACATCGAGCAGATCTTCGATCAGTTGGGATTGGGATTCGGCGTTGCGCTCGATGGTTTCTAAAGCGCGATCGACAGAATTAGAATCGAGATTGCGAGTTCGCAGAAGTTTTGCCCAGCCTAGAATTGCGTTCAGTGGCGTTCTAAGTTCGTGCGTTACGACTGCGAGAAATTCGTCCTTGCTTTGGTTGGCAGTTTCCGCTTCTACTCGTGCTGCTTTTTCAGTTTTTAATAATCGATTTTGCTGCGACACTTGATGTTTAACTTCTGTGATGTCTTGTGTGACTCCTAGCATTCGCACAGGTTCACCTTCAGCGTTGCGCTCAATCTGTCCTTTGCAGTTTAGCCAACGAATTTCTCCGGTTGGTTTGATGATGCGATATTCGTTGTGTAATTCTGATCCAGCTTGCAGAGCTTGTGTCAATCTTGCTTGTGCTTGATCGCGATCGCTGGGATGAATCGTCGCTTCCCATCCTTCGAGCGTGGTCGGACAGTTGTTTGGATCAAGTCCAACTAATTCCGCGTAGTTTGGTGACCAGGATAATGTGTCTGTGACTAAATCCCATTCCCAAGCGCCCATGTGAGCAACTTCGAGCGCTAGGCGCAATCGTCCTTCGCTTTGCTTTAGTGCAATTTGATTTTGCCGCAATTGTTGGCTTAAGCGTTCATGGTCTTCTTGCTCGATTTGCTGGTGCAGAATCGCACTTTGCAAGGTGTGGTGTAAAAGTTCAGGCGTAATCTTATCTTTGAGGATGTAATCTTTAGCACCCGATTGGAGAAACTGACGCGCGATCGCAAGTGATGGAACGATCACAACGATCGGCAAAAATGCTTCAAATTGTTCGAGTTTGGTCAGAAACTCAATGCCTGTGATGTCATGAAGCTCCGAATTCAGCAAAATCGCGTGAATATTAGATTTTCGGCAGACATCTAGCGCGGAATGTCCAGAATCCACATGAAGAAATTGATCATCAATCTCGCTGAACTGAGATAAATACTGCTGATAGGTCTGTCGGTCAACGGGGGAGCGATCGATAATCAGAATTGTATGTTGCTGCTTCATATCACTCTGTCGGGACTAAAACCTACGAGGAAGATGCAGGGAAGGTTTCCGAGATTGTTAAGCGTGCTAAATTTCATCCTAGAAGCTGTTACCTCCTAAGAAATAACACTTTGCTTTATTTTCGGAAGGAATGTCAACTACTATAAGATTTCGTGATGATGTTTGCAGATGTGAACGCTGTGTTGATGAAATTATTTGCGAGTGCGATCGCAGGATTGATCAGATTGTCGATCGTACTGGAATTAATATTAGTTCAGGTATAAAAAATTACTCAAAAAAGAGATCACCGATTCCTAAAAAATCGGTGATCTTGGCGATCCTACCTATGTTGGTCAACGTCCTGATTTTGTAGTATCGTCATCGCCTTGAGTCGATGAACCGCTCGAAGTTTGAGGAATCACAGTTTTCTTAGCATTATCACCGCTGTAATACTCCCATTTCCAGTCCTCGACTTCAGGCATATCTTTCCCGTGTTGCACAATATAGCGCTTATGTTCCGTCAATTTATCACGCGCAATTTGCTTCACATATGCGCCGATTGTTAGCAACTTTGGAACACGATCGATGACATCTTGCACTAGATGAAACCGATCCAAATCATTCAGCACCACCATATCAAACGGTGTCGTCGTTGTCCCTTCTTCCTTATAGCCGCGAACATGGAGATTACTGTGATTTGTGCGGCGATAGGTGAGACGGTGAACCAACCACGGATAGCCATGAAACGCGAAGATTACAGGCTTATTCGTTGTGAAAATCGAATCGAAATCGCGATCGGAAAGTCCGTGTGGATGCTCGTTCTGCGGTTGCAGCGTCATCAAATCCACCACATTCACCAGGCGGATTTTTAGTTCTGGGAAATGATGGCGGAGAAAATCAACTGCGGCTAACGCTTCTAAGGTCGGAACATCTCCCGCACAAGCCATCACCACATCAGGTTCAGACCCTTGATCGTTGCTTGCCCAATCCCAAATTCCGATGCCTGCGGTGCAATGTGCGATCGCGCTTTCCATATCAAGCCATTGCAGTTGAGGTTGTTTACCCGCAATGATCACATTGACATAGTGACGACTTTGCAAACAATGATCCGCGACAGATAACAATGTGTTTGCATCGGGTGGAAGATAGACGCGCGTTACACTCGGTTTTTTATTCAAGACGACATCAATAAAGCCCGGATCTTGGTGAGTAAAACCATTGTGGTCTTGTCGCCAAACGTGAGAGGTTAATAGATAGTTGAGCGATGCGATCGAGCGCCGCCAAGGAATATGACGACAAGCTTCCAACCATTTTGCGTGTTGGTTAAACATCGAATCAACAATGTGAATGAAAGCTTCATAACACGAGAAAAACCCATGCCGCCCGGTGAGCAAATAGCCTTCAAGCCAACCTTGACATAGATGCTCGCTCAGGACTTCCATCACGCGCCCATCTAGCGAAATGTGATCATCATTCGGCAAGATTTCGCCTGTGAAAATGCGATCGGTCGCTTCTAAAACAGCATTCAAACGATTGGAATTGTTTTCATCCGGCGACATCACGCGGAAATTGTGATTGTCTTGATTCAGCCGCATCACATCGCGGAGAAACTTCCCTAGTACGCGCGTCGATTCGGTTTCTACCTGCCCTGGAGATTCGACGGGAACTGCAAAATCCTCAAACCCTGGGAGCTTTAACGCTTTGAGCAAAACGCCGCCGTTTGCGTGGGGATTTGCGCCCATTCTGCGATCGCCTTTCGGTGCGAGTTCTGCAAGCTCAGGAATTAGCGTTCCGGTTTCGTCGAATAGTTCCTCTGGTTTGTAGCTCCGCATCCACTCTTCTAACATTCTCAAGTGATCGGGCTTACTTGCCATCTCAGACAGCGGAACTTGGTGAGCGCGATGGGTATTTTCGATCTGCACACCATCGACGATTTTTGGCCCTGTCCAACCTTTCGGAGTCCTCAAAATCATCATCGGAAACTGCGGACGTTCTCTAAAACCGTGCGTTCTCGCTTCTCGCTGAATGCCTTGGATTTCCTGAACGATTTCGTCTAGCGCTGCTGCCATCAATTGGTGCATTGTTGCTGGATCATCACCTTCAACGAAGTAGGGCTTATAGCCATAGCCAACGAAAAGGTGTTCTAATTCTCGATCGCTTAATCGTGCCAAAACGGTTGGATTCGCAATCTTATAACCGTTGAGATGCAGAATCGGCAGGACTGCACCATCACGCGCTGGATTGATAAATTTATTAGAATGCCAACTGGTTGCTAAGGCTCCGGTTTCTGCTTCTCCATCCCCGACCACACAGCAAACGAACAAATCAGGATTATCAAATGCGGCTCCATAAGCATGAGCGATCGAGTATCCTAATTCGCCGCCTTCATGAATTGAGCCAGGGGTTTCAGGTGCAGCATGACTGGGAATTCCGCCCGGATAAGAGAACTGCCTAAACAGCTTGTCGAGTCCTTCTTCGTCCTGGGTGATGTGTGGATAGAATTCGGTGTAAGTGCCTTCTAGATAGGTGTTGGCGACCATGCCAGGGCCGCCGTGTCCCGGCCCTGCAATGTAGATGGTGCTGAGATCGTAGCGGCGGATGAGGCGGTTGAAGTGAGCATAGATGAAATTCAAGCCTGGCGTTGTCCCCCAGTGTCCAAGTAGGCGGGGCTTGATATGTTCGATTTTTAAGGGTTGTTTGAGTAAAGGATTGTCTCTTAGATAGATTTGTCCAACCGATAGATAGTTCGCAGCACGCCAGTAAGCGTTGATTTTGTGCAGTTCTTCCGGACTCAGTGGAGTAGAGACGGGAGCGGAATTTGCAACTGTCATAGGAGAATTAGATAGTGAGTCGCGCCTATATTGCACAATCTTGACGGCTTCTATCTCTGTCAGAGGATGGAAGTTTTTGTTGTGACATCAGTTCGACGAGCTTTTCGCTGCGTTGCTCATCCGCCCCGTAATAGAATCCGAGTGATCGGCTTGTCGAACTCACGCTGATTCATGCTTCCACAGGAACTTTACCCGCCGAAATTTCCGTTTCGCGATTCAAAGCAGCTTGCACAAACCCCTTAAATAGAGGATGTGGACTGCTCGGACGCGATTGAAACTCTGGGTGAAACTGTGTTGCAATAAAGAACGGATGCCCTGGAAGCTCGATGATTTCGACCAAGCGCCCATCGGGTGAAGTGCCACTCACTACATAGCCCGATTCTAAAAATAGATTCCGATAAGCGTTGTTAAATTCATAACGATGGCGGTGACGCTCGTAAATCACTTCTTTTCCATAAAGTGATAACGTCAGGGTATTCGGAGTCAATCGACAAGGATATAGACCTAATCGCATTGTTCCACCGAGATCGACGACATCTTGCTGCTCAGGAAGTAAGTTAATCACTGCGTTTTTCGCATCGGGAACGAATTCTGCACTGTGAGCACTGTCTAAATGAGCGACATTTCTTGCCCATTCGATCACTGAACATTGCATTCCTAAACACAGCCCTAAAAATGGAATCTTGTGTTTACGGGCATATTCGATCGCTGCAATTTTTCCATCGACTCCGCGAATTCCAAATCCACCTGGAACGACAATTCCATCTACACCCGCGAGATAGTGTTCGGCTCCTTTTTCTTCGATTTCTTCGGAGTTAATCCAGCGTAGATTTAAAGCGCTTCCGGTTGCGATCGCAGCGTGTTTCAGTGCTTCCACAACAGAGAGATACGCATCAGATAAGCGAACATACTTTCCAACGATCGCGATTTCAAGCTCTTGTAAAGGTTGATACAATCGCTCGACTAATGTTTGCCACTGGCTGAGATTTGGCGATCGTTGTTCAAGTTGAAGTAAATCGATTGCTTGGGTTGCCAGTCCTTCTTGTTCCAGTCGTAGTGGCACTTCATAGATACTTCGAGCATCTTGGCAAGTGATCACACATTCAGCGGGAACATCGCAGAATTCCGACATTTTCTCTTTCATTCCTGACGGCAAAGCGCGATCGCTGCGACACACCAAAATATCGGGTTGGATGCCTATCGATCGAAGTTCTTTGACAGAATGCTGGGTCGGCTTCGTTTTCATTTCGCCTGCTGCCGGAATCCAAGGAATCAGCGTGACGTGCATATAGAGAACGTTCTGCCGTCCGACTTCTTTACGAAACTGACGAATTGCTTCGAGAAACGGCAGAGATTCAATATCACCGACCGTTCCGCCAATCTCAGTGATCACAACATCGGGATTGGTATTTTTAGCAACCCTCAAAATCCGCTCTTTGATCTCATTGGTAATATGCGGGATTACTTGAACCGTGCCGCCGTTGTAATCACCGCGACGCTCTTTATTAATCACCGCTTGATAAATTGATCCCGTCGTCACACTATTTAACCGCGACATCGATGTATCGGTAAAACGCTCATAGTGTCCCAAATCGAGATCGGTTTCTGCCCCGTCTTCGGTCACGAACACTTCACCATGCTGAAACGGACTCATCGTTCCTGGATCAACATTGATATACGGATCAAGCTTGAGAATCGACACTGAGTAATCTCGTGACTTGAGTAAACGTCCGAGACTCGCGGCTACAATCCCTTTCCCAATGCTAGAAACAACGCCACCCGTAACGAACACAAATTTAGTCATAAACTCCGTGCCGACCCCGCCAAAACCTCATCCGGTCTATTCTGCCACAGTTGCACGAGAGTAAGGGGAGAATGTTCGGAGTTTCTCAAGGAATGTCTGGCAACCTCTAAGAATTTCGCGCGTCAATCAGGGCGGTATGTGATACGGTATCCCTTATTTCGTTTGCGGCAATGAAGCGACTTCTCAGCGCATTAGTTTTGGCGGTATTGACAACTGGATTGATTGTGACCTCGGCTTGGTCGAACCCTTCTTTGGGTGTGGTGTATCCGCCTGCTGAACATGAGACGATCGCGAAACAAATCTTTCTGATCGGTTCCGCTCCACCGACGGGTGAAGTGACAGTGAATGGAAAGCCGATTCAGCGCAGTCCAGGTGGTCATTTTGCTCCCAGTTTTCCGCTTCAGTTGGGCGAAAATCAGTTTTCGATCCGCTATCAGGATCAAGAACTGAAAATCAAAGTAAAGCGCGATTCCGCTGATCCGCCTGCGCCCGTGGGAATGACCTTTGGTAAAGATTCGTTGACTCCGGGGAGCGACCTTGCCCGACTTCCCGGAGAAGCAATCTGTTTAAGCGCGATCGCACCGCCCAACGTGATGGTGAATGCGAAGATTGCAGGTCAGATGTTGCCGTTGATGCCACAGAGCGCGATCTCAAATCTGCCTGAAAATTCGGGTGTGTTGACTGGACTCGTTCAGCCGATCTCGACTCAAGCGACTCAGTATGCGACCTGCCTGAAACCGCAATCGATCGGGGATTTAGGCAAAGTCACTTATCTTTTAGGCAGTATGAGTCAGGAGGCTCCCGGAAAGCTTGTGATTCTCGATCCGGCTCGATTAGAAGTGGCTGAAGTGATCGCTGACTCAGGAGCCGCTCGAACGGGTGCAAGTACTAATTTTTCTCGCATCACGCCGTTACCGAAAGGCACGAGAGCGACGATTACAGCGCGTGAAGGGGATTGGGTGCGGCTCGATTATGGTGGATGGATTCGATCGAGCGAAGTGAAAATCGTGCCGGGAGCAACGCCAGTACAGTCGATTATTCGCGGCATTACGTCGCGCCAAACGAAAGACTGGACAGAAGTACTCTTTCCTCTGCAAACTCCTGTCCCAATTACAGTACAACAAGATCAAAATCGATTTACGCTCACGCTTTACAATACCACTGCACAAACAGACACGATTCGATTAAGTGATGATCCGGTGATTGCTAGATTAGACTGGCAGCAAGTCGAACCTGAAAAGATTGAATATCGCTTCAATCTCAAATCTAATCAACAGTGGGGTTATAAGCTGAGATATGAAGGCACAACGCTAGTTCTATCGCTAAAACATCCTCCGCAAACAAAGCAGAAATCCCTGTCAGGAATCAAAATTCTCATCGATCCGGGACACGGTGGAAATGAAGATCTCGGATCACGAGGCGGAACCGGATATCCAGAAAAGTCGGTTGCGCTGATCACGAGTAAATTATTGCGCGATGAATTGGTAAAGCGGGGCGCAACAGTGGTTCTGACTCGTGAGGCGGATATCGATTTAGATTTAGCAGCGCGAGTGAAGCGGATTAATGATAGTGAAGCTGCGATCGCGCTTTCTATTCATTACAACGCGCTTCCGGATGATGGCGATGCGATCAATACAAAAGGTGTTGCAGCATTCTGGTATCAATCTCAGGCGCATGATTTAGCGCTGTTTCTGCACAATTATTTGGTGAAAGAGCTAAATCGCCCCTCTTACGGTGTGTATTGGAACAATCTTGCGCTGACTCGCCCCACCACTACGCCCTCTGTGTTGTTGGAGTTGGGCTTTATGATTAATCCCGACGAGTTTGAATGGATTACAAATCCACAGGAACAAAAGAAACTCGCGGCAACACTGGCAAACGGAGTAACGGAATGGTTCACCCAGGCGAGATAATCCGGGTTTAGCAGATTGAAGCTGAATGATATACCTTAGAGTGAATGTATCGCTTTAGACAAGGATGGATTGTGAGTAAGCGGATGGGTCTGATTTTAGTTGGTTTGATAGGTCTATCAGTGGGTTTGTTAGCACTCAGCAAACTTCAATCTCGCAGACCTAGCATTGCTTCTGGCTGCCCAGATTGGGTACTCTCACAAACCGAGAATTCGCCTGAGACGATTCACCCAGAGGATTTAGTCATTGAGCCTTGGTACGGGCGACACAATGTTTTTGCAACATTCAAAATTCCTGATGGCTATCAGCCCAGTCCGTTTTTTGTGGTGTCGCTGAAAGGTTCAAATCCCTACTGCGGTCAGATTCTTTCTCGATCGAAAACCGGAAGCGATCAACGAGTTACGGGCGTGTTTAGAACTCGCACAACGCTTTGGTTGATGCTAAGAGGACACCTGGATCAACTCAAGCAGCCCACAAACTGGAAGCTCACAATTTCTAAAGAAAGTCCCTAAGTTCACTCGATGCTGTTCTGCTACTTCCTTGATCGTTGACGAAACTTACGGGATTCGCCATGTATCAAACACGGTCAATGTTAAATCAAGCCATTGATGCTAAGGATTCTGTTTCAGGAACCCGTCAATCTGACTTAGCTCTGCATCATTCAAGCGGAATGTCGCAGCTCCGATGATTCCCTCGACTTGTTTCGGATTGCGTCCACCGACGATCGCACCTGTCACCGCTGGATGCCGGACTGTCCACGCGATCGCAACTTCACCGGGAGTACGATCGTGCGCCTGACCAATTTCTTTCAACAGTTCTACCAGCTTGAGATTGCGCGACAGCCGAGGTTCTTGAAACTCCGAATTGTTTTTGCGCCAATCATCATCAGGGAAGTTTGCAATCCGCTCCGCAGTCATTGCACCTGTAAGCAGCCCTGATTGCATTGGTGAATAAACAATCACACCAATGTTGTTTTCTTGGCAGTAAGGCAGAATTTCAGCTTCAACATCGCGTTTGACTAACGAATAAGGTGGCTGTAGCGAAGTCACAGGCGAAATCAATTCAATTTGCTGTAGCTGAGAAACATTGAAGTTCGACACGCCAATATATCGAACCTTTCCTTCTTCTTTAAGCTTTGCAAGTGTACTCCAACCTTCTTCGATCTCAGATTCAGGATTGGGCCAATGAATTTGATAAAGGTCGATCGTATCAATCTGCAATCGCCGCAAACTATCTTCAATCTCTCGCCGTACAGAATCCGCTTTTAAGCGATGTCCAACTTCGCGGTTTTCATCCCAGATCATTGAACATTTTGTGAACACATATGGACGGTCGGAGCGCTCTTTTAGCACCTTTGCTACAACTTCCTCAGAGTGTCCCAAGCCATAAACCGCAGCCGTATCGATCCAGTTCACACCCAAATCTAAAGCGCGATGAATTGCTGCGATCGATTCCTGGTCGTCTTGGTGTCCCCAGCCAAATTCCCAATTGCCGCCCCCAATCGCCCATGCTCCATAGCCGATCGAAGTGATGCGAAGATCAGATTGTCCGAGTGTTTTTGTGGGCAGAGCAGTATTTGTTACCGTCATGATGCTGTCCTCAAGTGCAAAGCCATCTGTCATGTAAGCACTGTGAGAAAACGATCTCCTCTGTCTTAAGTCGAGGTGGAGATATCTTACAGCCATTGATTGAGCAAATCGGGCGCTCTCCAAAGTAGATAAACAACGATCGCACAAATCGCAGTAATCAAGGCAGTGAAACCATAAGCCACACACATCAGCAATCCATCCGATTCGAGCATTGCGACAACTAAGAGCAAAATCCCGATCGTTGGAAATGGGTTCGTAAATGGAATCGGCGCAATTAATAGAATCGCTAACCAAGTAATACACAGTCCGTTAAAGCGCCAAATCTGTGGGTTTGATGCGATTCTACTCAAACGAGGGCGCGTAATTTTTTCCAGAATGCGCGTCACTCGTCGGATATTTTTGAGCAATTGATTTGCGATCGCAGGTGGAAATCGAAACTGTGCGACTTTCTTCGGCAGCCAAGGCGATCGGCTCCCTAACGCCATTTGCATCCCTAAAACCACACACCCCGTTCCTGGAATTCCCGTGAGTCCAGGCGGCATCGGAAACAAGAACGGAATCACCAAGAGGGCAATGACGAGACAAAAGCCGCGCTCTGAAGTTTCAGCGAGAATTGAAGCGATCGTTAAAGGTTCTTCAGAGAGCCGCTTCAGCAAAGATTCGATGTCTTGAGAAAAACGAAGGTGCATAGCTCAAAGAATAATCCCGATACGAAGATTCTGACGCAAATTCTTTGTATCGGGATCAGCTAATCCTCCGATTCAAGGAATTAGTTTCCTGAACCGGGTTCGCTCAGTTGACGGTGCATCACAGCTTTCGCGGGTTCCGGTAACGCTTGAACAACCGCTGCCTGAACTTTATTCATCACTGATCCGCCTACGACTTCATCTTTGCCTGACATCAGCGCTTCAAAGCCCTGCTTGGCAACCTGAGCCGGATCGTCCTGTTTACTTGAACCTGCTCTGGTGTCATCCATGTCTGCACGATGGAAAAAGTTCGTATCGGTCGGCCCCGGCATCAATGCGGTAACGGTCACGCCTGTATCTTTTAATTCCTCACGAAGTGCCTGCGAGAACGATCGCAGAAATGCTTTCGATGCGGCATAAACGGCTTCAAACGGCCCCGGCATCAATGCCGCGATCGAGGATGTAAACAAAATCCGACCTTTACGACGCTGTACCATTTGTGGCACAACGCGCTTGGCAAGATGCACCGAAGAGGTGGCGTTGAGGTCGATTAAATTGATTTCTTCCTGCAAGTCGGTTTCGATAAACTTACCGCCGATCCCTACTCCGGCATTAATCGCGATCGCTTCGACCGGTCGCCCCGTTGCTTGAATTGCCTGATAAAGTTTCTCGACTCCCTCGTATTTCGCCAAATCTGCTTCCACAGTCTCGACCTTCGCGCCAAACTGCTCGAAGGCAGGAGCCGCGATGTCGATCTTTGCATCAGTCGCTGTGACTACAAGGTCAAACCCGTTTTCGGCAAACTGCTTTGCAAGTTCATAGCCAATTCCGTTTGAGGCTCCGGTGACGACAGCAAGCGGACGATTCGATGAACTATTCATTGTTTAAGTTCCTTTTAAAACGCTTCACATTCGTACTTTCATGCTAGAAAGGCACTTTTGCGATCGCGTCTTTAAAAAGGCGTAGTTCAACTAAACCAAAGCGGGAACCGCTTTCAGAATGCTTTCAAACAGTGCCAGTCCGTCCACACAGCCCAATGCTCGATCGGAAGCGCGTTCCGGATGTGGCATCATTCCCAACACATTCCCCTGACGATTACAGATCCCAGCAATGTGATTCAGTGAGCCATTCGGATTACTTTCTGGTGTGAGATTTCCACTCGGATCACAATAGCGGAAAAGAATTTGATCGTTATCCTCTAGCGCTTTCAAAGTATCTGCATCTGCGTAATAGCTTCCTTCTCCATGCGCGATCGGGAGTTCGACGACCTGACCTTTCTGATAGTTCTGCGTCCAAACTAAATCGTTTCGCTCGACTCGCAACGGAACGCGATCGCAAATAAAATGCAAATCCCGATTTCGCACCAGCGCACCCGGAAGCAGCCCCGCTTCAGTTAAGACCTGAAACCCATTACAAATTCCTAAAACCAGCTTTCCAGCATTGGCATGATCGATCGTCGATCGCATCACTGGCGAAAATCGCGCGATCGCACCACAGCGCAGATAATCGCCGTAGCTAAACCCACCCGGAACCACGACCACATCAATATCAGACAAATCACTTTCTTCATGCCAAATCATTCGAGTCGGCTGACCGAGAATGCCTTGTGTCACCCAGGCAATATCGCGATCGCAGTTCGACCCCGGAAACACTAAAACGCCAAATTTCATCGTGCTGCTCCTTGTTAACGTAAATCAGATGTCAGATTGCTTGGGGTTAGCCCCCTAAATCCCCCACTCGTGGGGGACTTCAAACCAAGAAAATTTCATTTCTCAAAGTTCCCCACTCGTGGGGGATTTAGGGGGCAGAAGTCGCCCAAAACGAAGCGAATAACTAAACGGTTGCCAGTGCTTGAAGCTCGATCCGGTAATTTTCAATCACTGGATTCGCAAACAACTGATCACAAATCACATCGAGTTGCTCTCGTGCCGCCGTCTCGCTCTCGGCATCAAGCGACAATTCTACATACTTGCCAATTCTGACCTGCTCTACATTCGAGTAGCCCATGTGCGCCAATCCTGACTGTACCGCCGTCCCCGCTGGATCTAAGACCGAAGGACGAAGAGTAACATAGATCTGAGCTTGAAATTTTTGAGTCACAGCCGCTGTCCTAATGGTAAAACGTTCTGAAAGCCTATCTATTCTAAGACTGCGGTGATTCAAAACGGCATTGATCTCTACAATTTATCTCGACATGAAAGCACAACATACCCGAAGCCAAGACCGCATTTTGAATATTCTCAAGAGCCTTAATCGATCGATATCCGCTCAAGATCTCTACGTCGAGTTGCGGAACCGCGATCAAAGTATGGGATTGGCAACCGTGTATCGAGCTTTAGAAGGCTTGAAACTCGAAGGAATGGTACAAGTGCGAACGCTTTCAAATGGTGAATCGCTTTACGGTTTGATTCAAGAAGATCGGCATCATCTAACCTGTTTACAGTGTGGCGATTCAGTCCCGATCGATGAATGCCCCGTTCACGACTTAGAGAAACAATTAAACCAATCGCATCGCTTCAAGATTTACTACCACATGCTGGAATTTTTCGGAATGTGCGATCGCTGTCAACCCAAAGCAGATTAAGACCCGTAAAAATCTTCATCGAGAATCTGTTCGATCGAGTACGAGCGTTCATTTGGATATTCGCTTTCTTCTGGCATTCGTACCCCAAAACGAGCGAGTTTGCTTTCTTTAATCGCGAGCTTTCTAGCATCTAAATATGCTTCTTCCAATTCTGCGATCGCAAACTTCGATAAAGAAGGAGTCGTTGCTAAAGCTTTAAGCACGCGCTGGCGGTGTTCAATCACTGAACTATACCAACTTGCTTTCATCATTTCTGGAGCATCATTCTGAACGCGCAATTTAAGCAAATGTACTAGCAAAACAGTCAAGTTGCTGATGAGCGCATTTTTTTCAGACTTTCCCAAATCAGTCAATTCCTCGATCAAATGCTCAATATCCAAAGATTCAAACTTACGACTTTTGAGTTGCTCGATCGTTTGCTCAATCCACAATTGCAAATCGCTATCATACAGAGTGTTAGCCATTTTTCAAATTAGCAGTAGTAGTCCCTACCTTAGCTTAATCAACTCAAATCATTAGAGCAAAAACAAATCCTTCTAATGGGTCATGTGTCACTCGATCGTATCGATTTGTATGAATGCTGAACCAGCATAATCTAGATCTATGCCTCACTTATTTGAGCCTTTGAATCAACGCGGTGTTATCTTTCGCAATCGCGTTACTGTGTCTCCAATGTGTCAGTACTCAAGCCAAGATGGTTTTGCAAACGATTGGCACGTTGTTCACTTAGTCAGCCGAGCCGTGGGCGGAGCGGGGCTTGTGATGACTGAAGCAAGCGCGGTTGAACCTGATGGACGAATCACGCCTCAAGATTTAGGAATTTGGAAAGACGAGCAGATTGAATCCTTGGCAAAAATTGTCGAAATGCTGCACCGCAATGGAGCAATGGCAGGGATTCAACTGGCTCATGCGGGTCGAAAATCGAGTACTGCACCGCCTTGGGATGATGGAGCCGTGCTTTCAGAAGAGCAAGGCGGCTGGATTCCGGTGGCTCCGAGTGCGCTGCCGTATGAATCGGAAAGTGTTAACCCGATCGCATTAAGCATCGAACAGATTCAATCCTTGACGCAATCGTTTGTATTGGCGGCTCAACGATCGCTAAATGCCGGATTTAATCTCATCGAAATTCATGCGGCTCATGGCTATTTGCTGCATGAATTCCTTTCCCCGATTAGCAATCAGCGCACCGATGGATATGGCGGCAGTTTTGAAAATCGCATTCGGTTTCTGTGCGAAGTCGTCGAAGCGGTGCGAAATGTTTTACCGGATCAAGCGCCGCTCTGGGTGCGGATTTCGGCAACAGATTGGCTTGAAAATGGCTGGTCGATCGAACAAAGTGTCGCCCTTGCGGATAAGCTCAAATCGCTGGGAGTCGATCTGATTGACTGTTCATCGGGAGCGGTCGCACCTGGGGAAAAGATTCCGATCGGGGCGGGCTATCAGGTAAACTTTGCCGATCGTATTCGACGCGAAACGGGAATCGCAACTGGAGCCGTCGGAATGATTACCTCACCCGAACAAGCCGATCAAATCATTCGCACTGGACAAGCCGATATGGTTTTACTAGCACGGGAAATGCTGCGCGATCCGTATTGGGCAATGAGAGCCGCGAAAAAGTTGCGTCAGTCGGTTCCGTCTCCAGTGCAGTATGAACGGGCTTGGTAAGTTATCGATCGCGCATTCCCTTCAGTAACAATCGCTGTTCTGCACGCGCGATCGCACGATTTGCGACTTCTACAACAGGCAGATTTACCGAAATCGCATCAATTCCCCATTCGATCCACCGATCGATTAATTCCGATGTGATCGTCGCCTGCGTTGAAATCGAACACGGAATATTCAAGCGATGAGCGGACTGAATCAACTGAGCGATCGCGTTCATTACCGCCGGATGAGCTTCATTAAACACCTTCGCCATTGTGCTTTGATCGCGATCAACTCCCAAAATCAACTGCGTTAAATCGCTCGTCCCAATACAAATTCCCTGAACGCCTGCTTCGACGTAGTTCGGCAGCAAATACAACACCGAAGGCACTTCTGCCATGATCCAAAGCTGAAATGAAGCATGATCGAACAATCTAGCTTGCTCAACTCGACGACGACAAAAGACGAATTCTTCGATCGTCCGAACAAACGGCAGAATCAATCTCAGATTAGAACATCCTGCTTCTAGTGCTTGCTGGAGTGCTGCAAGTTCGAGATCAAAGCGTTCTGGATTTTGGGAATAGCTGAAGGTTCCCCGCATTCCGAGCATTGGATTTGTTTCAGACGGCGTGATCTGGAACTCATGCGATCGCAGATCCAAACTTCGATAAAACACGGGACGAGGCGCAAACGATCGTGCAAACTTCTGAATCTGTTGTGATAAGGAATCTTGATTAAAGTCCTCCAGCATTCCCCCTAGCATTAACTCTGATCTTAGTAATCCAATTCCGTCGATATTACTTTCTGCTGCATTTTCGATTGAGTCCAACTGGCTGAGATTAACCATCAATTGTGTTGCAGTCGCGTGCCAAGTCGTACTCATTGGCATTAATTTTGGTGGAACTTGATCGATCTGAGCCGCGATCGTCACTGATCCCGTATTTCCATTTACAACGATCATCTCTCCGGTGTGAATTCGTTTCGTCGCCCCTTCCGCTCCGACGATCGCAGGAATTCCCATTTCTCGCGCCAAAATTGCTCCATGGCTCGTCATACCGCCCTGCTCAGACACGATCGCAGCCGCATATTTGAGCAATGGAATCCAACTCGGCAAAATCATCGGTGTTACTAGCACAGACCCCGCAGGAATCGGAGTCTCTGGCAATTTCAAATCGGTTAGCACGAAAGCGGGCGCGATCGCTTGACCAGGAGCGGCAGCCAGTCCTGCCACGATCGAGCGATCAGAATGAGAAGGGGCGGGATGTGGAAACGAGTTCACCAGCGAATCTGAATAGCGCACGGTTGTGATGTAAAGCTGTGAATCGTAGAATTGCCAATCTAAAGCCGCAGGAAATTGAAGAGACTGTGAAAGTGAAAGCAGCGTTTCTCGTTGCAGAGGATTCAAAATTGGAGCAGTTTCGTTGATTGCCGATCGCATTAATAGTTCAGTTTCGGCGCGAATTTGATACGAGATCGTTTGTCGTGCTGCTTGCTGAAACTGGATCTGATCCTCAGAAATTTTGTGAATCTCCGGCAGCACTTCCCCCCGCACGATCGCGATATCTAATCCACGAGCGGCAGTAACTTCCCAATTCGGCGGATCACCTTGCAGCGATCCAGACGCGATCGCATTTCCAATTGGCTGAATCAACACCGCAAACTGAATCTGCTGAAGTTCAATTTTCGCGCCTTGCCAATAAACTAAGTTGCGTGCCCGAAATAGTTCTGCCCACAGTTGCTTAAGCCCGATCGCCAAATGATTGATCTCAGAACTACAAATCTGCGGCTCGATCAAATCGATCAGTTCTTGGCTAGAAGCATCAGACTCAAACGCGATCGACGGACGCAAAATTACAGCCGAACCAAAATCGGGAAATTGCGCGATCTCATTCTGAATTTCTAAAACCCAGGCTTTCGGGAGTTCAGCGTGTTGGATCGTTTGGCGAATTTGGCGTGCGATCGTTTGAAGCTGCTGCGAGTCTTCGAGATTCAGACGCAACGACGAGTAAGGCAAATCAGCAAACAACGGCTGCAACCAGTGAATCGTTTCGAGAAAATTGCGAAATCGGGCGGCAGAAAGCACCACACTCGGCAGCACTGGAAAGCCTTTTTGAGCAAACACGCTCAGTTGTAGCGCTTGTTCACCGACCTGCGACTGATGTTGTGATTCAATTCGATCGAGCGAGAACAGAGTTTCCACAGCCTACGATTCACAAGCATGATTTTTGATTGTACGAGATGCGATCCCGGAGTCTGAAATTCCTCAGAATAAATGAATGTTTGCGATCGGGCATCTTGAAGTTAGAGTTCTCATTGCTCAAAATGTTCGATAAATTGTTCAACTTCGTTCTGAAAAAATCTTGCCCTTTGTGCGATCGCGCTACTTCTGAAACGTTTTGCCTCGATTGCCAGCGTCGTTTAGATCGGGATCGTTTCTCTCACCCCGCGCAGTTCTGGCAAGATCAGCCGAGAGTTTTCGTCTGGGGAAACTATACCGATACGCTCAAACGCACAATTTCTAGACTGAAATACGATCGACATCCTGAACTTGCAACACCGCTTGGAGAAGCATTAGCGCGATCGTGGTTAGAAGCCTCGCTGACTCAAAATAAACTCGCGATCGTTCCGATTCCAATGCACAGCGAGAAACAGCAGCAACGCGGCTACAACCAAGCAGAGTTAATCTCACGCGCATTTTGCAACATCACCGGAGATTTGCATCAACCGTCAGGATTGCAGCGAATTCGAGCGACTGAAGCCCTGTTCAATTTATCGCCCCGACAACGAGAACAAACGTTGTCACAAGTGTTTGAAATTGGAAAAATTTGCCGCGATCGTCAAGTTCTACTGATTGACGACATCTACACTACAGGCGCAACCGCTCGCGCTGCGATTCAAGTATTACATCGACATCAAATTCGGGTGTTAGGCGTTGCAGTCGTGGCGAAACCGAGTTGGGATGTGAGAAGGGAGGCAAGAAAGTAGCCGCCCCATTTTATCTGACAACATTACTATTCGTAAATGGAGGGATAAAAAGCGGCAGGATTAAAACGAATTTTCCTAAGTGATTTGCCTTCCCAAATAGTGATTTGCCTTCCCAAATTGATAGGCAAACAGTGGAATAAACCAAACAATTCCCATGATCCAAGTCTGGGGATTGAGTAAATGGATGCAGTTCACGATCAAGAAAAATTGATGTTCAGCAGATTCACGTCTGAGATAATACATCAAAATCAGAATTGCGATCAGTCCGACAGTTAAAGATGCGATCTGTTTCCCTCACAAAAATGGATTTATAAATTCATGCACAAAATCATGCGTTACTCGTAATCCCTTGCTATCGATCGACATTACAACCCGATTGATTACTTCTTGCCGTGTACTGTACGAGCGCGCTCCATGCTTGCCGTTGTGAGCCTATCACTTTCCCTCGTCTCGATCGTCGTTGTTCTCTACGATCGCTCCTTCTGATCTCTATTCACCTTAAAATTGCTATCGACAGAAATCTATAGTGTTCCGCCAACTGCTCTTTATTCTCAAGCGTCCAATGGCTGTGTACGATAGAGGGTCAAGACCTATAGCAGAGCAGGTGAAGCATGACCGCAGTGACCCCAAACCCAACATCTACCAAACCCGCCTTTACCAAAGGCATCCAGTACTTTAGCGATACCTTGCCAGGGTTTGAGACGTATGGCAAAACGTCTGCGATCGCGCCCGGACAAACCGCAATTTCTGATCCCACAGACAAAGCAGCAGGCTATCAA
The DNA here is from genome assembly GCA_019359175.1 of Phormidium tanganyikae FI6-MK23. Classification (GTDB taxonomy): domain Bacteria; phylum Cyanobacteriota; class Cyanobacteriia; order Leptolyngbyales; family Leptolyngbyaceae; genus Leptolyngbya; species Leptolyngbya tanganyikae. The sequence goes on from JAHHHU010000001.1 coordinate 163,257, forward strand.
ACGCTCTTAGCGGCGGATGCGTTGCGCTATCTGATTCTACAAATGACCGCCAGTAAAGCATCTGGGCATCCGGGTGGATTTGCGAGTCAAGCCGAAGCCTACGCTGCATTCGTCATGCTCGGTCACAAAAACATCATTACTGAAGTCGGACATCACGCACCCGGTTTCTACAGCGCCATGTTTCTCGATCGCTCTCTCGAAGACATGGGGATCGAAACCGTTCAGCAACTACGCGATCGCTTCCGCGAAAAACACGGGCTACTCGGTCACTTGTCCGGCTTCATTCCAGGAATTCTCGCACCTGCGGGACCCCTGGGTCAGGGGCAACATTTTGCCATGTCAGCCGCACTGCTCCACCGCGACAAACTCTTTCCCTTCACCGTGGGCGATGGTGGCTTAGGCGAACCGTATATCATTAGTTCGATGGCGCATTTCAACACTGCCTTTCCAGACACAACGAACTTTCTCCCGGTGCTGGTGTGGAACGGCTACTCGCAAGAGCATCACAGCATGGTATCGCTCAAAACTAATGAGCAAATGATCGAATTCTGGAAAGGCAACGGATTCGAGAATGTGGTGTTAATCGATGCGAAAGATTTCGACGATCGTAATCAGCCCAGCGACTACGTTGACAGCACGATTTTCTCACTCGAACAGCGCATTAATTTTGCCAACGCTGTTCTAGTCGCAGCCGATCAAGCGGCACAATCGGCATTCAGCGGTAAGTTAACTGTGTTCATCATCAAGCAGTTAAAAGGTGCGGGGGTTCACGCGAAAGGATCGAAGTCTCACAATCTCTACGCACAACATACGCTAGAAAACGAAGACATTATCTCTGCCCTGAAAACGCGTGCGTTAACTCCTGAAGCTTGGGAATTAGTGCGATCGAACTGTGAGCGTGCAGGCGGCGGATCGGCAAGCAAAACCGTTGTGACCGAATTTGAGCGGGCATTGCCAGACTTGGGACAATTGCCGATGGAAGAATACCCGGTGGGCGGCGATGCGAAAGTTTCGACCACAGCAATGGGTCGCTTAGTCGGTCATGTCGGACAGAGCGATCGTACCTTTCTCGTCACGAATGCAGACGGCAACGAGGCTTCTGGAATTGCCAACATTAACCAAGCGCTAAAAATCATTCACCCGACCGAAGATTCTCTGTACAATCAGGCTCCCAATGGTCAAGTGTACGAACCATTGAGTGAAGATGCTTGCGCGGGACTGGCAGCAGGATTGGCGCTGATGGGATGTCGATCTCTGTGGTGTTCGTATGAATCGTTTGCAATCAATGGCTTACCGATTTGGCAAACCGTGACACAAGCGATGGCAGAATTACGTCGTTTAGCACCTTCGACGATTACTTTATTTACCGCTGGTGCATTAGAGCAAGGTCGCAACGGTTGGACACACCAACGCCCTGAAATCGAAGCGTACTTCGCCGCAATGATGCGAAACGGCAATGTGTTTCCGTTGTTCCCACCTGATGCCAACAGCATTCAAGCCTGTTACGAGTGGGCGCTGACGACGAAAAACAAAGGCGTTGTGATTACTGCAAGTAAGTCGCCGTTGCCGATTCGGACGACGTTTGAACAGACCCGACAAGCGATCGAGCAAGGTGCGATCGTATTGCACGAATCGACCGGATCTAAAACGGTTGTGTTTGCAGTGATCGGAGATATGACGTTAGCGCCTGCGTTCACCGCAGCTTCGACGCTGGAATCTCAAGGGTTTGGGGTGCGAATTGTCTCAGTGGTGAATCCGCGCCGACTCTACCGCGCTCATGATGTCGCGTGGGAGCTTTGCTCAGAGCCAGATGGCGGATTTATGGATGATGCAACGTTTGAAACTTTGTTCGGGGGCGATGCGCTGATCGGGGTGACAGGTGGCGCAAGCGGAATGCTAGAGCCAATCATGCTGCGGAGTACTGCGAAACGAGACACCTTTGCCTGGAAACGGGGTGAAACGACTGCAACCGCAGGGGAACTGATGGCGGTGAACGGCATTACAGCGGAAGGATTGGTGAAAAGAGCGATCGAACTTTCTAAATAGTGAAACCAAAAGCAAGACGAATCGAAATTGATCCGTCTTGCTCAAGAAAAAACTGTTTGGGCATGATAAGTTTGCTCTATTCAGGATGTGAAACGATGGAAGACAATACAACAGTTTCAGTCTGCGTTGGCACATTTGATCAATTTGGAATGCCGATTACGATCACAAAGCATCTAAGCGACTGCGCTACGATCGCATTTCAAGCGATTACACTCAATCTGCTGATCTCTCGCGCTCTCGGTCTTGAAGCGGCTGAGGCGACCTTGATTCATCACATCGAAGGTTCGACCATTCAGATCGATCGAACCCTTAAAGGTTTCACGGGATACATCGGGACTCATGATCCTAAATGAGCCACACCATCGAAAAACTTAATGATTGCGCCACAATAAAGAAGTCAGCAATCTTTGAGTAATGTCATGGCACAGATGGACGATCGTAAAAAGCGCATTATGGAGCATTTAGCCCGCAGTACTAACGACTTTAACCAGTCATTACCCGCGCGTTCTCCAGAACGCAGACAGCGCATTCTCGATCACGTTCGTCGGACAACAGGCGGATAAAGTGACGCCAGTTCGACGGGGTTCTCTCGCTCCGTTGTTGACGGCTTCTGCCCCCCTAAATCCCCCATTCTGGGGGACTTTGAATCGGAATCTTTGGCTTGAAGTCCATCAGAATGGGGGATTTAGGGGGCTTCCCGAAGTCACAACCGAAGCCAACCACTTCTGTCGAACTGACGTTAAAGTGAAACAGCGATCGAATTAACTTCGATCGCTGTTTACGTCACTTTCTAAATACGATTGCCCAACAGATGGCTAATGCTGACGAATCGGGATTTCAATCCAAAACTCAGTCCCTTGATTCGGCTCAGAATGGCACTGAATTAGACCTCCATGTTTCACTACAATTTCATAGCTGATAGCAAGTCCCATTCCTGTACCTTTACCGATCTCCTTTGTGGTGAAAAAGGGATCGAAAATCCTCGATCTTACTTCGCCTGCAATCCCCTTACCGTTATCTTGAATGCAAATCAAAGCGCGATCGCAGTCTACTTGCTTTGTGGTGATCCACATTTTCGGCATTGCTTGACTGGATTCTTCTAGTGCATCGATTGCATTGCTTAAAACATTCATGAAAACCTGATTTAACTGTCCTGCATAGCATTCAATCAACGGTAACGCTCCGTATTCTTTAATCACTTCAACGCCGCCAAACCCGTTATCTGGCTTGAGACGATGCTGTAGAATTAACAGCGTATTATCGATGCCTTCGTGAATATCAACTTCTTTCATTTCCGCTTGATCAAGTCGAGAGAAATTTCGTAGGGATAAGATGATTTGACGAATTCGTTCGGTTCCAACCTGCATCGAACAAAGGGTTTTTGGCAAATCTTCACGCAGGAATTCTAGATCGATCTCGTCTGCTTGATTCAAAATCTCCGATCGTGGATTGGGATAGTAAGACTGATACGTTTCAAGCAGTGAAAGCAGATTGTTAGCGTAGGTGTCGAGATGACTCAGATTGCCGTGAATAAAGTTGACGGGGTTGTTGATTTCATGCGCGACCCCTGCAACCAATTGACCTAAACTCGACATCTTCTCGGTTTGGATCAGTTGGCTTTGAGTTTGTTGCAGAGTTTCTAATGCTTCACTCAGTTGCTTTGCTTGCTGTCGGGTTTGGATCAGTAGCTCTGCTTGCTCAATTCCAATGCTTAATTGAATGCCAACCTGAGTGACAAACCGAATTTCGGCATCTGTCCAATCCCGCGCTCGATCGCATTGATGCACACAGAGCAATCCCCACAGCGAATCGCCTCTTGAAATCGGTGCAATGATGTTTGCTTTGATGGCAAACAGATCGAGTACGGCTCGGTAGCAAGGCTGCAATTCTAGTCGATCAACATCCGAGATAAAGCTCACTTGCCCCTGTTGGTATCGTGTCGCGTAAAGCTCGCCAAAGCAATGGTCGTCTACATTTTTGCCGAGTACGGTTAGAAACTCATCTCCAGCATTTTCTGCAATCACTTTACCTGTGTTGTATTGACTATCGGGATCAAATTGATAGATACAGACTCGATCGACATTTAATGATTTCCGAAGTTCTTCAGTCGCGGTCGAGAAGATCGTATCAATATGCAGAGACTTTCGCATATTTGTAACAACATTGAACAAGATGCGCTGTTGTTCTGTGGCTTGTTCGATGCGAACGGTTCGTTCTTGCACTTGGAGTTCTAAGCTGGCATTGAGCGACTGTAATTGTTGATGAGTTTCGTATTGTTGAATGGCAGTCGAAAACTGTTGAGCGATCGCAGAAGCGAGTTCCAGATTAATTGCTGACCAAGGTTCAATTTTCCCGCGATACGATTCTTTCCAGACTTCAAAAGACTGGCGCGGATAGAGTTGCCGCTGATCTGGATCAACCCGTCCCGCCCAAGAAATCTCAGTTTCGATCTCATTGCGAAATACGGTGAGATATCCAAGCAATTGCCGCCGATACCAGAGCGGAACAATGATCAAACCGCGAATGTTTGTCGATCGAAAAGCAGGCTGAAGATTTCGCAGGGCAGATTCTTTGTAGAGATCTGCGATCGCCCAAATCGGGTCTTGCTCGGATCGAAAGTGATCTTTCCACGCGCTGAACTCTTCCAACACTGCAAACGCTGCTTTTTCGGGCAGGGTCGGTTGATCGCCACAGTGAAACAAGCGCACACAGTTACTTGGAAGCTGCGGATTGCCGGATGGCTCGGCTGCCAAAGATTCTGCATAAACCCACAATCGCCCTCCAGAGCCGTTAAATGCTGAGACTGCGCTTTCTAAAGCAGATTGAAGCTCGATCGTAGAGAGTGAATGCAGTAATCCACTAATTTGATTGAGCGCTGATTCACGATCGGCTTTCGCGCGGGCTTGCTCGATGAGTGTCGCTTGCGTGATCGCAACGGTCAGTAAATCTATCACCAGTTGAATCGCCTGAATTTGTTCTTCAGCGACGGTTTGAGGTTCAGCATGATGAACGACTAACAAACCCCACAGCAGCGTGTCTTGCACGATCGGGATTACGAGCGACGCTTGAACCCCCATCGCAGTTAAATACTCGGCATGGCACTCATCAAGCGGACGATAGCGAACTTCATCGGGTGCAGTTGAATCGATGCCGCTCTGTCCGATTTTGCGCTCTGCTACATTCACAATCGATCGAGCGCGAGTTTGAACAAACAATTCTCTCGCGTGAGGGGGAATGTCATCGGCGGGAAAGGTCAGCCCCAACAGGGAAGGTAAACGTTGATCTCGAATCCATTCTGCAACGACTCGCCCGGTTTCATCCGCTTGGAACTGGTAAAGCTTGACGCGATCACAGTTCAAAAACTGACCCACCTCAACCACCATTGCCGCTAGAACTTCAGAAAGATTCTGCAATCGCCGAATCCAATGCGTGACCCGCTTGAACAAACCTGCATCTGGAACCGAAGCGATCGCTTGAAAGTTCATACTGACCTGCCTTAACCAATAACTTTTAACAGAGATAATTTAATTAAAGAATCTCTGCTTTAAAGCTAAGTATTGGCAAAAATCTTCAAAACCTGACATTAAGGACGCAAGTTCTAGCGATTAGTAGAATGGATTGTTTTAGCACTGCGCGATCGAAAATCTGAGCAGTCTGTTGCATCAGGAGTCATCGCCATATGAGGATTGACCGCGCACTTCATGTAAGGATTGTTACTAAAGAACTGACACTTCTTGCATGGAAGTTGAGCCAAATTGCGAGTTGTTTTCACTTCTTTTCGATTTAGCTTCCAAGTATCGGCAATAATACAGACAACTCCCGCCCAGATTGCCATAAAGCAAATTGGGACGAGCAAAAGGGAGGCATCTTGAGCGATCGGTGAACTTGCAGTCGGAGCACGATCGGCAGGAGCTTGAACGATTTCGGTGCGAGTGACGGGGGGCTTTTCTGTAAGCGGCATGATAACAAAGGGTGGAGCGCAAGAGAGGGAACCAATCCTTTATTACTTGTAGCGATCGTCTTCGTTGGCTATCTCTATCGAGGGAGTTGGCTTGATATCAGCCTGGGTATATCTACAGATGGAGATCGATAGAGATAGAACGCGAATCGCCTTTCGATCAACGGATGTGCAAGGGGCTGCACCTCGTTAAGATGGCGCAAAAGTCATCGCAACAACGCGGAGGTTCAGAATGATTCAGCGACTTCTATTGGGTGGATGTGCAGTTGTGGTGGCTGGATTGGTTTCCCTACCAGTTCAAGCCCAACAAGCCCCACAAGCTCCTACAAGCAAACCCGCGCCCGCTGCTCAGTCGGTCACTCCAGCAGAAACGCGCCAGTTTGCCAATGCGGTCAAACAGGTTTTAGTGATTAGTCAAGAGTCGGAAACGCAGGCAACTCAAGCGATTCGGAGCGAAGGACTGACCGAACAGCGATTTGATGAGATTTTTCGATCGCAGAGAGATCCGCAGCAAAAACCGTCGAAGCCTGTTGAATCGACTGAGAAGCAGAAATACGATCGTGTTTTAGCAAAGTTGGTGCAACTGAGCAAAGACAATGATGCGAAAGTCGAAACTGCTGTGAAAAAAGAAGGATTGGACATTCCCCGCTTCAATCAGATTTTTCAAGTGGTGCGGGCAAATCCTCAGTTGCGGCAGCAAGTTCAGCAGTTGATTCAACAGAAATAGCGGCACGACCGCCCAAAATGTCCGATCGCTTCTACAGTGATAGTCTTTGAGTGTCGTCACGGCTGTCTCTGAATCGATGCGATCGAACGCTCTCACATTGACGATCGTGCTGACGATCGGAATTCTTTCTGTTTCTACTGCTGCGATTCTGATTCGGCTTGCGACGAATGTTGCAGGAGTTTCAGGAGTTGGATTCAGCTTAGTTTTAGCGGCATCACGATTGTCGATCGCGGCGATCGTGCTGGTTCCGACTTGGCGTTCGTTTCAAGCCGCTTCACCAAATGCGATCAAGTTTGCGATCGGGGCAGGTGTTTCGCTTGCGGTGCATTTTGCGACTTGGATTTCGTCGCTGTCGTATACGTCGATCACGGCTTCTACGACGCTGGTAACGACAAATCCGCTTTGGGTGGCGTTACTCAGTTGGGTATGGTTTCGAGAAAAACCGAATCGCGCTACATTCTGGGGCATCGGAATTGCGATGATCGGCGGGATTTTAATCGGGTTTGATGATACCAGTCGAGACGGAAGCAATCCGCTGCTAGGAAATGGATTAGCGATCGTGGGTGCGTGGGCGGCGAGTTTTTATCTACTCCTGGGACGAGAAGCGCAACGGCAAGGATTAAGCGTTGGAAGCTATATCACCGTTGCTTATAGTGTTGCTGCGATCGTACTTTTTCCCTTACCGATTCTATTTCACGCACCTTACTTCGGCTATCCGATTCTCACTTATGTGTACATTGCGCTGATGGCAGTGTTTCCGCAACTGATCGGACATACGAGTTTTAATTGGGCGATGCGGCACTTACCGCCGACGATCGTGACGCTGGTTATTTTATTAGAGCCAGTGGGATCGACAATTTTTGCGATCGCGTTTTTCCAAGAAATTCCTGGAACGCAAGTGATCACAGGCGCTCTGGTATTACTGGCAGGAGTTGCGATCGCAATTTTGGGAAATTCTGCAAAAACGTCCTGATTTAGGGGAACTTTTGAGAAGTAGGTATTGGTAGATGCACCCTGATTTAATTACCCCTGGCTTCGGTTGGGGGTTTTTTGTTGCTGATCATTTTGCTGCAAGGCATCGATCGCGGCTTCGAGTGCGATCGCGATGTGCGTCCAGTGGGTTCCACCTTGGCAGAACACGACATACGGTTCGCGCAACGGGCCATCTGCTGAAAACTCCGAAGTGCTGCCATCGATGAACGTTCCACCCGCCATCACCAATTCGCTTTCGTATCCCGGCATTCCCGACGGAACGGGATCAAGATAAGATCCGATCGGTGAATTTTGCTGAATCGATCGACAGAACGCGATGATTTTTTCGGCTGAACCCAGTTTGATCGCTTGAATCACATCGCGTCTTGGAGCAAATGGAGCCGGATTAACCGGATAGCCCAATTTGTCAAACACATATGCCGTAAGGTGATTGCCTTTCATCGCTTCCCCGACCATTTGCGGTGCGAGAAATAAGCCCTGAAACAACAGGCGGTTTTGTTCAAATGTTGCCCCGCCTGAACTGCCAATTCCGGGAGCCGTTAAGCGACACGCTGCCATTTCAACCAAATCCGATCGACCTGCCACATATCCGCCCGCCGTCACGATCGTACCGCCCAGATTTTTGATCAAAGATCCGGCAATCAAATCCGCTCCCACTGCTGTCGGTTCTCGATCTTCGACAAATTCGCCGTAACAGTTATCGACAAAGCAAACTGTATTCGGATTTTGTTCTTTGACGACCGCAATAATTTTCTCGATTTCGACGATCGACAAACTCGGTCGCCACGAATACCCACACGATCTCTGAATCGAAACTAATTTCGTGTCGGGTCGAATCGCAGTTCGGAGCACGTGCCAATCGATCAAACCCTCCGGAGTCAATTCCAACTGCCGATACGAAATGCCAAAATCTTTGAGCGATCCTTGCTGTTCGCCCCGTAATCCGATTACTTCTTCTAAAGTGTCATACGGCGCACCCGCAATGCAGAGCATCTCATCGCCCGGACGCAGCACCCCGTAAAGCGCAGACGCGATCGCATGAGTCCCCGATACGAATTGCACTCGTACGATCGCGGCTTCAGCTTCTACAATTTGAGCAAAGACTCGATCGAAAACTTCCCGCCCCAAATCATCGTGCCCATAGCCGGAAACACTCGCAAAATGGTGAACTCCCACCCGATGATGGCGATAAGCAGCCAGCACCTTTTGTAAATTTTTCTTGACCTTCGCGTCAATACCCGAAAAAATCTCAGATAGCGCTTGTTCCGCTTCCTTTAGCAGAATTGAGCCTTTCATCGTCCGCCTCGTTCATTAAAAGTTACAGTAGAGATTGCGCCAACCTGATCAGCCTGTCAGTTAGAGCGGGTTCTATTGTCGCGCAATTTGGATAACGTATTCCGTTTAGAGACTCTCATGACTATTGCAACTTCCGAAAAACTGAAGATAGACTACCCCACGCTAGGGTTCATGGTGGCGATTCACATCGGCGCAGTGTGTGCATTTTTGCCAGGAAACTTTAGCTGGAGTGCTGTCGGATTAGCAATCTTTCTTCACTGGCTGACAGGTGGTTTGGGTATTACGCTCGGCTGGCATCGCCTCATGAGCCACCGCAGCTTCCAAGTTCCAAAATGGCTAGAATACACGCTGGTTTTCTTTGGCTCTTTGGCAATGCAAGGCGGGCCGATCTGGTGGATTGGTTTACATCGTCATCATCATCTTTATTCTGACCAAGCCAACGATCATCATGATTCGACCAAAGGTTTCTGGTGGAGCCACATGGAATGGATGCTGCGTGATGTTCCCGCAGAAAACGAAGTTCCGAAATTCACTAAAGACATCGCAGACGATAAGTTTTATCAGTTCTTAGAAAACTATTTTGCGCTGTTGCAGATTGCGTTGGGCGTGGTGCTTTATGCGATCGGGGGTTGGTCATTCGTTACCTGGGGTATCTTCGTCCGCTTAGTGCTGGTTTATCACTGCACCTGGTTGGTAAACAGCGCTACGCACAAATTCGGCTACCGCACCTACGATTCGGGCGACAACTCCACGAATTGCTGGTGGGTAGCAGTCTTGGTTTACGGCGAAGGCTGGCACAACAATCACCATGCGTTCCAATACTCAGCCCGTCACGGCTTGAAATGGTGGGAGATTGATATGACCTGGATGACGATTCAACTGCTTCAAGTCCTGGGTCTTGCAACTAAGGTGAAAGTGGCAGGCGACAAAGGTTAGATTTCCATTGATTCAGAAAAACCCGGACGATCGCACAAATTCAGATCGTCCGGGTTTTTCTGAAAAAAGGCTCTATCTTGTCGTCCGGAATGTTGGGAATTCAACCCGAAGGGGTTAGCATGATGAGACTGTTTTCAGGAGCTTAGAGCATGAAGTTACGGATGGGCGCAACCCTTCAGAGTGGGAAATACCAACTGAATCAAGTTCTAGGACGTGAAAGTCTAGGAGCGACCTATCTTGCGACTCAAACGCTGCTTCAGCAACCCGTCGTGATTAAAACGATCGACCCAAGCCTGCAAATCACCCAAAGCTTTCCACAACTCAAAACCCGCTTTACCGAAGAAACTCGACTCCTTGCCCGCTGTCAGCATCCGAGCGTGGTTCGAGTCCTCGACTTTTTTCAAGAAGACGGGTTGCCCTTTCTGGTCATGGAATACATTCCGGGACAGACTTTGTACGATCGCATTTCTACCCAAAATGCGCCCAGTCTGACCGAAGCCGAAGCCATTCACTATATGCGGCAAATCGCGTCGGCTCTTAGCGTCGCACATCGCAATGGATTGATTCATCGCAACATCCGACCCGAAACGATCGTGCGTCGTCAAGGAACGAATCTAGGCACTCTCGTAGGGTTCGGATTTGCTCACGATGTCGCGGTCACAAACCCGATCGAGAAAAATCCGTTTGTTCCGTCCGATCCCAACTGGAGCCGAGACAGTCGATTCGCGATCGACCTCTATTCCCTCGCTGCAACCCTCTATTTCCTATTAACCGGACAACCGCCGAACGACTCACTTTCACTTGAGCAATATCCTTGGAGTCCAGCGACCAAACAAGCCATTTTTCGAGGGCTTACCCGCGATTCACAGTGGCAGCTTCAAACTGTTGATGACTGGCTGCGACTCTTACCAAATACGACTTTGCCGCTGATGGCAGTAAACAATATTGTTCAGAGCGTTCCTCCTGCCTCAAATCCTGCTCCGAGCCAAAACGGCCGGATACGATCGCCTGAGCCAGAACTGCTGACCCCGTTTCCGGTGCAACGTGCGACCACTCCTCCCGCCAAAGCTCCCACAATTCAACCTGCTCCCATTCCTGCCGCAAAACTTCCCACCGCTCCAGTACAAACGGCTCCCTCACCCGTGGTCATCTCTTCGCCCCGTCCGCGATTGCCCAAATCTTTGACGTTGACGATCGCAACGGCTGGCGCGATCGGTCTCGGATTCGGACTAGCATTGCGAATCAGTGCCGCCAGAACGCCTGAAACGACCCTACTGCAACCGATTCAGTCCTTCTCAGAAAAAGAATGGAAGGGAACAATCAACCCTAGTGACAATAATTTATCGGATATTCCCCTCGAATCAGGCAGCGCTAAATCTGACAAAGTGCCCCAAAAATTCATTGATCCAGAAGTCGATCGACCCAAATACGTCGCCCCAAAAGTAGAACCCTCACCCGAATATATCCGCCCCCGTCGGCAATTGAGCGAACCGATCAAACCTGTGCAGCCAACTCCCGCAGTAGAACCGACGCAAACTGCACCAGAACCAGACACAGAGAGCGTTATCACTCCCGCAGTAGAACCTATTGTTCCGCCTGTAACCGCTCCTACGCCTGTTCCCATTCCGGTCAATCCTGCCCCCGTAAAACCGAGTACTCGCGAAGTCGCACCCACACCGCCGCTGCCCTCAACACCATAGAAATCGAGCAGATTCCTTCGCACTTGACTTGCCCTCTCAACGGCTCACGCTATAATTCAGGCAGCGCGATAGGAAATTTTTTATGAGTACTCCATTAGTTCATGCTTTTTTTGTGGGTCGAGCGATCGCTGAGATTGCTTACGAACGGCTCGAAGTAGGGGTTACCGATGCCCTGAGCGAGTTGGGAAAATTTGATGCGGAACAGCGGGAAAACCTGCGGCAGTTTGTCGATGAAGTAATCGAACGGGCACAGCGCGAAGAAACGATCGTGACCCAAACCCGACCGACCACTACCACAGTCGTCCCGTTAGACCTACAGACAGGCGGCGACTTGCAAGCGACGATCGATGATTTGCGGGCAGAAATTGCCGAATTACGGTCTGAACTTCAGCGCTATCGCCTGCGATCGCAGCCTTAAAGTTTAATCGGAGCTTCAATCTTGTTATAGAGAGTTGGTCTTTAAAATTCAGTGTTAGTTGAGAAATCGCGTGTCTGTTTCTTCCAATGACTCCAGCCCTTCGGCACCCTCCCCGGAGCCAACTGCGTCCGAGCGCTCCCATTCTTTGAACGATCACGAACTGCCTCACGTCGAGCAGGTGTCCCCCTTGAAGCCAACCGATCCCCACGAATCTGAGTTAGATGGAGCAGCTCGAACCGCGCTGCGTCGCCGCAAAGCCCCAGAAACTTTGCATTCCGATAAAGCGTACCGCTGGAACCGCGAAAAATATTCGCGGCAGCGGCGATTTGTCGATATCTGGTCATTCGTGCTAAAGCTGATGGGCGCACGCTGGCTTTACACAAAGTCTTGGAGCTACAAAGGCGGGATCACCGATGCCAAAAAAGCGGCGCGACGGCGATCCCTCGCGATCTGGATTCGTGAAACGCTTCTAGATTTGGGCCCAACCTTTATCAAAATTGGTCAGCTCTTCTCAACGCGAGCAGATTTGTTTGCCAGCGAGTTTGTCGAGGAACTGTCGAAGCTGCAAGATCGCGTGCCTGCGTTCAGTTATGAACAAGTTGCCGCAATCATTGAGCAGGACTTAGGCAAATCGATCGAGGAACTGTACCGCAGTTTTGACCCGATTCCACTCGCTGCTGCAAGTCTCGGACAAGTCCATCGCGCTCAACTACATTCCGGTGAAGAAGTCGTTGTAAAAGTCCAACGTCCAGCACTCCGCCAGTTGTTTGAGATTGACCTACAGATTCTCAAAGGCATCACTCGTTATTTTCAGAATCATCGAGAGTGGGGCAAAGGGCGCGACTGGATCGGCATCTATGAGGAATGCTGCAAAATTCTGTGGGAAGAAATCGACTACCTGAACGAAGGACGGAACGCAGATGCTTTTCGGCGCAATTTCCGGGGGTACGATTGGGTTCACGTCCCTAGAGTGTATTGGCGCTATGCTTCCCCGCGCGTTTTGACGCTGGAATATATGCCGGGAATCAAGATCAGCCATTATGAAGCGCTTGAAGCGGCAGGACTCGATCGTAAACTTCTCGCTCAACTTGGTGCTGAAGCTTACCTGCATCAGCTTTTAGACGATGGATTTTTCCACGCCGATCCCCATCCTGGAAATATTGCAGTCAGTCCAGAAGGCGGGCTGATTTTTTACGATTTTGGCATGATGGGGCAGATTAAGCCGATCACGCGCGAACGATTGCTCGATACGTTCTTCGGAATCGCTCAGAAAGATGGCGATCGCGTCGTAAAATCGCTTGTCGATCTCGGTGCGCTTGCTCCAACCGATGACATGGGGCCGGTTCGTCGATCGGTTCAGTTCATGCTGGATAACTTCATGGATAAACCGTTCGAGGATCAATCCGTGAGTACCATTAGCGACGATTTGTACGAAGTCGCCTATGGTCAGCCGTTTCGATTTCCCGCGACATTTACCTTTGTTATGCGGGCGTTTTCGACTTTGGAAGGGGTCGGCAAAGGTTTAGACCCAGAATTTAACTTTATGGAGGTTGCAAAACCGTTTGCAATGCAGCTTATGACGAATGGAAATTCTCCCGATGGTGGACTGTTAAACGAATTGAGCCGTCAAGCAGCGCAGGTGGGCAGCACTGCGTTTGGGCTACCGCGCCGAATCGAAGATACGCTCGATAAATTAGAGCGGGGCGATTTGCGAGTCAGAGTCCGATCGACGGAAACCGATCGCATTTTGCGGCGGATTGGCGGAGTCAATATGGGCACGAACTACACGCTATTAACCAGCGCGTTCACCGTTTCCTCAACAATTCTGCTCGTAAATCAGCTTTATTGGGTTGCCGGAATCGTGGCGATCGCGGCTGTAGTGAGCGGCATTGCCCTGATTCGATTGATGATGAAGCTCGATCGATACGATCGAATGCCCTAAACAAATTGTGGTGTGATTTGGGGCGGAAGGTGAATAATTGAATTCAGAGCAGATTAAGTTCAGCTTCGACGCTTTCTACCCTCGCGCTTTACACTCATGAAACGCTTCTTTACCGCCGGGATGACTGACACGGGATTGATCCGCTCTGTCAACCAAGATGCTTATTCTGTTGATGCAGAAGAGCGATTTTTTATTGTCGCAGACGGGATGGGCGGACACGCAGGCGGACAGGAAGCAAGTCGAATTGCGATCGAGACGATGCAAGCTTTTCTTACGCAGCAGTGGGATACCGACCTCGATTCTGAAACACTGTTGCGGCAAGCGGTATTAGAAGCCAATCAAGCGATTCTCAAAGATCAGCGTTTGCATCCAGAGCGAGCAGACATGGGAACGACAGCGGTGGCGATCATTTTCCGCGACGAACAGCCCTCATACGCTCACGTTGGGGATTCGCGACTTTATCGATTGCGGGGCGCTAAGTTAGAGCAGTTCACGGAAGATCATACTTGGGTAGCGCGGGCGATGCGGTTGGGCGAAATTACGTCGGATCAAGCACGAGTCCACCCAATGCGGCACGTTTTGGCACAGTGTTTAGGACGACTGGATCTAGACGTAGTTGAAGTTCGATCGCTCTCGGTGCAATCGGGCGATCGCTTACTTTTGTGTAGCGATGGACTCACAGAAGAATTGACCGATCAGCTTATCGCGAATCATCTGAAATCGATTCGGGCTTGCGAAAAGGCAGCAACCGCGCTGATTAATGCCGCCAAAGATCGAGGCGGGCGAGACAATATTACGGTTGTGATTGTTGCAGTCCCATAGTTCGGTTTCTACTGAAGTCTCCATCTACCTTTAGATAGAGTTTGCGATCTGTGTACGGAATCGTACAGACAAGAACTCACACTGCCCGATAGGTTATATCGAAGCAGCAAGAGTGCTTATTTCGCTTGGACTACGGCTCTTTCTCCTCCTGAGTTCACCTGATTGCGTCGGAATCTTACATGAATACTCTGTCCCTACAAGACTTACGGATCTTGGTAGTCGATGACGATCGAGATTCGCGAGAAATGATGATCGTCGCACTTGAATCAGAAGGAGCAGAGGTCGTTGCGGCCGAGTCTGTGGAGTCTGCGTTTACAGCACTGTCAAATTGGCAGCCCGATCTGTTAATTAGCGATATCCGAATGCCCGATGCTGATGGCTACAGCTTTCTTCAATTATTACGATCGCAATCCTTAATGATGCCTGCGATCGCCGTTACCGCATTTGCACACGAAGAAGATCGCCAAGAAGCGCTGGCAGCAGGGTATCAGTGTCATTTGTCAAAACCGATCGATTTAGAACTGCTCTATCGCACGATCGCAGATTTGATCCGCTAAAGGATCGCTGCAAGCTTGATAGAATTTGCGAACATACTGCGATCGTGAGAAATGCAATGGTAAAGTTTCGAGGTTGGCGATTCGGGTCGATCGCGTTGTTGTGCGCTCTAGCGGTTGTCCTCACCAATTGCAGCCCGCACAATTCGACGAATTCTACTTCAGGTGTGCTGATTTATGCAGCAAGCGGACAACCCACAAACTTAGAACCTGGCAACGTGACGGATGGCAATTCGCTGATTGTTCACAACCAAATCTACAATCGACTGATTCAGTTCAAGCCTGGAACGACTGATCTAGAGCCGAGTTTAGCAACTTCTTGGAGCGCTTCAAAAGATGGCAAAACTTGGACATTCAAACTCCGCAACGGCGTAAAGTTCCACGATGGAACAGACTTTAATGCGAATGCGGTGAAATTTAATGTCGATCGCTGGTGGGACAAAAATAATCCGAACGGCTTTCGCAATGCAGGCAAGAGCTACGAGATTTGGGGACAGATTTTCGGCGGGTACAAAGGCGGACCCAATTCGTTAATTCAATCTGTTCGAGTGGTTGATAATTCCACCATTCAGTTTGGGTTGAAACAGCCTTTCGCCGCGTTTCCAACTGCGATCGCTTCTGCATATTTTGGGATGGCAAGCCCGACCGCGATTCAGAAAGCGGGTGCGAACTATGGCACTCCGGCAGGTGGAGCGGTTGGTACAGGTGCATTTGTGTTTAAGGGATGGCAAAGCGGCGATAGGATTACGCTCGAAAAAAATCCGAACTATTGGAAACCAGAGCTACCGAAATCAAATCAGCTTGTAATGCGGTTTGTCACAGATTCCGGTGCGAGACTGGCTCAAGTCAGAGCCGGACAAGTGGATTTCACAGTAGAACTCGCTCCAGATCAAAAGGCAGAAATCGAACAAGATCAGAGTTTAACCGTTGCGAATCGTCCTTCGTTTAACGTAGGTTACTTGGGATTAAATCCAAGCTCTAAGCCGCTATCGGATGTGAGAGTGCGACAAGCGATCGCTCACGCCATCAACAAACCTACGATCGTGCAAGCCTTCTGGAAAGGTTCGGCACAAACGACTCCGCATTTTCTACCGCCCTCACTCGACTGGGCAACTTCAGCCAAACTGCAAGACTACGACTACAACCCGCAGAAAGCAAAGGATTTACTCAAGCAAGCAGGCTTTGCGAATGGGTTTGAGATTGACTTGTGGTATATGCCTGTGGCGCGTCCTTACTTTCCCACTCCGAAGCCGATCGCGGAAGCATTCGCGGCTGATTTACAAGCCGTTGGAATTCGCGCCAATCTGAAAACAAAAGACTGGGCGGCGTATCTTGCCGATCGCAATAAAGCCCCAGGTTATCCCATGTTTATGCTCGGTTGGACGGGCGATTATGGCGATCCGGATACCTTTTACTATCCGCATTTTGGCCCAGGTAGCACGACGGATTTAGGCGGATGGAAAAACGATCGGGTGATTCAACTACTCAATCAAGCCAGAGCAACAAGCGATCGAGCAGTTCGATCGAAACTTTACGCCGAAGTGGATCAAATCATCCAGCGGGAAGCGGTGAGATTGTCGATCGTGCATTCTGATCCATTGCTCGTGCAGCGCAAAACCATTACTGGATGGACACCTAGCCCACTTGGAACCGAGCCATTTGAAGCGATCGCAAAACAGTAGTTTTTTTTGAAGCAAATGATTGATCACGATCAACTTTTCAAAGAACTGATCTCGACATTCTTTCTGGATTTTTTGCAGCTATTCCTACCTAATCTTGCAAGTACGATCGAGCCTGATTCGATCTGCTTCTTACAGCAAGAATACTTTGCTGACCTCACCGTTGGTGAAGAGAAGATTATTGATTTGTTGGTCGAAGTCAAACAAGCGGGACAAGAAGCAGCTTTTCTCATTCATATTGAAGCTCAGTCTCGCTCAGAGTCTAACTTTTCCCGACGAATGTTCTTTTATTTTGCAAGACTACACCAAAAGTATTTGCAGCGGATTTACCCGATCGTTGTATTTTCATTCGATCAACCGTATCGAGAAGAAAGTTCGACCTATACGGTTGAGTTTCCTCGTCGCAAAGTATTGGAGTTCAGCTTTGAGCCAATTCAACTGAATCAGCTAAACTGGCGCGACTTTCTGAACCAACCCAACCCGATCACCGCTGCTTTAATGAGCAAGATGCGAATCGCGCCAGAAGACCGTCCGAAAGTGAAAGCAGAATGTCTACGACTGTTGGCAACACTGCGGCTTGATCCAGCCCACACAAAGCTGATTTCAGGATTTGTAGACACCTATTTAAATCTGAATACAGTTGAAGAACAAGTGTTTCGGAGTGAACTTGATAGAATTGAGCCAGTTGAACGGGAGGAAGTGATGGAAATCGTAACCAGTTGGATGCAGCAAGGAATCGAGCAAGGAATCGAGCAAGGAATCGAGCGGGAACGATCGCTAATTCTCCGTTTGCTCGATCGACGAGTCAGTCCTTTACCCGAAGTTGTTCAAGCGCAAGTAAATGCGTTGTCGATCGAGCAATTAGAATCTCTAGGTGAAGCGCTATTAGATTTTTCCAGTCTGGCAGATTTGGAACAATGGCTGGCAGAGTAAACAAGTGCTGATATAGTCAGCATTGAACGAATGGGTAATAGGCAATGCCAAGCTTTGAAGTATTTCCGATTACGTCTGCGACTGAACAGGAGATGTTTATCAATGTTCCGTGGGTGGTTTATGCCAATGATCCGAATTGGGTTCCACCGTTGCGGAGTGATGTAGAGAAAAAGTTTCAGCCTGAGAATCCGTTTTTTCAATATGGCAGGCTGAAGCAATTTATTGCCATTTCGCGCGGGACTGCGATTGGGAGAATTGTCGCAGCGGTGAACGATCGATTAGTTGAACGTGAAGGAAAAGCGATCGGGATTTTCGGCTTTTTTGAGTGTGTGAATGATTTTGAAGTGGCAAAGGCACTGTTTGAAGCAGCAGAAGACTGGTTGCGATCGCAAGAGATTACCGAAATTCGAGGGCCGATCGATCTTTCAACGCATAACAACTGTTTATTTTTGATTGATGGCTTTGATTCCCCGCCAATGGTGATGATGCCTTACAATCCGCCGTACTATCTAACCTTCATGGAACAGTTAGGTTGGACAAAAGCAAAAGACGCTTACGCTTATGATTTTCCATTAGATAAACCGCTTTCACCTGAGTTTGAAAAAGGCTACAAAATTGCTTGTAAATCCGGTGTGACCTTTCGACCTTTAAGAACAAAAGGCGAAGAATTTGAGCAAGACTGTATTAGTTTGTATCACCTATTTACGAAAGCATTTGAAAACAACTGGAGTTCGACTCCTCGCACACAAGAAGAATTTTTAGAAGAAGCTCGATCGCTGCAAGATCTAGTTGATCCTGATGTGTTTCCAGTTGCAGAATATAACGGTGAAATGATCGGCTTTTGGATGGGATTACCTGACTACAATATTCCACTCAAATATGTAAATGGTCGCCTCAATTGGGTTGGAATTCTCAAGTTTCTTTGGTATCGCCGGCAGATTAATCAAGGTCGCGTCATTGCGATTTGTTCGCTGCCAGAATTCCAAAGAAAATTAGTTCCACTCGGATTAATTTATCTAGGATTACAAGGCGGCATTAAGAAAGGAAAACCGTACAAACGAGCGGAACTCTCTTGGGTTTACGAAGATAATGATCGATCGCGTAAATTGATCGAAGCATCAGGCGGTAAAATCTACAAAACCTATCGGATGTACGAAAAGTCGTTATGAAAACACTCGTTACCGGAGCGAATGGATTCACCGGATCACATTTAGTTAAAGCGCTATTAAAACGAGGGAATTCGGTGACGGGTTTCGTTCGCAAATCTAGCGATCGCTCTCGTTTATCCGATTGCGACATCGATTATGTTTACGGCGACATTACCGATCTCGCTACGCTCACTGATGCAATGCGCGATGTCGATGTAGTTTTTCACACTGCCGCTTATGTGGAACTCGGTCTTGTCAATGCCGCGGAAATGGAGCGCGTCAACGTTGAAGGAACCCGCGCTGTGATCGAAGCTGCAAAAGCGGTGAATCTTCCTAAACTCATCTATTGCAGCACGATCGGAATTTTTGGCGACACTCAAGGCAAAGTCATTAACGAAACGTTCCAGCGCACTCAGAAAGATTTCTCCTCCGCTTACGATCGCACAAAATACCAAGCCCAACAGTTGATCGATCAAGCGAAAGAATTATCGATCGTGAGCGTTCTACCGTCGGGAATTTTCGGCAGCAATGATCCGCACTTCATGCCCGTTCTGAATACTTTTCGCAAAGGTCGGCTTAAGGTGTGGGCAGGTGGCGGACGAGTGACCGGAATTGTTCACGTCGATGATTTAGCAGAAGCGATGATTCTTGCGGTCGATCGCGGAAAATCCGGCGACCATTACATCATTTCCGCAGGCGATCTGACGACTAGAGAAATGTTTGAGATCTTCAGTCGAGAAACCGGAATTCCTGCGCCTCGTGAAGCTCCAGAACCTGTGGTGCGTCTCGTTGCGAATGTTCTCGATCCGATCGGCAGACTTGCAGGATGGCAACCCCCGATCGATAACGAGCGAGTTCACTATGTTTACGATCGCTGTGTTCGAGTCGATGCGACGAAAGCAAGACAAGAACTTGGATGGAATCCGCGATCGCCCGAAATGACCTTAAAAGAAATCGTTAGCGTTTAGCTTCTTCGATCGCTTTTTCTGCCTTTTTCATTTCGTCGGGTTTGCCTTGCTCCTCAAACAGCTTCTTCGCCGTTTGAAACGCCTCGATCGCATCACCTGGAAAGTCTCGCGCTTTCAGTGCAACTCCCATTTGGTAATAGGCATAGGCATTGTTTGGATCAAGCTTGATCACTTCGCGAAACGCCATTACCGATCGCATCATTTCATTCTGCGCTAAAGCCGTTTCTGCTAAGGCAAACTGAGCATCCACTGAACTCCCATCAAGATTGACCGATCGCTGAAATGAACTCAAAGCCGCAGAATTATTTCCGACATTACGTAAGATTTTGCCGATTTGGAGATGTAGCTTCGCATTGTTCGGATCGATTCGCACTGCTCGATTAAAGGCTGCTAATGCTGCTTGTGAATCTCCTCGATCAAGTAGCGCAATTCCTAGCCCGATATGAACGCTCGCGCGCCTTGGATCAAGCGTAGCAGCAGTTTGCAGCGAAGTAATTCCTTGAGCCGTTCTTCCTTGTTGCAGCAGCATTAACCCGATCGATTCGCGAGCTTCAGCATTTCGTCGATCGAGGCTTGCGGCTTGCTGATAAGCCCCCAACGCCTGAGAAAATTGCCCTTGACGCGCCAGAACCGTTCCCAATCCTAAAAACGCATTCACATGGCGATTATCTAATTCGGTTGCTCGACGGTACGCTGTCTCAGCCGCGCTATCGTTGCCCAAATTTGCCAAATTGAAGCCCAACGCATAAACAAAATCAGCGTTTGCTGGCTCTAATGAAATCGCTTGTCGATACGCATCTGCCGCTTCTTGAAACTGCCCTTTTTGAGCATAAACGTAGCCGATCCCAGAGAAAATTCTGGCATTGCGATTATCGATCGATGATGCTTGCTGGAAGGCTTCTAGCGCTCCTGTCCAATTGCGCGACTCCACATACTCCCGACCCTGTTCAAGCAATTTATCCAACTGGTCAGACTGAGCGCGTACCAGTTGCGGTGTCAATCCGATCCAAAGCAAAACTCCAGCAGAAAAGAGCGATCGATAAATGCGGGACATTGTAACCATACTGAGATTGATCAACAATTACGAGAAACTCAAAGTCAATCAGGACTGTACATTTTTCTTAGCGATTAAAAACGTACTTGCCTGACAGTGCTAACATTTTGAACGCCTATCTGAGTATTGGAGCAAGAAAAACGATGCTAATGACAACAACCGATGTGATCCAAGATGTCGTAATCGAATCATACCTTGGCATTGTCACGGCAGAGGTGGTCTATGGAACGAACGCGCTGAAAGATTTTTTCGCGGGCATCCGAGACTTAATCGGGGGACGCACCGCAGGCTATGAGCGCGTGTTTGAACAAGGACAGCAAAACGCGCTCGCAGAGCTACAAAAACGAGCGCAAAATCTAGGTGCAAACGCCATCATTGGTATCGAAATCAATACTGGCACAATCAATCTCGATCAATCTGGCGTTCTTTTATTAATTACTGCCGTTGGAACTGCCGTGAAAACTCGCTGATCCCGATGGCATTAGCAGACTGAGCGCGATCGTGATCCCCAATGATTTCTCTCTAACGACGTATCCCCATCGTCTCACTCTCGGTAGAGTGATTTAATCCGCACAAACTCTACAGTGTTGGCAAGAGTAATTTCTTTGCAAATGACTATCCTGTTAGAGGAGATAATTCACAATGGCATATACTAATCGTCCTGCGACTGAAGCTGCTGTCATTCCGGTTGCGGGTGACTATCATGACCGAGTTCGTTGGGGCCCGATTATTTCTGGATTGATGGTTGCGTTGGTGTCTCAGTTGATCCTGAGTGCGTTGGGTGCAGCAATTGGAGCAACCTCGATCGCAAATTCGGGTGCGCCTCGGACGGATGCAGGCGGTGTTGGAACAGCGGTCGGAATTTGGGCAACGATCAGTTTGTTGATTTCTTTGTTTAT
Source organism: Phormidium tanganyikae FI6-MK23 (assembly GCA_019359175.1). Taxonomy (GTDB): domain Bacteria; phylum Cyanobacteriota; class Cyanobacteriia; order Leptolyngbyales; family Leptolyngbyaceae; genus Leptolyngbya; species Leptolyngbya tanganyikae. The sequence goes on from JAHHHU010000001.1 coordinate 185,330, forward strand.
TGGTAGCTGGGTGATGGCACGCGCTTGCGGCCCGATGAACCGCAGCACAGCTTTACTCAATGGTGCAATTCTTTGGGCGACCACTTTGGCACTCAGCGCTTACTTGCTGGCAAGTGGTGTCACAGGTGCGTTTGGTCTGGCAGTTTCGAGTGCGGCGAATGCAGCAGGTGCAGCTATTCCGCAAACAGGCGTGCCGAATGTTGACCCGAATACGGCAGCTCCGAACATTTCCGCTCAAGATGCCCGCAACATTGCAGGAAATACTGCAACGGCTGGCTGGTCGTTTGTGATTGGTTCGCTGTTAGGATTGGCGGCATCGTTGGCGGGTGCGGCAGTGGGAACCCGCAAGCCTCGCACCGCTTATGTCGAACCGAATCGCGGCATGGCTCCGTAAATTCTGGTTTTGATCGATTGCTAAAAACCCCTCGCTTCGGCTGAGGGGTTTTTCTGGTTTAAAAAACAAGAGGGATGTCTTGATGACATCCCTAAAATGGTAAACGGGCTAGGAGGGATTCGAACCCCCGACACCGTGGTCCGTAGCCACGTGCTCTAGTCCACTGAGCTACAAGCCCTTGTTAGCACTTACTCAATATACAACGATCTGACCCAAATGACACAAAATTCTGAAAACTTGATCGAGCTCTCTCATCTCGATACAACTGGACAAGCGCAAATGGTTGATGTCTCTAACAAATCGGCAACTGTACGACAAGCAACGGCGATCGCACGAGTTCGGATGAAGCCGGAAACGATGAGCGCGATCGAAGCCGGAAACACTCCCAAAGGCGATGTCCTGGGGACGGCTCGAATCGCTGGAATTATGGCAGCAAAGCAAACCGCGAATCTAATTCCACTATGTCACCCGTTGCCGATTCAGAAAGTTGAGGTGAATATTACGGCTCAACCAGAGTTACCAGGATTTGAGATTCAGGCGACGGTGAAGATCAAGGCAGAAACCGGAGTCGAAATGGAAGCGCTTACAGCCGTGTCGATCGCAGCTTTAACCCTATACGACATGGCAAAAGCGATCGATTTCTCGATCGTGATCGAGCAAATTTATTTACTGAGCAAAACAGGAGGAAAATCCGGCGATTATTCGCTAAATCCAAACCTATAAATTTTTAATAAAAGCGAGGATACACGGAAATTTTTTCTGAAAAAAGTACTTATACTCAGAGAAAGCCCGCTTGACACCGCCCCCGTCTCGAATTGTTCCCCTTGGCACTCCAACGCGGTATCCTCGCTCATGAATCAACCCAACGAACTCGAACTTACCGAAGCTTTGTTCAACTCGATCGCGCAAGCCTTAGAATCTTGCTGCCACTCCGGACACATCTCAGCGGAAGAGTATCTTTTGCTGCTCGATTCTGTCTGGTTCACGCTCGATTTTGGCACTCGCCTACCGCGATAATTCAACAAAAAGGCGCGACCCAAGCCGCGCCAAGTTCAAGATCCTAGCAAATAAAAAAGTAAGAGCAAAGAAGGGACTATCTCAAGTAGTTTGCTTCTGCTTCGAGCATTCGGAGCAATCCTTGATCGCCCCGTGCTTGCGCTGCATCCATCCGACGTTGCAGATTCCGTTGTAAGTTCTCGCGGTGTAGTCTCGAAACTTCCGCTGAATGGGGACGATTTCTGTTCATAATCCAGTTTTCCTAGAGGTTAGCTTTTCTTATCACCATGATTTGATTTTAGCATCAGTCATTGAGAACGGTAGCTTATGCTACTAAAATTCATACTTCTGAAAGATAAATGCTTGTTACTCTGCTGACGGATTTTGGACTGAGCGATGTCTATGTCGGTGTGATGAAAGGCACGATCGCTCAAATTAATCCGCAAATCCAAACGATCGATTTAACGCACCAAATTCCGCCGCAAGATATCGCAACTGCCCGTTTCCAGTTGATGAACGCTTATCCTTATTTCCCAGCGGAAACAATTCACGTTGCTGTGGTCGATCCGGGTGTGGGGAGCCAACGTCGATCGATTGCGGTTCAACTGAAGTCTGGATATGTCGTTGCGCCCGATAACGGTTTGATTAGCGGCATTGTGAACGATGCGATCGCGGCAGTTGAATTGAACAATCCGAAGTATTGGCGATCGCAAAATCCCAGTGCTACGTTTCATGGACGAGACATTTTTGCGCCTGTTGCGGCACATCTGGCAAGCGGAATTTCCTTAAAAGAATTGGGAACTACGATCGACTTAAGCTCGATCGTTCGATTGCCGATTCCGGATGTGATTGAAACCGCATCTGGACTGCAAGGCGTGATTCAAGCGATCGATCATTTTGGGAACTTGATCACGAACATTTCAGGGGAGCGAGTACGCGATCAGGTTTGGACGATTCAAATCGATAAGGCAATCTATCCAGGACGGACAACTTACGCCGATGCCGAGAGCGGTGAAGTTGTCGGATTGATTGGCAGCCACGGTTGGGTCGAACTGGCAATCAATCGTGGCAATGCTCAGAACGAACTAAAACTGAAGGTCGGAAATACGATCGCGGTTACTGATTCCCGATCGCTCTAACCAACGGCTCAAACACCGGAACTAGATTTTCTCGACTCACAACTAATGTCGGAAACGATCGCGAACTGTAATCTTTACCCACTTTCAATGGAAAAATTGGCTCTGATTCCAACGGATACCAAACTGCTCCTGCTGCTTGCACGATCGCCCAAACTGCCGCAATATCCCAAATTTTCGGGGTTGCCTCAACTCCACCCATCGTCGCACCTGCCGCAACGGTGAGTAAGTTATAAGTCGCCACGCCTAACATCCGAATCTTTGCCGGAAAGGGATTTTTTAACACCGAAGTACTACGCGCACAGAGATTAAAAAAATGATTTCGAGTGAGTGCTTCTTGGCTGGAATGAATTAGTTTGTCGTTCAGAAATGCACCAGAAGGCAGATCTAAACCTGATTCACCTTGCCAAAAACCATGAAACGATTGATTCAAGGGCGGGAGATGCACATAGCCGAAAACGGGCGTGCCTTGATAGAGAAGCGCGATCGAGATGCCCCACAACGGCAACCCCCGCGCAAAATTCGTCGTACCATCGAGCGGATCAATAATCCAGCACCATTCTCGATCGGGAAATTGATGTTCCGCTTCTTCGCTGAGAACTCCGTGATCCGGAAAAGTTTGAGCGATCGCGTTCCGAATTTGCTCATCTGCCCAGCGATCGGACTGTGTAACCAAACTCCCATCCGCCTTTTCAGCCGCTTGCACCTGTCCAAAATCTCTCAGCAGTTGCACCCCGACTTGATGACTCAGCGCTTCCGAAAAGGCTTTGATCTCCAAAAAATTCATGATCTCGCCTCTAAGATTTGCGCTGCTGTCAGTTGTAAGCCTGGAAACATGGAAGAAACAACGCAATCTGCATTCCTGAATTCCTCAGATTGATAGGTATTTCCTTGCAAAGTCAACACGATCATGACTGCTCGATTTGGATCAATCAACCAGTATTCAGGAATGCCCCGTTCAGCATATTCTCTTGGTTTATCGACATAATCGCGGTCATAATTTTCGCTTCCAGGTTCTCCTGGAGAAACGACCTCAACAACAAGCATCGGAGCAGGCATCTCGGCAGATAGAAACGACTGAACCGTTTGATTCATTGCAGCAGACGATGCTTCAGAATGAATCATCAAATCTGGATCACGCGCCGTTACTTTTGACGAACTAACCGCAATCAAATGCTTGATTCCAATTCGAGAAACCGGAATCCCAAGCTGTAGAAAGTATCCGATGAGAAAAACAGCGATCGCGGTATTAATTGGCTTCTCTGCTCCCATTTCTACCAACACCCCATCGACCAATTCATAGCGGGTGTCGGTTCCATCGTCATAGTCGAGATACTCTTTAATCGTTTTGAATCGTGTTTTTGCTTGAGTCATTAATCTAACTCACCTTGCAGAATGGTTGAAATCGCCGCTTTTGTGGTGTTACGAAAGGCTTTGACATCAACGCGATTGAGTAATCCAACCGCAACGAGCATTCCGATCGCTTGCAGTCCAAATACAACTGCATACGCTAATGTCAAATTCGAGAAAATACTTTTACCCACATCTAAAGCACCACCCCCGAAAATCGTTGCCAACGCTCTCGCTAACGCTTGCGCTAATCCCCACGCACCGATAAAAGTACCCGCTGTTTCAACAGCAGTGAGATCGAGCATCAAACTAATTGCACCCGTTGTCGTGACTCCTGATGCTAATCCAAACAGAAACAGTCCGCTCTGTAAAAATTTAGGGTTCGCGGTGAAGCCCGTAGCAATGATCAAGATCATACAAACCGCAACGAGAATACAACCCAGTTTTGCGGTTCTAGTTTTACCGAGACGCGGCACGATCGCAAATCCTGCGGTACTAATTCCGATCAGCGTTCCCATGCCCCAAAACGCATTCAGCCGCGTTGTTTCCGCAACCGACATCCCAAACACTTGTCCGCCATAAGACTCCATCACCGCATCTTGCATAAACAAACTAACCGTCATAAATAGCAAGAAGGTGAAAAACAGTCCGGTTTGTGGCGATGCGGTTAATACTCGAATTGCGCGATTTAAGGTGATTTTATCTTCTCGATCACTCACGGTCGATCGTGTTCTAAACCGCGAATACTTCTTCTCAATTCCAATTGTTGACAGCACACACAATGCACAAACAATACTCGGAATCACGATAAACACTCGATCGACCGCTGGACGCAACACCGCTAAACTCGCTGCTCCTTCTGCAGGCAATAGCCGAGAACTGAGAATCGCACCGATCACAATTCCCACCATCAGCATTGACCAAACAATGCCGACGAGCTTCGATCGCTCTTCTTCTTCCGACACATCCACCAACAGCGCTGCAAACGGAGTCGATCCTGCACTCAGGGTCAATCCATACAGTGCAAACGTCAATCCCAAAATTCCAATCCAGATTTGCGTCTGTGTTCCCCATCCGACAGCTTGCAAACTTGCGCCTACTTGCCACATCACCTGAACCGCGAGAAATGCCGTCAGCGAGAACAGCACCGACGCAATCCACACATAACTGGTGCGATGATACCCTGCGATCGGTTTCGCATCTGACATCTGCCCAAACCACAATCGCGCCGGAGCCATAAATTGGTGAACTGCGATCGCACCTGCCGCGATTGTTGCTGGAATCGCCAATTCTTTGATCATCACTCGGTTGAGAACACCGAGCGTCAACACCGACATCATCCCCAACCCCATCTGATACAGACCGAGTTGAAACATCGTCAAAAGCCTAATTCTGGGTGGTTGTGTGATCATGCCAGGAGTTTAAATTGCGAATTTGATAAGCACGATCGTACACCGCTGCATGATCATTTCTACGCTACACCGAATCCCGTATCAGCCCGCATCGTTGGCGCTTGGAACCCTAGCACGATGTCTTCCCTCGGCACTCTCATCGCCATCAAATCATGAGCAACTTGCCGCTCTGTCATATTCTGTTGAACCCAAATCTTTCCATCCCGGATATCGAGATGCAGAACACAGCCATACACGCGGCGGTATCCATCCCAACCCAGATTCATTACCTGATAATGATCTTGCTGTGTATCGAAAACCGTATACGATTCAATTTCACCGTTCGCGATCGGAGTTGAAACATAGTCACTTAAATATGTCTGAATTAACTGTCGATACTTCTCTATAGTTCGATCCATTGAACAATCACCTCTTGTTCTGGGTCATAGATCAGTCGGTTAATTTGATAGCGTTCTACCGAAATTTGCGCGAATTCTCGCTGAAAAAAAGACGCATGTACGATTGCAGGAATCGCTAAATATAGCAGCCGATCTGGTTCTTTCAATTCTAATGCGAGACGATAGTTCAGAATTGTCCTAGCGCCGCATGATAATCCGTGAGAGGCGAATCTCCTAGAAATGTTTTGATCTCAACTGCAATTTTTTCTCCAGCACGCTCGGCTGCCAACAACCGTTCCGCTCCCAAGTCAATCTCAAACTTAGTGCCGCCCACATCTAGCTTGAAGGGATCGGTCACACTCCAATGCTCTTTCTGTAATCCAATCTTGACTGCTTGATGATATCGGTCTTTTGCTGCCATTCTACTTTTTTCTAATTGCATCTCCATTTTAGAGATAACAAAAAAGCGATCGTACATCTCTGCACGATCGCTTTTGATCTAAAGCAACTTCAATCTAAGGCGCTAACGCATTACCGCGAATCAAACTCGCGATCGTTTTCGCCGTGATCTTCAATTGGATCAGCGGATTTGCAGGCACAACTGTTTTGTAGAGATAGCTATCAAATGTTAATTTCTGCACATCGATATCCGAACACATCTCGACAAACGCTTCGCGGGTTGCATCCGTCCGGTAGAAGACAGATTGCAGAATATCCAACACTTTGTAAGTCAGTCCATACTGCTTATCCCAGCGTTTGAGATACACTTTTAAATCTGCTTCGGTAGGAATCCGACGACCGTTTTCCGAAAATTCAACGATCGCTTCTGCACACATCCGAGCGGACTTCGCTGCAAAGTAGATTCCTTCACCCGAAGATTTCGTCACCGTTCCCGCTGCATCTCCGACGAGAGCAACGCGCCCTACCACTCGGCGAGGTCTGGGATGCTCTGGAATCGGATGCGCCTCAACGCGGATGATCTTTCCGCCTCTGAGTTTTTTCGCTGCTCTTGCTCGAATTCCCGCTTGCAGTTTTTTGATATCTGCTTTGTTCCGAGCCATCGTTCCTGTTCCGACCGCAACGTGGTTGTACTTTGGAAATACCCAAGCGTAGAAATCGGTGGAGACATCATCGCCCACGTACATTTCCGCAAGATCTTCGTAGTACGCCATTTTGTCGTCGGGCAGGCTGATTCGCTCTTGGAACGCGATCGCATAGTTGTAGTCACCCGCATCGATCGCTTTCGCCACGCGCGAGTTTGCTCCATCCGCACCGACGACGAGATCGACTTCGAGCGTTGCAGCTTTGCCTTCTAGACTGCCATCGGAATGATCCGCGTAGTGCAAGGTATACGAACCGTTTGCACTCATCGGCAATTCGAGTTTGTGCATCGTGCCGTTAATCAGCTTTGCGCCGAGAGCAACTGCACGATCGCGCATAAATCCGTCAAGGACTTCGCGACGACACATCCCAATATATTCGTCGTCTTTTAAGGTACTGCCGATACTGACTTCGACGTTGGACGGAGAAATCATTTTCATCTTTCGCACTTTGCGATCGATGATGTTTTCGGGCAAGTCAAATTCAGCGACCATACAGAGGGGGATTGCCCCGCCACAGGGTTTAACGTTGTCTAACTTGCGTTCAATAAGATAGGTTTCAATACCCGCTTTTGCTAATGTCTCTGCTGCGGAAGAACCAGCAGGGCCACCGCCCACAACTGCAACCCGGAGTGTCAAAGGTTTTCTCCCAATTTCTTAAAAGCTACGAGAGCAATCGTATCATGCAGCTTTTGCCCTTCTGGTATGCCCAACCGCAACTTGAAACAGAGCTTAACAATTTAGTCTCTATCGCCCTAATAAATCAGCGATCGACAGAACAACGAGAATTTTCACTGAAGATACCTTTCTACTCGTCGCGCTTCTAGCATTGCAGCAACTTCTTCATTGGTTGGTGCAGGTTGATCGGTCTTTAACAAGCCTTGCATCCGTTGAATTGCAGCAGAGGGCTCAAGATCCGAAGTGGGTGGTTCTTGCAAGGATTCGATGATCGCACTCACTAAAGCGAGACGATCGTGAGGATGAAGCTTGAAAATCTGTTCCTTCAATTCTTGCGACAGCATAAGCGGTTGAAAGCATCTACCCTTCTAGTATCGCTTTGGAAAGAGTCAAACCCATTGGTCGCACTTATTCAAGTTTCTGCTGTGCTGCAAGCGTGTTGCGTTCCCAAAATACGCCGTTCGACCAGCCCTGAATTTTACGATCTCTCTCCGCCAATTCCAAACGCCGCTCTGTCAGCAAACAATACTCTTCATTCAAATCGATGCCGAGATAACGTCGATCGAGCTTTTTCGCCACAACAGAAGTCGTTCCACTGCCCACGAACGGATCGAGTACGAAATCGCCCGGATTCGAGCTTGCCAAAATCAATTTTGCAATCAGTTTCTCGCTCTTTTGAGTCGGATGCTCGGTGTTTTCGGGCATTGACCAGAAGGGAATCGTGATATCTGTCCAAAAATTTGACGGGTGCGTATCGCGGAAATTGCCTTGATCGGTCGCTTCCCAGTCTTTCGGAGTTTTATCGATCGTGCGATACGGAGCCAGCACCCGCCGCCGCAATTTCACCGCCTCTAAATTGAAGGCGTACTGATTGGAAACGGTACAAAACCAAATGTCTTCGCTCGAATTCTTCCAATTCGCTTTTGCACCTCGTCCCTTCTCGCGCTCCCAGGTGATCCGATTGCGAACGATGAAATGCTCAGAAGCAACCGTGAAAATCGAGGCGGAAGAAAGCCAGTCTCCACAAATGTAAATCGATGCAGTCGGTTTGAGCAAAGGTTTGAGGGCAACGATTGCGGAATCCAACCAAGCTGTATACGCCTCGACCGTGCGACGTTCAAACTTCAAACCATTGAAGTTCTTCGATAGATTGTATGGTGGATCGAGAATTAACAAATCCACAAATCTGTCGGAAAGCAGAGAGGCGATCGACAAGCTATCGGCTTGAATGGTTCCGACAGAGTGACTGAGATTGAATTCGTCGATCGAGAGGAGTTTGGCTCTTAGGCGTTGTCGATCGAGATCGGTTAGTTCTAGGCTGCGATTTTGGCTTGCTTTTGATTTTTTTACATTCGCCATGAAATATTTTCCTAGTTTCGATGAAACCTCGTGATTCTGCGGTTGCTTTCTGACATATCTTGGTACGCTGCCTTAGTTTTTATGAAGAATCGGTAAACAAATTTTTAGTTTTTGGAGAAATTCTCGGAAACAAGATTGAAAATTAACGAGTATGGTGATAAATGAGCAGATTTTTCGGAATAAAGTGTTCTTCACCAAATTTCTAAAAGTCTCTTCATTAACTCAGATTTGCACAGACAGTTTTTCATTTTCCATAGGATTGGCTTGTCATGATGTCCGGAATCAGAAAGATAAATTGCGATCGTTCAGTACAATCACGTATCTTCTTTACGTCCTTCCTATGAAGCCGCGGTAGATCTACCGTATAAACACTGGAGTTGTTCCGCCAAATCAACTAACATGTTGTGAAGGAGGTCAACAGAATAGATGCTTTATCTTCATAGGTTGCTGCATATGAGTACGTTCTTAAGGATGGCACTGACGGCAACTCTGGCTTTAAGTGCGTCGCTCTCGTTGGTCAGATCAGAGTCCGTCCGGGCAGAGGTCAGCAAGAGTGCTGATGATTCAGATGCCCTGCAAGTCGAAAAAACGCTAGGTTTCGCCCATCGCTCCAAGTCTCAGTTTGTGGCTGAACCGCTGTATGCCACTTTTGACCCTGAACCCAATGATCCGCCCAGTCGTACTGGAGGTTCCGGTACTCGTTAGGTTTTTATTCAGGATTTTTGTTAGACGGAGATCCGTAGTCCAGTCCTTCTGAACTACGGATTCTTTTATGCGATTCTGAAAGATGAAGTTTCCTAGATAAAGTGCGATGAGTCAACCTTATCCAGATATTGATATCGCGACTTTTATTGATCATTCCTTGCTTTCTCCGATCGCAACTCCGGTTCAAGTCGAGCAGTGGTGTGACGAAGCCGATCGTTATCGGTTCGCCTCAGTCTGTGTCCTGCCCGTTCATGTCAAGCAGGCGACGAACTTACTACACGGCAAACAGCCAAAAGTGACGACGGTGATCGGATTTCCGCTTGGGGCATCCACTTCGATCGTGAAACTCTACGAAGCCCAAGAAGCCGTAGAAAATGGCGCAACGGAACTCGATGTCGTGATCAATCTCGGCTGGCTCAAGGCGGGCAATCTCGATGCCCTACACCGTGAACTCGCAGAAATTCGCGACGCTACAGGCTGCCCGATTAAAACAATTTTGGAAATGTCGCTTCTAACGGAAGAAGAAAAGCAAATTGCCGCCCAAATTTGCCTTGAAGCTGGAGCCGCTTTTCTGAAAACCAGTACAGGCTGGAATGGCGGTGCAACCGTTGCCGATGTGCGTCTTTTGAGAGAGATTGCTCAGGGCCGGGTGGGAATTAAGGCTTCTGGGGGAATCCGCACGATCGAACACGCTTTAGAGTTAATCGTGGCAGGCGCGACGCGACTTGGAACCTCAAAAGGTGTCGAGTTACTGCGTCAGCGCGATACCCTAGAAAAGCCCTCCTCCAATCCCTCTGTTTCATGAGCCGAACTTATAAAGCGATCGGAATTAATCTCAAAGCGATGCCACTGGGAGAGGCAGATCGGATCATCACGATTTTGACGAAAGAATTTGGGTTGCTCAGAGCGGTGGCAATGGGAGCGCGAAAGCAGAATTCTAAACTGGGTGGGCGAAGCGGCTTATTTGTCGTGAATGAGTTGCTGATGGCAAAAGGTCGATCGCTTGATAAGATCACCCAAGCCGAAACGCTGGAATCGTATCCAGGTTTATCGCGCAACTTGAAGAAATTAACCGCAGGGCAATACTTAGCCGAACTCACTCTTCAGCAGGCTCTGAGCGAACAGCCGCAAGAAGAACTCTTCTATCTATTAAACGAGCATCTGGGGCGAATCGAGCAATGCACGGATGCCGAAGTGCTTCCTCGCTTAATTCACGCCATTTTTCAGCTTCTAGTGGTCGCTGGGATTGCCCCGCAGGTGCATCAATGCAGCGTGACTGGAGCAACGATCGAGCCAGATTTGAATCACCCAGACCCACAAGCTGGATTCAGCGGCACGATTGGAGGCGTGGTGAAACTTGAAGAACTCGATCGTATTCTTGAAGAACAGTCTTCTCCTTACCGAGTTCAGTCGCCTGTGGGAGAATATCGAGTAACGGATACGAAAAGCACGGCGGTTCAGCCTGCTCGAAAATCCTACGCCCCTCGTTCCCTAAATGTGCCGCTTCATGCTGCCGAACTTGCCGCCCTTCAGCATCTTCCCCAAGCTGACCCACCCGCGCCCGATCTCTATCCCCTCTCGGTCTGGCTGACCCTAGAAAAGTTACTTCGTCAGTACGCGCAGTATCACTTCGATCAACCGATTCGATCTGCTGCCCTGATTGAGAGTTGTTTTGCACCTGATTCGATGCTGTAAACTATGATGCGACCTTCCCCTGCCGATTACGTCCTGATGTCCACTCCGATCGATCATGATTCGACTCGGTTGAATTCTCGTCCTAGTCCTGAGCCGTTTCGCTCTCAGCCACCCGGTCGACCGCTAGAATCGCGATCGCCCATGCTCAAAGAAGACTTGTTCCCCGAAGCAAATGGGGGCTACGTGCCCGAAAACGGAGCGAAGTACGTCTCAGACGATAAACCCGCAGAAAGTCAGCCCGTTGCGCCTCAGCCTCCCGAAGAGCCAGAAGGATTTGCGCCCGTTCTAAAAAACCGCAATTTCCTCACGCTTTGGTCGGGTCAGGTCTTTTCGCAGCTTTCGGATAAGGTTTATCTGGTGTTGATGATTGCGCTGATTGCGAGTCGCTTTCAGTCAGAGGGGCAGACGATTAGCGGTTGGGTGTCGTCGATCATGATTGCGTCCACGATTCCAGCGATTTTGTTTGGCTCGATCGCGGGTGTGTATGTCGATCGCTGGTCGAAAAAAGGCGTTTTAGTCGCAACGAATTTGCTGCGAGGTGCGCTGGTGCTTGCGATTCCGATCGGGCTTTGGTTAACTAAGGGTTGGACAACTTTCCAAGGCTTGCCCGTTGGATTCTGTTTGCTGTTGGGAGTGACTTTTCTCGTTTCGACATTGACTCAGTTTTTTGCACCCGCAGAACAATCGATCATGCCGCTCGTGGTGGAGAAGCGACATTTACTTTCTGCAAATTCTTTGTATACCACGACTGCAATGGCATCGGTGATCATTGGGTTTGCAGTGGGTGAACCTTTGCTGGCGCTAGCCGATACGGTTGCAAGTTGGTTTGGAGTTGGAACGGATTTTGGTAAAGAATTTTTGGTAGGCGGCGGATATGCGATCGCGGGTGTCCTCCTCCTATTGATGAAAACAGGCGAAAAAACTCAGGACATTGCACCCGAAGATCAGCCGCGCGTTTGGGAAGACATTAAGGACGGATTGCGCTTTCTCAAACAGCAGGCTTATGTAAGAGGTGCGTTAATTCAGCTAGTGATTTTGTTCTCGATTTTTGCTGCACTCGCTGTATTAGCTGTGAGACTGGCGGAAGTGATGCCCGAAATCAAATCCTCGCAGTTTGGATTTCTGCTTGCGGCAGGTGGCGTTGGTATGGCAGCGGGAGCCGCATTGCTTGGAAGTTTTGGGCAGCGATTTGCTCACGCGCGATTAGGCACGATCGGATCGGTTGGCATGGCATCTTGCTTAGTCGGAATCGCTTTCTTCTACTCGCATCTTTGGATCACACTAGGATTGCTCGTGGCTTTAGGCGCATTTGCGGCATTGATTGGGATTCCGATGCAGACGACGATTCAGCAAGAAACGCCAGAAGAGATGCGCGGAAAGGTTTTTGGACTTCAGAACAATGCGGTTAACATTGCGCTTTCGCTGCCGCTCGTGTTGGCGGGTGTCTCCGAAACGATTTTTGGGCTGAGAATTGTCTTCTTAGCACTCGCCGCATTGACGATCGCAGGCGGATCGCTAACCTGGTATATTGCACATACCAATAATGACAATCAGGAATAGGAGCTAGGAACCAGAGACGTGTTGTTTCTTATACCTTGAGCCTCACATCCCCCTTAGTCTCTTTTACTAAACTCAAATGCACATCGCTTGGCTTGGCAAGAAAACGCCGTTTTGCGGCAATGTTACCTATAGTCGAGAAGTTACGAACGCTCTGTTAGATCGCGAACATCAGGTCAGCTTTTTCCACTTTGCACAGGAAGAAGCGATTCCTGATAACTTTCCCGATTCCAGAGAAATTCAAATTCCGTTCCTATATAAGTCGCAGATCTACACGATTCCCACCTTAAAATCTGCCAAAGTCCTAGAACAAGCGCTTAAAAATCTATCTCCGAAGCCGGATCTGGTTCATGCTTCGCTGACTTTATCGCCGCTCGACTTTATGCTGCCGGAGATTTGTCAAGCGTTGAATCTGCCACTCGTCGCAACGTTTCATCCGGCATTCGATCGTAAACTTCGCAACTTTACATCGGGGACTCAGCATCTGATGTACCAGCTTTATGCACCGTCGTTGGCGAAATACGATCGAGTGATCATTTTCTCCAGAATCCAACGCGATTTATTAATCAAGCTCGGTGTTCCAGCAGAAAAGATTGCGGTGATTCCCAACGGTGTCGATATCGAAAGATACTCACCAGGCACATCGTCTTTCAAAGCCAGACTAGGCGCAAAACGGTTGTTTCTCTATCAAGGTCGAATTGCTCCCGAAAAGAATGTTGAATCGTTGCTGAAAGCTTGGAAACAGGCGAACATGGGCGATCACAGCCATCTCGTGATTGTTGGAAATCATGGAACCTTAGCTGCTTCACTGATTCCGTTCTATGGTGAGGAACATGGAATCAAATGGCTCGGGTTTTTGGCGGATGAGCGCGATCGTATTAACATTCTTCGCAGCACGGATGTATTTATCTTGCCGTCTTTAGTCGAGGGGTTGTCGCTGTCTCTGTTAGAAGCGATGGCGTGCGGGGTTGCCTGTGTTGCGACGGATGCTGGGGCAGATGGAGAGGTTTTAGAAGACGAAGCGGGGATTGTACTCGAAACTCAGCGCGTGACTTCGCAACTCAGAGCATTGTTGCCGCAACTGAATGAGCATTCAAGCTGGACGAAAATGCTGGGGCAGAAGGCAAGACAGCGAGTAGAAGAGCGCTACACCCTGAGCCACAATATTTCTCAAGTGGAAGCACTGTATGAGGATCTGTTAGAGGAACATCGACATCGCCGCCGAGTGCCGTTATTGCATAAGGTTCCGTCAATTTGGCGATCAGCTTCGTTTGAGCTTCCGCGCGGACGCTATCCGATCTCGATCGAGCCGTCCCAAAGTTTGTGAAGGTCGATCGAATTCGCAATCAGTCAAGCTGCGATTGAGGCAACCAGTGTTGAATCGCAGCTAAAAGTCCCGCAGCACCGAGACTTTTGCTCAAGCAGGCATCCGCATGAGAACAAATTTCTTGGCTCTCCTCGAGCAGATCGGGCGTGAAAAAACCAGACACTAGAATCAGAATGGGTCGTTTTTCAAGTCGCGCCTTGACTCGCTCAATAAGTTCAGATCCATCGATCTCGGATTGGTACGCTGGGGCGGTTATACAAAAATCAATCAGTGCTAAGTCAAATTTTTCCGCTACGTTCAAAAATGCGGGTGCATAACTGAAAGTTTCCACCGCAAAGCCGTTCTGCTGCAAAAAGCTTGACAACACAAAGCACCAAGTCTCGTTGTCGTCCACGATCGCAATCCTAAACATAGATTTTAAACGGGTTGTAACTCAAATATTTATCTTGTCACTTTTAATCGATTGCAAAGACTGAAGTAACCTCTCTTGAGAAGGAATTGATCCTTTGTTGTATTCTTTACCACCAGGCGCTTAGTGCAACAGAACTGACTCATGCGATCGCATGATGTTTTCTACTCAGCCCGAATATCTCTTCCACAATTCTTAGATCAATGTAAGTTCGATAGAAGTGGTTCGCTTCGGTTGTGACTTCGGGAAGCCCCCTAAATCGCCCATTCTGGGGGACTTCAAGCCAAAGATTCCGATTCAAAGTCCCCCAGAATGGGCGATTTAGGGGGCAGAAGCTGTCAACAACGGAGCGAGAGAACTCGCGTCGAACTGGCGCTAGATCAAACTTTTGAACCTTTAATACGAACGATACACAGTCCCAAAAAAATTGCCTGAGTCCCAAAAAAATCGCCTGATTTGATAACTCTCATCAGGCGATTACCATGACGTTTGACCTTAAGAAGACGTAAAAGCGCTTAAGCCTCTACGGTTGCTAGACGCAACGGGGTTTAGACGACAACCAATGAATTGAGCTTGCTCAAAATTGCATCGGTATTCTTCTTCGCATCGCCAAAAAGCATATAAGCGTTTTCCTTATAGAACAATGGGTTTTCAACGCCTGCATATCCACTACCAAGACTGCGCTTAAGTATGATCGCGCTTTTCGCTTTCCAAACTTCTAAGACAGGCATTCCTGCGATCGAACAATCCGGATCTTCAACAGCACTCGGATTTACCGTATCATTCGCACCAATGACTAACACTACATCGGTTTCAGGAAAGTCCTCATTGATCTCATCCATTTCGAGAACAATATCATAAGGAACCTTTGCTTCTGCGAGTAACACATTCATGTGCCCCGGAAGCCTTCCAGCGACGGGATGAATGCCAAAGCGAACCTTGACACCCCGACTCCGCAAAACTTTTGTAATTTCAGAAATCGGATGCTGTGCTTGTGCGACCGCCATTCCATAACCCGGAACAATAATCACGCTGTTGGCATTTTCCAATTGCTCGATCGTTTCTTCGATCGAAATCGACTTCGCTTCTCCAGTGATTTCTTTTGCTTTAGAACTTTTGCCTGTTCCAAATCCACCGAGAATCACACTAATAAACGATCGATTCATCGCTTTACACATGATGTAGCTCAGAATCGCGCCGCTACTACCGACTAACGCACCTGTAATGATTAGCAAATCATTCGACAGCATAAATCCTGCTGCTGCTGCCGCCCATCCAGAATAGCTATTCAACATCGAAATCACGACGGGCATATCTGCGCCCCCGATCGCCATCACGAGATGAACGCCGAGAACTCCAGAGATCGCGCTCATGATCAACAATGCCGAAGTGGATTCAGTGCTGAGAAACTGCGAACCTAAACCGATACAAGCGGCTAACAGTCCAACGTTCAATAAATGCCGTCCTGGCAGCATCAGCGGCTTACTACTGACCAATCCCCGCAGCTTACCGAAAGCCACGATCGAGCCTGTAAATGTTATCGCTCCAATGAACACACCGATAAAGACTTCAACTTGATGAATGGTTGCTTCTGCTCCCGTTAGTGTCTGCGGTTGTAGATGATTTGCAATCCCAACCAACACCGCGGCCATCCCTACAAAGCTATGTAGCATCGCCACTAATTCGGGCATTTCGGTCATTGCAACCCGACCTGCCAGAATCGCACCGATGATCGCTCCAGGAACAATCACTGAAGCTAAAACTCCGTAGCCTGTGACATCGCTGCGGAGAATGGTGGCAAGAAATGCGATCGACATTCCCGCAATGCCATACCAGTTTCCTTTCTGCGCGGTGTCCTGGTTAGAAAGTCCGCTCAAGCTCAAAATAAACAATGCACTCGCGGCAATGTAAGCCACATTAGAAAGACTATCGAACATTGCACACCTCTATTGTTTTTGGAACATTTTGAGCATTCGCTGAGTCACGAGAAAGCCACCTGCGATGTTAATCGTGCCGATCAGAATCGCGATCGCGCCTAAAATCGTGGTAGCAGAAGTCGGAGTTCCCGAAATCTGAAGCATTCCACCCAGGATAATGATGCCGCTAATTGCATTCGTCACACTCATCAACGGTGTATGTAGTGCGGGTTTCACGTTCCAAATCACTTGCCAACCGACGAAGCAAGCGAGAACGAACACCGTAAAGTGACTGAGGAAAGACGGAGGTGAGATCGTGCCAATTCCTAACAATCCTGCACCTAGAAGGACTGTCCAAATCCAAGAAGGTGTCGATCGACGAATCACAGTCGGAACTTCAACTACAGGCGTTTCAGCTTTTTGTGGTGTAGGAACTGGAGCCGCTTTCGGTAAAGGCGTAACCGTTTCACCCTGATGCAGAACTAACGCCCCTCGAATCACTTCATCATCCAAATCAACGCGATAGTTGTCATTTCTGCCCATATCATCGAGCAAATGACACAAATTCTTGCCGTAGAGCTGACTTGCCTGAGCTGCCATCCGACTTGGTAAATCGGTCAATCCAATGATCGTTACGCCATGATGCCGAGAGATTTCACCCGGTTTTGTGACTTCACAGTTTCCACCTTGTTCTGCTGCTAGATCAACCACCACAGAGCCTTCTTTCATGCTCTCAACCATGTCTTTCGTAATCAAGGTTGGAGCTTTCTTTCCTGGAATCAGCGCAGTTGTGATGATGATATCCACATCTTTCGCTTGAGCCGCGAATAGTTCCATCTCAGCTTTGATGAACTCAGGACTCATCGTTTTCGCATATCCACCCTGTCCGGTTCCATCTTCCTCAAATTGCAGTTCTAGGAACTCTGCCCCTAAGCTCTGGACTTGTTCTTTCACAACAGGACGAGTATCGAAAGCTCTGACGATCGCACCCAACGATCGAGCCGTTCCCACCGCGGCCAGCCCGGCAACACCAGCCCCAATCACCAGCACTTTCGCAGGTGGAACTTTCCCCGCTGCGGTAATTTGCCCGGTGAAAAATCGCCCAAACTGCTGTGCCGCCTCAATCACGGCTCGATATCCAGCAATATTCGCCATCGAACTCAGCGCATCTAATTTCTGAGCGCGACTGATCCGGGGCACAGCATCCATTGCCAACACGGTCGCCTTTCGATTCGCTAAATGCGCGACTAACTCCGCGTTCTGTGCTGCCCAAATGAAACTAATTAATGTTGCCCCTTCGTGCAATAGATCCGCTTCATGTTTGTTTAAATGCGAATTCCAGATTGGGGATCGAACTTTCAGAATCAAATCTGCGTGCGACCATAGCGTTTCGGTATCGATAATAATTCGACATCCCACTTCTAAATAGGCTTCATTTGAAAAGTTTGCGGCTTCTCCTGCTCCAGATTCAATTAATACTTCAAAGCCGTATTTCTGCAAAATCTTGGCGGTGTCGGGTGTTGCGGCGACTCGACATTCCCCCGCATAAATTTCTTTTGGAATCCCAATTTTCTTACACGTGGCAGAATGCTGATTCGGTGAGCGCTCCGCCCCTGATTCTTTGTCGATCGCGATCGTCATGCTGTCTCCTAAGTATGGCGTTTTGTAACAGCGATTCGTTGCTTTCTCAAGCTTTTCTCAGTCATACTCCAAAGCATGAGGCAATGAATCCTCGTGTTTCAAAAAGTAATTAATGAGACAAACATTTAGAAATTATAGAGTTCAGTATACGCGCGATAAAATGGAAGTCTTTATGAGTTTAGTTTTTTGAAGAAAAGGATAGCGCTAGATTAAAAGATGCCAACAAAAGACAACTTATTTCATAACTCGAAATCTAAATTCAATGTATTTAATATTCGCGAAGTAACAAGCCGAATTCGCTCTTTCCAAACCCTCTGCTAAAATCGAAACTACTGGCGTTTGGGACTTTCTGCCATGACACAAGCCGTCTCGAAAATTACGTCGCTGGCTGATGATACGCTCCCTTTGCCACCTCCCGATTTGTGGAGTGACGAACCGTCGTTGGAAAGCGATTTACATCGTGACCAAGTTGATCTTTTAATTCGCGTAATCCGCTGGATTTTTCGCCCAGAGGGTAGCGGTGGGCGCAGCGATGTCTACGTTGCCGGAAACCTGACTGTCTACTACAGTCCCAATCAGAAAAAATCAGAATTCTTTCGAGGCCCCGATGTCTTCGCCGTTCTGGGAACTGACCCACGTCGCCGCCGTAGTTGAACGGTTTGGCACGAAGGCGGACAGTATCCAAATCTCATCATCGAACTGCTGTCCGGCTCTACCGCTGATGTCGATCGAGGCGAGAAAAAGGAAATCTATCAATCGATTTGGCGAGTTCCAGAATATTTCTGGTTCGATCCAGTCACGCTAGAATTTCAGGGCTTTCAACTGATTCACGGGCACTACGGACCTTTGATTCCGAATCCACAGGGACAGCTTTGGAGTCAAGAACTTGGGTTTTATTTGGGCATCTACGATCGACAACTCCGCCTCTTCACCGAAAACGGGTCGCTCATTCCGTTACCCGAAGAAGCCGCAGAAGAACGAGCAGATGAGGCAGAACAACGAGCAGATGAGGCAGAACAACGAGCAGCACTCTTAGCGGCTAAATTGCGCGAATTGGGAATTGATCCGGAGCACATTTCCTAGCCTTCAGGAACAAAACGATCGACGATCGAGTCCCCATTCCGTAGCTCCTCACGCGCGTTCCTGCTACTCTCAGTATTAATGAACTTAATCCCTTACTTATTTCCTTCTATGTTGCTGAAAAGAAGTTCGATGCGCCGCGCGGTTTCAGTTTGTGCGATCGCAGCTAGCCTCATCGCTAGTGTGCCGCTGGTTGTGTTCGCCCAAGGTTTGCCGGGTCTGACCATTTTCAGCGGCGTTGAAGCCAAGAAACAACTGACCTACCGACTCGACTTTGGTGGAAACAGCGGCTCTTGGGATCGCTACCGCTTTCGAGTCGGTCGGGACAAAGTAAAAGTCGCGATCGCCCAATTCTCGATCGACTATCCCAACTACTACAAAGGCACGTTTGACCCGAAAAACGTTGAACTGATGGTCAACGATAAGAAAGTCGCCATTCAGGAAGTGAAATGGGAGAAAGAAAACTATGTGATTGAGGTTTTCCCCCAAGAACCCGTTCCGGCTGGTTCAAACGTCGAACTCATCTTCTCAAACGTGCGAAATCCCAACAGTGGCGGAATGTTCTACTTCAACTGCCGCGTTCTCTCGCCCGGAGATGTGCCCCTGCTCCGAGATCTGGGCACCTGGATCGTAACGATTCAGTAATCGAAAATCGTGATACGCTAGTAGACTGTGACTTTCCCGCAGTCTACTTATTTTTTGCTTGGGAATTCAATTGATTCACTGGAGCCACGGATATGACGAAGCGCACTTTAGGCGGAACAAGCCGCAAACGTAGACGGGTATCAGGATTTCGCGCCCGGATGCGAACAAAAAATGGACAAAAAGTAATTCAAGCACGTCGTCGAAAAGGACGGGTGCGCCTCTCAGTTTCGACTTCCTGATCACCGTTTTGCTGCCACAAGAAAATCGACTGAAACATCGACGAGATTTCGATGCTGTTTATCAGCGCGGGTTTCGTCGGGGTTCTCGCTGTTTTACCCTGAGAGTGCTGAAGCATCCTGAGCAACCGACTCGGATCGGAATTTCGATTAGCCGCAAGGTGAGTAAGCGTGCTGTCGTTCGGAACCGCATCAAGCGACAGATTCGATCGATATTGCGAAGCTTCCTCCCACGAACGAAATCAGGATTCTCGATCGTGATAGGGGTGCGAATCGAGGCGACAGAGTGTGATTATCCCCAATATCTGCAAGAATTAGAGCAGTTATTGGCTAAAGCCGAGGTGCTGAATGGCAGTTAAAGAAGAAGTCTTCTATGATGGCGGGCCTCACATTGGGGATTTGATTGTGAATGTCCTCTTGGGGTTCACAGTAATTTGCTTGCCACTGACGGTCGGTGCGATCGTGAGAGCGTTTTGGCTGCGATATCGCATTACCAATCGCCGGATTAGCGTGGTCGGCGGGTGGCAGGGACGCGATCGATCGGACGTAATTTATTCCGAAATTACGAAAGTCGTGACTGTGCCGCGTGGCATTGGAGCCTATGGCGATATGGTATTGACGCTGCGGGACGGAAGCCGCCTAGAACTGCGGGCAATTCCGAGATTTCGGGAAGTCTACGACTTTATCAATGAGCGCCTTTCTGAAAAAGCGAAAAAAGTCAGCGGTAGCCTCGGAAGTCAACCGTAATTTTGCGCCTTGAGCGCTACACTGGATTAGGCATTTTCGATCCAACTCAAAATGCCTCGATCACATAGACCCTATTAGGTAGAACGTAAAGCGAATGGACTTTGGTGTAAGCTTCTTATCCAATAACGTGATGCTGCCGATCCTGGATTTCTTCTACGGGATCGTGCCGAGCTATGGGTTGGCGATCGTAGCGTTGACTCTAGTCATTCGCTTTGCCCTTTATCCGCTCAGTGCAGGTTCAATCCGCAGTATGCGCCGCATGAAGGTGACTCAACCCGTGATGCAAAAGCGCGTGAAGGAAGTTCAAGAACGGTATAAGAGTGACCCTGCCAAACAGCAGGAAGAAATGAGTGCACTCTACAAAGAATTTGGCAACCCGTTAGCAGGCTGTTTACCGGTTGTTTTACAGATGCCGATTCTGTTTGCCCTGTTTGCGACACTGAGAGGTTCACCTTTCTCGGATGTGCCTTACACGGTGAATTTTCAAATTGCGCCCCAAGCTCAAGTTGAACAAGCCGCACCGCAAGCATTCATCACGTCACCGCAAAACATTTATGTGGCAGATGGCATTCACTCGAAAATTAGCGCGATCGCTCCAAGTGGCACACAGCTAACCGTCGGTGAAAAAACCAAAATCGAGTTTCAAACCGCAGATGGCAAGCCATTTTCGGAACTACAAACCGAGTATCCTGACAGCCATCTCACGCCGAGATTCAAAGCAACGACTGGCGCAGAGCGAATCAAGATTAACGATGATGGTACGATCGAAGCCTTACAACCCGGAGATGCCACGATTCAGGCATTTGTCCCTGGACTTGCAGCAGATAAAGGCTTTCTGTTCATCGATCAGCTTGGACGAGTCGGCGCGGTCGATCCAGACGGTACGTTCCACTGGGACATCATCAGTATGGTGGTGTTCTTCGGGCTTAGCCTTTATGTCAGCCAGTTGATTTCGGGTCAGGGTTCGACAGGCAATCCCCAGCAAGACACGATAAATAAGATTACGCCTGTGCTCTTCTCTGGAATGTTCTTGTTCTTTCCGTTGCCTGCGGGTGTGCTGATGTACATGGTGCTGGCGAACATTTTCCAAACGGGTCAAACATTCATTCTGTCGCGTGAGCCACTGCCTGAAAATCTTCAAAAACTGGTTGATGCGGAAGCTGCGGCGACGGCAAAAACCAGCGGCGGAAGCGCTAAGTCGGATGGAGATGATTCTCTCCCGTTTGAACCCGGTCGTAAGAAGAAAGCATAGTTGGGACGTATGGCTGAAACTCAATTACAGCAACGGGGACAGCAGTGGCTCGAAACATTTTTGAAGCTAGCTGCTTTCCCGGCAACGGTAAGCACGGAAGTGCGAGATAATTTTGCTGAGAAAAGTTGCTGGTTGACGATCGACCATACTTCCCTCCAGCCTGCTCAGGTTGAAGCGTTACTGAGTAACAACGGCGCAGTTCTCGATTCGATTCAGTATTTGGCAAGTTCGATTCTGAATATTGGGCAAGAGGAGCAGATTCCTTACACGATCGAACTGGATGGATATCGCGATCGTCGATTGCAGGAATTGACCGCGATCGCTGAAAATGCCGCCGCTAGAGTTCGCGAAACGGGTGAAGAATACGAGATTAAATCGCTTTCTTCCGCAGAACGACGGCAGGTGCATTCAATTCTTCAGAGCGGTGAAGACATTGAAACATACAGTCGGGGTCAAGAGCCCGATCGACGATTAGTAGTGAAGCTTACAGGTTCAGCATCAGAAGAACCCTAGTTCGTTCTAAATTTCGATAAACTGAAAGAAGCGGGAGATTCTGTGTTCTACACAACAAGTCTTTCGCTTCCAGTTTGTTAAGTGTGAATCGTGAACTTTATCACGATCGACCCCTTCGTTGTTGAACCGTATGGAAGCTATTCATATTCCTCATCTGACCCAATGCCCTGAACGCACTAAAACGATCGAGTTTAAGACGCTCCTCAAAGATCTAAAAACTCTGACTCCAGTTCAAGGCTGGATCAAAATTACACACCAAGGCAATTTTCTCGAAATTTCAGCCAATGCAGAAACGATCGTGACGTTAACCTGCCATCGCTGTTTGCAGCAGTTTAATCACCGATTAGAGATCGAGCCGAGTGAATTGATTTGGCTGGATGAAACTGCCGAGCAGTTAGATGAATTGCCGCTCGATCGCGATCTTTCAATGGATGATTTGGTCGAAGCTTTGTCGCCGAACGGTTACTTTAATCCGGAGGCTTGGCTGTACGAACAACTTTCGCTTGAAATTCCACAGCGCCAACTCTGCGAGCAAGATTGTGGAGGAATCGAAGTTGCAGACGATATCAAGAATCCTGGAATTGATCAGCGATGGGCAGCCTTACAAGCATTGAAAGGACATTTCAATTAGCTTCTTGTTGTACGGTAATAGAAAGACCGTACTTTAAGAAAAGCGATTTATGAGTTTTAGCGACGAATTCAATCTGCTAATCCGGGCGCGTTATCCGATCATCTACATTCCGACTCGCGAAGAAGAACGGGTGGAAGCCGCGATCGCACAATCCGCCAAAGCTCAAGGCGATCGTGCTGTGTACATCTGGGATTTTGTCGATGGCTATCAAGGCAATCCAAACGATGTGGGATTCGGCAAACGCAATCCGCTTCAAGCGCTCGAATTCGTTGAAAAACTACCGATGAGTGCGCCTGCAATTTTCATTCTGCGGGACTTTCATCGATTTCTAGAAGACATTTCGATTTCGCGCAAGCTGAGAAATCTAGTTCGGTTGCTGAAATCTCAGCCCAAAAACTTAGTATTGCTGTCGTCTCAGATTTCCATTCCTGATGATCTAAGCGAAGTGCTGACGGTTCTGGAATTTCCGCTCCCGGGTGCAGCAGAAATCAAAACTGAGCTTGAACGGCTCCTCAGTGCCACAGGACAGCGGCTTGAAACGAAGAGTTTGGATGAATTAGTGAGATCGTGTCAGGGACTGTCGATCGAGCGAATTCGGCGCGTTCTCGCACGAGCATTTGCGCTTCATGGTGAACTTCGCCCCGATGATGTCGAACTGATTCTCGAAGAAAAACGTCAAACGATTCGCCAAACTCAGATTCTCGATTTTTATCCAGCAAAAGAAGATATTTCGGATATTGGCGGACTCGATAACTTAAAAGATTGGTTGCTCAGACGTGGCGGATCATTTAGCGATCGCGCTCGACAATACGGACTGCCGCATCCGAAAGGCTTGATGCTGGTTGGGATTCAGGGCACAGGGAAATCATTGACCGCTAAAGCGATCGCGCATCATTGGCACTTGCCATTACTGCGATTAGATGTCGGTCGATTGTTTGGTGGCTTAGTCGGGGAATCGGAATCACGGACTCGTCAAATGATCCAGCTTGCCGAAGCGCTGGCCCCTTGCGTGTTGTGGATCGATGAGATTGATAAAGCATTCTCAGGTGTGGATGGTCGGAGCGATGCAGGGACGAGTAGCCGCGTGTTTGGGACGTTTATCACTTGGATGGCAGAGAAAAAATCACCTGTATTCGTGGTAGCAACGGCGAATAATATTCAATTGCTCCCGCCAGAAATGCTGAGAAAAGGGCGATTCGATGAGATCTTCTTTGTAGGATTGCCGACTCAGGAAGAACGTCGATCGATCTTTTCAGTTCATCTTTCTCGCCTACGTCCGCACAATTTGAAGCAATATGATCTCGATCGACTTGCTTACGAAACGCCAGATTTCTCTGGAGCCGAAATCGAGCAAACCTTGATCGAAGCGATGCACATCGGATTTAGTCAGAATCGCGACTTCACCACCGACGACATTCTCGAATCTGCCAGTCAGATTGTTCCACTTGCCCGCACTGCCAAAGAACAAATCGATTTTCTGCAAGACTGGGCGGCAGCAGGAAAAGCGCGACTTGCATCGAAACATAGTCAACTGAGCGATCGTATCCAACGCCAACTCCAACAACCCGAATGAGCTATGACCCAGGCAAAACAACGACTGCTTTACGAAACAGATTATCTTCAATGGATTGAGACAACGGTTGAGCACTTAAAGAGCGGCAATCATAGCTACATTGACTGGGATAATTTGATCGAGGAAATTGAAGATATGGGACGAAGTGAGCAACACCGTTTGGAAAGCAATTTAGTAATTGTGTTGCTCCATCTTCTCAAGTGGCAGTATCAATCTGAGAAACGAACTGGAAGTTGGGAAGCGAGCATTCTAGAGCATCGACGACGTATCAAAAAGGCACTTCAAGCTTCTCCGAGTTTCAAGCCTTATTTGGAAACAATTCTTTCTGAGTTGTACATTGCAGCGACAAAACAGGCAAAAGCTGAAACAGGATTGCCGATTTCTACATTTCCAATGGAATGCCCTTATGAAGTGCCTTCGATTTTGAACGATGACTTTTTGCCGGATTGAATCTATGGAACAAACTTGGAATTCTGAAAGTTATGCAAAGAACGCTCACTTCGTTTCTGATCTGGGGATGCCCGTTGTGGAATGGCTTAACCCTAGAACGGGAGAGAGAATCCTAGATTTAGGATGTGGAGACGGCGCTTTAACGAAGAAGTTACGAGAGTTTGGATGTGAAGTGATTGGCGTTGATTCCAGTCCAGACTTCGTTGAGACAGCAAAATTACTTGGACTGGATGCTCGTCTTCTCGATGGTCATCATCTTGATTTCAGCAATGAATTTGATGCAGTGTTTACTAATGCTGCTTTGCATTGGATGAAGCAACCTGACCAAGTAATTGACGGTGTATGGAGATCGTTGAAACCGGGAGGAAGGTTTGTCGGTGAGTTTGGCGGTGATGGCAATGTCACAACAATCACAGCCGCCTTACACACAAGCTTGAAAAAGCGTGAGATTGTTCCAGATGCAATCAATCCCTGGTACTTTCCAACAATCAAAGAGTATCAATCTAGATTGGAAGCGAGAGGATTTCAAGTCAACGAAATTGTTCTAATTCCTCGTCCTACTGCACTTCCCACAGATATCAGAGGATGGCTTTCAACCTTTGCGAATCCCCTCATTACTGCGATCGCGCCCTCTGAGCATGAGGCTTTCTTGAAAGAAGTAATCGCCCTTTTAGAACCTGCCTTATGTGATGCTTCTGGTCAATGGTTTGCAGATTACGTCAGGCTGAGATTTTCAGCCAGCAAGCCACTCAATTCAAATTTTAGGTCTTCCAAGGAAAGGCGCGAATGAGTGACCAAGATGTAAGACAATCTGCCCAAGCTTGGTGTGATGCTTGGACTTGAGGCAAGATTCATCGATCGCATTCTTTAGTGCTACTCTAAACTCTGAATCTTACTCTGGTCTTATGTCTCAGCCCAAACTTACCAAGCGTGTCTCCACTGCCCTCGTCAATGCTCTGAGTGCAGGCGTTGTGCCACGAGTCGGTTTAGAGCATATTGCCGTAGGTCGAGAAAAGGAAATTGCTGCAATTCAGCAAGACTTTGAACATATTGCCAATGGAGGCGCAGCGTTTCGATTTGTGATTGGGCGGTATGGAGCGGGGAAAAGCTTTACGCTGCAATTGATTCGCAATTTGGCGATGGATAGCGGGTTTGTCGTAGCGGATGCGGATATTACACCCGATCGACGTTTAACAGGCAGTCAAGGCGCAGGAGTCGCAACCTACCGCGAACTGATGCGAAATCTGGCAACCAAGAGCCGTCCTGAAGGTGGGGCACTAACAATCATTTTAGAGCGCTGGATCGCAGCGATTCAATCTCAGGTTGCACAAGAAACCGGAATGAAGCCGAATGAAGAAGGCTTTGATCAGCACGTTGAAGCGCGAATTCGATTAGTGACTCAAGATGTTGCGGATTTGGTGAATGGGTTTGATTTCGCGACGGTAATTATTGCGTATTGGACAGGTTATCGATCGAATGATGAAACCAAAAAAGAATCGGCGATGCGCTGGTTACGAGGAGAGTTTTCAACCAAAACCGAAGCAAAAGCGGCGTTAGGCGTTCGGGTGATCATTGATGATGATTCTTGGTATGACTACATCAAATTGATTGCTCGATTCGCGGCAGATATTGATTACAAAGGCTTGATTGTGATTCTTGATGAAGTGGTGCATTTGTCTAAGATTCCAACTGCGATCGCACGTCAAAACAACTATGACAAGCTACTTGCAATGTTCAATGATGCAATGCAAGGCAAAGTTAGTCATCTAGGAACATTGATCGGCGGAACACCACAGTTTTTAGAAGATCCGAGACGGGGATTGTACAGCGATCCAGCTTGGCAGCGTCGAACGGCTCAGAGTCGAGTGGTGCAAACGGATGCGATCGACACAAGCGCTCCGGTAATTCATCTCGACCCGCTAAGTGATGCTGAACTTCAGGTTTTATTGCAGAGAATATCGATCGTCTTCTGCACTCACTATGAGTTAAAAAAGCAAATTACTTCGATCGAAATCTCCAGCTTTATCAATGCGGTACGTGGGGGCAGAGTTGGAACCGAGACGCGCTTAACGCCGGGTGAAATCATCCGCGACTTTATGACCGTGTTAAATCTGTTACAACAGAATCCGCAGCTCAAATTCAATGAATTAATCAATACTCAGCAATACCAATCTGCAACTGTAAAAACAACACAGCAGACAACAGATGATGAATTCGCTGAGTTCACGCTTTAAACGAAAGCTTTGCTCTCTAAATTTTGAAGAAGATCTAGAGAGCAAAGTTACAAAAGAGAAGCTAATTAGAAGCCTGCAAAGTTATAGCCAACTCCAATCAAAACTCCAACAGCGGATTGCCCCGTCACTGAAGCATTCACCGAAGCTGTTGCGGTAAATTGCGACGAAAGCGGAACATCGATCCCACCCGTCAATAGCAAGCCGACATCGCCGCCTCGACCTGTCGAAATCGCTGCACCTACTCCTAAGAAAGGAGCCGCCGTAAATCCTAAACCGCCCGTCGGACCTTCACCAAAGCTAAAGTCGTAAGTGACAGGCAGCAGAATCGCAATATCATCGCTAAACAGAACAGAGGGACGTACCGAGAAGTTCCGTGTCAAGCCAATTTTGCTAAGCAGAGCAAAGCTTCCTTCACCCAGGGAGATATCACCATCACCGATACCGATGTTTCCGCCGATGCCAACATAGCTAGAACCAGAGCGAGTCGCACGTCCGGGAGCAAGTTCTTGCGTCGGAGTGGTGCCAGGTGTTGTCTCCGGGGTTGTCGTTCCGGGTGTTGTCTCTGGTATTGTCGTTCCGGGTGTGGTACTCGGTGTAACTGGCGTTGTTTCCTGCGTTGTTCCTGGTGTAATAGGAGTTGTACTAGGCGTGATAGGCGTTGTCGTGTCGGGGGTTGTGTTTGGTGTGATAGGCGTTGTCGCTCCAGGCGTGGTACTCGGAGTCGTATTGCTCGGTGTAATCGTACTCGGAGTCGTGTTGCTCGGTGTCACGTCTGCGGGGTTGGTTGGACTGCCAGAGGGCGTGTTTCCCGGAACCGCACGACCTGGGGCAATATTACTTGGCGTGGAAGGAGTGGTTTGGGCAACCGTAAAGCGAGAATCTGCGGAGAATTCTTGGCTGACAGCGTTTTGGTTAACATCGATCGAAGGTCGTCCCAACAATGCTGCACCGTTTGCGGTAACAGGAGTGGAAGCCGTCTTAACCGTGCTAGGCTCTTTCGCATTCGCCTTGAGTTCGCCTGCTACGAGCGCGATCGAAACAGACATCAGCGGTAAAAGGATTTTTAGCGCTGTTTTTGGTCGTGAGTTCAAAGTCATAGTCGAATGATTAACGATTGGTGAATTGATGTGTTTCAATCTCTACCATTCGAGCGTAATGACCAGATTTACAAACCACGTCCAACTAAAGTTTCACTCTGAACCGATGCGGGGTACTTCGCAAGATAGAATTTTTTCGTAGCGCTAGGATTTTAGGCGAGTGGCGAAGTTCTGCGATCGAGTCGGTGACAAACTCCGAGCTTTCAAAATGGCGGCTGCAAGAAAAGCGTAAGACACCATTCCCACCAGTGCCAGAAGAATCTCACTCACGCTTCCCATCACGTTCCAAAGTGCATGAAGCCCCGATGCCGTTAAATAACCAATTAGTAAAATTAACCAACCCTGTCGGGGTTTCAAAACAGCAAGCCCGATAAAATAACCGAAGTATCCGCTATACGCCATATGTCCCGAAATGGCTCCCAACAGTCGCGGAATCAAAACTTGCAGCCCTCGAAGCTGATCCCAGCCTGTTCCTAACTGTAGCGATGTGGTTTGAATCATTTCTGGAACATATTGCCCCAGCGTTTCTACTAAGGTAAATCCAACTGCGGAAGCTGCCCCTAATAAAATTCCGTCCAGTGGCTCCCAGATCCCAACTCGATCGTTCCACGGAGCAGGTAAAAAGCGCCCAATCAAAAACAAAACCGCCAACGGCATTGCTTTTAACAGTTCTTCCATTAGTCCCGCCCCAAAGAACATCCGAATCAACAACGTGAAGGGATTGATCGGCTCTCCAACGGTTGGAACCTGACCAGGTAGCACATTGCGAAACAGCTCGACAAACAGCGGTAAGACTGGACTGCGTAATAAGAAGTACGTTCCCATTGCAGCGAGAACCATTACCCACCAGGGTTTGCGCTTTCCGCACAGTTGGTAAACGAAATAAAACCCAACGAGTGCAATGTATCCTGCTAACAATCGATTGAATAGTAAAGGTTGTCCGACCGCAACGAAGAGGGAAACAACGAATAGAATCGTTACCACACTCGGAACTAAGAAGGCTTTGCGGGTGAGTTCTCGTCCAGTAGATACGATCGGGAAAAGTTGCGTCAATGTCACCGAATCGCTTGTGTTTAGAACAGGCATGATCGCTTCGCGTTCAGTCACGCTGGCAACTTCGCGATTGAAATCTGCTAGATATTCAAAAATATATTCAGGCCCATCGCTTCCTAATGTCACGCGATCTCCCGACTGCAAAACCTGACAGCCCCGCAATCGTTGCCCATTGAGATACGTCCCGTTAGAACTATTGAGGTCGCACACCCACCATGCGGGTCGTTCTCCTTCGACTTGATCCATTGGGCGCACTTCAGCATGGCGACGCGATACGGACGCAAACAAAAGGGGATCGACGACAATCTGACAGCGGGGATCACGCCCAATCGCGGTCACTTCATCGATCGATAAAGAATGCACGAATAGTTTTGGATCAGAAGGATTGCTGATCGACAGTTGCCGAAGGCAAGCAATGGCACTAATTTCGCCCGTCATGGAAGGAGTTCGAGCAGTGAGCGTTCGCGCTTAACATACGGTAAAAACAGAGACACGAGCAGAATTTTTAGTGCAACATTCGATACATACCTGGGAATCTATATCACGTCTGTGCTGAAACAATCGGGAGATCCCTAAAAATTTTCTTATTGATTGTTCGCTCTCGCATCCGCAACCGCTGCGATGAAGCAAATAATCGTTAATGGCGCACTCAACGCGAGAATGATCCCGGTGGCTAACGTGCCATACTCAGGATTTCCCGATGTCAGTTCAAAAACGCACCCGACCGCCGCGATCGCTGCGACACAAGATCCGCCAAGAAATAAACTACTTTTGGGTGTCATCATCATAATTTGTTTTCCTCAAAGACTGAAAAACCGCCAGTATTTCTGACGGCTTGTTTAGTCTTTATTATCGGATGGCGCGGACATCATTTGTCGAGAAGCCGCGTTTTTTCAGTTCTTGAGTTAAGGCAAGCTGGTTTTCAACGCGATCAACAAACAGCACACCGTTTAAGTGGTCAATCTCATGCTGAATCGCGCGAGACAATAAACCATCAGCGCTCAAGGTTCTCATTCGTCCGGTTTCGTCTTTGAAGGAAACTTCGATCGCTTCAGGACGCTCAACATCGAGGTACACACCTGGAATACTGAGGCAGCCTTCTTGCCCAGCACAGGTTTCCTTTCCGAACTTTTTGATCGCTGGATTTATTAGCACCAGCGGCGGAACTTCGGGTTTATCGGGTTCGATGTCTAAGACGATAATTTGCTTGTGAATCCCGACTTGGGGAGCTGCAAGACCGATTCCATCCTCGCTGTACATCGTTTGCAGCATTTGGCGCACGATTTCGCGCACTTCGTCATCCACCTTCGCCACTCGCTTCGCAGGCTGACGCAAAACGCGATCGCCCATATGGTGCATCTTTAACGGTGGATTTTCTAACTTTTTCTTCTCGACCAGAACTAAGGAGGACATGAGATCACCTAAAAATGAGAATCGAAGGGCGGACTGATTCCGTGTTGGTTCTATTTTAGCGAATTGGCGACGAATTCAGCGGGTGTTTCGGATGCTGGTTTTGATTCTGAATGCTACAAGGGTCTTCGCGCACTCCAGAAGAAAGTGAGGAGAAAAAGGGATGGTTCGGTTCTTCACAAAATTAGATTATTTGTTCCGCGAGACGCTATTAGGATTGCGACGCGGGGGTTGGATGAATTGGGCAGCGGTGAGCATGGTGACGGTGCTGCTATTTCTGTTTGGCATTAGTCTACAAGCTTCGTGGCAGTTAGAGAGTTTGCTGACCCAGTTTGGCAGTCAGCTCGAGGTGTCAGCTTATTTAGAAACGGGAGTGTCGGCGGATGTGCTGCGATCGGTGGTGGAAAAACTGCCGGAAGTTGCAGCGGTTGAGGATGTTTCTAAAGAGCAAGCCTGGAGCAATCTGATCAAAGAACTCGGTTTGTCGAATCTGAAAGATGCCACTCAACAGCTTGAAGGCAATCCATTAGTTGATGAATTGAAAGTAAAGGCGCGATCGTCTGAAGAGGTTCCAGCTCTAGCAGAGAAACTGAGGAAAATTCGTGGAGTCGAAGAGGTTCAGTATGTGAGCGAAGCAGTTCAGAGAATTGCTCAACTAAATAAGGGATTTAGCTGGATCAGTACGGCGCTGATCGGATTGTTGACCGCAACGGCGATCGCAGTAATCAACACGACGATTCGACTAATTGTTCTAGCACGTCGCAAAGAGATTGAAGTGATGCAGCTTGTCGGTGCAACGCGAAGCTGGATTTATTTGCCGTTTTTGAGTCAGGGCGTGGTGTTTGGAGTCGTGGGATCAGCGATCGCATTTTCTTTGATTCAAGCGATCCAAAACTTTATTCGTCATCAACTGAGCGGGCAAGCGGAGTTTGTGCAATTTCTCGCAGCGGGAGCTTCTCGCCCGATCGATGCTGTGGCGCTTCCGCTGATTTTGCTGGCGTTTGGTGGAATGGTTGGATTTGTGGGCAGCGTGTTGGCAGTGCGGCGATTTGCAAGGATTTGATTTTCAATATCCTAAAGCGTGATCTCCTGCATCAACCAAAATCCCGCGAACGCTTCAACCTCTGGACTCTCTTGAATCGCCAGAAAATGCACTTGATTCGATCGCGCTTTTGCCGCTTCAAACTGCTTTGCTTCTGGGATTGCTTTTTGATCGAGCGTAGTTAAAAACCAGCGATCGTTCACCCCAGTTTCCAACAGCAATCGATTCGGAATCGTCGGATCATACTTCACGGCTGCAATTTCTAATCCCGACATCCAAGCCGCCATCGCGGTCGCCCGTTTCGTGAAAATGATCAAACCCGGAACAGGCGCATCGGCTTCAAGCTGCGTCAAACTCAACGGAAAGGCTTCACCGAAATCGATCGACCATTCTCCCATTTCCGCAAACGCTTCTAAGGGCAAAGTCGCAAACGTCCATTTCTGCCCCTCCAATGCCTCCGGTAGCACTTGCGGCGGTGTGATTGGAAACATCACAGACGGATTGATCGAGGGCTGATATCCAGGCTGTTGGGGATAGACGTTCTGAGCGCGATCGTTCATCCAAGCGGTTAATGCAAAGGTGCGGCGACTGAGTGAAACAGGCAGATCCAACCCTTTGCAAGCAGTGGTGATCATATTGCTCATTGCCTGCCGAAAAAAGCGAACTTTATCCGGTGGATTGGGAGCGCTGGAAATAGCTGACTCGATCGCATCTTTTAGCCAGCCCGAATTCACCTCGGTACTCGGACAGTATTTGGAAAACTGAAACAGCTTTTCCGGTTGAGACTCTACCGTCGTCGGACTTTCACAAATCAGCACTTCCCAAATTTTTTTGTTTTCCTCATCCAGAATCGGACGCGAGTAATAATCGAGTTCCCAAATCGTTGTCATAAAACCTTTTCGTGCGAACACTGTGTGCAGCGGAGCTAGCGCGTCTGTTTAATTCTCGCACTCCTTAACCGATCGATACCGTTCTCATCTGATGACACGCTCTCAAGCCCAAAGCCGGATTCGATCGATATTCATCGCTTGGATTCCACACGCTCAATTGCCGCTCTGCCGAAATGAAATAGAGATAAGCCGCGCTCGGATCGTATTTCAGCCCAACTTTGAGATTCGAGAAATCATCTTCGCAAATCTCAAACCCAAACCGCACTACCACTTGAGCCACCAAACATTCTGGCGTATCCTGCGTTTCACCCAGCGCATCCCGCTCCTGCCAAAACGTATCCAACAACGATTCTAAAATCGGCAGCATCTTTTCAGGCGCACCGTTACGACTGGCGTAAACGATCGCGGGATTTCCTTCAACGACGATGTGACAGGGAGTAGGCATAAGAATCCATTCTGAAACCTCAAGACCACCTCTAGCATATGCCGCCCTGCCTCGATCTTTTTAGGGTCTTCTTTGTCGAAATCGCTAATTTTCGGGAAATATACGGTTCTAAAGCTTCAATCTGTCTTTGCAGAATATTTGTATAGAAACCGTTACAATCTACCCTCATCATGTCCTCCCCCGTTCGCCCCGATTCCGCTCAATCGATCGCTGATTTGTCTCGCTGCAAAATTCTAGAGTCGCGCAAGCAATATCGCGCCTGTCATATCCGAGTCCCCGACTCCGAAGAACGACTGGCTGCAATCGCATTCAACGATCGCTATTACAGCTTTTTCAGACTGGTCAAAGATTCACAAAAAGCGCTGCAAATTGCGGCAAAGCTCGTTTACCGAGGCGATGAAGTTGCGATGACTCGCACAGTCAAAGGCGATGTGATCTGGCTTTACGAAGCGGACGCGAAAGAAACTAAATCGACAAAGCCAAGCTCTACACTGCATCGCGCTCCAATCACAAATTCAGGATTGTGGAAAATCTTAGATTCAGAGCGCGACTATCGCCCTTGTCAAATCCGCGTCTCAGATGTGGCGAAACCGATGACAGCAATTTACAACGATCGACAACACTACAGACACCTCAGAACGGTTCGGGAACAAGATCAAGCGATCGAGCTTGCAGAGCATTTATCGAGCAAAGGACACGCCGCCCGGATTACCAAGCACGAATTAGCGTGGGCGATCTGGGTATTAGAATCTGAAGCCACAATTCAGGCATAACAAAAAACGGGCAGAGAACCTAAATTCTCTGCCCGTTTCCATTCTAAAGAGAAACTCTACAGATCCTTCTCGCCCAATTCCCGCGACATATAATCAAACGGCTGATCAAGAAAACGAGTATCGGAAACTCCCGTCGCTGCGACTTGCGCCTTCACAATGTCTTTCATAATTTGAATCCCGCGCACCGTTGGGCCGCAAGGAACGCCCAGCGAATTGTAAGTTTCGCGCAATCCTTCTAAAACGCGCTCATCGAGAACATCGTTATCGCCTGCAACCAGCGCATACGTGGCATAGCGCAAATAGTAATCCATATCGCGCAGACAAGCCGCATAGCGACGAGTCGTATAAGCATTTCCACCCGGACGAATCAACTCCGGATTTTCGTCAAACAACTGCGATCCGGCTTGGCGCACAATTCCTGCGGCATCCGAATTGATGATCGCAGCCGCCTGAATGCGAGCCATCCCGGTATCAAAATAAGATTTCAGGCTGTCGATCGCATTGCGATCCAAATACCGCCCTGTAATGTCGTAGTTTCTAATCAGGCTTGTCACTGCGTCCCGCATGAAAGTCTTCTCCCAAAAATTGGCTCAATTTGAGTTATGACGAATTACCCCACAGCAAGAAATTGGGATTCGTATCGTAAAAGATTTAAGCTCAGTTTACCACGCAGGTTTGAGCCTATTTTGAACCGTACCTTGGCGGCTGTAGCTAGATGAGACGATCGTTACAATTTTTAATTCTCACTCCACGATCGCACCGCAAAATTCTCAGGTGAAATCCCTACGCGTAATATTTGTGATTCTTAATCAATGCTTAATTCTGTATAACACAAATAAAATTGTAGCTTTAGATACAAAAATGCGGTAAACCTGTTTCTACCATAATTCAGGACAGATTGTGATGAGCGAACGGCATCCCAAACCCATGTCGATCCTGATCCGATCTCACGCTCAGCGTTGAGCGAGTTACGCGATTTACTAGGAGTATTTCATGGCGACCCCACAAGAGATCTTAGCGAAGATCAATGACGAAAACATTGAATTGATCGATCTCAAATTCATCGACACGCCAGGGATTTGGCAACATCTCACCCTGCACAAAAGCCAAATTGACGAAAGCAGCTTTACCGATGGCGTTCCTTTTGATGGATCGAGTATTCGGGGTTGGAAATCGATCAACGAATCTGATATGTCAATGGTTCCTGATCCAGATACCGCTTGGATCGATCCATTCATGGAACACCCAACGCTGAGTATGATTTGCTCGATCAAAGAGCCGCGTACTGGACAGCCCTACAGCCGCGATCCGCGATCGATTGCCCAAAAAGCGATCGACTATCTAAACACGACTGGACTCGGTGACACTGCATTTTTTGGCCCTGAAGCTGAATTTTTCATCTTTGATGATGTCCGCTACGACCAAAATCAGCACGAAGGCTACTATCACGTAGACAGCGCTGAAGGCATCTGGAACTCTGGTCGCCAAGAGCCGGGCGGCAACCTGGGATACAAGCCCCGCAACAAAGAAGGCTACTTCCCGGTTGCTCCGACCGACACTTCGCAAGATATGCGATCGGAAATGCTGCTAACGATGGCGAAATGTGGAGTCCCGATCGAGAAACATCACCACGAAGTCGCAACGGGCGGACAGTGCGAACTCGGCTTCCGGTTTGGAACACTCGTTCAAGCCGCGGACTGGTTGATGACCTATAAATATGTGATCAAAAACGTTGGTCGCAAATACGGAAAGTCGATCACCTTCATGCCGAAACCTGTCTTTGGTGATAACGGTTCGGGGATGCACTGTCACCAGTCGATTTGGAACAATGGCGAACCGACTTTCGCAGGCGATATGTACGCTGGACTGAGCCAAAACGCACTCTGGTACATTGGCGGCATTCTAAAGCACGCGCCTTCACTGTTGGCATTCACCAACCCAACTACAAACTCCTACAAGCGCTTGGTTCCTGGGTTTGAAGCTCCGGTAAACTTGGCATACTCACAGGGCAACCGTTCTGCATCCGTTCGGATTCCACTTTCTGGAACCAACCCAAAAGCAAAACGCTTAGAGTTCCGCTGTCCCGATGCAACCTCAAATCCTTACTTGGCGTTTGCTGCAATGCTCTGTGCTGGAATCGACGGAATCAAGAACCAAATCGATCCTGGTTCGCCGTTGGATGTGGACATCTACGAACTCAGCCCCGAAGAACTAGCGAAAGTGCCTTCGACTCCTGGATCTCTGGCTGAAGCACTGAAGAACTTGGAGACGGATCATTCCTATCTAACTTCGGGTGGCGTATTTACTGAAGACTTCATCGAAAGCTGGATCAGCTACAAGCTCGATCGAGAAGTCATCCCAATGAGCATTCGCCCGCATCCGTATGAGTTCATGCTCTACTACGACTGCTAATTTGATCTCAATTTGAACTGAGAAGCGATCGGGCGAATTGGCTCGATCGCTTTGTTTTATACTTGGGAAATCATCACTTCGCTCTAAAAATGCTGCTTGTTCCCATAACTGAGCCAGTTCCACTGGCGACTGATGAATTTGGTGTTGTTCGTATCAGCAAAACTCGCATCACCCTAGATACGATTGTGGCTGCTTTTCTCGAAGGGGCGACAGCAGAAGAAATCAGAGAACAGTATCCGTCGCTTCAGCTTTCCGATATCTATTCGGTCATCGCTTACTATTTACGACATCAAACTGAAGTGGATGCTTATCTTTTAGAGCGTGAACGGGATGCGATAGAAGTCCGTAGAAAAGCTGAAAAACGATTTAATCCAGTGGGAGTACGCGACCGTTTATTAGCTAGACGCAATGCCCAAGGTTAATCGATGTTGCGATTTCTGGCAGATGAAAACTTTAGCAACCAAATCATTCGGGGAATTTTGCGCCGCAATCCCGATGTTGATATTGTTCGTGTTCAGGATGTAGGACTGATCGAAGCAGATGATCCGACGGTTCTAGAATGGGCAGCACAACATCAGCGAGTCGTTTTAACTCACGATGTGGCAACGATGACAAACTTTGCCTATGCGCGGATCGAAGCAGATCGCGGAATGCCAGGGTTATTTGAAGTGAGTCGTCGCGTTCCGATTAGATTAGCGATCGAGGAAATCTTGCTGATTGCTGAGTGCAGCTTAGAGGGGGAATGGGAAGGACAAGTACGGTTCTTGCCTCTGCGCTAACACCTAGGAGAACCTCATCGATCACTTCTTTTTATTGCAAAATCGTTTACTTCACAGCGATACTCACTGATAAGAATTCGTTACACTTATTAATAGTCGTAGATTGCTGTTTCATCATCACCATGCCCGACACATTAACAAAGCTGGCATATCAAACCGTTCAGCAAGGTAAAAGTTACTTTGGTTTGGTGCATAAAGCCGTCAGCACTCAACTGCTGAACATTGTTGCACCTGCTCCCGCTGAGACAAAGCCAAAGCCCACTCCGCTCTCTTTAGAACTGATCCAAAACATTCAGCGGCGGATGAATGAGATTCTCGAAACCGACTGGCAAGATGTCGAAAAGGGAGTTTATCCCGCAAGCCTGCTATTTGATAATCCTTGGGACGATTTTTTCCGCTACTATCCTGCCGTTTGGTTCGATATGCCGGAAATGTGGCAGCGAGTGAATCAAAAGCGCTACCAAGAGTTTGATCCTGGTGTCGAGACGCAAGGCTTACCGAGCTATTACGTCCAGAATTTTCATCATCAGACCAACGGCTACTTAAGCGATGAATCTGCGAATCTGTATGATTTGCAGGTTGAAATTTTGTTCAACGGAACCGCTGATCCAATGCGGCGACGGATCTTAGCTCCGCTCAAAGCAGGCTTAAAAGCGTTCGGCGATGTGCCAGCGAGCCAGATTAAGATTCTGGATGTCGCTTGTGGAACCGGACGCACTCTGAAAAATATTCGAGGAATGTTGCCGAAGGCTTCACTGTACGGCGTTGATCTGTCTGCTGCGTATTTGAGAAAGGCAAATCAGTTGCTCTCTCAAGTGCCCGGAACCCTGCCTCAATTGGTGCAAGGAAACGGGGAAGAGCTTCCTTTCTTAGAAAACTACTTCCATGCGGTCACGAGTGTGTTTCTGTTCCACGAATTGCCGCCTCAAGCGCGTCAGAACGTGATCGATGAAGCATTTCGCGTTGTGAAACCTGGTGGTACGTTTATCATTTGCGATTCGATTCAAATGGCGGATTCGCCGGAGTTGTCGATCGCGATGGAGAATTTCCCGGAGATCTTCCACGAGCCGTATTACCGCCATTATACGACGGACGATTTGACGAAGCGGTTGACCGATGCCGGGTTTACCGAGGTTTTCGAGCAGGTTCACTTTATGAGTAAGTACCTGATCGCGAAAAAGCCGATCGAGGCGCGCCCAGAAGCCCCAAGCTTTGCGACTGGAATTGCGATCGATTAATCGACTCAACTAATTTCGATCATTGCCCTTCTTTCTGACTGGAAAGAGGGCTTTTTGCGATCGAGATTCTATTGATTTCTCAATGAGTAAAGTATCACTCTACTAAAACCTTTCAAGGTGTATTAATTGGCACTTATTCAACTCAAGAGACGGACTTTCTTAATTAAATTTCTGTCTTTAGAAAGATGACTGCTGAATCATAAAGAACGCATCAGTTTGAGCGACTAGAAACTTCTACGCCACCTAATTAGCATCTCATAGAAAATACTCAGACCACTAAAGCAAGTAAAAAACCTACAGTTCATATGCAGCAACCTTTCTAGCCTGACTATTTGTATCTCTTCACAGGCTTCATACAAACTGCATCGTTACTTTAGCTAGGCTTCTTATATCTTGCTTAAATTCTACGTATAATTGCTGAAATACTAATTATGATTAGTATAGTATTTTGATTGCGACCGGGAACTTACTTATCAACGGTTTCGCAATCTGCTCTATTCATTCTCCCAAAGCCAAACAATCCTTTTGTAAGCTCAGTCCTCCATTAAATGGCGTAGAAATCGTTTTCTTGCGCTCTGCTTCGCTTAAGTCTTCTTTTCGCTTCCTAAATACAGTTCATCGCCATCAATCAGCGATCGATTATTGGGAAATCATTCTTCTGCCTGACCTTTATCTATTTAATAAAAGTATGACCCCCACTCAATTCGCTCATGCTGTTTGTAGTCTCAGTTTGTTGATTGGAATTCATCTCATTTCAGGATCGCTCCACTCCGTTTGCGCTCAACTCGAACCCCCTCCTGGTGCGCCTGCACCAAGCGGAACTGTAGGCGGAGGTTCACGTTCATAATCGACACAATTTTTTGGTAGACAACTTCTTCACACTGCCTTAAAGTTTTTACAGGTTTGCAATGACAACACTTTAAGGTTAAGGAACAGTTGAAACCAGTGCGGCAATGGGTAGGCGTTGGATTGAGCGCGATTTCCGTCACGGCAGCGGTGATCGGGTTGCAGCTTGCAGGTGCGTTTCAACCTTTGGAACTCATGGTGCTTGATCAGTGGTTTCGGGCGCGTCCCCCTGAAGCGGTTGATTCCCGGATCGTGATTGTGACGATCGACGAATCCGATTTCAATGCGATCGGGCGATATCCGATTCCAGATGAGCTACTTGCTGAGCTACTCACCAAGATCAAGCAGCAGAAGCCGCGCGTGATTGGCATGGATGTGTATCGCAATCTTCCGATTGAGCCGGGGCATGAAGCACTGCTGCAAGTTTACCGAGATATGCCAAATCTGATTGGGGTCGAGAAGACTTTGAGCGGGGCGAATCTGCCATCGGTTGATCCGCCCCCGATTCTTCGAGAGCAGGGTCAGATTGCTGCGAGCGATCTGGTTCTCGATCCGGATGGGAAAATTCGCCGGAATCTATTGTCGTTGCGGGTGAGTTCGATCTGGGGTAAGCAGGGTCGGACAGTTGAGACTTTAGGAACGCGATTGGCGTTGGAGTATCTCAAGGGGGATGGGATCAAGCCCCAAGCGATTAAGGGAAGCAACGGACAGGTTCAGCTTGGCAAATCGCGCCTTGAGCCGCTACAACAAAACGCAGGCGGTTACGTTCGCGGCGATATTGGCGGGTTTCAACTGCTAGCGAATTTTCGGAATTTGCAGCGACACTTTACCTTTGTGAGCTTTACTGATGTGTTACGAGATCGAGTTGCTGCGCGGCTGATGCAGGATCGCATTGTTCTAATTGGCTCAGTTGCAGAAAGTTTGAACGATCGCTTTTTTACACCTTATTCCAGCACCGCGAGATTAACGTCGGCAGGCGTTGAAATTCACGCGGATTTTGCGAGTCAGTTGATTAGTGCTGCGCTAGATGGCAGAGCGGTTTTACGAGGTGTGCCTGAGTGGATTGAATCTGCTTGGTTGCTGATGTGGTTGGGTGTGGGCGCAGTGTTGGGGACAAAGTTTCGATCTCCGCGTCGTGCGTTCGCTTGGATGGTTGGAATGACGATCGCTGGAATTCTGACCGCATACGGGCTATTTCTATCCGGTTGGTGGATTACGATCATTGCGCCGCTCATCGGAATGAAATTCGTTGCAGTGGCGACGCGAGGGTATTTAGTTTGGCGATCATTAGCGCGATCGCATGAGGCTTTACAGGATTATGCAAAAACGCTCGAACAGAAAGTACAAGATCGCACGCAAGCGTTAACACAGCAGAATGTTGAATTGATGCAGGCGAAACAGGAAGCGGAAGCTGCCGATCGCGCGAAAACAGCCTTTCTGGCAAATGTGAATCATGAGTTGAGAACGCCGCTTTCAATTATTCTAAGCAGCAGTGAATTAATGAGTTACGACAAAACGCTTTCCTCGAAGCAAAAAGAGCGTTTGTCGCTGATCAATCAAAGCGTAGAACACTTACTCGATTTGATTAACGAAGTCTTGGAGTTAGCCAAACTCGAAGCGAAGGCAGAAACGATCGAGATTCAGCCCGTTTCGCTGAAACAATTGCTGCAAAGCTTGTTTGAGATGTTTGAACCTCAAGCGATCGGGAGATATCTGATCTTGTCTGTAGAGTGTGCGCCTGATGTTCCAAATTGGGTACAAACGGATGAACGTAAAGTGCGGCAAGTGTTGCTCAATCTATTAACGAATTCGCTGAAGTTTACTAATCATGGAAGTATTACTTTGCGAGTACTTTGCTTGAATTCAAATCTATTACGATTCGAGGTAGAAGATACTGGAATTGGCATTGCAGATTATGAAATTGAATCGTTGTTTAAAGCATTCATGCAAACCGAGTCGGGGCGCAAATCTGGTAAGGGAACAGGTCTAGGATTGTCGATTAGCCAGCAATTACTTCAACTTTTGGGTACAAAGCTTCAGGTTCAGAGTACGCCGAATGTTGGAACGATTTTTTGGTTTGATTTGCCGATCGAGCTTGCACACAACGAAATTGCCCCGGAACTAACTGCTTCTCCTGAGGCGAATTTGATTTACTAGCTTTACCCGATCGATTTTCGGATCATTCGCTCAATGCCAGGATCGAGTTCGAGAAGATTAAGTCGATCGAGCGAAAACCATTCTGCCCGAACTGCATCAGTAGCAGGCTGCAAGGGCTGAGATTCAGTCAAGCAAAGATAGCGAAAATCGAAATGTAAATGGCTCGGATATTTTCGGGTGTCTGGGATTCGATGCACGTCGAGATCTAAAAGAGAAGCCTGTGTGCGATCGAGTACGATTCCAAGTTCTTCCTGTGCTTCTCGAAGTGAAACGGTGAGCAAATCCTGTTCTTCTGGTTCTGCGTGTCCTCCGGGCTGGAGCCATCGATCGAGAGTTTTGTGATAGATCAGCGCAAATTGTCGAGTATCTTTTGCCATGACCCAAGCGCTTCCAGTCGCGTGACCCGGCTCAAAGCAAAATGAATCCATTGGATCAATGCTGTGGTGAAAGTGATCGAGGATTACGGCTTTGTGAGCAGTTTCGGTTGTGTCGATCGCATGGTGCGCTTCGACCTCGGAAATAATCGCTTGAATTGAGTCAGAATGTCGGCTCATCGTTAAAAGGGCGTGACAGTTTTTAGTACGATCGTCTTGCCATCAGCAGGATGAATAAATTGTAAATCGCGGGCGTGTAGGTGTAAGCGATCGCTTGAGGTTGGATCGCCGTATAACCGATCTCCAACGATCGCTGATCCTAATCCCTGGGCTGCATGAATCCGTAGTTGATGAGTCCGTCCTGTAGTGGGTTGAAATTCGATTCGAGTCTGTTCTTCTAAAACTCGAAAGTGCGTAATACTCGGTTTTCCACGTTGCTGATCGATCTTTTGTTTTGGTCGATCGTTTGGATCACTCCAAATCGGTAAATCAATCACTCCTTGCTTTTGTGTAATTTTTTTTGATAATACTGCTTCGTAAATTTTGCATATTTCACGTTGCTGAAACTGTTGACTTAGCTGTTTACAAGTTTGTATATCGCGTGCGAGGATTATTAATCCAGATGTGTCTTGATCTAACCGATGTACTGGAATCAGTGGTTCAGAAAAGCGATCGAGTAAACAATCCTGCCCGTAGCGACCTCGCACCGAAAGCAATCCAGCAGGTTTGTTCACAACAATCAGCCAATCATCTTGATAGACAATCTCGATCGATTCTAATCCTGAAAGCAAAAATCCCATAATCGGCTGACATCGATCGACACACGCCCCGTAAAATTCGCCTTGCATCTTATCTCCAACCGACTCACCCCACCAAAATTCAGCCATTGCTAAAGGCTTCAATCCATGAGTTGCAGTGTAGTGGAGCAGTTTTGGGGCACAGCATTCCCCGGTTCC
Source organism: Phormidium tanganyikae FI6-MK23 (assembly GCA_019359175.1). Classification (GTDB taxonomy): domain Bacteria; phylum Cyanobacteriota; class Cyanobacteriia; order Leptolyngbyales; family Leptolyngbyaceae; genus Leptolyngbya; species Leptolyngbya tanganyikae. The sequence continues at coordinate 228,215 of JAHHHU010000001.1, forward strand.
GGTTGGCATTGAGGCAAGAAGTTCGGAAAGCGATCGTGTTTCTCCTGCAAAATTCGTTATGCGATAACTATCGTACATCTGTGACTGAAGCTGTTGTGATAGTTGTTTACGTTGTTGTTTGAGTTGTTGAATCCGCCCATCTGCTCGATCGACAATTTGTTTTAGAGGATTGAGAAGTGTAGCGCGATCGCGTTTTAGATTGCGTTTCTCGATTCCATCTCGTTTGCTTTGCTCATCGAGTTCAGAATTGCAATAATTAGCCTGTCTTTGCTGTTGTCGTTCTAATTTTCGCTGATGATGTTTTTCAGATAATTGTTTGAGTTGTTTTTTATATTCTTCAGACAATTTCTGATATTGATAGCGTTCAGGAATTTCATAAAGCTGAATGATTTGTTTTTTTAGCGATTCTAATAGTGTTAGTGTGATTGATTCATTTAGATAAATGAGATCGCGTCCTGGAATCGGTGGAACCCAGCCATCTAAAACACTCCGCCCATCTAATAATCCCGAAAATGCTTTGAGAATTTGTTGATCTCCTTGAGCAGTTTCAGTCAGCAAAACACCATACATTTTGCCCTCGCGAGAAAACTGCTCATCGGTGGCAAGATCTTGCATTAATTCATGCGCGATCGCTTCGATAAATTTCGTGCGCGGCAGTCGTAAAAGTTTCCGCGATCGTGGACAAATTCCCTCGTACCAATAGCTCGGACTTAACTCAGCAATATTTCTACACATTTATGAGATGATGACAAAATATTTATGTCAAAATTGAGGAACAACCTATTTTTCCAACGAACGCGCAAGCAATTACCTGTCTGATTCTCTGTCAGTTGTTATCCAGTTACTACCGAGATATCCATCTTTTCCGTTATAACGATCAAGAAGGATATGTTTATATTATTGCTGGAGCCGAACTCGAAATCATCATTGACCTATTGGGGATTCGAGGTTTGAATGAAACAAGATTTCTCGCAGATGTCGCGCAAGGACTTGAAAGCTTACGTCCTATTCCACCGAGATGACCTAGAAGCTCTTCACGCTTTGTACGAGCGCGCTCTCCTGATTCTGAAGCAGTATGTTCAAAGCACCGACAACCCTTGAAGACATCGCGCAAATGACTCAGCAATTTGACCAAGCATTAAAGGATCGCGAACAGAAGCACGATCGTCAATAAAATTCGCCAATAAAAAAGGGGCAACCCGCCCCAATTTGCTCAACACTCCATTCAGCTAAATTAGTTAACCATTGCTTTTGCTTCTTTTGCTGCTTTCTTCGCTTGCTTTTCAGCCTCTTTCGTCGCCTTCTTTGCCTGCTTCTCAGCTTGTTTTGCTGCTTTCTTCGCTTCCTTCGTCAGTTTCTCAGGAGCCTTGTCGGTGTTGTCCAAACCCTTTTTGATCTGTTCTTCGATCGAGGTTGCACTGGTATTCGATGGACGCTTCATCTCCTCGATTCCAGCAGTTCCTTGAACTTCATTCGGTGCGCCGTTTGCTGCTCGATCACGGACTTCTTCTAAAGATCGCAAACCACCTTTATCGATCGTTTCTTTTGCAGCACCTTCGTATTGTTTCGCTGCTTTAGTTGTAGAGCTGCTGGGTTCATTCGCCATTGGCTTGTCTTTGACGACCGCTTGAGCCGACGCGCTCGGAGCAAACGAGAACAACAACACTGCACATAGACAGAGTGTTAATACATAGCGGAGTCCAGATAACAGAGATTTCATGTAAATACCCTCCAGAGGTACAGAAATTTTTCTTAGGATTCTGCAAAAGTTAAATTTAGCAGGATCACGTTTAATCTGAACCTATCTACTCAAACTTCTGCCTCTGCAAACATCTGTAACCAGGGGGACTTTCACCAAAGGCTAACCCTGCCGGAAGGGGGATGAATTGGACTGTCTATTATGCCTTTGAAAGAAATTCGATCGAGGGAATCAGCGGATCTTTGACAATACCGAACCCTTTGTAGCCCCAGCGATCGAGCAGTGTTTTTAGTTGCGCTTCAGGAATCGATTCGCTGGTAAACCGATCGCTTCTGCCGCCTGCAAATTTGTTCAGATAGCTCATTGCATCATATTGTTCTTGAAATAAGAGAACATAGCCGTTTGCAGGCGATCGCGCTTCATCCTCGCTCAGTTTCGGATACGCTGCGAGATAGCTTCCGTCCGTTCTTGATCGGATCAAATAGTAAGCTTGCGAAAACATTAATTGAGATCTTCCAGGCTAATCCGTGGGTCAACTGCTTTCAATAATAGATCAGCAACAAGGTTCCCTAGAATCAACATCACCGCACCCATCATCAGACTCGACATGATCAAGTACAGATCTTGTGCCTGAACTGCTTGTAGAATCAGCCTTCCCAGTCCTGGCAAGTTGAAAAAGTTTTCTGTGATAAATGCACCACCGAGGAGACTCGCAAACTCAAATCCTAACAATGTGATCAACGGGTTGATGGCATTTCTCAGCGCATGAACATAGATCACGCGATTTTCAGGGAGTCCTTTTGCACGAGCAGTCTGAACATAATCTTGGCGCAACACATCGAGTAACTGTCCACGCATAATTCGTTGCAGTCCAGCGAAACCTGCGATCGCTAACGCTAAAGTCGGTAAAACCAAATGCCACGCGACATCTAAAACTTTGCCCAGTGGGTTTAAATCAGCGAAATCGATGCTAGTCAAATCGCCCACCGGAAACAGCGGCGAAGTATTCTGCGCGAAAATCAACAGTAACAATGCTGTGATAAAGCTCGGAAATCCTTGTCCGGTGTAGCTGAGAACTTGCAAAACGCGATCGACCCATCTCTGTTGTTTGATCGCTGCCAACACACCCAGCGGAATCGCGACCCCCCAAGTCACAATCAGCGAAGTAATCGCTAACAACAATGTCGGTGGCACTCTTTCCCAGAGCAGCGAAACCACCGAGCGATTGTAAACAAAACTCGTGCCAAAATCGCCTTTTGTAATGATGTTCCACACCCACAAAAAGAACTGTTCAAACCAGGATTTATCTAGTCCATATTGTTTCCGAAGCTGATCGATCCGCTCTGGTGAAATCTTAGGATTTTCGCGCAGCGTATCGAGATAGTCTCCGGGAGCAAGCTGAATGATGAAAAAGCTCAAAGCGGCTGCAAGAAGTAGCGTAAACAAGGCTTGCAACAATCGCTTAATCACATAGATTGAAGTCTCACTGGTGATGAGTTCGATCAATCGATCCCAGCCAGATTTAAATCTTCCAGATGTAGAGGTCGTCATAGGGAATTTTGCGATCGAGGTTTCGTGATTATAGCGCTTAGTATTCGACTAGGGTGACAATCGGAACTTGCGGTAAGCGATCGCGTCCTTTGAGGTCTTTCAATTCGATTACAAAGGCGCATCCGACTAATTCACAGCCGATTTGCTGAATCAATTTTGCGGTTGCGCCTGCGGTTCCACCCGTTGCGATCAAATCATCCACAATTAGAATTCGGCTTCCGGGCTGTACGGCATCTTGATGCATCTCTAAACAGTCTGTGCCGTACTCCAATTCATATTCGATCGAGTGAACCGCAGCAGGCAATTTCCCAGGCTTACGAACCGGGATGAATCCGATATTCATTTTGTAAGCAAGGGGCGCACCAAAAATAAAACCGCGCGATTCCATTCCAACAATGTAATCCGGTTTGAAATCCGAACATTTCTCAGCAAATAAGTCGATCGTTGCTTTCAATCCGATTGGATTTTGTAACAGGGTTGTGATGTCTTTGAATGAAATTCCGGGCTTGGGAAAATCTGGGATTTCGCGAATAAAGGGTTTGAGATCCATAGTTGAAGGCAAACGGTACTGAATGGGTTATCTCACAACTTCTCGAAGTTGTCATCTAAAATGATCAAGTTGAGATACGCTTGGAAATAGCAAATCGCGCAGTATCAATGACTCTTCAGCAACAGATTCAACAACAGCGAGTGAGACACATTATTAGTAGCTATCAGTTAGATGGTGAGGATAGTGAACTGTGCGGTGCTTGCTTGACTGCGATGTTGCAACTGTATCCGACGGGACTGATCGAGTTAGCATTAGTCGAAACGGTTGTGCAAAATTGGGCGCGAGTTCCAATGGTGAGAGGAATAGAGTTTTTCCGACAGGTGGAAATGCTCTTAAATCAATGGCAAACCGATGTGATCGCGGTTTCATTTGATCCCACAGAATTTCAACTTGTGACCGGATTGGATGCAACTCCGATCTTTGGTTCATCGAATTCGCCAACCTCGATCGCCCAGCGCTAATCTACGCTACTCTGAGGTGAAGATTTGTGAAGGTGAGACTGTGTTTGCTGCCATTCTTTACGACTTAGACGGAACGATCGCGGATACTGATCCAGTCCATTTCATCGCTTGGCAAGATGTCTTGCGCGAGTTCGGCGTTGAGATTGACGAAACGATTTATAAACAGCGGATGAGCGGTCGAACGAATCCGCCGATTATTGCAGAATTTTTGCCTCAATTAACTTCTGCTGAGGGGGAAGCGTTAGGCGATCGAAAAGAAGCTCGTTTTCGAGAATTAGCGGAACATTTGCAACCGATCGCAGGTTTTCGAGAACTGATCGATTGGGGAAAACAGCATTCCCTCAAACAGGCACTCGTTACGAATGCGCCGCGCGAGAATGCTCGCTTCATGTTGAAATTGCTAAAGTTAGATCAAGTGTTCGATCGCGTAATTTTGGCGGACGATTTGGGCATTGGTAAACCCGATCCCGCCCCTTACAATCACGCATTAATGGAATTTGGTTTGAATCCGAATCAAGCGATCGCATTCGAGGATTCACCATCAGGAGTTCGATCAGCAGTTGCAGCAGGAATTTCAACGATCGGCATTACTTCCACTCAGACCCCAGAAACTTTACAGGGTTTGGGAGTGAGATTTGCGATCGCAGATTTTACGGCTCCAGAGCTTTGGGCGCTTCTACAGTAGCTTCATACGGAATTCCCCAGCTATCCGCGATCGCTTCCATCCAGTCAAGTTCAGGCGAAATCTCTTCTAAACTGACAAACGCATCAAACATTCCGCCTACTTCATCCCCTGCCTGTGCTTTCGGAGTCGCTTCTGAGCCGTGAAAAGATGAAAATTGCATAAAAAACAGTTTCAGTAGGAACCCGGACTTTTTCACAGTATCTTTCAACGGTGAGTGCTTCTTCTGTAAGAATACTGAGAAAATGATGGCTGCGTCAATCCGTATGCGATCGAGTAAAGTGCGATCGTGTCAATGCTTCAGATTGAAACTTCGCGGGGGTCGATCGCTCTAATCTCACTAAACCTCTTAAAATCAGCCGTATTGAAAGTGAGAAGATGGGCGATTTGATGAACAATCATGGCAGCAACTAATCGCGTATCGTGTGCTTGCTTTCCTCTGACCTGATACTTAGTGACCAGTCGGTATACCAACCGCAGCAGAACATTTGAATCTACTAAGTAAGTCATCGCTGCTGATCTTCCCGTTCCCGATAGATGCTTTCGCGGCTGATTGCTTCATCTGATAGTGGCGGTGCTTGTAGGAGAGAAGGACTTCTGCCCAATTGATCGAGCAATGCTTTCCATTCGGGTTCTGTTTCGGTCGCCAGATGACTTTCAATTAGCGATTCGAGATAGCGATCGACGGAGACTCCTTGCACTGTAGCTTGAGCAATTAGACGAGCTTCTGTTTTTGGGTTGAGATCAAGTTTGATGGTCATCGTGTGATTCTCTGTATCAGATCTGATCGTAGGTTGAGTTTAACGGTTAATTCAACTCTACTGCCCTAGATAAGCTTCCAGCACTTTTGAATTAGATTGAATCTCAGCAGGGCTACCGTCTGCAAGATTCGTTCCTTCGGCTAACACCCAGACTCGATCGCATAACGACATGATCACATCCATATTGTGTTCGATAATCAAAAAAGTGAGTCCTTGCCGATTCCAATGGTGAATATATTCACAGATTTGATTGATTAACGTCGGATTCACACCCGCAGCAGGTTCATCAAGTAAAACGAGCTTCGGACGGGTCATTAAAGCGCGAGCGATTTCTAGTAATTTGCGCTGTCCGCCGGAAAGTGCGCCTGCGTAGTCATTCGCTTTCGCAGCCAGTCCGACCGATTGGAGAATTTCGATCGCTTGATCGCGGTTTTCTCGCTCTTCTTGCCGAATGCGTTTCGATAACAGCCAAGTATTGAGGAAATTCTCCCCGGTTTGTTTCTGAGCAGCTAACAGCATATTGTCCATCACCGAAAGCCGAGACAGAACACGCGCGACCTGGAACGTGCGAATCATGCCGCGTTGAGCGATTTCGTGCGGTTGTAGAGACTCGATCGATTCTCCATCAAACAACACTTTTCCTTGATCCGGGTGAATGAAGTTCGAGAGCAGATTAAACAGCGTGGTTTTTCCGGCTCCGTTTGGGCCAATCAATCCCGTAATGCTGCCTGGAAGAACTTCGATCGAGGCTTCATTGACTGCTTTAATTCCACCAAAACTTTTCACTAATCCCGTTGCTGAAAGAACCGCTGTGTTTGAAGTCTGCATCGTTATTTTCCTAGCGTCAGTTCGTCTTTGTTGCCTAAAATGCCTTGGGGTCTGAACAACATCAGCACCATCAAAATTAAACCAATTAACATAATTCGCAATGCACCGATTTGATCTGCGCCGAGCGGTAGGACGCGCTCAAGATCACGAGTAAACGCAGTGTAAGCCCAGTAAATCCCTGCACCGAGTAGCGTTCCAGCATTGCTGCCCGCGCCGCCGAGAATCATGATGATCCAAGCTTGGAAAGTAACGATCGGTTCAAAGTTCGTCGGATATACGGTACTCAATTGCCATGCAAAAAACGCGCCTGCAATTCCGGCAATAAATCCACCCAACATCAAAGATTGCAATTTGTAGAGGAAGACATTCTTACCGAGCGCTTTTGCAACTTGTTCATCTTCTCGAATGGCTTTGAGAACGCGACCCCAAGGAGAATGAACCAATCGTTCTAGCGCCCAATAGACGATCGCAACTGTAATCAAAGACAGAAACAGCAAACCATTTCGAGATTGATTGCTGGAATAATCGTAAAGCGCGATCGCAGTTACACTAAACAGCCGCAATGTTAGAAATATCAGCACTCCAGACATGATCGCGCCAGGGATTCTCCGCTTTCTAAATCGCTCGACTAACTGTTGCCCTAACTTCCAGACTACATACGCGAAAATTGGAGTCACGATTGCAATCATGCCAATCCGTGTTCCTGGGGTGGGACGAAACTCAGCCAGCGGAAGCGGAAAGCTCTGAACCCCGAATGCGCCTTTCGTAAGCCAGTCTTCGTTTAGCGCAACGAGTCGAACTAATTCGGAAACACCGATCGTCACGATCGACAAATAATCCTCGCGCAGTCGCAGCGTCGAAAATCCCATCAGCAATCCTAAGAACGCTGCCAACAATCCCCCAATCAGCACCGCAGCCAGAATCGGAGCCCCTGAAAGCGTGAGCAGTGACGTAGTGTAAGCCCCGACCGTCATAAAGGCGACGTGACCGAAATTAATCAATCCGGTATAGCCCCATTGCAGATTTAGCCCCAAGCTAAAAATTCCGTAGACGGCGACTGACACGATTAGAAAGACTAGATAACCAATCAGCCCAGGATCAAATGAAAAGAGATAATCCAGCATAGGGAAGAATGCGATGTGCGCTTTTGTAATGAAATCGTACCGTAAGCGGGAACACAATCTGTGGCAATTCCTACCGCAAGGCGATCTTGCCGAGAACCCTGGGCACTTTTAAGAAGACAAATCGCTCCCTCTTGCTATGAGTCTCTACCGCAGTCGTGCCCATCATTTAATCGATCGCTTATCCGATGCCGAGCTGGAAAAGTTTTGGTCTGTGCTAGAAACTGCTTACTCTGATTTCTATATGCTGAGAGCGATCGAGGATGGTCGACGCGCTCACAATCCCGGTGATACACTGACTCGCGAGGAAGCGATGCAATTACTACCCGTCCTTCAACCTGCCCCCCGATCTCTATGAAAACAACGAAAACGATGTCTGTGGGCGGGATGATTCTTCCGGCTCGATTGGAAGTTCGATACGATCGCGCTTTTCTAATCGACCTCAAAAGTTTAGAAACCGCAGCGATGCAAAAAATGCACCAATTCGTCTTTGACGACTTTTTCAAAACGAATCAGCTTCAGGATTTACCAGCATTTCAACCGTTAGAAAATAGCGAGATTTTGTATCGATTCACGATCGATAACTATCTACTCAGCATCGAAGTCACGGGACAAATTATTAAGTTCCTGCGAATTTTACCGGAGCCAATAATCTAGTCTTACATCGACTCCGAGAAACTCTCAGTGAACAGCGCGATCGCTACGACACTGCAAATTCTCCGTTAAACTCGTCAAAGTCTTCAAAATCCGTACTTGATAACGCTTTGATGCCGTATGTAATCTGATGAATCCACCAAAATTCTTCAGTATGAACGGCGGCAAATCCTGCTGCACCCATCCAAGCTTCGGTGCTGTCATGGGCATAAGCGCGAATGTACGGTTCCTCGAAGATTTGTGTTAACCATTCTGTTTGTCTAAGCGTCTTTTGACTGCCGTCGAGAATGACCACTTCTCCGCTCGACTGCAATAATCTAAAGCATTCTTGCAAGATTAACTTTGAGATTGGCGTTGGTGTTTCGTGAAACAATAACGAAGCAGTCACTAAGTCGAACGAATGATCCGAAAATTTTGTCTGTTCTGCTTTGCCATGTATCCAGTGAATGTTTAGATTCGCTTGTTTCGCTTTGCGATCGGCAACTGCCAACATAAACGGCGATAAATCTAAGCCAAATACTTCTGCATTCGGAAACGCTTGTTTGAGCAACAACGTGGTTGAGCCTGTTCCGCAACCGAGATCGAGAATTCGCAGTGGTTGACCCTGAACAGCATCGATCACCCGTTGGCGCACCCAAGCTTCGTTTGGAGGCAATGCTAACTGAGTCACAGGATCGTATGAGGTTGCCGCCCCGATCGTGAGATAGCCGCCTTTGATGCCGTGGAAGTTTTGGCTTTTGTAGTAGTTCGGATAGACCAAATTCGGGTCAGTCAAGCGATCGCATTCGGCTTGCCAATCGATGCTTTGGTGCAGTCGTCGCATCTCGTTTTCATCGACCAAGAAGCGTGCGATCGGGGCGAGATACTGCTCGAAAATGGTGTCTTTGCGAGTTGCCATAGATTCATCACAACGCTACTGACGCTTAGTGTAGCGAATTGATTTCAATCCGGTGCGATACCATTGCTGAATTCGCTGCGGTGAGACACCGAGCAAGTACGCCAAAATCACGATCTGATTAACGATCGTAGTCCTGAAAACGCCCAGTTTTTGCCAGCGTCGTCCCGATGTCAGGACAGCATGAGGAACGATCACAATCCGTCCTATTTGTCTCAAAGTTCTGACAAATTCAAAATCTTCCATGATTGGCAAGTTTGGAAATCCATCGATCGCATTGAATGTTTTTGTGCGTAAAAAAATTGCTTGATCACCGTATGGAAGCTGTAGGTAACGAGATCGCAGATTTACGCCCCATTCTACCCAGCGGACTCCGGGTAAAGTCGCATCGATTTTCAACTGAAATGCACCCATGATCGCAGTTGATAACGCTTCGCGAATCATGCGATCGAATCCTTGCGGCAATCGGGTATCAGCATGGAGAAACAAAAGAATTTCTCCAGTTGAGATCGCGGCTCCTGCGTTCATTTGAGCGGCTCGACCAGGATGGGATTGCAGAACTTTAACGCCGCTAGATTTGGCAATTTCAACAGTTTCGTCTTGGCTTCCACCATCTACGACAATGATTTCGATGTTGGTTGCTTGAATCGAGAGAATTTTGGGTAATGCGTTCGCTTCATTCAAAACTGGAATCACGATCGAGATTTTCATGGCAAAAGCCGCAAATCTTCGGGTCGATCGATATCACTCAACGTGGGTAAAAACGCGATCGATAAATTCAACTGTTTCGCAATCTCCAACGTTTGCTGAAATACGACATCAGTACTCCAAGCAATGTTTTGAAAAACACTAGGAATAAACTCGCTCAATCCAATCAGATAATATCCACCATCAGTTGCAGCACCAATTGATAAGCGATGATTCTCTAGTTTTGAGAATGCGAACGTCAATACTTCAGAAGTCAAATCAGGGCAATCTGTTCCAATTGCGATCGCTGATTTTGCACCGGAATCGAAAGCAGTTTGAAACGCATGAGTTAATCGATCTCCCAAATCTCCAGAATGCTGGGGCTGATACTCTAGATCATGTCCGAGCCAATCCTGCATTTGTTGGAGCGATCCGCCTGCGAAATAAACGCAGAGCGAGACATTTTGGAGTTCGCGAGATTCAGCGATCGTTGATTCTGCCAGTCGTCGATGCAGTTCGGCAGCTCCAACTTCTCCCAGAGCTGGAATCAAGCGAGTTTTAGCTTTGCCCGCTTCAGGATAGCGTGTGAAAATAATCAGTTGTTTCTGCACAAAACCAAAAAAATAGAACTGAGTAGAGTTTCTACCACAGTTCTACATTGATTCACTATTTCTTAATCGCGCAACCTTCCTTGACTGTGTTGCCTAAAACCAGCGTGGCAGAATAGCCATATTTGCGATCGGACATCGTATCGCTACACTCACCTTTGCGAATCATTAAGGTTCCATTTGACCGACCCTGTAAGCGATAAACACGGACATTATCAGCGGGTCGCCCTTGAGCGCTCAACGGTGCAACATAGGGAAACGTGATTTTTTGCGGTTCTGGCGTACTGTAAGTGATTCCCGATTTGTCGATCGCAACACTCCAAAACGGCTCATTTCCTACCACCGTAAAGGATTCGATTGCCTTGGGTGCAGTTTGATTTGCGATCGCGGGCACGAATGCAAGCAAGCTTGCAGCTAAACCAGTCAGAAGAACTTTCATTTTCATGATCAAACTCAATTGTGTATTGATTCCTACAAAAGCATCGATCGAGATTCCAAACAATTTCGTTAGCAGTTGGTCGAGCCTGTCCATACTGGGGATGAACAATTGAGCATGAACGATGGATCTGAGCGTTGTTATTTGCACCTACAACGGTGAAGCTCGAATTGGGCAAGTATTAGACCGAGTGCGATCGCAAATTCACACCGACCCGATCGCTTGGGAAGTTCTCGTAATCGATAACAATAGCCGCGACAATACTAAGCAAATTGTTTCAAACTGTGCCGATGTTCGGTACGTTTTCGAGGCAGAGCAGGGATTAGCGTTTGCGCGATCGAGAGCGATTCGAGAAGCCGCCGGGCAGTGGGTCGCCTTCCTCGACGATGACACACTCCCTGATCAAAACTGGGTTGCTCAAGCGTACCAATTTGCTCAAGCCCATCCTGAAATCGGGGCATTTGGTGGACAGATTCACGCAGAATACGAAGTCGAACCGCCCGTCGGAATTAAAAAACTTGCGCCCTATTTAGCGATCGTCGAACGCGGCTCAAAACCTCACAAGTACGATCGAGTTTTGCCCCCAGGTGCGGGTTTAGTCGTGCAGCGTCAAGTTTGGCTCGATGCGGTTCCTGAAAAGTTAGTGTTAGTCGGTCGTACTACTGCTGCGATGCTTGCCAGCGAAGATATTGAAGCGATTTTGCACATTCAAAATTCCGGACGAGAGATTTGGTACAACCCAGAAATGCACTTGTATCACCAAATTCCACATTGGCGAACCGAGCGATCGTATCTCCTCAAATTGGTTAAAGGCGTTGGACTCGCTCGACATCACATTCGCATGACTCGCTGGAAAGCTTGGCAACGCCCGATTGTAACGATCGCATATCTTACAAATGATTTAAGAAAGTTATTTGCACATTGGGTCAAATCCAGAAACTCACAAAGTCTAGAAGTTGTTTGCGAACAACAGTTGTTAGTTAGTAGTTTGGTCAGTCCATTCTATCTGGGAAGCTTAAAGCAAAAAGCATGAAACTGCTGATCCAACACACTCATAAACCGGGCGAGATTGCAGGAGTTCTAACTTATATTGATGCGATCGTGCCTGGTTTAAATGCAACTGGCGTAGAAACCCAAATTCTCTCGACTCAAACAACGACTCTAAAATCCTGGATTGCAGCAATTCGGTGGGCGGACATCGTTCACATGAATTCTAATCACTTAGGCTTTGCACTTCTCTGTAAACTACTAGGCAAAAAAATCATTATTAAATATCATTATTTGTTCTACATTTCTACACATTCACATTATGAGAAATTAACATTATGGCAACGATTAAAGCTTGAGTTTATTCAGACATTGCCAAAGCCAAACTACCCGCTTAAGTGGAAGCTTCATACAGTTATAAAGTGGGCGAGATTTGGAATACGATTTGGCACTGCTTTATTGTGCAATCGACATACTGCTTGCAGTCAATTTCTAGCTGAATCTCTCAGTTTCCCTTGGAAAGTGACTGCATTAAATTGCCCGATCGAGTCCGCATCAAACCAGAAATCACTCGAAGATCTCACCCTACCTTATACCTTTGCTTATGTCGGTCGTCTTAATCCTGATAAGGGTGTCGATCTGCTTTTGAGAGCAACAAAATTAATTCAAGACTATTCTTTTCAAGTAAAAATCATTGGAAGTGGGCAAGATTTAGATCGGCTCAAAGCACTTGTCGAAGAATTAGAAATTAGCAGTCGTGTTGAATTTCTCGGTAGTCTTCCTAACAAAGAAGCTCTAGAAATTGTGCGATCGTCTTTAGCTTTAGTCGTACCGTCTCGCTGGCAAGAGCCTGCTGGATATGTTGCACTCGAAGCCTCTAGCGTTCGGACTTGCTCAATCGTTTCAAAGGTTGGTGGTTTACCCGAAATGGCGGGAGAGTCGAACTTATTCTTCGATCGAGAAGACTACAAAACACTTGCACAACAGATGCAGATTTGCTTGGAGAATCTGACGAAAGCATTAGAGCGTGGCAATCAAGCGAACCAGTACATCTCTGAGCAGTTCACTTGCAAAAAAGCGGTTCAAGAACTGCTAGAGATCTGCCAAGAACTTGAACCCAATTTATTCTTAATTTAGAGCTATGACACAACATTACGATCGCATTTCAATTTTGCTCTCAGGCTACAAAACCGGAGGCGATACACGAGTCGTTCTCAACTTGATTCAAGGATTTACAGCACGAGGAATCGCGATCGATCTAGTTCTCGCCTCAGCTAATAAACTCTCTCTTGATCAACTACCCGATACAGTGCGAGTGATCGATCTACACACTCCACAAACGACCCGATTGTCCAGTGCCGCTCGATTGTTGCCAGGTTTGATTCGCTATCTTCGTCAAGAAAAGCCAAAAGTTCTGATTTCTAACTTGATTTTTACAAATGCGATCGTAATTCTCGCAAAACTTTTCGCTTTCTCTTCTACAAAGCTTGTTTTAGTCGAGCACGTTGCCCTCTCAAAAAATCACACTCGCCCCGATGAACCTAAGAGCAAGCTGATTCCAGCCTTGATGCGATTGCTATACCCCAGAGCAAATGCGATCGTGTCTGTATCACGACAAATGGCAGATCAACTTCGAGCCAATTACAACCTTCAGGACAATCTCTATGCAATTCACAATGCTGTAGTAGACAATGCGCTGCACCAGAAAGCGACCGAAGCGATCGAACACCCCTGGCTCACTACAGATTCCGTGCCAGTCTTTCTAGGAGCCGGGCGCTTCTCAGCCCAAAAAGATTTCTTCACCTTGGTGCAAGCCTTTTCGATCCTGCGGCAACACACTCCCGCTCGTTTGATCATTCTGGGTGAAGGGAAACTTCGATCGCAAATCGAAGTGCAGATTCAAGCCTTGGGACTCCAAGACGATGTAGATCTTCCTGGATTTGATCCGAACCCCTATCGATACATGAGCCGCGTTACTGCATTCGTTCTATCATCGCGCTGGGAGGCACTACCAACCGTCTTAATCGAAGCAATGGCGTGTGGCTGCCAATTGATTGGAACACGATGCCCTTATGGAGTCGAAGAAATTCTGGCAAATGGAGAGTTTGGTCAACTGGCTCCGATCGAAGATCCGATCGCACTTTCCCAAGCGATGAAAACCGCGATCGATTCTCCAGTTCCCCCCGAATCCCTGCGATTCCGAGCAAATGACTTTGGCATCGATCGAGCCGTCGATCAATACTTAGATTTAATTACTCAATTGCGGTGATTGTTGTTGTAGTGAATTCTCGCTCCTGCCCATTGCAGCTTTTCGCGGAGGGTTTTGTAGTAAGAATAATCTTCGCGCAGCACAATGAAGTGCGCCTCTTCTTCTGCCATCCGAATATCCACCCGCTGACCGGGCCAAATCGAAGTGGCTAACACGCCATCCATCCACAGCTTCGTACTCAAATCGTAGTCAGCCAAAGGCCAAATGCTTACGACTGATCCCGATGGAATCAAAATCGGACGACTCGACAAACTCAGCGGACAGATTGGTGTAATCGCGATCGCTGCCATTCCGGGGTGAATAATTGGGCCGTTTGCCGCCACGGTGTAGCAAGTCGATCCAGTCGGCGTAGACACAATCAATCCATCACCCTGATACTGATCGACCACTTCGCCATCGATTTCCATTTCCAGAATCGATGTGATCATGCGATCGGCAGAAGCAGGTTTGATGCACATCTCATTCAGAGCAAGATAGCGATCGCTCATCGGCTCCAAATTCGTTCGATTCCCTTCGTGTAGTGTTGCCTGAAGCATCATCCGCTTCTGTACTGCAAATCGATCTTCCTCCAACCGATCCCAAATCGTCTCGCTGTTAAAGTCATCCGATGATTCGGTCAAAAATCCCAAATGTCCGCCCACATTGACCGCCAAGATTGGAATGCGATCGGCTGCCAAATTCCGAGCCGCAGAAAGCGCAGTCCCATCGCCACCCAGAACCACTGCTAAATCGATCGGCGGCGTAACCGATGCCAAAAACACTGGATAAGGATTATCTTTCGGCCCGCTTGGGCCGAGTAAAACATGACACCCTCGCTTTTCCAACGCCTGAGCGCAATTTTCCGCCCATCGCTTACTCAGCGGATCACCAGATTTATGAACAATCAGAACTTGTTTTAGCTGCACAACGATCGAGGAATTATCTTGCAAAAGACGCGCCTCTAAATGCTAATGCAAATGGGAAAACAATTTACCACTCAGCAATGATAAAATCTAGAACATTTCAACTACTTTCCTATGGAATGACCCAACAAAACACCGAAGATACAGACTACGACAATCCGTGAAAGAATAATTGCCCTATCGTTAGCCTAGTAATTCTCGGCGATGACCGCGAAACCTAGCGACCCAGCAGCTTTCAGGACGAATTGTGGGGCTGCTCAATTTGCTTTGAATTCCCGATCATAAAGCTTTCAGATTATCAACTCCAATGGGCTGCCCTAGAAGAAAGTGATCGCGCTCAATCTGCTCTGTATGAATCTTGATCTAGAGAAAATTGCTGAGGCTACTGGACTAACCGTTGCAGAAATTCAGACACTTCAATCTTAACGACAAGAGCAATAACCTCTGTTCCCTCAACTTGAACAATGCAAATAAAAAAGAGGTGCAGCGAAACCACACCTCTCGTCAAAGATTTTGAAAGAATCTACCACTTGAGCAAATTGAATTGCTCCATATCCACCGTGTCGCGGTTTCGATAAATCGCAAGCACGATCGCTAAACCTACCGCCGCTTCCGCAGCCGCGATCGTAATCACAAATATCGTGAAAATCTGTCCTTTAATCTCCTGCGGATCGAGGTAGTTGGAAAACGCCATCAAATTGAGATTTACAGCGTTTAACATCAGCTCGATCGACATCAACACCCGCACTGCATTTCGGCTCGTCACCAAGCCATAAATGCCAATGCAGAACAACGCCGCCGCAATCAGTAAGAAATATTGAAGTTGCATCGGGGTGAATCCTTAGTTTTCAAGATTGCTCTGACCTGCGGAGGTCAGTTCGCGCGGACGCTCTGGTAAGGTCAGCGCAGCCGTTCCAGCTTCTTCGTCAGCATCGGGGATGAATTCGCGACGGGCAAGCACGATCGCACCGACGAGCGCCATCAACAACAAGATCGATGCCAGTTCAAACGGCAGTAGGAAATCGCTGAAGAAGTGAAGACCGATCGTAATAATTGAGCTTTCAACTGGGACAGCCGTGGAGATTGCCCAAGGAGTCGTGACGACCATTGCGCTCAACAGGGCGAAAATTCCCGCACAGACGAGCGCGGTGGCAGCGCGACGAATCCAAGCCTTCGGCATTGCCACAAATGCCTCGCGCTTGTTCACCAACATGATTGCGAACAAGATCAAGACGTTGACGGCTCCGACGTAAATCAGCACTTGAGCCGCCGCAACGAAATCTGCATTTAATAGCAAATACAATCCGGCAATGCTGATGAATACACCGCCAAGTAAGAAGGCGGAATAAACCACGTTTTCAAGCAGCACAACGCCGATCGCAGATCCGAGCATCATCAATGCCAGAACCGCAAACGATACAATTTGAACACCTTCCGCTAAATTCACGGTTCTCTCTCCTAAATTTCGGACAGGAGGCGCGATCGATCACCGCACCTCAATCAACTACGATTCTTTCTCAACGATTTCTTCCGGGCGCAATCCAGCACGACGCGATCCAGCAGGAAGATCATGTGGGTCGGTCACACCTTTAGGGAGGTAAGCGAACTGGCGGAGCGGTGTCACCATCGGATCGTCTGTGACCTTGTATGGAAGACGACCGAGCGCGACGTTATCGTAATTCAGTTCATGTCGATCGTAGGTAGACAGTTCATATTCTTCTGTCATCGATAAACAGTTCGTGGGGCAATATTCCACGCAGTTTCCACAGAAGATACAAATGCCAAAATCGATGCTGTAGTGATTCAGCTTTTTCTTTTTCGTTTCTTTGTTGAATTCCCAATCAACCACAGGAAGGTTAATCGGGCAAACTCGAACGCAGACTTCGCAGGCGATACACTTGTCGAATTCAAAGTGAATCCGTCCCCGGAAGCGCTCTGAGAGAATCAGCTTTTCGTAAGGATATTGAACTGTAACGGGGCGACGGCGCATATGATCAAAGGTCACAGATAAGCCTTGACCGATATATCTGCCCGCTTGAATCGCCTCTTTAGTATAGTCACCAACTTGTTTGAGAAATTTCAGCATGAGGTGTTCTCCACTGGTTCAGAGGTTAGCCGCCAAATGCGACTGGGAATGCGAGTTTCAAACCTGCCGTAACAAGCAGATTCACAAGCGAGACAGGAAGCAAGAATTTCCAGCCGAGATCGAGGAGTTGGTCAATCCGCACACGGGGCACAGTCCAACGCATCAAGATCGCTAAGAAAATCAGGAAATAGGCTTTCAGAATCGTTGTCCCAATGCCGATCGAGGCAAAAATCAATTGTAGCCAAGGCGTATCTTCAGAGATGCCCGCAAAGCCAGCGATCGCACCCAGCGGAATCGGAAATTCCCATCCGCCCAGATACAGCACCGCAAACAAAAGCGCTGACAGCGTGAGATTCACATAAGATCCCAAGTAGAAAAGTGCAAACTTCATCCCCGAATATTCGGTCTGATAGCCCGCGACGAGTTCTTCTTCTGCTTCGGGTAAGTCGAAGGGAATCCGCTCACATTCTGCCAGTGCAGCGATCCAGAAGATGATGAATCCGACGGGTTGCCGCCAAATATTCCAGCCCAAAACGCCGTAGCCCGCTTGCTGATTCACAATATCGATCGTACTAAGCGAGTTCGACATCATGACGATCGCTAAAACCGACAGCGCCAACGGCAATTCATAACTAATCGACTGTGCAGCGGCGCGGAGTCCACCCAGCAGCGAGTATTTATTATTCGAGGCATAGCCCGACATTAAAAGCCCGATCGGGACAACGCTCGACAACGCAATCCACAAGAAGATGCCCAAACCGACATCGGTAATTTGTAGATTTTGTCCAAATGGGAGAATTAAGTAGGACAAAAAGACGGGAATCACAACGATCGCGGGACCCAGCGTAAACAGTATTTTGTCTGCTTTCGCGGGAACCACATCTTCTTTTAGTAGCAGTTTCAATCCATCCGCCAGCGGTGCAAGAACACCCAAGGGCCCGATAAATTCAGGGCCAATCCGCTGTTGAGCGGCGGCTGAAATTTTCCGCTCTAGCCACACCACGACCAAGACACTGACCGTTGCTGCAACCAGCATGATCAGCATTGGCAATGGCATCCAGAGGGCTTTGGCTGCCCCGGCAGGAATGCCAAGGCTCCGCACAGTTTCAATAAAGGTTCCTTGAAGGTCAATTCCTGGATTCATGGTTCCCGACTCGTAGGAAGGCAGTTGAGGCAGATTGCTCTCCACACATGAAGATTTATCAATGCACACAACGTCTTTCAGTATAGCGGTCTCAATGGAGCCGAAACGTATCGAACTCCTGATTTTCTGCCGATTTAAGCCATCAAAGTATCCAATGAGACGAATCGAGTGGAGTGAATATTTGAGCGGGGAACGATCGCAATTTTTCTATATCGTGGCGGCTGAACTGCGATCGACAAATTTTCCAATAAAGAAACCCTCAGAAGCAAGATTCCTGAGGGCTGGAGTTCCTGAAAATCGTCACGTTGTTATCCTTGCAAGGGATTGAAGAATGCACAAGAGGGGTCTAACCCATCATTGCGACTCACACAATCTTTATTCTCGTTCTTCAATGGGAATATAAGGGGAGTTGTGTAGGCCCGTATAAATCTGCGTTGGGCGGAAAATTCGGTTCTCGGCTAGCTGTTCTTTCCAGTGTGCCAACCAGCCTGCGGCACGCGAAATCGCAAAGACAGGCGTAAACAAATCGGTCGGAATCCCCAATTTGCTGTACACCAAGCCTGAGTAGAAATCGACGTTCGGATAAATCCCCTTGTGTCCGAGTCGCTCCTCGACCGCTTTCTCTAGTTCGACCGCGATATCGTAATACTTATCCTGACCAAACTTCTCAAACAGTTGCTCGGCTAACTGTTGCAGAATAATCGCTCTCGGATCTTTGACTTTGTAAACCCGGTGTCCAAAGCCCATGATTTTGTCTTTTCGCTCTAAGCGATCGTCCAAAAACGGGCGCACATTCGCAACCGATCCGATCTGCTCCAGCATTGCGATCACTTCTTCACTTGCACCACCATGAAGCGGGCCCGCCAACGTTCCGACCGCAGAAGCGATTACCGCATACGGATCAGTTAACGTCGAAGCCGTTACCATCGCTGAAAATGTAGAAGCATTGATCGTATGTTCTGCATGGAGCGACAGGCTGATGTCGAAGATCCGCGCCGCAAACGGATCGGGTTCTTCCTCACTTAACATATAGAGAAAATTCGCTGCGTAGCTCAGATCGTCGCGCGGCTGTACTGGATCGTTTCCTTTCCGCATCAGTTGAAAAGCTGCCACCATCGTCGGGATCTTCGCCAGAATTCGCACCACTGCTTCTCGAATGTAAGTCGGATCGTCTAATGCCCGTTTCGAGTAAAACAATCCTAACGCCGCAGCACAGGCTTGCAGCGCGTCCATCGGATGACCGCTCTCCGGGAAGCACTTCATCATATCGCGGATGCGGTACTTCAAACGGCGATGAAACTGAATTTCATGCTCAAACTCTGCCAAGGTTTCCCGGTTCGGCAGTTCGTTCCAAATCAAAAGGTAGGCGGTTTCCAGAAACGTATTTCCCGGCTGCATCGCCAATTCCTGAATCGGAATGCCGCGATACTCCAGAATCCCTTTCTGTCCATCTACAAAGCTTATGCTGGACTGAGTTGCAGGAATGCCTTCCAGACCTGCCCTAAATTCGACAGTCATTGTTCACCATTGGCTGAATTTTAAAGTCACAAGTTAACTTATCAGATCCGTTGCCCAGCTTTGTAGTGTAGCTACCAGACAAAGCGCGATCGCTGAAATCTCTACAGGGCTTCTCACGTTCTTAAATAACATACTTTCGTGCTTAAAATCACAAAAAATCGATATGGATCTGTGAACATTTGCAGTTTTTTATAAAAGGGAATACTATTTAATTAGAAAGCTTTACATCTTGACGAAATTGCATCTACCCCCTAGCCAACTGACTCTCTTCTCGACCTGGTTTCTGATCGGAAGAAGCTATTTGGCAATTTTTTATATTCGATCGTAAGGAGTTTTATGCCTCACAAAATGTCTCAAAATCACAAATACCAAACGGCTCAGAAAGACCATCGCGCTCATCAACGCTATCGTGACGACGCTCCGAAAACGATGCTGACTCGACTGATCGAGCAAGATGCTCCCCTCTTCTCTCATAGCCAACTCGTACTGATGTACGGATTCTTCCAAGCAGAGATGGCTCCCGAAGCCAACCAAGGCGTTGCTTCCTGGATCAAAGATTGCATTCGACAGTATGGATTACCGAGCCTTGTCCGGTTTGATTCTCACCGTCGCGCTCAAATCTTCCGACGAGATCAGTTTCAACCTTGGCTTGAACCATTGATGGATCAAGCTTGCTAAAGTTTCAGCCCCGAACGCAAGTTGTTAGCGCTACATCAGCTTGGGAACGCAGAGAATACGACTGGAAGCTAACACTTGAAATCTAAGGTTTGAGTTTCTGAAAATTTGCACAATTCAGCACCTTTTGGAGTCGATCGAATCCGCTAGAGTGGGCGAAGAGATCTTCGCGGTGCTGGGATTATGCCGAATTATGACCTTCTGCTTCGTCACTGTCAGTTACTTCGATCGCCGGACGTTTCCGAATTAGTGGATGTTGCGATTCATGCGGGTGAGATTGTCGAGATTGCCCCTCACATTGAAGCAACAGCGGAGATGGAACTAGAAATTCAAGCGCGTCTAGTCAGTCCCCCGTTTGTGGAATCGCACATTCACTTAGACTCTGCTCTCACAGCAGGTGGACCCCGCTGGAACCAAAGCGGCACATTGTTTGAGGGCATCGAGATTTGGCGAGAACGCAAGCAAAACCTCTCGCTAGAAGACGTGAAACAAAGAGCGATCGAGACTCTGAAACAGCAGGCGTTGCAGGGGGTTCTTTTTGTGCGAAGTCATGCGGATGTGAGTGAGGCAAGCTTAACGGCGCTCAAAGCCTTGCTTGAAGTCCGTGAGGAAGTAAAAGATTGGATTACGTTACAAGTCGTCGCTTTTCCCCAAGACGGTATCTATGGCGGGGCGAAGAATGATGAATTGATCGAGGAAGCGATGCGATTGGGGGCGGATGTCGTTGGAGGCATTCCGCACTATGAACTGACGCGCGAGGATGGAGTGCGGTCGGTTAATCGAATCTTTGACCTGGCGGAAAAGTACGATCGCTTAATCGACATCCACTGTGATGAAATCGACGACGATCAATCCCGATTTTTAGAAGTCGTTGCCGCCTGTGCGATTCGTACCGAAATGGGGTCGAAAGTTAGTGCGAGTCACACGACTGCATTTGGTTCTTATAACAATGCGTATGCGTTCAAACTCCTCGGCTTTCTCAAACGCACACAGCTCAATTTCATCTCCAACCCACTGATCAACATTACGCTGCAAGGTCGGACTGATACTTATCCCAAACGGCGCGGCGTAACGCGAGTAAAAGAACTCTGGCAACAAGGAATGAATGTGAGCTTGGGTCACGATTGCGTTCAAGATCCTTGGTACTCACTAGGGACAGGCAATATGCTTGATGTGGCATCAATGGCAATTCACGTCTGCCAAATGACCGGAAGAGATGAGATGGATGCGTGTTACGACATGGTGACTTGGGGCGGCGCGAAGACTTTGAACATTGCAGATCAGTATGGTGTTGAGGTGAGCAAGCCTGCAAATTTGATTGTGTTGGATGCGATCGACAGATACGATGCAATTCGCCGACGTGCCACGGTGCAATATGTCATTTCTCAAGGCAAACTCTTGGCACAGACTGAGCCGCCTAAACCAAAATGGCGCGGGAATTAGAAGACTGTGCTTTTGTGCAAGTGACGCAGCAGATTGTAGCTGTTGATGTTACGCTGCTCTAAACTTAGAGGAGTCAAGTCTAGATAAAACTATGAGCTATCAGGAAATTATCACGATCGAGCCAGACAAACGGGGCGGAAAACCCTGCATCCGACGAATGAGAATCACTGTTTACGATGTCTTAGGCTGGTTAGCGACTGGAATGTCTCATGCTGAAATTCTAGAGGACTTTCCCGAACTGACAGAAGCAGACATCCGAGCTTGTTTAGAATTTGCTGCCGATCGTGATCATCGCCTAGTTGCTTCAGTGGGTGCTGCTTGAAACTTCTCTTCGATAAAATTTGAGCCGAAAGTTAGTGAATCGATTGGCAGACATTTTTCCTAATTCCAGTCATGTTCAGTTTCATCAAATGGCAGAAGAAACGGATACGGAAATCTGGGAATTCGCGAAAGCAAATGACTTTTGTATTGTGACTCAGGATGCAGATTTTGCTGAACGAAGTCGTTTGTATGGTTCACCGCCTAAAGTTGTATGGCTTCGATGCGGGAATGCACCGTCTCAGCAAGTGGAAGATTTGATTCAGGCTGGAGCAAAAGCAATCCAAGAGTTGCTCGATAATCGCAACTTGCATTGTCTAGAGTTGCAGTAAGACGAGCAAAATTTGCGATCGAAGGGCGTGGAACTTCAGAAGCTTCTATTTCTCTTAAAGCAACTCAATCGTATTCAAAGTAGATCAGTGACGCTGTAGTCTTGGCAGTAGCCGACCAACAGTATCTGGGATGAATCCTAATCCTCTGTCAAACTGCAAAACTCATCGGTCGTTAGCAACAGTTCGCCGTATTCTGGAACCCATGCAAGCCATTGATTTTCTGCACATTGGCAGAGTAGCCAAGCTTGATCGAAACTGTAAGCAGTGGGCGGATTGAATAAATCCACCCACATCGACGGCATGAAGCGAGGGGCACAGGGAATCGATCGAAGCGTCTCCCATGCAGTGGTGGTGGGAGTGCCGGGCACGTACCCGTGGAGCGAAGCTGCCGTAGAAATTTCTGAGTCAAGTGACATAACCAAATCCTCCGAAGCGAAGTAGCAACGACCCAAAATCGAAGCCGTTATAGAACAATCTGTAGCTTATGATACTGTTTCTGTCTCTCAGCGGAAGAGCTTGTAGCAGAAATTTACGTTGCAGGAGACACCCGGCGGCAAGTGACGCAACAGTACCCGACTAGGCACTGTGAAAGCAGAAATATTTTTCCACAATTTGAATAGAAAGTCTCAAGCAGAGCTAAGAGCCTCTCCGACGATTCACGTTAGCTATTCAATTTGGAGTTTTGCACTATGGAAGTTTCGACCTTTGAACTACTTGTCAAGCGAATCGCGCCGAGAATGGCATTGCCGCCAGCAGAGCGACCCGTTGCTCGTCGCGTCGTGCAAGGTTATTTTCTGACCCTTTCTAATCTAGAAGCGATCGATTTGAGATACCGTTTAGAGTTTCGCATTAGCTTACCCGACAATCCAAGTCAGGCGGATGCTGTCACTCGCGTTCTGGAAGGCAATACGTTCTTGATTTACGACATTGCTGGAGCAAACACTATCCTGACTCTGACGCGCGTTGGCACGACAGGACGATACATCAGTCAGGAATTTGTAATTCCCGCTCAGAAGACGGCTTCGATCGAGTTGCTGCCCGATGTCCGATTTGCGGCTGAGGACGACCCTACGCTGGAAATTCGCGGTTTTGCTTCGCTACTTTTGCCTCGCGTGTTTACAGGTACAACAGCGATCGAGCGATTGATTGGTAGACCTCAGAGTCCGCGCCCAGTTAAGGTGCTGCTCAATGCTGAAGTGCGCGGCACGTTCCTACCCAATGATTTTCCAGCAAATTCTGCCAGCACTGATTTCGATCAAATCAATTACTCACTGGCGCTTGCGAGCGGCAAAGCGTTGAATGAAATTGTTTCTGAACCGCCCAGAGTTTTGGTTCCGGGTAGCCCGATCGGGCTGGAACTTGCTCCGGGTGCAGTCAGAATGACATCTACTACGCCGGACAGCACTGCAGTGGATTTGGGGGCGATGATTGCTGGATTGCTCACAGCTAGCAACGGTAATGGGACAAGCTTGGAGTCACTGAATGGATCGTTGGCGGAGTTGAGTCTGCCTTTAACCGTAACTGGAACATAATCGCGACAGCGTTGTTTTTTGAGTTCGGGAGTCTAGCTAAACGGTTGACGGTGAATAATTGCCGTCAACTCCTTTCTTTCTCTAGAGGTGTGCAATGGGCGAATTTCACTTCAGACCGCTTTGTCATAGTTGGGTAGCATTGCATCCTCATCCCAGAGGGGTTGTTCAGTTCATCGGTGGTGCTTTTTTTGGTTCGTTTCCGACAGTTGCTTATCGATATTTGCTGCGATCGATATTCGAGGCGGGTTACACAGTTGTTGCATTGCCGTTTCGGTTTAGTTTTCGTCATTGGTCGCTAGCAATCGAGCTTCTAAAAGAGCAAGATGCACTCAGACAAGAACTCGCCGCGATCGCAAAGCATCTTAACTATGATCACGAACTCTACCAGGATAAAACGAACTACTACTGGGTGGGTCACAGTTTAGGATGTAAGTACATTGCGTTGCTAGAGTTGTTAAGCAGTGAGCAATGGCAGGAGATTTTGCCTCATTGTGTGGAAGCCCATCAGATTGAGGAAGTTAAACAAGCGATCGAGCGTCTTTCAATGGATTCCGTTTCGATTAAAGGTCAGCCATCGCTGTTGCTTGCTCCTGATATTTCTGATACTGAAAGTGCGATTCCTGTTCGATTTCTGGCACAGCTTTTAGACAAGCTCAAACTTGGTGTATTGCAGACACGCGCTCAAACTCAGTGCTTAATCGAGCAAAGTGATTTATTTAATTTGACGGGTTTGATTTCTTTCGATCGAGATACGATCGCCGGAAGCCTCGCCAATTCCCAGCGACAACCTTTGAGCCAGAACGATGTGTTGTGGTTTTTGTTCCAGCTCAAACAGCGCCACTATCCTTTATTACATCAAGAGCTAGCAGGTAAACATTTAGCACCTGTCGGGGTTCAAATCGATAGATGGGTGGTGGACTTTAACCCCTGGGATAAGTTTGCAGAGCCGATCTCGGGTCGTACATTAGAAGCGATCGTGCTTCAGTTTCTCGATCGTCTACGTCAAAGACAACAGCGATTAGAACCATCAAACAGCGTTACAATCGAACCAAATATGCATATGCGTCAGAGTTCACGATGAAAACGTTGGCGAAATGGTCGATCGAGGAATATCACCGCATGATTGAGGCGGGAGTGTTGTGCGATCGTTCGGTGGAACTGTTGGCAGGTGAGATTGTTGAAATGAGTCCAGAAACACCGATCCATTACAGAACCGCAAAACGAGGAGCTAAATATTTAGAGCAGTTGCTTGAGGGACGCGCAGAAGTTCGATTTAACGGGCCGATTACGCTGGCGAATTCTGAACCTGAGCCAGATATCGCGATCGTACAGTTACCGGAGGAACAATACCGAGATCAACATCCCAATGCTGCACACATCTATTTCCTGATTGAAGTTGCAAAAACCAGTTTGAAGAAAGATACCGATTTGAAAGCTACGATTTATGCGACTGCTGGAATTCAAGAATATTGGGTTCTGAATTTAGCGGCTCGACACATCTTCGTATTTCAAGAACCTCAAAACGGAAAGTATCAAACAGAGCGAATTTTAACTTCAGGAACGATCGTACCCTTGGCATTTCCAGAGATTGCGATATCGATCAATCAGCTTTTAGAATAACCAGCTTTTATGGGCATTTTGAAATAGTTGATATCGACGAATGCTCTCAACATGGAAATTCAGATTCGATTAGGGTCATCTGACGATTTACAAAAACTTCTTGAACTACAAACGCTTTCGCTCAGAGCAATACTTGCTGACACCTATCCTTCTCAACAACTTGCTGCCCTGGTAGCAAGTCAGTCGCTTGGAAGACAGGCGAGTTCAGAATCTCTGTTTGTTGCAGAGGTGAATGGTGAAGTGGTTGGATTTTCGGCACTCTCAGATCTGATGCCTTACGTTACAGGCATCTATGTACATCCTGATTGGATACGACGCGGCATTGGAGCAACATTGCTGCGGGCTGTTGAAGAAGCGGCAGTTCAGAAAAGATTTCAGGTCTTAAAAGTGTTTACTTCACCCACGATCGCGCTTTTCTATCAGTCTCAAGGGTATCAATTGCAACAAGGAGTTAATTCCTGGACGCGCAACAGGATTGAGGAAAAGGTTGGCGTTTCTTGTGAGTTTCTAGAAAAGCGGTTGATTGAGTCTACTCGCTTCAACTGGAAGTGGGCATCTGCTTTCCTAGCGCTGCTTTTAGTCCTGTTTGGAATGCAAATGTATCATCAACAGCGAAACAAGCTGCTTGAATTTGAGCAGTTTAATCGATCGATTTAAGCAATCTGCTTTTGACTGCAAACTGGGGCGGTAGAATGGTGAAGCTTCAAATTCAGCCCCTCCACCATGTCAGTTGGTCAAAAACTCTACGAAGGCAAAGCCAAAATCCTCTACAGCACCGACGATCTAGACGTGCTGCTGACCTACTTTAAAGATGATGCAACGGCGTTTAATGCTCAGAAGCGCGGCAGCATTCAGGGAAAAGGGGAAATTAACTGCGCGATCGCATCTCATCTTTTCAAATTGATGGAAAAGAACGGGATTCCGACGCATTTTCTCGATCGAACTTCTGGGAACGAAATGCGCGTGCGATCGGTCAAGATCATCCCATTAGAGGTCGTCGTCAGGAATATTGCCGCCGGGAGCCTCTGTCAACAGACAGGACTGAAGTTAGGGACGATACTTAATCCTCCTCTCGTCGAGTTCTACCTGAAGGATGATGCACTTGGCGATCCTTTGATTACGGTCGATCGCTTACGGGTACTTGATCCAGCCTCCGCCAATCAAGTGGATCAATTAAGAAGCATGGCAACGCGGATCAATTCTGTGCTGCAATCCTTCTTTGAGCAATGTGGCATTACGCTTGTTGACTTCAAACTCGAATTCGGTACTGATTCTCAAGGGCGGCTTCTACTTGCCGATGAAATCAGCCCAGATACTTGTCGGTTGTGGAACCAGGCGGAAACCGACCCCGATCGACGAGTTATGGACAAAGATCGCTTCCGTCGCGACCTCGGAAATGTGGAGGATGCGTATCGGCAAGTGATGGAAAGGGTACTGGAACAAACTGTATGATCGGACGAATTCGCATTAGCCAGTTCAAAATCAGTCCTACTTGAATGAGTATCGATACTCAGGGTGCGGTACAATCTTGCCGTTTAATCGGAATCAGTGTGATATTGTTGTGTCTGCCTTGAGCAGAAAGTGTGAGGACGTGCGAAAAACTGTGAATACTATGCGCTTATCCCCTGTTGTGATGGCTACGTTTGCGTTAACGGCGACGCTTGGCTTATCTCGTTCTGCTGTGGCAAAATCGCCCAATCAGCCAGTCCAACCGCAGGCAAAATCGACTGCTCGATCGACCGTTGCCAGCATTCCTAAACCGCAGGCAGGAAATGTGGTGGTCGAAACCATTCCGGTGATGCAAACTCGCAACTCTGCCGGAATGCCATCGCTTGCTCAATTGAAAAAAGTGGCTCAAGGCACGATCGAGCAAGGAACGCCCGATCGGATTCAAATCAATACGTCTCCTGCCGCCCCGATTCCTGCGGCTCCAAATATTCCAACGGTTCCCAATCCAGGAACTACGCCGAGTGTGCCGCCGGGAACGACCACGACTCCCCCGACCACTCCCTCAACGGAAGGGCAACAGGCTCCAACCACTCCAGAAACGCCTGTCCAAACTCAACCGCTGCAACCGGGACAACCGATCCAGCCCGGACAGCCTGCACAACCCGGACAGCCGACTCAACCTCAACCTGCCCAACCTGCTCCAGATGAACCCAGAGTTTTGGTGTCTGAAGTTCTGGTCACGGGTGTCAATGAGGAATTGCAGCAAGAAGTTTATCGAGTGATTCAGACGCAGGCGGGACGAACCACCACGCGAACTCAGCTTCAAAACGATATCAACGCGGTATTTGCGACTGGATTCTTCTCGAATGTGAGAGCGACCCCAGAAGATACGCCGCTTGGAGTGCGGGTGACATTTGAAGTTGCATCAAATCCGGTTCTACGATCGGTACAGCTTCAAGGGGGTAAAATCGTGCCCCAAACCGAAGTCGATCGTATTTTTGGAACGCAGTACGGCAAAACTACGAATTTCCGAGATCTGCAAACTGGCATTCAAGAACTGACGAAGTTTTACCAAGATCGCGGGTTTGTGTTGGCGCAGGTAACGAACGCCCAACAGCCGCAGGTGAACCCAGACGGAACCGTAGTTTTGCAGGTTGCGGAAGGAGAAATCGAGCGGATTCAGGTGCGATTTATCAACAAAGAAGGCAGCGATCGGGATGCGAAAGGCAATCCGATTCGAGGCAGAACGCGCGAATATATTGTCACTCGTGAACTTGAACTGAAGCCCGGATCAGTGTTTAACCGAACGGTTTTAGAACGTGATTTCCAACGGTTGTTTGGATTGGGTCTGTTTGAGGATTTGCGTCCGTCACTCGATGTCGGTGAAGATCGGAGCAAAGTGGTTCTTGTCGTGAATGCGGTTGAGCGAAATAGCGGAAACATTGGGCTTGCGGGTGGTTTTAGTTCTGCGAGCGGTCTGTTTGGTAGCGTCAGCTATGGGCAGCAAAACGTCGGCGGCAATAATCAAAAGCTCAACGCTGAAGTTCAAATCGGTCAGCGCGATCAGCAGTATGAATTGAGCTTTACTGATCCGTGGATTGGAGGCGATCCGTTCCGAACTTCTTATACGTTGAGCGTGTTCCGCCGTAGAACGATTTCGCTGATCTTTGACGGTGGCGATCCGGAAGTTCGATTGCCGAATGACGAGCGCGATCGACCCCGAATTAATCGCACAGGTGGCGGAATTAGCTTCGCGCGTCCGCTGTCGAAAAATGTGTTTGAGCGCTCAGAATGGACAGCTTCTCTCGGTTTGCAGTATCAACGAGTCACGGCATCCGATGCTGAAGGAATTCGTCGAACGGTAGACGAACTGGGAAATCCGCTAACGTTTGATCGCTCAGGTAAGGATGATCTGTTCACCGGGCAACTCTCCGTGAGACGCGATCGACGCGATGATTTCCTCCGACCGACTCGCGGTTCAGTCCTGCAACTCAGTACTGAACAATCGGTTCCGATCGGGTCGGGCAGTATTTTCTTCAATCGTCTTCGAGGCAGCTACAGCTTCTACATTCCGACACGACTGACCAAACTTACTCCAGAGTGTCGAGATCGCGATCCGCGTCGATTAGATCAACAGCAAACCCCCCAAGGACGATGCGCCCAAGCCTTTGCCTTTAACGTTCAAGGCGGAACGGTCGTGGGTGATTTGCCACCGTATGAAGCGTTTCCGCTCGGTGGAACCAATTCGGTACGGGGTTACGATGAAGGCGAGGTCGGTAGCGGTCGGAGCTTCATTCAAGCCACCGCAGAGTATCGATTCCCCGTGTTCTCGATCGTATCGGGTGCGCTGTTTGTTGATGCGGCAACCGATTTAGGCACAGGTAACAGTGTGCCCGGAAATCCAGCCGGAGTGCGAAATAAACCCGGTAGCGGCATCGGGTACGGAGTTGGCTTGCGGGTGCAGGCCGGCCCGCTTGGCCCGATTCGGATCGACTTTGGTTTTAACGATCGAGGCGGAAACAATATTCGCTTTGGATTTGGAGAACGTTTCTAAATGGTCAATCGGCAGGGCTGCATCACTCAACAAAAAACGCGATCGCTTTCTGAAGCGTTCTCTTGTCACGGAGTTGGGCTGCATACGGGAGCCGTGGCAACCGCGCGAGTCCTGCCCGCAGAATCGGGACGGGGGCGATACTTTGTGCGGACGGATTTACCCGATGCACCGGAGATTCCGGCTCGAATCGAATTCGTCCGGGAAACGATGCTCTCAACGGAACTTGTGAATGGAGACGCGAAGATTCGCACTGTTGAACACTTGCTGGCATCGCTTGCAGGGATGGGAATCGACAACGCGCGGATTGAAGTGGACGGGGCAGAAGTGCCGCTGCTCGACGGGTCGGCGCGCTCGTGGACAAGCGCGATCGCTCAAGCGGGAGTGATTGAACAAACAGCGGAAGTTTCGTCGTTCATCATTACCGAACCCGTGTTCGTGCGGCATGGAGATGCGTTTGTAGCAGCGTTACCGTCTGCGGAACTGCGCTTTTCGTATGGGATTGACTTTGAACTGAGCGCGATCGGGAATCAGTGGCACAGTTGGCAATTTGATCCAGACACATTCGCGCAGGAAATCGCTCCGGCGCGAACCTTTGGATTTGCCGATCAGATCGAACAGTTACGGGCAAATGGTTTAATTAAAGGCGGATCGCTTGAAAATGCTTTAGTGTGCAGCACGGACGGATGGATTAATCCACCTTTGCGCTTTTCAAATGAACCAGCACGCCATAAACTTCTAGACTTAATAGGAGATCTCAGTTTACTGGGGACGTTTCCAACCGCTCACTTTTTGGCATACAAAGCGAGTCATGGGTTGCACACTCAACTGGTGCGTCAACTGTTAAGTCCTTAGGTCTGCCCTTTCTAGCCCTTTAACTCCAACGCCCATGTCAACCTTGATTGAAACCCACACTGCTCCGACCGAGAATTTAGAAGTGGCTCAACCGCAAATCAAAACTACATTCACGATCGAAGAAATTCATCAACTCTTACCGCATCGCTATCCGTTTGCATTAGTCGATCGGATCATTGACTTTGTGCCCGGAAAAATGGCGACGGGAATTAAGAATGTTTCGTTCAATGAGCCGCAGTTTCAGGGACATTTTCCGGGTCGTCCGATTATGCCGGGCGTGCTGATTGTCGAGGCGATGGCGCAGGTTGGCGGAGTGGTTCTGACACAAATGGCAGATGTGCAGAATGGATTATTCATGTTTGCTGGAATTGATGGGGTGAAGTTCCGTCGTCCGGTTGTGCCAGGTGATCAACTGGTTATGACGGTGGAACTGCTCTCGGTCAAGGCTCGTCGTTTTGGAAAGATGCGCGGTCGTGCTGAAGTTGACGGACAGCTAGCCTGTCAAGGTGATTTAATGTTTGCGCTAGTCGATTAAGGACAGCGGGATCACTGTTTGGCGATGATCGATTGCTTCCCTTTTTCCTAGCTCCTAGCCTTTCTACCCTCTATCTATGATCCCTACATTGATTCACCCGACCGCTGTGATCCACCCGAATGCTCAACTTCATCCAACCGTCCAAGTTGGAGCCTATGCGGTCATTGGGGAATACGTCAAAATCGGGGCGGGATCAAGTGTGGGGCATCATGCGGTGATCGAGGGTTGGACGGAGATTGGGGAACGCAATCAGATTTTTCCGGGAGCCGCTATCGGACTTGAGCCGCAGGATTTGAAATACGATGGTTCACTCGGCTTAGTGCGGATCGGCAATGGGAATCAAATCCGCGAGTTTGTGACGATTCATCGCCCGACGTTTTCCGATCGCATTACGCTGATCGGAAACGGAAATCTGCTGATGGCGTATGTTCATGTCGGGCATGAATGCGTGATCGAAGATCAGGTGATTATTGCGAATTCGGTGCAAATGGCGGGTCATGTGCATATCGAATCAAAAGCCAGATTGAGCGGTGTGTTGGGAATTCATCAGTTTGTTTGGATTGGGCGACACGCGATGATCGGCGGGATGAGTCGCATCGATCGAGATGTGCCGCCGTTTGTGATTGTCGAGGGCAATCCTTCCCGAATTCGCGCGTTTCACCAGGTTGGACCTCAGCGATCGGGCTTTTCGGCTGAAGATATTAATCTGCTGAAGAAAGCGTATCGAACGGTTTTTCGATCAGGCTTAACGATGAATGAGGCGTTAGAGCGACTCGATCTACTGCCGGAAAACGAGCATATTCAGCACTTCCAGCAATTTATTCAACTGTCTCTTTCACCGGGACGCAGAGGACTGACACCGAGCGCAACTCTCAAAAGCGAATAGATCAAAAGCGAATGAAAAAACGGATTTTTATTAGTACTGGCGAAGTGTCCGGCGATCTGCAAGGCGCACTGTTGGTCAAGTCGCTGTATTCACACGCTGAGAAGATCGGAGCAGAAATCGAAGTTTTAGCGTTGGGTGGCGATCGCATGGAAGCCGCAGGCGCAAGACTGTTGGGTAAGACCACTGAAATTGGTTCGATGGGAATTGTGGAAGGTTTGCCCTATTTGTTTCCGACTCTGAGTGTTCAGCGTCGAGCAAAGCGGCATTTGCGCGAGAATCCCCCGAATATGGTGGTGATGATCGATTACAGCGATCCAAACATCAGCATCGGGCTGTACGTGCGTAAACATTTGCCGACTGTGCCGACGGTCTACTTTATTGCGCCGCAAGAATGGGTCGTGGCGATTAATCAGAAAAAAACTCAGTGGATTGTTCAGATCAGCGATTATATCTATTCGATTTTTCCGCTTGAGGCAGAGTATTACAAATCAAAAGGTGCGAATGCGATTTTTGTGGGGCATCCGTTAGTCGATCGAATGAAAAGTGCGCCCGATCGCTCAACTTCCCGCGCAAAATTGGGAATTTCGCCGGATCAAACTGCGATCGTCCTGCTTCCAGCTTCTCGGCAGCAAGAAATTAAGTACATGATGCCTGTGATATTTAAAGCAGCGCAGCAAATTCAGGAAAAGATTCCAGAGGTACGATTTCTAGTTCCTTTGTCACTGGAGAAGTACCGATCGGATATTGCTCAAGCGATCGACGATTACCAACTACAAGCCGAAATTGTCGAAGGATCGCCCCTCGATGCGATCGCGGCAGCGGATTTAGCAATCACAAAATCCGGGACGGTGAACCTTGAGATCGCTTTGCTGAATGTGCCCCAAGTGATTATGTACCGTTTATCTCCGCTGACTTTTTGGATCGCTAAGAACATTCTGAAGCTCAAAGTTCAGTTTGTCTCGCCGCCGAATTTGGTCAATATGAAAGTGATCGTGCCAGAGTTCATTCAAGATGATGCAACGCCTGAAAGTTTAGCGCTGTCGTCATTAGAGTTATTGAAACCGGAGAATCGAGAGAAAACGATCGCCGGATATCAAGAGATGCGGGAAACTTTGGGCGGTGAAGGGGCTTGCGATCGTGTTGCTCGATCGATTTTGGAGCATTTGGGATTTGAGGTTTCTCGATCCCGATTATGAATCGGGGAAGCCCCCTAAATCTTCCACGAGTGAGAGGACTCCCTGAACTGACCTAAGCTTTGATGTTTAGCGTCCGAGCCATTCTGTGACCAGTTCAGGCTGGCTCTTTTGGGCAAACACCCGCACTGCATGATAATTTACCTTTTCGCGCAATCGATAGACCTGCTTAATCGGCATATCGAGCATTTGCGCGATCGCTTCTTGCGTTTTACCCTGTAAATAAAGCTGCAACCACTGCGCCGCATCGCTTCCAACTTTCTCAATTAGATAATCTTCAAACTGTTTAACGATCGCGCTTCGGAGTTCTTGCTGCTGCTGTTGAGCCTGCTCTTCTTGAAACTGCGCAACCGCTTCCCCATCGAGCAAACTCACCGACCCTTCTGAGTCATCAGGCGCAATCTCTTCGGACACTAATCGAATAAAATCGGCTGCCGGAACTTGCGTCATTCCGCCCCGCTGCGTCCGCTTCTGATAATTCACAAAGCGATAAACCAATAGCGGCTGATTGCGAATCGGGCGCAGGCAGTATTCTTCTGTTGCCGTGAGAACGATCGCATTGCGAAGCCGCGCATCTTCAGCGCACTGAGCAATCCAACTCACTTGCTCCTGCATATATTTATCGTTCTGCAACAAGTCCTGAATCACTTCCTGCAATACATCCACGACCGTTGTTTGACGATCGCGCGATAACGCAATCCAAGTACTAATTTTGTTGCGAATCACAAACATACTCCCCAAACGCTGAATCAGGTTCTTATACGCGCGTTGGGGCGGTATCTCAAAATAGCGTTGAATCAGAATGCGGTAGCGATAGTCCATCGCCTGCACTTCGATTTCGAGGCGTTCAGGGGTGTAGCTGTCAAAGCGATCGAGTTCCGCACCGAGCAACCATCGGATAATACTTTCGCGAGTCGTGTCATTGCTTCGTGAAAGTTCGGTCTGTAGCCGCGATCGCCAGTCGGCTGTGATTTGTTCTGCTCGTGTCATGGTTGCCGTCCTCATTACCCTGATATAGAGTGTGCCGCAGAGTTGATCATAAAATCACTTACCCGAATGGGTAAGGCTGCGACTCAGGTTCGCTTTGCCTGCCCGATTCAACTGAGGTTTTAGTATAAAACGTTTCTCAGAATTTTCTACTACTTAGGAAACGCTGCCGTTTCCTGCTTCTAATGACGTTGCAATACGCTCTAGAGTTTCGGTGAGATGGGCGATGTGAGAAACCAGCGTGGATTGATTATCGGTCAAAGTTTGCAGTGCATTTGTTAATGCAAAGATTTGTTGACCTTGCTGATCAACCTGTGTTGTGATCGTATCGAGTCGATCAGAGAGCTGCTCGATCGTTTCAGATGCCGCGATCGTGGTTTCTGCCAGTTCTTGAACGATCGCGGCTAAAGGTTGCGATTCCACGGTTTTCTCCTCTCACACTGAATTCTATTCAATGCCATTCTACTTGCGTATTTCTATCGTGCTTTTCCGTGTTTCTCCGGGAAATTTTTGGAATCACCGAGAACAAGCTTCATCAAAGCTTCATAAAAATAGCGATCGAGCAGAAGAGTAAAAAGTTTTGAGGAATTATTGGAGGAAAAACGTCTAGAGACTTCGCGGTTTCGATAGGCTTTACATGAAAACGCGCGGTTTGGCTCAGTGATACCACGGTTTCAATCATTAGCTCGGACTATGTTTAACCCCATTATCGATTCGTCGATTCCAGATTCTCAGATTGCATCTGCTACCAGTTTTCAGGTTCCGCATCGCTCGACGACTTCGGTTTTGAAACGCTTTATTGATATTTTCGGCAGTCTGATTGGGTTGCTGATTGTTGCAGTGGTGTTTTTGCCGATTGCGATCGCGATTCGGTTCGATAGCCCCGGCCCGATTTTTTATAGCCAGGAGCGGCATGGCTTACTCGGCAAGACGTTCCGAATGTACAAATTTCGATCAATGATCGACGGTGCAGACGGGCTGAAGTCTCAAGTCGAGAATGAGGCGGACGGCTTGATTTTCAAAAATCGCCAAGATCCGCGAATTACTCGCATTGGATGCTTTTTACGCAAGACGAGCTTAGATGAACTTCCACAGTTTTGGAATGTGCTGCGCGGAGAAATGAGCCTAGTCGGAACCCGTCCGCCGACTTCAGACGAGGTGGCTTTGTACGCGGATCATCATTGGCAGCGCTTAAACGTGAAGCCTGGACTTACCGGAGAATGGCAGGTCAGTGGTCGATCGATGATAAAGGATTTTGAAGACGTGGTGCAGATGGATCTGCGCTATCAAACGATTTGGACTCCTTTCTATGATTTGGTGCTGATTGCAAAAACGGTCTACGTCATTGTGGTCAGGAAAGGCGCGTTCTAATGGCGATCGCCGTAGAGATGGCACATTCCTACGGCGATTGAGCTGCGATCGTAATTCCTAGTCTGATGCTTTCGTTCCCGTCATTCCCATAATTTCGTAACCCCCATCGACATAGATCACCTGTCCAGTAATCCCGCTCGACAACTCACTACACAGAAACGCCGCCGTATTGCCCACTTCAATTTGGGTAACAGTTCGGCGTAGGGGTGCAACCTCCTCGACGTGGTGAATCATGTCAAGAATGCCGCCGACCGCCGAGGAAGCGAGTGTGCGAATCGGCCCGGCTGAAATTGCATTGACGCGAATGTTGTTCTGACCCAGTTCTGCAGCCAGATAGCGCACGTTCATTTCTAAAGCTGCTTTTGCAATCCCCATCACGTTATAGTTCGGGATCACTTTCACGCCGCCGAGATAGGTTAGAGTCACAATGCTACCGCCTTCGCTCATCAGCGGTTTTGCGGCTCCTGCAAGCTGTACAAGCGAATAGGAACTGATTTCGAGCGCAAGCGCATAACCGCTGCGTGAAGTCCCGGAAAAGTCACCCGATAAATCATCTCTACTCGCAAAAGCAAGACAGTGAATCAGAATGTCTAACTTGCCCCACTTATCCCGCACCGTCTTAAAAGCGCTTTCGATCTGAGCATCATCCTGCACATTTAGCGGCAAAAATAGGCTTGGCTGCAAGGGTTCGGTCAGTTCTGCGACTTTCTTTTCTGCTTTGCCTTTTTCGTCGGGTAGATACGTGATGCCAATATTGGCTCCTGCTTTGTGTAGCTGTTGAGCGATGCCCCATGCGATCGAGCGATTGTTAGCAATTCCCGTGACAAGTGCGTTCTTTCCAGTCAGATCTAACATGGTCTTCTATCGTGTAAAGCATTTATGAGAATAGCAGAAAGAGATCACTCAGAGTTTGCAGCGTTTTTGCTCATAAAGACGAAACCTCCCACGCTGACGGAACGAAGGAGGCTGTCAAAGATATTCAATTGCCGCGGAGAATATCGATTTCGGAAAAAACTTTATGCCTGACGTGAGTAGTACTCAACGACTAGCAGTTCATTAATTTGCAGTGCTACCCATTCTCGATCGATAACGCTATTCACTTTTCCGGTCATCTTGTTCTTATCGAACTCCAAATGACTCGGCAAGTTTGACAAACCGGGATATTGCAGATTTGCTTCGACGAGCTTGCGAGAGCGATCGCGATCGCGGACTGCAACGACATCACCGGGACGGCAGTTGTAGCTTGCAATATCTACGACTTTGCCGTTGATGGTAACGTGACCGTGATTGACGAGCTGACGTGCGCCCGGAATCGTTGGAGCCATGCCCAACCGAAACACGGTGTTATCTAGCCGCATTTCCAACAGTTGTAGTAGCACTTGTCCGGTCGAACCGGATGCGCGTCGCGCTTTTCGCACGTAGCGAAGCAATTGCTTTTCGCTCACACCGTAGTTAAAGCGCAATTTTTGCTTTTCTTCTAGACGTACCGCATATTCTGAGCGCTTTTTACGTGCTTGCCCATGCTGTCCAGGGGGATAGGCGCGGCGGGCGGATTTTCTCGTCAGTCCGGGTAAGTCTCCCAGACGACGGGTGATTCTGAGTCGGGGTCCTCGATATCGCGACATTGAAAGTTCCTCGTTTGACTCGAAGATTTAAACAACTTTCCTAGTATAGTCCTTAGAAGGGTAAGCTGATAGACCGGGGTTTACTTTTCTTGAAGGACGATCGCAGTTTTCCGAGGCGAGCTATTTTTTGAGTTGAGTGACAAGATGCACGAGTTCCGGCAGGATAAGCTGCTCGATCGCTAATTTCACTGCGTTTGATGAGCCGGGGAGTGAAAAAATGAGTTTTCCTGAATACACGCCCGCGATCGCTCTTGATGCGATCGCTCTCGATCCGATTTCGGCGTAGCTCAACGATCGAAAGATTTCCCCGAATCCTGGAAGTGTTTTTTCGAGTAATTGTTCGATCGCGTCATACGTTGTATCTCTAGGTGCGATGCCTGTTCCACCGTTGAGAATCACCACATCTACGGTCGGGAGCGTTGCGAACTGAGCGCGAATTTGATCAGGTTCGTCCGGCACGATCGCAGCGTGAGCGATCGTGTGCCCGGCTTGTTTCAAAAGCTGTTGGATCAGTTGTCCGCTGCGATCGGTGTCGATCGTGCGGGTGTCGCTCACGGTGATCACAGCGCATGACACTGCGATCGTGTGTTCATCCGGGTGCGGCTGATGAGACATTATGACTTTGTGAACCCTAGATCGTTGGATTCGGCGTAGCGATCCATAAATCGGATGAAGCGTTCCCAATCTTCTACGGATTTCATAATGTAGAGCGCTTCGAGTGCGGCAGGCTGACCGTTGATGAATTTGGCTTTGACTTCGCGGGTGACAATTTCGCCTTCTTCATCGAGCATATACATCCCGGTGATGCTGTCGGTGTTTTCTGCTTCGAGGGCTTTCGGTTTGTCAAAAATGAAGGTTGCGGTTCCGTTGGTTCCGTCTTTTGAGCGCGTTAAACGGACATCGGGAATGACTTCTTCGGTAATGCCTTTCGAGAATTGGATTTCAGCCATAATGGTGCGATCGATGAGTGTTTTGGATTAGCTCTATTCTCCCATCTTTGCGGAACTTAACAAAATCTTGCGCTAAATCTCAGATTTGAGTTTTAACCACGATCGTATTTCTTTCAGAACCCAAGCCTGCTCGAAATCGGTGAGTTCCTGTCCAAATTGATGCAGCCGATATCCGGTGCGATAGGGGCCGGATGTGATCGTAATCAGTCCGTTTGAGTCGCGTCGGACTTCTCGAATGTCGCGGGTAATGCCTGTCATCCGATTGCTGGTCGTTTTGAATCGCTGCGTTTCGACGATAAATTCGCGGCGATCGAACTTTACATAAGTCCGCTGAAACGATGGGCTGATGAACATCACAAACACAATCAATCCTAGAAGAAGAATCCAGCTTGCAGAACTCAAGACTCCAACGATCGACACAAACAACAGCATTGGAGCGACGAACATTAAAACAGGCAATGCCGCTAACAGTCCTAAAATTTCTAAGCGCGATTCGTCTTCTTGGGTTTGCTTCGGAATGACGATTTCTAAACGTTTTTTCGATCGAGATAGTTGAATCCGCGTATTTTTCGGGCGTTCGACTGGGGCATAAGACACCGTGTTCGCTAAATTTAGGCGATCCATTGCCTGAATTGCGGATTGAAACCGTTGCTCTAGATCGGGATGGGAAAGCTGATCAATCCAATCTGCCAACGCTGGCGATAACGTGACGCGATCGCGCCATTGAATCCTGAGATAACGCTGTGGTAAATCTGCCGGGGATGCTCCTGTGAGTAAATGAATCAACGTTGCGCCCAACGCATAGAGATCAGAACTGGCAACCGCACGACCGCCAAACTGTTCGATCGGGGTATAGCCGTATGTTCCAACGACGGTGAAGGTTGCGCCTTCTACACTGGCACGGTCTTGTACGGCTCCAAAATCGACTAAATAAATCTGCTGATCGGCTCCCAGAATCAGATTGCTCGGTTTGATATCGCGATGGAGAACTGCCGGATTTAGGCTATGCAAATCGCGCAGAATGGTCAGAATCTCGATCGCGATTTTTCGCACTTCCTCTTCTGAAAAGCGCTTGCCGTCTTGAATCAACTGTTTCAGCGAAGTTCCCGGAATGTAGTCTTGCACCAAGCCAAACCAGAGAATGCGATCGTCGATCGAAAAAGAATCCCGACATTTTGGAATGCGCGGATGGTCTAACTGTCGTAGAATCTGTGACTCTCGCTCAAATAGTTTGAGATCATCCCACTGCGACTGTTCCCCAAACGCTAATAGTTTGACGATCACAGGCTCAGATTTGGCGGAAAGATCGATCGCTAACCAAGTCTGTCGTCCTGCGCCGTGACCCAATTTTTCTTGCAGTTGATAGCGATCGTACAGCGTTTGTCCTGCACTCAGCATCGATCGAGGCTCCTACCATCTTTATCGGCTCTCTTCGCTCCCGATCATAGCGATTCCGTCTTTTCTCTATCCGAAATTCGGAATTTTGATGACAAACTCAGTGCCTTGAGGAGAAATAGAGCAGCAATTGATCGAGCCGTGATGCTGTTCCACGATTGTTTTGTAACAAAGTGCCAATCCCATTCCAGTTCCTTTGCCCACAGGTTTTGTCGTGAAAAATGGATCAAAGATTCGCGATCGTATCTCTGCTGCGATTCCAACTCCTGTATCTCGAATCCGGACTTCTACGGTTTGATCGAAATGTTGTTTTGTGCAGATCTCGATCGTGCGTTGTTCAACGGCATCAACGGCATCGATCGCATTGCTCATCAGATTCATCCACGCTTGGTTGAGTTGTCCCGCATAGCACTGAATCGGGGAAACCGTCCCGTAATGCTTTGTGACCTTGATTTTTTGAGATTTCAAACGGTGCTGTAACAGCGTTAAAGTCTGCTCGATTCCATCATGAAGATCGCTTGTTTTTAGTTCCGCTTCATCGAGTCGAGAGAACGATCGCAGCGATTGTACGATCGATTGAATTCGAGTGGTTCCCGTTCGCATGGAAGCAAAAACATCTGGAATATCAGCGATCAAGAAATTAAGATCAATTTCATCAATTGCGTTTTGGATTTCAGCGATCGGGGTGGAATAGTGTTTCTGATAAAGCTGAATGAGTGTAAGCAAATCATTTGTGTAAGAATCTGCATGACGTAAATTGCCGTGAATAAAATTGACCGGATTATTAATTTCGTGAGCAATCCCAGCGACTAATTGCCCTAAACCAGACATTTTTTCACTTTGAATTAATTGCGTTTGTGTTTGATTTAAATTGAGCAGGGTTGCTTCTAATTCTTCGTTTCTTTGAGAAAGTTCTGAAGTTCGCTCTGTTACGCGGCGTTCTAGTTCTTCATTCGCTTCCTCTAAAATCTTTTTGGTGCGTTTGAGTTCGGTGATATCTGTGGCAATTCCACCAATTGCGAACGCTTGTCCTTGTTCATCAAAGAGCGGGAATTTAACCACGATCGCCGTGTGTAATCCGTCTTGGCGCGGTTCCAATTCCTCGATCTG
The DNA here is from genome assembly GCA_019359175.1 of Phormidium tanganyikae FI6-MK23. Taxonomy (GTDB): domain Bacteria; phylum Cyanobacteriota; class Cyanobacteriia; order Leptolyngbyales; family Leptolyngbyaceae; genus Leptolyngbya; species Leptolyngbya tanganyikae. Next base: position 268,881 of record JAHHHU010000001.1, read on the forward strand.
AATCGGAACTCCAGCGGCTAATGCAGCTCGATCTGCAGCTTGAAACGCCTCGGCAGTCTCAGGATCAAATAGCTCATAGTCAGTTTTTCCCTGGTCGCGTTCTTGATCAAAGTTGAATCGATGGGAAAATTCTCGATTGAGTAAAATATAAGTTCCGTTTGTCTCTCGATATTCTTTTACAAAAACACTGGCATTTGTATTATCAATAATTCGCTGAAGTAGATTCTGACTTTGTTGGAGTTTTGTCACCTGACTCGATAAGTTTGCCAACAGCTTTTGTCGCGATTTTCGTAATCCAAGCTCGACTTGTTTGCGTTTTGTGATCTCAGTGATAATTCCACAGTAAGTTGTTGTATTGCAAGTAGTTTTAGACAATTCTGCTGAGATTTGAACCCACTTAGTTTGTTCATTCGTTTGTCTGATTTGTCCCTCAAAACTCCAAGCGGTTGCGCGACTAATTGCCTTCTTTAATGACTCTCGAAAGCGATCGACATCTTTAGAATCGATTCGATCTTCCAAAGCCTCAAAGGAACTAGGAACACCGATCACAGTAGACAGACGATCGCTAATGTAATCAATTCTGTAGTAATTCTCGATCGCGCTTATCTGAAAAATCGCGCCCGGAATCATTGATGCGATCGACGAAATATCAATTTCTATAACCGACTTGGAATTCATATAAAACGTTTCAGGGCAGTTTAGGAAAAAGCATCTTTATCATTCCCTTACAAACTCTGCAATACCACTATTTCCGAGGCTAAATCAGCCAGCGATTTTGCTTTTCTAAAAGTGATAAAAGTCCGTGTTCTCTGAGAAATTGCACCAATAATTCTTGAAGCTCACACACCAGATTCATACAGCTTTCAAACGTTGTCGTCGCCAGAACAATCCCGCCCAAGCCGCAATCATCATGCCAAACCCGATCGCGCAAACTCCATTCCACTGAAATCGATTCCAGCTATAGGTTCCCAAATATGACCCCAATGCGCCGCCCACGAAGTAAAGCATAATGTACACCGCATTCAAACGACTATGAAACTCGGCAGGCAAACTGTAGATCGTCGCTTGATTAGAAATCTGAGTCGTCTGGACTCCCAAATCCAACAAAATCACGCCAATGATCAATCCAGCTATCTGTTTGCCAAACACCCAAAACACTAAAAACGAAGCAGTCGTCATCAGAATGCCTAACTGCACCGTAAAAGCTGGACTACGACGATCGGCAATCTTTCCCACGACTGGAGCCACCAACGCCCCCGCCACTCCGACCAATCCAAACAATCCCGCCACACCACTCCCATACTGATACGGCGGTTGTTCTAGCAAAAATACGAGCGTACTCCAAAACGCACTAAACGCCCCAAACGACATCGCGCCGATCCATGATGAAACCTGTAATGCTGGCTCTCGCTGCATCAGATCAAACATCGATCGCAATAATGCAGGATAAGCCATTTTCAAGCTCGACTGATAGCGCGGCAACTGTTTCGATAATACGATCGCGAATAGCATCATCACACCACTCGCTAACCCATACATCGCCTGCCAGCCAATTCTCTCCCCGACAAATCCGCTCACAGTCCGCGCTACCAGAATGCCAATAAACAGCCCGCTCATCACCATCCCGACCACTTTGCCGCGCTGCTCTGGTTCGCACAACTGCGCCGCAAACGGAACGAGAATCTGAGCCGAAACCGCACTCACTCCGATCGCAAAACTCGCCACACTCAACCAAACCAAATTCGTCGCCAACGCCGCTAGCAATAGCGCGATCGCAGTACATCCCGTCATCGTCACGATCAACCGTCGCCGCTCAATGCGGTCACCCAACGGCACGATGAACAAAATCCCGATCGCATAACCAATCTGCGTCAACATCGGAATCGCTCCGACTCCTTCGGCTGAGACTCCAAACTGTTGAGCAATCTTCGCCAAAAGCGGCTGATTGTAGTACAAATTCGCGACCGTTGCACCTGACGCGATCGCCATCATCCAAACCAACGAAGCCCGCATAAATCACACTTTGAACAATGCTGAAGGTTATACCAAATTTGAACTGAATCAGAGTGTGCCTTGCGTGATGCAATGTGCGAAAAAATCGTGAACCGTCCTGGAAAGCTTGCGGCAAGCTGTAAAGAAACAGAAGGAAGATCAAAAAACTCGCTTGAGTCTAAGATATCCCCGCTACACTGGTTTTTGTTCCGAATGATGTTTGTTTTGTGACTTGAGGAGAAGTGCGATCATGGCTCACGCGCCGATGACAATTACAACAATTAATCCGATTCAGTTTGGCACCGATGGCTGGCGCGGCGTGATTGCTGCCGATTTTACCTTTGATCGTGTGATGCAAGTTGCCCCGATCGCGGCTCAAGTCCTATCCGAGGTTTACGGCGCAGAAACCGGAAGCAATACGGTGATTGTGGGATACGATCGCAGATTTTTGTCAGAGGAGTTTGCTCGCACTGCGGCAGAATCAATTCGTAAAGTTGGCTTTGATATTCTGTTTTCTGAAAGCTTTGCTCCGACTCCAGCGTTTAGTTGGGCAGCAAAGAAATTAAATGCGCTGGGTGCGATCGTCATTACTGCAAGCCACAATCCAGGTAACTATTCGGGCTTGAAGGTGAAAAGCGCTCACGGGGGATCAGTCCCGCCCGAAGTAACGAAAAAAATCGAAGCGTTGTTAACAAGTGACGCGCCTGTTTCTGAAGCGAAACCGGGAACCTTCAGCACGTTTGATCCTTGGGAAAGTTATTGTGAGGGATTGCGATCGCTGGTTGATACCGCTGCAATTAAAAGCGCGATCGAACAAGGCAAAGTGACCGTATTTGCAGATGTGATGCACGGAGCAGCGGCGACTGGATTAGGGCGATTGTTGGGAATTGAGATTCACGAACTGAACAGCGATCGCGATCCATTATTTGGCGGCGGCGCACCGGAACCCTTGCCGAAGTATCTCCCGAAGATTCTGCATACGATTCGGAACTTTGACGGCAATAGTTTAGCGGTGGGTTTGGTGTTTGATGGCGATGCCGATCGAGTCGGTGCAGTCGATGCGAAAGGAAACTTTCTCAGTTCTCAAATTCTGATCCCGATTTTGCTCGAACATTTGATCCAGAAAGGATTTACTGGCGAATTTGTCAAAACGGTAAGCGGGTCTGATTTGATGCCATTGGTAGCGAAACTGCACGGTCTTGCAGTGTACGAAACGCCGATTGGTTACAAATATATTGCTGATCGAATGCTCGAAACGAAGGTGCTACTGGGCGGCGAAGAATCTGGCGGAATCGGCTACGGTCATCACATTCCCGAACGCGATGCTTTACTTTCTGCTCTGTACGTTCTCGAAACAGTTGTGCAAACGGGAACTGATCTGGGTGAGCTTTACCGTCGATTGCAAGAGAAAGCAGGATTTTCGGCGGAATACGATCGAATTGATCTCCCGCTTGCCAGCATGGAAGTCCGTGCCAAACTGCTAGAGCAACTCAAAACGCAGCCTCCTCAGAACATTGCAGGAAAAGCGGTGATCAGTTGTCAGACTGACGATGGCTATAAGTTCCGCCTAGAAGATCAAAGCTGGTTATTGATTCGCTTTAGTGGAACGGAACCTGTGTTGCGGTTGTATTGTGAAGCATCCTCGATCGAGCAAGTTCACCAAACTCTGAACTGGGCAAAAGACTGGGCGGAATAGATGGCAAGCTAATGTGAACTCGATGAGACGTTTCGGCTTCGCGAATTTACCATCGAAGCGAAATATCTCATCGAATTCACATCAAAATCAAGAACGAATTGCGCCTGAGCGTGCAGGTTCTTTTAGTTCAAGATACTGCCGCCAAAAGGTCGGAGACATCAACTCTTCAGACGCATTTTTCCAAGCACTGCTCGCAGTCTCCCATTCTGCACTGCCTCTTCTCGCCACACTTGCCCATCTTGCCAACAGCTTCACACTTGCAAACGGGTCAGCTTTGTCTTGATTCTCATAAGTTCGACTAAGCTTCAGCGTGTCTGGGTGCGCCATTTCTGGATCAGAATCTTTGAGTAAATCTGGGCCCTTGAGATAGTCCTCAAAGGCTTTGATCAACATTTGGGCACGATCGAAGTCTGGCTTAAACAATGCCAGCATAATCTCTTTTGTATAGTTGCTGACCGCGTGCGTGTAGTTTGGTGAGTAATGCACTGCATAAATGATCAAATCATTGCGGAAATAGTAGTAGGTTTCCCAGTTCAGATTTTTTGCAGATGCGGGAAGGTGCCATACTGCCATTGATGGAAATGTTACGATCGGGATATTCAAAGTCTTTTTCGCTCTGAGGCAAAACTCAACATCGTCTAGCTTGATAAAGAGCGGCAACGGTAGATTGAGTTGTTCTACAAGTGCTTTAGAGAAAGAGCAAAACCAAAATCCGCCATAGTCCGCATCTTCTTCGATTAGTAACTGATTGAGTACTTCATTGCTTCGCAGATCCATCTCGTGATTGAGCGCAGTTAGAGAGCCAGGTGATCCCTTTGTTCTAGAATCATCGTTGTATGTTGCGCCTGCTTCGTACAAGAGATGCTTCTCGTTCAAGCTCAGTAAACCGCCTGCAATGATCAATTCGGTCTTTGCATACTCATGCACCGAGAACAATCGACAAATGCTTTCGCTTTCCAGTTCGATGTCGTCATCCATCAATAAAAGATGCGAGGAACTGCCTTCTTCTAAGGCTTCCATAATGCCTCTCGTGAAGCCACCGCTGCCACCCGCATTTTTGTTGGGAAATAGATTGACTCGTGAATCTTTGAACTCGTTCTGATTTAATGTTCTACCATTATCAGACACAAAAACTTTGAGGTTCTTATCTTGCAATAGTTCATCCTGCAAGAGCGTGCCTAATGCATTTCTGACGTAGTTCTCCTTCTTGAAGGTGCAAATCACAACGCCCAGTGATACTTCTCTCGCTTTTGGCTGATCGGTTACGATCCAACCTGCCTCAAAGATTCCTTGCTCACTTAAACAAGTCAGTTCAACATAGATTCTGCCAGCATTGTCATTCTGAAGCAAATTGATCGATGAAAGTTGTACAGGCTTTGAGAGTTGGCATTGCTCGAATTTCTCTTCTAGAACAGTCTCTCTTCTGCTTTTACCAGATACCTCTCGGTAGACGGTAACTTTGAAATCGCCTTCTAGTTTCAATCGGTAGTAAATAGAACTCAGCGAGGTGTATTTGACATAGTACTTTTCATAAAATGAATTGAAATAAGAGCTAGAAGAGATGATTCCGCCCTGACGTAGAGCAACCCTTTCACTTGCTTCGTCGATCGATACTGCTTCATTGCACTGAATGTATAATTCAGTGATGTCGGCTGATTTAGGAAGCTTGATTCTACCTACAATATTCATAAAACCTTTCTATTCGATAAGTTGAGGAATTCCTTTACACGCTATTAAATTTAGGAAAGAGCAGTGGGAATCTACTCTTTCTTGCGACTGATTTAGAGAAATTGGGTCAAATCAGACATAGATTCGATAATTGATTGAACTCCTGCCGATCGCAAAACAGAAGCTCGATCGTTGCGCTCACTTTCGTTGATATGCGTTCCGCCCACATACCCCACTATCAAGGGAATTCCAGCCGCAACCGCAGATTTCACTCCGCTAATCGAATCTTCAACTGCAATACAGTTTGAAATCTCCGCGTTCAAACGCTTTGCAGCATAGAGATAGATATCGGGTAAGGGTTTAGGTCGCTGCTCTGGGAGGGAATCGTGAGCGCTAAAGACGCGATCGCTCTTAAAATAGCCCGTCAAATCAGTGGCAGTTAAACAAGCCTCTAACCGTCTCAAGCTACTGTTACTGACTAGCGCAAACTCAATTCCTCGATCACACAATTCGGACAATACAGCGGGCGTTCCTGCTGTTGGCTTCGCGTCGAGACTGAGATGCTCGATCGCGCGGTCTTCTTCTTCTAGCACTAGCCGTTGAATATCAGCTTCGCTTAGAACAGTTGGCGCATCGACATAAAGCTGTGCCAAAATCTCTCGATACGGTTTCCCTGCAAAGTGTTTGATAAAGTCAGGCAAATCATAGAGTCGTGCGCCGGGAAATTCAGTCGCGATTTCCGTCGTGAGTTTCCAGGCGCTTTTGAGGGCGACAATTTCGCTATCTACAACCGTCCCATCATGGTCAAACAAGACGACGCTATGCGGCTGAGATAAGGTCATGCTGAAAATGCTCCTGGCTGTAATGTCTCAGAGTAGCGGATAGTCCATGAGTCCGAATCTCTCCCAAGGCTCGATCGCATTCTTGATCCAGCATTTCAGCGCATTCACAAGGTTCTAGCCCAACAATCTGGCTCAAGCTTGCTCCCGATTGAATTGCTGCAATGATCGCTGGCTTATCTTTAGGATCAAACGATTTACCCGACTCGATCGCGCTTTCTCTCACCGCCAGCATCCAAGCTGCGATCGGAAGGATCAGACGATTCAAGCTAGCTTTCTGACAATGAGCATCTTGCAGAATTGGCAGAATGTACTTACCGAGCTTTCTAGAAGTTTCTGCGGCAATTCGCTCGATCGCGTCAGGCATCGCTTCGTTACTGAGTCTAATTAACACCTGATCGATGTACTGTTCACACATTTGATCAGCAACGGGTGTCGCTGTGGTGATATCGTCCATCAGGAGCCGGAGAAATAGGTGAAATTCCGGCAGCCTTAGCGCTTGATGTACATACTCAATTCCGGCTCTGACTGCTAAACAAGCAATAAAAGAGTGCATTGCATTCAGAAATCTCGATTTGAGATATAGAAAAGGAGTGATGTCATCCGTCATCGTCACGCCAGTCTCTTCCCAACAAGGTCGATCGCTGGTGAATTTATCTTCGACTACAAATTGCCAGAATGGTTCTGTAACAATCGGATCACGATCGTGAACCTGCAACAGTCGATAAGTCTGTTTATCATCACAGGTCTGGTGCTGCGGCACAATGCGATCGACCACAGTATTTGGAAATGTGGCATGGTTCGCAATGTAGGCGGCAAGATCAGGATCGACCTGTTGAGCATAGCTGAGAACTGCCCGCTGTAGGATTTCCCCGTTTCTCGGCAAGTTATCGCATGAGAGCGTTGTGAAAGGGATTAGATCACGATCGCGGCGGCGACGCAGTGCTTCGACAATAAACCCGATCGCAGTCGTGGGATGAGTGGGATGGCTCAGATCATGCACGATCGATTCATGACTGATATCGAGATGAAAGCGCGAATCGAGACAGTAGCCTGCTTGAGTGATAGTCAGCGTCACTAAATGGACATCAGGCGAGGTCATTAACTCAAGCACCGCTTCCCGTTCCGTAATTCCATTGACGATTTGACTAAGCGAACCGATGACTTTAACCGATTCATAGTGTTCGTCGCTGCTGTAGCGTTCGGTCATTGTATAGAGAAAGTCTTGCGGTTGCAGAGTTGCGATCGTGCTTTGGCTTTTGAGGCTTACTCCGCAGATTCCCCAACGCGGGTCATTTTGGGCAAGGTGTTCGTGAATGATGCGGGCAAGATGTGCCCGAAAAAATCGACCCGGGCCAAAATGGACAATCCCGGTATTCAAGGCGCTTCGATTATAAGGCGACTGCTGGTTCCATAGCTCAGTTACGGTCGGAGCGATTTCGGCGTTTTGGCGTTCTGCGGGAGTGACAACATAACGAGTCTCTAGGGAACGGTAGTCTTTCATGGCGTTTCTAGTGATAAAGCTTTTATTTAGGTGGAATAGAGCACGGGAGGAAGCAAATCTGGAACTATCCAATCGTTAAAGACACTCACAGCAACTAGCAAATCTGATCGAATGCTTATGAGTTTCACCAAAACAGAAAAAGTCAATTCTGTCGATCAAGTGTCCAAAGGAATCGGGTAATTGTGTCTCCTTATAGTATTGAGAGCAATCGCTGCTGCTATCTATCTTTGGTCAAATACGCAGGGTTGAGAATCTTTGGTCAAATACGCAGGGTTGAGAATTAGCGATCGGAATTACAGCACCGCACTATTTCTTCATTCAGCAATTAGAAAGCTTTGACTTTTCTAACATCTACCATTTGATAGAAGTTGAAGCGTTTTGTACTCGCTAATTTAGCAGAAACTCAGGTGTGAGATCTAAGGTTGTTCACTAGGAAGGGGATTTCTGATGCCAATCATTGAAACGAAGACCGACCCTATGGTTTTGAACATGGGGCCGCATCATCCTTCAACTCACGGTGTCTGTCGATTGGTCGTTACGCTAGACGGAGAGAACGTTATTGATTGTGAGCCTGTCATTGGCTATCTTCATCGCGGTATGGAGAAAATCGCTGAGAATCGCACAATGACGATGTATATTCCCTATGTGAGCCGCTGGGACTACGCAGAAGGAATGTTCAACGAAGCCGTCACAGTGAATGCAGTTGAAAAATTAGCCAATATTCCGGTTCCAAAACGCGCCAGCTACATTCGCGTGATTATGCTGGAACTGAATCGGATTGCAAATCATTTGCTCTGGCTTGGGCCATTTGCCGCAGATTTAGGAGCGCAAACTCCGTTCTTTTATATCTTTCGAGAACGAGAGCTGATCTATGACCTGTGGGAAGCTGCTTCCGGTTATCGAATGGTCAATCATAACTACTTCAGAGTAGGAGGACTTGCAGTCGATTTACCATATGGCTGGACTGATAAATGCGCTGATTTCTGCGACTATTTTTTGCCCAAAGTCGATGAATATGAGCGGTTAATTACGAACAATCCAATCTTTCAGCGTCGTTTAGCTGGACTCGGCACGATTAGCCGCGAAGATGCGATCTCCTGGAGCTTGTCAGGCCCGATGCTGCGCGGTTCGGGTGTGGAATGGGATCTCCGCAGAGTCGATCACTACGAATGCTATGACGATTTTGATTGGGACATCATTACTGAAAAGGAAGGTGATGTTCTCGCGCGCTATTTTGTCCGAATCCGAGAAATGCGCGAATCGGTCAAAATCATCAGGCAAGCTCTAAAAGGATTGCCTGGTGGAGCTTACGAAAACTTAGAAACGAAGCGACTTGCAGAAGGCCCAAAATCCGAATGGAATAGCTTTGACTATCAATTTATCGGTCGCAAAGTTGCTCCCACCTTCAAAATCCCGAAAGGCGAACATTACGTCCGGGTAGAAAGCGGCAAAGGTGAGCTAGGCATTTTCATTGTGGGCGATGATCATGTGTTTCCGTGGCGTTGGAAAATTCGCGCCGCTGATTTCTGCAATCTGCAAATCTTTCCGCATCTGCTCAAGGACGCGAAGCTTGCCGATGTAATGGTTGTTCTGGGCAGTATCGACATCATTATGGGATCGGTCGATCGCTAAATCACACAAAACTCTCTAACTATCGTTATGACAGAATCTCCTTCCGATAACGGACATTCCCTCATCAATCCTGTGGGATATCCCTCTGTGACCAGTCAGCTTTCTGAAAATGTCATTTTGACGACTGTAGATGACCTCTACAACTGGGCGCGACTTTCTAGCTTGTGGCCGCTATTGTATGGAACTGCTTGCTGCTTTATCGAATTTGCAGCATTAATCGGCTCAAGGTTTGACTTCGATCGCTTTGGTCTAATTCCTCGTGCTTCTCCGCGTCAAGCAGATCTGCTGATTCTCGCAGGCACATTAAATATGAAGATGTCAGCTCCAACGCTGCGATTGTATCAACAGATGCCCGATCCAAAATATGTGATTGCGATGGGTGCTTGTATGATCAGTGGCGGGATGTTCAGCGCTGACTCTCCGACTGCAATTCGGGGTGCTGATAAAATTTTGCCGATCGATATTTACATTCCTGGTTGTCCCCCTCGACCGGAAGCAATCATGGATGCAATCATCAAGCTCCGCAAAAAGATTTCCAATGAATCAATCCAAGAGCGACACATCCAGCGACCAACGCATCGCTACTATTCGATTCCGCACCAGATGAAGCCGCTCCCGATAGCAAACACAGGTGAATATGTGCGATCGCAGTTCTACCAAAAACCGCCTGAAGCTTTAGCAGAGGAAAAAGGAATTCCTTTACCCGAACTGCTAAAACAAATGGAACCTCAGCCGACTAGCGAAGGTTCCGGAGCTTAATTGAACGATTACGATCGAGGTTTTAGGGGCACGAACTATTCGTGCCCCTGTGTTTTAACTTTGCCAAGATCCGCTGCAATGGGGCGCAGCGATATAGTCCGTAAGTGCAGGTGAAACCTCGTGTCCCACTGTCGCCGATGAGATCGCAGCAATGTCAAACTTAGGAGTGCGATCGGCATAAAGTAGCCCGTTCGCTTCCTGGAAAGTATCAGTTAGTTGCGTATAACAGAATCCCCCGAACATCTCAACCTGGTTGACCACCGTGAGAAGATCTCGATATCGCTGCTGCAACCCTTCAACATCCGAAGAGCGATCGTAACCCCAAGCTATGTCGGCAAAAGCATCAGCCGGTTTTGTGTAAGCAATGCCTCCAAACTCAGTCAGCATAATCGGCTGTCCATTGTGTGGATAGCCATCTAGCGTAAGAATTCGTCCGCCGGGTCGCTGATGCTGAAAGAGATCCGAGAGCTTCACTTCGCGCCCATACCGCTGTGCCAAGCGTTGAGGTTGGCAATCATAGTCATGAATGGCTAGAACATCCGTAGTGGTGCTTTCCCAGCCGTCGTTTCCGATTACCGGACGAGTCGGATCGAGCGTTTTGGTCAAGTAGTAAAGCGCTTGAACATAGTGACGCTGGGCAGGAGTTTCTGCCAGGTTCGGAACCCCCCACGACTCGTTAAATGGAACCCAAGCAATGATGCAAGGATGGCTACTATCACGATCGAGCACTTCCGTCCATTCTTTTGTAATGCGTTCGACGGCTTTACGAGTGAAGCGATAAGCACTGGGCATTTCTTCCCACACTAAAAGCCCCATCACATCCGCCCAGTACAAAAAGCGCGGATCTTCGATTTTTTGGTGCTTGCGAACCCCGTTAAAGCCCATTCGCTTCGTCAGTTCGATGTCCAACCGTAAAGCTTCATCAGACGGCGGAGTCATCAAAGTCTCAGTCCAATAGCCTTGATCCAAAACTAACCGGAGATAGTAAGGATGACCGTTCAACATAAAGCGATCGCGCTGAATTCCAACGGTTCGCATCGCCGTGTAGGACTTCACCTCATCGATCAACACTCCCTGATGCCAAAGTTGGATCTGAGCATCGATCAGCGTGGGTTTTTCAGGGCTCCATAACAAAGCATTGCGATAGTCGTCAATTCCCGGATCAGAAAGTGCGATGCGGCGATTGATATCTTCGTCTACGACTTCATAAGTGTCATTCACCAGAAGCCGATCGCCAACACTCAAACGAACTTTGATGTACAAATCATCGCATTTCGCGCCGATCATCGAGGCTTCAAATCCAATTTCCCAGCGCTCGAAGTGCGGAGTCCAGCGGATCTTCTGAATGTAGGTTTGTGGGACACACTCGACCCAGACCGTTTGCCAAATTCCGGTTGTGCGAGGATACCAAATGCTGTGCGTTTCGGGGAGCCAGTCTTGTTTTCCTCTCGGTTTTGCTAAATCTTGGGGATCATCCTGGGCGAAAACGGTCACGCGCTGTGTGGTTCCTGGCTTGAGAAAATCGGTGATATCGAAGCTAAACGGGGTGTGTCCGCCTTCGTGACCGCCGACAAACTGTCCATTCACCCAAACAGAGGCTTGATAGTCTACTGCACCAAAATGGAGCAAAACTCGCTGATGGTCGATCGGAACTTCAAATTCTCTCTCATACCAGCAATTTGGATGAAAACCAGTATCTGCGATGCCGCTGCGCTCGGTTTCGGGAGCAAAGGGAACTTCGATCGTATGAGTCCAGGCAGAAACCTCGAACGGCTGCTTCCAGTCTCCTTGATCATTAAAGGAGAATTTCCAGGAGCCGTTGAGATTGATCCAGTTCGATCGCTGAAGTTGCGGGCGAGGGTAGCCAATCTCAAGCTGGCGACAAAGTGCGATCGGACTAGAAACAGAGTGAGCGGTGCTATCGAAACTTTTACCGAGTAGTTTCATGGAAGATTGCTCCTTGAGATAGGAGAAGTTGCGCTTTGCTTTCGACGTTTATCAGCAGCAAGATAAAACCTAACATCAAAATTAATACTCTTGATGAAACTTTACTTTTTGGCTGCTGATACTTTTAGTACAGTACTTCAAAAAGCTCAAATGGCTTCAACAGATATTCGGGATATTTCGGTCACGAAAAGAATGTATTTTTTGACTCTAATTAAATCAAAACCAAGAGTGCTTATACGTATATTTTAACTTAAAAAAGTTCGGACTTAAGATAGAAGAAATTTGACGAATGGCAATTTGCTTTTTTCTCTAATTAAAAGAGTATTAACAGATAGAAACATTTCAATTTTCAGTTCTTCTATTCTCTTTGGCGGGTCATTTCCAACTCTTCGGATAGAAGGAAATACGATCGATTGTCATTATTTTTGAATGAATGTGTGATTGCAACTCAAGCAACATCGAAACTTCAAAAATCTATGTCCTCATTCAATACGGGATTGAACGGTTGTATCAGTTCGATCGAGATGGGTCAAAAGCGGTTTCTAAAAAGCGCACTGACCTCAGAATTTCAGGCTTCTAATGTCGGTTTTTCTGAACATGAAGCCCTTGATTCAAATTCACCTGATTTAGTCTGTTTGTCCCACTTGCGCTGGGACTTTGTTTATCAACGACCTCAACACCTACTCAGCCGTTGTGCAACACAGCGACGAACCTTTTTTATCGAAGAACCTGTCTTTGAATCGAGTGCTTCTTGGCGATTAGAAACGAGCAGGCGCGAGTGTGGGGTTTGGGTCGTAGTGCCTCATTTGCCCAATGGAATGAGCCAAGAAATGATTGCCGCAATGCAGCAAACACTGATCGATGAACTGTTTGCAGAGTTTGGCATCTCGAAACCGATTCTTTGGTACTACACGCCGATCGCATTAGCTTTCACCAACCATCTAGATCCGCTTTGTGTGGTCTATGACTGCATGGATGAGCTAGCAGCATTCAAAGGAGCATCCAAAGCCCTCAAAGCCTGGGAAGCGCAATTGTTCAACCGAGCAGATGTGGTCTTTACAGGTGGACAAAGCTTGTACGAAGCAAAACAACATCAGCATCCGAATGTTCATGCGTTTCCGAGCAGCATTGATGTAGCGCATTTTGCTCAAGCAAAGAGCATTACCCTTGATCCGCCTGATCAAGCCTGCATTGCTCATCCTCGTTTGGGCTTCTATGGTGTAATCGACGAGCGCATGAACTTAGAGCTAATAGAGGGGATTGCTCAAGCGAAACCCGATTGGCAACTGGTGTTAATTGGCCCGATTGCAAAGATTGATTCAAAAGATCTTCCTTGCCGCTCCAACATTCACTACCTAGGTAGTAAGTCTTATCAAGAACTTCCACATTATATTGCTCACTGGAATGTTGCACTCTTGCCGTTTGTGCTAAATGAATCCACTCGGTTTATCAGTCCAACTAAAACACCAGAATATTTAGCAGCAGGGAAGCCTGTTGTTTCCACTTCGATTCGCGATGTGGTGCGTCCCTATGGTCAAGAAGGGTTAGTGCAGATTGCGGATAGCGTTGAGGAATTTGTTGAAAAGGTTGAGATCGCAATGCAACAGGGACAGCCCAATCGCGTTGATGCGTTCCTCGCACAAATGTCGTGGGATCAGACCTGGGCAGCCATGACGCAGCAAATCGAAGTCGTTATTTTGAACTCTCGGAGAACTTCTAATGTTTGATTATCTTATTGTGGGTGCTGGCTTTGCAGGAAGCGTGATTGCGGAGCGATTAGCAAGCCAGTCCGGTAAAAAAGTGCTAATTTGCGATCGCAGACCTCACATCGGCGGCAATGCTTACGATCATTACAACGATGCCGGGATCTTAGTTCACCGCTACGGCCCGCACATCTTTCACACTAACTCCCGCGAAGTCTTTGATTATCTTTCCAAGTTTACTCCGTGGCGACCTTATGAACATCGTGTTCTTGCCAGCGTCGATGGTTTGCACCTTCCCATTCCGATCAATCTCGATACGATCAACAAGCTTTACGGATTGAATCTCACCTCGTTTCAGGTTGAAGAGTTTTTTGCATCAGTTGCAGAACCTAAAGAATATATTCGCACTTCAGAAGATGTAGTGGTGAATAGGGTCGGGCGCGAATTGTACGAAAAGTTTTTCCGCAACTACACGCGCAAACAATGGGGCATTGATCCTTCTGAGCTTGATAAATCTGTGACTGCGCGGGTTCCAACTCGAACGAATCGCGACGATCGCTATTTCACAGATACCTATCAAGCAATGCCGCTTCATGGTTTCACCCGAATGTTTGAGAATATGCTGTCGCATCCAAACATCAAAGTGATGCTAAATGTGGACTATCGTGAGATTCAGAAGGTGATCCCCTATCGCGAGATTGTTTACACCGGGCCGGTCGATGAGTTCTTCGATCACCGATTTGGTAAGCTGCCTTATCGATCGCTCGAATTCAAGCATGAGACTCACGATAAGCCTATGTTTCAAGCGGCTCCGGTGATCAACTATCCGAACGAACAGCCCTACACGCGCGTCACTGAGTTCAAGTACTTAACCGGGCAAGAGCATCCGAAAACGAGCATTGTTTACGAGTTGCCGCAGGCAGAGGGCGATCCTTACTATCCGATTCCGCGTCCTGAGAATGCTGAGATTTACAAAAAGTACAAAGCGATCGCAGATGCGACTCCTGGAGTGCATTTTGTTGGGCGTTTAGCGACTTACAAGTACTACAACATGGATCAAGTGGTCGCTCAAGCATTAGCAACCTACGCGAAACTCTCAGAGCGTCCAACTTGGCATCCTGAAGAGGTTCAAGTGGTGCGGAAAGCCCTTGCACCCGATCAAGACTCTGCACCAATTTCAGGAAATGGCAATGGAGCAAAATCCCTCTCTTCGACATAAGGAGCGCGCGTCTATCATAACGTGAGTTCGATAAGATTTCTTGCTGCGTTGTTTGTGGGTCGAGCCCCCTAAATCTCCCATTTTGGGGGACTTTGAGAGTGTAAACAGAACCCCTTTGAGGAATAAACTTGCAACCATTGAATCACAGCAGTGTTATCTCAGAAGCTGATTCATGCAATCAAATCTAAATCTGCCTTGAACAGTTCAACCCACAAACAACGCAGCAGCAATCTTCACCGAACTGAGCCACAAAAAAGCGGGGAGTCGTTCCCCGCTTTTCTAAATCGAACTTGAATTAATCCTTACTTACCGCCTGCAATTTGTGCAGCGACTTCTGCCGCAAAATCGGTTTCTTCCTTCTCAATGCCTTCCCCTAAGACAAAGCGAACAAAGCGACGAATTTGAATATTCTCGCCCAATTGCGCGATGTTTTGCTTCACCAATTCATCAACGGTAATGTTGGAATCTTTGATGTAAGGAGTCGGCAATAAGCACATCTCATTCAAGCGCTTATCAATTCGACCTTGAACGATCTTTTCCTTGATATTGTCGGGCTTGCCTGCGAGATCATCTTTGCCCATCTCGATCGTCTTTTCACGCTCGACAATCTCTGCCGGAATATCAGCAATCTTGACATATTCCACATTCGCGCTGGCAGCAATCTGCATTGCGATACTGCGAACGAGATCTTGGAAGGCTTCGTTTCTTGCTACAAAGTCAGTTTGACAGTTCACTTCGACGAGGACACCAATCCGGCCCCCGATGTGAATGTAGCTACCGACTAGACCTTCAGCCGCTGTTTTGCCTGCTTTTTTGTCTGCCGACGCAATGCCTTTTTTCCGCAGCCAGTCGATCGACTTTTCCATGTCGCCGCCGTTTTCGGTCAGCGCCTTCTTACAATCCATCATCCCTGCGCCGGTCTTCTCGCGCAGTTCTTTCACCGCTTTTGCTGAAATGTCTGCCATTTGCCTGAGTTCCCAATGTCTTCTTAAAGGATGGAGAAGAAATAAATCTTCTCCATATTGTCCTACGCTTCTGTTGCTACTTCTTCCGAAGCAGCTTCAGTTTCTTCGTATTCGTACTCTTCTTCTACGCCTTCGTAGTCGTACTCTTCTTCGGCTTCGAGTTGACCGTGACGACCTTCGTAGATTGCATCGGCTAACCGTCCGACGATCAGTTTGATCGATCGAATCGCGTCATCGTTTGCAGGAATTGGCACATCAACGGTATCAGGGTCGCAGTTGGTATCGAGCAACGCCACAATCGGAATGTTGAGCTTGAGACATTCTTGAATCGCGTTGTATTCTCGACGCTGATCCACCATGACGATCACGTCTGGCAGCTTCCGCATATTTTTGATCCCGCCGAGGTACTTCTGGAGTCGTTCGAGTTCACGACGAAGAACGGAAGCTTCTTTTTTCGGCAACAGATCGAGTCCACCTGTTTCTTCTCGGCGTTCTAGATCTTTGAGCCGCTCAACGCGGGTTTTGATCGTTGCCCAGTTGGTGAGCATTCCGCCCAGCCAGCGTTGATTGACGTAATACGCGCCACAGCGGGATGCTTCTTGAGCAATGATGCCTGCTGCTTGACGCTTGGTGCCGATGAACAGGAATTTTTTCCCTTGTTCGGAGGCAGTCCGCACGTAGTTGTAGGCGGCATCCATTAACTGGGCGGTTTGCACTAAGTCGATGATATGTACACCGTTTCGAGCGGTGTAGATGTAGGGACTCATTTTCGGATTCCATCTCCGGGTCTGATGCCCAAAGTGGACTCCCGACTCAAGTAGTTGAGCCAATGAAACAACTGGCATTATTGATCTCCTATTTCGGGTTCATCTTCCATTCAGGAACTGCGATCGAAGAATTCTTCGCCACCCGAAATCCTGAATGTGTGAGTTTAAACAGCTTATCTAGCCTAACACAAGAACGAGTTTGATAACCTATAAGCAGTTTGGGTTTCGAGGATGATTGAATGGTTCAAGTTCCAACGCAGATGGATGTGACGATCGCAGTTTTAGGAGGATTGTTTACTGGGATTGTGGCGTTTCGGATTCCCAGGCAGGATCTCGATCGAGTGCCGCTGTCTGGGTTGACGTTGTTAATCCTGGTGTACGGTCTGGCGGGTTGGGGATTAGCAATCGCGCGGGTACCGATCGGAGCTTGGATCGGTGCGGCGGTGGCGGCGATGCTGGTAGGGTTTGGGTCGTCGATTCAGTTGGGAAGAAGTGGGCTGGTGGCGTTTGGGTTTGCGGGTGTGAGCGCGATCGCATGGGTGTTGAGGCAGAATGTGGAATTGGCGCGATGGAGCGCGATCGGGTTTGGGCTGGCTGGGCTTTGGCTTTGGGCAGTGGGGGGAGCGAGGTATCGGATGGAGCGGGCAGGATTTCGGCGATCGCCGGTGCAGTGGAGTTTTGCGATCGTTGGTTGGGAAGGGCTGTGGATGGGTTGGTTGATCAGTACATTTGTTGCGCCGCAGGTGGGAACGTGGTTGATGCAGTTGGGTTGATCTCGGTGACAGTTAGAAATGTCCTTCGTGATTTTTCTGCCGTGTTTTCCGAAATCTAAACCGCAACTTCATCGTAGATTTATGCCTGCTAGTTTCGCTTACGGATTAATTGTTGCAGAATGTTTCTAACTTGATTTGATATCGTGAAGGTTCAATGACTGACTCACGACTGACCCTAGGATTTTAGTTTCGCTGCCCAGTTTGATAAGCTCTTGTCACCGAATACGTTCGCGTCATCCTATGTCTGAACCCACTCTTTCCACGCCGACTCTCTCTGATTACGATCGCGCTTCGCTCGATGTCGATTCGACAGAATACGGATCTTCTGACCGCACGCCTGCCGAATTGGACTACACCGATCGCTTTGTCGATCGTCATATTGGAGTTCTCGGTGACGATATTCAAGCGATGCTCTCGATTTTGGGCTTGAATTCGATCGAAGATTTGATTGATAAAGCTGTTCCTCAAAGTATTAGAATCCGACATCCGCTACAGATTGCGCCCGGACGGAGCGAATACGAACTGCTGAAAGAACTCAAATCGATCGCCGCAAAAAATCAGGTGATGCGGTCGTTTATTGGCATGGGCTACTCAAATTGCATTACGCCTCCCGTGATTCAACGTAATATTCTGGAAAATCCGGGATGGTACACGCAATACACGCCCTACCAGCCCGAAATTGCTCAGGGTCGTCTCGAAGCGCTGTTAAACTTCCAGACGATGGTGATGGATCTGACTGGACTAGAGATCGCGAATGCCTCGCTGCTTGATGAAGGAACGGCGGCAGCGGAAGCGATGGCAATGAGTTACGGATTGGTGAAGAATGGCGCGAAAACATTCTGGGTGTCGAGTGCTTGCCATCCTCAAACGATCGAGGTGATTCAAACTCGTGCTATTCCGCTGGGAATCGAAGTGATCGTTGGAAATCATCGGACGTTTGAATTTGAGACACCGATCTTTGGGGCGCTCCTGCAATATCCGGCGACCGATGGTGCGATTTATGACTATACGGAGTTTGTCGATCGCGCTCATCAATCTGGCGCACTTGTGACGGTTGCGGCTGATTTACTCAGTTTGACGCTGCTCAAACCACCGGGAGAATTTGGGGCTGATATTGCGATCGGGAATACGCAAAGATTCGGCGTTCCCCTCGGTTATGGCGGGCCTCACGCGGCTTACTTTGCGACTAAAGAAGCTTTTAAGCGCCAACTTCCCGGTAGATTGGTGGGAGTTTCAAGAGATCGCAGTGGTCATCCTGCTTTAAGACTGGCGCTGCAAACTCGTGAACAACACATCCGACGCGACAAAGCGACTAGCAACATCTGTACCGCACAAGTTTTATTAGCGGTGATCGCGGGAATGTATGGCGTTTATCATGGCGCAACAGGACTAAAACAGATTGCTGATCGAATTCATCGCATGACCGCACAGTTGGCGATCGCACTCCAGCAAGCAGGCTTCCAACTTGGAGCGGAGCCATACTTCGATACGTTACGCATCGAAGTTGCGGGTAAAGCGGATCAAATCTTGGCGCAAGTATTGAAGCGGGGAATGAACTTACGCAAGATTGATGCAGATACGATCGGGATTTCGATCGACGAAACGACTTCGCAAACGGATCTGCTCGATTTGCTTAAGAGTTTTAGCGATCGGGCAAGCTTGCCTGAAATTCCCGCTGCTCAAATTCCGGCAACTTTCTCGCGCACCTCGGACTATCTAACGCATCCGACTTTTTCGGCTTATCGATCGGAAACCGAACTGCTTCGCTATATGTATCGCTTGCAGTCGAAAGACCTGTCGCTAACTTCTGCAATGATTCCGCTCGGTTCTTGCACAATGAAACTGAATGCGACAGCAGAAATGGTTCCGATCACTTGGGCAGAATTCGGACAACTGCATCCCTTTGCCCCGATCGAGCAAACCCAAGGCTATCAGGAACTGTTCAAACAGCTTGAATCTTGGCTTTCTGAAATCACCGGATTCGCTGGGATTTCCTTGCAGCCAAATGCTGGATCACAAGGGGAATACGCTGGATTGTTAGTGATTCGTCAATATCATCAAAGTCGCGGTGATTCTCATCGCAATCTCTGTCTGATTCCGCAATCGGCACATGGCACAAACCCGGCAAGCGCAGTCATGGCAGGAATGAAAGTCGTTGCGATCGCGTGTGATCATGAAGGCAATATTGATTTAACCGACCTGAAAGCCAAAGCTGAACAACATCGCGAAAACCTTGCGGCGCTGATGGTGACGTATCCTTCAACGCATGGGGTGTTTGAAGAAGGCATTCGGGAAATTTGTACGATCGTGCATGACAACGGCGGACAGGTTTACATGGATGGCGCGAATATGAACGCGCAGGTTGGGTTGTGCCGTCCGGGTGATTTTGGGGCGGATGTCTGCCATTTGAACTTGCACAAAACCTTCTGCATTCCGCACGGTGGCGGCGGGCCAGGAGTAGGCCCGATCGGGGTTGCCGCGCATCTTGTTCCTTTCTTGCCGAATCATTCTGTAATCCCGACGGGCGGGAAAGAAGGAATCGGGGCAGTATCGGCGGCTCCCTGGGGCAGTGCTAGCATTCTGCCGATTTCGTGGATGTATATCGCGATGATGGGCGGGCGCGGATTGACCGAAGCGACTGAGATTGCAATTCTCAACGCGAACTATATTGCAAAACGCCTGGAAGGACATTATCCGGTGTTGTACAAAGGCAAAAATGGCTTAGTGGCGCATGAGTGTATTCTCGATTTGCGGGAGTTCAAGAAGAGCGCAGAAATCGAAGTCGATGATATTGCAAAACGGCTGATCGATTATGGGTTCCATCCGCCTACGGTGTCTTGGCCTGTGGCTGGAACAGTCATGGTCGAACCGACCGAAAGCGAATCAAAAGCGGAACTCGATCGCTTTTGTGATGCGATGATTGCGATTCGAGCAGAGATTCGATCGATTGAAACCGGAAACGTCGATCGAGCGAATAATCTCTTGAAGAATGCACCTCATACGGTTGCGGATCTGACTTCTGAGAATTGGGATCGCCCTTATTCACGCGCTGAAGCGATTTTCCCGACGGCTTGGACTCGTGCAAACAAGTTCTATCCAGCCGTGGGTCGAATTGATAATGCGTATGGCGATCGTAATTTGGTGTGTTCTTGCTTGCCGATGGATGCGTATGAGAGTTAGTTGCTGATTGATGTGAGGGGCAACAATTCTGCCCTCACACTAAGTCTCTCCCTGGGGAGCTACCGTATACGCATAAGTTGTTTCTTGCTTCGTTTCAGTCGGCTTCAGCCCCCTAAATCCCCCATTCTGGGGGATTTAGGGGGCGAAAGGTCTAGGCAATAACAGGCTAATTGACTTGTATATACACGGTAGAAGAGAAGGATTTTGGGACGGGGGCAAACCGAGTTCATGACTGATCTAAGATTGTTAATTCATAATCATGAACTAACGCGCGTTTGCCTCACTCGCTATCTGATGATTTTTTTCTTTTTGACGTTCTTGCTGCTGCGGCTTGTTTTCTGGTTTGCGGCGTTTCCAAATTCAGATGAAGCTTATTACTGGCTTTGGGGGCAGCATTTGGATTGGTCTTATTATGATCATCCCCCCTTACAAGCGTGGATACAGGGAATTTTTACAGCAATCTTTGGGCGATCGACGTTTGCGCTCAGATTGCCGAATTTGTTCAGCAATGCTGCTTTTTTTTACACATACTATCTGATTACACGGTATCTGCATCAGGACTTAGAGATTCGGTCTGTTGTATTGTTT
Source organism: Phormidium tanganyikae FI6-MK23 (assembly GCA_019359175.1). Taxonomy (GTDB): domain Bacteria; phylum Cyanobacteriota; class Cyanobacteriia; order Leptolyngbyales; family Leptolyngbyaceae; genus Leptolyngbya; species Leptolyngbya tanganyikae. The sequence goes on from JAHHHU010000001.1 coordinate 290,113, forward strand.
GTGTTGGCATCACCGTTATATTTCATATTTCTCGGCTTTGCTTGGCATGATCACTTACTAATCACTTTTTCGTTAATCTCTGCATACTTATTTGTTCGATTTCTCGATCGCTATCTCTCAGATGGAGGCGGCGAAACTTGGCGGTTGTATGGAAGTGCGATCTCACTTTCATTCGCAATTCTCTCGAAATACAATGCGGTTTTTGTCGCGATCGCCTTTTTTGCAACGCTGATAACGAATGCTCGATTGCGTCCTTTGTTTCGAGATCGACGACTTTATTTTGCAATTGCGATCGCGCTAACGGCTCTGATTCCAATTCTGATTTGGAATGTTTCTAATGATTTTGAGTCGTTTCGATATTATGTCGATCGCAGTGTTCGCCCAATCGCTCCAGGAATTAAATTCGGCTCGTTTCTCGGATTTACTTTAGTTTCGTTCTTCGTTGTTTCTCCTTTCTGCTGGTTTGGATTCTATCGATTGCTTAAAACTCGTTTAACGATCGATTCAATTTATCCGATCGTTGCATTTTGGATATTTTCGCTTCCTACGATCGCGCTTACAGTCATTTCTCTAATCTCTGCGGCGTTGTACTACTGGAATATTACGGCTTACCTACTGTTGTTTCCTCTATTGCCGTTTGTGTTGAGAAAACTAAAGACTCACGCAGTCTACGGATTGATCATCTCAACATTACTTGTAATTCACCACACTGTACTGCCGCTATCTGCATTCGTGAGTAAAGAGATTGATCCCGATTCTCGAATGTTGTTTGGTTGGAAAGAAGTCGCCTCGATCGTACAATCTGAATCCCGCGCGCTTAAAAATCCTTTGCTGATTACCTCAGATTACCGTTCCGCTTCAGCTTTGGCGTATCAGCTTAATGATAAGAACGTGATTGCAGTAAGCGATCGAATTGATCAATTCGACTTTTGGTATCGCGATCCGAAACCGTTACAAGGTAAAGATGCGGTGATTCTTTCCGACGATTGGTATCCAGCTGAATTGATGGTACTCTCGAAATTCGATCGCACTTCCGAACCCGTTACTGTTCCGGTGAAACGCTTCGGAATTTGGATCAAAAACTACTACGTTCGCAAAGGCTACAGCTTCAAACCGTGATGGACTGCATACATTTAACTCAGATTCGTGGTTATGGATATACGGGCGCACTGCCAGAAGAACAGGTTTTAGGTCAATGGTTTGAGGTGGATCTAACGCTCTGGCTTGATCTCGCAACAGCAGGAGACAGCGATCGCTTATCCGATACTTTGAACTATTGCGACGTGATCGAAGTGACTCAAAGATTGATCAAAACGTCGCGATTCAACTTGTTAGAGACACTAGCAACGACGATCGCACAATCCGTTCTGCAATTTGAGCAAGTGACGCAAGTGCAAGTGAAGCTGACGAAACCTGCGGCTCCGATCCCGGATTTTGGCGGAAAGATCGCGATCGACATTGTGAGAAAGAAATGAGCGATCGTATTTCGTCAAGTCCAAAATTCGCTTGACTCTCGAAAAGAAACTTACTTTAGAACAAATGCTCTATACCTTCTCGCAATCCAAAGAGTGTTTGCGAATTGTGGTCGAGCATAAATCGATCTGCCACGGATACGAGGGAATTAGCTCGATCGACAAGTCTGAAACTCTGCTAACTGAGAACGCCGAATTTTTAATCCCCTAGAATTGCGGATTTATGAGTAAAATAAGCTTACAAGCCGTAAAAAAACTTAACCTATAGCTTCTGAGTCGGCAATTACATGACCTCAGCCACATCCCTCTTTTCTCCGGTAGAAGCGGATCTACGTTTACTTGCCGAGAATCTTAAAAATCTCATCGGTGCGCGTCATCCGATTCTCTACGCTGCCGCAGAGCATCTGTTTAGCGCTGGAGGAAAACGCATTCGCCCCGCGATCGTGCTACTGGTTGCCCATGCCACGATGCGAGGACAGGAAATCACCCAACGTCATCGCCGCCTTGCTGAAATCACCGAAATGATTCACACGGCAAGTCTTGTACACGATGACGTGATCGACGAATCGGAAATGCGGCGGGGACTTCCATCCGTTCACAGCCGATTTAGCACTCAGGTTGCAGTGTTGGCAGGAGATTTTCTGTTTGCTCAGTCGTCTTGGTACTTGGCAAACCTGGAGAATATTGAAGTCATTAAGCTGCTGTCTGAAGTGATCAAGGATTTCGCTGAAGGTGAGATTCAGCAGGGATTGCTCCGGTTTGATACAGGGTTGACGATCGAGTCTTACCTCGAAAAAAGCTATTACAAAACCGCATCGCTGATCGCCAATAGCTCGAAAGCAGCGGCATTGTTGAGTGATGCTTCTGATGCAGAAGCGCAAAAGCTTTACCAATATGGACGGCATCTAGGCTTGGCGTTCCAGGTTGTAGATGATATTTTCGACTTTACCAGTTCGTCGGAAGGACTTGGAAAGCCTGCGGGATCTGATCTCAAGAGTGGAAATCTAACGGCTCCAGTGTTGTATGCGCTGGAAGAAAAGCCATATTTGGAAGAACTCATCGATCGAGAATTTGCCCAAGAAGATGACTTAGAGCAAGCCTTAGCACTGGTTAGGGATAGCGATGGCATTCACAGAGCGCGAGAACTTGCGACTTATCATGCGAAAGCTGCGATCGAGCATCTATCTGATCTACCGCCTTCTGACTCGCGGCAGGCGTTGATTAAGCTGACCGATTATGTATTGAATCGATCGTACTAAGCTGAAATTTTGAATCCACTATCTTAGGCAGGCGAACCCTGCCTTTTTTGATACAAAAATCTGTCCAAAGATAGACGATACTTTGCTTCATCGCTGTATGGTGATGAATTCCTTTGGATTTTCTTGTGCGATTTACAACTCGTGAAGGATGGGAATTGCGTAATTTACGACTACGCTAAAACACAACAGTTATGAAAGTTCACAATTCGTTAGCGCTCATTTATCGTGTTTTGGTAACAGAAATATGGCTATCTCAGGTCAACGTCCTCGGATCGCACTGATTTCGGTGCATGGCGATCCCGCGATCGAAATTGGCAAAGAAGAAGCAGGCGGGCAAAATGTCTATGTGCGGCAGGTGGGCGAAGCGCTCTCACGTCAAGGCTGGCAAGTGGATATGTTCACTCGTCGATCGAATGTAGATCAGCCTGAGATTGTGCGGCATACTCCCCACTGCCGGACAATTCGCCTCGTTGCGGGGCCTCAAGAATTTATCCCGCGTGACGATCTGTTTGGCTATCTGCCCGAATTCGTCAAAAACTTTCAGCAGTTCCAACACGAATCCGGGTTTCAATATCCCTTAGTGCATACCAATTATTGGCTCTCCTCCTGGGTTGGAATGACCTTGAAAAAACTGCAAGGCTCGAAACAGATTCACACCTATCATTCGCTCGGAGCCGTAAAATACCAATCGGTTTCAGCCATTCCAATGATCGCCAAAACGCGACTTGCAACCGAAAAGCTCTGTCTAGAAACGGCTGAACGAATTGTTGCCACTAGTCCCCAAGAACAAGACCATATGCGATCGCTGGTTTCATCGCACGGCAACATTGACATCATTCCTTGTGGTACAGATATCGATCGCTTCGGCAGAGTTTCACGCGCCGAAGCGCGTCAAGCCCTAGGACTCGATCAAGCTGCCAAGATTGTGCTGTATGTCGGACGCTTCGATCGTCGAAAAGGAATCGAAACCGCAGTCCGCGCTGTTGGACAATTGTGGCAGGATAATCTGCAATTGATCATTGGGGGTGGAAGTCGTCCGGGGCAAAGCGATGGAATGGAGCGCGATCGCATCGAAGGCATCGTAGACGAATTGGGACTGCAAGATCTCACCCTGTTCCCCGGACGCTTGGGGCTTGAGAACCTTCATCTATACTATGCGGCGGCGGATGTTTCAGTTGTGCCGAGTCATTACGAGCCATTTGGACTGGTTGCGATCGAAGCAATGGCAAGTGGAACGCCTGTCGTTGCTTCAGATGTCGGTGGATTGCAGTTTACGGTGATTCCTGAAGTAACCGGACTGTTAGCGCCTGTGAAAGATGAGGCGGCATTTGCCGAAGCAATCGGTCGAATTTTGGCAAATCCAGACTGGCGCGATCAGTTAGGACAAGCAGGACGCGATCGAGTTGAGGAGATGTTTAGCTGGGATGGCGTTGCGACTCAGCTAGGCAAGCTGTATCAGCAAGTGTTGAAAGTACAAACGAAAGCGCCAGCGGCAGTAAGTGCGTAGTAAGTTAGCGATCGCTCAGGGCGGTGGTGATGGGGAAGCCTCTAGCGATGGAGACGGACTCGGAGTGGTTTCAGGCGTAGGAGTCTGATTTTCAGGAGTTACGGGCGGTTCGGGGGCGACTTCGGTTGGAGTGGCTCCCGGAGAAGGTTGGGGAGTCGATCGAGCGGCAGGTGACCGCAACGGGCGCGGACGATCGGCAACGACGACCTGAATATCGATCGACTGTGTAACCTGCTCGCCGTTACGGTTTCGAGCGGTGAGCGTAATCGTTTTCAGATTGCCAGGAGCGATCGGATAAGCGATCGAGCCTTCAGTTTTGACAGCGCCGGAGAAGGGTAAAAGCTCGACTTCTAAACCGTCTTCGCCTTGAACTTGCCAAGATACGAGGATGTTAGCCACTTCGCCGCTTCCGACTGAAAAGGTGTGCGTCAGTTGACTCAAGGCATCTTGTCCATTCAGCGTAAACGAGACAATTTTCGGTCTTCGGTCTTCGGTTGTTTCTGACGATCGCGGAACAAAAAGTGCAGCTTGTTCAGGCGATTGAGACGATCCGGTCGATTTCACGGTTACACTGTCGGTCGTTTGTTCAGTGATCGGGACGCGAGTATTCGACTTTGAAAATAGCTTCAGCTTGTATTTGAACGCGCCGGACTGTGAAGAAACGAAGGGAACCCCTTGACATTCGATTTTGGTGTAGTTTGCAGGCTGCTGGAGCGAGGAAAGCCACGGCAGGTTAGGAAGTGGCAGTTCCCAAAATACGGGTGCAGCTTGCTCAGGCGTTTGCGAGAGGGCGCGACGGCAGCCATTTTCTTGATCGGTTTTGGCTTGCAGTTCCTTCGGAATTGAATTGGAAAAATTATAGGCTTTGGTTTGAATCTCTGCGCCTTCGTTTAACTGGGCAATCACCAATCGATCCAACGTTTCAGGGTTTCGCACCGTCCAATTGAGGCGAACCGCGTTGCTTGCTCCTTCGAGATAGGTTCGTTTTGTTGGGCTGAAGTCGAGAATATCAGCGGTTGAATTCGGTTGGCGATTGAATCGATACAGCAAACTCAGCAAAATCAGAAGAGATCCCGTTCCGAGCAGCATCAGGGCGGCTAGAACCCATTTCGGTTGGGGAAGCCAGATTAGTTTCGCTTGCGGTGGATAAGGGGCAGGTGCAGCAGCGGAATCGGTAGGAGTGAGATGAAAACTCACCGAGGAGCGAATCGGTTTACCCCACCAAGGACGCTGCCACGGATTGCGCGGAACGGCTCGAAGCACGATCGAGGTTTCTCGGTTGGGTGCGATCGTCACAGTATTGTGATCGGTGACAAAGTGGAAGCGCTTTTCAGAGTCTTTGGCATCAAGTTTCAGAGTTCTTTCAACGTTACCGCGATTGTGAATTCGGAGGGTGAAGGTGGCAAACTCTCGCGGAATCGATCGCACTCTGGGCGTAAGTTCTGTATCGAGATGCGTATCTGGTAAGACCTGCACGTATATCACATCCAGCGTGAGCAAGTCTGGAGAATTCATCGAAATCAGTTGCAGGGTGGGAAAGTAGTTTCCCGCAGGTGTCCCGATCGGCGGATGAAAGGTGAATTGAATTTCGCCGCTTTCTTGGGCTTCAAGCCGTAAGCCGTTCACCCGTTGAACGACCCCTAACGGGTTTGCACCCCGATCAAGATATTCGATCGTGAACCATTTGGGCGGTAGCTCTGAACAGTTCAGATAAATTAGATCTGAAATGGGCGATCGATTCTCGATTTCGAGCGTGAAGGCAACCGATTCACCGGGCTGCAACAGATGGGGAGCTTCGGAGGTCGTGGCGGGATCAAGCGTAAAATTCAGGGTTTTCTTAAAGCGATGCGGCTGAATCGAGGGCACTTCAAGCTGGAGCGGATGACGAATCGTTTTTTCGATATTTTGCTCAGATTTATAAGCGATCGTATAGTGATAAACACCCGGAGCCGCATGAGCCGGAATATCGAAATTGAGCGTGATCGTTTTGGTTTCTCCCGGATCTAAGTAAGTCGGGGAGGCGGGCGAAAAAGAATGCCATTCAATCAGAGAAAAGAAGCTCGGTTCGCTGACTTCTAGCCAGAAGTACGCCGCAGAGCGTTTTGCATCGCTGCCAAGATTCGCGATCGTAAATGTCTGACAGAAGAGAACGCCTCGGTCTGTCTGGGTTTTCTGAATGGTAGAGCGTGCCTCAATCTGCATTGAGTGTTCTTTCATACCTCTTGTTCACTGCGACCAGTTCCATATTGTGACTCACACACACCGATTCCGAAAGCATTTCAACCAAAAAACATAAACCGTCTGTTTTATCAAACACTCAGCGCATGAAATCACAGTTGGAACAAGAAACCGAATTCTAGCTCCATTCCTGTCTACAGTAAAATGCTGCTTCATCAGGAAACGATCGTTTTGACACCAAGATCTTTGTCAAGTCGCACTGATGCGGCTGAAAGGGTGAGAAGTAATGATAAGCAAAGATTGAGAGGGAATACAAGAATTTGATGCGGAATGAGAATTGACTAATGTTTGAAACTCAGCGTAATTCTATCGAAGTGAGCGCTTTTACCTTGGAAGGTAAAACCCTGAGCGGACATCGGGGACGATATGCGATCGCAACTCAAATCCACGCTCAACCTGGAGTCAATATCTATACCGGAACTGAGACTGCAACAGGCGTTTCGGTCTGGATCAAAGAATATTATTCGTTCTGGTGGACAGCGAGCGATATTCAGCAAATTGAAGTGGCGCTAGAACAGTTAGAAACGATCGATTTTCGCAGCGGTGGAGTTCAAGATTTTCGCTTGTTGATTCCTCAAGATGTGTTTGCCTCGGTGAAGGATCAGCGTTGCTATTTGGTGTTACGTCCGCCCCATCATCCCGGTCGATCGCTGAAAAATTATCTTGAAGCTCAAGGTAGCCTTTCCGCTGCAACGGTGCGCTACTTGCTGTCACAAGTATTGCAGAGCTTGTGGTTTTTGCATGGTCAGATGATCGATTTTGCAGACGGGCAAATGCAGAAAGGAACGGCGCACGGCAATCTTAGTTTAGAGAGTTTGGTGATTGTTCCAGAGTCAACGGCTTGGAATGCTCAGTTTCAAGTGTATTTGCAGGATTTGGAACTTTGGGAAGGCGTGGTGCGATCGATGACTTCTACGATCGCACCACGCTCTCTAAATGAGCAAAAGCAGCAAGATCTTCGTGCATTGGGCACGATCGCGGCTCAACTATTGTTAGGTGAACTGAATCCGCCGGAGCATTGGAACGCGATCGAAGATCCGCGCTGGAACGAAATTACAGATCAGTCGTTGAAGCAGTTCATTCAACAATTGATGGAGCTAGAGTCTCCCGCATTTTCTGGCGCAAAAGCGGCACGTAAACAGCTACTTTCGCTTCCGGCTGTGGTTGAATCGTCGCCGAATGAGAGCGAAATCCAAGACGAGTTAGCCTCGATCGAGTTAGGACAAGCAGATCGACCGCCGCTGTACTTTAAGATTGCGTTTGCTTTGACGATTTGCGGATTGATTGCAAATCTGAGTTTGCTTTGGGCAAATGGTGGAGTGTTGGAGACTCCGAAATTTGAGTTTAATAACTTGATTCAAAACAAACGGTAGGATTGCAGCGATCGAACTAACGCAACATGAATTCGACAAGATTTTTCGCTTCGTTGTGGATGGATTCAGCCCCCTAAATCCCCCAGAATGGGGGACTTTGAACTGATCGAGGCGGATTCGATGATGTGGATGCGCTTTTGAGACAACACTTCTGTCATTCGACGGGGTTGCAAATTCATGCCCCGAATCAGTCCTGTTTAACTCTCAAAGTCCCCCAGAATGGGGGACTTAGGGGGCTGAAGCCGATAATAACGAAGCGACAAGCTCATCGAACTAACGCAACACTACGCCTACTTTCGTTGCAGCTTTAGCACCTTCAACTTCTGACGCAACGCTTCGATCGCAGGCTTTTCTCGACCGTAGCGCCACTTCACATACGCTTGGGAAATCTCCTCGATCGCACTTGCCCGCTCTCGATTTTGCGTCTTTTTCGCCCGTCGCGCATACTCCAAAGGCGTATCTGCCGAATGCTTGTGAAATCCCTGCGCTTCCAATCGATCAAGCATCTGTTGATAAAGTCGCTCCATCGGCAACAGTTTTTGCAACCGTCGATACATCCGCCATTTTTGCCAACCTTGCCCGATCGACCAAATCGATAAGCCAGTCCCAAGAATTAATAAGAACGCCGTAAAGACTCCCTTCAAGCCTTGCGTAAAGAGTGCCAAGAACCAAGAGATCGCATTTCCCAAAATCCGAATCGCTTCGCTGATCCACGCGGTCACAGGCAACGGCAACCATCCCGCGACCCAACTCCAAAACCGCTGCAACAGACTAAACGGCTGATAGTCCTCGATCGAAGGCGGAATCAGCTCGTGCCCCGGAATCGGGTCGATCGTAAACCAACCTAGGCGCGGCACAGAGATTTCAGTCATCGCGTAAGCATCGGTATTCCGCACCACATACAAGCCCGTGAACGGATTAAACTGTCCTGGCGCATATCCCGCCACCAACCTCGCTGGAATTCCAATCGATCGCAGCATGATCGTCAGGGTCGTAGAGAAATGATCGCGATCGCCGCCTTGATTCCGCAAAAATGCTTCGACCAAATCTTCACCCGGTTTCAACAAATCGAAGTCCTGCCGAACTCGATAGCGCTGTTTTAAATACTGTCCGAGATAAAGCGCCTTTTCATAATCCGCATCTAACGGAGCTTCAGAAGTTGCTAAAATTCGATTCGTTTCTTTTGCAATTTGTTGAGCAATCCCTGATGGAATCTGCAAATGAGGACTATTGGCTGGATATCGCGCTTTTAACGAATTCAACCGCAGCAAAGTCCGATCGCGATACGGCACATCAGACACGACGCTGTAAGTGATGCCATCGCGCAACTCGATCGGCGCACGCAATCCCGATTCTGGATCGATCGCAATTTCATCGGTTGGAAAGTACAATTCTCGCGGAGTCGAAAGCGCAGGGATCAAATTCGGCAGATCAGAAATGATCGTAAAAGTCTGCACGACTTCGCGTTTCCTGCCGAGCGTAACGGGAGTCGGCAGAAAAAATCGATAAGACCACGGCACACGCTTGATCGTCTGTGTCTTCTCATTGCGCGACACTTCCCATCCTTGACCCGTGTATCGATCGAATGCCATCACCCGCCAAAAGCCTTCAATCTGCGATCGTACCCGCATGATCACCCGTGGCTTCAATTTCCCATGTTGATTTTGGTTAATCTTGTCGCCAAATCCAGCATAAAACTCATCGCTGCGATCGCTCGATTTGCCTTGTCCCTGTCCCTGTCCATTGCCGCTACGGATTCCGACTCGTGGTTCGCCTCGCTGTGCGATTCCCGGATTCATGATCACTCGATTATCAAAGCGCTCCTGCACACTCACCGGAGAACTCACCGGGAAGATTCGCAACTGATACCCTGGCAGTCTCGGCATCAGCGCAAAAATCACCAAGCCCAAAGCGAGAACGATCGCAAAAATCGCAGGCAACACGCGAAAATTTATCTTCTTAAAACTGGTGCGTTCTAGCTTCACCACATCCACGCCCAAGCGCGAACAATAATCGAGCATCAACACTGGAAGCGCGATCGCCAAAAACACCAGCAGCATCGCCCCAAACAGCATCGTCTGACTCAGCGTACTTGCGACCGACAGCAGCACTAGCCCAATGATCATCGAATAGCCCAGATCCTTACGGCGCGGCATATCGAAACTGTGCAGCACTTGAATTTGAATCAGAAACTCTGCCAGCAGCAGCCGATTATCGCCCGACTGTCCGCTGCCGATCATCTTGCCAAAAAAGCTAAAGAGTACGATCGTCATTGCGATCGCCAACAGAAACTTAAATCCGGTATTCTTCTTGCGTCGTCGATGCCAACTCCAGCACGCCCCGATCGCACTCAACGGAATCGCCCACAATGCCAACTGTGTTTCCGCTGCCAAGTCTGTCGCCAAAATTCCCACGCTGACGAGCGACTGAGTAAGAACCCGAAACAGAATCGACTCTTCTGGCTTCGCTTCTGGAATTGCCTGAATTTGCGCTTGAATTTGCTGCCACCAGTTTTTCATGAAGCAAAGATGAAGGGTGAATTTCAACCTTCAGAGTACCCTTTGATCTGTAAACGGCGACGGGAAATTGTCGAAGCATCCTCTTTGAGCCAACTACAAACAAAACCCCGTGTCATGACGGGGCAAAAGACGCAGTTAGGAGGTATCTGCCATTCACACTATCGAAGGAAATATCAATTCATGGGGATTTTAAGGAGTTCTTAACGTCTAAGCTGGGGATCGGATCGTTGACTCCTCGAAATGACCCCGGTTTACCGCTGGCAACCCCAAACGCATCACGAGGTGGCTTGAAAAAACTACAAACCGCTTCCGCTGTCCCGTCTTGCTCAAATAGCTCTAAAACTTTGTTGTCTTGAATCGAAATTTTCTTGCGACAATCGTAGACTTGCATCGGTCTAACCTCGCCATCGACTTGAACCGTAGCGCGATATTCCCAATAGTTCTTTGCACTCCGTCGGATTGAAAGAATACAAATTTCTCGATCGTTCGCCGTCCGACAAGTTGCCGCCTGAACAGGTAACGTAATGCTAATCAATAGAACAATCAATAAAATTAATCTTTTCATCTCAACCGCTGGCTAGCTTGTGGGCGTGTCGTGTTGTTTCTGGCAATCGATATTTTGTCGTACAGCCCATCACATAAGCGATCGCAGTTTCTAAACTCACTCGATGTCCAGAAGAAATATAAAGCGGATTGGTACCAATCCGAGTTCTAAGAACGGCTCCGATCGTCTCGCTTTTTTGCAGCAATGGAACCCATGCCCCGCGCTGATTTGGAACCTCTGCATGAGTTCCAATCAATCGCGACTTTGCAACCCCGACCGTAGGTAAATTAGTCAATACACCCAAATGACACGCAATCCCAAATCGTCTCGGATGCGCCAATCCTTGGCCATCACACAGCAGCAAATCGGGAATCGTTTTCACTTGTTCAAGAGCATCCAGCACCGCAGGCACTTCACGAAACGAGAGGAAGCCTGGAATGTAGGGAAACGTAGTGGGACGACGCGCGATCGCTTGATCACAAAATTGCAATTCTGGATATGTCAGAACCGCCACCGCAGCCCGCGTGATTGTGCCTTCTTGTTCAAATCCCACATCGATTCCAGCGACATACTGCACTGCGCCAAACCGATCTTGAGTGATGACTTCTTGACGAAGCTCTTGTTGAATCACGATCGCGGCTTCTGCGGTCAGTGCCCATTCGTGCCGCTGCTCAATTTTCATAACTGGAATGTGTCTGAATTTAGCGATCGACCTACAATTCACTATTATTACTTCTCAGGGTTGCGATGTTAGGACGACTTCTTGATGCACGCTACAAAATCATTCAGGCTCTAGGCTCTGGGGGCTTTGGGCAGACGTACATTGCAGAAGATACGCGCCGCCCTGGGAATCCGCGCTGTGTGCTAAAACATTTGAGCTTTTCGAGTGAGAATGAAGCGATTTTGCGTCAAGTTCGTCGGATGTTTTACGCCGAGGCAAATACGCTAGAAAAATTAGGTCGGCATGATCAGATCCCGCAATTGTTAGCGTATTTTGAAGAAGAGAATGAGTTCTATTTAGTTCAGGAATTCGTTCAGGGACATCCGCTGAGTGATGAAATTAGCGGCGGTAATCGGCTTGCAGAAGCGCAGGTGATCGAACTTGTGGAGGATGTAACGCGCGTTCTCAGTTTTGTACATGAACAAGGGGTAATTCATCGCGACCTCAAGCCTGAGAATTTAATGCGACGCGATCGAGATCAAAAGCTTGTACTGATCGATTTTGGAGCGGTGAAAACGATTGTCGAAACCTCGATCGCAGATACGGCTTCCCAAACTCAGATGAGTGTTCCGGTCTACACATCGGGCTATGCTGCAAGCGAACAATGTTTAGGAAAACCCAGGTTTAACAGCGATCTCTATTCGTTGGGAATGATTGCGATTCAGGCATTAACGGGGGTGCGTCCTGCTCAACTCGAACATGATCCGCAGACTTATAGTTTGGTGTGGCGCGATCGCGTTCGAGTCAGCGATGATTTCGCTGCGGTATTAGAAAAAATGACGCAGTTTCACTTTAACGATCGCTATCAATCTGCTTCTGAAGTATTAGCGGCACTCGCTCAAGTGAAGTCTTCGATCTTTACTCGAATTCCCCTTTCAAAAATTTATCCTCATCCTCGCCGCTCGAAAAAGCCGTTTAAAATTGCAGCGTTGGGAGTCGGGATTGCGTCGATCGTGGGAATTTCAGCCTGGGTGATGACGCGCACTTCTTCGCCTCCGATATCAGTTCAGCAGACTTTACAGCCCTTGAGTGTAGGAGGGCTATCGTTGAATCCGTTATCAAAAACGCCGCTCAAACAAGCCGCGATCGACAAAATGAAAAGCGGCAATTTTGCCGAAGCCGTCAAGCTATTCGAGAAAGCCAGACAAGCGGACAAATCTGATCCCGAAACTTTGATTTATCTCAATAATGCGCGGATCGCAAATGAGCAAGCTTATACGATCGCCGTTGTGATTCCGATTCGCACACAGCCCCAATCCTCGATCGAAATTCTGCACGGGATCGCTCAAGCGCAGGATCGAATCAATCAAACGAAAAGCATGAAATTGAAAATCGCGATCGCGTCGGATGACTCAAATCCCGAACTTGCAACCGCGATCGCGAGTCAGCTTGTCAGCGATCCAAAAATTCTCGGCGTGATCGGGCATGGAACTAGCGACACCACTTACGCTGCTGGCAAAATCTATCAAGCCGGAGAGCTTGTCGCGATTTCTCCGATCAGTTCTGCCAAAGACTTATCCGGCTTCAGTCGCTATGTGTTTCGCACCATGCCAAGCGATGAACTCCCTGCCAAACAACTTGCGGCTCACATGACCGGACAACTCAAAAAACGCAAAGTCGCAATCTTTTTCAACTCCAAAAATCGCTACAGTCGATCGCTAACGGATTCATTCAAAGATGCGCTTTACTACGGTGATAAAGGGCAAGTCGTGGCTGAAATTGATTTAAGCGACCCCGCGATCGAGATTGCCGACAGCGTGAACCAAGCGACCAGAAAAGGCGCAGAAGTAATCCTACTTGCTCCAAATAGCGAATTGCTCGATCGATCTTTGCTGGTGATCAACGCCAATCAGAAACGCCTCCCCATCCTGGCTGGAGACGCACTTTACACTTCTCGCATCCTCACTGAACCCGGCAACCTAGCCACGGGAATGATCGTTGCGATCCCCGCCGCGCAGACTCAGTTAGAAAATTCACCCTTCGAGCAGCAAGCCCGATCGATGTGGGGCAAATCCGCCCAATGGCGATCGTCGCTCGGCTACGATGCGACTCAAGCGCTGATTGCAGCCATCCAAAAAGCTCCGACTCGTAACGGCATTCGCGCGACGCTTTCGTCCTCGAACTTCACCACGATCGGGGCAGTGAATTCAGTCAGTTTCACGCCCAGCGGCGATCGAGAAACTGCGATCGCTCTTGTGCAAGTCACCCCTCAAAAATCGGGTCGATTTGCGTTTCGAGCGATCGCGAAATGAGCCTATTTCAGCGGTGCAACCACGGGTGCAGGTGCAACAGGTGCAGTCTGAGATTGCTGCAACAATTGGCGGCGTTTGTTTAAGAAGTCCAAGGTTGCCGCATCCAGGCTTTCTCGCTGCTGCTGACGAAACGTTTCGGGATCAACGGAGGTTTGAGACACTCGTTGAATTAAGTCCATTAGACCCGTCGTTGCGTTATCGCCCCGATTGTTAAACAAATTATTGAGTGAATCTTGGGACTGTGGATCGCGGAGCAAATCGGCGCTGCTCGGTGCTTGTTGGGCGTGCAATGGTTGTGCGATCGCAACACCAAATCCCGCAACTAATCCCAACGCAAACGCTTTCTTAAACATAAAACTGGCTCCTCAGATTTTGCTGATCGATTTGATTCATTCTGTCCTACAGACTTTCATTCTACCTATGACGAATTCTTTTGGAAATTTCTCCCATCAAAACCACGAATCTTCTGAATTGACAATTCTCAGTGTTTTGGCGGAGTTGTTGCAGCTAGAGATCTGTCACAAGGCGGATGGCAGAATTTGCAACCCGTGAGATTCTGTAGGGGTGTGAGGAGCAAACTAGCAAAAGCCTTTGAAGTCGAAACACGGCCAGACGTTCAAAGGCTTTTGTTTTGGGAAAAAATCACGCCGCTAGTTTGTCGAACTCCTGCCAGCAGAGGTACATCGATCGAGGAACGTGAAAGCAGCCTTTCCATTTGCCGCCTTTAAGATTGAGCAAGACTTCGCCACGTCGATCGAGATATCCAAACCATTCGCCATGTTCTCGATCCGCAAAGTGCGCCCAAGTATAGTTATGCACTTTCTCATACCAATCCCAGCATTCTGCACGCCCGGTCAGCCGATATCCCATCGCTAAGGCAACTAGCGTTTCAACGTGAACCCACCAAAGTTTTTGATCCCACTCTAGTTGTTGGGTAGGATAGCCTTTGATGTCCAGAAAGTAATAGATTCCACCATACTGCTGATCCCAGGCGAATTCTAAAGTGTTGAGAACAACATCAACGCATTGATTGATCAAATCTAGATTGTTATTGCGATCGCCAATCTCCATCATGAACCACATCGCCTCAATTCCATGACCCGGATTGATCAATCGACCTTCAAAAGAATCAATGTGAGAACCATCTGGAGCTACGTTTTCATAGAGTAAATTCTGATCCAAAAAGTCGGTCATGACTTCTTGAACCGTTGCCGTTAAAACTTGCTCTAGCGTTTCTTTTGGTAATAACCATTCCATTTCCAAAGTTAGATTCGCCAGAATCATTGGAACGGATAAACCTTTCATCGATCGCGTTCCGGGATAGGCTTTGTTGTAGCTGCCTTTCGGATCATTCTGACGACGCAGTACATTTCGATATGCCTGAAGTGCTACATCTCGCGCCCAATCTTGACCCGATGCGATCGCAAACTGACTAAACGCCATTGCTGCAAAGCAATCAGAAAAAATGTTGTAAGGCTGAATCAAAGGTTGACCAGAGCGATCGAGCGAAAAATACCAGTTTCCCTCTGTATCTCGCCCGTGTTTTGCCAAAAACTTCGCACCATGTTCCGCGATCGATAACCAGTTCGATCGCTTTTCCAAACGGTTGCACAGCATTGAGAATGTCCAAACTTGGCGATTCTGCAACCAGATGAATTTATCAGTGTCGTAAACTTTGCCCGTTCGATCGAGACAAGTGAAATAGCCGCCTTGATCATCGATCGAATGCGTCTCCCAGAACGGCAGAACGTTATCAAGGAGCGCAGTTTTATACAGATCTGCCAAGTGCCGAAAATTGCGCTCCATGTGTGATCCTCGCTCAAAGACAGGCTCTATTTTAGAACGGGATGTCATCCAACTCAGGCTGAGATTCCAAAGCCGGAGCCGCAGGGGCTTTCACGGTGCGTTTTGGAGTCGTTGCCGCAGCGGGAGGAGCGCTTCTCGGTGCGGGAGTCGCTGGTGCAGGAGGGGCAGCGCTGACTGTGCCGCTGATCGAAGCTCCATCCAAAGTGTAGATTTTCTGGATCGTCAGTTCAGCTTGCTTTTCCTTGAAGCCTTCAGGACGCTCAACCGTGTTCATTCCCAGACGACCTTCGAGAATCACACGATCGCCTTGATGATAGTTCGCCTGAATTTCTTGCGCCATGTTGCCCCAGCCCACTGCTTTAAGCTGAATCGCGGGATCTTCAGGGCGCTGTCCAGCAAACTCGATGCGTAACTCAGCGATCGGGGTTTGATTGTCGGACGTGAATCGAAGCTGCGGTTCTTGAATGATTTCCGCTAACAAAATAATGCTGTTCATACGTCAAAAATTGAGAATTGAGTGGATGGGCGACGATCGGCGTGAAGGTTATTCTACTGCTTTGGCTGATTTTGTAAGAATCGATTTTTTAGTACACCTGCTCTATTCTAGCTTCTTCGATGCCCTGTTCTTGATAGACAAATTCCTGCACTTTCAGGCGATATTCCCGCAGAATTTCATCGACCCAGCCGCGATTCGGGCTATTGGCATAAACGTGAATCAGCGGTTCAGTCGCATCCGGCAAAATCAACACCCAGCTATCCCTTCGATCGGGGTTAAAGATTTTTACCCCGTCAAAAGTTTCTAACATTTCAGCCGGATGACTTTCAACTAGATGCCGCATCAACGCGCCTTTCACCGTCCAAGGACAGCGCACCGAATAAGTTTTGTGCGACACACGCGGACATTCTGCCCGAATTTGCGCTAGGGTACGGTCTTGCAGCGTCAGCATCTCGATTAGTTTCGCAATGCAAAACATCGCATCGAAACCAGGATGCAACTGGGGAAAGATAAAGCCCATTTCGCCACTGCCGCCCAGGACTGTACTGGAATGAGCGTGGCAAGCTTCCATTAACGATGTGGGATTTGCTTTCGTCCGCACGACTTTTCCATCGTGACGACGGGCGATTTGCTCGATCGCGCTGGAAGCATGAACCGGAACAACCACTGTCCCACGCGGGTTCGCGGTCAAAATCATATCGACCATCAAAGCCGAGAGCGTTTCACCCCGGATCGGGCTGCCTGTTTCGTCTACGAGAATGAACTGTTCCCCGTTTGCTGAGACTTGAACGCCGAATGTGGCTTTTAACGCTTCAACAACGTGCCCCAGTTGATTGAGTAAAGTTTCTCGATCGTTGACCGAGGGAGCCGTTTGCGTCAGACTGGCATTCAATACCACTGCATCACAGCCAAATTTCGCCAATAATTGCGGCAAGACTGCGCCCGAAACCGCGTAGGCGTAATCGATCACAACTTTCGAGCTACTGTGTTGAACTGCTTGAACGTTCAAATGCCGTTCAAAGCCGCGACTGTAGATTTCCGTTGCCTGATTCACAGTCACAACGCCGCCAATTTCTTGAATCGGAGCGCGACGAAAATCTTCTTTGAAAAATGCACCTTCGATCTTTTTCTCGATCGCTTTCGAGACGTTAATCCCATTGCGATCGAAGAATTCAATCAAAATATGATCCGACTTATCCGGGTGAATCCGAATGTGTAATCCGCCTGCAACGCCGAGGGTTGGAACCACCGATCGCGAAACTGGAATTGCGGTCGCTTCGAGATTTTGAATATCAATTCCGACCGACATCAAGCCCGCAATCATCGATCGAGAAACCATTCGAGAAATTGTTCTTTGATCCCGCGAAACCGTCACTTGCGATCCCGGTTTCAAAGTCGATCCGTAAGCCGCGCCTAACTTCACTGCAAACTCTGGAATTACATCCACATTCGCCAGCCCAGAAACGCCTCGTTGACCAAACAAATTTCGATGTGCGGTATATCCCCAAATCAAATTTGTGTTGAGCGTTGCGCCTGCTTCAACGCTCTTACTGGGCCACACCCGTACATTTGGACTAATTAGCGCTTCCTCGCCTACTGCTGAAAGAGTCCCGACTACTGCACCTTCTAAAACGTGCGATCGTCGATCGATTCTTGCCCCCCGCGCAATCACACACGCCCGCAGATGCACTTCCTCACCGATCATCACGCCATTCCAAATAATCGGACGCTTCAGATCCGCCTCAGCCCCGATCGTCACGTTATCCCCGATCGCGGTTCCTGCCTCGATCGTCACCCGCGATCCAATTCGGCAGTTATTTCCAATAATCGCAGGCGTTTCAATCCGAGCAGACGCATCGATATAAGTATTCTCGCCCACCCATAATCCCGGCGATCGCTCCGTGTAATTGAACTCTAGCTTCACTCTGTGCGATAGTCCTGCATACTGAGCTTCTCGATACGCATCCAAATGTCCGACATCGCACCAATACCCTTCCGCGACGTAACCATACATCGGCTCATCTTTATCGAGCAGCAAGGGAAACAGATCTTTAGAAAAATCCGCCTCTTCGTTTTCCGGCAAATATTTCAAGACATCGGGATCAAGAATATAAATCCCCGTATTGACCGTATCCGAGAAAATCTCACTGCTCGAAGGCTTCTCCAGAAAGCGGCGAATCCGGTGCTCTTCATCGGTGATCACTACGCCAAACTCGATCGGGTTTTGCACCCGCGTTAACACTAACGTTGCCTTCGATCCCCGGCGGTAATGAAACTCGATCGCGGCACTCAGATCAAAATCCGTCACACTATCGCCGCTAATCACCAGAAACGTATCATCCAGCAATTCAGCGATATTCTTGACGCAGCCCGCCGTTCCCAAAGGCTGATCTTCTTCGACGGCATACGTCATCTGCACCCCAAACTCACTCCCATCCTGAAAATAATCGCGCATCGCATCGGGTAAGTAATGCAGCGTCGCGATAACTTCTCGAATCTGATGGCGTTTGAGCAAGTTGATGATGTGTTCTGCGATCGGGCGATTCAGAATCGGAACCATCGGTTTTGGCAGGTCACAGGTGAGCGGTCTGAGTCGAGTTCCCGATCCGCCTGCCATTAGCACTGCTCGCATACAGTCTCCTTCATACTTTCTCGATATTAGATCGCTCTTTATTAATTTGACAGTGCCAGCTTTTTTCGGACACCGAACCTCACAATTATTCGCAAATCAGAAATCTTCCCGACTCTAGATTTCGATTGTTAGAATCTGACTATATCGATCGAGGAATTTGGCATGAATACCGTGCTAGTGTTTGCACTCTTAGGAATCTACGTTGTGGGCGCTTATCGCTTTTGGAAAGGCTTTCGACGCACCAATTTTAGTCAAGGCAAAGTGTATTTAGCGCTACTGTGGCCCGCTTTGATGTTTAATCGTTCTTACCGTCAAAACTTCACCCGCGCACTCAAAGGCTAAATCATTGTCTGTACAAGATTGGAATCCACACATTGTGGCGATCGCCGATCGCTTTAACCGAGAATATCGCGGAGAAGCGATCGCGCTTCCTGAAGAAGTCGAAGCGATGCCAATTTTTCGAGAACGGGTGTCAGGACAGCTTCAAGCAAAAGTTACCTCTCCCTTTTGGAAATTGGCACAGCCCCAAAAAAATCAACGCTGCTTAGATATCGGTTGCGGCGTTGGTTTTTTGGTTTACGACTGGCGGGATTGGAATGCTTATTATTTCGGTCAGGATGTGAGCAAAGTCGCGTGTGATGGAATTAACGCTCGCGCTCCGCAACTCAATTCAAAGCTATTTCGAGGGGTCAAACTAGAAGCAGCACATCAGTTGCAGTATGACGCGAACCAGTTTGATTACGTGGTTTCGACGGGTGTGAGTTGCTATTCATCGCTCGAGTATTGGGCGCTCGTCATGTCCGAAGCAAAACGAGTCCTCAAACCCGGCGGCGTGTTTGTGTTTGATGTGCTTGACCCTGATGCTCCACTGGCTGAAAGCTGGGCAATTCTCGAAATGTATTTAGGAACAGAAGTGTTTCTTGAATCGTTAGAGGACTGGAAAAAAATGATCCAGTCTGAAGGCGGAAAAATCGCCAAGACGCAGCCCGGAGAGCTATTTCAGTTGTACAAAGTGACGTTCTAGCTCCCTCGCATATCTTGAGGAATGAAGGTTCGATCGATAGGAATCGGCGCAACGGCTTCGGTTAACGTAAACGTTCCCGCTTCGATCCAGCGTTTCAACTCTAGAGCAACTTGCCGCGATAGATAAAAGCTGGCAAGCGGAGCCACGCGAACGGATTTTCCATCGATCGTTAAACGCCCCGATTTTAACTGAGCATAGCTTACGAGTCCGAATGTCGGACGCACACGACGAGGAATCGAAAAATCAACGATCGGTGCAACCAAATCTTTATCACGAACAGCACAATGAGCGATTACTTCTTCGGTCAGTACAGGTAATGGAATTCCAACACCTAACATCAACGAAGATCCATAGCCCCGAAAGTAACAGCCGCGCACCCATTTTGCATCCATTTGTTTCGCATCTCCAATCAGCGCCAACGTAGAAGCAGGCCCGATCGGCGTTCGATTCGGTAAGCGCTTTTGAAGCGGAAAATGTTGTGTTCCTTCCCAAGCGACATACCCAATTCCGCCACCGAGAAAGATTCGCGATCCGATTCCCACTAGCTGCAAATCTGGATCATTCAGCAACGGAGAAATTGCACCCGGATTTGAAAACACAGCATTTCCCAAACGGGGCTGCAATGCGCCTAAGTAAGTGAATAAAGGTCGATCGCCGCCATTCACTCCCACGATAAAATTTTGATACAAATTGCGAGGATTAAACAGATAAAACTGATTAATCGTGTCACGTGTAATTGTAGTTTCAAACGACGATCGAGGATAACAGTCCGTCACTTGTCCGATCGCGCGTAAACTTACCGATTTTCCTGCAATCAAATCCTCGATTACATGACCCCCACCGCGCTGTCGTTGTCGCACATCTGGAGATTCTCGATCGTCACTATCCAGCGGCTCTCCTCCCCCCAGATACTCAACCAACTGAGACGCGCCTAAATACAAATCCACCGCCCCAAATCCCGCATAAGCAGGCACACCGTCGATCCAACACTGACGAATTTTGATCGGCGGATCAGTCTGTCCCAAATTCAAAATCGCGCCCGAAGATTCCATCGGCTCAAAGGTTCCGGTCGTCACGACATCAACGACTTTTGCCGTTTCTGCCACACCTATTTCCGCAACTTGGGCTTTCACCTCTTCAGCCGTGCGAACGATCGCTTCACCACGCTGAATTTTTTGATTGATTTCGGCAAGAGTTCGCATACAGTTTTAATAGTCTTGTGAGCAGGCGCAATTATGCAGAATACTCGGCTGAGTACGATCGTGAACACCACGGCGGCGCAACTAAATCAGGTATTTCGTAATCCTTGGCGGCGCACGTCTCTCCTGATTATCGGATTGCTGTTGGGCTTTTTCCTCGGTAGCGCGATTTCAACCAGTGCAGGTCAAAAAGCGGAACTGGATATCGTTGAGGCGTTTTTTCTGCTTTTGGTCACAGAAGCGGTGAGTCGATTCACTTATGGCGGAAATGATCGCTTTCGTCGATCGCTCTTTGCGGAAGTTCTCAACGCGCTCAAACTCGGACTGATCTACAGCTTATTTCTCGAAGCTTTCAAACTCGGAAGCTAACGTTTTTGAAACTGATAAGCTTTACAAGTTGTCATTAGCTTGAGGACTGAGCGGAGACGCAGCGGCTGGAACGGCAATAAAAACCCTGATTGAACCAGGAAAAAATTCATAGCAAAACGTGTGGCGAAGTGCGATCGATTGTCGCATACCGCGATGGAGATAGGTACGATCGTAGACACCCGCTAAAATAACAGATGGGCAGATGGCTCCCACTGCTTGAGAACACTTGATGAAAGACTCTGGAGAGACACCATGACGGAAATTAATTGCGCTGAAATGTGTCAAAACGGCTGTGTTCTGGGCGACGAATGCCCAAACCGCGAGTACACTCAGCAAGCCAGCCGATTTATCAGTGATACGCCGCTCGATAAGCTGCTCGAAATGGCAGATGAAGCGGTACGCAAAAAAGCATTAGAGCGCAGGTCAGCCCCAACGCAGTGGATTCTTCCCGAAGATTAAACAGGCAGATCCTTACGAGGATTGAAGGTTTCAGCTTGCCGCAGTTTCTCGTAGAGTTCGCATTCTTGTTCGCTTAGTTCTTTCGGGACAGCAATTTGAATCTCAATGATTTGATCGCCTCGATCGCCATTCGCATCGGGATAGCCTTTATTCGCCAATCGTAATCGCTGTCCCGATCGTACTCCCGCTGGAATCACCATTTTCACCAATCCATCGAGCGTTGGCACTTCCACAGGTGCGCCCAACACCGCTTCGCTCGGCGTAATCGGCAACTGACAGCTAATATCTGATCCTTCCACTCGGAAAAACGGATGCGGAGACACCTCGATTTTGAGATAGAGATCACCGCCGTTGACTCCCTGTTCTCGCAGTCGGACTTTTTGCCCAGTGATCATCGCAGGGGGCATATTCACTTCTAGCGATCGACCATCTTCTAATCGAATCCGCTCTCGTCCGCCAGAGTATGCTTTTTCGAGCGGAACGGTTAACCGCGCTTCTGCATCTCGCTTCGGGGCGGGAGGCTTCACGGTATAGCTTTCCTTTGAGGTTCCTGGACGAAACGAATCGGATTCTTGTCGCGGGGGAGGCGATGCAGTTCGGGGGGTTCGAGGGGTTCGGATTTGGCGTGGAACCGAACCAAATTCTGGTTCTGGAGCAGGAGTCCGCTGACTTAGGATGTCATCAAAAAATTTATTGAAGTCGCCAAAGGCTCCAAAATTAAAATCGCCTTCATTATTTCGTTTTCTGCGACCGTTTTGAAAGCCTCTCTCTTTCCAAAAGCTGCCGTATTGGTCGTACTGAGATCGCTTACTTGGATCAGATAGCACTCCATAAGCTTCTCCGAGCGCTTTAAATTTGTCTTCCGCTGCTGTGTTTCCGGGGTTGAGATCCGGGTGATATTGCCGCGCTAAACGTCGATACGATCGCTTAATGTCATCAGCCGACGCATCTTTGTCAACGCCCAAAATCTCGTAATAGTTGCGGAAATTTTGCATAGGAAAACAGGGCTAGGAAGTTAGGAAAGGAGCTTAGGGACTAGAGTGTAGCACTGTTTTGAGAACTCGGAGCATTCTCTTTAGCCCCTGGTTGCCTGTTACAGCCAATCGTCTTCGTCATCCCAATTGTCTTGCTGATAGTTGGGGCGACTGGGGCGTTTGCGCGGGGTGTCATCGCGGGAAGGTCGATCGCTGCTGGATTGACGATCTTTGTAATAGTCCGAGTCGTAATCTGGACGATTTCGAGCGGGAGGCGAATCGTAGCTGTCTCGACGAGGCGGATCGTAGTCATTGTCTCGACGGGGCGATCGATCTTGGCGAGGTGTGCCGTAGTCGTAGTACTCCGAATTTCGCGGAGGCGTGGAGCGATCGCGTGTGCCAGAGTTGTCGCTGTAAGGATCGCTGTAAGGGTCAACGCTTCGACGAGGCGGTGTGTTGTAGTCAGAATCGCGCGGTGTCGATCGACCAGTGGAGCCATAATCAGAATCGCGCGGTGTCGATCGACCAGTGGAGCCATAATCAGAATCGCGCGGTGTCGATCGATTACCTGAACTATACGGATCGTTGTAATTACTTCGAGATGGATAATCTGGGCGATACAACTCAGGTTCAGGTGCGGGATTCAGCGCATAGCCACTTCGTCCACCGCTCCAGTAATCATCTCGGTAATCGCGGCGATTGTCGTCGTAGTAGTAATCGTCGTCATCTTCCAAGAAGAAGTCTTTGATCGATTGCAGAATGCCGCCTTCGCCTTCCTCTATTTTGTTCTGTTGATAGACTTCGCGATTGAGATCGTAAAGCGCATCTTTGAGGTCGGCTTCTGCGATGTCGATTCCTCGATCGTCATTTCCTGCCAACGCTTCTCGAAGTCGTTGAACCAGCGGTTCGATCCGATTGCGATAGGGAGAAACAAATTGGAAGCCAAAATCGAGGGTCGCTTCTCGCAGCTGGCGTTCGGCTTGATAAGTCATCGCCTCTGCCCGATTGCGCTTCTCGACTTTTTCTTTTCTGATAGTATCGATTTCGGCAAATTCTTCAGCACTGCGAATCATCTGCTTAATTTCTTCATCGCTCAAAGTCGATGCGCCTTGAATCGTGATGCTCTGTTCGCGTCCGGTAGTGCGATCCATTGCGGTCACTTGCAGAATTCCGTTAGCATCCACATCAAACGACACTTGAACTTGTGGAATACCACGCGGCGCGGGCGGAATGCCCATCAGTTTGAAGCGTCCGAGCGATTTATTGCCGGATGCCATCGATCGTTCACCTTGCAGGACGTGAACTTCGACCACGGTTTGATTGTCTTCGGAAGTCGAGAACGTATCCGATCGACGAGTCGGAATTGTGGTTCCACGTGGAATCAGCGTTTTCATCACGCCGCCGATCGTTTCGAGTCCAACTGCGATCGGCGTAACATCGAGCAGCAAAATGTCTTTCACTTCGCCTGCAAGAATCCCCGCTTGAATCGCCGCTCCGACAGCAACAACCTCATCCGGGTTCACGTTTTGATTCGGTTCGAGATTGATCAGCGATCGTACAACTTCTTGAACCATCGGCATTCGAGTGCCGCCACCGACGAGAACCACTTCATCAATGTCGCGTGGAGACAGTCCTGCATCACGAAAAGCCTCTTTCAGTGGGGTTCTGAGGCGAGATAGCAAATCGCCGCACAAGCCTTCAAACTGCGATCGAGTCAGTCGCGTCTCCAGATGTTTTGGTCCGTCTTGATCGGCTGCGATAAACGGCAAGTTAATTTCGGTCACGCCAACGCCCGAAAGCTCGATTTTTGCTTTCTCTGCGGCTTCGGTTAATCGCTGTAACGACTGCCGTTCTTTGCGTAAATCGATGCCTTCGCGGTCTAGGAACTGTTCTGCCAGCCAATCGACAATCTTTTTATCAAACTCGCCGCCGCCTAATTGCGTATCGCCGCTCGTGGCTTTCACTTCAAATACGCCATCGCCGACATCGAGGATCGAGACATCAAATGTGCCGCCACCGAGATCGAAGACTAGGATCGTTTCGCTTTGAACTCGATCGAGCCCGTATGCCAACGATGCCGCAGTCGGTTCATTCAAAATTCGCTTAACTTCCAGTCCCGCAATTCGTCCCGCGTCGCGCGTTGCCTGCCGTTGCGAATCGTTGAAATATGCCGGAACCGTGATCACCGCACCCGTTACAGTCTCACCTAAATATCGAGCGGCTTCGTCAGCTAATTTCTTTAGAATCAGCGCGGAAATTTCTTCAGGAGCAAAATCCCGATTGAGCCGAGGGCATTTCAGCTTAATGTTGCCCGCCTCGTCTTTGCGAATCGTGTAGGGAACGCGCTTCGATTCGGGATTCAGTTCGGCATATTTGCGCCCCATAAAGCGCTTCACCCCGAAAAATGTATTCTGCGGATCGAGAACCGCTTGACGACGCGCCAACTGTCCGACCAAACGTTCGGCTTCTTTGCTCACGCCGACCACGGATGGCGTGGTTCGCATTCCTTCGGCGTTGGCGATGACTACTGGCTTACCGCCCTCCATGACTGCCACGACCGAGTTAGTTGTTCCCAGGTCAATCCCAACGACTCTACCCATTCGCTTTTCTAACACCGCGATCATAAGGTTTGCTGGACTTATTCTATCTTGTCACTCCCACATCCGCTGTTCAGGCTGATCAGATGTCTCGATCGAAGCTTGATTATTTTAACCAAATCAGCAGGAATGATAATAACAGCGTGAAAGGTGAGCGAGATGAAACGAGTTTTGGGACTGGTGGGCGTAATCGTTTTAATCGGGGGAATGCCCGTGATGGCGGCTCCAGATTGGCGATCGACGGCTGAAATTACGCTGTCTGAGCCTGAAATGAGTCCGCTGCAGGTGGTGGTGCGGACGGGAACAAGGCGGGTTTATCTATATGAGGGGAAAGTGATTATTGCGAGTTATGCGATCGCGGTCGGGAAAGCGGGTTGGGAAACGCCGCCCGGAGAATATCAAGTGTTCTCGAAAGAAGTGAATCCCGTGTTTAAGAATTTCAAAACGGGGAGAGTGATCAAACCTGGGCTAAATAATCCGCTGGGCGTGCGCTGGATTGGATTTTGGACAGATGGGAAAACGCAGCTCGGATTTCACGGCACGAATGAACCGGAACTGATCGGGCAAGCGGTGTCGCATGGCTGTATCCGAATGCGAAATAAAGATGTCACTGCGTTGTTTGAAAAAGTGTCGATCGGAACGCCCGTGATCGTTGAGCCTTAGTGATAATCTAGATGTACTACTGCCGGAGGTTTTGCCATGACAGCCGAGGTTCTGAAGCGATTGTTTACAGTCGAGCAATTTCACCGCATGATCGAAGCCGGAATTATCGAAGAAGGCGATCGTGTGGAGTTAATTCGAGGAGAAATTGTTGAGATGGCATCGATCGGAACTAGACATGCAGGGGGTGTGAATCGATTAACCCGGTTATTTTATGACAAGTTTGGGAAAGAAGTTCTAGTTGCGCCTCAAAATCCAGTTGAAGTGGATGAGTACTCGGAACCACAGCCAGACATCGCAGTCTTGAGACCACGCGAAGATTTTTACGCTTCTGCCCATCCCACACCAGAAGATGTGTTTTTGCTGATTGAGGTTTCAGATTTAACGATTCGCTACGATCGCACAATCAAAATTCCGCTCTATTCCGAAGACAACATCGCTGAAGCTTGGATCGTCGATGTGAATGCAGAACGGGTCGAAGTCTATCGAGAACCAAGTGCAACGGGATACCAATCTCAGCGAACCTTTACGCGCGGACAAACGATCGAGCTTTTAGCCTTTCCAGAAGTGTCGATCGCGATTGATGAAATTCTAGGCTAACTACTCTCCAGCAAGACTTTCAACGGCTCAACCAATTCCGGTAAATCATTCAGCGCTGTATCCCATACTCGTCGAACATCAACTTGGAAATACTCATGTGCAACGATATTTCGCATTCCTGTCATGAGTCGCCAGAGCAACGATGAACTTTGTTGTTGAATCTCTAATGGGATGCCGCGCGTTGCTTCACCAAGGATGACAAGATTGTACAAAACTGCTTTCACAACGATTGAATTTTGCTCAAATGTCTCGTAGTCCATGCCTACGATGAATGTTTGTATTTCCTCGATCGCGCACAGAATATCGCGAATTCTCAATCTCCAGTCTCTAGAAGACACGAACTGCCTCCTGTAAAATTGGCTCCCGTGCGTGTTCTCGTAAGGCAGACTGAGTTCCCAAATCCACTTGGCAACCGAGTAGATCTTCTAAATATTGCTGAACTTGTAGAAGCTGAAAAAAACCGCCTGACTTAGCAAAATCGACCAACAAATCAACATCACTTTCTGAAGTTGCCTGATCTCGTGCAACTGAACCGAACAAGTTCAGCGACTTTACATCTAGAGCTTCTAACGCTTCTCGATGCTGCAAAATTAGAGCAATCACTTTATCTCGTCGCATTGTCATTCGGTTGGAAAGTATTCATTTTGCTCTGAGTCCGCCAGCGTGTGACCCACTTTGTAAGCTGATAAAGTCCAAAGCCAAGGAGTCCAATTACAAGAAGACCTGCAATGACAGGAAACGTGAGCGCTAATACGGACAGTAAGGTCGCGATCGCTAACTCCATCGCTGCAAAAATCGGATTCGTCAAACCACCCGAAGCCGCTGTCGAAGTTCCTCTAAGCAAATTCGTGAGCAATTTTGTAATCCCTGCGGTTCCGCCCCCTGCAACGATCGCCAATGTCCATTGAATCAAAGGATTCATATCCGGCGCAACAGAGGCAGCAACAACGGTTCCAGCAACGATCGCGGCAGGTGTTGCAAGGAAATCAAGCGCATGATCAAACCAGGGAATCGAATAGCCAATCACTTCGAGAACGCTAGCGATCGCAAAAAGTCCAAACGCTTGTGGGTTCTCAATCCAATCAAAGTTAGGCGGCAAATCGTAATGTCCAAACACAGAAACGCCGCTTAGTATCAACAGCGGAACAAACACGCGAAATCCTGCTGCTGCACTTAAACTGATGCCTAAAAGAAGTTCAATAACGGTGTTGAATGTAGAGTCCACTGGCTTTCTCCAAACGCCCATTTTTAGTGTAGAGCGCGATCACGGTTTGCCGTCTCTGCTTACCGAGTCAGATTAGTCGAGATATCCCAACAAAAATCAAAGGGCGTGAAGGATTTCGATGAGACGATCGCTAATTCGATCCGCTGCTCCCGGTTCTCCCATGCGTCGTCGCCCATTGTCTGCAATGATTTGAATGCGATCGGGATTTTCCAGTAGCGATCGGACAGCGGCACTCATTTGAGAGGGATTTGGAACGAGCGTGACCGAAGCGCCTAGCAATCGAGTTTGAGCTTCAGCAAAAGCGGGTGTGAATTGCGGCCCTGCACCTGGAATGATCAATGCAGGTTTGCCAAGTCCGATAAATTGTTCGGTGGCGGTTCCTGCCATTGCGATCGCGATTTCACTCCGCTGAATACATTCTGCAAATTGCCCCGGCATTAGCTTTAGAGTTGTTTGATTTTCACCGTATCCATTTACATAAGTATTGGAGTCTATGGAACGCCAGCGGTAACTGACTAATAACTGATGCAACTGATCAAGATCGATTCCGGGTGCGATCGCGCTTAAGAACTGCATTGGACGTTTTAGATCACTCATGTGATCGATCGATTGCAGCATCAATTCCCAATTGGCAAAGCATTCAGGCGGACGAGAACCGGGAATTAATGCGATCGTCAATCCATCAAATGTCTCCGAGCCTGACCATTCCAGCCCGTCCATCATTGGATTGCCGAGGTCGAATGCAGGCACATCAAAGCGTTTGAGGGTTTGGGCAGTGATGCGATCGCGCGGGAAGACTGCTTTGCAGTGCGGTCGCGTCATCAGCCAACGATCCCACGGTTGGAAAATACATCCCGTAGATCGCTCTAATCGATCGTCCCACCAAGATTTTCTCGGCAACCAGCCTTTTTCATCCCGAATGTAATATTCTGATTTCGCAGTTCCCACGAAGGCAAACGGCGCACCACTGACCCACGCAAACAGCATTGGAACGATATCACCCACTGCCAAAATCAAACCGTCTTCTTTTGCCCAGTTTTTGATCGCTTTGATTTGTCCTAGCGTTAACTTTACCAATCCTCCTTGTATGTCTCTGACGAGTTGTTTATTGTCCATGTAGATGAATCCACCAGATGGCATCACTTTCACCGAGCCAATCACGGGAATGTTTGCGTTTCTGAAAGCGTGACCTTCTCCGACGATCGGTAAAGCTTCGATCGAACAATTCGATTTTTGCTGCAAAGCTTGGAGAATGCGAATCGCGATCGTATCTTCACCGTGACCGTTACTAAGACAAAGCAAGCGCATAAGGTTTAGAGAGAGAGAGACGGAATTGGTCAAGATCTGAAAGGGCACGATCGCGATATTGTCCGTACCGCTCTTGTTTATTGCGAATCTTCTTCGGCAGTTCCGGTAAGATCCCAAAGTTCGGGGGCATCGGCTGGAAGTGCTTCGGAGAGGCAGAACTAATAAAGTCGAACAATGCGCCCATCATCGTATTAACCGGAAGCGTCAGGGTTGGTAATCCCAACGCAACACGCGCGGCATTTGTTCCTGCAAGCCAACCTCCAGCACAAGCGGCAGTATAGCCTTCAGTTCCGCTCAGTTGTCCGGCTGCGAGTAACGTCGATCGCGATTTAAACTGCAAGCTTGGTAACAGCAATTCGGGCGAATTGATAAACGTATTGCGGTGCATCACACCCATGCGGACGAATTCAGCATTTTCTAAGCCTGGAATCAACTGGAATACGCGCTTTTGTTCGCCCCAGCGCAGATTCGTTTGAAAGCCGACCATGTTCCAGAGTTGCCCAGATTTATCTTCTTGGCGCAACTGTACGACCGCGTAAGGACGATGCTCTTTGTTTTCGCGGAAATCGCCTTTTCGAGCATCGAACAATCCCACAGGCTTGAGCGGGCCGTAGCGCATCGTATCTTCACCCCGTCGCGCCATTTCCTCGATCGGTAAACACGCCTCAAAAAACTTCGCCGTTTCGCGCTCAAAATCTTTCAGTTCTGCTTGTTCTGCCTTGCACAGTTCTTGCCAAAAATGCAGATATTGCGCTTTATCCATCGGACAGTTGAGATAAGCGGCTTCTCCTCGATCGTAGCGAGAAGCGAGAAATGCCGTCTCAAAGTCGATCGATTCTCCCACGACGATCGGGCTTGCTGCATCGAAAAAGCTCATGTACGCCATTCCGGTAAACTGCTGCAAATCTTCAGCGAGCGATTCACTCGTCAGCGGTCCCGTCGTCAGTACCACGATGCCTTCTTTAGGAATTTCCGTAATTTCCCCACGCCGCAATTCGATCAGTGGATGGCTCGACAATGTTTCGGTCAAATTTTCGCTAAACACGCCGCGATCGACTGCCAACGCTCCCCCCGCTGGAACCTGATGCTGATCTGCGGTTTGAATCACGATCGACCCCAACCGCCGCAATTCTTCGTGCAGCAGTCCCGAAGCGCGATCGGTTGCCTGCGCTCCAAACGAGTTGCTGCATACTAATTCCGCGAGATGTTCTGAATGATGAGCGGGGCTTTGCCGAGTGGGGCGCATTTCGTGCAGTACGACGGGTACGCCTGCCTGAGCGATTTGCCAAGCGGCTTCGGTTCCTGCTAATCCGCCGCCAATCACATGGATGGGAGAAGTGTCGGTCATGGTCAAAACTGCGATCGAGTTCTTATCCAGGATAAACGGTTCTGTCTAAGGTCAGCGAAGGTGCAAACTTCTTTCAGGGCATTGAACTCAATTTCAACCGATTCCACAAATCAATCGGAGTGTTTCTACGGAGAAGCCGCTTTCTTCATTCATGTAAAGGCATTGTCTTTCATATCTGATTTCTGTGATCGATACTAGAATTCAGAAAGTCAGTGCTGGTTTAGATTTATGCGATCGTCTCCTTCTCGTTCTCCGCTGCGTCGAAATCTCTGGTTTGAGAGAGCAATGGCGCTTTTGGCATTAGCGAATCTGGGATTGGTGGCGTTTGATTCTGCTTATGTTCCGTGGCGCGATTTTTGGTTCCGCAATTTTCCGGGCGTGACGCGCGTGTACGATCGTGTGAAAGGCATTGAGCCGCATCGAGACACAGAAGCTTACCTTGCCTCGGTAGATTCCTTACAGCAAGAACTTCAACAATTTGGCTTACAGAGTCCGCAAGTGCAAGCGAGACTGCAAGAATTACGCGATCGTAGTACGGAAATGATCAGCGCGAATCCGTTCGCTATCTCTGATAAGAGCGGAACGCTAGAAAAAATCAAAAACCGAATGCGAGAGCATACCTTTGGACAACGTAGAGGAGAATCTGCGACGCAAGCATTTACAACATTTTGGAGCACGGAAAATTTATCACAGCGGGGATTAGTCCCGGAATGGAAGTTTTTCACTCAAGAGATTCGTCCATTGATTGCGTTGAATTATTATCGATCGATTGGCGAAAACGGTGAATCTGTCGATTGGTTCTGGCTGATTGATGTGCCTTTTGTCGCGATTTTTGCTTTAGAGTTCATTGCTCGAACGTTTTATCTCAGTCGTCGTTATAAAAGTCTGGGCTGGCTTGATGCTGCTCTCTGGCGCTGGTATGATGTTTTTCTTCTGCTGCCTTTTCTTAGATGGCTAAGAGTCATTCCGGTGATAGTTCGATTGAATCATTCTGGGATGATTAAACTTGATCGCGTTCGTCAGCAAGCAAGTCAGGGCTTTGTCGCCAATATTTCGGAAGACGTGGCAGAAGTGGTTGTGATTCAAGTGATCGATCGACTGCAATCTTCGATCGAGCGGGGCGAATTGTCTCGCTGGATTGTCCAATCCGTGAATCGCCCTTACATTGATCTCAATCAGCGCGACGAAATTCAGGAATTGACGACGCATCTTGTTCAGACTACGGTTTACAAGGTTTTGCCGAAGATGAAGCCCGAACTAGAGGCGTTATTGAGACATAGCATTGATAAGATTTTGAGCCAGTCGCCTGCTTATCAGGGATTGAAAGCGATGCCGTTAGTGGGAGATCTGCCGCGACAAATTAACGAGCGATTGGTTTCTGATGTTACGGGTGGAATGTATGACGCGATCGTACTTGCGCTTGAAGATAAAGCGGGTGCAGAATTGATCGGTAAATTGGTAAAAAGTTTTGGTCAGAACTTGACGACTGAGTTGCAACAACAGCGATCGCTGCAAGAAATTCAAAGTTTAGCGATCGACTTGTTAGAGGAAATCAAGGTGAACTATGTGCGGCGATTGAGCGAGGGAGATGTAGAGGGAATTTTAGAAGAGATGCGGCAGGTTCGTAAATTGACGTGAGTTCGACGAGATAGAAGTGGCACAAAAGGAAAGCTAGGACTGCTTTTGAAAGAAATAACAACACCTCTTTCGAGCCTCAGCTTATGGAACCTATCGTATCGCGCCTTGACCTGACGACGCTGTTCTGCGACTGCCATCGTTGCCTGGAGAGAAACGCTGTCAGTCCCGTTTGCGCCTGAGTGAAGTGATGACTATCGTGATTGCGTTTCATGCTTCTGGAGCCAGAACATTCAAGGATTTCTATACGCACCTAGCCCCTGCCCATAGCCACAAGGTATTCAAACAGCAGGTCGATTGGGGCAACTCGACCGGATGGAAGTTTGGCTTCAAGTTGCATCTGATCATCAACGAACAGGGAGAACGGCTGGCATTCAAACTCACCCCTGCCCACATCGATGACCGAACTCCTGTGCCCGAAATGAGCGAAGGCATTTTTGGCAAGCTGATTGACAAGATTCTACTGCGAAAGCGCTCGAACATTGAGTCAGTGAATGACCAACTGAAGAACATTTGCCAGATTGAGCATTCGCGGCAGTGCAGTTGCTGGAATTTCCTCGTCAATCTGATGGCAGGGCTGATTGCTTACACCTATCAGCCCAAGTTCCCTTCGCTCGACTTGCAACCGAAAGGTCTGCTTGCCCTGCCTCCTGCCATTTTTTAATCCGTCGAACTCACGTTAAATAAGCACCTTCCGCTTTGACTAAAACCAAATCTACTGACACGCCTCGTTCCGCAAAACCACGTGCCAGATTTACCATTGCCCGCTCCGCCCCACCACCATGCAGGTTAGGCGCAAAAATCGCTAAAGTTGACATACTGAAAAACCCGCCAAATCACAGCAAAAAACACACGACAAAGCCAAATTCAACCGCACACAATCACCAGAATATCTATTAGATAAACGTATTCATTTTGCAAAATCAAGCTTGCGGCGATCGCTGAATTTTACCGAACACAACTCAACATTTGATGAAACATCCGGACGAAATTGAAAGCGTTTGTATACAGGATATTGCTCTTCAAGCTTTGAAAGAAAACTCGATTGCGTGGATGACGATCGCTAAAATGACCAAGTATCAAAAAAGGAATAAAAAGAACGATCGAGCTTTATCGAAGTGCTTCAATGCTTAACTGTTTGGACTTCTACCGAAGACGACAACACGCATTTTCATACGCTAGAAGATACATCAAATGCGCTCTGTATATGATACCTGGAGTATCAGTCACTCATATTCTGTGGTTTGAACCTCACGAAGTTTCAGAGTATTCTGCTAGTCTAGATGATTAATTTAATTAATCATCCACCAAAATATAGCCATAAGTTCTAAGGTCAAAGGCGGATTTTGAAGCATTAAGAAATAAAAAGTCTTAGGCGATTTCATGATTTAGACGGGGCATTCTGAAGCCGAAATCATTCGCTCTCACTGGTTACGGTTATGTCACTTTCCCCAATCGCTCAATACTGCATTCGCAAACTCCTAAGACAGAATTTTGATAACCTCGATCATCTATTTCTCTCAGGTTCAAATCGCTGCAATTTAAGCGACGAGAACATCGATCTAATTCTATACAAGATATCTTCCGCTTCAGAAAACTACCACCTACAGCTTCAAGAACTCGAACTATTATCTAAGCTTTACTACCAGCTCGAACGAAGTCCATCGAATGACGTCACGATCGCAGAAATCAAGCGCCGAATTTTTCAGACCCTCGGCTTTCAAATCAACGCGATGCTGCACACCCAGTTACCTCCCGTACTGCACGAATCCGCGATCGAGATCTTCCGCTTTTTTCACCAAGAGCAAGTTCGAGAAGGAATGCGTTATGCAAATACGCTCTATGCTGCCGCTTATCAATTTGATTTAACCTACCGACTTCAGGCTTACCAAATGGCTTGGGCACTTTCTGAAGCTAAAGTTCCTCTAGTCGTCAGCCTATCATCCGCTCGATTTGTGATTTGGATTAAGTTACAATCCCCTACCTATCCCGTTCTGAGCCGTCAAGATACAGGACTTGTAAAAACTATTCTGTCGATCAATCTCGCCTTACGAAAAGGAAAAGCAGTGAGTAAACGCCTGTCAAAACATCTTCAGCCTGACTTGGTTGGTAAAAAAACCATCACAATATTTCCCAAATCACAAATTCCGGGGATGATTAAAACAGAAGTCTGAGTGTTTCTCAACTGATCAAATCCCATGCTGAAATTGCGTGTGTCTCTATCCAAGTTGGTGTTTGGTTGCGCGGTTGGAGTCGTCTTATTCACCACAGGATGCAATCGATCGCCAAAACAGATCGCGCTTTCTAGCGGAACCAATAACGGCTATTACAATCGACTCGCAGGTCAAATCAGTTCCGCCACACAGCGCACCGCAAACCTCGAAGTTGAAAACCGCAAATCTCAAGGCTCAATCGAGAACCTGAGCCGATTGCTCGATCGACAAGTCGATTTCGCCTTAGTGCAACTCGATGTGGTTAGCGATGCAATGCGCCAAGGGAAAGTTCAAGCAGTGGCAATTTTAGCAAACGAGCCGATTCATATCATTGCGTCCAAAGATGCCAAAGTACGATCGCTCACCGATTTGAATAGCAAGCGAGTTGGAGTCGGTACACCCGGCAGCGGTATCCGTTACACTTCCGAGTATCTCACTCAAGCTTTTAACCTCAAACTGCGCGAAGACAGCTCTAGCTTCGATGAAGCGTTCCGCAAACTGAATGCGCGTCAACTCGATGCCACAATCTATGTTGGAACAATGGGCGCAAGCGAACAACTGCGCCAACAACTAATCGCAAATCCCTCACTCCAACTCGTCCCGATCGAGCCTGAACTGATTAACTATCTCACCAATCGCGATCCTGGCTCTTATCAACTGATTACGATTCCGCAGGGCATCTATAGTCCACGCCCGACTGTTCCCGATCGCGATATTTCCACCCTCGCGACCGCAACCGTTCTAGTCACTCGCCCGGATGTCAATGATGAAACCGTTGGCTTAGTCACTTGGGCGATCTTGTACAACTCTCGTCAGTTTTCGCTCTTTTATCCCGAATTGCAAACTGGAGAAGCTCGATCTCTGTTGCAAAAAAACTTACTTTACATTCATCCTGGCGCTCAAGATGTCTACGCTCAAAATGCTGATCCGCGAAATGCTTGGCTGCGATATCTCGAAGCAAACAACGACCTGCAAGCGGGGCTAGTGCTTTTATTTGGTACGAGCGGCATCGGTTTAATTATCCAACGCTGGAAACGCGATCGCTGCAAAAAACTCCTCACTGCTACAATCACTCGTATCAACGAACTCAAGCAGCTTTTGCCCCAAAATGCTCAACAAGCCCTCGTCGGCATCGAAGATCTCAGCCAAGAACATCGCCTCATGTTCATCGAAGGCGCAATCACGTCAGATATCTACGAGCAAGTGCAGCACAAAACCCAGACTTTCGCGGATCAGTGCCGCAATATTTCAGAGCAGCAGCGCAAACAGTTTGTTTTGAACACGCTTCTGGTTCTAGATGATTGGCAAGCCGCGCTCCAAGTCGATCCGCAAGACGCACTGCAAAAACTGACTTATCTCAAACAGCAGTACCGCGAAATGCTGATCGCCGATCAAGTCGAAATTCAGGCATACATCGAGCTGATGGAACTGACGTTGCTCTCGGTAATGACCTTGACGGGAACGGGTTCAGAGAGAAGATCGACGACTTTGAATTCGCTACCCTTAGAAGATCCATCGATCGTGCCTTAAAGTTTCAGACTACGGACTGTTTGACTTCTAACTTGTGGTCTACGTAAAAACCACGAAGTTACATCTCACTAAATTGTGTGATAGCCATTTTTAGAAAAATCTGTTTAGATATAAATAGACTTGCTTCGGAGCGTTTTCGGCAGCCTTAAAAATAGGCTGTTTTTTTTATGGTCTATCTGCCTACTGTATCCAGATAACACATTGCCCACTATTTTATAGACAATAAAATGCGCCCAACTTGGGCGCATGACAGAATTAAGTAAGATTTGAATTCTAGGTTTCAGACGTAGACGATCGAACAAACGACGGTGCAAGGAATGCGACTAATGCACCGATCGCAAATCCCGCTACATTCCGAAACAGCGGCAACCACTCAGAAGTGCGAGTTACAACCGGGCCAATCCCAAACGCGAGAAACAAAATTCCCCAGAGCGGCGAGAAGATTAGCGCCCACTGCCAAGCAAAAACCTGACCTTCCTTCCGAGGCTGCGCTGCAAATCCGCAAATCACGCCCCCCAGCGTCGAAGTCACAAGCGTCAAGATCCACTGTTCGCGCGGCAATCCCGGAACCACACTACAGCCGCCCTGCCGCAAACAGCCCTTTACCGACTCCAACGCCTGCAAAATCGACTGATCGCCGCCATTGTCTCTCACAAAAAACTGATTGCCAAATCGCGTCTGAAGCTCAATCCAGAACGTCCGAGACAGCAGCGGGTAATATTCATCGCCAACGCTAAAGTTCAGCAAATTGCCGCCACGGGGATCAGCCACCAGCAAAACGCTTTTATTATCTAAGCCCCAAAACTGTTTCACCGCCGTACCAGGAGTGCGATCGTTTTGAGTCAACACCCGCAGCTTCCAACCCGTTTCTGTCTCAAACTTCGATAAGTCTTCAGACAGCGCCTCTTCCTGAACGTTCGTCAATTCATTCGCGAGATCAATCACATTTGTGGGGTGATCGGGCAATAGATCAGGATTGTTGTAAGCGTGAGCCGCAGGCGCGATCGTCCAAACAGAAACGACAACAATCAGAGCCATCAACCATCGTAAATAAGTCTGTGGTAAGTGGCGTACTCGAAGAGGATGCATGGGCAGTTTCACAGTTTTATCACTAAAGAACATAGAAGCGATCGCAGATGAAACGTTCATCGTTTAACGTTCATTTTTATTTACATTTGTTTAACTAATTCTAATATAGTACTGCGATCAGCGGGAAATCGCTGTAAATTCGAGACTAATCCTGATCGCGACGAACGCTCTGACGTGGAGATTCAGGCGGTTTGGTGCCCGATCGCGGATTGAATGAATTATCGTCGTCCCACTCATAATGCAATTCAGCATTTGAAGCAGGCTCGATCTCTTCGCGGTGATTGCCGTTGAGTTCAGGATGATAGTCGGGGCGAGAAAGCGAGCGACGATCTGCACCAGACGATAACCGAGGCGATCGACGTGATCTCGGCGGCTGAGTAAACGTTCGCCACGCTGCTTTAACGCCCGCAAAAACACTTCGGCTGGTGGTTTGAGCCTTTTGGACTTGCTGTTTCACGCCCGTAATACTTTGATCGACCTGTTTGACCACCTGCGTTGCACTTTGAATGCCTTGAGTCATGTCATCCGTCAGATCGGTCACTTCTAATCCCGTCAATCGCAGTGCTTCCAAGGTCGGAGGCAGTTCGCGATTGAGCGTATCGAACAGCTTCTCCGCACTGCGGGCTGCGCGACCCATCTCGTTAAACGCCGGAATCGCAACCGTCAGCAGCGCGGTCAAACTGATCGCCACCAATAAAATCGA
Organism: Phormidium tanganyikae FI6-MK23; assembly: GCA_019359175.1. Lineage (GTDB taxonomy): Bacteria > Cyanobacteriota > Cyanobacteriia > Leptolyngbyales > Leptolyngbyaceae > Leptolyngbya > Leptolyngbya tanganyikae. The sequence goes on from JAHHHU010000001.1 coordinate 327,865, forward strand.
TAAACCTAGCCAAAAAATAGGATCTGCCACACTTCACTCGCCTATCGCAAACGATCGCGTACCGGAGGTTTTGGGTCAGTCCCTGAGTCAGAGTCACGATTGAGGATCTGGTGTTCGCGCTGAGTCGCTTCGAGTCCAGCCGCGATCGCTTCTTTCAATCGTCCCAGGGTTCCATCCCAGTTTCGCAAAGCTGACTCAGAAAATCGATCTGCCTGAAGTTGGACACTGGTGGAAAGATCTTCCGCAAGTTCAGGTAGGGCATCGGCTGATTTTTTGATTAACTGCCGCGTTTCCCGTCCGGCACGAGGCGCGATCAGTAATCCGGCGATCGTTCCCACTGCCGCCCCGACAATCATGCCGCCTAAAAATGATCCGGATCGATTATTGGACATAATGCTCGGCTTTTCCCCTTGCTAGTAATTCGATCGACTCCGAGAGCCGAAGCTTATCCCCATTTTGCCAGACAACATCGGGATCTAACGGTTCATTCGTTTTGTAGCAGATTTTCTTAAGCGTTGGGTGAGCCTGGGGTTGAAGATTAGCGATCGTCCCATACCAATGAGTGCCAGTGCTTGCCGGGCTTGCTGCAATTTTGGCTCTAGCTGACGATAATTCTGGTGAAATTGGCGAACACTCAGTTCTCTGCGCTCGATCCCTTGAGGTGCGCCGCCTAATAGGTTGTGGGTATTGCGCTCGGCAAGAATCAGGGCATCTGCGGCTTGAGAAAATGTCCGACGCAGGTTCCACATTTGCCAAGCGAGATGGAACCCGTAGAGTGCGATTAGAAGATTTAGAACAATAACGCTAATTAACATAGCTCGATCGAGAATTTCTCTAATAATAGCGATGTCTCTACAAAATTCCGCGTTTTCCGTTCGGTTTGACCGTCAACCAATTTGTTTTTGCTGTGGATAATTGTTCTTCGGTCAGTTTTGCCCCGGTTAAATTTGCGCCGCAGAGATTCGCGCCGCGCAAATTAGCATTGAGTAAATACGCTTGAGTCAAATCCGCGCCGCGCAAATCTGCCCCTTCTAAATCGGCATTGCTTAAGTACGCCTGTGCCAGATTAGTATCGCGCAAATTCGCCCGATTTAAACTGGCACGTCCAAAATCTGCATTGAATAAGTTTGCGCCCTGCAAGTTAATTTGCTTCAGATTTGATTGGTGAAAGACGGCTCCTGCTAAGTTGATTTTAGGAGCCGCTAGAGCAGAAAGATCGTGAGCAGCAAAATCGCGTTTGCCCCTGGTGTAAAAATTGGCAAGCGAGATCGCGTCAAGTTTCGGAGCATTTTGGGCTTTACCGTCGGTCGTGTCGTTCGTGCGTCCTCCAGAGTCGCGGGGTCGCGCTGCCGTCACTCGACTGCGTGCTACTCCGGTTTGTAAGTTAGTCGATTCCGATCGCGTATTTCGTGCCCGAATCGCCATGGCTGCACGCGCGGCGGGAGAACTCGCTTGCGAATCAGGCTCACGTTTGGCGTTCGTCGATCGAGTCGCTACGCTATTCATACTATTTGCCAAACTATCGAGATACGGCTCTAGATCAAGTGCCCGTAAAATCTCGTTGGCAGACTGGAACCGATGCCGCACCGACACTTCCAGTATTTTTTTCATCACACCCGCAAAATGATCGCTGATGTGAACCTGTTTTTGCCACAGTAATTCACCCGTCGCTGGATCGTAGTCGAGATCTTTCGGAGATTTTCCGGTTAAAAGATAAATGCAAGTTACTCCGATCGCATATAAATCGCTGGCATACACCGGACGCATCGCCATTTGTTCCGGCGGGGCAAATCCTGGTGTCCCAATCGCATAAGCTGTTAACGCAGTCTGGTCAGACACGCCCGTAGACACTGAATTGACCTGATTTTTTACTGCACCAAAATCGATCAACACTAGCTTGCAATCCTGCGATCGCCGAATCAAGTTCGCAGGCTTAATATCTCGGTGAATCACCTGATGGCTATGAACATACTGCATAATCGGCAGAATCTCGCTAAGAAACTGCTTCACGCCTGCCTCGCTGAAAGCTCCCGATCGCTTAATTTCCTGCTGAAGCGTCGAACCACTGACGTATTCTTGGACTAAGTAAAATTCCTGATTTGCTTCAAAATAGTCGAGTAATCGGGGTATTTGAGGATGATTTCCGATGCGTCCGAGCGTCTGGGCTTCTCGCTCAAACAAGTCACCCGCCATTTGCATTACATGAGGAGCCGTTGCGGTCGGGCGGAGTTGTTTGATCACACAGTAGGGCTGTCCAGGGAGCGATTCATCTTTTGCCAAAAACGTTGCTCCAAAACCACCTTGACCCAGCGCATGAAGCACTCGATAGCGATCGCGCAACAGCAGGGAAGCTCCACACGCCTGACACCGCTCAGTGTTGGCGAGGTTTTCGGGATTGGGGCAGACCGGATTTAAGCAATAGCTCATGAGGGCATCGATCGCATGACAGAACAGTTGATCCTGAATTGCCTCAAAATACAAAGAAGACTCAAGGCAACTGACAAGAGTATTCCCTTAAATTTCTGATGAAGTTCACGACGATCGGAATGAATCAAGCTGACTATCTCAAACATTGCGAGTGGATGCGACGATCGCTAGAACTCGCCCAACAAGCCGGAGATGCGGGAGAAGTTCCGGTCGGTGCGATCGTGGTTCGAGCAGATGCGATCATTGCAGAAGCCGAAAATCGACGAGAACGTGATCGCGATCCGACGGCTCATGCGGAAGTTCTCGCACTCCGGCAAGCGGGACAAGTTTTACAGACTTGGCATTTGAATGACTGTACGCTTTATGTCACGTTAGAACCTTGTCCGATGTGTGCAGGTGCGATCGTTCTAGCACGATTAGGAATGCTGATTTATGGAGCCGATGATCCGAAAGCTGGAGCGATTCGGACTGTGTTAAATCTGCCCGATAGTCCTGCATCGAATCATCGATTAACGGTATTTGGGGGAATTTTGGAACCGCCTTGTCGGGAGCAATTACAGCAGTGGTTTCGACAGAGACGAGATCGTAGAAATTAAAAAGGGCGGGAGTAATCCCACCCTCTTTGTGATTTGGCTGTACCCTTTGTTATTCAGCTTCGACGATCTCTTCCTCGAGCAAATCTCCGATTCCGGCTTCTTCTGCGGTTGGGGGAACGAGCGCGACAGCAGCGATCGCATCTTCTTCATCCAATCGCTGGACTCTTACTCCAGTTGCCGCACGGGATTGAGATGAAATCGCATCGACCGATTGACGAATGATGATGCCGCGATTCGTGATTAACATCATTTCGTCGCCTTCGTTGACGATGTGGAGGGCAGATAAGGTATCACCCGGTTTGCGGAACTTCGTCACCACGATTCCCATTCCTGCACGGTTTTGCAGTCGGAATTGTTTTACTGGAACTCGTTTACCGTAACCGCCAGTTGTAACGACGAGCGCCCAAGGGCCGGATTGCGGTGGTAGTTCTGCGTTTTCGTCTACGCCAGTCTCGTCTTCGTCTCCGGCTGATCCTTCCGCTTGCGCTTGTGCGACATCTGCCACGATTTGACCCGGTAAGATCGCCATCCCGACTAAGCTATCGCCTTCTCGCAAAGACATTGCTCTTACACCACGAGTTGCACGACCCAAAGGTCGCAGTTGCTCATGATTGACGCGGAAGTGAATCGATCGACCTAGACTCGAACCGATGATGATACTGTCATCGACGCGCGACAGTCTTACCCATCGCAGTTGATCACCTTCTTCAAGCGAGATTGCAATCAATCCATTCGTGCGAATGTTGCTGAAGGCTGAGAGTGCTGTTTTCTTGATGTAGCCTTTGTTGGTCAACATCACCAAGTACTCATCATCAGAGAACTCACTCACCGAAATCACAGAAGTAATCTTTTCTTCATGTGGCACGGGAAGCAGTTGTACGATCGGAGTTCCGCGTGAGGTTCGAGATCCGATCGGGATTTGATAAGCTTTCAGCGCATAGACGACTCCGCGATCGCTAAAGAATAGTACGCTGTCATGATCGCAGCAGCCAATGAAGTGTTCAACCACATCATCTTCCTTCATCCGCGCTCCAGACTTACCGCGTGTCGCTCGGTTTTGCGCTTCAAAGGTACTGATCGGCATCCGTTTGATGTAGCCTTGCTCGGTTACAAGCACGATCGACTTTTCGTTTGCGATTAGATCAATGTCGCCGAGTTCATCTTCGGATTGTTCGATGATAGTTCGGCGCGGGGTGGCGTGGCTTGCTTTGAGCTGTGTGACTTCGGTGGTAATGATTTCTAAAATCCGCTCTCGTTTTGCCAGAATATCCAACAAGTCACGAATTTGAGTTTGCAAATCTTCGTGTTCTTGCTCGATTTTCTCCGCTTCTAATGCAGTTAATCGTCGAAGCTGCATCTGTAGAATGGCATCAGCTTGAGGTTCTGAGAGCGAGTAGATTTCAATGAGCTGCCGTTTTGCGCCAGCAGTATCGGGTGCTTGACGAATCAGAGCGATGATTCGATCGAGATTCGCCAAAGCAATCAGCAACCCTTGCAGAAGATGATCGCGTTCTTCTGCTTTTCGCAATTGGTACTGTGTTCGGCGGGTGATCGCTTCAACTCGGAAGTCTAAGAACACGCTCAAGAATTGCTTCAAGGTTAGAAGCTGCGGTTCGCCGTTGACGAGCGCTAGCATATTCGCCCCAAAGTTTGCTTGGATCGGGGTCTGCTTGTAGAGATTGTTCAGCACCACGCGCGGATACGCATCGCGCCGCAGTTCGATCACCACGCGCATTCCATCCCGATCGCTTTCATCGCGCACATCCGAAATTCCTTCGATCTTGTGATCGTTCACCAGTTCTGCGATTCGTTCGATCAGCGCTGCTTTGTTCGTTTGATACGGTAAGGCAGTGATGATGATCGCGTCGCGGTCTGGTCGCCCGCGATGTTCGATCGTCTCGATCGCTGCGACACCTCGCATTGTGATTGATCCGCGTCCAGTCGTATACGCATCGCGAATCCCTGTGCGCCCCAAAACCTGTGCGCCCGTTGGAAAATCAGGACCTGGAATGTACTGCATCAAGTCCAAATCTGTCAGATCTGGATTTTCGATCAGCGCCACTAATCCATCGATCAATTCGCCTAAGTTGTGGGGCGGAATGTTCGTCGCCATCCCCACTGCAATTCCAGATGAGCCGTTTAATAGAAGCTGTGGAATTCGGGCGGGCAGAACTAGAGGTTCTTGCTGTGATCCGTCAAAGTTGTCGCCAAAATCGACGGTTTCGGCTTCGATGTCTTGCAGCAGTGCGTTCGTGGTCAGCGAGGTGAGGCGTGATTCGGTATATCGCATTGCGGCAGGCGGATCGTTATCGATCGAGCCGAAGTTCCCGTGTCCGTCGATCAGCGGCGATCGCATCGAAAAGTCCTGCGCCATCCGCACCAAGGCATCGTAAATTGAGGTGTCCCCGTGGGGGTGATACTTACCCAAAACATCCCCAACGACACGGGCGCACTTTCGGAAGGGTCGATCGTGCGTCAGTCCCAATTCGTGCATGGCATAGAGAATACGACGATGCACAGGTTTCAGCCCGTCCCGCGCATCGGGCAGTGCCCGCCCCACGATGACGCTCATCGCGTATTCCAGGTAAGACCGCTGCATTTCGATGCGTAAATCGGTTGGAATAATCCGATCCTGGGGCGGGTCCTGGGAGAAGGTCATAGAAGACTCCGAAATACTTTTGTACTACCGAAAAACGAAAAAGTATGAGCGAAAAAAGATGCCTAGAAAGTATAGCTGCTTCAGCTCATATTGGATAAATTTTAGCACAAATTCGGCATTGGGATCAGGGCTGAAATCCCCGTGAGATCTAGGGTTCGCTTAGATTATTTAAGGATTGCGGCTAATGCCTGTTCCACCGTCGGATATTGGTATTGAAATCCAGTCGAAAGTGTGAGTTTCGGCAAAACTTGCTGTCCTTCAAGAACGACGATCGCACCATCGCCGAGTAACGCCTCTAACGCAAACGCCGGGACGGGCAACCAAGACGGGCGGTTCATCACTTGTCCCAATGCGCTTGTCAATTCTGCCATTTTTACCGGATTTGGAGCGGTCGCGTTATAGGTTCCATCCATTCCAGAATCGGTTAAGGCTTTAAGAATTAGATTGACCAAATCTTCGCGATGAATCCAAGAAAACCATTGCTTTCCTGATCCGATCGGGCCTCCAGCAAACATCTTGAACGGAGTTAGCATTTTGCCGAGTGCGCCCCCGTTTTCTAATACGATTCCAATCCGCAAAATGACTAATCGCGCTCCAGTTTCTTTCACTTTGTTCGCTTCCGCTTCCCAAGCCTGACAAACTTCGGCTAAGAAGTCTTGTCCCGCTGCACTGCTTTCCTCAAATGCTGCCGTTTCACTCGTGCCATAAAACCCGATCGCTGAAGCATTCACCAACACAGACGGCTTCGGGTTCGATTGAGCTATCGCATTCACCACATTTTGAGTCGTCAGCGTTCGGCTTTCGAGCAAAGACTTTTTAATCTCAGGAGTCCAACGATTTTCTGCGATCGGTTCTCCCGCCAAATTCACTACCCCGTCGCAGCCTGAAATTTTCGCTTGCCATTCTCCTGATTCTTTCGGGTTGTAAACTGCGATTTCTAGGTTTGGAGAGTTTGAAAATTTCCGTTCTGCGCTGGCGCGATCGCGGGTGAAGGCAACAACCGAATTTCCCTCTGCTAACAATCGTTCAACTAATCGTGATCCGACAAATCCCGTTGCCCCTGTCACTGCGACTTTCATAATGCTCAAGCCAAAACGCCATCAGTAAAGTATATCGGAAGTGTTCCGGCTCAATTCGGATGAAGTTGCCCAATCGATTTAAACCAATTTTGATCATCGAGTTGCAGCACAACAGCATCCCCTTGATCGGGAATTGTTCCGACGATCGCAGTAATGTTGACCTGATGCGTCACCATGATCACGACTTGTTTTCCGGCTTTGTTTTTGATCATGAATTGCCGAAGTTCCTCAGTTTGGCGAGATTCGGTGGAGCGATCGCGAAAAAAAGAATTCAGCGCGGGAAACGGTTCGACTTTGCCCAAAGCGGTTAACTGAGCAGTTTCCAAACAGCGACACCATTGACTCGACAGCACTCGTGACACCGGAAGTTCGCCGAAACACTTGACCAATTTGTTTGGCTTGCTTTTTGCCTTCTTTTGATAGATTGCGCTGAGTCGAGCAATTATCTAATTGAAAATTGCTCGGATCACCTGTTCCGGGAGCTAGCGCATGACGCATCAGAATCACAGTAAATCGATCGACTTGGCGCAACTGTGACCAAATCGATCGATCCATTAGAAATGGGAGCGGGCTGAGTAGTCTCAGTCGGTTGGGGAACCTGAGACAATGTGCGATCGTACCCGCATCCTAGAACTAACCACAGCAATAACCCAGCAAATCGCTTCATTTCACGATCGAATCTAAGACAATGCCAGTTCGACGAGTTCTCTCGCTCCGTTTCAGTCGGCTTCTGCCCCCTAAGTCACAACCGAAGCAAACCACTTCTATCGAACTCACGTCAAGACAGCAAGTAAGTGTAGCCGCTCAAACTGCGCTCGTAATTCTGAAGCAGCAACTGCGATTCTTGTAAGGTAATGCGATCGTCTTCGAGTGCGTGTTCGGTTTGCAGTCGGATGCTTTCGATCATGTCTTCCACATCGTATTGCACATAGCCCAGCACTTCTTCGATCGTGTCACCCCGAACGACGTGCTGAATCTGATACCCTTTGGGCGTGAGTTGAATGTGAACGGTGTTAGTGTCACCAAACAAGTTATGTAAGTTGCCCATGATTTCCTGGTATGCACCATTAAGGAACATTCCCAAATAGTACGGTTCGTCTGGTTTCAATGCGTGCAGTTCTAACACTGATTTGACATCGCGCAGATCAATAAATTGATCAATCTTGCCATCACTATCACAAGTTAAATCTGCTAGAGTTGCACGCTTGGTTGGTTCTTCGTTCAAACGATGAAGTGGCATGATCGGGAACAGTTGATCGATGCCCCAAATATCTGGAGCCGACTGAAACACCGATAGATTCATGTAATAGATCGAAGCCATGATTTTCTCAAGGTCTTCGAGATCATCGGGAATGTAATCAAGATGACGCGAGAGCGCAATGATCTTATGACAGCACGACCAATATAGACGCTCTGCCCGCGCCCGTTCTGGCAAGCTCAGATAACCAAAGCCAAACAGGTTCACCGCTTCTTCTTTGAACTGAGTTGCATCGTGATACATCTCTAGAAAATTCTCAGCGGTGATTGAGGTGTAAGTTTCGTAGAGATTGCGAACAATCAAATGCTCGTCTTCTTGCGGAGGTTCGGGTGTTTCAGAAGCCACATCGCTCGTTCCCAAAATATCAAACACCAACACCGATTGATGAGACGCGATCGCACGTCCACTTTCACTGATCAGGGTTGGAACTGGAAGATTAGCGATCGCACAAGCATCTCTCACCGCTGCAACCACATCATTTGCATAGTTCTGAGTGCTGTAGTTTTTCGAGGCGTGGAAGTTCGTTTGTGAGCCGTCATAATCCACCCCCAAACCGCCGCCCACATCGAGATATTGCATATTCGCGCCGAGCTTCGATAGTTCGATGTAGATTTGGCTCGCTTCGCGCATGGCTTCTTTTAGCACGCTGATTGCAGAGATTTGTGAGCCGATGTGAAAGTGCAACAGTTGAAGACAGCCCAACATATTTGCAGCTTTCAATTGATTCACCGTGTTGATGATTTCGGGAACCGTTAAGCCGAACTTTGCTCGATCGCCTGCGGAAGTGCCCCAACGTCCAATGCCTCTCGCGCTGAGTTTTGCTCGAACGCCTAGAATCGGCTGAATACCCAGTTTTTTACTCGCTTCGATCGCCAATTCAACTTCTTCGATCTGCTCTAGAACAATGATCGGCGTTTGTCCCAGTCGTCTCGCCAACATCGCCGTTTCAATGTATTCGCGATCCTTATAGCCGTTGCAAATCAGCAAAGCTCCCGGTGTCTTAAGCGATGCCAACGCGATCATCAATTCCGGTTTCGATCCCGCTTCCAGTCCAAACTGATGCGGCTTTCCAAAACGCACCAAATCTTCAACTAAATGCCGCTGTTGATTGCACTTCACCGGAAAAACGCCTTTATAAACGCCCGGATAGCTGTAACGCGCGATCGCTTTAGAAAATGCAGAGTTAATCCGCTCGATCCGATCTTCTAAAATATCCGAAAACCGAATCAGCAACGGCAAACCGAGATTTCGCTGCTTCAACGCATTCACCAACTCAAACAAATCCAGCGATCCGCCCCGATTGCCTTTCGGTGAAACGGTAACGTGCCCTGCCGCATTAATTGAAAAGTACGGATCGCCCCAGCCTTGAATGCGATAAAGTTCTTCGCTTTCTTCGATCGTCCATTTTTTTGGTTTTGGAGCGGCTTCGGACGCGGGTGTTTTCGCGATCGCTTTTCCGTTTGGCTTCCCATTTGTGGCTTCCAAGCCTTCGTCTGGTAATTGTTTTTCGGGCTTGGCAGTGGCGGAGCGTCCTCCCATCGTGGTTTGTCCTCGTTGTGATAAATCTTTCAGCATTCAGTCTATCGCGCTCGATCGAAAACGGAAGTCTTTCCCATCACCGTATTTCCCGTTCTAGGCTAATCTAGGTTTTGTTAATTTCACTTCATTTTGGGAGTCCAGCTTGGAACGCACATTTTTAGCCATTAAGCCTGATGGCGTACAGCGCAAACTAATCGGTGAAATCATTCGCCGTTTTGAAACGAAGGGCTTTACTCTCGTCGGTTTGAAATTCATGAATGTCAGCCGCGAACTGGCAGAAAGTCATTACGGAGTTCACCGGGAGCGTCCGTTCTTCGGTAGCTTGGTTGAATTTATTACGTCAGGGCCGATTGTTGCAATGGTTTGGGAAGGCGATGGTGTGATTGCAGGAGCCCGGAAAGTCATCGGCGCAACGAATCCGCTGAGTGCTGAACCCGGAACGATTCGGGGAGATCTTGGCGCAAACATCGGGCGTAATTTGATTCACGGATCGGATGCACCAGAAACCGCTCAGAGCGAAATTGCGCTGTGGTTTAAGGAAGAAGAGCTGGTGAACTGGCAACCTACGGTGTTGTCTTGGATTTACGAATAAGCGATCGACGCTAAAATTTAAGAACTCCAACCTCTTTAGTAGAAGTTGGAGTTCTTGTTTTGAAGATCGCTTAACATCAGCCCAGGATTCAAGGAAAACAAAAATGAGCATTCGCCTAGACTTGCCACCAGAATTAGAGAATGAACTGTCCACCGAAGCCGAACGATTAAATCTGCCTCTGTCCGAGTACATTCTGCGGGTTCTATCGGTTAGGCAAATTCTCAACAATTCGCCGAAAACTGGAGCCGAACTTGTCGCGTACTGGCAAAGTGAAGAAGTGATTCGTTCAAGACCTGATATCACAGATAGTCAGGCACATGCCCGAAGTCTGCGCCGTGACGCTGAAACGCGCTCACGATAATTATGTATCTCTTAGACACCGATGTTTTGATCGATATTGAGCGAGGGCATGAGCCTGCGATCGCGTGGTTTGCCACTCTTACGGACATACCTAGCGTTCCTGGTTTCGTCGTAATGGAATTAGTGCAAGATTCTCGGAATATCCAAGCTGTTCGCAAAGCCCTAAAACTGGTTGCACCTTTACCGATAATTTGGGCAACTGAAGCGGATTGTGTTCGCGCTTTGTTGGATTTCACAACTTATCACTTGTCAGACAATCTAGGGCTGCTTGACGCACTGATCGCAGCTTGTGCTGTGGGTCGAAATCTTACACTCTGTACCTTCAATGTCAAGCACTATCGGGTTGTCCCAAATCTTGTGACGGCACAACCTTACTCGCGTTGATGGTAACTTCTCTAAACCGGATCTTTCTCCGAAACGGGTTCGATTTCGGGCATTGTTTCGCTTTGAGATTCTGCGATCGCTTCAATCACCGCATCCTCATTTCGTTTAGAAAATCCCCAAGCAAAAACAGCCGTAACAAGCGAAATCATCAACCATTCCGGCGGAACAAGCTGATCATTTAACACGCGCAGCAATAGTCGAATTCCGACAAACGAAACGGTGATATAGCCCGCGTCTTCCAGGTGTGTGAATTCTTCTAGCCAATCGATAAATAAGCCCGCCATAAAGCGCAGCGCGACGATTCCGATCGTGCCACCGAGCAAAATCAGCCAGGTTTCTTGCGTAACCGCGATCGCGGTCGTTACACTATCAAGCGAAAACGCCAAATCGGTCAACGCAATTAATGGAGTTGCCTGCCAGAGCGAAGAAAATCGAGGCCCGTGATGCGCTCCTTCTTCTTGCTCTTTGGAGGTGAAATATTGAAATACTAGCCAGAGCAAGTAGATTGCGCCCGCCAACTCGAACTGCCAGTACCCGATCACCCAGGATGCCGCTAAAATCAGCGACATTCGCAAAACATAAGCAAACACCAGCCCAATATTCAAAGCGCGACGCTCTAATTTCGGGTCTTGCAAGCCTTGAGTCAAAGCAGCGAGGGCGATCGCATTATCGGCTGACAACACGCATTCCAATGTGACCAAAACAAGCAAGAGCAGAAAAGTTTGGGGATTGAGTTGCGCGGGAAGATTCAGATCTATCATTCGAGAACTTTAAAACAACGGTTCGGCGGTCATACAGAAGTCCTATTATCTCCCCTTGTGTCAAGATTTGCGATGACCATCAGAGGTACGGAAGTCCGCCTTCATTTCAGACCGTTGAGGGTCTAAAACTGTCGATCGCTTACTTTCAGAGTGTTCTTAGCTGAATTAAGGCTAAAGAATTCCCAATTCGATCGCGCAACTCACGGCGGCAAACTCAAAATCCGAGAATCTTTACAAAACTTTACACTTGACTAAGTTTTCCCCAGGCTCTCCACAGGCTCTCCACAAGTTTTCGATTTCTTTTCCACATCTTTTCCACATCGAATTGAAAGTTTTCCACAGGGAATCGGGCTGGGATCGGCATTTCTCGGCAGACTGTGGATAAGTCCGGGGCAAAAGCGATCGCAGCGCAAAAACGACGCACTTGATGAAGTAATGTAACGGAAAAATGGCTGAAACACTGATTCTGTCGTTCAGTAAGTTTGATCTAGCAGCGATTTTTTACTTTTCTTGATGTTGATCTTCTGGCAGCGATCGCGCAGAATGTAGCGACTAACCTGAAGCGCTCAACCGACCCGCGATACAGGATTTCCACAGAACATTGTTTTGGATGGAGATTGAAATTTGGGATCGGGCTGGCGTGGATTTCTGTTGCGAATTTTTGCGGAAATCGAACGGTTTGTGCATTCACTGACGATTCAATTCTTGAGGTTTGATGGATATGGATAGCAACATTAGTCTTTTTGTCGAAATTCCCGAAGCGCTGCACCAATCGTTTCAAACATTTCTGGATTCGCGCCCAGACTGGGATCAAGATCGCGTGATGTCTGCGGCTCTGTCTTTGTTCTTGTTGCAAAATCGCCCCGCGAATGAGCGCCAGAACGATCGCGCCACAGCTCGTATTTACCTCGACTCTATCTTCAAGCGTCCAGTCGAACAGGTTTAACCACCCTGATCGCCAGAATTCATCGTCCGACCTTTGCATTTCAGCATTTAACCTTGTTTGCCTTCAACCATGCCTTATCAGATTTCTGCTACAAAACTTCAGTCGTATAGTCGCTGTCCCTATGCGTACTATTTGCGGTACGAGCGGCGACTCACTAGCAATGATTTCTTCGGTTCAGCGGCGTTGGGAACTGCGCTGCATCAAGCGTTAGCAATGGTACATCGGGACTGGCACTACCACGATTCAGTGCCCGATTTACAGTGGGTTCATCGCTGTTGGGAACAGCATTCCACGAGCTTGACTCCGAGCCAGGTCGAAGATGGTCGAGCGATTCTAGAACGTTACTTTGAGAAGTTCATTCTGAATGTTCCGTCTTTGCGTCAGCCGCTAGCGGTTGAGGGAAGAATTCAGGCATTTTTGCGAGTAGAAAGCCTCGAATTCTGCATTACAGGAAGATACGATCGTATTGACTATCTCAATGATGGATTAGAGCTAATCGATTACAAGTCGAGTCGCGAACTGAAGGTTCCAGAGGCTGATGAGATGGATTTGCAGATCGGATTGTATTACCTGGCATTGGAGCAGACTTATCACCAAAGTTTGAAGTATCTGACTTTGCTGTTTTTGAGAACGGGTGAGAAGGTTCGGTATCGAGCGACTCACAGACATAAGAAGCAAGTGCAAGCAGTGATTTCGGATTTGGCGGTGCGGCTGCGACATGATGAAACGTGGGAGCCAACACCAGGGAAACAATGCGATCGATGTGCTTATTCTCGGTATTGTTCTGCGGTGAGTGTTGATCCGGCTCCGTTACCGACAACGATGAGTGCTACACCCGAATTGCAGCTTGCGTTGGGATTGTAGGTAAGGTGGATTTAATAGTCAAGGTTCGTTCAAATTGCAAATTCGGGAAGCCTTCTAAATTCTTCATTTTGGGAGATTTAGAGGGCAACTATCCGTTTGCAATGTAGGGAAGAAATTACCAAATTAGTACACGGTAGTGAGCATGACCAATGAATCGCTTTATTGCTTACGCTAGAAAGTCTTCTAACGTTCCATTCCTGGTTTCAATTTATCGAGATTACCAAACCTACAGTGGCTATGGTGCAGTTGCTTACTCTAATCTTCGATGCGATCGCCGAATAGTTCGATCGACGCAAGAATCGATACCGCATTATCCGCCTACTTTGAAGTTGAGCTAGTTTCGATCGACAATTCATATTGAGCGGCGCTTGTTGTACTAGGAACTATTACAATTTCGTAGCTACCCGATCGACTGACTTTTCCCGTCCAACTCGATTGATCAAAGCTCTTTAGCAAGGTTGTATCGGCTGAGAAGATCCAAACTGTGATGGAGTCCGATTTAAGATTGAGCTTAAGGGTTTGACCTTGTTTGAACTGAGATCGATAAACTTTCCCAACGCCATTCCTCAGTGTTCCACGAGCGGGAAGCGTTTCTAGCTGGATTTTTGTGATTTGATCACGAGCGATCGCGTACCAAATTTGACCAAACGTTCTCGGATTCAACACCTTTCCTTTTTGATCAGGGAAACGCGAGACAAATTGGGCATCGGTGAGCAGTTCGATTGCTCGATCGCTGATCTCTGTTTTAGTTAGCCAAGTATTGTAATCTGCTCGCTTGTATGTTCCCATTGCGCTTCGTGCTTCTTGGCTGAAGGGTTCTAATTGATTGATTAGCTTTTCAGCGGTTTGTGTTCCAGTCGAATCATTGATAATTTGGTTCAGTAGATCGCTGTTCAATCCCAATCTTTTCGATCGTTGTTGGATGGTTTCTTTTGGTTTTTCCTGTGGTGTTGATGCAGCATCAATGGCGATCGGGGAGGCTTCCAAAACTGGCTGCAAATTCGAGAGATGATTGATCATCCGATATGCCGAGATTGCAGCCAGTCCGATCAGAACAAAGGTAAACACGATCGAGGCAAAATCTGGTCGATGGGGTGCAAATAAAGCTTGTAGAACTTTCGCAGCAGAAGGATAACGGTGCTGTAGATGTGGGGAAAGCATTCGATCGAGAACTTGCGCCAACCGCGGCTGAACTGTTGTGCGATCGCGCCATTTCCACGTTTGTGTCATTTCGTCGTACAGTTCCTTCGGTTCACATCCCGTTAAGAACACGATCGACATCACCGCTACTGCAAACAAATCGGCATCAAATTCCTGCTCTACAAAACTCGCTTGTGTGAATTCAGCCAACATCAACGAACCATCTAACCGCTGAACGATCGAATTAAATGAAAGATTTTGGTGAACAATTTCACGACGGTGCAGCGATCGTAAAATCAACAAAACTTGTCTTAGAAATCGCATGACTTCCTTTTCTGAAGAGATACGACTCTGCTCAAACAATTCGCGATAAGAATGTCCCTCCGCATAATCACGCACTAAATAAAGTCGATCGAACTCTACGATCGTGCCTTGATAATGTGCAACTTCTCGAAGCTTTAAAACTGCAAATAGCTCATTAAATTGCGCTTGCAAAAACGCGATCGCATTTGAATCTGCACAAACTTCTTCTAATACACAAAATCCTTTTGTCGTTTGATCGATTGTCAAATACACCCATCCTGCTGCACCTTGATGCAAAATTTTCAGAATGCAATATCGATCGACCACAACAGTATCAAGAGATAGCGGTGTTTGCATCACAAATCATCTTGCCAAGGGCTGAACACTTGACTAATAATAGTATTTGTGTACTAAACTAACACGATTCGATCGTAAAAGCGCCACAAAGTAAGTGTAAAAAAAAAGTAAAAATTACCTGTTACCAGATAAAAAAAAAGAGGCACTCTATCAATATGAAACTTACGGAACCTCAATACCATCGTGAGCGCTGATTGCTGTCTTATGCGAACGACGAGATAACGTAAGTTCTACAACTTACATACAGGTGTTCTTCTTATGCGTCCTACCCCTTTGACTGATTCGCGCCCCAAGATCAGCACCATGCCCCGCCCGCAAACGGAAGCAACGGCTTATCTCAATTTGTACAAATTGTCGATCGAGAAAAAACGGCTTCAATACGAACTCGACTCGATCGATCAACGTCGTCATCGCATTCAAAAACGTCTGTCATTTCTCGAAAGCCAAGTTGCAGAAATGCAGCAATCCGCTCCAGTTCCAAAACTCGTTCCGGTTACAAAAAATTCTGCTCCTGATTCAGCGTTGAATACACTGTTTTTGGAATATTAAATCCAGTTTGAATGTTGTGCTGATAAGCGCGATTGCTTTACTCGATCGCGCTTTTTTATTGCAATCATGCTCTGAGATTGGCAAGCGCTCGAACACTCGATTCAAACTGAGTTCGTACCTGTGTAGAAAATCAGCCAAATCTAAGGTTTGGCTGACCGTTCCGCAAACGAAGTAGACTAACCCTAGTGTGCCTTCAGAGAGCAAAATGAAATCACAGTGGGATTGCTTACTGGAAAATTTGGGAGCTTGGGAAGGTTCGTTTACGCGCCTTTCGCCATTTGGGGAAATTTTAGAAGATATTCCCTCGATCGTGTCTTTCACGGGACTAAACGACAATCAAACGATGCGTCAGATTGTCCGCCTAACTCCAGCAAACCAACCCGTGAGCGAGAAAGTTTTAGAGTATAGTTCTCTCGGTCGAAATACGCTGTTTTTTGACAATGGCGCATTTTCTCAAGGCACAATTCAATTCGCGCCTTTTTCCGAATTTGGTGCAGAGTTGGGATTGATTCATGACGATCGACGACTCCGACTCGTTCAACTGTTCGACAAGCAAGGCACGCTAACCAGACTAACCTTAATTCGCGAAAAGCTATCCGGTTCAGAAACGCCCGAACGTCCGCCGCTTCAAGTTGAAGATTTGATCGGAGAATGGCAAGGAGAAGCGACGACAATTTATCCCGATTGGCGATCGCCCGATTCGTATACGACCCGTTTGAAGATTTGGCGAGAAGGCAATCGCTTACAGCAAGAACTAGATTTCGGACGCACGATCGTCACTAGCGCCCAGATTGAAGGATCGATCCTAAAGTTCGATAGTTCTAGCGTCCAAATTCTACTCCTCCCCGATGGAGCCTCCTCGAACTGTCCGCTAGAAATTCAACCCCGTAAGCCTTTCGTCCTAGAAGTCGGTTGGCTTCTACAACCCGATCTGAGGCGGCGTTTGATCCGTAGCTACAGCGATAAAGGCGAATGGGTTAGCCTTACGTTGGTCACAGAACATAAAATTGGCTGATAATTTAGGAAACTCCCCAAACATCTTATGGCACTTACCGTCAAAGATTTAGAAGTACTCCAAACGCAGTGTCCAGATTATCGAATGGAGCTAGTGAATGGAGAGATTATTGTCATAAGTCCATCAGGGTATGAATCAGATGAAGTGACAGCAGAAATGATTCGACAGTTAGGAAACTGGGTTAGACCCAGAAAACTCGGTAGAGTCACAGCTTCCAGCGCTGGCTTCATTTTGCCAAATTCGGATACTCGTGCGCCAGATGTTTCGTTTGTCCAAGCAGAACGATTGCGCCGAAGCCCTCGCAACTTTGCCGAACTTGCGCCCGATCTGATGGTTGAGGTCAAATCGCCCACCGACAGCATTACTAAGCTCAGAAACAAAATCGATGAATTTCTTGAACTTGGAACCAGAGTGGGAATTTTGATCAATCCTGAGAAAGAATGGGTCGAAATTCGCCGCAGTGGAGAAGATCCGATCGTGCTGCAAAACGGCAACCTCATCACCGTTCCCGATCTTCTACCGGGATGGGAAGTCAAAGTCGAAGATCTCTGGTCACCGCAGCTCGATTAAACGATCGAACAATCTCGCTCCAACGCCTGCCGCAAAAGATCCTTGTAATTGCGATTGTTCACAATGTAAGCGCCGAATCGTTCTAAATGCGGATTCATCATCTGAGCATCGAATAAAACAAAATTGCGCGATCGCAAATGTTCCACCAGTTTCACCATTGCGGCTTTCGATCCGTCTGGAATCCGAAAAAACATCGACTCTCCGATAAACGCTCCACGCAGCGACAATCCTAGAATTCCGCCCGCAAGCTCATCCCCTTGCCAAGTTTCAAAACTATGCGCCCATCCTGCCTGATGTAGCGTCCAATAGATTTCTTTGAGGTCATTTGAAATCCAAGTTGATTCGCGATCGGCACACCCTTCAACTACTGCCTCAAACGCTTTATCGATCTCAACCGTGAATCGGTTCTGATTCAATATCCGTCGCAGCGATTTAGGATATCGAAACCGTTCATCGAGTGGAATCAGAGTGCGTTCGCGACTGGTATACCAAGCGAGATCTTTACCTGACTCATCCGACATTAAAAAATAGCCTTGTGCATAGCCTTCGAGAATCGAAGACACATCAATTTGCATAACTTACGCTCCGGAGGCGTTGTAACAGGGATACTGAAACGATATAGTTTGAATAGCCTTGTCAGTTGGGGGAAAGTACTGTGGTTGAACCTATCCCACCGATTACGTTACCGCCTGCAAAGCATCCGGAGCAAGAAGCCGCATGGCTTGAACAAAAATTGCAGCGGTGGCTTGATGAAGAATTTCTCCCAGAACCCGCGAATCGAAAAATTGCAGAACGCGCTGCCCAAATCTACAAGCGCCACCGGATGGAAGACGAAAACGATTTAGGATCGCTGGTGATTGCGATTATTTCAGAAATGCAGGCGTTCGACTTCTCAGACAGTTTTTATGGGGAATTTACGATCGCCAATGCCGTCAGTGATTTACTCATGGACAGCTTAGGTATCGATCGCTGTTGTGGGCAATAAAATTTTGGATTTCAGATTAATCTGAAATCCAAAATTGCTCTACCAGCTCGATTTGACGACACCGGGCAACAATCCCGCGTGCGCCATTTCACGAATGCAGTGGCGTGATAGTCCGAAATCGCGATATACGGCTCTCGGACGACCCGTAGCCCAACAGCGGTTCCGAACCCGGACTTGTGCGCTATTGCGTGGAAGCTGTTGGATTTTGCGATGGATTTCTAGCTTTTCGGCTTGAGTCGTGGCAGCGGCGAACTCTTCCTTCAAGGCAGTGCGCTTTTCAGCGTACTTCTCGACGGTGCGTTTGCGCTTTTTCTCACGCTCAATCATGTTCTTCTTAGCCATGAATGATTTTTGAACCTTTTGATAAAAGACACTATTTTTGATTCTACTTAAAAAAGCAGCGTTCTAGTTTGTCAATTTGGTAGAAAGGCTATTTTTTTGCAGGTGGAGCGGCAAGATGGGCAGAAGGACAGAGATCGACAAGAACACAGCGATCGCACTGTGGACTCCGGGCATTACAAACGGCGCGACCGTGATACACCAGTCGAATTGACCAATTTTCCCAATCCGGCTGCGGTAAAAGTTTCATCAAATCCCGCTCAACTTTCACGGGTTCGGTATTCTTCGTTAAGCCCAATCGATACGTTAAGCGCTTAACGTGCGTATCGACTGTGACACCAAGATTCACGCCGAACGCATGAGCCGAGACGACGTTTGCAGTTTTGCGGGCAACTCCAGGCAGACTAGTGAGGGCTTCCATCGATCGAGGAACTTCCCCGCCATGTTGCTCCATGATTAATTGACACGCGGCTTGGATATTCTTCGCTTTGTTGCGGTAGAAGCCTGTTGATCGAACTAAAGTTTCAAGCTCAGAAAGATCAGCGCCTGCCAATGCTGCCGCATCAGGAAAGCGGCGAAACAAGGCAGGCGTTACGGTATTGACTCGTTCATCGGTGCATTGAGCCGCGAGGATCGTTGCCACCATTAACTGAACCGGAGTTTCATAGTCCAACGTGCAAGGAGCTTCTAGATAAAGCTTTTTTAGCCGCACCAAAATTTCTAATGCCCGTTGTTTTTTTGCAGAAATTCGACGAGTAGTAGTCACTGTGGAATGAGATTCACCGTGTCACGGATGATCAGAAAAACGCCTAATCCCAGTAATAGCACTAATCCGGTCTGCATCACGCCATCTTGAATTCCAGACGGAACGGGTTTCCCACGAATTCCTTCGACTAATAAGAAGGCGAGTTGTCCACCGTCCAATGCGGGAAGCGGCAAGATGTTAATAATCGCCAAGTTAATGCTGATGAGAGCGGTGAAGTTAAACAAACTCGCAAAGTCAGTTTTGGCAATTCTCGCGCCTGTGGCAACGATCGCAACTGGCCCCGCAACTTGATTCGCAGTATTACCAAAATTGCTGATCAACTGTCCAAAACCTTGCACGGTTAGCACCACGATTCGCTGGAATTCGTTCGATGCCATCGTGAATACTCTAAGCGGGTTCGCGGGATGCTTGTAGTACACGACTTTTCCATTCGGCTGCACCTTAAAGTGCGGTTGCAGCTTGACCCCAATCTTTCCTCTACCGTTGTCGTCTTTGGGGGTGACGTTGACCGTTACAGGTTGCCCCTTACGCTCGATCGATAATTGCAATGACTGCCCTGGGCTTGATTCGATCTCTTGTCGCAAATTGTTCATCGCTGTTTCAGACGCGCCGAGCGGCTTACCGTCGATCGCGACGATGACATCGCCGTTTTGTACTCCAGCTTGAGATGCCACGTCTTGCGCGATCGCTTCTGGTACAATCACGCCCGGATTGTAATCGATCGTGGGCAGTCCAACGATTGCCATTTGCCCGACCAGAATGAAGTAAGCGAATATCAAGTTTGAAATCACGCCTGCACTAATCACGATCGCTCGATCGAGAACCGGGCGATTTTTCAACAAGTTTGGATCTTCAGGCGGAATCGTACTTTCTGGATCATCATCAGGAAATCCAACGAACCCGCCGAGCGGCAATGCTCGAAGCGCATACTCGGTTTGTTCGCCCTGATATCTCCACAAAATTGGGCCAAAGCCGATCGAAAACCGATTCGCATAAATACCCTGAAGCCGAGCTGCAAGGAAATGACCGAGTTCATGTACGAAGATCAGAACTGCCAGAAGAAGAATGACCGCCAGAACAGACATAAGCAGTGAAGGTTAAGCCACGATGAAGAACATTCTTTTATTCTAGAGGGTCAGCACCGTCGTTACGAATCTTCATGGCACAAATCGGTAGAAAGGAAGAGCTGAACGTTCGATCGTTTAATTTTAGCCAGCCGAACTTCTGAACTACAATAAAGCCAATCCGTGCGAGGAATTGCCTCATGAGTCAGCTAAAAACTCAGGTGCAGACGGAAACCTGGATTCCAATGTCTTGGGACGGTTTCATTCAAGTCACAAACGATCCGGCTTACGAAAACGTCAAAGCTTATTACTACAAGGGACGAATGAGGCTGGAGCAAATGGCAGCACTAGGTAATCCGCATTCTCGTGATCACTACATTGTGATTGCCGCTGTGACGCTCTTTACGAGTTTGCGAGGTTTTGACATTGATGGTCATGACAATTGTACCTATCGTAAGACCGGGTATACAGAGGTTCAACCCGATGCGTCCTTTTACGTGGGCGCAAATGCAGAAGTTGTACCTTGGGAGGCAACGATCATTAATCTGGATTTGTATCCTGCACCGGATTTAGTGATTGAAGTGGCATATTCTTCTTTGACTGACGATCGCGGAGAGAAGCGATTGTTGTATGAGTCGTTGGGAGTGAAAGAGTATTGGATTGTTGATGTGCAAAATGTAAGCATTTGGGCGTTTGCGGTTGCCGATCGAGGAAGTCGGCGTATTGATCGCTCTCTGGTTTTGCCGGGTTTAGAAATTTCGCTGTTAGAAGAGGCATTTCGCCGCAGCCGAGAAATGAATCATGGCAAGGTGAGCGCTTGGTTGATAAATCAGTTTCAGTCTGGAATGAAAGGGTGAAGTTAAAGATGCGATCGTTTCACTCTCTAAGAGATTAATTGGGTGCTTGAATCGGGTCGGTACTCGGTGGATGTCTTCCGATCGCTTTGTCTGCTTCTCGAATATTGATTACTCGTGTTTGATTCAGTGTTAGAGCCGCGATCGTGGCGCGCCCAATGTCAGTTAAGCCGAGGATGGATAATGAGTCCATCAATTGACCAGATAAAATGCTCGTTCCAGCGATCTCGACGGGGATTAAAGAGAGAAACAGACTGTTCAGTTTTCGGGTCGATGGCGTTCGTTTGATCGGTTTTTCTACGATTGCAGTGGAAACAAGCGAGTGCCAAATTATCGAGGCTGTCGGTTCCACCTTGGGCGATGGGAAGAAGATGATCAATTGTGAACTGAACGTATTGCCATTGCTTGGAAGCGTGACAGAATTCGCAAAGAAAATTGGCGCGTATTCGGACTTGTTGCTGAATTTCAGCAGAAAGTTTTCGACGAAAGGACATTTTAAGTGGGGCGATCGTTGGATTGGTTTAGATAAAGGTTGCGAATGGTGCGATTAACAAAGCTTAGATAATCATCGATCGCTTCGTAGTGGTCGAGTTCTTGATTTTCTTCTAGAGTGAGGCTCTCAATTTGCTGTTTGTCAATCAGCGTTTCGATCCGGTCTTGAACGCTGTTGGAAGCTTTGAAGATGGGAATACCTTCTGCTAATTCGATGCGAACGGCTCCTTCGAGCGGAAATGTGGCAGAAAGGTTCTGTAAGGTCGGAAGCAGGTTAGAAGTCATGAGTTCTCGCTGCGATCGCGATTCTTTTCATTTTCGCTTAGATTTGCAACCGTAAAGACGTAATCGCTCACATAAAAAACGAGAACATTTCTATCTGAAACGCGATCGTTCCTGCTTTTTTGATGAGTGTTTTATTCAAAAACGCAATCGTTCTTCTAGATTGTTTAATTCGACAAAGCCACGATCGCATTCTTCCCAATCCCTACAGCACTTCTCGTCCCAAATAAGGCTGCAACGCCTCTGGGATCTTCACCGTTCCGTTCGCCTGCTGATAATTTTCTAACACCGCTGCCATCGTTCGCCCGATCGCTAATCCCGATCCATTCAGCGTATGCACAAACTGCGTTCCTTTCTGCCCGGCTGCCTTAAATCGAATATTGCCTCGTCGCGCTTGAAAGTCCAAAAAGTTCGAGCAGCTAGAAATTTCGCGATATGTCCCCGCTGACGGTAGCCAAACTTCAAGGTCATAACACTTCGCCGCCCCGAAACCTAAGTCTCCAGTGCAAAGTTCAACGGTTCGGTAGGGCAATTTCAACGCTTCTAAAATCGCTTCTGCATTTTGCACCAAGCTTTGATGTTCCTGCTCCGAGGTTTCAGGATTCACCAGCTTCACCAACTCAACCTTATTGAACTGATGCAATCGAATTAAGCCGCGTGTATCTCTGCCATAACTGCCCGCCTCCCGACGAAAACAGGGCGTATAAGCACAGTGGTGAATCGGTAATTGTTCGGCTGGAATCACTTCATCGCGATACAAATTTGTCACCGGAACTTCCGCAGTCGGAGCCAACCACAAGTCATCTTCGACGCATTTGAAGCTGTCTTCAGCAAATTTCGGCAGCTGTGCGGTTGTCGTCATCGATCGAGAATTAATCAACACAGGCGGTAATACTTCAACGTAACCCGCTGCAATCTGCTGATTCAGCATAAATTGAATCAACGCTCGTTCTAGTGCCGCACCTGCCCCCATTAAGACGACAAAGCGACTTTGAGCAATCTTTGTTGCTCGTTCCGTATTCAAGATTCCGAGCTTTTCGGCAATCTCGTAATGTGGCAGAACTTCGATCGAGGGCTTAAATTCATCGCCCCATCGTTTCACTTCAACATTTTCGGTTTCATCTTTCCCGATCGGAGTCGTCTCACTCGGCAAATTCGGAAACGCTAACAACAGCGCTTCAATCTGGTCGCGAATTTCTTTTTCCCTTGGCTCTAACTCGCTCAGTTTCGCCTTTAAAGAATTTCCCTCATCGCGGAGGGGTTGAACTTCTGGATTTTTCGGATCAGCTTTCATCATCTGACCGACCAGTCTGCCGATTTCGTTGCTGCGAGCTTGAAGTTGCGATCGCTCGACCTCTAATTCCCGACGCTGCTGATCGAAAGACGCGATCGCAGAAATGTCATAACTGCCGCCTCGCTGATTCAGCTTGGTTTGCACAAAGTCAGGATTTTCACGAATTAGCTTCAGGTCAAGCACAATACCACTTCCAAAACGATAATTTTTCCCGGCGAATCGCCCATAAACCAGGATACATCGACATCGCAGAGATGACCGAGGGAGCAAAAAGGCAATCTCAACTCCATAGATCAAATTCAGCCTCACAAACTGGAATAATGTTTTTTGCTAAATTTCTCAATCATTCGTTACATAGTTTAGTTTTGCTTCTGTCTCCAAGAAGTTCTACAAATGAGTTGTAGAGAGCTTTCTAAAAATCTTAAGAAATTATTAACTTAACAAAAGTAAACAGATATCCCCCGAATCTTCTCAGAAAAGCAGAAAGTTTTTAGCTTTGACACCCCGCAATCCCTCATATAGCAACAGTTTCATAAAATATTTCGTTGAGCGTGATACAAATCAACAACTTGTAACAAACTCAGACCCTAGGGCATTGTATAAAAGGAAATCGAAGGGGCAAAACAACAAAACAAACCCGCTTAAAACACTATCTGATTGGGATTCGCGCTTTCTCATAGAAATGTGACAGTCTCTCAGATTTCTTCAAAAACTCATTTGTCATCACTCGATACAATTCGGGTTTTTCGAGAAACGAACCAAATCAGCCAGTGGGGTTTAGAACCTCTTCACGGCATCCAAGCCTCCAAATGGCTCAGAAACGCCTTCCAGTTCTGAACCAAACCGAACTTATACCCAGTTTTTAGGAGAATTCCAATGTTAGATGCATTCGCAAAGGTGGTCTCTCAGGCTGACGCTAAAGGCGAATTCCTGAGCACCGGACAACTCGATGCTTTGACCTCAGTTGTTCGCGATGGCAGCAAGCGCCTTGACACTGTTAACCGCATCACCAGCAACGCATCCACGATCGTTTCAAACGCGGCTCGTGCATTGTTTGCAGAACAGCCCCAGTTGATCTCTCCTGGTGGAAACGCTTACACCAACCGCCGCATGGCAGCTTGTTTGCGCGACATGGAAATCATTTTGCGCTACGTGACCTACGCAACCCTCGCAGGTGACGCAAGCGTTCTCGACGATCGTTGTTTGAACGGTCTGCGTGAAACCTACCAAGCATTGGGCGTTCCTGGTGGCTCAACCGCCGCTGGTGTCCAAAAAATGAAAGAAGCAGCGCTCGCATTGGTCAATGATCCCAGCGGCATCACCAAAGGTGACTGTTCACAGTTAGCTTCTGAAGTCGCTTCCTACTTCGATCGCGCTGCGGCTGCTGTTGCGTAGATTGTTCGCAAAACATGACCCTCAGCTATTCCCTGACTCGCCGTTCGAGGTGTGCAACCGGAAAGAACCGCGAATCAGAAAATGGCTAAAAGCCGAAACTTTACTTTTCTTAACGATAAACCCAAAGGGAGAGATTAACAATGAAGACCCCGATTACTGAAGCAATCGCTGCTGCGGATACCCAAGGACGTTTTCTGAGCAACACCGAACTTCAAGCAGTCAACGGACGCTTTGAGCGTGCGGTTGCTTCGATGGAAGCGGCTCGTGCATTGACCACCAACGCACAAAAGCTGATCGACGGTGCTGCAAATGCGGTTTACCAAAAGTTCCCGTACACCACCCAAATGCAAGGTTCGCAGTATTCCTCGACCCCCGAAGGAAAAGCAAAATGTTCACGTGACATCGGCTACTACCTCCGCATGGTCACCTACTGCTTAGTTGCTGGTGGAACAGGTCCGATGGACGAGTACCTCGTTGCTGGTTTGGCTGAAATCAACCAAGCATTTGAGTTGTCTCCTTCCTGGTACGTGGAAGCTTTGAAGAACATCAAAGCAAGCCACGGTTTGGGCGGACAAGCTGCAAATGAAGCAAACACCTACCTCGACTACGCGATCAACGCGCTGAGCTAATTTAGCTTCCCTTGCCCGGAAAGGTATGCGGTTCGCTGGCAAGTGCTGGCTATTGTTTACCCTTCCGGGCATTGTTTTATCAAAATTCGGGTTAGCGATGGGGCGATCGGTTCGTTCGAGGCTGATGGCGCTCTCGCTGACGCAGCTTAAATTCACGTTCGCCGTTGATTTTGGAGAACTCAATACGATGGCTATTACAGCAGCAGCAGGGCGGCTCGGAACTGCCCCATTTCAAGAGACGAGCAAGGTGGAATTGCGCCATCCTTGGACGAAAGATGATGTCGAAGCGGTGATTCGCGCGACTTACCGTCAGGTGTTGGGCAATGACTACTTAATGAAGTCAGAGCGCTTGACGAGTGCGGAATCACTGTTACGCAACGGCAAGATTTCTGTTCGGGAATTTGTCCGCGCCGTGGCGAAATCAGAACTATATAAAGAGAAGTTTTTGTATAACAACTTCCAAACCCGCACGATCGAGCTAAACCACAAGCATTTGCTGGGTCGCGCTCCGTTCGATGAGTCGGCAGTAGTCGAACACTTGGATATCTACGAAACTCAAGGGTTTGATGCTGAAATCGATTCTTACATCGATTCGGAAGAGTACGAAGCCAACTTCGGTGAGAACGTTGTGCCGTACTACCGGGGCTTCCAGTATGAAACTGGAGCAAGAACGATCGGGTTTACGAATATGTTCCGGCTGTATCGCGGCTATGCAAACAGCGATCGTTCTCAGGCAGAAGGAACCAATTCTCGACTAGCGCGGAATTTGGCAAGAAATATCTCTTCCTCGATCTCGCAACCGTCACAAGCGGGCGGCGGTTGGTCGCACTTTAGCGCTTCGGATGATCTGGCTCCCAAGAAAGCATTGGGCGGATCGTATGGCGAAAGCGGTCGGATTTTCCGGGTCGAAGTTGCAGGCGTTCTGTCTCCGGGCTATCCGAAAGTTCGTCGTTCTAGCACCGCGTATCTGGTGCCTTACGAGCAGCTCTCGAACAAGATGCAGCAGATTCAACGCACTGGCGCGAAGATTGTCAGCGTAACACCTGCGTAGACGTGTCGGAAATCGGGAAAAGCATTTCGTTTTTCCCGATTCTCAAAGTTTCCTAACCTCAACTTCTAAGGAGTCTTAAACCATGTTCGGTCAAACCGCAGTGGGAAGCGCCGCAAACACTCCGTCGGGCGCACGGGTCTTTCGTTATGAAGTGGTGGGCTTGCGTCAAAACGACCAAACCGATCGCAATAATTATCAAATCCGAAATAGTGGCAGTGTGTTTATCACGGTGCCTTACAACCGGATGAATGAAGAAATGCAGCGCATTGCCCGCTTGGGTGGTCGCATCGTCAACATTGAACCGCTCACTGCTGAGTAATCATCGTGCTTGAATCGAACTCTGAACTTGAACCGCAACCAGGAGCCGAACCGTTAACGGTAGAGCAAGCGATCGCAAATTTATCTGATCCAGATACGAGTTTGCGATATTACGCGGCTTGGTGGCTCGGTAAGTTTCAGGTGAAAGATTCGAGAGCGATCGATGCGTTAATGCTGGCATTGGACGATCAAGACGATCGTACTGAAATGGGTGGCTATCCGCTGCGGCGAAATGCGGCGCGGGCATTGGGGAAATTAGGCGATCGTCGAGCGGTTCCTGGGCTGACTCGCTGCCTTGAGTGTGATGATTTCTATGTCCGGGAGTCAGCGGCTCAAGCCCTGGGATTGCTTGGCGATCCGTCGTGCGTTCCTCAATTAATGGCATTACTCAAGGGCGGGATTGAAGCAGCGCAATTTGTTCCGGGTCGTCCGCATTTAGTTCAGCCGATCGAAGCTGTACTTGAAGCATTGGGCGCGTTAGGAGCGGTTGAAGCTGTGGATCTCGTTCGTCCGTTTCTCGATCATTCGGTGGCACGAGTTCAATACGCTGCGGCGCGATCGATGTATCAGCTAACTCGCGATCCGATTTACGGAGAGCAGTTGGTACAGGCGCTACAGGGGAACGATGTGCAACTGAGACGATCGGCATTAGCGGATTTAGGTGCGATCGGATATCTTCCGGCAGCCGACGCGATCGCGGCTTCTCCAGTGGAGAATAGCTTCAAACTAATTTCCTGTAAGGGCTTGCTGGATTATCATCTGCGCGAAACGGGCGATCCGTTATCGTCCGATGCAGTCAAGCTCATGACCCTCATGGATAACTTACTGTGAACAGGTAAGCGGTGATTTGGGAGCGCGAAAATTGTCGAATCCAAATCGCCAAATTGCCCCCCTCACGAGGATTCTATGATTGCAACTGATCCCTCAATTCAATTGTTGATTCAAGCTGTCGAAGCAGCAGACTCTCCCGTCAAACTGGTTGGAGCGGTTCACGCTTTGGCACAAACACGATCGACTGAAGCCATTCCGACGCTGATTCGCGCTTTAGGGTTTAACAATCCAGGTGCAGCATTGGCGGCGGTTTCTGGTTTGGTGACATTGGGTGAAGGGGCAATCCCCGTTTTGTTAGAACAGATTGATGGCTATAACTACGGGGCAAGAGCTTATAGTTTACGGGCACTTGCCGCGATCGCTGATCCACGCGCATTAGAAGCATTGATCAAAGCAGCAGAAGCCGATTTTGCACCAAGCGTCAGACGAGCCGCGATTAAAGGATTGGGACAACTCCGCTGGCAACAACTTGAACCCACAGCACGAGAGTCAGCGCAGTCCCAAGCTTTGAAAACGCTTTTGTTTGTCGCTGAAGATGTCGATTGGGCAACTCGCTACGCCGCGATCGTCGGTTTACAAAATTGGCTCACTTCTGCGGATTTAGTTGATCGAGCAAGCGCGATCGCTCAACTTGATCGCATTCTTCAAACTGATTCAGATGGTGCGGTTCGAGCTAGAGCCGCACTTGCGAAACAGCAACTTTCGTAAGTTCACTTTATTGGGTTTCTCTATGTCAATCCCACTTCTGAAAGTTAATCCGAAAACTCAGAATCAGCGCGTTGACGGTTATGACGTGACTGATGAAGATGATCCCGTGATTTATCGGCTGACTGATGCGAGATCGGCGGAAGATGTCGATCGAATTATCTGGGCTTCATATCGCCAGATTTTTGCTGAACATTTGATTCTCAAAAGCAACCGTCAAACCTTTCTAGAATCGCAGTTGCGGAACCGTAAGATCGGCGTAGCTGATTTTATTCGCGGCTTGGGTAAGTCTGATGTGTACCGCGAATTGGTTGCGGAAACGAACTCGAACTACCGCTTGGTAGACATTACGCTGAAGCGGTTTTTGGGACGGGCTTCTTACGGCAAAGATGAACAGATTGCGAAATCGATCGTCATTGCGACCAAGGGCTTGCACGGTTTCATCGATGAGATTGTGGATGGCGAAGAATATCGCGAGAACTTTGGCGATGACATTGTGCCGTATCAGCGTCGTCGGTTGGAAGGTCGCCCGTTTAATTTAACGAATCCGCGTTATGGCGACTTCTGGCGCAATCGTCTTTTAGAGCGTGAATTGTCCACGCGGTCTTACTATCAAGTCCGCAGTTACAACTCTGGCGACCTGGATAAGGCGGTGATTCGTCAAGCGATTCCGTTTAACTTCTTGAACATGGCGCAAAGCCTGAGTACGCCGCATCTCGATACGCAACGGCATGTGGCGCGGGCAACATCGAGCGCGATCAAAGTGCCGGATTCGAGCCGTGAGACTGCTGAAGTGACGAAGCCGACAGTGAGCCGTCCGAAGGTGAATCTGCCTTATAGCTATATTCCCAACACTGCGAAAGTGTAGGGAATTCTGAGAGTCTTTCCGCTTCGTTGAGAGCGGCTTCTGCCCCCTAAGTCCCCCATTCTGGGGGACTTTGAACCGGAAGTTTTGGCTTGAAGTCCCCCAGAATAGGGGATTTAGGGGCTTCCCGAATTTCAACCGAAGCGAGTTACTTGGACTGACATTCTTTACCCTTGATTAACCATGTCGATTCCCTTACTTGAGTACAAACCCTCCTCGCAAAATCAGCGAGTCGATGGGTACGAAGTTCCAGGCGAAGACACGCCCTACATCTATCGGCTCGAAGATTGCGTCGATCAAACTGATATCACCAACCTAATTTGGGCGGGCTATCGTCAGGTGTTCAGTGAACACGTGATGTTACAAAGCAGTCGTCAGAAAACCCTCGAATCTCAGTTGAAAAACCGATCGATCACCGTTCGCGACTTTGTGCGCGGATTGGCGAAATCGGAAACATTTCGATCGATCGTCATTGAGAAAAACTCGAACTATCGCCTAGTTGATGTCGCACTAAAGCGATTACTCGGTCGATCGGCGTACAACAACGAAGAAACGATCTCTTGGTCGATTAAAATCGCCACCTTGGGTTGGGATGGCTTCGTCGATACTTTAGTCGATAGCGAGGAATACGCGAATGCTTTTGGTGACAACACTGTGCCTTATCAGCGCCGTCGTTACAAAGGTCGTCCGTTTAACTTGGTGACACCGAGCTATGCGGATTACTGGCGCGATCAGGAAGAAACGAGCCGCTACAAGTGGGGCGACATCAACAACTTCCGTGATTTAGCTCGATCGCTAAAAATCAAAACGGTGGAACACAAACCCGTTTCGACCGCGAACATTGCAATCCCTGACATGACGCGCGAACTCGTAGGAAGCACTCCAGCTTCGATCAGTTCTACATCTAGCTTCCCGCTGCGCTAAATCGTGTCCCAGACGCGAGATAATAGGCGTAGCAATGAGATTCATTTCTTCAAAAGTCTTGCTGTTTATTCATACGAGGGAGATTCTGACATGGCATTGCCATTGTTAGCTTATAAGCCGACCACCCAAAACCATCGGGTGAAAAATTTCGGCATTGCTGACCAAAACGAAGACACACCTTACATCTATCGAATCGAAGATGTCAGTTCTTCAACCGATATGGAAGCTCTGATCTGGGCTGCCTATCGTCAGGTGTTCAGCGAACATGAAACGCTGCGGTTCAACCGTCAGATTGCTTCTGAATCTCGTGTGAGAAACGGTGCAATCACAGTGCGCGGTTTTATTGGCGAATTGGCAAAATCCGAGCGCTTCTACAGCACCGTTGTAGAAGTGAACAACAACTATCGCTTAGTGCAAATCTGCCTCAAGCGGTTCTTGGGTCGCGATTCGTTTGATAAAGACGAAGAAATCGCTTGGTCGATCGTGATTGGAACCAAGGGCTTCGGCGGATTTATTGATGCGCTCCTCGACAGCGAAGAGTACCTCAACGCATTCGGCGAATATACCGTTCCGTATCAGCGTCGTCGCATGGAAGCGCGTCCGTTTAACTTGGTGACTCCTCGTTACGGCGAAGACTTCCGCGAAACGGTTGGAACCGTAAAGAACGATTGGCAGTTTGTGGTGCAGAACTACTACTCCAAGAAGTCCAAAGAGCGTCGTTTGCCCGAAGGCGATCCGCGTCGTTTTGCAAGTGTAGCGGCAGCGATCGCTCCGAAAGTGAACTACGCACAAACGCTCACCGCTTCTAACGTGGATTACATGAGCAAAGTGCCGAACCGCAATCGTCGTTAATTTCGTCGATCGAGCGTTCTAGCTGTGGGTTTGATTTTCGATTGCAGTCTGTCTGAGATGGATTGGAATCGAAAATCAAACCCACTTGTTTTTGAAGTTCGTACGACTATGATGAAGTGATTGCAATGGGTCGATCGAGATGATTCAAGCACTTAAGAAGCCTGTCGGTTTTGACGAGTTCCTCGAATGGTATCCAGAGAACTCAGAGGTTCGGTACGAATTGCGTCGAGGAGTGATTGTCGAAATGCCGAAGCCGAGGGGAAAACATTCAGATGTTGCAGGATTTCTCACAATCGAGGCAGGAATTCTAATTCAGCAATTGAAAGCTGAATACTTTATTCCAAAAGAGTGTGTTGTTAGAGCCGATAAGGGAGAGTCTGCTTACGAACCTGATGGAATCATTCTCGATCGACGTGAAATTGCAAATGAGCCGAACTGGGAAAAATCATCCGCGATCGAAAACGGCACAACCATCAAACTCATCATCGAAGTCGTGAGTACAAATTGGCGCGACGATTATTATGTTAAATTCGCAGCTTACGAAGCGTTGGGCATTCGAGAATATTGGATTGTAGATTATGCAGCGCTGGGAGGACGAAGATTTTTGGACAATCCAAAACAGCCGGTGCTCTGGGTGTGTGAGTTGAGCGAGGGCGAATATCAAATGACTCCATTTCGAGAAAACGATCATATAATCTCGCCAACATTTCCAGACTTACAGTTAACTGCCGCACAAATCTTTCAATAAGCCTTACTTCGACTTTAGAAACTCTTGAACCACCTGTTTCACATCTTCTTGCTTTCCATCCACTCGATAATTCAACTCTTGCATCGTTTTGTCAGAAATCATTCCACCAAGCTGATCTAACACTTCTTTGAGTTCTGGATGTTTTTGAAACGTTTCGCGCCGAACGACTGCCGCCGCTTCATAGGGTGGGAAATAGCGCTTATCATCTTTCAGAACAGTTAAATCGAGTGTTGAGAGCAAGCCATCGGTTGTACTTCCTGCTACGATATCAACTTGTTTTGCTTGCAGCGATCGATACAACAGTCCCAAGTCCATCACCCTCGGTTGAGATGCGAATTTGAGGTTGTAAGTCTTTGCAAGCCCAGGAAATCCATCTTCACGATTGAGAAATTCTGGTCCAAATCCCGCACGCCATCTTGGAGCTTGAACCGATGCTTGTGAGAGCGTTTGAAGATTGAGCTTTCTCGCGTCTTCGCCTCGGATCACCATCGCAAATGAGTTATTATAACCAAACGGCTTTGTCCAGAGCAATTGGAAATCTCGCTCGAATCGGCTTTGTACCGTTTCAAAAGTCTTCTTTGGGTCGCTTTCTGCTCCAAGTTTCAGAATCGCACCGTAAGCGGTTCCGGTATATTCGGGATAGATATCAAGTTCGCCTTTTTGAATCCCCGTTAAACAGACAAAGGTTCCGCCTAAATTGAATTTACGATCGACCTTAATACTCGTTTTGCGCTCGATCTGCTGCGCGAGGATTTCCCCTAAAATAATTTGCTCGGTAAAGTTCTTCGAGCCAATTACGATGCGATCGCTGCCTTGACAAGCCACGATCGATGCCATCAAACAAACTACCAAAAGCCCTAGTGCTAGAAATTTTTTCAGCTTCATTTTCCAATCGTCAAACGTCGTTCAATCCAACCTAAACCCCAATCTGCACCCAATGCCACAACCGCCGCCGGAATTGCTCCCGCTAGAATGAGTTGATTATCAACGATCGCGACTCCTCGGAAAATAAATTCCCCTAATCCTCCGGCTCCAATTGCCGATGCGATCGTTGCTAGTCCAACGCCGATCACGGTAGCGACCCGGACTCCAGAGAGAATCACGCCCATTGCTAGCGGAATCTCAACTTGAAACAGTAATTGTCGATCGCTCATTCCCATTCCCCGCCCCGCTTCTCGAACTGCCGGATCAACGCTGTTAATTCCTACAGCCGTATTGCGGATAATCGGCAACAATGAGTAGAGAACGAGAGCGACGATCGCAGTTCTCGCCCCAATTCCCCCAATAATCGGAATCGGTAGCAAAAACCCAAACAGCGCCAAACTCGGAACCGTTTGCATCACGTTGGCAAATCCTAAAATCGGTTTCGCTAAATTTGGACGACGGGTGATTAGAATCCCTAATGGAATGCCGATGAGAATCGCGATCGACATTGCCACCCCGACTAAAAATAAATGCTCTCCGAGGCGTTCTAAAATTTCATCGCCGTATCGCGTCAAAAATTCCATTCTCTTGCACTCATAAAGGCTCTTGCTTCGGGATGTGTCGATCGAGCAAACTCTTCGGGCGTTCCTAGTTCAACCAACTGCCCCGCTTGCATCAACCCAATCCGCGTTCCTAGCTTAAATGCCTCGTGAATATCATGTGTTACAAACACGATCGTTTTTCCTAACTGTTGCTGCAATCGCGCGAATTCTCGCTGAAGTTCTACCCGCGTGATCGGATCTAAGGCTCCAAACGGTTCATCCATTAATAACAGCGGAGGATCAGCCGCTAATGCCCGCGCGACTCCGACTCTTTGCCGTTGTCCACCAGATAACTGATGCGGATAGCGATGTTTGAATCGCTGCGGTTCTAGTCCCACTAGCTCTAACAGTTCAATCACGCGCGACTCGATTCGATCTGTTTCCCATTTCTGAAGCGATGGCACAACGGCGATATTTTGCGCCACTGTGAAATGCGGAAACAGTCCCACTTCTTGAATCACATAACCAATTTGCCGCCGTAGTTGAATTGCATTCCAATCGATCGTCGATCGACCATTCACCCGCACTTCTCCCTGAGTCGGGACGAGCAAATGATTGATCAACCGCAACGTTGTTGTTTTTCCACAACCACTGCGACCCAATAACACGATCGTTTCTCCTGAAAAAATTGTGAAGCTTAGGTCGGAAACTAGCTGTTTTTGATTTAGTTGGTAGCAAACTTGGCAAAATTCAACCGCGCTCATTTAGTTGCACACTAACTTGGGGAAATACGGGCATAAAGTATCGATTTTACTTTAATTGGAGTTCCCGAATTTCGTTTGATTCACCAGACCTATCGTTCCGTTGGAGAGTGGAAGCATGGCAATCCTCAAGCGTCTTTTTGTCACACCATGTGTCTAAAACAGTCCAGACTTGTGCCCGATATGTTCGCGATCGCAATCATTGTAGTTGCTTACTTTGTTAGTGCCAAGTTTGCCTTCGAGATCGTTCAGCTAGGTACTCAAGCTGAAGCATCCGTCTTGTATCTGCCGATCGGGATCGCACTTGCAGGGGTGATGTTATTGGAGCGCTGTTCTTGGAGCGGTGTTTTCATTGGAGCGGTGCTATTTGGTCGATCGCTAAATAATGTCACTTGGATTACAGCGATCGTTGCGGGGTTGGGCAGTACGCTCGAAGTGCTAGTCGTGCCAAAATATTACCTTTTGTGATGCGGCTCTGATGCCGTTAGGAATCCGAAAACTGTTTATACTTGCCACACATTGCGGCGTATGGTTCTGGCTCCCATCCGATGTTTTGGATTGGACTGTTTTTATGATCGATCCTGATGGCTATCGCATCGAAGCCGTTTGCCACCAATAGCTAGTCACCACAGCCATTTTCACTTTGCTGGCGACATTGTTGATCCGCTCGAATTTCACCGTTTAAATCTTTCAGCGGCAACACTGTGAAGTGATAGAACTTTCGCCCGTCATTAGATTGCTTAAACTCTGTAGTGGTATAGGCAAACTTTTTGCCCCGATAGAATCGGTTCTCAATATGAACATAGTCAACCCGCGCCACATAGCTCGATCGACGAAAATCTTCCGCAATTGATCCACCAAACATTTGTTGAATTAATTTCAAATTCTGCCGAGTAAACCCCGCAAACGATTTTGAAGTTTCAAACGCGATCGTTTCTTGTTGCGATCGTTGATCTTGTCGATCGGGACTCATCGAAAACACGATTCCTCCATCGGGTAACTTCCCCTGACTGGTATAAAACGGCAGTCCGCTCAGTTCTGCAATACCTCGATCCAGCGGCGATAAAGCTGAATTGTTTGTGACTCGATTCTTGACTGTTTGCACTGATTCACCGGGTAAAGCATGAGCAGGATTAGACAAACTGCAAACGAGTGTGAATGCTGTAAGGATTGGAAGAAGCTGCGGTTTCATGCCAAGTGATTGAATAGGATGTAGAAGGCTACAACGTGCGATCGCACAACTCCAGATCGTTGAATTCAATTTTCCGTGATGCAAAGCACTTAAGTAGCGTCAATTCACTCAAACAGAACTTTGTTAGACTATGGGCAGAATTTAGCAGTTGGTCTATCCTTATGCGATCGCTTGAACAACTGACCGAGGAACTCTTATCTTTACCAAGTGCATCTAGAGCGCTTCTCGCTGAAAAGCTTGTAGAAAGCTTGGAGTTTGACGCTGATCCAACGATTCAAGCAGCTTGGACATCAACGGCAAAGCGACGACGCGATGAAATCAGAAACGGCGCTGTTCAGCCAGTTTCAGGAGAAGAGGCTTTAGCTCAAGTGAGACAGCTACTTGGGCAATGAAATACGTCTTTCACCCCGAAGCTTTGACTAAGTACGCTGAAGCGACACAATACTATGTTCAGCAACGTCCAGAACTTGCACAAGCATTCATTGATGCTGTTGAAAATGCAGTTTATCGAGTTCGGGAGTCGCCAACTCGTTGGAGTGCGATAGACGAAGATGTTAGGCGCTGTCTCACTCACAAGTTTCCTTACGGAATTCTGTACACGATCGAGCAAGATCATATTCTCATCCTTGCTGTGATGCACTGTAGCCGAGAACCAGAGTCCTGGAAATATCGTAAGTAATGTGATCACTTGGGCGTGTAGCGTAGCTAAATGTAAGCCTTAAGACAGAATTGAACAAGGTTCACGATCGTATCCTGTACTATCCAATCAGGATTACAAAGGACTTAGATCATGTCGATCGTATTGATTCAGCTCTTGGGAATTGGGTTGCTTGCGGGTGTCGCAGGCGGAATGTTTGGGATCGGGGGCGGCGCGATCATGGTTCCGGCAATGGTGCTGTTATTGGGAATGGAGCAGAAATTTGCAACGGGAACATCAGTTGCAGCACAAATTTTGCCGATTGGAATTCTTGCCGCGATCGTCTATCAGCGTAACGGCAATCTGAATTGGAAATATGCGGTCATTATTGCGATCGGGCTTGTGATTGGAAATCTCTTTGGTGCTTTGTTTGCCAATCAGCCTTTTATTAGCGGAGAAACAATGAAAAAGCTTTACGGTGTGTTTCTCTTAGTGATCGGATTTCGTTACCTATTTTATCGTTGACACAATCATTCTGTGATATTCCTTTTCGGTCACGAGGTCGTGATTACTTTCGACACGATCGAGAAACATAATCCCATTGAAATGATCGAATTCGTGCTGAAAAATCCGCGCTACGAAATCGGTCATTTCCATCTTTTGCGGTTTGCCAAAGCGATCGAGAAACTCAATCTCAATCACTTGATATCTCGGCACATTCCCCCGAATTCCCGGAATGCTGAGACACCCTTCCCAGCCTTTGATCGTTTCATCCGAATGCGCCAAAATTCGCGGATTAATAATCGGCATCGGCTCCATTGTCGGAGCATTCGGATACCGCAGATTCGGACGCGATGCCACAATCATTAATTGATAGGATTCAGCCACTTGAGGCGCAGCAATTCCAACCCCGTTCGCTTTCTGAACCGTTGCGAGTAAGTTATCGATCAAGGTCTGAACGCGATCGTCTTGAATGTGAGCTATCGATCGAGCTTTTTCTCTCAGAATCGGATCGCCCAGTTCGATAATGTCTAAAATTTCAGCCATATTCTTCTCTGAACTCTTTCTCTTATTATGACGAAGCCTCCGATCGCTGATCGATCGGAGGCATAGAGTTAGAACAACTGAAATGATTTATGGATTCTCGTTGCCTTGAGCCGTCTGAGTCGGAAACACTCCAGGCTGAACACTTAGCGTCGTCGTCCGTCCGCCACGGCTGACTTCAAGCTGAAGATTTCCGCCCACCGAAGCATTCTCAACCGCTTGTTGAACCTGATCCGCTTTCGTCACTGCCTGACCATTCACTTTCTTGATCACATCTCCAGTGCGTAAGCCACCTTTCGCCGCAGGAGAATTCGGCAAGACTCGGAAGATCACCACACCCTGATCATCCTGCACCTGGAAACCCGCTTCTCGATCGCGATTAATCTGCTGCTTCAGATCCGCTGTCAATCCCCGCATCTGAATTCCCAAATATGGATGGTCAACGCGACCTTTAGAAATCAACTGTTGCGAAATCCGCTGCGCCGTATTAATCGGAACCGCAAAGCCTAACCCTTGTGCGCCACCGATAATCGCAGTATTCATTCCAATCACTTCGCCGCGCTGATTCAGCAACGGGCCGCCAGAATTCCCCGGATTAATCGCCGCATCGGTTTGAATAAAGTTCACCCGCTTATCCGGCACTCGGACTTCAGAACTCGATCGACCTGTCGCACTGATAATTCCAGCCGTCACCGTATTATCCAATCCGAGCGGATTCCCGATCGCGATCGCCCATTCTCCTGGCTTCAGCGCATCAGAATTGCCCAGTGAAACCGCAGGTAGATTATTCGCTTGCACCCGAACGACTGCGACATCTGTAAGCGGATCTTGTCCCACAACTTTACCGCTCAACTCGCGCCCGTCTTTCATCGTCACACTCACGGTATCTGCACCACTAACCACGTGAGCATTCGTCAAAATCAAACCATCAGAACTAATCACAAATCCCGATCCCGTTCCCCGCTCCACGCGCTGAGAAGGAGCCGTCGGCACATCCGCGCCAAAGAACTGCCGGAAAAACGGATCGTTAAAAATCTCAGGGACACGAGATTGTACTGTGCGAGACGCATTGATCCGCACCACCGCAGGGCCCACGCGCTCAACCGCCGTTGCAATAAAGTTCGGATCAGCGATCGTACCCGTGCGATTTTGCGCCACAGTGGTATTCGTTTGGGCGATCGCAGGAGGCGAAAACGCATTCTCAGAGAGTAAACGGTTTCCCGCCAGCGCTGTGCCCGCTCCAACTAAGGGCAGCATGAAGTAAATTGCAGACTGTTTCCAAGTATTTCGAGGTGTCGTCATCGGTGTTGTACTCTCCTTAATGGTGCGTCCCCAGTAGACTCAGAAGCCTGATCCCGTATCTTAGACTTTGAAGAAAAGGACGCAAGATGAGCAAGCTTCAAGAGATAGATACTTCTAATGTAATCAGCCTATATGACGATAGAACGGCTTTTTAGTTGCAGATTTGCTCTATTTTGCGATCGCGAACTTGTCATTTCAACTTCATGAGGAACACACAGGGTTGACAAGTGACGTTGATAACTTATTTATCACAGGTGAATGAATGGTAAGAGCAGGTTGCTGCTTGAGCGAACAAAAGGTTTTTGATCTATTAGGTGTCGATTTATTGATGATGCCGTCAGGATCGCCACCCCCGATTCGCTCAACGCAGATCATCTGCTCCTTTTTTTTGGTCAGCGATCGCATCTTCAAGCTGATTTGATCAAAAAACAAGTTGAATTTGTCACAAATTAATCGCAAATTTCATCCTCGATCGCATCACGATCAGATGTCAAAGATCAGCAATGCCAGTGTAATATGAATGGGGCGACTGGCGAGATGCTGAATTGTCTTGGTTTAGCAAATCTGTGAGCGCCACAAAAAGCAATTGCTGTCCACATCATTCAGTTTTCGGGTTGATGACTAAAAAGAAAAAGATTGAGCCGTTGGTGGGTGAATCCTTGCTCAAAAAGGTAAAGGAACTCGACCATCTCAATAAAGAAGAAAAAGCTAAAGAGTGCGGCTATTACACGGTGACAAAAAACGGTGTAGAGCGTGTGAATATGATGAAATTCCTCAATGCGTTAATTGATGCAGAAGGAATCGAGCTAGACGGCAAACAAGGCACAAACGGGCGAGGCGGACGCAGCGCAAGCTACCGAATTAGTGTGCAATCGAATGGAAATTTGCTGATTGGAGCAGCGTATACTAAACAAATGGAATTGAAACCTGGAGACGAATTTGAAATTTCTCTAGGTCGCAAACATATCCATTTGAAACAACTCGATCGAGAAGAAATCTCGGCTTAATAAAATGGAGAACATTGATTGGTCTACAGCGGTTCCGGCAGGTCTCGCGATCGCGATTTTTCTAGGTGGAATGTTAATGATGTTTACCGGAATTTGGACAAGCAGAAATAGATAGAAATTCCTGCTTGTTTCTGCTAGTTCAATACTCCAATATGAGAGGCAAGTTCGGTTTCGGTCGGATTTGCCTTTTCTGCATGAGGAAGGTACGGCATCAATCGCACCCGCGTTAAGGCAAGATTGCACGCTAAAGTAATGCCCTCTTGCTCTAACAGTCCCAAAATTTGATTCGGATTGGCTCGATCAACCACAGGAAGCTGATGCAGTCCGCGCGTTGCCATGCGATCGAGGGCATCGGTCAGCGGTTCATCTTGATAGGCGTAGAGAATGTCAGTGGTGCAGACTTCCGAGATGGTGCGGTGATTCAACCCCTGATCTGCGTGATTCGGTTCAGTTTCCCACCGTGCGATCGCGCGGTTGATATCTTGCAGCGTAATGATCCCGATAAATTGTCGATCGGCATTCACCACTAGCGCACTATGAGACTGATTTTGAATCAGTTGCAATCCTGCCTCTAATAAAGGGAGCGAATCAGCAACCTGCAAAAATCTAGGCTGCATCGCTTCTGCAACTGACAGATTTCTGAGAATTTCTTGCTGATGAATCGTAGAGTTTGACACTGGCTCAGGATCGCGTTTTGCTTCGATTTGCTGCAAGTTTGACGGTTGTTCTGGATTTGACTTAAATAAGTTCACCAGCCAAACACTTAACCCGACCGCAGCCATCAGCGGCAAAACAATCCGATAATCGCGCGTCATCTCAAACAGCAGCAAAATCGCGGTGAGGGGTGCATTCACGCTCGCTGCAAGTACCGCCGCCATTCCCACCATCGCATAAGCGGGCGGTGCAGCAATACTGGACGCAAACATCGGAAACACCGAGGGTAGAATCTTACCGTAAGCGGCTCCAAGCGTTGCACCCAAAAACATCGCAGGCGCAAAGATTCCACCGACTAACCCACTGCCCAGACTAATCGCTGTAAGCAACAGTTTAACGACCAGTAACATGATCAGTAACAGCAACGGGAACTGAACATCTCGAAGCATCGCTTCTATCGTGTCGTATCCCACTCCCAAAACTTGCGGCAGTTTTAGCGCAACCAATCCTACACACAGCCCCCCTAGAATCGGCTGAACTTCGTGCGGAATTTTGGCAAGCCAACTTGATCCTGAAATCTTGCCTTTGAAAAAATCGCTTGACCACTTCAAGGAATTTGTGTACGCGATCGACACCACACAAGCACACAATCCCAACCCTAAATAAAGCGGCAATTCTAACGGACTCCGCACTTCATAAGCAGGCAAATCAAATGCAGGTTGTCCACCTAATCCAATCTGAGCAATCAGCGCAGAGACAACGGCTGAAAGTAAAACAATACTGGCGGCTGAAGTTTCAAACGTTGTACCTAAGACCACTTCCAGCGCGAAAAACACACCTGCGATCGGGGCATTAAATCCCGCTGCCAATCCCGCTGCGGCTCCCGCACCTAAAAGTAACCGTTGTCGATCGCGTGAAACTTTCAGCGTTTGCCCAACGAATAACCCAAAATTTGCCCCCACTTCCACACTTGGCCCTTCAGGCCCGAGCGATGCCCCCGTTCCGAGTGAAACCGCTGCGGCAAGTGTCTTCATGATCGGGCGCGTCGCAGACATTTCCTTCCCAGACTGCACGGCTGTGATCAATGCAGAAATGCCCGAACTAAATTCTTTCGTCAGCCAGCGCATCAGTCCAACCAACACGCCCCCCAACGTCGGCACACACGCTAACGTCCACGCGCCAAAATGCCCGATCGTTCCCATCAGGTCTTCGAGCGCAAGGCGATGAATCCATTCAATTAAAAAGCGAAACGTGAGAACACCCAAACCCGCCCCACCGCCGATCACGACCGCCAAAATGAGAACGATCGTATCGGGATGCGGTTGCAGGTGATTGAAGAGGTTCGGGAAACGAGATTGAGGAGCCGTCGAGGAATCGGGCAGCAAAACTTTCGGTGGCAGAGTGGAGGGCACGGCAGAGAGGTAACAATATCGTTAATTTTTATTTCTCTCTCTCATTGTGGGTGATCCAAGCCTGAGTAGACAAGTAATTTATCGACATCTCAACAATTCAATTTCGACGCACCGAATCGGCTCAAACTTCTGAAAAAATAAATACATTTGTTTCACTCATTTTTGAT
Source organism: Phormidium tanganyikae FI6-MK23 (assembly GCA_019359175.1). GTDB lineage: Bacteria > Cyanobacteriota > Cyanobacteriia > Leptolyngbyales > Leptolyngbyaceae > Leptolyngbya > Leptolyngbya tanganyikae. The sequence goes on from JAHHHU010000001.1 coordinate 369,300, forward strand.
GCTTGATCGCGGTTCTTTTCTATCAACTCCATCAGACGGCTGCTTTTGATGCACAATAAATCGGTGTATCGCAAAAGAGCAAAATGGATCGCGAGATTTCGACCGGAAATCGATCGGGAACCTCCCGTTATCAAACCTGGATTGACCCAGGATGGACGATCGGACTTTGGGTGTCCGCGATCGTGCTATTCACAGTGAATCTAGGAGTGCTTCCACTGCGTGATTGGGATGAAGGCATCGTCGCCCAGATCGCCCGCGAAATTGCAAATGCTCCGTTTGATTCGCTCACTTGGCTTTATCCTCGCGATCTCAACGGCGCACCTTATTTAAACAAGCCGCCCTTAGTACATTGGCTGATTGCATTGTGCTATCACACCTGGGGCGTAAATGAGTGGACTTCGCGCTTACCGGGAGCGCTCTTAACCGCAACTTCTGTTCCTTTGCTGTACGGCGTTGGGCGTGAGATCTTTTTTCAGCGTAGTACGGCAGTGTTTGCGGCATTGGTTTATCTCACCTCGCTGCCGGTGGTGCGTCAGGGACGGTTAGCCATGCTCGATGGGGCCATTCTGTGCTTTTTCCTGGCGATGCTGCTATGTTTACTGCGATCGCGCAGAGATCTTCGCTGGGGTTTAGGTGTTGGTTTAGGCTTTAGCTGTCTTTGCTTAACAAAGGGAATTTTAGGCGTTTTACTCGCTGCGATCGGGCTTGTGTTCATCGCCTGGGATACGCCTCGATTGCTGACTTCGCTGTATTTATGGACGGGCTTTGGACTCGGTTGTATTCCAGTGGCCTTATGGAATGGCGCACAGATTTACCGATACGGTGAGGCGTTTTTGGAAACTCACTTTTGGAATCAGTCTTTTAAGCGGGTGTCGGATTCGGTTGAGAATAACCAGGGATTTGTCACTTATTACCTTTGGGAAGTGATCAAAAATGGGGTTCCGTGGGTGGTGTTTTTGCCGATCGGGTTTCGCAATGCTTGGGAAAATCGAAATCTTGGCTGGGCGAAGCTGGTTCTCGTTTGGAGCGGGATTTATTTCGTTGTAATTTCGCTGATGCAAACGAAGCTCCCGTGGTATGCAATGCCTCTGTATCCTGCGTTTTCGCTCGTTGTGGGGGCGCAGTTACAGCGATTTTGGCAACCTGCAACCGAATTAGGAGCACGCCCAATTCAGCGGGTACGGATTTGGGTGACTGTGTTTTTAGTTTTAGCGATCGTCGGTTGGGCAGGGGCGATTTACTATACGTTTTGGCAGCGATCGCAGCCTGATCTACAACTCGTTTTTACCACGCTGGCACTAACGCTCACGGTGACTGCGATATTGATGGCGCGTCAGGATCTTCAATTCGTCGTGGTGCTGGTTTGGGGAATGTATCTGACCCTGCTTGTCCTGATGATGTCGAATTATTGGCTGTGGGAACTGCAAGAAGCGTTTCCAGCCAAACCCGTCGGCGTGATGATTCAGCGGGCGACTGGGAAAGGGCAAACGATCTATACGTCTTATCCTTACTTCCGCCCGTCGCTGAATTTCTATAGTCAGAGATCGATCATTCCGGCAACTCCCGACGATTTGCTGAAACACTGGCGCGAAGATGCTCATCCTCATTTGTTGATCGAGCGAAGAGCTTTGGCGAAACTGCCGCAAAAACAGACGCAGTTTTTAGGCATGATCGATGAGTGGGTGCTAGTAAGCCGAAGTCCGGTGGTAAAGACAACAGTTACAGCCAAGCGAAAAAAGTGAATTAGGTTTTTGCTAATCTATTAGACAAATTCTTGTGAATCTGTTGTGACTGCATTCATCACGCTTCAATTACCCGATCGACTTTATCAACGTCTTGTGCACACGGCTCAAGCAACACAGCAACCCCTTGAAGCTGTTGTTCTTCAGGCGCTAGAAGTTGGTAGTCCACCCGGCTGGGATGATGTCCCGGAAGCGTTTCGAGCCGATTTGGAAGCACTCGATCGTTTAGATGATGCAGCACTCTGGGGAATTGCGCTCGATCGCAAACTCGCGACTGAAATGACTCGTTATGATGAATTGCTCGATCGTAATCGAGAGGCGTTTTGACAGAAACAGAACGATCAGAGCTTTTATCTTTGCGAACCGAAGCCGATCGATTCATGCTGCGTAAAGCTCAAGCTGCGGCATTATTGCGCTGGCGTGGTCATCAAGTTCCTCAGTCGTAACGCTTGTGGCAACTTATATTCCCGCCGAACTTAGGCCAAGATTGAAGTAGATCAGGGTCGCTTCAGCAAAGGTGGACTGATCATTTTCTTTGGAGTGAGGATGGGACTCGCATTGAAGGAATTACAGCAGTCGGGCGTGCGACAGTTGTGGCACTACAACTTAACCGTTCGATTATCATCAATGCGAGAAAGCGTTGGGTTGCAAGCGGTTGGCATCCACCCGCTTGAGTGATCTTAGAACTCTCTTACGCTCGGTTGACCGTCTTTAACTTCTCCAACCATAATCAAATCCGCAACGCCGACGAATAAGCCATTCTCCAAAACTCCTGGCAGGTTGTTCAGCGTCTTCTCCAATTCAGCCGGATTATCGATTCGATCGAACTTCACATCCACGACCAAATTCCCTTGATCCGTCACAACGGGGCCTGCTTTTTTCACGCCCATTCTCAGTTGGGGCTTGCCGCCGAGCTTCTCGATCGCTCTTATCACAGGAGTCACAGCCATCGGAATCACCTCAACCGGAAGCAAAAAGGTAGAACCCAAATGATCCACAAGTTTTCCGCCATCGACTACGACAATGAACTGATCCGCCAAACTATCAACAATCTTTTCTTGGGTGTGAGCCGCACCGCCACCTTTGATCAGATTCTTTTGCGGATCAACTTCGTCTGCACCGTCGATCGCAATATCGATCTTTTCAATTTCGTCTAATGTCGTCAGCGGAATGCCAAACTGACGCGCTAAAACGATCGCTTGAAACGAGGTCGGAACCCCTTTAACGTTTTGCAGATCGCCCGATTGCAATCGTTCCCCGATCGCTTGAATCGCGTAAGCCGTAGTGGAGCCTGTGCCCAATCCCACGATCGAATTGGATTGAACTTTGGCAGCCGCCGCATAGCCGACTTGCTGTTTCATCATCGTTACGGGATCTGCATTCATAGCCTGCGTTCCTTTAGAGTTATCAATCTCTCAATGTACTATCTCGCGTGCATTCAAAACCCATAAAGCACTCGAAGCGACCATTCTACGATCGTGGGACTTGCGCGATTATTTGGATTAGAAACGACAGTGACAGAGGGACTGACATTTAAACGATCGTTGAGCAACAATCCGAAAAAGGCTTCAAAATTCGTCTGAGTGGCATCGCCTAAACGATTGGTGATGAATGGTTGCCCGATCGCTAATCCTGCTTTTGAGCCAGGAATGAGAAAGTTTTGAAACGATACGCCAACCGCCCAAGTTTTCGGATTCAAATCGAGGTCTTGCTGCAATAACGTATTAAAGCCTTGATAGCTACCGACTCCCAAACGCCCGAAAATACCAAACACTCCGAATCGTTGTTGAATTGCCCATTCTGCGCTTAAACCTGCTGCATTGATCTGTGTGCCATTGATCTCTGCATTTGTGTATTGCAGTTGAACTTTGATCGGCATATTTGGGATTGCGTACTCTGCTTCGACGCTGGCTTGGTATCTATCGCGAAACACTCCCGCATTCACGTTTGAGGAATCAACCGCCGCATACAGCGCTCGAACGGTGAGATCGCGATTGAGTGACCAAGAGATCGCGGCTCCGGCTCCTCCAAAGCGATCGATTTCGTTCTGCACAATTAAAGGATTGTTGGCGAAAAAGCTAGAGCCGAAATTTTCCCCGGTTTGATTGGCGAAACTATTGCGATCGATAAAGTCGCTCGGCGGTAAGTTCGAGCCGACTGCTACTCCTAGATTCTCAGTCGGACGAAACGCATAGTACAGCTTACGAATCTTGAGTTCGCGAGTGGCTCCAACGGCATCAAGTCCGCCACCGTCCGCTAAAACGCCTGTTGTTCCGAGCAAATTTTGGCGATCGTTGTGTGCCTTTGAGATCGCATCTTCGCCATTGTTTCCGGCTTCGAGTTGGGTGACTAAGCGATCGTTGCCTCGAAAGCTTGTGAGCAAATTCAGCCGAACGCGAGAAATGACAGTCGAATCTGCGTTTGTGCCATTTGTTGCGACGTAATAGACTTGTCCATTGAGTTTTGTGGTGGTAGAGAACTGCTGATTTTCTTGAGTAACAATCCGGCTTTCAAGATTATCAACGCGCGATCGCAGTTGAGATAGTGCCTCACCATAAGCATTGATCAAGCGGCGAATGGTTTGTACATCTTCTGCGATCCCTGAACTTGAATTTCCCGCTAATAATTGTTCTTCAATTCTGCCGATCACGGTTGAAATCGCCGCTGCAAATTCATTTCGGCTGAGGGGACGATTGCCGCGAAAGGTTCGATCAGGGTATCCAGTCAGCACTCCGTAACGCTCTACCAACGATTGCACCGCTTGAAATGCCCAATCGCCCGGACGCACATCCGTAAGCTCAGAAACCGAGTTCACTTGATCCATTGAATCGTTGTCTGTGTCGATCGTAGATTGTGACCAAGCAGGAGAAGCCACGATCGCTACTATCAGGCTACTCAAGCCAAAGAGCCATTTCACTTGTTTCACACTCTACACTCCTCATGGGCTGCGAACTTTTTAGTTATAGCAGCCCGCTCAGATTCGTCTCAATTGATCAAGCACTCACCGTTTCGGCTTTTTTCTCAGATTGAGATCCTTGTGTACCCAGTTGAATCAGTTCCACTTTGTAGCCGTCCGGGTCTTCAACAAACGCGATCACGGTTGAACCATGCTTCATTGCTCCAGGTTGGCGAGTCACTTTTCCGCCTTTTTGTGCAATCGCTTCACAAGTTGCGTAAATGTCATCAACCCCGATCGCAATATGCCCATAGGCATCCCCTAATTCGTACTTCTCTTTTCCCCAGTTGTAGGTCAGCTCAATCACAGCCGTATCGGATTCCGCTCCATAGCCCACAAACGCTAGGGTGAATTCTCCGCCTGGATAATCCTTTTTTCTGATAAGCTTCATGTCGAGCAAATCACAATAGAACTTCAGCGATTCATCCAGATTTCCGACACGGAGCATCGTATGTAACAAACGCATAATGTTCTCCTAATAAGCAGCGATCGACGAAATTTCTAAGCGAAATGATCCGGGGTTAAAATTCGGATTCAGTGCGCCATCATATTCAAATTTACTCAGCATCAGTTGAAATGAGCGAATGTGATCGGTAGAGATCTTCGCATTCGACATTGTTTTCGCCCGAAACACTGGAACGGTTTGAGCAAAAGAAATTTGCACCGTAATCCACTCGTTTGCAACGGTATCAAACGAATGGGAATAGCCGACACTATCCCAGCCATCGCCATCGCGCACGAGAAACTTATAGCGATTGCCGTCTCCTTTGAGTCGGAGTTCGATGCCTGTAAAGGTTGAAAGGTCGATCGACGGTTCAAAGTTGCGAGTACGAATCGAGGCAAATCCGCCAGAATTCGCGATCGATACATTCCCCGAAAACACTGCGACTCCATCTTCTAATCGAACGCTGCTATCACTCACGCCGCCCATTACAACATCATCAAGAGCGCCCCAAGTATTTTGAATATCCGTTGCAGGATTGCTGAAATCGAACAAAACTCGATTGTTTAATGCAGGCTGAGGATTGGGGCGAGGTTGGAACATTTTTTGCACCCAACTAACGACAGGGATTGCTTCAAAGTACTCTAATGTTTGCACAAATCGGCCCAAATCCCATTGAGTCCGTTGTTCACTCATGAGGTTCTCCAGATTGAGGGACTCCCTTCATTCTAGGAAACGCGATCGATTTTCTTCATCATTGAACAAGTTTGGAGGAAGTTGAACTTTGTCGGGTAGAAAAAGCAGCGATACATTGAACTAAGACATAGTGCCGAAGGAAACAACGATGATGTTCAAAGGCTATAGAGGAAAATATGAAGTAGATACCAATACTGGTATTGTATTTGGTCGCGTTTTAGATATTCGGGCTGTTGTCACTTTTAAGAGCAAAACGAAAGAAGAGGCAGCACAAGCTTTTCGGGATTCGGTTGATGACTACCTCGATTTTTGTCAAGAACTAGGAGAGGAACCAAATCAACCAGTTCTCTAAAATTTGCTGTAATGAAAGAGTCGTGTTCTACGATCGCACATTATGCTGAAATTCCATCCCCCAGGTTTTGGGCAAAAGTTTACTCAGACAAGCTTAGGCACGATCGCTTATTACACACAGAATCAAGCTAGCGACGAAACACCGATCGTGTTCTTGCATAGCTTCGGGGGTGGCTCCTCTGCATATGAATGGTCAAAGGTCTACCCGGTGTTTGATTCGACGATCGCGGCTGATCTAATTGGTTGGGGCGATTCGAGCCATCCCGCACGCGACTATCGACCCGAAGACTATGTGATGACGATCGCGGAATTTCTCAAAAAGATCTCAGATCAGCCTGTCACTCTGGTTGCTGCTTCATTGACTGGAGCGTTTGCAATCCGGTTAGCGTTACAACAACCGGAACTTGTACGATCGTTATTCCTCATCTGTCCTTCTGGATTTGATGATTTTGGACAAAATGCAGGGCGACGAATTCCGCTGGACATCATCAATACGCCAATTTTGGATCGAATTATTTATACGATCGGCGCAACAAATGATTTTGCGGTGCGGAATTTCTTAGAGAATTTCTTGTTTGCGAATCGCGATCGGATTACGCCTGAAATGATCAATGCCTATCTCGAATCGGCTCGAAAACCGAATGCGGACTACGCAGCACTGGCATTTTTGCGGGGCGATTTGTATTTCGATTTATCGCTATATGTGTCGCAGTTGAATACACCGACTTCGATCGTTTGGGGAAGTCAGGCACAATTTACCGATGTTGAACTAGGGCGACGATTAGCGGCAGTCAATCCAGAGGCGATTCGGCAGTTTCAGATTGTGCCGGAATCTGGGGTACTAGCGCATTTGGAGCAACCCGCGATCGTGGCGAAACTGCTCCGAAAGTGGGTAGAAACTCTTTAGAAAGGAACCCTATTTCACCGCTTCCGCTTTTTTGCTTTCGGATCTTCGACCGGGACTGGCTCCAGTCGATCGAGTTCCGGCAACTTTAGCGCAACCCCCGCAAAGAACCAGTAGTAAATTGCAACCGGATCAACATCCAGCGGGTAATAGTAAGTGTTGTAGCTGATTACCATAACGAACGTCCAAAACACCGCCCCGTAACCTCGGAGATTCTTATCTTTGATCGATCGATAAGCCTTAAAACAAGCGATCGTTAAAGCCGTCACCAATACGAGAAACAAAATCACACCGATCGGGCCAATCTCATACATCACTTTGGGATAATACGTCTCGATCAGTTCCGTTTCTCCCATCGCCCGCGCCGAATTCGTTGCACGTCCTAACCCTTTACCGAGTAGACTTGCTCCCCGCGCTACTGTATTAAACTGCTCAGTAATAAACGCATCCGGTGGAGACGCATTCCACCGACTCACCGCGCTATCGATCCGCTCTTGTACCACCGCTGGATTCGCCGCCATTGCCACCACGATCGCGCCCACAAGTCCAACCCCGATCGGCAAAAATCGCTTCAAATTTGCGATCTGCCCAGTTGTAAATAGCTGAATCACGATCATCACAGGCACAAGCATCAAGGCGATCCGCTGTCCGCAAATCACCGCCATCACGATCGTCCCCAGCATTCCAACACCGCCGACGATCTTCCAAATCAGATTACGATCGAAAAACGTCACCGCAAACGTCGTAAACGCACTCGAAATCAAATACCAGCCCCACTGCCACGGAGCCACAAACGTTCCCGGCAACCGAATCACCCCTTGTTCCGGGGTATACAGCAGCGATCCGCCGACAAAACAGCGTGCCTCTAGCGATGCCTTAAACAACTCTGCACCTTCGCCCACCGTTCCCTTACAGCGTCCAGTCCTTAGCATCATGTACTGAACAAACGCCAAACCACAACAGACAATCACCACGACCACCGTGATTCGCATGACGTTGTAGACATCTTGCTTCTTCTTCATCAAGTAATAAGCGCAGGGAATCAGCGGCGCATATCCCAACAGCACCTTCAAGCCCAAAACCCCCATAAAAAAGGGCTTCTCAGAGGGCTTACCTGTAAACTGTTGCGCTCCATTGACAAAAAGCAGCACCAAAATACAGTAGACGAACAGCAATAGCAGCGGAGTCTTCAGCGACTTGGGAATCATCATCGATAGATTCTGCCGCTTGCAGTACTGATAGATTGCAATCAGCGCAGGAATAAACATTCCATCTTTTGCCAACTGCATCAATGGATTGTTACCAACGGTCGCGTATGTAATCGTTCCGCCGAAAGGCATATAAATCATGAAGGCGTGCAGAGCGTGCCAGGGAAACTTAAACGACAGCATCAAGGTGAGAATCGCAGCAAATCCTCCAACCCCACCTTTGATTCCGCCCACGGCGAACAGCACCATCCCCGCCACGAGCGAAACCATCGTAGACATTGAAATGAAGCTAACCGCTGCTTTACGGGCTTGAATTGCTTTACGTTTTTCGGCTAAACGCTCTTTTAACGTCAGCGTTGAGTCTGTCTCGATCGAGGATTTACCTTTGCGCTTTTTTGCCATAGGAGCCGGACAACCCTCATTACCGTTGTCAAATTAAGCACCTGAATCATAGCCGAGAACGCTCGAGCGGGAAGACTAATTGCAGCCCTCCACCGGATTGAATCATGATCAATCGAAACATTCTGCTCTATTGGCGAAAAGCGCTCACGTTAGAGATGCTTCTCGGTTGTGCGATCGTGGTTGGGATTTACTTCCGCATTCTCAATCTTGGAAGCCGCGAATTCTGGTATGACGAAGTTCTCTCGCTGCTGCTCTCCGCAGGTCAAAGACTGCAATACTCGCTGCCGGAAGGAACTCCGATCGCGCTTGCTCAATACACCACTTTATTAAATCTGCCGTCTGAAGGTTCGTTTGCTAACACGCTACAAGGCTTGATACGCGGACTTTACAAAGGAGAACCTCATCCCCCCGTTTTCTTCCTCGTTCAGCATTTCTGGTTGCGCCTATTCGGGAACAGTGAAATCGCGATGCGAAGCTTACCCGCACTCTGGAGCATAGGCGCGATCGCGGCGGCTTACGGTCTAGGGCGAAAACTCCTCGATCATCGCAGCGGCTTACTGTTTGCGGCACTTTTGGCGACGAATCCCTTTTATCTATTTCACTCGCTCAATGTCCGAATGTATACGCCGCTCGTTCTTTGGGCAATTCTCAGCGTTTGGGCACTGTTAGAAATCATCTCGCGTCCTCGTTGGAAATGGCAATTCGCATTTGTGTTGTCGATCGCATTCGGTCTGCTCACGTTCTATTTATTTGCCTACTGGGTCATCGTTCTCGCTGGATTGATCCTCGTGCTGGATCGCAAACACTGGATTCAGCACGCAATCAGAATGATGATTGCGGGACTCCTTACGCTTCCTTGGGCGGTATCAGGCACGCTGAAACAGTTACGAAATGCTGATCTCGATCGCTTCGGTGTGCGAGAAGGCAACTCTGCCTTTTTACACCTTCAAGATCTCTTTCAAACGGTAGGGACACAGCTCATCGTCGGAGATTGGGCGACGAGCTTACCGACCGGAACGATTGCGATCGCGGGACTGTTTGCGAGCGTCGGACTCGGACTCGCAGCGATCTACCTCTGGAAGACTGGTCAAAAAACAAGCTTGGCGGTAGGGTTGGGGATGAGTATCTTCCCGCTGTTTCTAGCATTTTGCGTCGATGTTTTGGCGCGGAAATATACGCTGGGATTTGGTTGGGGTCGAGCGCTGATCTTTGTGCTGCCAGGGTGTTTATTGCTGATGACGATCGCAATTCGACAACTCAAAGCACGACAAAGTGCGGTGGCATTAATGCTACTGTTGCTGTATTTGGCGATCGATGTCGGGGATTTGACTTTGAGGTCGCGATCGGTGTTTCATCAAGTGGCAGAGACGGTGCAACTCGACTCGGCTCCGACGCTGATTGCGCTCGATTCTCAAGCTTGGGGACACGTCAACCGTTTGGCGTATTACATCCCGTCCACTAGCCGCGTCGATCTGCTTGCCCAACCCGCCAATCAACTCAGCACCAGTTTAAGAAACGCATTAAAAAAAGCGTCCTATCGTCGGGTGATTTGGCTTGAAAGTGCGGCTCCAGTCTGGTCGCCACCTGCAACGGCTCAAGAACGTCAACAAATTCAGCAGGTTTTAGAGGAACGATTCTCGATCGCCAAGACTCAACCTCTCTTGGGAACTATGAGCCTAGATGAGTTTCAACTCAAACTTTATCAAACTGCCCAATAATTTCTGTCGTCCTATCCTAACCGCGTCATGATTGTGCCTCCTTCTCTTCTCCCTCCGCCTTCTGGTGAACTAAAAATCCCTCACGCTTCGGAGAGTGTTCGCACGCCCAAATCGGTCTACTTCTCGCTAGTAGTCCCGACTTACAACGAAGGGCAAAACGTAGAACAGGTGGTACGAATCTTATCGGGTCTGCTCGATCACACGCTGCCAAACGATTACGAACTGATTATCGTCGATGATGACAGCCCCGATCGCACTTGGGAAATCGCTCAACACCTCACAGCAGATTATCCGAATCTGCGGGTAATGCGGCGACAGGAAGAACGGGGATTATCAACCGCTGTGATTCGAGGCTGGCAAGCAGCGCACGGGGAAGTGTTGGGCGTGATCGACGGAGATTTGCAGCATCCTCCTGAAGTGTTGCTCAAACTGCTTCAAGCGGTAAAGAACGGGGCAGATTTGGCAGTCGCGAGTCGCCACATTGAAGGAGGCGGCACAAGCGATTGGGGCTTTATTCGTCGAATATTGTCCCGTGGCGCACAGCTTATCGGCTTAGTGATTTTGCCTAGCGTCGTCGGTCGCGTTTCCGATCCGATGAGCGGCTATTTTATGGTGAGACGAAGCGCGATCGCCGATTGTTTGCTCAGCCCTGTGGGGTATAAAATTCTGCTCGAAGTTCTTGGTCGGGGACAGATCGATCGCGTGACTGAAGTGGGCTATGTGTTCCAAGAACGGCAAGAAGGCGAGAGCAAAGTCACCTGGCGACAGTACATCGAATACTTGATGCACTTAGGAAAACTGCGATCGCGTGGACGCATCACCCGCCTACGCGAAAAATTTCAGTTGGGGCGCTTCTTACGCTTCGGGCTAGTCGGATTTAGCGGCTTTTGTGTTGATATGGTGGCGTTTTATCTGCTGCGATCGCAGTTTGATCTCGGCATTGCTCGGAGTACGATGCTCTCTGCCGAAGTCGCGGTAATCAATAACTTCTTGTGGAATGATTTGTGGACGTTTGGCGATATTTCACGTGGGCAACCCGGCAAACGTCAGCGATTTAAGCGCTTTTTGAAATTCAATCTCATCTGCTTGATGGGCATTATCTTACAAGCCTTGATCGTGAGCTTACTGCACGATGCGTTCAACCTCAGCGAATTCATCGCCAAACCGATCGCGATCGTAATTGTCACGTTCTGGAACTTCTGGATCAACCTCAAACTCAGTTGGCGTGTGACCGACGTGCGGCGCAAATAGATTCTTTTTTGAGTGTCGCGCTCCACAAATTTCAAGGAACTATAAAGACGAAGAACTTCTTGTTCACTTCTTTTGTTCCTTGAAATCACAGGTTAACCCATGAGCTTCCAGATTGATCGCGGACTATTTCTTCCTGACTTCTCTGATTTTCATGCGATCTTAGGAGCCTCGATCGAGGCAGAAGTCAAAGAAATTCGCAAACAATACCTGAAGATCGCGCGTCGCTTGCACCCGGATAGCTGCGTTGCAGAACTTGAAAGCGATCGACACCTCGCAGAGCAACTGTTATCGAAACTGGTGAATCCGGCTTGGCAAAACCTTTCACAAGAAAAAACCCGAACCAATCACCTGCTGGTTTTGAAAATGAAAGGGCAGGGAGCCGCCCGCAAACGACACGAACTAGAATTCGGCAGTAATCTCGCAAAGCAGCTTTTGACCTCTGGCAACGCCGATTACTTTTATCGCACCGCGCTGAAAGACTTATCCGACCGACAATACGAACAACTGGATCAAGCGATCGAACTCACCGCCCAAATTAGCGAACTAAATTTAGCCTACCTAATTTGTCGCGATGGCACTTCAGAAAGCAACTCACCCAAGAGCCAGATCTATACTCCTTCAACGCCAACCGCGACCAACACGCCATCGCAACCCGCGCCGCCTCGACCCGAATCGCTCAACGATCAGTATTACCGTCGAGCAGAAGGATTCGCGGCAAAGGGAAATTATGCCCAAGCAACGATAGAATTGCGAGATGCCCTAAAGATTGAGCCAAACAGTAGCCGCTGTCACAGTTTAATGGGCTTAGTATATTTGCGGCAAAATCAACCGACGATGGCGAAGATTCATTTCACCAAAGCGCTGTCCGTCGATCCGCAAGACCCGATCGCGTTGGAAGGCAAACAAAAGCTCGAACCTCCTGCGGCAAAACTGCCAGCCAGCAAACCCGCAGCGAAATCCGATGCCACAAAACCTAATTCGACAAAACCTAGCGGCGGTATGTTTGGTGGTCTTTTTGGCAAAAAAAAGTAACGCTTAATTCCACACAAAGACTCAATGGTTTACCAGCCCCCCGCAGGTGCGCGCGACCTCCTGCCTCTGGATGTCGCCCAAAAACGTTGGATTGAAGATCGGCTCCAGCAGGTGTTTCACGGTTGGGGCTATCACCGCATCATTACCTCAACGCTCGAACGCTTGGATACGTTGATGGCAGGTGGCGCGATCGAGCGCTCGACCGTGATTCAACTGCACCAACTCGAAGAAGACCCGCTCGGCTTACGTCCAGAGTTGACCGCTTCGATCGCTCGCACCGTTGCGACTCGCCTCTCAAACAGCACTTTCCCGCAGCGGCTTTACTACAATGCCAATGTGTTTCGCCGCGCTCAAGAAGGCAGCCATACCCATCAGCAGGAGTTTTATCAAGCTGGAGTCGAGTTACTCGGCGGCGGCGGTCTGAGATCGGATGCTGAAGTGCTTCTACTGATGCTGGACTGTTTGAAAAGCTTAGAGCTATCTGGGCAGTTGATTTTAGGAGAAGCGGGATTAACGCGATCGCTGCTTTCGGTGTTTCCTGAGGCGATTCGTTCTAAAGTTCGTCGCGCGATCGCACATCTCGATCGACTCGCATTAGAAGCTTTGCCTTTGTCGGATGTCGATCGCGAGCGTGCCTTGCTCCTTCTAGACCTACGCGGCAAGCCTGCGGATGTTTTACAAAAAGTGAGCGGCTTGAATCTAAACGAAACCGAGCGCTCGATCGTGAATAATCTCAAGTCCTTGATTGAACTTCTGCAAGCCAGTGTCGATGTGCATATCGTGCTGGATTTGAGTTTGATTCGCACGTTTGATTACTACACCGGGATTGTGTTTGAAGTGGTGACACAATCGGGGCAGATTGTCCTCGGACAAGGGGGAAGATACGATCAACTACTCGGACAGTTTCATCCGCAAGGCGAATCGATTCCGGGGATCGGCTTTTCCCTCCAACTTGAGAATTTGCATCAGGTGTTGCTGACGACGGGACAGCTACCGAAACAAACGCGATCGTGTGATTGGCTTGTGGTGTCAGAGGTTCCACGATTGGCGTTTTCTCATGCTCAGAAGTTACGGGACATGGGCGATCAAGTGGAGGTAGATCTGAGTTCTGGAACTCGTGAGGAGGTTCAGAATTACGCGCAACAGCGGCGAATTTCTCAGATTGCTTGGGTTCAGACGGATGGGGAAGTTGTAGTGGAGAGATAAAAAAGGGGCGATCGGTTAAGTTCTTCCGTCATTGCTGAGAGCTTCTGCCCCCTAAATCCCCCAAATTTAGGGGATTTAGGGGGCAGAAGCCGACCGAAACGAAGCGATAAGCGACTTGTATTTACGCCAACCGACAAAAAACGGGCGATCGAGATTATCTCGATCGCCCGTTCAATTCACCGATGCGCTTACTTCTTCGCTAATCTCTTCGCTTTCGCCACTTTCCGCAATCGAATCGAGGCTGGCGTGACTTCGAGCAATTCATCCGGCCCGATGTACTCTAGAGCACGTTCCAAACTCATATCGATCGGCTCTTTCAACTGCACCAATTCTTCACCGCCAGACGCACGGTGATTGGTCAATTGCTTCGTCTTACAAACATTGAGTTCGAGATCCTGGGGTCGGTTGTGTTCGCCCAAAATCATGCCCTTGTAGACCTTCGTGCCAGGACGAATGAAGAACACGCCGCGATCTTCAGCATTCTGCATTGAGTAGAAGGTTGCAACGCCTTCCTCAAACGAGATCAGAACACCATTGCGACGCGCTTCGATATCACCGCTCATCGGGCGGTACTCTAGGAAACTGTGGTTCACAATTCCTGCACCGCGAGTCAGACGCATACACTCGCCTCGGAAACCGATCAGACCCCGCGCCGGAATCACAAATTCTAGATTCGTGCGTCCGTTGGTTCCGACCTGCATATCTTGCATCTCGCCTTTACGCTGTCCGAGTCGCTCAATACAGCCTCCAACCGATTCTTCTGGCACATCCAGCAGCAAGGTTTCAAACGGCTCACAAGGCTGACCATTCACTTCACGGAAAATCACCTGCGGCTGAGACACTTGGAATTCGTAACCTTCACGACGCATCGTTTCGATCAGAATGCCTAAGTGCAATTCACCCCGACCAGAAACCGCGAGTTTATCCGGTGAATCAGTGTCTTCAATTCGGAGTGCCACGTTAGTTTCGAGTTCGCGGTAGAGCCGATCGCGCAATTGCCGCGAGGTGACGAAATCGCCTTCTTGCCCCGCAAACGGCGAATCGTTCACCGAGAAGGTCATTTGTAAAGTCGGCTCATCCACTTTGATCAGCGGTAGAGCTTGGGGATCGTTGGGATCGGTAATCGTTTCACCGATGTTCGCATTTGCAAATCCAGCGACTGCAACCAAGTTTCCAGCCGTTGATTCTTCAATGTCGATCCGCTTCAGTCCCTCAAAGCCCATCAGCTTCGAGATTTTGGACTTCACGATCGCTCCGGTTTCAGTCACGATCGCGGCTTGTTGTCCGATCTTGATCGTGCCGTTGTGAATCTTTCCGATCACAATCCGACCGAGGTAGTCCGAGTAATCGAGCGTCGTTACTTGCAGTTGAAGCGGTTTGGTTGCATCTCCCACAGGCGGCGGAACATGGCGTAAAATCGCATCAAACAGCGGCTTCATATCGCTCGATTCTTCTTCTAGCGTGTCTTTCGCGAACGCCGACAAGCCAGAACCGAACAAGTAAGGAAATTCGCACTGGTCATCATCCGCGCCAAGTTCGATGAACAGATCCAGCACTTTATCGACTGCAATCATCGGATTGGCACGAGGACGATCGATCTTATTCACAAAGACGATCGGGCGCAGTCCTTTCTCTAGCGCTTTCTTCAGCACGAATCGAGTCTGAGGCATCGGGCCTTCATTGGCATCCACGATCAGCAGACAGCCATCGACCATGCCCAAAACGCGCTCGACTTCACCGCCAAAATCCGCGTGTCCGGGCGTATCCACAATATTAATCAGCGTGTCTTTGTAGCGAACCGCTGTATTTTTCGACAGAATCGTAATCCCGCGCTCACGTTCGAGATCATTCGAGTCCATCACGCAGTCCGGGACTTCTTCTCCCTCGCGGAACGTTCCCGCTTGCTTAAGAAGGGCATCGACAAGGGTAGTTTTACCGTGGTCAACGTGAGCAATGATAGCAACGTTGCGAATGGGAAGAGTCATAAATACGACCGTAAGGGTTGAAAGAAATCTTAAAGAGGCTTAACAATTCTATCCTAGCGGCTTCACGTTTGATTGGGAATCTGTTCGGCGTTAAGTTGCAAAATTCGATCGATGATTTCACTCGCCACAGGCAGCACCGACAAACGATTTCCTTGACGCACGACCGCAAGTTCTTCCGGTGTAAAGGTCTGACGCAATCGATCAAGCGAGATCAGCGGCAATTTTTGCAGAAACTCGACTTGAACAGTCTGCCACCGGGGAGAATTGGGCGATGATTTTACGTCGTAATATTTGCTATCCGGATCAAACTGGGTCGGATCTACGAGTTCAGATTCCACAATCTTCATTAAGCCAGCAATGCCAGGAGGGTTTGCATTGGAATGATAGAAAAACGCAACATCTCCCGATTTCATCGATCGTAGGAAGTTGCGGGCTTGGTAGTTGCGAACTCCGTCCCAAATAGTGACGCGATCGCGCTCTAAGTCCGTTATCGAGTAAACATCTGGCTCAGATTTCATCAACCAATACTGCATCACATCGTCCCCATTCTGCGGGCAGTCTACCGCACTCATCGCCATCGATCGGAGAACGTTGCTCAATCGCAAAAATTCTCTCTGATTCACAGCATCGAATCCGCAGAAACAGTTTTTTGAGAACGCAACCTGTTATAAAAGTTTCGAGAGAGGAGTGAATATCGCATGAACTTAAACAAAAGCGCTTTGGATCTTTTAAAGGAAACGAGTCGAACGTTTTATATTCCCATTAGCCGTTTGCCATCGGGATTACAGGAAGCAGTGGCTTCGGCGTATCTCTGTATGAGAGCGATCGACCAAATCGAAGATCATCCCGATCTGGATAATGCCGTAAAAGCGCGAATGCTGCGGCAAATTAGCTTAGTGCTGCAAGGGGGCGATCGCGGATTCACCGCCGAAGATTTTCGCCTAGTCTTTGCCTCGGAGTTAGCACACCTTGAGGAAGTGACGCTGCGGTTGGATGAATGGCTCTCATATGCTCCGTCAGACATCGCTCCGCGCATCTGGGAGGCAATCTCTACCATGTCCGATCGAATGGCACACTGGGCAGATTGCAACTGGGCGATTGAGACAGAAACGGAACTCGATCAGTACACTTTTAGCGTAGCGGCATCGGTGGGCTTGCTGCTGTCGGATTTGTGGTCATGGTACGACGGCACAAAGACCGATCGAATGGAAGCGGTAGGGTTTGGCCGGGGCTTACAGTCGGTGAATATTCTTCGCAACCATGGGGAAGATTTTACGCGCGGTGTGACGTTCTATCCAAAGGGTTGGACAAACGATCAGATGCAGGCATATTCGCGTCGTCAGCTTGAGCTTGCAAATGCTTATGTCGGCTCTCTTCCAGCGACGAGCCCGGCTTTAGATTTCTGTCGAATTATTCTGATGTTGGCTCACGCGACGTTGGAAGCGATGGAGCATGGAGCCGAGAAGTTAACGCGATCGGAAGTGATGGAGTTGGTTCAGCAAGTGACCAAAGCGAGTTGAGAACATCCGCTCGATCGAAGCGGTTCGCTCCGATGCTGAATGCGGGAAGCCCCCTAAATCCCCCATTCTGGGGGACTTTGAGAAGGCTATCTGAATCTCAAAGTCCCCAAATTTGGGGGATTTAGGGGGCAAAAGCCGCTGACACCGAAGCGAATCAATTTCAAACTACTGACCTGATCGCGGAAAGCTCGGCAATTCGACTGCCGCAAGAGACTCGCGTTTTTTCTGCGATCGTTCTGGATACACGACAGGCGATGGACTGCCTTCCGATGTTGGAATCACGAACGGTTCACTAGGACGATCGCTTGCATTGAGCGTAATGAACGGCGAAGCAGTTGGGATCGCAGGTTCAATCTCTGGCTCAAATGCGGGCGGCAATGCCAAGTTAAATGGATTTGCCGCCATTTCTCCGATCGGTTCTTCAACCGGAATCGATTCGACAGCGAATTCTTCAAGTCGTGCAGCGATCGCAAGTTCATCGACAATGACTTCTGGGATTTCAGCTTTTGGAGCTTTAGCTGCATTCGGCACAAACAAGTCAATGTTGTGATGAACAGCGGGTGTTTCTTCAGTCGTTGATGCTTCACTTCTCGATCGAGCGATCGTGTAACTCAAGGGCGGATGCACAACGATCGGTTCCGGTTGTGCGGTTTCGACATCCTCAATCTCAAAATTATCAATCTCAAAAGATTCGGTTGCGATCGCTTCGGGTTGAAACGCAATCGGTTCCGGTTCCTGCTCGAATAAGATGGCATCATCGGGAGCAGTTGCCCAAACGCTTTCGGACGGCGCAGCGATATTGCTGACGACCGTTTCAGGTTCCCAGGGTTGAGAATCGAGTGTGGTAGACCAAGGCCGAACGGGCTGCGCTTTGACAAACCTAACCGAATCAGACTGAGACTCGCTTTCTGAAATCGCGTGATCGACCGATTCTTCGATCTTTTGAGTTGCCGTAACATCGAGGCATTTTTCGAGCGCGGCTTTGAATTGCAGCGTGTATTGTTGCTGGCGGTGAAGGCGCGATCGCAAATCTCGACAAGAGCTTTCAGACTGGCGCAACTGCTGGATTTGGTCATCGTAGCGCTGTTTGGTTAAGGCACAATCACGCTCTAATTGAGCGACCTGAGTTTGGCTCACTTCGAGTTGTGCAGTTAACGTTTCGATCAAAATCTGCTGTTTCTGTTGAGCTTGATGCGCTTGCTCCAAGGTCTGAGAAAGTGAAGCAACTCCCACTTGAGTCGTTGTAATCGTTTGCAGATATTCAGCGAGTTGAACTTCTTGATCCTGCAATCTTTGTCGCGACGCATCTAAAGCTTGTCGCTGTTTTGCAATCATCGCGGCTTGCTGTTGCGTCAGGTGCGTTTCTCGCATCGATCGCTGTTCTGCTTCGGCTTGCTGAGTGCTGATCTGAGTTTCCAATCGTTTCGTTTCGGCTCTCAAAGTGGCATGAGATTCACCCAGCGAAAACTCCAGTTCTGCCACTCGCGATCGCAGTTTTTGATTTTGTTGTTCGAGATCTTTGATGCGAAGACCGACTTGCGAGGGTTCTTCGGTTGGAGCTTCTGGAATGGTGTTAATGTCGATCGCGTTTGGAAAATTCACGGTTGTCCAACCTGCTTCGGATTCGGGTTGGGTTGGCTCGATTGGATCAGACGGAATGTTTGGGATCTCAGCTTCACTCATGGGATAACCTGCAAGACGGGATCAACTCAGCACAGCAGCGTTTCTACAACGAGAAACATTTAATGATATTTAGTTATAGCGACTGTTCTGAAGAATTGAACGTTTTCTTCTAAATTTCTGTCACACAACTTACCACGCTATAATTTGCCAGGCTTGAGAGTAAATTGAAACTTGCTTAACTTCACAAGCGCAGCGTGTATACACAAGCCGTTTGTTGCTTCGTTTCTGTCGGCTTCTGCCCCCTAAATCCCCCAAATTGGGGGCGAAGCTCTCAGCAATGACAGGCTAAGAAATTTACACGGTAGCGGTGTTCCTCTTCAGCTTAGAAGTTTCCGTGAGCTTCGTTTGCAGCTTTAAGCCGATCGACAACTTCCACAACCGCGATCGCGCCCAGTTCTCCGGAAGCACGAGTCCGAATACTCAACGCACTCCCTTCGACTTCTTTCGCTCCCACAACCGCCATCACCGGAATCTTATCCTTCTCAGCGTTGCGGATTAGCTTACCGAGTCGATCGCCACCTGGAGCCACTTCTGCCCGAATTCCAGCCTGTTTCATCTGCTGAACCACTTGAACCGCAAACGGTCGAAACTCATCGCTCACAGGCAAGATGCGAATCTGCTCTGGAGCAAGCCACACCGGAAAATCTCCTGCATACTCTTCGATCAGAATTCCGATCAGTCGCTCTAATGACCCAAACGGCGCACGGTGAATCATGACCGGACGCTGGCGGCTTCCATCTTCTGCAACGTATTCGAGATCAAAGCGTTCCGGTAAGTTGTAATCGACTTGCACAGTTCCAAGCTGCCACTCTCGATCGAGCGCATCACTGAAGATAAAGTCCAATTTCGGGCCGTAAAATGCTGCCTCACCGATGCCCTCAAAATAGTTCATTCCAAGAGTTTCAACCGCGCGACGAATTGCACCTTGAGCTTTATCCCAAGCATCATCAGAACCAATGTATTTGTCTGAATCCGGATCACGGAAACTTAGACGTGCTTTGAAGTTCTTGAGCTGCAAACTCTTAAACACCGATAGGATCAAATCCACTACGCTGAGAAACTCAGAATCAAGCTGCTCAGGAGCCACAAACAAGTGAGAATCATCAACCGTAAAGCCGCGTACTCTGGTCAGTCCGCCGAGTTCACCAGATTGCTCGTAGCGATAGACGGTTCCGAATTCCGCGAGTCGCATCGGGAGTTCTCGATACGATCGTAGTTCGCTCTTATAGATCTGAATGTGAAACGGACAGTTCATTGGCTTCATCACGAAGCCTTGTTCGTCAGCGCGGGCTTTGTCATCCTCCGCCATCATCGGGAACATATCTTCGCTGTATTTCTGCCAGTGTCCCGAAGTTTTGAACAGATCGACTCTGGCAATGTGAGGAGTGACAACGGGCAAGTAGCCGCGCTTTGTCTGCTCTTGTTTGAGAAAGTCTTCAAGAGTCGATCGTAAAACGGTTCCCTTCGGTGTCCACATCGGCAAACCGGGGCCGACTAAATCCGAGAAGATAAACAAGCCCAGTTCTTTACCCAGTTTGCGGTGATCGCGCTTCTGTGCTTCTTCTTTACGGCGCTTGTATTCAGCTAACTGCTCCGGCGTTTCCCAAGCCGTCCCGTAAATCCGCTGCAATTGTGCCTTGGTTTCATCCCCGCGCCAGTATGCACCTGCGACCGATTCGAGGTCGATCGCATCCGGATTTAGTTCTGCGGTGCTATCAACGTGCGGGCCTGCACACAAATCCCACCACTGATCGCCCAAGTGATAAATCGCGATCGGCTCTTGCTTGATATCGCCGAGAATTTCTAGTTTGTATGGCTCATTGATCGCTTGAATCCGCGATGCTGCTTCTTCGCGGCTGACTTCCTCGCGGCTCACAGGCAAATTGCGGCGAATGATTTTCGCCATCTCTTTTTTGATCGCCTTGAGATCCTTTTCGGTAAACGGCTCAGGACTATCAAAATCGTAGTAAAACCCATTCTCGATCCAAGGGCCGATCGTCACCTGCGCCTTCGGAAAAAGTTTCTGTACCGCCATCGCCATCACGTGCGAAGTCGTATGACGAATCTTTTGTAGAGCTACAGATTCGCTGGTTTTGGGCAAGTAGATTTTTTCCGACTGCGGAGAATCGTCTGACATAGAGCAAGAATAAGGATGAATGCCTTATCTATCTTACCGATCCCCTGTCATTGTGTGTTCAATCTGCAATCTTTCAAGGTAAGATGAAAAAGGTTACGAAATGTAAAGAATATTAGGAATCGTTGACGCAATCCGCGTTTTGCTCTCGCCAAATGTTTAACTCCAATCGACCTGAACCTGATTTACTCAAAACCGTTTTAGAACCGTTGCTCGATGACTTCCAGTACTGGTTTTCTCGATCGCGGACTCTCCTTGAAACCGAGAACTTGTCCTTCCTTTCTGACGAAGAACACGCCGATCTTCTCGAGCGTGTAATCCAAACCCAGCAAGAAGTTAACACCGTTCAAGCCTTGCTCAAAGCGACCGACGGACAAGCCGGAGTGGATACTTCTATATTAGTGACCTGGCATCATCTCGTCAGCGAATGTTGGCAAGTCAGCATGAAACTCCGATCGCAGAAATCACCATAAGAATCAATTGCATCATTTTGCAAAGTCTCTCTCAAATCGGATGCCACGATTTAGCAAAATCTGAGAGACTATATAGATAACTAGAAAACCAATTTTCATAATCCTGGGCTGGAGCCGACTGGGTTCCCGCTCAGACTATTTTCAATTCGTCGTTAACTTGGCTTGGAAAGAGGCATATGATATTGCACCTACTTTACATTCTGGCGTTTACAGCACTGGCATTCTTAGCGGTTGGTAATTTAATTCGGAATTTGATGGCTTTGGGAATCGATTCGCAGCGTCAGTATCCGTCGATAGCACGATCGCACAATCGTTCCGCTCCTCATCCAGAACTACTCGACGAACACGGCAGAATGATCAACGAACCGCTGTTGGTCATGCGATCGATGAGTGTGGAAGATGCCCGCGAACAATTAGATGCGATCTACAAATCCTCGCCAGGTGGGGAATCCGCACAGTCTAGCGACGGCTAGCCTCGAATTCAAAAGCCATAATTGTGGAGTAAGGCGTGATCGTTCATCGATGCGCCTTTTCTATTCTGTGGGGGTGGATGATGAAAGGTGATCCTTCTTGGTGGAATCAAGTTCGGGAAACGGTTGGGAACGGGGTTTCAGAAGTGACGAAACGAGTTTCGATTGAGCCGATTACTCGATCGATGTCAGGCTGGTTTCGAGTCGATGAAGCAGAGATTCAAGAAATTTTGCAAAAAGTGCGATCGGAGTTGCCCACAACTGAGGCGCTCTTAGTCGGAAAACCGCAGTCAGGAAAAAGCTCGATCGTGCGGGGCTTAACTGGAGTTTCAGCGGAAATTGTCGGTCAAGGATTTCGCCCACACACGCAATACACGCAGCAGTACAGCTACCCGACTCAGGAGTTACCGCTGCTCGTCTTTACCGACACGGTTGGTTTAGGGGATGGAACTCAAGAGACTTCAGAAGTGATTCGCGAATTAGTCGGGGAACTGCAACCCGATGAAACCCGCGCCAAAGTTCTCATTCTGACCGTCCGAATCAATGATTTTGCAACGGATACACTCAAGCAGATCGCCAGTCGAATTCGCGCTAAACATCCAGAAGTGCCCTGCTTGCTGGTCGTCACTTGTTTGCACGAACTGTATCCAGCGGATGTCACCGATCATCCCGACTATCCACCGAGTTTTGCGGATCTCGATCGCGCTTTTTCCACAATCCAGCAGAACTTTTCAGGTTTATTCGATCGTGCCGTTCTCATCGATTTCACCTTAGAAGAAGACGAATTTCATCCGACCTTTTATGGTTTAGAAGCATTTATCGATGCGCTAGCAGAATTGTTACCCGAAGCGGAAGCAAGAACGATCGCGCAACTATTGAACGATCAGAACGCAGGGAAACAAATTAGTGATCTCTATCGCGGTGCGGGAAGGCGGTATATTCTACCCTTTTCCGTGATGGCGGGTGCTACCGCAGCAATTCCATTACCGTTGGCGACGATGCCTGTTTTAACAGCGCTACAAGTTTCGATGGTAGGGGCATTAGGGCAGTTGTACGGACAGACGTTAACCCCTTCGCAGGCGGGGGGAGTGGTCAGCGCGATCGCAGGTGGATTTGTGGCGCAAGCGATCGGGCGAGAGTTGATCAAATTTATTCCAGGATTTGGCAGCGTGATTGCGGCATCTTGGGCGAGTGCATACACTTGGGCATTAGGAGAATCGGCTTGTGTGTATTTTGGGGACTTAATGGGCGGGAAAAAGCCTGATCCGCAACGGATTCAAGCGGCGATGAAAGAATCGTTTCAGTTGGCGAAAGAACGGTTTAAGAAAAGTTGAGACGGGAGCGCATCCTAATTGCAGAAAACCTGAAATTGCCCTCACTCGAACTCTCTCCCATTTTAGAGCTACCCTGTACACACAAGCCGATAATCTGTGATTGCATAGACCTCTCGCCCCCTAAACAAAGCGAGAAAAGACTTGTGTGTACACAGTAGCCCATTTTAGGAAAGGAATTAGGAGATGAGGGCGAAGATCTTGGCATTCACCCCGTATTCCTAAAAGTACGATCGATTAGGCTGAGAACGATTTACCACAGCCGCAAGTTTGATTCGCATTGGGGTTGGTGAATTGGAATCCGCCGCCGATCAATGCTGTGCTGTAATCCAACATTAAGCCGTATAAGTAAAGTAAGCTTTTCGGATCGCACACGACTTTAAAGCCGTCGTAATCGTAAACGTGATCGTCAGAGCGAATATTGGTAGGGTCTTCAAAGTCCATCGTGTAGGACATTCCAGAACAGCCGCCGCCGCGCACTCCGACCCGTAGACAAAGATCTTTCCCTTGCTGTTCGCGCAGCATGATGACGTGCTTTAGGGCGGTTTCGCTCATTAGAATCCCGCTCTGGGGTTGTGTGGCTTGAGAGGTTTGAGTCATGCGATCGCTCCTGTGAAATCCCGATTAAAACTCGCCTTTTTCTTATTTTAGCAAGTTCTAACTTTCATCGGATGATTCAAAAGCAATAGCAATCAAACTTTAACCTATCTGCAATCTCCGGGAGAAGCGACCAGCCCCCTCGAATTAATTGATGCTCTTCTCCATTCTGTTCACAGCGTTCTACAGTCATGCGTAGAGAAATTCCCTTTTAGCGTGATTATTAACCTGCAACTCAAGATAGAGAATGCTAAAAACACTTATCGCTATGTTGAATAGACATTCAATCTCCACTTTGACACCGAGTCAGCTCACTTCAAAGTTAAAAGCTATTCACATATAGTTTTAGTTCGTCCAATTACATATAGTTTGTTCAACTACATACGGTTTATCCAATGGCAACTGTTTATGGCGACCTTCAAGGCTTAAAATCGACTCAGATTAAGCAACTTGAGCAGCTATACCAAGAACGACTACCCAACGATCGCTTTATCACCCCCGAATTTGCGACACAACTAGCAACAATCAGCCAAACCATTCATCAGCCGCTCTGCTGCTATGTGAACCGTCGAGGACAGATTATTCGGGTGGGCGTTGGAACACCGATGCAAACCCAGCTTTCGGAGTCCGACTTGCCTCGTCGGGGTCGCGATCGATTAAGTGGAATTCGCTGCTTAGTTGCACAGTTTCAACCCCCTAGCCCCAGTGCATTGATCGCTCTAATTCGGCAGCGATTCGATGCGCTTGCAGTGATTACGCTTGCAGAAACCAAGAAAGGTGCTGCGCCTTCGATCGAACAGTCTTATCTGGCGCACATTGCTCCAGACGTTGAGCAACCCTGGCAAGTTGAAGCATTTCCCTTAGAAACACTCATAGAGCAAGATGCGGATGATCTGATTCATGAATGGGAAAGCGATTTGCAAGCTTCAGGGTTTGACCTTTCAGCGTTTCAAGCGGTGCAATCTGATCACGATCGCGCTTTGCTCGTTGGATTGCAAACGGATGGAATGACTGAGCAGCGGTTTCAGGATGATTTCGACGAACTGATGCGCTTAGTCGAAAGTGCTAAAGGCGAAGTCGTCGGAACGGCACAGCAAAAGCGATCGCATCCTCATCCACAAACTGTCGTCGGTCAGGGAAAAGTCGAAGAAATCACCTTAGATGCTCAACGCTTGGGTGCAAATCTGATTGTGTTCAACCAAGATATTTCTGCAAGTCAAGCCCGCAACTTAGAAGAGCAAATTGGCGTGCGCGTGGCTGATCGAACTGAAGTGATTTTAGATATCTTTGCTCAAAGAGCGCGATCGCAAGCAGGGAAGCTTCAGGTGGAGCTTGCACAGCTAGAGTATCAACTCCCTAAGTTGCGCGGACGTGGGCAATCGATGTCGCGCTTGGGTGCAGGAATCGGAACACGGGGGCCAGGTGAAACCAAGCTTGAAACAGAACGCCGGACGATTCAGCGAAAAATTGGTCAATTGCAGCAAGAAGTCAATCAGCTTCAAGCACACCGTACCCGTTTACGGCATCAACGCGATCAACAACAAATACCAACGATCGCACTGGTCGGCTACACCAATGCAGGTAAATCTACCTTGCTGAATGTGTTAACTGACGCAGAAGTTTATACCGCTGATCAACTGTTTGCGACCCTCGATCCAACGACGCGACGATTGACGATCAGCGATCCAAACACTCACGATCGACGAGATGTACTTCTCACCGATACCGTTGGTTTTATCCATCATTTGCCGTCTGCGCTGATGGATGCGTTCCGCGCCACGCTTGAAGAAGTCACCGAAGCAAATGCTCTCCTGCACGTCTTGGATCTCTCTCATCCGGCTTGGGAGCAGCACTTGCAGTCGGTGAACACAGTTCTATCTGAGCTACCTGCTATTCCGTCTGATGCTCTGCTTGTATTTAACAAAATTGATCGCGTCGATCGTGAAACCTTGACCAAAGTGCTGCAAACCTATCCTGATGCAGTGTTTATTTCTGCGATCGAGCGAACGGGTTTAGATCTGCTACAGCAACGATTAGTGCAATTCACTGATCAAGTTGCAGCCCCGAATTAAAAACATTGATTGTGCATCACACCCTTAACACTCAACTATGAATCCCTCTCTTAAACCTCTCTCTCGTCAGGTCGTGGTGATCACAGGAGCTTCCAGCGGCATTGGATTAGTCACCGCTCGCATGGCTGCCCAGCAAGGCGCAAAGCTCGTTTTAGCTGCCCGAAATGAAGCTGCACTCCAGCAACTTGTCCAGGAAATTCAGAACAAAGGTGGACAAGCGACTTATGTTGTCGCGGATGTTGGGCAAGAAGAAGCAGTTAATCGGATTGCGGAAACTGCGATCGCGCAATTCGGGGGCTTTGATACTTGGGTGAATAATGCAGGCGTTTCGATTTTTGGGCGCTGCGAAGATGTATCAATCCCAGACATGAAGCGAATGTTTGACACCAACTACTGGGGAGTGGTTTATGGCTCTCGTGCAGCGGTTAGACAGTTTAAGCAGCGTCAGATCAGTGGAGCATTGGTTAATGTAGGTAGTTTTTTAGGCGATCGGGCTGTAGCAGTGCAATCGACTTACTGCACTTCAAAACACGCGGTACATGGCTGGACGGATGCTTTACGAATGGAATTAGAAGCTGAAGGCGCACCGATTTCGGTCACGCTGATCCATCCCGGACGAATTGATACTCCCTACAACGAACACGCCCGGAGCTATATGCCTAAACAACCCGCGCACAGGGGCATGATTTATTCACCCGAAGCTGTAGCGGATGCAATTTTGTTCTCAGCGGCGCATCGGAGACGAGATATGTTTGTAGGCTTCCAAGCGAAGGCGCTTGCAGTGTTAGGCGGCATTTCTCCCCGGTTGACAGACAAGCTGATGGAGATTTGGGCATTTCCTTCGCAACAGTCCGATCGACCTTCGCGCGATCGCGAAGATAATGCGCTCTACTATCCAGGCTATGGACTGCACGAACGCGGCACGCATCAAGGCTGGATTCGCTCTGGTAAGAGTATGTATGTTCAAGCGGAGAAGTATCCAATTGCAGCAATTTCAGCGATCGTAGGTCTAGGAACTCTAGCTTGGTGGTTTGCAAACTCGTTAGCTTAGAACTTGGACTGACGCCGAGATCTTCGCCCTCATCCCCTAGCCCCTTCTCCCAGATTGAGAGAAGGGGAGCCGGACTCTTGCTCCCTCTCCCAGATTGGGAGAGGGTTGGGGTGAGGGCGAGACACTCCTGCAATGATAAAAAGAATTGAATTCACGATCGTTTCTAAACCGCTAATACTTTTAGATTGGCAATCGATCGATATCTCGGTTTGTGCCGATCACAACGATCGCAGTTCCTTTTACCAAGTGCGTATTCGGATCGGGATTGATGATAAATTTTCCGTTGTGGCTGAAGGCGAGGAGATTTAAGCCGTAGTGCGATCGAAGTCTTAATTCTGCGATCGTTTTTCCGTGGAAGTTTTCGGGGGCGATTAATTCAACGATGCTATTTTCAGGATCGAGATCGAATCGTTCTAAAATTCCAGGTTTCGTGAGCGATCGAGCCAGCGTGCAGCCCATTTCATGTTCTGGAAAAACGACGTGATCCGCACCTACTTTTTTCAAAAGTTTTTCATGAGTCTCTGACGATGCCTTTGCGACGACGTGACGCACCCCGCCTTCTTTGACGTTCATTGTAGTGATAATGCTTTCTTGAACGTAATTCCCGATCGCCACAATGACGGTATCTTGCTCGAAAAATCCCGCTTCTTTGAGTGCAGCAGGCTGAGTCGAATCGATTTGGCGAGCGTGCGTCACGATGCGATCGTTTAATGCCTGATCAACTCTGCCTTTGTCCGAATCGACCGCCAGCACTTCATATCCAGAATTGTGCATACTGGCGCAGACCGCCCGACCAAATCGACCCAAACCAATTACGGCAAACTGTCGATTTCTATTATTCGATCGCAAACTGTGAAAAAATCCCAGCGACGATAAATTCACGACCTTCTCTGCCTCTTAGTAGTCTCGATCGTTTATGATAGTTTGAAAATGTTACCCAACGAGCAGGTTTTCTTCAGGATAATTTACAAAACTCGGTTTCGGGTCGCCTAGAAGTGCGCTCATTAACAACAGAATTCCGACTCGTCCGATGTACATTACAACGACGATCAAAAGTTGCCCTGCAACCGATAGATTTCCCGTTCCAAATGCGGTTAAGCCGACGGTCGCAAAGGCAGAAACGACTTCAAACAGAATATTGATGAAATTGAGTTCAGGATCAGTGAGCGCAATTAATATCGTCGCAGTAATCACCGTGGCGATCGAGCCGATTAACACACTGACTGCTTTCAAAATCAGCGCAACCGGAATCTGACGCTGTGACGATAGCACCACTTCTTTTCCTTGTAGAACTGCTTTTGTACAGTCTAGTAATATTCTTAGCGTTGTTGTTTTGATTCCGCCGCCTGTTCCTCCCGGACTTGAACCAATGAACATAAATGCGATCGTAATAAATAATCCTGCGGTGGTCATTTTTGTAATATCGATCGTATTAAATCCAGCAGTACGAGGACTCACAGATTGAAACCACGCCGCCATAATTTTACTGGGTAAACTCAGCGCACCGAGCGTATTTGGATTGCGAAACTCAGTTGCGAGAAATGCGATCGTTCCCACAAGCAAAAGCGCGATCGTGGTACTCACAGCAACTCGAAAATTGAGCGAAAAACTTGATCTTCTGGGGTTGCGACGAGTGCGATCGCGTGCCCAGCAGTACAGTTCCATAATTACCTGATAGCCAATGCCACCGAAGATAATCAATCCTGTAATAGTGAAATTGACGATCGGGTTGTTTACATACTGCACCAAGTTATCTGAGAATAAGCCGAATCCAGCATTATTAAAGGCATTGACGCTGTGAAAAATCGATTGCCACAGGGCAAAAAGGGGTCGATCGTGAAACTGCGGTAGAAACACCGTCATCAATAGAATCACGCCCGTTAGCTCAAACAGTAGCGTCGTTGCGATAATCGACTGCAATAATCCCGCCAAACCCGATAAGCCTTGCACATCGAGCGATTGCTGCACCGCAATTTTTTCTCGCAGTCCCAATCGCTTACCCAAAACGAGCAATAAAACCGTTGTCGCGGTCATGTAACCCAACCCACCGACCTGCACCAAGATCATAATAAAAAGCTGCCCCCAGAAAGAATAAAACTTTCCGACATCCACGACCGATAATCCCGTGACACAAACCGCTGAAGTTGAAGTAAACACGGCGGTTACAAGGCTATTCCACTCTCCAGTTGCAGTCGAAAAAGGCAACATCAGAAGACCTGTTCCGACGAAAATAACCGCGAGAAATCCTAAACAAATCGTGCGGGAGACAGTCATAAACGAAGGGCGAGAAACGGTACGATCGAGCAAAATTGTAGATCTATTTTGCTGTGAATCTTCTATTTAAACTGCTCAAGCTCTGGATTCGGTCTAAATTCCCCACGGTTCGATCGCTTTCCACTCAAGATCTCGATCGATGGCTGCAAGATTCTGACAAGACACCTCCGATTCTGTTAGATGCTCGCACGATGCCGGAGTTCAGTGTGAGCCATCTTAAAACGGCACAGCGCATTGATCCACAAGACCCGAATTGGACACATTTACCGAAGCATTTTGCGATCGTCGTGTATTGCTCGGTGGGATACCGCAGCGCTCGACTTGCCGAACAGCTTCAGCAGCAAGGATTTATCGATGTGCAGAATTTGGAAGGAAGCATTTTTCAATGGGCAAATGAAGGTCGATCGCTGTATGAGAACAATGAGAAATCCGTGCGATTGGTGCATCCCTATAATGCTCAGTGGGGGAAATTGTTAAAACCTAATTTGAGAGCGGCGATCGATGAATGCTAAACGACGAAATGATTTAGATTGGCTACGCGTTTTTGCGGTGGCGGTGTTGATTTATTTTCACGCGGCGGCAGTGTTTTATCGCGGCGATTTGGGTGAGTTTTATGTGGTGAATCGGTATACCAGTCTGGGGTTCGGATTGTTGATCTCGATCGTGCATCAGTGGCATATGCCGCTCTTTTTCTTTATTTCTGGGGCTGCAAGTTGGTTTGCCTTGGAAAAGCGATCGCAACAAGATTACATCCAAGAAAGAGTGCAAAGATTGCTAATTCCGTTTGTGTTTGGATTATTTGTGCTTGTGCCACCCCAGGTTTATCTTTCGCTGATTGTACGATCGCACTTTCAGGGTTCGTACTTCGAGTTTTATCCTCAGTTTTTTAATGGAATTCGCCCCGCTGGAAACTTTGAATGGGCGCATCTTTGGTTTATTATTTATCTGTTCGTTTTTTCGATCGTTTCGCTGCCAGTTTTGTCGTATTTGAAATCTGCAAATTATCGAATTAATTTAATTCTGCTTGCGTTGCCGTTAGCGTTGATCGAAGCGATCTTTCGACCGAGATGGATCGGATTCCAAAATCTATATGATGACTGGGCGAATGTGCTGCTGTATCTGACTTACTTTATTTACGGATATGGATTGATTGCACGATCGCAGTTTACCGAAATGCTCGATCGATATCGCGGTTGGATTGTTGGAAGCGCGATCGGGCTGATGTCGATTTTGGTCGGGCTTTGGATCACGCATACCGTTCCCGATCGCGCATATTCTCCTGCTTACATGAGCTATCAAGCTTTTCGCGGCGTGAATTCTTGGATCTGCGTTTTGGCTTTTTTGAGCTTAGGACAGCACTATCTTCAGTTCCACAATTCTGTTTTGAACTATCTAAATGAATCTGCATATCCAGTGTATCTATTACATCAAACCATTCTCGTTACGATCGCATTCTTTGTTGTGAGATGGGATATCGATGTTGTGACAAAATTTGTCGTCATTAGCACCGCTACTATCGCTATCACACTGTTGGTTTATGAATTGCTAGTGCGTAGAATTTGGATCATGCGATCGCTACTCGGACTGAAATGATATGGCTCGTGTTTCTATTATCATTCCAACTTTAAACGAAAGTCACAGCCTCGATCGCACCCTCAAACAGCTTGCCATTCTCACTCCTGCCGCTTGGGAAATCATCATCGTCGATGGCGGCAGCACCGATAATACGATCGCACTCGCACAACAAAGCAATCTTGCTCAAATCTTGACCTGCGATCGCTCCAGTCGCGCCATCCAACTCAATCGCGGAGCCACTCATGCCAGCGGTGACATTCTCTGCTTTCTACACGCTGACACTCAAATTCCCGATGACGCGATCGCAGTCATCACCCAAACTTTAGCCGATTCCTCGATCTCCTGTGGTGGCTTCGTTTCACTCATGACAGGCGATCGCACAACGCGCTGGGGCATCTCACTCCACAACTTCCTCAAAACCTACTACGCGCCTTTGCTGTTTCGACCACATCTATTCGTAAAAGGATTGCGGTTACTGTTTGGGGATCAGGTGATGTTTTGTCGTCGATCGGACTTTTGGGACTGCGGCGGATTCAACGAAGCTCTACCGATCATGGAAGACGGCGATCTTTGCTTACGATTAGTTCAAAAGGGTCGGATTCGTCAAATCGATCGCATTGTTCAAAGCTCCGATCGCAGAGTTGCAAAATGGGGCGCATGGAAAGCCACCGCTATCTATCTCTACATTGGGATTCTCTGGGGCATCGGCGTTTCTCCGACTCAACTCAAACGCCTTTACGACGATATCCGTTAAGCGCAAAAAATCAAAAAATTCATAACGATCGCGAAAAGACAAAGCGAACGAAATGACACAACCCCTGGCTGAAAAGAAGCCGTAAAACTGGGGTGAGGGATAGCTCCTTCATCCTTCGCGAGTCAGAGGTATTTTGAGCAAGTGCGCCCTACAGTATTGATAAAACACAGTCAGAGTAAAAAAACAAGGATAGGGCGCGATGACACAACAGACGTGGCTTTGGCTCGGTTGTCTGAGCATGGCAGCGGGAGCGATTTTTTTTGGATTCGGGGCAGAACGGGCGAAAAACGATCGCTGGCAAGTGGTCTACGTTCTGAACTTCTTTATTTGCGCGATCGCATCTGTTCTTTACCTAGCCATGACGCAGCGCCAAGGATTTAACGTGATCTTCGATCGTCCAACGTTTTGGGTGAGATATATCACTTGGATGTTTTCGACTCCATTAACGATCGTATTACTCAGCTATTTGGGTAGAACAAAACCGATTATTCTCGCTAGTATGATCGGTGCGGATGTATTAATGATTGCAACTGGTTTCGTCGCTGCAATCTCGCCCAAACCAATTACAAATCTTTGGTACATCGTAAGCTGCGGCTTTTATCTAGGACTAGCGTATCTGTTGTTAAAGCATTACCGCGATCGAGCAATCGACTCTTATCCTCGATCGAAGTCTGTGTTCAATCGTTTACTCACCGTACATCTCGTGATTTGGTCACTCTATCCAGTTGTGTGGATTCTCGCAGGAACCGGAATTAACGTGATCAATAGCACCGTTGAGACGGCATCTTACACCATTCTCGATGTTGCGGCAAAAGTGGGATTTGGATTCTTAGCGCTGAGTTCTTTACAGAAATTGGAGAAGTCGGAACTCAATCAGCCAGAGTTCGATGAGTCACTATCCCGCGATAACTATACCGCTAGGAATCGCTGAATCACTTCATTGCTCAGTTCTTGCGTCGAACCCGATGCCACAATACCGCCTTTTTGCATTGCGTAGTACCAGTCTGCTTGTCTAACAAAGTGCAAATGCTGCTCCACTAACAATACAGAAATGCCCGTTGTTTCGATGATGCGACGCACAGCCGCTTCGATTTCCAGAATGATCGAGGGTTGAATGCCTTCGGTCGGTTCATCCAGCACGAGTAAACGAGGCTGACCCATAAGGGCACGCGCGATCGCTAATTGTTGCTGTTGTCCGCCGCTCAAGTCTCCGCCCATCCGCCACAGCATCGATTTGAGTACCGGAAAGAGTTCAAAAATCTCATCGGGAATTTCAGTGGATTTCTTGCGCTTGGGTAACGCTTCGAGTCCAAGAATCAGATTCTCTTTCACCGTGAGGCGCGGGATTACTTCACGTCCTTGAGGCACGTAGCCGATCCCAAGACGGGCACGCTGATCTGGGGTCTTCAGGGTAATGGGTTCTCCACTGAGAGCGATCGTGCCAGATCGTGGTTTGAGCAATCCCATAATCGATTTCAGCAGCGTTGTTTTACCGACTCCATTTCGTCCGATCAAACACACCATTTTGCCCGGATGAACCGTCATATCAACGCCCCGGAGAATGTGGCTTTCTCCGTAATACACATTCAGACCGGAGACTTCTAGCATTGAATCTGCGGTACTTGATCCCATTGGTTCTAGTGTGGTGTTGGTGTAGCTCATAGTGTTTTGAGAAATGTGGGTTAATGCTGAGATCCCCGCCCTCATCCCCTAGCCCCTTCTCCCAGATTGGGAGAAGGGGAACCGGACTCTTGCCCTCCTCTCTCAGATTGGGAGAGGGGTTGGGAGTGAGGGCGAAGCAATTTTGCGATCGTCAAAGGTTTTCAATTCGCGACCCTAATCAACGTGATCTTCTTGTTGTCCCAAGTAAACTTCAATGACTCGCGGATCGCTTTGCACTTCGTCCATTGTGCCTTCACAAAGAACTGTTCCTTGATGCAGTACAGTAACTTTCTTAGCAATCTGTCTGACAAATTCCATATCGTGTTCGATCACGACGATCGAATGACTTTCAGCCAGTGCTAGCAACAGATTTCCGACTTTCTCCGTTTCCTCGTCGGTCAGTCCAGCCACAGGTTCATCGACTAAAAGCAACTCCGGCGACTGAGCCACTAACATTCCAATCTCTAAGCGCTGTTTTTCACCATGAGACAGCAAGGCAGCTTTGATGTCTGCTTTTAAGTCTAGTCCGATCGTTTCGAGCAATCCCGCAACAGTACGCTGTTCTGCGGCTGGACGTTTTCCCACGATCGCATTCCAAAGGTTTTTATGGCGCGTGCAAGAAAGTTCCAAATTCTCGCGTGGCGTGAGATTGAGATAAACGCGCGGAGTCTGAAACTTGCGCCCGACTCCAAGACGCGCGATCTGATGCTCTTTCAAGCCTTTAGTGCTGCGTCCTTTGAAATAGACTGTTCCGATCGTCGGTTGAGTTTTGCCTGTGATTGTATCGAGAAAGGTCGTTTTTCCGGCTCCGTTTGGGCCAATGATCACTCGCATTTCACCTCGATCGAGGTCGAAATTGAGATTGTTGATCGCCTTGAAGCCACCAAAACTAACTGTCAGATTTTCGATTTGCAAGATTTTCTCGCTCATATTGCACTTCCGGATCTTCTTCTAAGCTTGGATAAGTCATTAACTTGCGTTTGCCGAGGAGCCGCGATCGCACAAAATCCAGCCCGTCTGTGCCGATCCAGCCAATCAATCCACCCGGAAGCACTGTTACAACCGTCAGGAACAACGCACCTTGGAAAAAGTACCAGACCTGGGGAAACTGTTCGCTCAAGATGCTCTTGGCAAAGTTCACAATCAATGTGCCGAGAATTGCACCAACCAATGTGCCGCGGCCGCCCACAGCAACCCAGATCACCATCTCGATCGAGAATGCAATGTCCATCGCTTTCGGTGAAATAATCCCTGATTGCACCGTGAACAATGCACCCGCAACTCCCGCTAATGCAGCAGAAACCGCAAACACTAGCACCTTAAACGCAGTGGGATCATAGCCAGAGAATCGTAAACGAGGTTCATCATCTCGCACCGCAACCAGGAGCCGCCCAAGTCTGCCGCTCGTCAGCCACCGACACAGCGCATAGCCCGCCACTAAGAGCCAAACCGTAAGAATGTAAAACATCCACTGAATTGGCGGATCACCGACGGTTTGACCAAAAAGCGTAGCGGTATCGGTCTTCAATCCATTTGTTCCATTGATCAGCTTTTGCTGACCGTTGAAGAAGTTAAAGAAAACAATCAACGCGGCTTGAGTCAGAATCGAGAAATAAACGCCCCGAATGCGATTACGGAAGACCAAGTAACCGAGAATCGCCGCGACGATCGCAGGCAGCAACACGATCGCGAAAACGGTAAACGGCAGCGAGTAAAACGGCAGCCAAAATGCTGGAAGCTCAGTTACGCCATAGAGATTAAAGAAATCGGGTAGCTGTCCAGCAGGAATCTGCAACTGCAAAAACATCGCCAAACTATAGCCGCCCAGCGCAAAAAACAAGCCATGCCCCAGGCTCAAAATGCCCGTGTAGCCCCAAATCAAGTCAATCCCCAAAGCAGCGATCGACAATGCCAAAAATCGACCCAGCAAGCCCACTCGAAACGCTTGTCCAATGCTCACCAAAACATTTGGCACAATATAAATCAAAGAGATCGCGACCGCAACAACGATTCCGGCTTCGATCAAAAACGATCGCTGCTTCCACCAAGGCGCTTCTTTACTCACGTTAACTTCTCCCTAAGCATCCACGGTTCGTCCTTTCTGCGGAAATAATCCAGCGGGACGGAATTGCAGAAACACAATGATCAATGCAAACACCATCACCTTTGCCATGCTGATCGTCGAGAAAAATTTGAACAGTTCAGACAATGGCGGAAAGAAGCTAAAAACATCGACTAACACATTTGATCCAATGATGTAGTTCGCAGTCCCGATCGCTAAAGCCGCAATGATCGTTCCAACTAACTTTCCAACTCCACCGACCACCACGATCATGAACGTATCCACAATGTAGTTTTGTCCGGTGTTCGGCCCGACTGATCCGAGTAAACTCACCGCACATCCTGCGATTCCCGCCAGTCCTGATCCAAGCGCAAACGCCAAAGCATCGACTTTCTGAGTGGGAATTCCGAGACACGCGCTCATCGTGCGATTCTGCGTCACCGCCCGAATCCGCAAGCCCCAAGGCGTTTTATTCAAGAACCAATACACACCCAGAACACAAGCGATCGTCAAAAAGATGATAAAAATTCGGGCGTAAGAGAACTGTGTTCCCGCGATCGATAGTCCACCGCGCAACCAACGAGGCGCAGTCACATCCACGTTTTGAGCGCCAAACCAGGGTTTTGTCGCTGCAAGTCCGTAGAGTTGGCCGATTGTATTGCTTGTAATTAACGCGATCGCAGCGGACAACGGCAGTAAAATCGCGATCGACCAACCTCGGATCTGCTCAAAGTTCGGACGACGCGCCAGAATCCACATTGCTCCAAAAAACAATGCACAAAACATGACAATCAGCGTGACTAGCTGCCAACTCACACTCCGCACTAACTGTTGCAAAATCAAGCTCACGCCCCAAGTTGCCAGCAGTGTCTCCAGCGGTCGCCCATATAAGTAACGAATCACGCCTCTCTCTAGCACAATTCCAAACAGAGCCGTGACGATAAATGCTGCAATCAGAGCAACAAAAATGTAGATATCAAACCAAAATCCGCCCAGCGGTTTGAGCGTATTTTGCACAACAAAGGTGGTGTAAGCGCCGAGCATCATCAACTCACCGTGAGCCATGTTGATCACGCCCATCAGTCCGAACACGATCGCTAAACCCAATGCTGCCAACAGCAACACCGAGCCAACACTAACACCACTGAAAATTCCGTTCAAAAGTCCTGACAGCAAAGCTTTCTCCGTGTCTCGCTTATAAGCCCGTATCGTAGAGCGAATTTCTAATAGAAAAGATACTCTACGATACAGATTGCTAATGTGCAGAATCTAGAATGTGCTGAAATTAACGTGAACTCCACAAGTTTCTTCGCTTCGTTGCCTGTGGGTTCTGCCCCCTAAATCCCCCATGTTGGGGGACTTTGAGAGTTAGACGGAGCTGCTCTGAAGCACAAACCTGCAGCCATCGAATGACAGAAGTGTTGTCTCAGAGACTCATCTATATACCAGAATCCGCCTCTATCAGTTCAAAGTCCCCCAACATGGGGGATTTAGGGGGCAGAACCCACAGGCAACGAAGCGACAAGCTTCATCGAACTGACGTGAACTTAGGTGGTCTTGTACTTACCGCCCTTCGCAGGATCAGACCAGTCGCAAGCAAAGCCCTTCGTTTCTGTAACAAACTGGTTCCACGGCAAAGGCTTCACCGCTTCTTTCGTTTCAGACACGATCTTGAACAGACCATCTTGCGCTACTTCACCGATCCGAACGAACTTCGACAAGTGGTGGTTCGCGTTCATTGTCACCTTGCCTTCTGGTGCATCAAACGTCTGACCGTAAGCTGCCGCCTTCACTTTATCGAGATCGTCAGCGGTTCCTGCTTTCTCAACAGACTGCTTCCACAGATAAACCATGATGTAAGCCGCTTCCATCGGATCGTTTACCACGCGCTCACTACCGTATTTCGCCTTGAACGCTTCGACAAACTTCTTACTAGCAGGATTTTCTACCGTTTGGAAGTAGTTCCATGCAGCGTAATGACCTTTAAGGTACTCAACCCCGATCGCTTTAACTTCTTCTTCTGCGATACTGACCGACATCGACGGGTACTTATCTGGGGTCAAGCCAGATGCTTGCAGTTCTTTGAAGAATGCAACGTTGGTGTCACCGTTCAAGCTGTTATAGATCACGCCGCCATTGGGGAGTGCTTGCTTGATCTTGTCCACAACGGATTTGACATCAGTGTTACCCAAAGGAATGTAGTCTTCACCTTTAGTTGTTCCGCCCAATGCTGCAAGCTGCGCTTTGATGATCGTGTTTGCGGTACGCGGGAACACATAGTCCGAACCGACCAAGAAGAACTCTTTGCCTTTATTTTTCAGCAACCATTCGACGGAAGGTTCGATCTGTTGGTTGGGAGCCGCTCCGGTGTAGAACACATTGTTCGAGCATTCTTGCCCTTCATACTGCACCGGATACCAAAGCAAGTGCTTCTTCGACTCAAACACAGGCAGAACCGCTTTGCGGCTCGCCGAAGTCCAACAGCCAAACACTGTTGCAACTTTGTCTTGGTCGATCAATTTCTTCGCTTTCTCGGCAAAGGTGGGCCAATCCGAGTTGCCATCTTCGATCACGGCTTGGATTTGTTTACCCAACACACCGCCCGCTTTATTGATTTCTTCGATCGCTAATTGTTCTGCATCGACAACGCTCTTTTCAGAGATTGACATCGTGCCGGAGAGCGAGTGAAGAATTCCGACTTTGATGGTGTTTCCTGCCGCTGCGGTGTTGGCGGCGGGAGAAGCTGCGGGAGAGCTACCAGAGGTTGTACTTGTAGGCGGCGCTCCGCACGACTTTAATAGAACGCTTCCGGCAACTGTGGAGCCAAGAATGATGAATTCGCGCCGTCCAAATGATTTTGTCATGTCCAAAGGTGTAATGATGTCTTGAACCAAGCCAAAGCGATCGAACAATCCCCCGCTGAAGACTGCCTTTGCTAAGGAGCGTCACCTTCAGCGCAGCGTAGTGGTTCGCAATTTCAAGCTTCAGTAATAACTCTGAAATACTAGGGCTTGGATTTTGAGGAAATTGTATAGTAAATCACCTTTTTAGGATTGTTTTGTCATTTTTGCTTCAGGTTCAGTCCTGAGTAGGTTGTCACAAAGTCAATAATTGTGTCTAACCCAGTGCGAAGTTTGAGATTTGTAAAAACAAAGGGTTTTTCTCCCCGCATCTTCTTTGCATCTCGCTCCATCACTTGCAGATCTGCCCCAACATATGGAGCCAAATCAATTTTATTGATCACTAATAGATCAGATTTTGTAATGCCGGGCCCACCCTTGCGCGGAATCTTATCGCCGCCTGCAACATCAATCACATAGATATTTAGATCAACGAGTTCCGGGCTGAAAGTTGCCGCTAAGTTATCCCCGCCGCTTTCAACAAAAATTAGCTCTAGGTTCTGGAAGTGTTGCTCCAGTTGATCGATCGCGGCTAAGTTCATCGACGCATCTTCACGGATTGCAGTATGAGGACAGCCACCCGTTTCTACACCGAGAATACGATCGGGATCAAGCGCTTGCGATCGCACGAGAAATTTAGCATCTTCTTGGGTGTAAATATCATTGGTGACAACGGCGATTTGAGCGCGATGGCGCATGGCTTTACAGAGTGCATCGACCAATGCGGTTTTACCTGATCCCACTGGCCCTGCAATCCCGACTCGAAATGCAGGAGAAGCTAGAGTTTGTGTCATGAGAGCTTCTTAAAATTTTGCTGATCTTAAATGACATACCACGAGATCAATGAATTACGCTGAAAGAAATTCTGAACTTGGAACAATGACGCTAACGATCGACTTTGCCAAAGAAGGAGAGGTAGGATATCGGCGCGTTTTTTCACGATCGCCTCAGTTAACCAGTCTTGCTGCGGGATGGGATGGAATTTGCTTTGGGTATGACTATCTGCCGCCCGGAGAAACCACTGAAGTCTTTTCCTTGCAACATACGCTTGCGATTTTTACGCACACGAATCAATCACAAGTTGCAGAGCGATCAATTGATGGCAAGTTTCACCGAGAACAAGTTGCAAACGGCAATATGGTGCTGGTTCCGGCGGAGGT
Source organism: Phormidium tanganyikae FI6-MK23 (assembly GCA_019359175.1). GTDB lineage: Bacteria > Cyanobacteriota > Cyanobacteriia > Leptolyngbyales > Leptolyngbyaceae > Leptolyngbya > Leptolyngbya tanganyikae. Next base: position 408,911 of record JAHHHU010000001.1, read on the forward strand.
TGGCTGTCAGAGTCGCTGGTTTGACTGGGGCGGTGTGATGTTTTTTGGGTTCGATCCAAGCAAGATGACTCAAGCGATCGACATTGATTCGATCGAACTCATTCCGCAGTTTGCACTCAATGATCCGTTAGTTCATCAGATTGGACTATCCCTCAAAACTGTTTTAGAGCGAGATGGTTCTGCAAGTCGGCTATATGGTGAATCGTTGTCGAATGCGTTGATAGTACATCTCTTACAGCATTATTCAACGCGGCAAATTTTGATTCAAGAGTACACTAACGGGTTATCCAAAGCTCGTTTACGCTGCGTTGTAGATTATGTTCACGCTCATTTGGATCAGGATTTGAGTTTAAGTGAACTTGCAGCGATCGCGAAAATGAGTCCGCACTATTTTTCACAGTTATTTAAACAAGCAACTGGAGTGACACCACATCAATTTGTGATTCGGGCACGAGTGGAGCGGGCAAAGGAATTATTGATTGTAGGGAAATTGTCGATCGCAGACGTTGCAAAACAAGTTGGGTTTGTCGACCAAAGTCATCTACATCGGCATTGTAAAAAACTGTTGGGAGTGACACCGCGAATGATTCAAAAATCGTAGGACGAATCTCCAAAAAACGGACGAATCTCCAAGACGATCGCATCTGAATTTCTGATAGTGAAAATAAACATCAGGAGTTCAAGCAATGGGCTGGATCGAAACCAAAACCGAACCGATGGTGATCAACATAGGGCCTCACCATCCAGCAATGCACGGTTGTTTCCGCATCATTGTCACCTTGGACGGTGAAGATGTGATCGACTGTGAACCCGTGATCGGTTATCTGCATCGCGGTATGGAAAAGATTGCCGAAAACCGCACCACGACGATGTTTATCCCTTATACAAGTCGATGGGACTATTACGGTGGAATGTTTAATGAAGCAGTCACCGTAAACGCTGTTGAGAAATTAGCTCAGATTGAAGTTCCGAAACGGGCAAGATACATTCGGATGATCATGCTTGAACTCACGCGGATTGTGAATCATCTCCTGTGGTTAGGCCCATTTGTGGGCGATGTGGGCACACAGGCATTGTTCTTTCCGACGATGCGCGATCGAGAACTCATCCTCGATTTATTTGAAGCCGTCACAGGCTACCGCATGATCAATCACAACTATTTCCGTGTGGGAGGGGTTGCAGCCGATTTACCTTACGGATGGATCGATAAATGCACGGATCTGTGCAGCTATCTACCCCCAACTTTGAACGAATACGAACGGCTGATGACGGACAATCCGATCTTTCGACGACGCACCGAAGGCATTGGTGTCCTCACTCGCGAAGCTGCAATTAACTGGGGGGTGACGGGGCCAATGTTACGAGCATCGGGCGTGAAGTGGGACTTACGCAAGGTTGATCACTACGAATGTTATGACGAACTCGATTGGGAAGTGCAGTGGGAAACCGCAGGCGATTGTTTTGCGCGATATGCCGTGCGACTGCGAGAAATGCGAGAGTCAATCAAAATCATTCAGCAAGCCTTAAGAGCGCTTCCCGGTGGAGCTTACGAGACTCTAGAAGCAAAACGAATTGAATCAGGCCCAAAATCTGAATGGAATAGATTTGACTATCAATTCATCGCTAAAAAGATTGCTCCCACGTTCAAAATTCCAAAAGGTGAACACTATGTTCGTGTCGAATCTGGTCGAGGTGAACTCGGAATTTTCATTATTGGCGATGACAACGTTTTTCCCTGGCGCTGGAAGATTCGTCCCGGAGACTACAATAATCTGCAACTGTTACCTGAGTTGATTCGAGGGCGCAAAGTTGCTGATATTTTTGTAGTTCTGGCAAGCATCGATCTAGTCATGGGATCAGTCGATCGCTAATCGTTCAGAATCCCGAAAAACCGCCATAATGGGAACCATCAGCGGATACGATCGCTCATTGATACAAAATTCGCTGTATCCTCATGAAGAATTTTAGGGATTAACGATCGTGCCAGTGAAAGGAGAACCAGTTTCTAAAGGCTTTGCCATTGGACTTCAGATTTGGCTATTGTTTCTGATCAGTTTCTATGGGCTTGGCTATCCTGCACTGTTTAGCATTGCGCTCGGTGCGATCGGGGGAACTGCCAGCGGATTTATTGTCGATTGGTGGCTCACGAAAGAGGAAAATATCGAGCCTCAGCGCAAGCGCGTCTCTGATGAAGGCGTTGAGGAAAGAACTCGATCGCGTAAACGTCGCACGAATTCCGCCCTCAATCGCCGCAAACGCCTTAAGGAGCGCGAACCTGTAACGCTGAAAACAATTACTAGAACATTCTTCCAGCGTCCCCAGGAAAACAAAAACGAGGATAGTTAGTTAGTCACTCGGATCGAAAATGATTTCGTAATTTGCTTCAGCATTCAGGCGCTTTAATGCCTGTAGATGATCGAATGCGTGATTGCGCTTGCGACAGCGACAGACCACGATTCGCTGCATTTTTGGCAACAGTCGAACAATGCACCAGGGAGAAAGACGATCGCGATAGGTCATCGTTCACCTCCGCGCCAAAGCTTAGAAGTTTCAACGCATGGCAAAACTCTTGGTATCATGTCTGTACCTCGTTTGTGGGTGCGATCGTTCTTGAGTTTTCCAGGCTAGAGAACGATCGCTTTGATTGGTATTGTGTTCCAGAAGTATCGAGATTTCGATTCTGGGATATGACTATTAAAAATCGAAATCTCGATACTGTCAAGTCAGGTTAAAGCGTGTTTAGGTTGCGAATTAAAGAGCTTGCTGGTAAACGGGGTTGGACGTTGAAAGAAGTTGCAGAACGTTCAGAACTTCCCTACAGCACAGTTGCAACCTACGCGAATTCTCCTGGAATGGTCATGGTGAACCTACTTTCAGTGCAGAAAATCGCGCGGGTATTTGATGTGTCGATCGAAGAACTCGTCGAAGTTTTAGAGGAATAATCTCGCACCTATTCCCCACACTGTCCCCGCTGTCTCAGCAAATGATCACACAGCACCAGCGCCACCATCGCCTCAACCATCGGAACCGCTCTTGGCAGCACACAAGGATCATGTCGCCCTTTCGCCGCTAACGTCACCGCTTCCCCCGTATTCGTCACCGTGTTCTGCTCCTTCCGAATCGTCGCAGTCGGCTTAAACGCCACCCGAATCACGATATCCTCTCCATTCGAGATGCCGCCCTGCACGCCACCTGATCGATTCGTTACAGTGCGAATTCGACCCGCCCCATCGGTGTAGAATTCGTCATTGTGTTCGCTCCCGGTCATCATCGTCCCGGCAAACCCTGAACCGATTTCAAATCCCTTCGTCGCTGGAAGCGACATCACCGCTTTTGCCAAATCCGCCTCAAGCTTGTCAAACACAGGCTCACCCAATCCAATCGGAACCCGTCGCGCCACACATTCAACCACACCCCCGATCGAGTCCCCTTGTCCTCCAGTCTGCTGAATCAACTCGATCATCCGTTCTGCACACTCGGCATCCGGACAGCGCACAATGTTACTTTCAACTTGCTCCAGCGTCACGGTGTTTGGATCGATCGCAGCTTCGAGATCTTTAATCCGTTTGACATACGCCACAATCTCAACGCCCGACTGCCGAAGCACTTTTTTCGCGATCGCACCTGCTGCCACTCGTCCGATCGTTTCTCGCGCTGACGATCGCCCACCGCCCGCGATCGCTCGAATTCCATACTTCGCGTCATAAGTCGCATCTGCGTGAGACGGGCGATACTTCACTGCTATATCGCTATAATCTTGCGATCGCTGATCTTTGTTGCGAACCAAAATCGCGATCGGGGTTCCTAACGTTTTGCCGTCCACAATTCCAGATAAAATCTCGCAGTGATCCGCTTCATTTCGGGGAGTTGTGATCTTACTTTGACCCGGACGACGACGATCAAGTTCAACTTGAATCTCTTCGGCAGACAGTTCGATCAAGGGCGGACACCCATCGATCACAACGCCGACTCCGCCCCCGTGCGACTCGCCAAAAGTACTAATCCGAAACAAATGCCCAAACGTACTGCCCATTTTGATGTTCTGATTGCTTAGGGTTTAGATCGTACCGGAAAATAGCCTATCGCAAGACAGATTCTTCAAGTTTGCGAATCTTCCATGCTTCAATCTCGTCTCTGAATACTCAGGGAATTTAACCGTGTGATGAAAATGTCTTTAATAAAAACTGTAGTTCGATCGAGTCTCGGTGTCGGAGTTGCTGTTTTGATCGCGAGTTCTCAAGCGATCGCGGCGGAGCGGGTGATTTTCAAATACAAAATTTTGCGGGAGTCGCTCTCGGTTCCAGAACTGACCACGTTTGCTCAAACTGGAGAAGTTTCAAACAATTTGCAAACCTATCTCCGGCTTTCTCGTCAGAATCCTGAAACCGTTCGACGCACCTTGACGCAACCGATCAAGGTCGATCCGATTTTGCTCGATCGCGTTCTCAATAGTCCGTTGGGAAATGGACTGCTCGATCAGTTGGGTCAAGCGATTCAAACACCAAGAGGCGGAGCCGAACGCCAAGCCCTTCGAGCCGCTTTAGCGCTGTCGGCAAGCGGAGACGGCTCGATTTCAGTGTTAGAAATTCTGCAAAACTATCCGACTCAGGAAGTGGTTTTAGATGGTGATCGCATCGAAGTCGCTTATCGACGGTTAAACGAGCTTGTCGATCGCTTACGCAACCCTTTAGGACAAATTCTCCGTTAAAAACAAAGCCGTTGATCCAGTTTTGGATCAACGGCTAAACCTGGGTAAAAGTTGAAATTTTTAGTAAGCCAAGGTTTCAAGCGTTTCGCGCAAATACTGATGCACCAAGGCATCTAAATCTGCCTCGTGTGAAGTGCGATCGAGTTGCCAACTTTGAAATCCAGAACTTCCTGAGATCGCAAGCTTCAAACTTTCCCACATTTGGGAATCGCTGAGTTGAGCCGGATCAGTCGGATTTGCTGAAGAGGGAGGGATTGCCATGAGATACCTTAGTGTGAGAGAGCAAGCAGACCCTTGGGAGCAACTTAACAAAGCCTGCCATATCTACAGGATAACTTACTTACCTGTAGCGTCTGTGCCGCTGGCAACATTTTGATCCCTACGGATGAGAGCCTGCGTGTTTTCGCATCTAAGCTGGATTCACCCGCATCAAAGGCTGTCCGTATTCCACGGGCTCCCCATTCTGCACCAGCACTTCCACAATTTCGCCCGACACTTCCGCCTCAATCTCGTTCATCACCTTCATCGCTTCAATAATGCAAACGACTTGCCCTTTCTGAATGCGACTGCCCACATCGGCAAACGGCAGCTCATCAGGTGAAGGAGAGCGATAAAACGTGCCAACGATCGGAGAAACCACATCCGCAAGCTTACGCTCGTTAACCGGAGCCGCGATTGGCGTTTCGGGCTTGGTTGGCTCTAGTGGCGGTGCGATCGTGGAAGTCGATACGGGAACAGGCGCGATCGGAGCGATTTCAACTCGCGACCCGCGCCGTACCGTCAATTCAAAGTCGGACGATTTTAACGTTAATTCCGAAATATCAGTTTGATTTAACGCCGTTAGTAATTCACGCAGCTCAGTGAGATCCAGTGGCACAGTTTTTATACTCCTCAAAAATCGGGGTTGAGATCAGAAAAAGTGCAGAAAGATTCTCTGATCTCTAGCTCATTACTCTTTCTCTCTTCCCAAATACGTATCGGTGCGGGTATCGACTTTAATCTTTTCCCCGATCGTGATGAACAAGGGAACCATCACTTGTGCGCCCGTTTCTACGATCGCGGGTTTTGTGCCACCCGTCGCAGTATCGCCCTTCACACCGGGATCAGTCTGCGTCACTTCGAGAACGACTGAGTTTGGCAGTTCTACTTCAAGGACTTGCTCATTCCAGCGAACGACGTTCACTTCCATGCCTTCTTTGAGGTACTTCACGCGATCGCCAATCTGCGCCACGCTCAAGCGACCTTCATCGTAAGTTTCCATATCCATAAACACATACTCATCACCTTCTTTGTAGGTGTGTTGCATCGTGCTTTTTTCGAGCGTGGCTTGGGGGACAGTCTCCCCTGCCCGGAAAGTGCGCTCAACGACGCTGCCACTTTGAGCATTTTTTAGCTTGGTGCGAACAAACGCGGAACCCTTACCCGGTTTGACGTGCAAAAACTCGACCACGCGCCAGACTGAGCCATCAAGCTCAATACTGACACCGGGACGAAAATCGTTACTGGAAATCATGACTTTAACTACTTGATTGGGGAGAACATTCGGCACTTCATTTTACCGTTGACTGACCGCTTTTTATCGCTCCGCAACATGGGACAATCAAAGCGGGCTGACTGATCTCTAGGTTTTAAGCTGTATGTCTTTTTGTAATGTTTCCTTCAAACGCTCTGTCGTGGCGCTGATTTGCGTGATTGTTCTGCTGATCGGGTTTGCGGCACCTGTCTACGCACTTCCTCAAGGCAATGCAATCAAAGATCCGAAAGCACTGTTGCGCTATGCGTTACCGATCGACAATCCTGATGTTCGCCAATTGCAATCGAGCCTCGAAGATATTTCCGCCCAACTCCGGGCAAATCGCCGCTGGGGTGCGGTCACTTCTGATCTCAATCGCGCCGATCGCATTCTGATGCTCAAGCGTGACAAGATTTTGGCGAGTGTAGTGGACGATCGCAAATCCGAAGCCGAACAGTTGATCGAACAGTTGAAGACCGGAGTTGCGGAACTGACTGAAGTGGCTGCGGCGAAAGATAAAAGCACAACGCTAGAAAAGCGATCGGCATTGCTCGATAAAGTGAGCGACCTCGAAGCGACGATGGTGTCGAAGTTTCCGTATGAAGTTCCAGAAGAATATAGCAATCTGCCACAACTCAAAGGACGAGCAACGATCGCAGCGAAAACTTCAAAAGGCGATTTAACGATCGTCGTCGATGGTTTCAGCGCTCCGGTGACGGCTGGCAACTTTGTCGATCTCGTCCAACGCGGTTTCTACAACGGCTTACCCTTCACTCGCGCCGAAGATTCCTATGTACTGCAAATCGGTGATCCGCCTGGAAAAGAAGTCGGATTCATCGATCCGAAAACGGGTAAATATCGATCGATTCCGCTCGAAATTCTGGTGAAAGGGGATACAGTTCCGACCTATGGCATCACGTTAGAAGACGCAGGACGCTATCTTGATCCGCCTGTTTTGCCATTTTCAGCTTATGGTGCGTTGGCGTTAGCGCGTCCTGATGTCGATGCGAATGGGGGATCATCTCAGTTTTTCTTCTTTTTGTTTGAGCCAGAGTTGACTCCTGCGGGTGCGAATTTGCTCGACGGTCGCTATTCGATTTTCGGATTTGTGACGGAAGGAGCGGAAGTGTTGGGACAACTGAAAGCGGGAGATACGATCGGATCAATGAAGGTCGTAGACGGATTGGAGAATTTTGTGGAACCGAAAGACGCTTAAGGCACGACCGTATTCTGAAAAGTTAGGACTGTCGAGAGCAAGATTTTGCAGTCCTAACTTCATCTCGATAGAAATAACGTCGAGTCAACATGAAAAAAGATGCCCAACGCTAACGCTTGTCGTAATTAGTCGATAGGTATTTCCCATCCTGCAATCAACGCTCTTATGTCCCTCACTGTTCAAGATATTGGCGAACAAGGCTTATTAAAGCGAGTTCAGGCATTTTGTCCGAGCGCGATTGTCGGTGATGATGCCGCTGTTTTACCGACAGAACCCGGAAAGTCGATTGTTATTACTTCAGATGTTTTAGTCGATGGCGTACATTTTAGCGATCAAACCACTCTTCCAGAATCCGCAGGTTGGAGAGCGATCGCGGCAAATCTCTCAGACCTTGCTGCCATGGGAGCTTCACCGCTCGGTATCACCGTCGGATTGGGCTTACCGAAAACAACGCCCGTCGAATGGGTAGAACGACTTTATCAAGGAATGTCGGATTGTTTAAACCAGTTCGGTGGCGCGATCGTCGGTGGGGATTTATGTCGATCGACTGTGATTACGTTGGCGATTACTGCGTTCGGACAAGTTGATCCGGATCGTGTGATTCTGCGATCGACCGCTCAACTCGGTGATGCTATCTTCGTCACCGGATTTCACGGCTCATCTCGTGCGGGTTTAGAGATGCTGTTAAATTCAGACCACACCCAAGATCGAGCTTCTCTAATTCGCGCTCACCAATATCCGATTCCTCGCTTTGATCTACCTGAATTTTCGACTCGTGTTTCTGGCATGGATAGTAGCGATGGGCTTGCAGATGCGGTTCTACAAATTTGCCGAATGAGTGGGGTCGGAGCGAAACTCGATCGAGCTTTAATCCCGATCGATCCGGCACTCAAACAATGGGTTTCGACAGAACAAGCGATCGACTGGGCACTATACGGCGGCGAAGATTTTGAGCTTGTTTTATGTTTGCCGTTGGAGCAGGCGCAACAGTGGGTGAAGCTCGTGAAAGGATCAGCGATCGTCGGTGAAATCACTTCTGATCCGATTGTTCAATTGATTGATTCTTCGGGCGAATTTGTCGATCGATCTTTGAGCTTGAATCAAGGATTCCAGCATTTCAGCAGTTCTTGAAATACCAGTGCATCTTCGGACTGGACGATCGCAGCCCAAAGCTTCTACTTTGTAATCGAGATCGCCACTATGACTCAACTTCAAGAGATTGCTTGTGAAGAGCCTTGCTGCGAGCAACCGCAGCAACGGCACCAGAAAGATTTATCTTCCTAGGAAATACCCGTTTGCTCTCAGGAATTACCCGAAACTGATCGGGGTGAAGAATGACATTTTCATAGTCGGCTCCGCCCATTAGCGTTTGATTTGGTATGACGATATCAACGGCATACCCCTCTTCCGGGGAGGTGTAGCACTCGATCACTGTGCCGATTGCACCTGCTGGAATTGTGGAATCGCTGAACTCTGCTTGAAGGTCAACAAGGGTTTGAATCTGATCATTAATTTTCGCTTTCATAGAGCTTCATTTGGGTCTTGATTACACTTTCAACCAGTTAGTTGCTAACCTTGGCACATCTTTATTTTGATCGATTTGCCACACCGAAACCAGTAACCCTTGTCGCCCGTTAATTCCTTTAAAGGGAATGGATACTGTGAAGCGAGGACCGAAAGATTTCAACTTTCCAGGGGTTGCAGACGCTTCCAAAATCGCTTGTCTAAGATACAAAATGATTTCTTGAGCAGCAAGTTCGCGACTTTCGACGTTGTTTACATCGTAGCCCATTGCTTCAAATGCCATCCATTTCCCATCATTGTTTGAATTTGTCGGATTCATTGAGTATTCTGAGAATTTGCGAGAATCTATTTCTGCGTTCTCAGCGTTCGGTAATGGATCGCCAGGTTTCCAGTTCACAGTTTGAAGTCAGTTTGTACAGAAGATACCGCTTTATTTTTGGACATTCCAACAAAAATCCTCGATCGCACAATGCACGATCGAGGATTTCAAAAGAATTACTTATTCTATTTTTCCCACTTCTGAGCAACCAGTTCAGCCAGGTCAACCACACGCTGGGAATAGCCCCACTCGTTGTCATACCAAGCCACAACCTTCACCATGTCGCCGCCCATTACCATCGTCAGAGCTGCATCAACAATAGAAGACTCATCAGTTCCCGCATGATCGCTCGACACCAAAGGCAAATCGCAGTACTTCAAAATGCCCTTCATTGAGCCTTCCGCCGCCTCTTTCAGCACCGCGTTGACCTGTTCAGCGATTGTGCTTTTCTCCACGTTCACGACGAGATCTACCACCGATACATTCGGAGTCGGAACCCGGAGCGCAATCCCATTGAGCTTTCCAGCCAGTTCCGGTAACACCAGCGCCACTGCCTTTGCTGCACCCGTTGAAGTCGGCACAATATTGACCGCCGCTGCCCGTGCCCGACGCAAATCTCGGTGACTCGCATCTAGAATGCGCTGATCCCCGGTGTAACTGTGAGTCGTGGTCATCGTGCCCTTGATGATGCCAAAATTCTCGTGGATCACCTTTGCAAGCGGAGCCAAGCAGTTCGTCGTGCAGCTTGCGTTGCTAATGATGTTGTGCTTGTGGTGGTCGTACTGCTCGTGGTTCACGCCCACGACAAACGTGCCATCCTCGTTTTTGCCGGGAGCCGTAATCAACACCTTCTTCGCACCCGCGTTGAGATGCTTGGTTGCGCCTTCTTTCGAGATGAACACACCCGTTGATTCGATGATCAGATCGATATCCCATGCGCCCCAGGGCAGGTTTTCGGGATTGCGATCTGACGTACATTTAATTGTCTTACCGTTCACCGTGATCGTGTTTTCGTCCGCGCTCACTTCGCCAGCAAACTTACCCAGCATCGAGTCGTACTTGATCAAATGAGCGTTCGTTCTAGGATCAGACGTATCGTTGATTGCAACCAAATCTAGTCCCGTCGTTTGCCGCCCTGCCCAGCACCGCAAAAAGTTGCGTCCAATACGTCCAAAGCCGTTGATCGCTACTCTAACCACTGCGTCTTGCCCTCTGAATATAAATACCTATTGATGAGTCACATCATACCGTAAAAGGCTGCCCACTTTATCAATGACAAATCAATTGGGATCAAGAGAGCATGACAAATCGCGCTGTACCCTACAAGCGGTAGAACCAACGATTCTGCACTTAGAATCGGGCAGTCTGAGAAATAGATGCCATTTCAAAATAGTTGTGGCAGAATTTGTAGCACTCTTAAAACTCAATTTTGAATTCAGAGGTGATTTTGGCAGCAAACTCGACAATGGAAGTGTGATAAATTAGCTCAACTTGCGAACAACTTAAAAGAAGATTAGATCTCAAACAGCAACACTATGAATTGTGAAATGAAGCGTGAAAAATGTGAGGGAGCAACATCTAGAAGCAAGGTTGAATCAACGCTTGCAAATTGATCAAAATCTAGTTTTCTTCAGGAATCAGCGCGGGTTGCAGTGAAGCTAATTGATTGAAGCCAATTTTGATGACAACTTTGCGATCGATTTAATTTTTAACCAAACTAAATTACTTTGAATCGTTCTGAAGTCGCATTCTAGAAAAGCAAAGTCGCTATCAAAATGTTTCCTATTACCGTATCGGTAAAAAGAAATCCTTGATATGATGGCGCGTGACATTGGTGTGGTGTGTAAGGAGCAAAAATGCTGAGTTCAGTTGACTTCAGCGGCAGACCGTTTCATTTTATCGGCATCGGTGGAATTGGAATGTCAGCCCTAGCTTATGTCTTATTAGACCGTGAGTTACCCGTATCTGGTTCAGATCTACGATCGAGCCATATTACCGAACGATTACAAACGTTAGGCGCACAGATCTTTGTCGGGCAAGATGCCTCGAATCTCGATCATGTCCGCTCCAGAGCTTCAACGCCGCAGCCCGTAACGCTCGGTGCTTCAGTTGCGACGCTTGTTCCTCCTGCAAAAACGGAACTGCCGCAGGTCGTTTGCTCCACCGCAATCAATCCCGCCAATCCCGAATATCGAGCCGCACTAGAGCTAGGTTGTCCGATTTTTCACCGCTCTGATATTCTTGCCGCACTTATTCGGGAATACAAAAGCATCGCAGTTGCCGGAACTCACGGTAAAACCACGACGAGCAGCCTGATTAGCTATATGCTATACGGCGCAGGCCTTGATCCTACCGTGATAGTCGGTGGAGAAGTGAAAGCTTGGCAAGGCAATGCCCGCATCGGACATGGAGAATATTTGGTCGCAGAAGCCGACGAATCCGACGGGTCACTAGTGAAATTTGCTCCTTACATCGGCATTATCACAAACGCTGAGTTAGACCATCCCGACCACTACAGCGATCTCGATCAGGTCGTCGAGACGTTTCAAATCTTCGCGAATCGCTGCAAAGTGACGATCGGATCGATCGATTGTGAAACGGTACGCGATCGCATCACGCCAACCATTAGCTACAGTCTTGATCTGGCAACGAAAGCCGATTATACGGTGGATCAAGTCCAGTACGATGGTGACGGCACAACGGCGCGAGTGTGGGAACGAGGGCAAGTCCTTGGACAGATGAAAATTCAAATTCTCGGCCAGCATAATCTGAGTAATGCACTTGCTGCGGTCGCGGTGGGTCGGTTACTGGGGTTGGAGTTTAATACGATTGCTGCTGCGATCGCACCGTTTGAAGGGGCGCGTCGTCGGTTTGAGCATCGGGGCAACTACAACAACGTACTGTTTATCGATGACTACGCTCACCATCCGAGCGAACTGCGGGTGACATTGGCAGCCGCGAGGCTGCAAGCGGGGAAACTTCATCCTTGTCGTCGCGTCGTCGCCATATTCCAGCCTCACCGCTACAGTCGCACTCAAACTTTTTTAGCGGAATTTGCGGAATCATTCGGGGACGCAGATGTAGTGATTCTCAGTGATATCTACAGCGCTGGAGAAGCGAATACAGGGGAGATTAGCGGTCAGACCCTTGCCAGCCTAGTCGCGAAACAGCATTCCAGTGTGCATTACCAACCGTCGCTGCCCGCAATGGGCGATTTCTTAGCCAAAGTTCTGACTCCAGGAGATTTAGTCATTTTCCTAGGAGCCGGAAATTTGAATCAAATCATTCCCGATGTGATGGCTTATCAACAGAGCGTTGAGAAAGCTGCTTCCTAAGATAGCGACCTTGATTGTGCTCTAGTTTGCTGTGTTTCGTGCAATGGAGATCCCAACCGTGATTCTGATACGCCTACTGTGATGGAGATTACGGGGAAAGATCTCAGGTTGAAGCCATACCTGTAGAAATGTTATGACACTCTCTATTGATTCTCGGACTGTTCATTCACCTGTTTCCGATTTTTCTCGATCGATGAAGTCCGCTTCGATCAAGAAATCGACTCGTTCTAAGATACTCACGATTCCGCTCACTGGTACTGACGCTGTGCTAAAAGCTAATGTTCCTCTCGCCTCTTTGACTTCGTTTCGAGTGGGTGGCCCTGCGGAGTGGTATGCCGCACCCCGGACGCTCGAAGAATTGCAGGCGGGTTTGGAGTGGGCACAGTCACAAGGCGTTCCAGTGACGATGTTAGGAGGGGGATCAAATCTGCTCGTTAGCGATGCAGGATTACCGGGATTAGTAATTTCCACGCGACATTTAAGACACGCTGAGTTTGATGATGCGACTGGACAAGTGACCGTGGGCGCAGGTGAACCGTTGCCGAGACTCGCTTGGAAACTTGCCGATCGAGGTTGGCAAGGCTTTGAATGGGCGGTCGGAATTCCCGGCACTGTAGGCGGCGCGGTCGTGATGAATGCGGGCGCACACAGTAGCAGTGTGGAGAACATTCTCGTCAGCACAACAGTGTTGCTTCCGGATGGAACGACGCAGATTCTCACCCCCGACGAATTGCAGTATGAATATCGCACTTCGGTGTTGCAAGGCAGTTCGCGTTATGTGACTCATGCAACCTTTCAACTGCGTCCGGGTGCTGATCCAACGGCGGTGAATGCGGTTACAGCAAACCACAAACAACAGCGGCAAAGTTCTCAGCCGTATCATTTACCGAGTTGTGGCAGTGTATTCCGCAATCCAGAGGACTATAAAGCGGGTTGGTTGATCGAGCAAGTGGGCTTGAAAGGGCATCAGATCGGGGGTGCTCAAGTCGCTCAACGTCACGCTAACTTTATTCTTAACTGCGGTGGTGCAACAGCATCCGATATTTTCCAACTAATTCACCATGTACAACAGCGGGTGAATCAGGAATGGTCATTGCTGCTAGAACCTGAAGTGAAAATGCTGGGTGAATTCTAGATTGAGTAGGGAAATCCCTATGCGATCGATGATTTCCAAATGCGTCGGATTTGCATCCCGGTGTCATAATAAAGCTGTTTGATTGTTGCTCTGAAGCGCGATTCGTCTAGGGGCAACAATATCCACTCGTAACTTGATTAAAACGTTATGTCACAAGGACAGGGATTTGGCTTCGGTCTTGGCAAAATGCGCGAATTGACCGACGCAATTAAGAAAGCGCAGCAGGTTCAGGAAGGCGCAAAACGGCTTCAGGAAGAACTAGAACAAATGGAAATCGTAGGCGAGTCCGGCGGCGGTCTGGTGAAGGTGACGATGAGTGGAAATCAGGAGCCGCTAAAGGTTGTGATTTCGCCGGATGCGCTGAAAGAAGATGCTGAAACGCTGTCTGATTTGGTTTTGGCTGCAACTCGTACTGCTTACGAAACCTCGACCGCAACGATGCGCGAGAAAATGGAAGATCTCACAGGCGGTTTGAATTTGCCTGGATTGGGTTAAGGTACGATCGCATTCCTGATAATAAAAAGCTGGGTTGTGAACTCATAGCCCAGTTTTTTAGTTTATAGAAGTGGGTTCTACTAATGAAGATTAGAGCAATCATTCATCCAGCCGAGGAAGGGGGCTATTGGGCAGAGGTTCCGGCGCTTCCGGGCTGCATTACGGAAGGAGATACGATCGAGGAAGTAACCGCGAATTTAAAGGATGCGATCGAAGGCTGGTTAGAGGTTGCAAATAGCCGAACCAGTTCAACCGATCAGATTGTTGAGATTGCGGTATGAAATCCGTTTCTGGTAAGCGTCTGTGCAAAATTGTGGAACAGAGAGGCTGGATTTTGCGGAGAACAACAGGAAGCCATCATATCTATGAGAATCCTGAAATAGAAGAGATTCTTTCAATTCCCGTGCATCGGAATCAAGATTTGAAGATTGGAACGTTGAGAGCCTTGATGAAAATTGCCCAATTGTCTGAAGAGGATTTACTCTAACAAGCGGTTGTGAGTATTCTGGGCGAGGGTAGATATTAGAGGCGTAATATCATGGCATATCGATTACTGTTTGTGTGTTTGGGAAATATTTGTCGATCGCCCTCTGCCGAAAATATTATGAATCACTTGATTCGACAGGCGGGATTGGAGCGTGAAATCGTTTGTGATTCGGCTGGCACATCGAGTTATCACATTGGCAGTCCGCCCGATCGTAGAATGACGGCTGCGGCAAAATTGCAAGGAATCGAATTGATCGGACAGGCGCGGCAGTTTATTCGATCGGACTTTGAGGAATTTGATTTGATCTTGGCAATGGATCACGACAATTACGAAGCGATTTGTTCGATCGATCCGGCAGGCACTTACCAAGATAAAGTTCAACTAATGTGTGACTTCTGCACCAACCACAAGTTGAGAGAAGTTCCTGATCCTTATTATGGCGGTACAGAAGGATTTAACTTTGTGATCGATTTGCTGCTTGATGCGTGTCAGGGATTGCTTGATTTCGTCATCAAAGAACAGAATTTAACACCGTCTTCCTCTCCCTCGATCGAGCGATCGTGATAGACTAAATAGATTCAACACAATTCCGAGCGGCTTACCGGGAATAAATGCTTACGGCGACTTGACATTGATCAAGTGCCGCATTGTTGTCTTTACACGATCGCAGCCAATCACAAGATCAATGGTTATTTCTTCTACACCCATCGTCCGCAAACCCTCCAAAGTTGAAGGCATCAAAGAGCGCAGTAACTTTTTGCGTGAACCCGTCGTTTCAGAATTGCGGCTCGACACGAACGCATTCACCGAAGACGGGATTCAACTGATCAAATTTCACGGCTCTTATCAGCAAGACAATCGCGATAACCGCGTCAAAGGTCAGGAAAAAGATTACTCGATGATGCTGCGAACCCGCTCACCAGGGGGATTCGTACCGCCAGAGCTGTATTTAACAATCGATCGCTTATCTGACGAATACGGCAATCACACGATTCGCGTTACCACTCGTCAGGCGTTTCAGCTTCACGGCGTTTTGAAAAAGAATTTGAAAGCGACGATTAGCGCGATCGTCAAAAGTATGGGTTCAACGTTGAGCGCTTGCGGCGATGTGAATCGAAACGTAATGGCTCCGCCTGCTCCGTTCAAAAATCGCCCCGAATACGAATACGCGCAGAAGTACGCCAATAACATTGCAGACTTGTTAACGCCGCAGTCAGGTGCATATTACGAAGTTTGGCTCGATGGTGAGAAAGCGATTACGGGCGAGGAAGATCCCGAAGTTGTAACAGCCCGAAAGCGCAATATCAACGGCTCGAATATTGAAGATTCACCAGAGCCGATTTATGGAACGTACTATCTGCCGCGTAAGTTCAAGATCGGCGTAACAGTTCCGGGAGATAACTCGATCGATTTATTCTCGCAAGACGTTTCATTGGTTGTGTTGACCAACGATCAAGGAGAACTCGAAGGCTTTAACGTCTACGCAGGTGGCGGACTTGGACGCACACATGGGAAAGAGGAAACCTTTCCGAGAATTGCTGATCCGCTCGGCTATGTGGACAAAGCGGATGTGTATGACTTGGTGAAAGCGATCGTGGCAACTCAGCGTGATTATGGAGATCGAACTGACCGTAGACATTCGCGGATGAAGTATTTGGTCGAAGAGTGGGGAGTTGAGAAATTCCGTGCCAAAGTCGAAGAATATTTTGGCAAAGCGATCGAGCCATTCAAACCGCTACCAGAATTCAAATTTCTCAATTTCTTGGGCTGGAACGAACAAGGTGACGGCAAACTGTTCTACGGCATTTCGATCCAAAACGGTCGAATCAAGGATGATAGTGGCTTTAGACTGAAAACAGCACTGCGGAAGATTGTCAGCAAATTCAATCTACCGATGCTGCTTACACCGAGTCAGAACGTTCTGCTGTACGACATCAAGCGAGAGGACAGACAGCGGATTAATCGGGTGCTGCGCGAACATGGAATTGAGCGACCGGACGCGATCGATCCGTTAGTCCGAGATTCGATGGCTTGTCCTGCGCTCCCAACTTGCGGACTCGCAACCGCCGAATCTGAGCGCGTTAGCTTGCCCGTTTTGACTCGAATTCGGTTGCTGCTCGATCAAGTGGGCTTGCCGAATGAATCGTTTATTGTACGGATGACAGGCTGCCCGAATGGATGCGCGCGTCCATATTTGGCAGAATTGGCGTTTGTGGGAAATGGCCCGAATACTTATCAAGTTTGGATGGGCGCGGCTCCGAACCAAACGCGATTGGCGAAAGTGTTTCTCGAAAAGATGAACATGGATGACCTCGAAACTGTATTCGAGCCAGTGTTTATCTTGTTCAAGAAAGAGCGGAAACCGAGTGAGAGTTTTGGCGATTTCTGCGATCGACTTAGCTTAGACACAATCCACCAATTCACCGGAGTATAAAATGAAGGGGCGTGAACAGCGCCCTTTTTTATTGCGCCTATGTTATCTACTTCGATTCGATTGCAGTTAGAACCAGGGGAACGGGTGACACTCCAGCCTGTTTCGTGGCAGCGATTTGAGGAAGTTTTGGCGGAATTAGGCGATCGACGTTTGCCGAGAATTGCTTATGCGGATCGAACGTTAGAAATTATGGCTCCACTGCCGGAACATGAGCGATCGAAGGTTTTGATCGCGGACTTA
The DNA here is from genome assembly GCA_019359175.1 of Phormidium tanganyikae FI6-MK23. Classification (GTDB taxonomy): domain Bacteria; phylum Cyanobacteriota; class Cyanobacteriia; order Leptolyngbyales; family Leptolyngbyaceae; genus Leptolyngbya; species Leptolyngbya tanganyikae. The sequence continues at coordinate 426,317 of JAHHHU010000001.1, forward strand.
GTTAAACTGCTACTCAGAGCGCAGAAACAACGCTGGGAACCATTAGGCTCGACGACGTTTAAGCGGGAGGAAATGTTGGCAGGCATTGAGCCAGATGATTGTTTTTACATTCAGAATTATCAAGCGGTGATTGGGAAAGACCGCATTGATTTAGCGGTTGATCCGCCGCCGGATTTAGCGATCGAAACCGATGTCACTTCTAAAACCGAGCTATCTGCTTATCAAGCATTAGGCGTTCCTGAGCTTTGGATCTATGCAAAAGGAAAGCTAAAGATCAATGTTTTAGAGAACGGAGAGTATCGCGAAGTTTCAGTTAGTCCGACATTTCCAGGATTTGCCGTGATCGATCTGATTCCACAGTTTATGCAACGTGCGAAAATTGTAGGTGTGAGCCAATCGCTTGAGGAATTTGAAGCATTTATTCGATCGTAGGACATCAAAATTATGAGCGTTGTTATTTCTGATGATATTCTCAAAGCTGCCCAGATCTCTGAGCTAGAGCTAAAGCGTGAAATTGCTATTTTGCTCTTTCAGCAAAAGAAGCTAAATTTAAGCAAAGCGCGAGAAATGGCAGGGCTTCCGTTAGTGGAATTTCAGCAAGAATTGGCAAACCGAGGAATTGTCATTTACGACGATGTAACAGGTTTTCAGGCAGAAGTAGAAAACTTGAAAGCTTGGAGTGATTTGTGACGTAGGATCGAGCAAATGTCGCAGCTACAACGATTAGTAATTATTGATTCCCAGGTACAAGGCTCGATCGTATCTTTATCTTCAGAGCAACAGCACTATCTTCAGCGCGTTTTGAGGTTGAAAAATGGCGATCGCTTTATTGCTCTCAACGGCAAAGGACAAACCTGGATCGCAACAATCGAATCAAATCAAGCTACACTAATCGAATCACTACAAACATTGTCAGAGCTATCCGTCTCAATTACATTAATGTTAGCGCTACCGAAAACGGGATTTGATGATGTTGTTCGCCAAGTGACAGAATTAGGAGTGGCTTGTATTGCGCCTGTGATCAGCGATCGTACTTTGCTGAATCCAAGTGGAAATAAGCTTGATCGATGGCGACGAATTGCCCAGGAAGCCGCAGAACAATCGGAACGTCAAATTGTCCCAACAATACTAGAACCGATGCCATTCAAAACAGCATTAGAACAACTGCAAGCTGATTCTCGCTACATCTGTGCAGAGCGAAGTTCATCGCAGCATCTAATTAACTGTGATTTTGGAAATTCCGTGATTGTTGCGATCGGGTGTGAAGGCGGTTGGACAACTCAGGAAATCGAAAGCGCGATCAAACAAAACTATCAGCCTGTCACGTTAGGAAAACGAATTTTAAGAGCGGTAACAGCTCCGATCGCGGCAGCCTCTTTAATCGCGGGAATGGTAGAAAGCCGAATCGAAAGTGAAACCTAAAAAGGCAGATTTTCGCGTTGGATTATGTCACTGGATCAGATTGCGGCAGCCTTCGATCGCCAAGATTACAATGTTGCGGCTCGGTTATTGAATGAGTTTCTTCAGCACTCGCCCCACAATCCTTGGGGGCAGGTGTATAAAGCGCGATTGTATGAAGTCTCAGAGAATTTCGAGGGTGCAACGGCAATTTATCAGCATCTTCTCAAAAATGTCACTCACCCGAAGATTGTGTCTCATGCGCGGCAAGGACTTCAACGAATTGCTGCAAAATCTCAGGCACAGCGACAACAAGCGATCGAGCAAGCTAAATCTGCACCCGAAAACACAGAACCCGGTTTACTGATTCTCGAAGCGATCGCGCCAGAAACCCGGACTCAAGCCGCAAAAGATTTCGCCCGAATTCTGAATCTCGATGTGTATACCGCACGGATACATCTACCCAATCGCGGTTGGAAAGTTTATCGATTAGGCGCGATCGGAGAATTGAATTTCTACAATCAGCAACTCAAAGCCGCAACCATTCCTGCTTTTTGTGCAACTGAATCGGATTTGAAACAGATTCCGGTGTTTGAAGTGTTGTACTTTCTCGATTATGCGCCGAATGCGATCGTGGTCTGCCACAACGAGCAAGGACATCTCGGATCACTAACATTTGATTGGTCGGAGGTGAGTCAACGCGTGGAAGGACAGCTACCGATTTTTGAGCGAGTAATTGAGTCATCAATGCGGAAAGGTATTGAACGGCAGCGCAAAGAGAAAACTCAGGATTATGTGCAAGTGTGTGATCTGCATTTGCCAAAAAGACGTTGCATTTTAAGACTTTGTGATTGGCGCTATCACTTCGATCAAGGCATTGAATTTGGAGCAATGGGCGATGCTACGATCGAGCTTGATCAGTCAATCAATCGATTGCATTGGAATAGTTTGCTGAACTTCCTCACTGAGCAAATTCCTCAAAAACCGATTTGGTCAGACTTCAGCGCGTTTGGGGAAACTGCGATCGAGTTTTCAATTCTTCTCAACCGTTTACCCGCACAAATTCACTCATACGGGCAAGATGAAACCTTGTGGAGCGCGGCGTTTCAACTGTATAGCAATCTTGCATTTATCCGCGATTCTGCATAAGCTCGATGCGCTGTGCTGATGGCGTTTCTTTTAACCATGCACTCGGCTGAATTCCACTTGCATCAACATCAGAACCCCACTCTTTCTGCAATGATTCAAGCAGTAAATCTTGTTGATGTCGCAGTTCAAGAATATCTGTACCGCGATTGATAATGGCAAACCACACTAAACCACGATCGCGTGTCGGTAATACTCCAGCCAAGGCACTCACTTGATTTAAGGTTCCGGTTTTAATCACTGAATGTTTTGGGATATCGCGGTCTTCCAATGTTCCGTTGCGATCGACTCCAGAGATTGGGAAGAAATCAGCGATCGTCATATTCAACGGGTGCATCGTTCGCTCGATCGCGCTAAACATTGCACAAGCGGCATGAGGTGAAATTTGATTTTCTGTGCCAAGTCCAGAGCCATTGATCAATCGCAATTCATCAGGTGAAATATTTGCAGCAGTTGAGGCTTTCTCGATCACGGTTTTCACGCCACCCAGATTATCGGCTAATAGTTGCGCCATCTCATTTTGGCTGTGAACATTGAGATACTTGAGCAAATGAACTAGAGGAAGCGATCGATATCGTATTAATACAATCTGTTTGGGACTTACTGATCCAGTCTGCACTTTTCCTTTTATGTCAATCATGGGGCGGATCATTTCCTTCGGCATTTCTCCAAACTCATCTCGAATGTCATCATCCCAAGTTTTAGAGTTCAATGCTTTTTTAAACAATTCGCCGGACTTGATGGCATCATCTCGAAAGCTGATCATAAAGCTTCCAGTTACAATCAAATTTCCCGAAATGCGAGTGATACCCAATTGCCGAAGAGCATTGCCAAGCGCGATCGCATCTTCCCACAAAAACAGCGGATCGCCCCCACCTTGAATGACTAAATCGCCTTGTAGTGTGCCATTCTCGATCGCACCTGTCGAACTAATCAACGTCTCGAATTGATGATTCGCGCCCCAAGTTTGCAGCGCAGCTAAAGAAGTCGCAACTTTAGTCAGAGAAGCCGCCGGAATCGCAGTTGTGCCGCGATTGTTTAACAGTAAATTCGACCCCGATTGCAGCCAGATGCCTTGTTCGGCAGATTTCAAACCTTGACTATTGAGGAACTTAAGATAGGAATTGACCACCTTCTCTGCGGTCGGATCGTTCGATTGCCAGAACGGAGTTTGAATCGTGGTGTGAGCAATCATTTCACTCGGATCAAACGAAGTTGGCAACCCTGCAAGCTTCAACCATCCTGATACTAATCCAGCACTCAATAAATCCAGCAAACCGCATCCTCCCGTAAGGTAGGCTAAAAGAATACTGCGAAATCTCGACTATGGCAAAGCCTGATCCGAATCGAATTTTACGACTTTTGCCGATCGCTGTTGGCATTCTCGGCGGAAGTTTATTATTCACCAATCGAATTCTCACTCCTGCGCTCACTGATTCTCAAGCGCGATCGGATGCGTTGGGTGTGATTTTGAGTGCTGTTCTGATTCTCACAGGCTTACTCTGGCAGCAGATCCAGCCGCGCACTCCAGACAGCGTAGAACTAATCGGAGAAGAAGGCTTTGAACTCGATTCGGAATTGCCGGATTCAGTTAAAACGGAGTTAGCTTGGACATCTCATATTTTGCTGACGAATACTGTAACGCGATCGCTAATCGTTTTCTATCGCGGTAAAGTTCTTCTGCGTCGTGGCATCCTCAGCCCCAATAAAGAAGTAAAACCTGGCGTAATTTTGCAGCGCGTTCTCGATAAGCAAAAATCGGTCTATCTCGTTGCGCTCAGGGTCTATCCTGGAAAGATTGAGTTTGATTATATGCCCGAAAATACGCAGGGTGTGATTTGTCAGCCGATCGGTAAAGAAGGCGTTTTGATTTTGGGTGCGAATGCGCCTCGGAGCTACACGCGACAGGATGAGACTTGGGTAAGTGCGATCGCAGAAAAACTAGATAATGCGCTCAGTCATTTGTAATTTGCTTTGGCTTGCTGTAATAGCTTCTTTTTGCTACCCTCGCTCCTGGGCTAGAGTTTTACGATATTCACTAGCCTCAGCAATCTTGGTGAATCTAATCTCTGATTTACAAGTTCTAAGCTCAATATCAATTTCTTCAACAGCTTTTACGATTTCCTCTAGCGAAACACGGAAAAATTCTTTTCTACCGTTTGCTTTATTCATTCTCTTGACATCGAAACGTTTGTGTAATCGTGACTCAAGTTCTGGGGCATTCGCGCAATTGATCATTGCATGAACATCGAAGGGAAAAGGTACAGAGGCATCACCTAATTCTTTGACTCGATCCATTGGGTCAAGTCGGCGTGTCATGCCAATTTTGTAGACATGATCGCCAAATGAGCCAATGTTTGAAATGATATACACATAGCCAGATTTTGTCATTTGAGCTTGAGCGATAGCTCTCTGCTTAACGAATTCAGCTTCCGCGACCCTCTGCTGCAACTCCTCAATTTGGGCTAGAAGTCTTTCTTGGGCTTTTCCGGTTGCATTTTCTATATCTCTACGAGCTTTTTCCAAAGCTTCTTGATAGCGTCGCTCTTCACGCTCCGCTTCCTGTTTCGCTTTTTCCAACTCCTTTGATGCCCGTTCCTCTTCGCGCATCTGTTCCCGAATAGCACGTTGCTCTTCTTGTTCTTGATACTTTTTCTCTTGATACTCCTGAGTAAGCCAAAGTTCTTGTAACTTCAAGTCAAAATACTGTGGTGTAATTTCACACTGCGTTGTCTGAGATAATTTATTCAATTCGTCAAAGGCTTTTCTAATACGATTCTCCATCGTTTGAACATTGTTGTACTTTACCTTCATGACGGCAGCGTCACATTCTCCATTGAAGGCACGCAAAACTAATCTGAGAAAATTATCAGTCATCTTTTTGCCTTCTTTGACGCTTCCACCAACTGACCACTCAGTACTACAAATGGCAGCGGTTTTACTCTTTATCATTTGCTTCTGTTGAGTACGAATCGCATCTAGGCGCTGCTTGTACTCCTCCGCTTCCTGAAAGTCATATTTAGAGTTATAAAAGCCGAATTCTTCGACAAAGCTTTGTTCCTCTAGCTCTTGAAGCTTTGTTCTTAAGATCGTAGCTCTAGTTGATAGTTCGTACTCCTCAGCTTTTGATTGCTCGTTAATGCGTTTTGATTGCTCAGTTAAAGCTGCGATTTGGCTATCTAGGTCTCTGATGGCTCCCTCTCTAGAGATCAGACCGCCGTACTTTCGATCTGCATTTTGCAATTGCTGATTAGTTTCTTCTGATCGTTGTCGGAGTAGCCGATTCTCCTTTTGGTAACGTTGCAGTTGCTTAATTACAAGAATAAGGGCGGTGATCGAGGCAGCAGAAAGAAAAAATAGCAGATATGTCATACTGATGAACCGAAAGCGTATTCAATTACATGTTAATAACATCCTTTCAGTAATTACACGAATTTTTGCTTGAGGGTTTACGCTCTCTATAGAAAACTTCCAGACCTTCGCAACTTATAGGAACCTTAAAAGCGCGTTTTTATTTCCTTCAACTCGTTGAGATGTTCAATTACTGCAAAATAAAACGACAAGTTGTAGCATAGTGAGATTACTTGGGTTTTGCGACTATGACATCTGCCAAGGTTCACCCGCTACAACGGCTGTTTAACTACGATCGCATTTACCGCACTGAAGCGCTGCAAGCTAGCGTTTACTCGGTACTGAATACTGTATTTGATTTAGCACCCCCCTATTTGATTGGGATTGCAGTTGATATTGTGGTGAATCGAGAAAGCTCTTGGATTGCTCAGCTTGGGGCAAAGGGCATTTCGGCACAGTTAACCGTGGTTTCAGTCCTGACGCTGATTATTTGGGGATTGGAGTCCCTATTTCAATATCTGTACGATCGCAAGTGGCGGAATCTGGCTCAAACGATGCAGCATGATTTACGCTTGGATGCTTACCAGCATTTGCAGGAATTAGAGCTTAGCTTTTTTGAAACTGAAACTACAGGTAATCTGCTTTCCATTCTCAATGATGATATTAATCAGCTTGAACGCTTTCTCGATAGTGGTGCAAATGACATTTTGCAATTTATCACGACTGTGTTACTAATCGGCGGAACGTTTATCGCGTTTGCGCCCTCGGTTTCATGGATTGCGATGTTGCCAATTCCATTTATTTTGTGGGGTTCATTAGCGTTTCAGAAACGGCTAGCGCCACGATATGCAGATGTGCGTCAGAAAGCCGGATTGATTAGTGCTCGGATTGCGAATAATTTATCGGGCGTTGCAACGATTAAAAGCTTTACGGCTGAAGATTACGAACGCGATCGCGTCTTTGTTGAAAGCGATGCGTATCGGCGTAGTAATCGACGAGCGATCGAGTTGTCTGCTGCATTCGTGCCACTGATTCGATTTGTGATTTTGATCGGATTCACAGCAACATTGTTTTTAGGCGGACTTGAAGTTGCGAACGGTCGATTGTCGGTTGGAACCTACGGCTTTATGGTGTTTATTATTCAGCGATTGCTATGGCCCTTTACCTCACTAGGGCAAACGCTAGATCAGTTTCAGCGGGCAATGGCATCGATCAATCGCGTAATGAATCTATTGGATACGCCGATCGAGATTCCAACCGGAAATCGAGCTTTCCCAACGCATCAAGTGAAGGGCGAGGTTGGGCTTCAGAACATTACCTTTGCGTATCGCGATCGTACTCCTGCCTTAAAAGAACTATCGCTGCATATTCCTGCCGGACAAACAATCGGGATTGTCGGCGCAACAGGTTCGGGAAAAAGTACGCTAGTGAAATTGCTGCTGAGATTCTATGAAATTCAGCAAGGTCAGATCTTAATCGATGGTGTTGATATTCGAGAATTGCAATTGCGAGACTTACGCCGCTGTATCGGTTGGGTGAGTCAAGAAGTGTTTTTGTTTCATGGAACTGTAGCGGAGAACATTGCTTACGGTAGTTTTGATGCGAGTCGGGCAGAAATTACTCAAGCTGCGAAACTTGCAGAAGCACACGAATTTATCGCGCAGCTACCAGAAGGCTATGACACGATCGTGGGTGAACGCGGTCAAAAACTATCCGGTGGACAACGACAACGACTCGCGATCGCACGTGCCATTCTCAAAGATCCACCTATTTTAATTCTCGATGAAGCCACTTCTGCGGTCGATAACGAAACCGAAGCAGCAATTCAGCGATCGCTCGAAACCATCACACAACATCGCACGACAATTGCGATCGCTCATCGTCTTTCTACAATCCGACAAGCCCACTGTATCTATGTGATGGAATACGGGCGCATTGTTGAGCAAGGAACCCATGAAGAACTGCTTGAAATCAATGGACTTTATGCAAGTCTGTGGCGAGTTCAATCTGGGATTCGTGCCTGAGTTGGGCGAATCTTCTCGATTTCGGATTTCATCTTCGATAGGTCAACAAAGCGATCGCAGACATTGATCAAACTATCACTCGTCATCGTTGGTAAGCTAACCACTTCAGTTTGAACGCCACGATATGAGACATGATCGATCGCATAGGTTAGATCACCTGTGCCGCTGAGCAAAATGATTCTGTCGCAGTGTTCAGAAAGGGTCAGCATATCGACTGCCATTTCGATGTTCAAATCTGCTTTTTTAGAGCCGTCTGGATGTTGAATTAAGTCTTTGCTAACGACTCGATATCCGTTGTGGCGCATCCATAAGAGAAAGCGCTGTTGCTTCTCATTGGTGCGATCGACTCCGGTATAGAAGTAAGCGCGAACCAGCGATCGATCTTTGGTTAAACATTGCAACAACCGCGTATAGTCAATCTCCAATCCAAGCTGCATCGCTGCATAAAACAAGTTCGCGCCATCGATCAAGATAACGACTCGTTCAGTGTGAGCAGTTGAAAACGGCGAAACGGTTGTGAACGGCGAACGGGTCTGCGGAGCTTGGGTCGATCGTGAAATTAATTGCATTTGAACCACTTCTGTAAAGGATAGAGATTACATTGGCATTAAGAAAATAAAATCGTGCTTTGATACTCCGAAGCTTAGCACTCGTCCGCAAGTCAAAAAGGTAGAGGGGTCTTGCAAGCCTTTAATAGTTTTTATATTCCTTAATACTTTCTTTAGATTTAACCTGATCTTTCTTCTTTTTGCTAAGTGAATTCAGAAGGAATAAACAATTCTTAGTATTTGTTAATTTTATTACTAAAAAATAAGGGCGATCGGGAAATGAACGATCGATTTTCGGGTTAATTTTCAACCAGCCTGTTTCTTCAGAGAGACGAGAACAATTTTAGATAACGGCAGGATTTGCACTACTGTTGTTGAGGATAGAGTGTTGCGCCAGGATTTTGAACTTTTGCAAACAACAGAGATTACGTTAGAGAATTCAGAGATTGCAATCGTGATTCGTCCCGATTTGGGTGGTCGCATCGATCGCTTATTCGACAAACGCACTGAACACGATTGGATCTGGCATCCCCCGCAGTATGATCCGACTCAATCAAGAGCGATCGAGCTTGGCGAATCGTTCGATCGACATTGGACAGGCGGCTGGGATGAGATTTTCCCGAATGATGCCGAAGGCGAGTTTCAAGGACGACAACTCGTGGATCATGGGGAATTCTGGTCGCAATCTTGGAACGTTTTAGAACAGGGGCAATCTAGCCTAAAACTTGGCTTAACTTGTCAAACTGTTCCCGTAAAAGTTGAGAAAACAATCCGAATCGAAAATGCTCAAGTCGAATTATGCTATACGTTTCAGAATCTCTCAGATCAGCCCGTTTCGTTTTTGTTCAAACAACACGCTGCAATCGCGATCGAGTCCGGTGATGAAATCATTCTTCCAAAGTGCGACATCGAACCCGCTTTTCTTGAATTTAGCCGGATCATCGGACAGCCTGGAAAAACGAAGTTTCCAACCGCGATCGACAAAAACGGCGAAGTCGTTTGGCTCGATCGAACTCCCGCGAGATCGCAGCTACAAGAGTTTTACTACAGTTCTGGATTAGCGATTGGGCAATGTGGCGTAAGAAATCCGCGATCGCGTTCCACCCTGATGATGAATTTTAACTTAAATGAATTTCCCTACGTTTGGATTTTCCAGAGTTACGGCGGATGGAACGATTATTATGTACTTGTGATGGAACCTTGTACAACGATGCCTTATGACTTAGAGATTGCAGAACGCAATGGCACGATCGCAACTTTAGATCCGTATCAGATTCAGTATCGGCAATTGAAAGTGAAACTCGAACGAGATTGAATAGAACACAGAAAGAAAATCGGGAATGTCAAATCCGAATTACATTCCCGACTCCCCATTTTTTAGTGCGTATCGTCGTGTGCGAAGCGGTTGTAGAGGAAATCCAGCGCTTCGTTCCGCAAATCGTAGTACAACGGATCTTCCATCACCTGAGCGCGGTCGCGCGGACGAGCAAACGGAATCGTGAGGATTTCACCGATCGTTGCTTCCGGCCCATTGGTCATCATCACAAGGCGATCAGCAAGGAACAACGCTTCATCAATGTCGTGTGTCACCATCAACACCGTACAACCGTGATCCAAACAAATCTTCGCCAGTTCTTCCTGCAATTCCTCTTTGGTGATTGCATCGAGCGCACCGAACGGCTCATCGAGAACTAGCACTTCAGGACGGAGAGACAATGCACGAGCGATCGCGACCCGCTGACGCATCCCACCCGACAACTGAGGCGGCTTTTTCTGTGCGGCTTCCGAGAGTCCCACCATCGCCAAATGTTCGTTGACGATCGCGGATTTTTCAGAATTCGATTTCTGTGGGAAAACAGAATCGATCGCTAAGTAAACGTTCTCGAATGCGGTTAACCAAGGGAGAAGCGCATAGTTTTGAAACACCATCATCCGTTCGGGGCCTGGCTTCTCGATCAGTTTCCCTTTTAGCTTCACTTCTCCTTCAGTTGGAGTAACGAAGCCAGAAACCGTATTCAGCATGGTAGATTTACCACAACCGGAGTGACCGATCACACAGATGAATTCACCTTGCTTCACATCTAGGTGAATGTCTTTGATAATCGTTTGGGGGCCGCTACGAGTGTTGTAAACCTTAACCACGTTTTCTAGGGTTAGAAACGGCTGAGTTAAGGATGAAGGAACAGAAGTAACGGTAGCTGATTCTCTTGTGTTCATTGGCATGGGGAGATTCATAGAGATAAAGCTGTGAGGTTAGGATTGTGGACAACGGCTAGAGTCTGGGGCACTGTGAAATGCCCCAAGCTAAACTATGCGACGGCTCTTGCAGGTTGTAGAGCAATTTCTGCCATTGTGTAATCGCGCTTGATCGCCAAGCTGTTGAGATAAGCGATCGGGTCTTCAGAATTGAACGGAATGCCATCAAACAATTCAATCTTGTTGCGGGCGTAGCTCAGTTCTGCAAGACCCAACTCCCGCGCGGCGGTACTAAACACATCCACACGACAAGTTTTTTCCAACACTTCTACCCAGTTGCGCGGCAAAGGAATATCTCCCCAACGCGCCATCTGCGTCATGATCCAAAGATGCTCAGTCCGGCTCGGACGGTTTGCGCCTTCCCCGAAGAACAAGTGATGCGCTGGATCAGAAGTTCCTAACCCAAGTTGGATGTATTCTACCTGAGTTCCGACGTATTCTTTACGCGCCAGAATCTGACGAATTTCAGTCGTATTCTCTGGATCAGCGCAATAGCGGCAAGCTTCGAGCAAGGCTTTCACCAGTGCAATGTGAGTATTCGGGTACTTCGCTGCCCAATCTTCGCGCACACCGAGAATTTTACCGACGTGACCGCGCCAGATATCGAGATCAGATGCGATCGTCTTTCCAACTCCTTCGCGCTCTGCTCTGAGATTCCACGGATCACCGACGCAGAATCCATCGATCGTGCCTGCTTTCAAGTCCACCACCATTTGAGCAGGCGGAATGATTTGCAGATGCACTTGATGATCAGGGTCGATTCCCGCCGAAGCGAGCCAGTACCGCAGTAACAAGTTGTGCATCGAAGACGGGTGAACCACACCAAAGCGGTGCGGATTTTCGGGAGAGCGATCGACCATTCCCTTAAAGGTTGCCAAGGAGTTGACCCCTTGTTCCTCGAATCGTCGATCAAGCGTGATGCCGTTCCCGTTTCGAGTCATGGTGAGCGAAGTTACAACGGTTGGGTTGTCGTTGCGCTCATTTCCACCGAGGGTGATCCACAGAGGCATTCCAGCGGGCATCTGAGCCGCATCGAGGTATCCAGCAGTGATGCCGTCTACAATCCCACGCCAGCTTGTTTCGCGTGCCAGAGACACTTCATCTAAACCATGCTTTTCAAAGAATCCCTTTTCTTTCGCGACAGCCAACGGAGCGCAAGCGGTGAGGGGCACAAATCCGATTTCGAGATTGACTTTCTCTAAACCGTGACGTGCAACGGTTGCAACTTTCTGCGCTCGGATTTTCTTCACGCGCTTCTGTTGGTTCAAGAAGTAGATCAGTTCACTTCGTAAGCTGTAGTAGCTCGGATGCTTCACAACTTCCATCCGGCGGCGCGGGCGAGGAATGTCTACATCGAGAATATTACCGATCTTAGAACCCGGCCCGTTCGTGAGCATCACAATACGATCGCTGAGCAATACTGCTTCATCGACATCGTGCGTCACCATCACAGCCGTAACTTGGTTCTCTTCACAGATTTTGATCAACTGCTCTTGTAAGTTCCCTCTGGTCAAAGCGTCCAACGCACCGAACGGCTCATCAAGCAGCAATACTTTCGGCTGAATTGCCAGACCCCGCGCGATCGAGACTCGCTGTTTCATCCCGCCCGAAATCTCGTTGGGATATTTGTCGATCGCGTGTGCGAGTCCGACGAGCTTGATGTACTTCTCAGTCAGCTCTACCCGCTCTTGGGGCGACTTTTCAGAAAGGACTTCATCGACTGCCAATCCAACATTTTCACGCACCGTTAGCCACGGTAAGAGTGAATAGTTTTGGAACACCACCATACGATCGGGCCCCGGTTGCTTCACGGTCAAGCCCTCAAGGGTGACAATGCCGCCTGTCGGATTATCCAAGCCTGCAATCATGTTCAGCAGGGTAGACTTACCACAGCCAGAGTGACCGATTAGTGAAATGAACTCGCCTTTTTTGATTTGTAAATCGATGCCTTTGAGTGCTAGATACTCTTGACCACCAGGAAGTGGAAAGGACTTCTCAACCTGTTCGACAGAAACGAAATTGTCCATGTGCTTGTTCTCCCTCTAGAAATTACTGTTTAACAATGAGGGACTGAATCCAGCCCACGAAGCGATCGAGCAACAAACCAACCGCACCAATGTAGAACAACGCCAGAATCACTTCACTGATGTAGTTGTTTTGATACGCTTCCCAGATAAAGAAACCAATTCCCACAATCCCGGACATCACGATTTCTGCTGCGATAATTGCCAACCATGCAAGACCGATCGAGATTCTCATTCCGGTAAAGATGTAAGGCAGTGCAGATGGGAGCAAAATTTTGAAGAAGTACTTTTTCGGAGAGATTTGCAGTACTTTTGCAACGTTGTTGTAGTCCTGGGGAATCTCTTTCACACCCACAGCAGTGTTAATCAAGATGGGCCAAATTGCAGTAATGAAAATCACGAACAATGCAGCAGGCTCGTTTTTCTGTAAAGCGGCAAGTGAAATCGGAACCCATGCCAACGGCGGAACGGTACGCAGGAACATAAACAGCGGATCGAGCGCTTTCGAGATTAAAGGCTTTGTACCCACTAAGATCCCGATCGCGATTCCAACAATTGCCGCCAAGGTGTAGCTAAATAAGACCCGCTGCAAGCTTGCCCAAGTCTGCCAAAAAATTCCTTTGTCAGTTCCACCTCGATCAAAGAACGGATAAAACAGCAGTTCGCGCGTTCGTTCATCTGTCCACAAGCTCGATGGCGGTGGGAGCAGAATCACTTTTGAAGCAGAAAGCAATTCCCAAATAATCAAGAAGATTGCGATCGCGATCAGCGGCGGCACAATTTCTTTGCCCAACTTCGACAAATTGATCCCACCAAACCCTGCTCTACTTTTACCCAACGTAGCTGTCATGTCGATTCTCCTTACTGCAATTGAGACTGTGCAAACATCCTTGTCCTAGTCGCAACTAGGCTTTCAAACTCTTGAACTTCAAACTATCCAGGTAAGCCTGGGGTTTTGTTGGATCAAACTCTGCACCATCAAAAAACTTCTCAACCCCACGCGTCGGTTGTTGTGGAATGTCTGCTTGTGCAACACCCATTTCCTGAGCGGCTTCTCTCCAAAACTTCTCGCCGTTGACTTCGTTAACAATGCGATCGGCTTCGCTCAATGCGCCCTGCGGCAAGTATCCCCAACGCACACTCTCAGTCAGGAACCATAGATCATGGCTCTTGTACGGATAAGACACACTACCTTTGCCGTCTTTCCAATACTTCACCGCCAGTTCTGGATTATTCTCTGGCTTCTGGGTGTCGCCTAACTGATACTGTCCGGCATAAGGGCCACGCAAGAAATCAGGTGGAACATTGAAGAACCTGCGCTGTGCCAAAATGCGGGAAAGCTCTTCTTTGTTTTCTGGCTTGTCACACCACATCTGAGCGTCCATGATCGCTTTGAGAACTGCCTTGGTTGCTTTCGGATTTTTCTCAATCCACTCTTTGCGAACCGCGACGTATTCTTCAGGGTGGTATTGCCAAATCTGAGCGGTTAACACAGCGAGGAAGCCAACTTTGTCGCGCACAATCCGGTAGGGCCAAGGATCGCCTGTGCTGAAGGCATCCATTGTTCCCGTTTTCATGTTGGCAACAGTTTGCGAGGACGGAACTGCCATCAAGTTAATGTCATTGTTCGGATCGACACCGTTTGCTGCCATCCAGTACCGAATCCAGAAATCTTGGTTCGCTTTGGGGAACGTATAAGCCGCCTTGAAAGGAGTTCCCGTCTTCTTCATTTCGCGAATATAGTCGGCTGCACCGGATTGGGCTAAGTTCAATTCAAAGCCTTTACCAATGTGTTTGTTTGCTACAGCAACGCCGTTTCCATGTGTGCAAAGTTGCGCAAGAACCACCATCGGAATTTTGCGGTTTCCTTTGGTAATCAAACCTTCACTTAATAGATGCGGCATCGGCATTTGCCATTGCCCGCCATCAATCCCACCGTTTTCTGAACCAAGTTCTGCGTTATCGCGAGCGGCTCCCCAAGAGGGCTGCTTTGCGATCGAGACATCAGTCATGCCGTGTCGAGCAAAAAATCCTTTCTCCTGAGCAATGATCAAAGGAGCAGATTCGACGATCGCGATATAACCGAGTTTGATCCGAGTCGTTTCAGGCAGTTCAGCGGGTGAAAGGGAAAGAGTTTGAGCTTTCGGGGACAAATCAGACGGGGAAGGAGGCGTTAAAGTACATCCTTTCAGGGTGACGGCTCCTGCTGCTGCACTAGCCGTCCATAAGAACCTTCGGCGAGTCAAGAAGTTGAATTCGGTCATGTCGAGTCTCCAAGGATAGCAAGGCTTCTCCCTCGTCGATCGTTCGATCGCAGGGGAGATTCACAGAAGCAGATGGGTCGTCGCAACATGACTTCAAATCGATCATTCAGTCTTCAACTTTGTCAGATTTGGCAAACTTAAAACTGCTGAATTTGTGTAAGATTGAGGGTCAGTGAGAGCGAACCACGCTTACGTATTTTTACGAGAAAATAACTGTCTTTTTGAACGCATTAGAAACGATTGAGTTGAGTCAATGGTTTCGATTTGTTCAGGCATCCATTCAGTTCAATGTATTAAACTCAACTGGTGGATTGAAATAAGATTATCGTCTTTGTGAACACTCGTCTAGTCAAAAAATGATTGAAACTAAAGGAATTCTAAATTCAAACAATAAGAAATTTAACTGCATTCAAACTGTATCTTTGATTGGTATCGATTTGAATAGATAGTTATACGGTTTTGCCCCGTTTTTTGGGCTATTTTCTAATCGTTAAAGCGACCAAAGTTTAGTATAGAAATCCTTCGTTCTTTGTAATGGATTAATCCAATTGTTGCGATCGCAATTCTAGTTTCCCGAAAAACTTGTAGTTTGAATTAATGCTTCTAGTAACAAATATGGTGCCGTGGTAGAGACGCAATCTAGAAGCTGATCAAGCTCATTTTGAAAGCATAACTAATCATTAAGATAAATTACAGAAATGTAATGTTTTACAGGCTGTCTTTTGACGAAGGGAAATTAGCGGGGACAGCATGGATAGTGGTGGGACTGCTCGCTGGTTGATGTTTAAGAGATGAACGATGAAGACGACGATTCACAGAATGAGAACACTATTGGTAACGATCGCACTTTCGGTTCTATTTCTAATCGGAATGAACCAATCTGCGTTAGCTGCGGATGCTGCTGCGGGCGCGAAAGTGTTTAATGCAAATTGCGCGGCTTGTCATGCGGGTGGCGGTAACGCAATTAATGCAGCAAAAACGCTTAAAAAAGATGCACTGACTGCGAATGGCAAGGATACGGTCGAAGCGATCGTGACTCAAGTAACAAACGGCAAAAACGCTATGCCTGCGTTTAGAGGTCGATTGAAAGAAGATCAAATCCAATCGGTTGCGATGTACGTTTTAGAAAAAGCGGACAAAGGCTGGTAAGCGGATTTCGGAATTCAAGATTGAATAGAGTTAAGGTGAAGATGCAGTCCAATTTTGAATTCCGAACCTCAGTTTTATGTGGCGTAAATCGATTTTAGAGCGGTTGAAACATCGTCCCTGGTTGCTTGTGCCGTTTCTCGCACTCATTCCGCTGGCTGGACTGTATTTGAATCAGCGCCCTCAAACCGAGGTAGAATCCGTACCGATATCGGGTGCTTCGCAGTTAAACGCGCCACTCGCATCGCCAACGCCCTCGACCTTAACTTCGCCGCCTCCACAAGCTCAAAAATCCCCAACTCCGAAACCGACTTTAACTCCGGTCGATCCAAAGAAATATACAAAAGAGCAAGCTGCAATTAATGAGCGATCGAAAGCCGCATTCGCTGCCTCAGTCGGTACAGTGGATTCATTGATCGAAATGCAGGTTGCGATCGCCATGGGACAGCCGACAATCTCGATAACCGCGTCTCAAGGGGCAACGATTTCGGATGCAAATGGTCGATCGTTAAGCCAGCTTGCAGCAGGAAATCCCTACACGGTTCAAGCAAGGGGCGATCGGATGAGTTTCGGCAGCGGTCAATTACCAGGAATGGTCATGATTCAACCCGCAGCGAATGGAGTGCTGTATTTAGGCGATAAGCCTTATCGCGGGCGCTTTTTGCTTGCTGCACAAGGTGGGCGAATTTGGGCCGTGAACTATATTGATTTGCGCCACTATCTCTACAGTGTGGTTGCCAGTGAAGTATCACCGAGTTGGAATAAAGAAGCGCTGAAAGCACAGGCGGTCGCGGCTCGATCGTATGCGCTGACCTACTATTTTCGACGGGCACAACCGCTATATCATATGGGGTCGGACGAGTATTTTCAGGTATATAGCGGCATGACGCGAGAATCCGATCGCAGCAATCAAGCGGTAGACCAAACGGCAGGTGAATTTGTCAGCTATCGAGGCGGGATTGTTGAATCGCTGTATGCGGCATCGGATGATATTGTTGCCGATGCGTTTCGGGGGCGAGGAATGAGTCAGCTTGGAGCGTTGAAACTGGCGGAAATGGGGTACGAATATCGGCAGATTTTAGCGCGGTACTATCCGAAAACTGGGATTGCTCGGATCGAGCAGGATCACGAATGAAACTGTGCGATCGCATTAAAACGTGCCGTCAATATTGCAGACTCTTTAGATTAATGCCAGTTCGACCCGCCGTTAACGCAGCGTTTCTGCGACTCGTTTCAATCGGCGCAATTGTGCCTGCATATCTTCCTGCGTCCACTTTGCGGCAAATCGGTTAAACCCAAACCGCACAATCGCATTCGGAATCTCGAATTCAAAGCGATTGAGTAAGCGCGTTCCTTTTGCTTCGGGATTGCACTCCCAGCGATCGCATCCCTTAAAAAAGCCCTCAAATTGCCAAACCACTAATCCCGGTTGGCGTTCTGCCACCACACTTTTTAGCGCAGGCTGCAACACCGGGATCTGAATCACAAAGCGACTTTCGCTACCGACCTCAGTTGACCACTGCTCAATCGGCTCACACCGCAATGTCGGATTCAGCCAGCGGTGCATCAAATTTAAGTCTGTAAAACAGCGCTCCACATCGGTTGCACTCGCTTGAATTAGGATCGATTGCTCAAAAACTTCCATATGTCATGCCTCCCACCTCTACGAAACACTGCTTTGAGTCCATTCTTATTTTTCTCTATATCGAACATTTGTGCCTTAAATCGCTAGACTCTCCCTGTAGGCTGAAGATAAATCAATTTAGGAAGTGAGATACTTTCCTCTAACTTGTGCGATTCAGCAATTAAGCAAGTCGCATCACGAGTTCGGCGCATTCACATTGTCGATCGCTTTGTCGATCGCTTATCCAAGTACTTCATAGAAAATTCAAAAAAGTATTTCTAAAAGCTTTTCTCTAAGGAGAGATACGAGTACTCTTATGATGCAACCGTAACTTCAAAGAGGGGTGCGCTACTCTTGGTCACGGAAACCAGTACTTTTACTGTGGACTGTGCGAAGGGTAGACAAACGGGTTTGGTTCTCTTGGAGCAGCGGTTGCAATACATCTACAAAAGCGATCGATTTAGCGCTTTTTTGAAAGCGAAAGGGGTTGATCAAAAAACCATGAACGAGTTATTGCAACACATTGACCAGTTAGGGGGAATGCAGCGACTCACGGGGAACCTGGAGTTTGCTCAACTTCCGCCCGGAGAAGCGCCATTTGGCTACATTCAAGGAGTCAATGTCGCGGATTTATTGATTAAGTTAGGCGGTGCGTTACTTGTCCTACTGATTGGGGCGCTAGTCGCCGTTTTCGTGTCGAGTATTGTGCGTGGACTATTGAAGCAGACGACGCTCGATAATCGTCTAGCAGATTGGGTTTCAGGCGGACGTGGACAGGCGAATTTCAATGTCGAAGGCTTAATTTCGACGATCGTGTTTTGGATCATTATGGTTCTGGCACTGGTCGCCGCTCTGAACGCGCTTGGACTCAACGCGGTTACGCAACCGCTGAATGGCTTTCTGAATCAGATTTTCTCCTTCTTGCCTCAGTTGGGCGCAGCGGCACTGCTGGCGGGATTGGCGTGGGTGGTGGCAACGATCGCCAAAGCGATCGTCGTTCGCACTTCACAATCGTTCTCGTTGGATGAGAAGCTGTCTGATCCGAGCGACGATCCTCTAGGAGTGAATACCTTTCGGCTCAGCGATACGTTAGGAAATGCGGTTTACTGGTTCGTTTTCTTATTTTTCTTACCGCTAATTCTAGGAGTTTTGAACCTGCAAGGCCCGCTCCAGCCTGTTCAAAACCTGCTGAATGATATTCTAAGTGCGCTTCCCAACATTATTAAAGCGTTGGCGATCGGGGCGATTGGTTGGTTTTTGGCGCGGACGGTACGCGGCATTGTGACGAATTTGCTTGCTGCTGTCGGAACTGATCAAGTTGGGTCAAGAATCGGATTGAGTCGGACGCGGGGCGGTCAATCGCTGTCGTGGATTCTCGGCACGATCGTTTATGTCTTGATTTTGATCCCGGCGGCAACTGCGGCGTTGGATGCGCTTCGGATTCCAGCGATTTCGGGGCCTGCAACTGCAATGTTGAATCAGGTGTTGAATTCACTGCCTCTGATCTTTACCGCAGCGGCAATTTTAGCGATCGCTTATGTCCTCGGTAAGTTTGTTGCCGATTTGGTGTCGAGCATTCTTGCCAGCATTGGATTTGACAATCTCTTTTACTGGCTAGGACTGCAATCCGCGCCCTATACGCCCAAAGTTCCGCCAGAACAATACAGCACTGAGTTTCAAACGGGTGAAACGATGCTGCAACCCAATGAGACATCAGGAGTGCGATCTCCTTCTGAAATTGCAGGCGTAGTCGTTTTGGTTGGGATTTTGCTGTTTGCGACGGTTGCTGCTGTAGATGTTTTGAGAATTCAAGCATTGACTGCGATCATTGCTGGATTGCTCTATATTTTCGGACGCATTCTGTCTGGGCTGGTTGTATTTGCGGTGGGATTGTATTTAGCAAACCTGGCGTACAACTTGATTACCAGTTCAGGAAGTCGGCAGTCGAAATTGTTGGGTCAAACGGCTCGAATTGCGATTCTCGGATTTGTGGCAGCGTTGGCACTTCAACAAATTGGCATTGCGCCGAACATTGTAAACTTGGCGTTTGGTCTATTACTCGGTGCGATTGCGGTGGCGATTGCGATCGCGTTTGGTTTAGGCGGTCGTGATGTTGCTGGAGAGCAGTTACGCGAGTGGCTGAACGAACTTAAACGCTAAAGCGTGCCTCATTTAACTTAAAGTTCAAATTTAAAGTGCGCTGGGTGAAATCCTCAGCGCATTTTTTATGTCGAACCGAGCAAAATTAATCTACCGAGATTTCCCGGAGGGAGCGGATCAATTTCGGGTGTACAAGAAGGGGGTTGATTTCCTGTGCCAATTGCTATGGCTCAAGTCCTGAATCGTCGTTCCTCCCAAGTCCCTACCCGTGATGCTGCTTCTCAATCTCCGCCTGCTGAAGCGCTGATTCAACTGCGTCAGGTGAGCAAAACTTACCCGAACGGAAGTTCTGCGCTCACAGGCATTTCGCTCGATGTTAAAGGGGGCGATTTTCTATTTATTACAGGACATTCTGGCTCTGGGAAATCAACCCTTCTTAAATTGCTGTACGGGGCAGAATTGCCGTCTGAAGGTGAAGTATGGGTCGATCGACAAAATCCGGCTCAACTGCGCGGCAATCAACTTGCGTTTTTGCGTCGTCGCATCGGAATCGTGTTTCAAGATTACAAACTAATCCCGCGTCGAACTGTTGCGGAGAATGTTTCGGTTGCGCTGTGGGCGCAGGGCTATTCTCGTCCTGAAATTCAACGTCGCTTACAGCCTGCACTCAAAATGGTCGGATTAGCTCATAAAGCGGACTGTTTTCCTGAAGAGCTTTCGGGTGGAGAACAGCAACGGGTTAGTATTGCCCGTGCGATCGTGGGGACTCCTCCGATTCTTCTTGCCGATGAACCGACCGGAAATCTCGATCCTGATAATTCCTGGCAAGTGGTTAAGATTCTGAAAAAGCTAAATCAGATCGGAATTACTGTTTTGGTGACGACTCACGATGAAAACCTCATTCGGTTAGCCAATCATCCGGTCGTGCAAATTCGTAACGGCAGACTGTATGAGGGCAATTGAATCAATACGCTTTTTCTAACCAATCGAAAATTTGATCAAGCTGGTTCAACGTGACTAAGCCGTACTGCCAAAGTACCATCGGCAGGGGGGCGAGTTCAGTTTGACTATGCTTGATCGCAAGATCGATCGCAGAAGTCGGAAGCGCCAATTCTTCCCGAAGAAACTGAATTAATCTCGATCGCTTTTTCGCTTCCATGTCATCGCCCTGCTTTTATGAGAATCAATTTAACTTATGTAAACAGATTCCAGCAATCTCGAAATCGTCCAAAAGTTTAGGTTTTGCCTATAAAAAGTATAGCTCCCCCTATCCATGAAAATACGGAGATGCTTTTTAAGTTCTTCATGAGTTGCCCAAAACTACGCAGTTGTTTCGCTTGATCTGCGGTCTAACCTGAGTCAATCAGCAAGTTTTAATCTTCTTGTTGAAACTTATCGTTGGTCTTTACTGGGGAGATCTCAAGATGACATCACTGCCGCAACTTTTAATCTGGAGAAAGCAATCTGCTGATCGCTTACAGCAAATTTTGCTGAGTACGACGAGCAACGATCTTCAGCCGAATGATGCTCATGCAGACACACTACTGCGGCAGTTGAGCAATCTCCCTGCACGTCCTGGCGATCGCGCTCCCTATCAAGGCAGTTTCCCAAATGAAGCGGTGAGCATTGCGCGTGTCAAAACGGTTAATCGTCTCAGACAGTTGATTCTGAACATTCGGAACGCGCAGTTTCAGCCGCAAGATCAGGCGATCGATGCTGCATTACGATCGCTTTTATCAATGCCTGCAAGAACGACTCAGAATCCTTACGCTGCGATCTTTCCGGCAACGCCTTTAGCCGATATTAATGTCGATCGGCTGTTAGAAATTGCACCTTATGCCGATCCTGCTCAAGTGACTTCGCTGCTGCCGCATCTTCTTTTAACGATGGCAGAGTATAAAATTAATACTCCTTTACGTCAGGCTCACTTTCTCGCTCAATTGATCCATGAATCGGGTTCATTCAACTATCTTGAAGAAATTGATCCAGGCGATTATCTCGAAGATAGAACCGATCTTGGCAACACAGAACCGGGTGACGGTCGCCGTTTCAAAGGTCGGGGGTTGATTCAAATCACGGGTCGATCGAACTATCAAGCTTGTGGACAGGCACTTGGAATTAACTTGATTCAAGCCCCGACGCGCTTGGCTGAACATGATTTGGCGTGTCTGAGTGCGGGTTGGTTCTGGTCAAAAAATCAGATTAATCAATTTGCCGATCGAGATGATGTCGAAATGGTGTCGCGCACGATCAACGGCGGACTGAACGGATTTGATGAGAGACAATACTATCTCGCTGCGGCAAAGGATGTCCTCAACGTTTAGCGGATAACGGCGATCGAGGCGTGAAGCAGGGATTAAAATACTCTGCGACCTCGATCGCGCATTCCCATGTTTCTATTTCTTTCTAAACTGCTGCCGATCTTTCTTTATCCGTTGGGATTGAGTTGTGTTTTGCTCATTCTCACGCTGATTCTGTTGTGGAAAAAGCGATCGCGTTTAGCTTTAATCCCCGTCACCCTCACATTCCTGATTCTATTCTTGAGTTCAAGCGCTTGGATCAGTGATGCAATCGTTGAATCCTTAGAATTTCAGTACATTACGCAGGGCGAACTCCCGACCGCAGATGCGATCGTCGTGCTTGGGGGTGCAACGGAATCTGCACTGCCGCCGCGCCCGTGGATCGAAATTCGAGAAGAAGGCGATCGCGTTCTTTATGGAGCGAAACTGTATCGGGATAAGAAAGCACCAAAGTTGATTCTCAGCGGGGGGCGAGTGGATTGGCGACCGAGTAGCTCATCTGAAGCCGAGGACATGGCGATTTTGATGGAAACGATGGGCGTTCAGCGATCGGCAATGTTGCTCGAACCCCGATCGCTGAACACGCGCGAGAATGCGGTGAATTCGCTGGAAATTATGAAAGCTCAGAAGATCCAGAAAATCTTGCTCGTGACCTCCGCGATGCATATGCCGCGATCGATGATGATTTTCAAAAAGCTTGGGATTGATGCGATTCCCGCTCCGACCGATTACACTTCGATTCAACTGGGGCAAGCAACTCGATCGAGCTTAGAAGCGACCATTCTCGACACGCTGCCGGATGCGGATCAACTCCGTCGCACCTCCCGCGCGATGAAAGAATATGTCGGAATTTTGGTGTATCGCTTGCGGGGATGGGCTTAGAGACTGTTCCAAAGTGTGAAGACCTGTTGCAACTCTTAATAAAACTGCGGAAAAGCGTTGCAGGAAGCTTGGTAGACTAAGAAGCGTATAGAAAACGTGGAATGCTGATGGTAGAGCGATTTGCCGCATCCACACGCTCACTTAGACCACACTGCGCTTTGCGTAAAACTCATGGTAGATTCTCTTAAAAAACCAGGATTTGAAGAACTGCGCCCCGGAATCAAGGTTCCAGCCAAAGAAACGCTTCTTACGCCGCGCTTCTACACCACCGACTTTGATGAGATGGCGCAGATGGATCTCTCCCTCAATGAAGAGGAGTTTGAGGCGATCGTTGCCGAATTGCGAAACGACTACAATCGCCATCATTTTGTGCGTGATGCTGAATTTGAGCAATCTTGGGATCACATTGATGGACATACCCGTAAAGTGTTTGTCGAATTCTTAGAGCGTTCTTGCACTTCTGAGTTTTCAGGCTTTCTGCTTTACAAAGAACTATCCCGCAAGCTAAAAGATCGCAATCCTCTCTTAGCAGAAGGATTTGCTCTGATATCCCGCGATGAAGCGCGTCATGCTGGGTTTTTGAACAAAGCTTTATCTGATTTCAATCTTTCTCTGGATCTGGGCTTCTTGACCAAGAGCCGCAAATACACTTTCTTCAAGCCGAAGTTCATCTTTTACGCAACATACCTTTCTGAGAAGATCGGATATTGGCGATACATTACCATTTTCCAGCACCTTGATGCTCATCCTGAAGATCGGATCTATCCGATTTTCAAGTTTTTTGATAACTGGTGTCAGGATGAGAACCGCCACGGTGACTTTTTTGATGCCCTGATGCGGACTCAGCCCCAATTCTTAAACGATTGGAAAGCGAAGCTCTGGTGTCGGTTCTTCTTGCTGTCGGTGTTTGCGACGATGTACTTAAATGACATTCAAAAACCCGATTTTTATGAAGCGATCGGTCTAAACACCCACGAGTTTGACTACACCGTGATCGAGAAAACGAATGAAACCGCAGGTCGCGTTTTCCCGATCGTTCTCGATGTGAAGCATCCTGAGTTCTACTCACGCTTGGAAACTTGCGTGAAGAACAACGAGAATTTAAGAGCGATCGACATCGCCAACGGATCAAAATTCGTTAAGACGCTGAAAAAGCTGCCTTACTACCTCTCGAATGGGGTTCAACTAGCGAAACTGTATTTCATTAAACCGATCGAGATGACCCCGTTACATGGTCAAGTTCGATAAGCCTTGAGATACCCCTTGATCTAAAGCGGTTCCGTTCTGGAACCGCTTTTTTTAATCCTATTCATCAAGTTGCCAAAGCTCGGTTGAGTAAGCTTCGTCTAGTACCTTCCTCGGACGCATCACAAGAATGACACGCCCCAAGAGCGGTACAGTTGGCGCTTCTTCAAACCACTGCAATTCAATTTGCTCTCCGTTCGCGATCGCAAAATAACTATCCGCCTCCCAGTCCCGCTGCGCTCGATCCAACACAACGATCACTTCTTCGGTCGTGCCGGGTAACGGAGTCGGTAGTCGATTGCTGTCACACAGGATTGCTACCGGATCATCCGCGCTCCGAATCACCTGCCAGCCCGGAACCGTCATCCATGCGCCCGTTCCTGAGAATTGGACGATCGCGAATGCTCCCGTTTCTTCGGTCATTGGGACAGCGTGAAGATCTGCGACGGTGAGCGGTAGTTTTCCGGCGACTGGAAGAATGCGCGGAAGTTGCTCATCGGATTCTAGGCGATAGACCGGAAGGCGCGGAGCAGGGCGTTTTGGCGTAACCGTGAAATCGGTTAAAAGAGATTCGATCTCACGTCGAGCAGTTTCACTATGAGCAAATTTCAAACCTCTGGCGATATAGCGCGATCGTTCTTGCAAATCAGTTTTCTCTTTTGCCGTTTTCCAAGCTTGAAACGCGATCGCATCACCGGGATGTGCCGTAAATCCTTCGGGGAGTTTGCTCAGTCGTGAGTAGTCCTTGAGCGCACGAGCAACTTCGTGAACTTCATCAGTGTCTAAACCCTTTTCAAACACTAACTCTGCGGCGGCGGCTCGCTCTGACTGAGAGAGAACCCGCAGTTCGTAGAGAATGTCGCTGGCTTTGTGACCGAAATGCGATCGAACTGCATCCGAAACACCGACTTTTAACATCGAATCGTAAACCTGGGATGCGACGATGATTTGGTTTTGGTGAATCGGCTCAAATCCAGTCGCTTCAAAGATCGCCTGAGGCGTGTAGCCTGCTTTCTGCAAAGTTTGACAAGCTTGACCCCACTCGACCCATGATCCTTGTTTTCGACGGAGCGATAAAAGCAGTTCGTCAGCGTTTGGTAATTCTTGCGGTGTCTCAGTCATGGCGCGTTTTTCCCAGTGAATCCTCAATCAGATTAGCAAAGGGAGCAATGCAATTTGTTAAACTTCGGAATTCTCTAAACGATCGACGCGAGTAATCGTCAGTGTACCTCTGTCGATCGGAAAGATAGGTTTACTCAAAACATTCTGATAAAGGCGAAAGATTCCAATCACTGCGCCAAATCCAATCAATAGCGCGAGAACAAGACTTGAGCGATATCGCGGCTGAACATTCATGTTATGAGAACTTGTTATCGAAGAGTTTAGATTTAATTTAGCGGTCGAAACTCGATCGATACGCCCATCTGAAGAAAGAAAGTCGTCTGATTGACTGTACTTAAGACGAAGGTGAGATTTTATACGAAGTTGCGGGTATAAGGGGAAGGCAGCACTCAGAATAAATTGACGATGACTGAGATTGGAGCGATCGCGCAGCCCCCCCAACAGCCCCCTATCATTGGCACAGGACGGACGCTTCAGAACTCTGTTCAGTCCGTCTCAAAATCTGCGAAGATCACAGCCGCGACTCCAGAGACAGTACGATCGCCAGAATTTAGCATTGTCAAAAGCGATACTAAATCTCAACTGAAGCCGATTGCGCCCGATGTCGATCGTAGTCCTTCAGCAGTACCAGAGTTTAGCTCTGAAAGTACGATCGAGCCGGACGGCATGGAGCAAGTGACTTCGGTTTCGCAATTGTTAGATGTGCAGCCGAGCGACTGGGCATTTCAGGCGCTCCAAGGATTAGTCGAGCGGTATGGCTGTATTGCGGGATATCCGGATCGTACCTTTCGCGGAAATCGGGCACTCACTCGATACGAATTCGCGGCTGGCTTGAATGCGTGTCTCGATCGAGTTCAAGAATTGATCACGGCTCAACGATCGGATGCAGTGACACGAGAAGATTTAAACGCACTGCAAAAATTACAAACCGAATTCACAACTGAATTAGCAGCGCTGAAAGGTCGAGTCGATACTTTAGAAACCCGAACGGCAACGCTAGAAAAGAATCAATTTTCAACAACGACGCGATTGTTTGGACAAGCGATTTTGTCCGCTCAGGCTAGCAATAAAGCAGATGTAGATCTGTTTCCCAGAGATGGCATCCCCGACCGTCAAGGCGAACTGAAACCAACATTGACCGACAACGTTCAGATCTCGCTTGCAACCTCGTTTAGTGGGCGAGATTTGCTCTTGACCACGTTGCAAACGGGAAACCTACGATCGACCTCTCCCAATTTGTTCACCAACATGGGACGGCTCTCTTACGAATCCGAACAAGACAACCAAATTTTCATCAGCGATTTGTCTTATCGGTTCCCGATCGCTAATAATTTCGGAGTTTTAATTGGTGCATCTGGAGTGAATCCGTCGAACACCTTTCGCGGCATCAATCCGCTAGAAGGATCGGGAGAAGGCGCACTGTCATTGCTCGGTCAGCGCAATCCGATTTTAGCGATCGGGAATGGAACTGGGGGCGTTGGATTCGATTGGCAAATCAATCCGCGCATCAGTTTACAAGGTGTATACAGTGCGGAACTGCCTTCATTTGCGGGAAATGCGAATTTCGGCGGACTGGTGGGCGGGCGCTATGTTGCCGGAGCGCAATTAACGATCGCACCAACCAACACGATCGATGTTGGCATTCACTATCTGTTTTCGCGATCGCCCGATGGTTTTATCGGAACCGGAATCGGAGATTCACAACTCCTGTCGCCTTTTGCCCCGACGAATACAGCTTTTACGACTCATGCGATCGGGGCAACAGCCGCATGGCGATTAAATCAAAAATTGACGATCGGCGGTTGGGGCGGCTGGACAAGCTCGAAAGCCATTGAAGTTCCGGGTTCCGTACAGACCACAAACTGGATGGTTTTCTCTGCGTTTTCTGACTTGTTTGTGCCGGGAAATCTCGGTGGTCTTCTCTTCGGTCAACCGCCTAAAATCACAAGCAGTACACTACCAGATGAATATAACTTTCCTCGGTTTAGTGACACAGGGGGCGAAGGTGGACAACCCGATACAGCCCTACATTTAGAGGCATTCTACCGCGCTAGAATTAATCCCTTTCTTGACATTACTCCTGGCGTTTTCGTGGTTTTCAATTCCAATCACAATGCTGCAAATGATCCGATCGTGGTTGGCGCAGTTCGTGCAACATTCCGGTTCTAAATCATCATGCTATCTAAAACCCTCGCTCTTTTAACGATCGCGATTCCCCTCAGTTCGATCGGAGCCAATTCCGCCTCTGCTCAAATCACTATCCGCAGTACGGGCGTTGTGTCGGGTACGGTCGTCCCCCCAAGCCAAAATCCCAATTTCAACCAAGGCACAACCAGAGTCAATACAGACAGTCAAGGACGCTTTTTTAGAAATGGGCAACTCGTCTACTCGGCTCAAGATTTCAACCCGAATTTAGTGCAAGTCGATGGCAGTGGTCGCTACTTTGTCGATTTTCGCGGAATTCCGATCGTATCGACTGATGCAACGCTCACTTCTCCAGTGCTATCAAATGGTGAACTTCAGCCGATTCGCCGCAATCACAATGCACTAACCCGATTTAATGGCACGATCCAAGATGAATTGGTCGTTCGTGGACAATATACGGGGATCGCAACCGATCCTGCTACGGGGCAACAGTATCAAGGCACATTCGACATCAGCGGACAAGGGCCGCGCTACAGCGATCGTAATGGCGGCACGAGTCCGACCGTATTCGATTTTCGATCGCACTACAATTTCAGCGCCAATCCTCAGATTCCACCGCGCCCAACTGTTTTTTCCTACCGCATCGATGCCATGCCCGTTCAATTGCGCGTCACGATTCCGGCGGGTTTAGCTCCGATCACGCAAGCTCCGCCTACGACTCCCGGTAGTACGCCGATTCCTAGCCCGATCGCGCCTCCGATCTCTAGCCCGATCGGTGTTGACTCAAACCTTGGCGGAATTTTGAGCAACAATCAGCTACAGCAGGTTAGCCGCGTTGTTCTGGAAGGCTCGAAGGCTTCGCCATCGCAGATCGGGCCGAGTAGCCGAATTTTGCTGAAGTAAGTAGAAAGGAGCAGATGGCTGCTCCTTGAGAATCAAGAATTGTGTGGGCGAAGCACAGAAGAAGGCTTAATCGTCGGTGCATATTCCGGCACTAATGTTTTGAGCAGCGATCGTAGTTTGTTCACATTCTTCTGATAGGACACCAAGAAAAGTTGATCCAATAAGGGTTCTAACTTTTCCCACGGTATCATTGCTTCTCGTGCCCCAAAAATCTTCGGATGACTCGTCTCCATCGCATCCCCACCGATCAGCAATTCTTCATACAGCTTCTCACCGGGTCGCAACCCCGTAATCTCAATGTCGATATCTTCTCCAGGCACTAACCCGCTCAACTCAATCATCTGTACCGCAAGGTCATAAATCCGCACAGGTTCGCCCATATCCAATAGAAAGACATCGCCCCCCTGTCCCATGGCTCCCGCCTGAATCACCAATCGCGAGGCTTCTGGAATCGACATAAAATAGCGCGTCATTTCCGGGTGCGTTAGCGTAATCGGCTTGCCTGCTGCAATTTGCTGCTTAAATCGCGGCACAACCGATCCATTGCTATTCAACACATTGCCGAATCGAACCATCACAAATCGCGTGTGAGTCTCCGGTTTAGCGGCTAGCGCTTGTAGCACTAATTCCGCAATTCGCTTGGTTGCACCCATTACGTTTGTTGGACGCACCGCTTTATCCGTGGAAATCAACACAAACGTATCGACTTTACAGCGATCGGCAGTTTGCGCCGTCACCATCGTGCCGTAAGCATTGTTAATGATCCCTTGTTCCGCGTTGCTTTCAACTAACGGAACGTGCTTGTAGGCAGCGGCGTGATAAACCGTCTCGATCTCATATTTTTGGAAGACTTCGGTTAAGCGATCGCCATCTGTCACCGATCCTAAATGCGCTTTGCGAGGAATGTCTGGATAAGCTTCTGCGAGTTCCGCATCGATCGAGTACAGCGCAAACTCATTCAATTCATACAGCACCAACAAGCGCGGATTTTGTTGAGCAATTTGGCGACAGAGTTCCGACCCGATCGAGCCTCCTGCTCCAGTGACTAACACGGATTTATCGGTGATATTAACCCGCAACAGACCTGGATCGGGTAAAACTTCCTCACGTCCTAGAAGGTCGGAAATATCAACATTGCGAATTTGCCCGATCGAGACTCGCTCTGCCACAATCTCACGCACTGAAGGAACTGTTTTCACCTTTACGGGGAGTCCTTTCAAACTGCGGAGAATTCGACGCTTTTCTTGAGGTTTTGCAGACGGAACCGCTAGCAAAACCATCGTTACTTGATACTGATTGATCAGCGTTCTTAGCATCACTGGACTGTAGATCGGAGTACGATCGAGCAATCGCCCATGAATATCGGGATTGTCATCGATAAAGGCAACGACTTGATAAGCCGATTCGCGCATCAACGCTTGAGAAAGCTGAAATCCAGCCGAACCCGCACCATAAATAATAATTCGCTGTGACTCAAGCTCCTTAAGCGAAGGAATCAGGCGCGGAACTTGAGTCGATACCTTTGGTGCAGCATCGACCAAGACTAAAAATTGACGGACTGAAAACCGAATGCCGACGACTCCAATCCAAGTAATCAGGGCTGAAATAATCTGTACCGATCGCGGTAACACGGAGACTTGCAGCAGCCAGCTAAAAGCGACCAGTCCCGCCTCGCCCAAAACCACTGATTTCAGAGCTAACCACAGTACTTCTGCCCCTGTGTGCCGTAGCAACGGGCGATACATTCCTAATAAGTAGAAAATACAAAATTTAATCGGAATGACTAATAGCAAAGCATCCTGATACTGTTGCACTTGATCGAACAGCGGGAGATCTTCAAATCGAAGATTGAGTGCGATACAGGTCGCAATCAGGAAAATCGCGCTATCGATCGCAAACAAAAGATAACGTCGTAGCCGTCTGGGGAAGGACAAAATTCCCTTCATCGCCTGGAGGGGCAGTCCTGCTTGAAGAAACCGAAGGATAGCTGAAGAGACAGAAAGCCTTTCGCGCATGAGAATCTCGTTCCTAAATCAGTTGCGTCTAATATGTGGAATCGAGTTGGAGAAAATTGGGTAGATGATGCGCTCGATTCCAGGACAGCCCTGGTGCTTTAGTGAAACTGGTAGAGATCCCTTGATTAGAAAAGAGGCGTGTCTCAGTTGGAGAGGACACGATCGCTTGTATGTCGCTCTGAAGTTAACAAATAATACGGAGGCACTTAGTGAAAATACTACTTTTTCAGGGGTTCGCCTTTAAAGAAATGGGTAAGTCTTGAACCGCTGCATAAACTAGAGATAAATTCTGCCTAAATTTGAAGCTGGCTCAAGAATTGCAGAGTTTAATCCTTGACTAATCCAAAAAGCAGGTTGATTACTCAGTAAAATTATGCTTATTTGGCAAGGTTTCCATCTAAGGTAGACGAGTCATCGCACGATCGTTAAGCGTTTAACCACGCAACTTTACCGAAGTTCTTCTACGAAATTCTACTGATAGGATTACTAACGCTTCTCTGAATGTATGCGGAATCATTTTGCGATAAACCTGTTGAGTTCCGTCTATGCGCTCTGATTCGCTCAATTCTGCGATCGCAGTACTGACCGTACCATTTAGCCGACTCCGTATTTTTAGTGAGTGCAGATCCGCAAGGTGCAAAATCATCTGCAAAATACGGATGGAATTACCAAAGTTTTGACACACTGAACTTTTTGGCGCAATTTTGTACGATCGCTGAACTTTACGTAGTTTTTCACGCCAAAACTATAAAGACTCGATAAAGATAACCGGGATTGTACGGACAAAGCATTGCAACCGGAGAAACTAGCTAATAGTAATTACTGAACTTTCGTGAGGATACTCCTCGCGTTGGGTTTAGTTCCCTGTGATGTGATAGCGAGGCAGGCTGTAATGAAGTCTACTCATCAGGCGACACGAGTATTCACTCCAGTTTTAGAAGAGTCGCGTCGTCCAGCGGCTCAGTTTGAGCAGCCCGATCATTCAGAGTTTACCTGGATTGAGTCGGGTTGGTTTTCCACGATCGCGCAGCAAAGCCCAGATTTGGTCGGAGCGGTATCGCTTGAAGGCAATTGGCTCTGTCTCAATTCGAGCGGTAAGGCGATGTTAGGGTTTATGGATGCTTTGTCACCCTTCACCGCGATTTTGAGTGAGGCAATGCAGCATCTTTGGCACGAAACCGTATTGCCGCAATTAGCGGAATGCGGTCACTGGCGCGGGCAGTTTGTCATGTTGCGACAGTCTGAGCCGATTTCGTTTGAGAGTCAATGGTTTTTGATTCGCGATCAGTATACGAATCAGCCTTTAGGGTTCGCCACCATTAGCCGCGAGTGCAGTGAAGCGATTGCAGTTCCTGCCCCAGCAGCGCTAGAACAAGCTTTAGAAAAAGAGAAAGACTATCACCAGCAGAAAACGAGCTTTCTTGCCGATGCTGCTCACGAGTTAAAAACGCCCTTAGCGGTGATATCCACGTCGATCGATTTACTCAACAGCGATCGGCTCTCGATTGATCGCAAACAAAAGCACGTTCAACGCCTGCGAGCGAAAATTCGCCAGATGACGCAAGTGCTGGATGATATTTTGATTCTCAGTCGAAGCGAACAACCTGAATTTGCGTTGCATCTCACTGAAATTGATCCGATCCAGTTTTGCGAGGAGTTAGTTGAAGAAGCGCAGATGAATAGCGATCGACACGAAATCGTGTTCTCGGCTGAATCCTCGGTTCCTACGATTCTGATGGATACCGGACTATTTCAGCGCATTCTTGCAAATCTACTTTCAAATAGCATCAAATATTCTCCAAATGGCGGAAAGATTTTCTGCCGATTGTCGATCGAAGATCATCAGTTCATGCTCCAAGTTCAAGATTCAGGAATTGGTATTCCCGCCTTAGAGCAATCTCAATTGTTTCGATCGTTCTATCGCGCCAGCAATGCGGGCCGGATCGGGGGTACGGGTTTGGGACTTGCGATCGTGAAAAAATGCGTCGATCGACTGGGTGGACAGATCGCTGTAAGCAGTACTGTGCAGGTTGAAACGTGCTTTACCATCACGATTCCAATTGATAGCAATCTCGAATGAAGTCAAGATTCACTCTGTTCACCAATCGATCGAGATTGCTATCGGTGCATCAGAACATCGTAGCCAAACTTAACCAGCGAGTTAGATTCGCGGGTAGCTCAGTATTGAGCCGCAAGGGTAAATCCGGCTTAGAAAGCGATCGAGCATATTCCGGCGACAAGAACGGTCGATAGGTCTGCGCTTCAGGCGTAGCTTGCTTGATAAAAGCCAAACTCACCCCTTGCAACAAACGGCGTAACGGTTCCACCTCTTGTCCTCTGCGTTCTTTTACCAAGGTTCCTTGCGCGACCGCACCGCTGAAATTCCCTGGATCGCTCACACTTAAATGTGTCGTCCCGATCGCAGTCAGTAGATACTTCGGAGTTGGCAATTGCAAAAACGGCTGAAGCTGCTGAGTAAACGCAGGCGCTAGCGTATCATCCGTACTCGTCAGAATCAGCGTCGGAGTTGCCACCGATTTCAATCCCGACTTGCCGAAAATCTGCCCGATCGCTGGATTGAGCGCGATCGCTTGCACCACTCTCGGATCTCGCAGACTTAATCGATTTTCCGGTCGCTCCGTTGCGGCACACTGTAGCCAATCCGCCGGAACTCGATCGAGCAATCCACTGGTGCGACAAAATTCCCGCAGTTCATCAAATCGCAATTCTGCACCCGCCAAAGCCAAAGCTTCGTAGCCGCCAAGCGAGTGACCGATCACGCTCACCTGCTGAGTATTGAGTTTTCCTTGCAGCGCTCCCGGTTGCTGATTCAATTTGGCAAACTCATCCAGCAAAAACTGGATGTCTCTAGGTCGATCGATGAATTCACTCGCCGGAATTAAGCGATCGGGATTCAGCGAGGACAGCAATCCAGGCTGCGCCAGAAAAGGATGCTCGATCGCGGCAACGGTTAAACCCTGTGAAGCTAAATGCCGCGCTAGATAAGCGAGAAATTTACGATTCGCTTCAAATCCAGGTGTAATCACCACGAGCGGTGCTTGCGGATTAGCAGCACTCCAGTAGAAATCTACGGGTAAGCGTCGATTTCGTGCCGTATCAACAAACAACAGCGAATCTTCCTGTACCGATTGCTTTCCTGCGATCGACGGGTCAAACGAAGCGCGAAACTGCGAATTGCCTGCGTCTAAACTGCGCTCTAACAGCGATCGAATGCCCTGCGTTTTCCAATAAGAAAGATTTAATTGCGATGCGATGCCTAACGCTTGAGTGACATCGATCGTCACACTTTCTTGTGGAATCGCCTTGATGACTGCGATCGCATCTAATCCGTTCGCCTGTCGTGCAGCTAACCAAAATCCTGCCTGCAACGTTTCCAGACTTAATTCCGGCGCGGCTTGTCGAATTGAATTCAACACCTGCTGACCCGAAGGCGATTTCAGCAAGTCTTCTACAATTTGAGTGCCCAAATTTGGATCAAGTTCTAAACGACTCGTTAACGCCCGTCGAAATTCAGGAGTCAGCACTGCCGAATAAAGTTGAAGCGTCGAGGGAACTTCGCCCGTTTTGGCAAATCTTTCTAAATCTGAAACCGCGATCGATTGCTCGAATGGTCCTAAGCGTAAATTTAATCGATCGGCAGCAAAACTCGGTGACACGCCTGTCAATGCCAGTGCCAACCCGCCCAGGAAACCAAACCCGATCGTTTTCAAAGAGACGTATCGCTTCACCGTAAAAATCCTTTGTCAGTTACCTGAATTCAACCGAAACGAGGTGCAACTTTTGAGCCTGCTGCACCTCGTTCCCATCTCAACTTTGATTGTAAAACTGACTTTAATTCTCTAACCGAGTTCCCTATGTGAATCTACAGTTCGACCTATTTTTCCAGAATTCTCGCAACGGTTGGCTCTGGAACAAGTCCCGTATCCCGCTCTGTCCGAACCCAAGCCTGCTGCGGACGAACTAAAAACTGAAAGTACAGCGGGATTTTCTGCGCAGCATAAAACGGGATAACCAGTAATTCCCCCAATGGTAGATCTTCTTTCCCAAACTTTACCCAAGCTCCTAAAACCATACCCGCTAAACAAATTCCCGCCACGATCGCACTAATTCCAATCGCCCAAACTCCCGTCCAAATGCTCCAAGCGATCGCGATCGCGCTAACTCCCATCCAACTCATCACAAATAATGAGAGCGGCGGCACACTCAGTTCTAATGCCAATACGATCGCATCCATACAGCGGTTCTGCACTGCGGCTCTGATCAAGGCAGGCACATAAACCAAAATTGCCTGTAAATGTCCATGTTCCCATCGTGTTCGCTGGCTCTGAATTGCGCTCTGCTGCTGCGGCAATGTCCCGATCACACGGGCTTCTGGACAGTAGATCGGCGGATATCCTGCGATCGTCAAATCCACACTCAACTTCATATCCTCAACCAGATGCCCACTTGCCAAATTCACCGACCGAATCGCCGCCCAAGGAAACGCCATGCCCGTCCCCATCAGCAAACACGGCAATCCCAACTGCAAGAGCCCCAAGGGGCGCACCAGATTTTTCACCTTAAAAGCAAACGCTGAAACCGAATGTTTTGCGGTCGGCTTGGCTGGCTGTGTCATTAAATAGGTGGCTTGCGTCGGGCGTTTCGTCTTGATTGCAGCTTGCGTCAAGGATGCGATCGCCCCCGCTTCAACTCGACAATCCGCATCGATTACAATCACTACATCCGGCGGATTATTTGCCAAAAATTGCAAACCGTAATCTAAAGCGTAGCCCTTCCCTCGCTGCACCAAATTCTCACGCTCCAGAACGATCGCACCCCACCGCCGAGCAATCTCTGCTGTCGAATCAGTACAATTATCCGCCACCACAATCAGTTGATCTTGCGATCGTAGCTGTGGTATTAAACTCGCCAAAGTCGTCGTCAGTCCAGCTTCCTCATTATGAGCGGGAACGAGAATTGCAACTTGTTCGATCGCTCTTACGGCGCGCTGATGTCTAGATGAAGGGGCAAACAAAGCGCAAATTGTTTCTAAAAACGTCCAAGCACTCAATCCAAGAAAGACTCCAACAATTCCTGCTAAAGATGCACTCAGTATAAACATGGAAATCTGAATCGCTCGTAAACGGCTTCAAGCGATTTTTTCACGGATTTTACTGAAGTGTCAGTGTCTTAAGGCAGGTTTTTCCTCGATCCCCATGAAAAAACGCGATCGCATTTAGTACGATCGCGCAATTTCCTCTTTATCCAAACGAGTAGGAATCTACTTCGTCAACAGCGATCGTACTCGTTCACCGCGATCGCCCCGTTCTGAGACTTGCTCACGCGGGCTGGTGTAGTAGAAGTAGCTGTCCGGCTCGTACCGCACATTCACGCCGTTTGCGACCAGTCCTAGAATGTTCGGTTCTGAGCGATCGAGCAGCGATTTTGCCGCCGCTACACTTGCCGCATCCGCCACACCTGGACGAACCGCGATTAAGATTCCGTCTGCCATTTTGCCGAGTACCGCCGCATCCGCCGTGCCTGCGAGCGGTGGCGTGTCAAACAGAACATAATCATAGTCTCTAGAGACTGTTTCCAAGAAGGTCGTCATCGCTTCAGAATCCAGAATCGCTAAGGGATTCGGTGGCATTACGCCCGCTGTCAGAACCGACAGATTGCTGGTAATCGGCTTCACCGCTTGCCGTAATTCGCTCTGATCCACCACGACGTTGCTAAGACCGACCGAATTGACCAGACCCCAAAGGTGATGCTGAGACGGGTTTCGCATATCGGCATCGACGAGTAGAACTCTCCGACCCGACTGTGCCATCGTTGCAGCGAGGTTTGCCGCTACTTCAGATTTTCCTTCTCGCGGTACAGCGCTACTGACAACAATGGTTTTCACCTTCTTATCCAGGCTCATGAATTTCAGATTTGCTTGTAGCATCTGATAGGCTTCATGAATCATCGATCGCGGTGAAGTCATCGCAATCACGCGGGGCGAAATGTCATCCGCAGTCGGGGACACAATGGTCGGGGTGTCGCTGGTTTCAAACCGGGGTACTAAGCCCAACAGCGTGTAGCCGTACTGGGCTTCGGCATCTTTGACGGTTTTGAGCGATTTGTCGATCGTGTCCACAAAGAAGGCAGCCGCCACACCTAACAGCAAGCCCACCATTACGCCTGCCGCCAATAAAACGAGCTGCATCCGACTCGCCGCTTGAGTCGGAACGAGCGCGTTTTGCAGAATTCGGGCATTGCCGACCTGCTGATTTTTCGCAACTTCAATTTCTTGCTTCCGTGCGTTTAGGTTCTGATACGCGGTCAGCGCGATTTCCTGCTTGCGTTGGAGTTCGCTCTCCTGCTTTATCAGAGTCGGAGTCTGTAGGGCACGAGTGCGGTAGTTTGTCAGGAGCCCAGACAAGGTTGAAATCCGACCATCTAAACCGATGCGCTGAGATTGCAAAGTCGCTAGGCTTGCAGCTAGGTTACGTTTAATGTCACCGACTTGCAGC
Organism: Phormidium tanganyikae FI6-MK23; assembly: GCA_019359175.1. Taxonomy (GTDB): domain Bacteria; phylum Cyanobacteriota; class Cyanobacteriia; order Leptolyngbyales; family Leptolyngbyaceae; genus Leptolyngbya; species Leptolyngbya tanganyikae. Next base: position 463,325 of record JAHHHU010000001.1, read on the forward strand.
GCTCCGGGAGCGATCGAGACAGTTGCGCCCACTGCCTCACTCACTCGTGCTTGTAACAAGGTGTTGAGATCGGCTTGCTGCTGCTTTAAGGTCTGAATCTGCGGTGCGGTGTCTTTGAAGCGGGATTGTTCAGTGACTAGACGGGTTTGGACAGTCTGAAGCTGACTGAGAACTTCCTGAACCCCAGCGGATTGGCTCAAAGAGGCAAGGTCGATCGCCTGTCCGAGTTCAAGTCCGAGCTGATTTGCAACTGCTTGCTCTTGTCGAGCGACATCTGCGAGTTGCGCCCGCGCTTGGCCCAACTGATCTTGTAGCGTTGCGGCTGAGTTGATATTTGCAGCGGATTCGCGCTCTAGATCGACAATGCCATTCCGGGTTCTGAAGCTCCGCAGTTCTTCGGATGCTTTATTCAGCGAATCCTCCACGTTGGGAATTTGGCTTTCGATAAAGCGACCCGCTTTGTTCGCTTCTTCCTGGTTAGTTTTCAGGTTGCTGTCGATGTAAGCTTTCATGATCTGGTTAACCACGTTCGCTGACATCTCTGGATCGTCGTCGCTGTACTTCAGGTTGAGAATGTCTGTGGTCGGAACCGCTTCCACCTTCATCCGGCGGCTCAGTTCTTCTGGATCCATCGGTCGTCCTTTACCGTTCTTCAGTTGCAGCGTATCGATTACGCGCTGCAAGATCGGGTAGGACGTAACCACGACAGCTTGTGTATCGAGCGGGTTGCCTTCTCGCTTGAGCGATTCGAGCGTTCCGACTTTCTCACCGACTCCGGTAAGCGAGGTCGTGCGGTTCGACTGTACTAAGATTCGCCCGTTCGCTTCATAGCTCGGTCGCTGCATTGAGGTACTAAGTCCGACGAGTCCGACGGTTGCGGCAAAGACACCCGCACCCACTAACCAGCGACGTTTCAGGACGAGCCAATAGCTTTGAAGATCGAAATCTTCGGAATAGCGCTTTGTCTCCATGTTCATGCTTGTCATAAAGAGGAATCTAAGAAAATGGGTTGCTCATTACCTGGGGGACACACGAAACCGAGAGATGAGAGCGTTCGGGTGAGTCAGAAAACAGGAAAAGAATTAGATGCAAGCCCTGGGATGCGATCTCTTCTGGACAGGTTTTCTGTACAGGTTCGCTAGATGCTATCGCGATCGCATTTCGTTGTCAGTAGATCTGCCCTAACTATGCCATAACTTCTGCTTCAAAAAGATAATGTAAAGGTTCGAAAGGGCGAAATCTTTAAAAAAGCAATCCGTAATCTCTCTAGATTGTTTTCGTCAATGATCGTGATTTTTTTGGCGCGGGTTGCGTGGTTTCCCTAGCCCAAGGGTTGCGGTACGCACGGAAGCGCTGCTGAAGAATCAGCCAGAAGAAGGGAAAATCGTGAACGAGATACCGCTTCCACAGGCGTTTGGGTTCGCAAAGAATCCGAAACAGCCACTCTAGTCCGACATTGCTCATCCAGCGTGGGGAACGCTGAATGGTTCCGGCTTCAAAGTCGATCGTCGCGCCGATCGCGAGGAAGGTTTTGACGTTCGGAAGCTGGTCTTTGTACCGAGTGATCCAGAGTTCTTGCTTGGGTGCGCCGACTCCGATCGCGAGAACAGTCGCTCCAGAGCGGTTGATGAGATCGACGATCGCTTGACATTCTGCTTCGCTTTTCTCAAAACCGAACGAGGGCGAGTGAGCCGCAACGACCATCTCGCGTCCAACCTTGGCATTGATCCGAGTCCGAGCTGCCTCTGCAATTCCGGGCGCGGCTCCCAGCAGGAAGATTTTCACGCTGGGGTCATTGCGGTAGTACGTATAAAACGCTGGAAATAAATCAGATCCAGAGATCTTTTCTTGAACCGGGGTTCCTAGAAAATACGAGGCGTATACTAAAACCCGGCTGTCGCACACCTTAAAATCCACACCTTGGTATGCCCCGTAGAATTCAGGGTCATGCTGCAACTTCATCAGGTGATCCACGTTGGGCGTGAAAACCGTGCCCCCCAGTCGCAGCTTTTCGAGTAGCTCGATCATCGTGAGGTTATGAATTCCAATGTTAAGAAGGTGAACCTGTCTCATTACTTTGCCCGAAAAATCTCTACTACGGCTCCCTCTCAATAGAGCCAAAGCCTTTGTCCCCGCACTCGTCCAGGTTGGACGACTTGCTTCTGTTGCCTACTCATCTTGCACCCGATCGCCTTTAGTGGTTTTGAGAAACTACTTTGCTCTGTCTAATTTGCTTTGTCTAACTTTGAGGTGGCTCAGTACGTAATCTAAGTGGCTTGCCGGAGGTGCGTCTACCTCCTTCACTGAATCTTTACGTCACGATTAAGAGATTACCCAGAGTGGAAACCGTGGAACTACGGAAAATGCGACTCGATGATCCTAAGAGAAAGACGAAATTTTCGTTTCGAGATCACGACAGAAAGGGAATGCAATTTGAGCATTTGTTTGCTAAGGCGAAATGACAAATGAGAAGCGCTTTCAAACAATAAGCTACTTATAAATGGATTATTGTGCTTAAACAACCACTTCAGAAATCGGTAGTTGATAAATTGAAATTTATTCTGGGGTTTTCGGCTTTCAAAGAGCTTATTTTCAACAAGATGCAGATTGAATTCATATTCATAGAAATGTGGAGTGGCTATCAAAGTTTTAGTCAAATATTCCTATTATCAAAGTTTTATCTCAGCACAAGCGTTGTAAATTTTATAGAGAATTAGATTCTATTTCAGAAATAGTTTGTGACGATGAAGCAACACATCTTCTGAATGAAATCAACAGTTCATTTCTGACTTTGCTCAATAAAATCGGGGATCTGAGTACTTCCTGTTACCTTATGTTTTCTACATCACATTTGAAGGTAAAAGGCTTTTACTACTTCTCAGCATTTTCTATCAATAAAGATTCGTTGTTGAAGTTCAATACAAACTAAACGATGCTGGCGAGAAACGACGCGGCGTGATTAAACTCACATCATGGTTCAGCAAGTTCTCTAAAAAAGCGATCGCTTTTCGCCTAAGAGCGCAAAACTTGTAATCTAAAACAGTATTTTTCTCTAAGGGATTGTGGTAATTCGTAGGGCACAAAATCAACTTTGCGATCGCATTAATCTCAATCGAATCTAACTGAATTTCGTGAAGGATTTGGCGTTCTAACTTGTACTGATAAGCGAGTTTGTCTTGAATATAGTGATTATACGGAATGATTTCCCAATCCTTGATTTCACCACCAAAAGTCCGATTTTACTTTATTGATGCTTTACGAGGACTGGCTGCACTTTGGGTCGTTTTATTTCACGCTCATCTAGATGAGCGGCTCGACTCGCTTGAACAGTCTTTACCCTTCTGGATAGATGCGCCTTTTTTTACAGGGGGTAGTCTAGGTGTCGCGATTTTCTTTGTTTTGAGCGGGTTTGTCATCGTACATTCACTGAGAAACGCCACGATCGATCGACATACCTTATTTGCGCCAGTTTACACTCAGACGGCTGATTCGCTTAACTCCTCCGTACTATGCGTCGATTGCAATCACGCTTGTATTTGCGCTTCTGGCTGCCCATGCGAAGCGACAACCATTTGAACCGATGGGACAAGAGTTTTCGATCATACGATTCGTTGCCCACTTGTTTTACGTTCAGGAGTTTGTTGGCTTTGCCAATCTTAATGATGTTTACTGGACGTTGGGATTAGAAATCCAGTCGTATCTACTTTTCTTCGATTTGAGCCGATGGGGCTGCCATTGCTGCTTCTAGACTCAAAACATCGTTTGCTGAGACTGCCATTTCGGGAACAGGCTTGCGCTTGAGAATCTTGGCAGGGATGCCGATCGCAGTTTCGCCCGCAGCAATGTTGTTCAACACAACTGCATTAGCTCCAACACAAGCATTGTCACCAATCACGACATCGCCCAAAATTTTTGCACCTGCACCCACATTCACCCGATCGCCCAATTTTGGAGCATCGAGCGGACGATCGAGGTATCGGTTTCCGAGCGTGCAGCCTTGACGAATGATGCAATCATCACCGATCACGCAGTTGCCATGAACGACGATCGCGCCTTGATGCTCGATGATTAGCCGTCGTCCGACTTTGGCACTGTAAGGCAGTTCGATACCGTACCCGTTGCGGACTTTGCGGAACATCATGCGGTACAAAACGCTAAACGGTGCGCGTAAGACAATCGACTGAACGCCCATGCGCCAAACTCCAAAGCGGTAAACCGCCACGGCTCGAAATCCGGGTTTTGTCCAATCGCGCCCGTTGGCGTTCCAATCTTCAACAATTTGCTGCCACAAGCTGAGGGAATCTGTTGCGTTGTTCACAGTTTGAGTCCTGTTATTCACAAGGGTAGGATTGGGCTATTGAGCGATCGACACAATCGAAGTTTGTGCCTCGGTCAGAGTGGATTCAGTCACAGGCTGTTCAGTGGCTCCAGTGAACAGTGCTGCAAGTTTTTTGGCTTCGGTTGCGGCATCGTGGTAGCGGGCAACTCGTTCTGCACCAGCTTGTGCCATCTGCGCTAAGACCTCGGTAGGAAGCTCGATCGCGGTTTTAATCGCTTCGGTGAGTTCTACGATCGAACCTGACGGAACTAGCCAACCGGAATGGTTGGGAATGACTAATTCGGGAATGCCTGCGATATAGGTGCTGATTACGGGACGATGTAGGGCGAGGGCTTCCATCAGAGCGACGGGCAAACCTTCGGCAAAACTGGGAAGAACCAAGGCACGAGCCGCAAGAATTTGTTTACGAACTTCTTCATTGCTTGCCCAGCCTGTGATTTCAACGTGATCCTGTAATCCACCTTCTGCAATCATGGTTTCAAGCTGCTGGCGAATCGAGCCATCTCCGACGAGAACGAGCTTAATCGGTACACCTGCGGCGACGATCGATTTAATTGCTTCGATCAGTAGGAGTTGACCTTTTGCCTCACAAAGTCTTCCGACGCAAACGATACGCGGTTCTGATGGAATGGGAGTCGCTGCGGCGAAGAATGCTCGATCGACTCCACAATGAATGATTTTGATTTTGTCCCACTGCGATTGTTCGCACCACCGATACAATTGGCTTTTGCTAAACGAACTAACCGTTGCGACGAATGACGATCGCTCGACCTTTTCGACGATCGATAAGGCTTGAATCGCATCGAATTCTTCAGGGCCATGAATGGTAAAGCTGTAGGTCGGCCCGCCTAATATGGTACAAAGCATTGCCACCGTGGTCGAGTTTGTGCCGAAGTGCGCGTGAATATGCTCGATGCCGTCTTCTTTGAACCAATCGTTTAGAACACAGGCTTCAGCGAGATAGATCAGATGGCGCAGAACGCCGCGATCGGAGCGTCGCCCGAATTTCACCGCAAGGTTTAGTGCTTGTAGAACTTGTTTCGGTCGGGTAAAAACAGCTTTTGTAAAACTTTTTAATAAGGTTGCTGCCCCGCTTTCTAACACCGTTCGCGTGAGGGCGACCTCTTTTTGATCTGCCTCATCGACCAATTCTGCTCGACAGGAACGAATCGCATAGCGTCCGACCGCAAGACCACAAGCTTCGATCGCATGAATTTCACGTCGGATAAAGCTGTGGCTGACTTTGGGGTACTGATTAATCAGATATGCGATTTTGGGCACATCTCTCTTCATAAAGCTCGTAGTGCTACCTACGTAGGGATACTTGAACCAGTATAATGAGCCGTTGCAACTCCGCAATTCTTTTGAGTCAGTCTTGTCTGTTCTTTCTCGGAATTCGCCTAAATGTAAAGGCTTTATGAAAAATCAAGACGATCAGCGGAATACTACTGAGTGGCTTGAGGTTAGATAACTAACAGACATAGCTAAATTAATTTTCTCTAGGGTCAGCTTTACAGATTCAGCGATAATTCAGATTACAGTAGGTTGTAATCCTTACATCTAAAGGCGCGTCAACTATCCGGGGAGAGAAAGAATCTTAATAATTCTGGTAGTTATAGATTGTTCTGGTGGTTGTGTCGTGTCATGTAGTAGTGTTTCAGGCAAAGGTTGAGCGGCTCAGAGCATGATGGAAAAAATTGGAGTAGTAGCGATCGGAAGAAATGAGGGCGATCGATTAGTTCGATGCCTCAATTCTTTAGTTGCTCAGATGCCAGTTGGAGTACCGATCATTTATGTGGATTCGGGGTCAACCGATGGCAGCGTTGGGTTTGCAGAATCGATCGAGGTTCAGGTCGTGAATCTTGACTTATCAATTCCGTTTACGATGGCGCGGGGTCGGAACGCTGGATTTCAACGGCTGATCGGGCAGGCTCCGGATCTGAAGTATGTTCAATTCATTGACGGAGATTGTGAACTGATTCACGGTTGGGTCGAAGCTGCGATCGCGGCATTAGAAACTGATCCGACTTTAGCGATCGTCTGTGGTCGTCGTCGGGAGCGGTTTCCAGAGCGATCTGTTTACAACCGTCTTGCGGATATGGAGTGGAATACGCCTGTTGGAGAAGCAGAAGCCTGTGGGGGAGATGCTTTGATGCGGGTGGAAGCGATCCGGGCAGTTGGGGGATACAACGAGACGCTGATTGCAGGCGAAGAGCCTGAGATGTGCGTCAGGTTGCGGAAACTCGGCTGGAAGATTGAGCGAATCGAAGCGGACATGACGCTGCATGATGCGGCAATGCTCGAATTTGGGCAGTGGTGGAAGCGATCAATTCGGGGCGGTTGGGCGATGGCAGCATGGTCAGATTTACACGGCGCACCACCAGAACGCTATATGGTGCGCGAAAATCGTAAACACTGGGGCTGGGTGCTGGGACTTCCGCTTTTTGCGATCGGGCTTGCTGGAATCACTTCAGGGTGCAGTCTTCTGGCGTTTCTCGGCTATCCGCTGCTAATGTGGAAAGTCTATCGGTATCGCCTCGGTCGGGGGGATTCGGCAACAGATGCGCGATCGTATGCGGGATTTTGCGTTTTAGGTAAAGTTCCAGAATCGATCGGGCGGGTGAATTACTGGTTGATGAAGCTGCGCGGGAAGCAGGCGACGTTGATCGAGTATAAGCAGTCTGTAACCTGAATGTTTTAGATTTCGCGCTCCATCAATTTGTTGATTGGTGGAGGATTGGCATGGTGACCGCTTTGAAAGCTGCGGTGATTGGAACCGGAGTGATTTCTAAAGAGCATTTGAGTTTTTTGGAGCGATCAGAACGGGCGAACTTGGTTGGAGTGTGTGATCTGTCGAAGATCTCGGCGCGATATGCCGCAGAGCTGGCGTGATTCACGATACGATTACGCACTTGGCTTACTTGGTGCTGCGATTTTTGCCTTTCCTGGCACGATCACCCGGATGTAGAGTTTGTTCGCTTAGATCTTCAGCGAAAAGAGTGCTTGCCTAAAGCAATTCAAGGAGTCGATGCTGTAATTCATCTAACAGCGGCAAAATCGGGCGATTTCTACACCAACCGTGCCCTTGAAGGACAATCAGAAGCCATTCGTCCCGCTCTCGATTCAGAAAGGCAAATCTCCTAGATCTGGGTTTCTGTCAGCCTTCGATAAGTCGGAACTGGCTCCCGTTCATCTTCAAACACTGGAACCCGCTGCTTCACCGTCAAAACGGTCGCAATAAATAGCACCCAATAGATATTAGATAACCGCAGCATATAGCTTTCGGTCATATTGTTGAGTGCAAGAAAAGTGAGATAACCCAATGCCCACAAATGTTCTGGATGATTAGAAGCGTAAGCACGCAGCAACGCCCTCACAAAAGTGCTGACATAGCAAATTAAAAATAGACCCAAGCCAATCAGACCCACATCTAGTGCAGTATCAATAAAGCCATTGTGAGCGTGTGGCGCGTTGAAGCCTTGGGATAAATAGTAGCTGATTGCTTTTGGGTAAGGGCTTTCAGGCGACCAGAACGCACTCCGACCATAGCCCAACCAAGGATGATCCCAAAGTCGATCGAGCGAAACTTGCCAAATATAAGTTCGTCCGCTGAGCGTTGCATCTTTCCCCAATACCTTGAGCAGTTCCACCCAATTCGCTAGCACACCGACTGCGATCGATCCTCCAATCAGCGCCGCTAAGCTCCCCAAGACGATCGTTCGCTTTCCGCGCCACCGAAAATTCCGGTAAAACAACATTAGCGCCAACATTCCAAAACCTAATACCAGCGCAGTTTTTGAGGTTGAGAGTAAGATCAGCGCGGTTGCACCAGCGATCCCGATCCATTTGATCCAGCGATCGCGCGGTTTCTCGATCGGCAACGAGAAAAACGCCAGAATCGCAATCACCATCATGCTGCCAAAGGTATTTTTGTAGTCGTAAATCCCTTTCCAGGCTCCGGGGTGATCAATGATGTGTTTTCCCAACGACGGAACTCCGATCGCTAACGCTGTACTTGCGATCGCGCCCACTCCAAAGGTCAGCGCGTAAAGTCTCACTTGTTCAGTCAGCGAGAACCGAGTTGCAAGATAAAGCCCGAAACAAGTCATTTGCGCCATTTCCCGATTGGCAGAAAGCGTCCAATCCGAGAACTCTGACCAGGCAAACGAGAACAACACTAGTCCAGTGAAGATCCACAATACCCAATCCCGCTGAATCGTGATCAGGGTGCGCTTTGCGTTTAGAACCAGCAAAAGCGTACTGACCAACCAGACAAAATATCGAACGGCTGTGACCGCAATGATTGGGACAGGACCTGTGACAGTTCCATCTTCACTTGCGCCGAGAGCAAGACCACCCGTAAAGAAGGTCAGCCCCAATACGACAAAACAAGTTTCAGCAAATAAAAGCAGCCTTTTCACGCCAAGTCAATCCCTGAGTGAGTGCAACGTCTTGTTCAGACACTCCAAGCAGTTTAAACGGTTATCGCTGCTTCTAACGCAGCCTTTTCTTCAAAATCCGAAGAATCTTGATATGAGATCTCGAAATATGAGGAAATCAACAACCGTGGAACTCAGGAGTTTAAATCTACGGGCTAAAACGTTGCTCTGAGTTTTTACGCACCATAGTTCAACGAACAATCTTGCACGTCCCTCTTCCGATAGAAATAGGAAATCTTTACCAAAATCCGAAAATTCCTAGTTTCTACGTAGAGTTTTTGCAAAGTTTATAAACTCTGTCTAAAGTTAGCCCTAGTACTTAGCGTATATTCTACGTATATCCCTACACGCTAAATTAAAGCAGGCACGGATGGGGTAAGTGAGCGATGTAAATGAAGTTGCTATAAATGCTTTCATCATAATCGTTCCACACTGTTGTTCTTAGTCAATGGCGAACAGCCCTCTAAATTCAGTTGGTATGGTTTTTGACTAGAGCAATATTGGCTTATTCAAATTGAAGTGATTAAAGCAACAAAAGCTGTGATGGAGTGTAAGTGTGAAATTTAATGACCTCAGAACGTTAGAGAATCACCAAGTCATCGAAACTGATCTCTGTATCGTGGGCAGCGGCCCGGCGGGACTCTCGATCGCGAAAGAGTTCGCTGGTACGAATATTCAAGTCTTAGTCGTTGAGAGTGGCGGCAAAGCCGAAGATCCTGACACTCAATCCCTATATGAAATTGAAAATGTGGGTGTGCCCCGCCAACTTGATCAAGATGTGATTCGCTACCGAATTTTGGGCGGAACCTCTCACATCTGGACGGGTCGCTGCGCTCCGTTCGACGACTTGGATTTTCAGCAGCGCTCGTGGGTTCCACACTCTGGTTGGTCGATCGCGCGTCGCAGTCTTGATTCCTATTTAGAGCGAGCGGGTGAGAATTTAGGTATTGGGCCGCACTGTTACGATGAGCGCTTGTGGGAACAGTTCAAAGTGTCCCGCCCTGCTTCTTCACTCAATGAAACGGTCTTGAAGCCTGTGTTCTGGCAGTTCAGTAAGCACTATACGAATCCTTATGAACCAGCCCGATTTGGGCAAGGCTTTATGCCTGATGATGTTCCAAACATCAATGTATTGATGAATGCGAATGTGACGCACCTGAGCACGAATGCAGCAGGGACACGACTCGAATCGATCGAGGTCACGAGCTTGAATGGGAAGCAAGCTACGGTAAAAGCAAAAGCGATCGTGCTTTGCTGTGGTGGGATCGAAAATGCGCGGTTGATGTTGGCATCGAATCGAATCGTGCCTTATGGAGTAGGCAATCAGAATGATTTGGTGGGACGGTTTTTAATGGATCACCCTGGTTGTGTGTTGGGAAGCTTCGATCCGATCTCTGCGAAAAAGGTGCGCGATCGCTTCGGGCACTACTGGTTAGACAACACTAAAGGGCGGCACGTCTATCTCCATGGCATTGCACTTAGCCACAAGCTACAAGAAAAAGAGCAGTTGCTCAATTGTGCGGCATATCTCGAAACTGTCACGGCTGAAGACGATCCTTGGGGCGCAATTCAGGGATTGAAAGCTTCTTTGAAAAACGGAAAAATTACGCCACAGGCTTATCGAAGTGCGATCGCGCTTTTGACTCAGCCTCACGCGGTTGGATACGGGCTTTATCGCCGCTATCTCAAGAATCGCCCGACGATCAATAAAGCTGAACGGGTTGAATTGTTCTGTCACGTTGAGCAGCGTCCTGATCCAGACAGTCGCGTCACTTTGTCTGATAAGTTTGATCGTTTAGGAATGCCGCTTTCTCGGTTGAACTGGAAGATTAGCGAACAAGAGCGCCAGTCGGTTCGACGGTTAGCACATCTAATTTGTGATGAATTCGATCGCTTAGACTTGCCGAAACCTGTGTTGTCAGATTGGTTAGAACAAAAAGAAGGTTGGGAGCCGAATTTTAGCGATCGAGCGCATCCAACCGGAACGACTCGGATGTCTAATGATCCCAAGCAAGGAGTCGTTGATGCTAACAGTCAAGTTCACGGTGTTGATGGATTATTTGTTGCAGGTAGTTCTGTGTTTCCGACCGCAGGCTATGCAAATCCAACATTGATGATTGTGGCGCTGTCGCTGCGGTTGGCGGACTGGCTGAAGTTCAATTACTTGCCTACAAAATCGACTCAGATCACATGGGATCGCGGTCAAATAGATGGCTCATCGACAGGGCTTGTATCTTCAGACTCAAGATAAGTTGGGATCACTCTTGAAGGAGAAGAAGCTGCGATCGTAACCACTTACAATGCCCCTTAGTTTGTTGCTACGGATGTAAAGAGGTTCATTTATGGATATTTCTAAAATCAGAGCAGATTTAGCCGTTTATGCTGAAGGCCCTGGCGGTTTGGATGGAGCATCGGACGTGCATTTTGGAACTGTCGATGGAGTTGAAGCAGGAAAGTACATTAAACTCAAAAAACTCGATTCTCCAGATGGGCAGCATCACTGGTTTCCGATCAACTGGGTGCGAGCAGTCGATGAAAGCGCGGTGTTTCTGAACAAAACAGTTGATCAAGCACTAGCAGACTTGATGAATGAGGCTCCGTCTGAAGGGTAAGTCTACTAAGAAAGGTTGCAATTCGATTAACTCGCCACGATTTTGATTCATTCTCATGGGTGAATGGGTCAGTTTGGCGAGTTCTTGCTTCAGCATCTTTAGCAATTGAGCAAACTGAAACTGTGGCTCCTGGCTTATGTAGAGATTTGATCGCGCTCCTGAGAAACTAAGCTACTCCCAAAGTTCAGGATGCTCCTTGAACCTGATTGAAAAGGGTGCGGTTTGCATCGTCGGAAGTCATGAAGGATTGCACGTCCAAGATTTCGATGAGGACTAGCTTATCGTTCTCTGAGTAATGCAGCAGCATCTGCCCTTCTTCTTCAGCGTGAAAGATCGGTTCATCTGAAACTTCAATCAGCAAAGCATCGACATCTGGACTATGGCGAGTCTTTCTCCCTGGATAGATCGTAATCACTAGAATGAAGGCTGCGAAGTCTCAGTAAACCACTCTTAAAACCAAGAGGTATCGGGGCATTAGTCGTACATTGTGTCGCGGTGCATGGCTTCTTCGGGAAGTCCTGGGCTATCTTGCGGCAGGCTGACGACTCATTCTCTAAAACGGCGCGATCGCTCTTCGGGAGTTTTTGGGATTTGTTTTTGAAGTTCAGCAACATCGATCGAGGCGATGCCGGGTGGGAGTTTGACGGATTTCTTTTTTGCCGATCGAATAAAGTTCAAAGTCGCGGCGATGAGTTCGTCGGGGGCTTGTTCGAGGTCTTGTAGAAGTTGTTCTCGATCGGTCATTTCGGTTTCCTCGTACGATCGTGATGGTTCAATTATCGCTGATCGTTAGCATTCGAGATTCGATCGCGTTCCATACCTGCGGCGACACTCGCAAGGCAGCTTCTTGGCAGCCTATTACATTAAGAAGTCTAAGCCATTCAAAATTAATGCGCGTGAACTACAGTACTGTACTTGCTCAAGAGCCGTGTTCAAGCTTCATAAAGAATTGTCATATGAAAATAATTTAAAGAGGTAATACATATCTATGGGCACTGTGTTAGATTAAACACTAGCCGTAGCGTCAAATGTCAAATTAAGAGAAATGGCAATTCTGTTAGGTACAGGTATCTCCATTAGCCTCGATAGCATTGGCTGTTTTCGAGCGGAATTAGCCAGGGCTTGTGGCGCGCTTCCCGCATCGATGCGTAGGTGGCATAGGGTTCAAGTTCGCGCTGGAAGATTAAAGGAAGGGCGAGACTTCATTATAGTTAGGCAATCTCCTCATGAGAGGCATCACGATGATGATGTCTTCTACTTCTATGAAGCCATCAAAATTTGTCAGAAACGAACGGCAAAAAAGCAAATTGATCTAAGCCTCATCCAGCTAGATACCCTTCGCGCCCACGGATTGCAGATGATAGACGGGCAAGTGGTTCGCCGAAATCAATTACGACTTTTTGAGATAGGACAATCAGCTAACATTACAAGTGCTTCTGAAGGAATTCATCCTGATCTGTTTTCGACACTGATTTTGCGGCAGTACAATGGCGTGAATGTTCTCCAACGTTGTACTGACGGTTACATTAAGGTCGATAAGCTATGTCAGGCAGTAGGAGAAAACTGGAGCAGATTTGAGGAGCAATTGAGCGACCCTAGCACTAAGTTAGGAGTATATGCTCAGATGCTTAATTCCACTCCGCGCTCTTACAAGATGCCCCTTGTCCAAGAGTTAGAATGTGATGATCCAATATTTCAAGGAAACTGGGCAGATCCACGCATTGTGCGTCGTATAGCTGAAGGAATTGATATTGTACTTGCTAATCTTGTTGAGCAATGGGAGATTGACCTAGAAGGGCGGTTACGTTCCTTGATGACAAATTCAGAGAAGATAACGTGCGTCGTATAGCTGAAGGAATTGATATTGTACTTGCTAATCTTGTTGAGCAATGGGAGATTGACCTAGAAGGGCGGTTACGTTCCTTGATGACAAATTCAGAGAAGATAACAAAGGGTCACCATGAGTTACTTGAGGAAGCGATTAAAAAAATAGACTATCAGCGCAAGCATTACGAGCATTTGATTCAAAGCTTTGACAGTTTGAAAGAAAATATTAAAAATCAGCACATATTTGAGCTTTGGAATCAGAAGATTCAAAAGTATACAGAAGGGGCAATCTCAACCCCTTTGCAGTACTGGAATGTTTTTAAGCAAAAACCAACTAAAGCAACTCGGACAAAATTTCCGTTCATCTACGTCATCATTGTTTACGCACCACATATTCAACGCCTACCTGAAGTTTTTTACGTTGGTCAGAGCAGTCAACAGCCATACGAACGCTTTTCTAACCACAATGGACTGAAAAGTGTAGAGGCATTGATGAAGTATGGATATACGTATGAGATTCGTTACTTTGAATCGAAACGTTTTCAAATCAACGCCGTTATTAATACTACGGAGACAGCTTTGCGAGCAGCATTAAGTCCATATTGGGAACACTTAACGGCAGAGCAACGCGACAAGATTAAGCGGGGAGAACTGATTAGCGATGGCTTGTTCGGTTGTCTCTTTACTAAAGATGAATTAACAATAGCTATCTGATAAACATTAGGTAGCCGTATCAAAGTGCCAAAAATATAGTTCACCTGAATCAATATATTGAGCATCTTACCGACGATTTGAGAGGCTTTCTCTCATTGATACACTGCGATCGCAGAAAATCCCTCTCGACTTTCGAGAAATTACGGAAACAAAATTGATTTCCTTGCGGCAAATACAGCTTTTGTCGTAACAAATATCGATTTCCTTGCGACCAAAATTGATTTCCTTGTGGCAAATACAGCTTTTATCGCAATCGATACTGATTTCCTTACGACCAATATTGATTTCGTTTCGAGAAAAGCTGTTTAGATCGAGACAAAACAGGAATCAGCGAGAGTTTTGTAAACTAAAGGCATGGGACATCAGATTCAAACGCTACCGATCGACGTAATTCACCTAATCGCCGCTGGAGAAGTAATCGATTCTCTTGCCGCAGTCGTGCGTGAACTCGTCGAAAACGCGATCGATGCAGGTGCAACTCGAATCACTATTTCAGTTTGGGCGGATCAGTGGCGGATTCGAGTCGCAGACAATGGCGCAGGTATGAGCTTAGATGATTTGCGCCAAGCCGCACAGCCGCATAGTACGAGCAAAATTCGAGATCGAGCGGATCTCTGGCAAATTCACAGTTTGGGATTTCGAGGTGAAGCTCTGCACAGTCTTGCTCAACTCTCAAATTTAGAAATTCTCAGTCGTACCGCTTCCGAACCTGGATGGCGCATTGCTTATAGTTCTGATGGGGAACCGAACCAAGTTGAATCTGTCGCGATCGCACCTGGAACGATTGTGATTGTCGATCGCTTATTTGAAACCTGGGAAGCTCGACGCGAAGGTTTACCTTCTACTTCGCAACAGTTAAAAGCAGTTCAACAAACTATCTATCAGATCGCTTTAGCTCATCCGCACATTACTTGGCAGGTCTATCAAAACGATCGCTTATGGTTCAATCTGTGGGCAGGTAACTCTGCAAAAGACCTACTACCGCAACTGCTGAAAGATGTGCGAATCGAGGATTTAACTGAGGTTCAATCTGCTGCAATTTCTTTAGTGTTGGGATTGCCCGATCGCGCTCATCGTCATCGCCCTGATTGGGTTCGAGTCGCGATCAATGGTCGATTTGTGCAATTTCCAGAACTAGAGCAAACGATCTTAGGTGCATTTCGTCGAACATTACCACGTGATCGACATCCGATCTGTTTGATTCATCTTCAACTTGCACCCGAACACATCGACTGGAACCGCCATCCTGCAAAAGCTGAAGTCTATTTACATCACCTTGACGACTGGAAAGATCGGATTAAAAGCGCGATCGCTCAAGCGCTCCGAATCAATCCCGAATCTGTTCCCGATGGTCTTTACACCTCACAAGTCAGCCAACTAATCAAAGCGGCTGAGTCTGATGCTGGTTATCACGTTCAGCGCGAAATTATTCCCGAACCTTCTCCCTCTTTTCTCAAAGCGCTGACCCAAGTTCACAATCGATACATTTTGGCAGAGCATTCATCGGGAATGTGGTTGATCGAACAGCACATTGCACATGAGCGCGTGTTGTTTGAAGAAATTAGCGACCGCTGGCAACTGATCCCGCTCGAACCTGCGATTGTTCTCAATCAACTATCAGTGTCCCAAATCGAGCAGCTTCAGCGGATTGGGATCGAAGTTGATCCATTTGGCGAACAACTCTGGGTAGTACGATCGGCTCCTGAGTTACTCGCTCAACGAGAAGACTGTGCAGAGGCATTAATCGAATTGAGTTTAGGCGGAGATTTGTTGGCGGCTCAGGTGGCGGTGGCTTGTCGGAGTGCGATTCGGAATGGGGTTGCGTTGTCGATCGAAGAGATGCAGAGTTTAATCGATCGATGGCAGAAAACCCGAAATCCACGTACCTGTCCGCATGGTCGCCCAATTTATCTATCGCTTGAAGAGTCGAGTTTAGCGCGATTTTTCCGGCGAAGTTGGGTGATCGGAAAGAGCCACGGATTAGAGTGATGTGAGCGATCGAGATTTGATCTCGCTATTTCTGAAATAGTTCAGCGATTAGCTCATCGCGGCTTAAGCCTAAATGCTCGGCAACATCTCTCAGAATTGCGGAAAGGGTTCCAACTTTGAGCGGATCGTGGGCAGGAATTGTAATGTGATGTTCTCCATTTCGTTCTGTGGTTAAACGGATATGGCTGCCTGTTTGATGATCGATGATGTATTCAAACCGTTTGAGCCGCTTGGCAAGTTCTGAACCAGAAAGGTCGCGAGGAGTTTCACGAGGCGATGACCTCATCTCGCACGAAATGTAGACGAATAAGTTTAGGACGAGCTTGTTCGTCTGGAAAGTGACATCGAACGGCATCGCGGATTTCTTCACGTAATTGGTCGATATCATCGGCTTCGGTAAAGATTGATTCGCTCAATGCGCGAGCAGTATAGCCGCCTTCGGGTGCATCTTCGATGAGAAATACGATTTCAGTCATAGGTGCGATCGCGTTATACAACTGATTCAATTCTGACAAAGAAATGTAGGAAACGATCGCTGAGAAAATTCTGTAAAGTATAACCACAAGGGACTTGCTGCTAACATCCCTTCACTCTGTTGCTCACCTGCCCGTGATGTATCAGTATCCAACAGGTGCATTTAAGCGTCTTGTCCCTCATCAACTTCTGAACGGCCCCGATCGCGGTAAATCGAAGCTCTCAGTTCAGTAAGGGTTTCATCATCAGCAAGCGCGCCAATTTGCTGAAGGAGTGCTGCATGGCTGCTTGGCGTTCGGAGCCAGTCATCGATCGCAGATTTAAGAAATCTCCATTGATTTTCGATATTGCGTCCTGGCAAACTTCCTTGGGTGGCTTGGCATGCAATCGTTGTTTTAAGATTTACAGGTGGCGGGCAAGATGCCCGCTCTACAGTGTCCAACTTAATCTTTCTACCGAGCCGCCGTTTGCGGCAAAGCTGGCTCAAGAATACGATCGATCTCTTGCAGCACATCATCGCTCAAGTTCACCTCAGAAGCTGCCGCATTATCTACCACTTGTTCTGGACGACTCGCACCGATAATGGCACTTGTTACACGCTGATCTTTTAGCACCCACGCTAAAGCAAGTTGAGCCATGGATAGATTTAACCGTTGCGCGATCGGCTTTAAATTCTGCACCGCACTTAAAACACGATCGTTGAGCAAATTACCCATAAAGCCATTCATCTGATCATTGGCAGCGCGGGAGTCTTGAGGAGGAGCTTCACCCGGTTTGTACTTCCCGGTCAGCACACCTTGCGCGAGCGGCGACCAAACGATCTGACCAATTCCATTTGCCGCACACAACGGAAACACTTCTGCTTCTGGTTTCCGCCACAGCATCGAGTACTGAGGCTGACTCGACACAAATTTCGCCACATTCGGCAGATCCAAAGCGGCTTGAATCTGCGATGCGTTCCATTCGCTGAAGCCAATATATCGAGCTTTCCCTTGCTGCACAACTTCCGTTAAGGCTTGCATAGTTTCTTCTAGCGGAGTGTTCGTATCATAGCGATGGCATTGATATAAATCGACGTAATCAGTTTTCAAACGTTGGAGGGAAGCATCGATTTGTTTGCGAATCTGTGCTGCTGACAAACCTCGATCGACATCTGACATCGGAAAATAAACCTTGGTCGCCAGAATGTAAGAAGAGCGATCGATACCTTGCAACACTTCTCCTAGCAATGATTCTGCTGCTCCTCTCGTATACACATTCGCGGTATCGATGAAGTTAATGCCAACATCAAAAGCTTTATGAACGCAAGCTTCAGCGTTTTGTCTTTCCACGCCTCCACCGTAGGTTAACCAAGACCCTAAAATAATCTCTGAAGCATTAAGATCACTGCTTCCCAACTTGCGATATTTCATCTTGATTTCTCCACTTTATGTAATCGAACTATCTTAGAAAGCGACTGATCCACCCTCCTCTACCCAATGGTTAGAAAGTATGGAACGATTGTAAATAGTCCATTTCCGCATCGACAATGTTTGAAAGCTTTCTACCGCCTGAAGTCGCCCAACTTACCGAAGAAACCTCGATCGCATTAGCCAGCCAAATTCGTCAATCGTCGATTGAAACCTCAATCAGTTCAGAAGCGATCGAAACCGCATATGTGCATCAAGGCGAAGGCGGGATTCCGATTCTTTTACTACACGGTTTTGATAGTTCAGTGTTTGAATTCCGTCGATTGTTACCGAAACTTGCGGCACATCATGACACTTGGATTGTCGATTTACTCGGATTTGGCTTTACAGATCGACCGATTAACATTCCCTTCAACCCAGAAGCCATCAAAACGCATCTCTATGACTTTTGGAAGGAGAAGATAGCTCAACCTGTAATCTTAATCGGGGCATCAATGGGAGGAGCCGCTGCGATCGATTTCGTCCTCTCTCACCCCGATGCTGTATCAAAACTCGTCTTACTCGATAGTGCAGGCTTTGCCGCAGGGCCTGCGATCGGCAAATTTCTCATTCCCCCCTTGGGCTACCTTGCCACCGAATTTCTTAGAAGACCCAACGTGCGGCGCAGTGTCAGTCTCAAAGCCTACTGTGATCCAAGCTTCGTCACCGAAGACGCGGAACTCTGTGCAGCATTACACCTAAAGCTTTCTCGCTGGAATGAAGCTTTAATTACCTTCACAAAAAGCGGTGGCTATAACTTCTTGAGCAACAAGATTCAGCAAATCACTTGCTCAACATTAATTCTTTGGGGCGATTCGGATCAAATCTTGGGAACGAAGGACGCACAGCGGTTTAGAAATGCGATCGCTAACAGCAAATTAATCTGGATCGAACAATGCGGGCACGTTCCTCATCTCGAAAAACCTGAACTCACCGCAAAACATATTCTTGAGTTTTCGAGCCTGTGAAAAAATTGGGACACGATCGACAAAAGGGTCACAAAATTCCGATCAACTGCTATCTTTAGTTGGAAACAACTATCGACAAAAAAATACATGGGAGTCACGTATCGGCGGATTCTGCTGAAACTTAGCGGCGAAGCTCTAATGGGAGAGCTATCGTATGGGATTGATCCTGCCGTCGTTCATGGCATTGCCGAAGAAGTGGCAGAACTGGTTAACGAAGGCATTGAAGTTGCGATCGTGGTCGGCGGCGGAAATATTTTTCGGGGAATGAAGGGTGCAGCCGCAGGAATGGAACGCGCCACCGCTGACTACATCGGAATGATCGCCACGGTGATGAACGCGATGACACTGCAAGATGCGTTAGAGAAAATTGGTGTCCAGACGAGAGTTCAAACCGCGATCTCAATGCAGGAAGTCGCCGAACCATATATCCGCCGCCGCGCGATTCGGCATTTGGAAAAAGGAAGAGTCGTCGTGTTTGGGGCGGGTTCTGGGAATCCGTTCTTTACGACGGACACGACTGCGGCTTTGAGAGCGGCAGAGATCAATGCAGAAGTGCTGTTTAAAGCTACAAAGGTAGATGGTGTGTATGATTCTGACCCGATGAAGAATCCAGAGGCGAAACGGTTTAAGAGTTTAACTTACTCGCACGTTTTGACTCAGGATTTGCAGGTGATGGACAGCACCGCGATCGCATTGTGTAAAGATAACAATATCCCCATTATTGTGTTTGACTTGTCTGTGCGCGGAAATGTGAAGCGGGCAGTCACAGGAGAATCTATCGGAACCATTGTCGGAGGTTTTTGTGAAGTTTGCTGATGTTGAAGACCACATGAAAAAGGCGATCGAATCGATTCGCCGAGATTTCAATACGATCCGAACGGGTCGCGCGAATGGGAGTCTGCTCGACAAGATTACCGTCGAATATTACGGTTCAGAAACGCCGATTAAACAGTTGGCTAATATTTCCACGCCGGATTCTTCGACGATTCAAATTCAACCTTACGATCGCAGCAGTATGAATGCGATCGAGAAGGCGATTTCGCTCTCAGATATCGGCTTAACGCCGAACAATGACGGCTCCTCGATTCGGTTGAACATTCCACCGCTGACCAGCGATCGACGCAAAGAACTTGTCAAACTGGCGGCGAAGTACGCAGAGGCGGGAAAAGTATCGATTCGCAACATCCGCCGAGATGGAGTCGATTCGGTGAAGAAGCAGGAAAAGGACAAGGAGATTTCTGAAGACCAATCTCGCGATACTCAAGACAAGATTCAGAAGTTGACGGACAAATACATCGCTGAAGTCGAAAAGGTTTTGGCGGAGAAAGAAAAGGACATTACGACGGTTTAGTTGGGTTTGAATTTGAAGAAGGCGATCGCAGTTGTGCGATCGCTTTTTTGTTGCAATTTTTATAGCGATCGACGATGCTACATTGAAGCCTGACATTCAAAGATTCAAGGTATGAGTTTATCGACGCTGATTTTGGTTGCAATGGCAGTGGGGATTGGGTTTGGGGCAGGACTACACGATTTCTTTCCGACCCTGATTGTGCCGCTCGATCGCTATTTGCTGGCTCCAGTAGGAACGGCATTTTTGCGGCTGATTCAGTTTGTCGTAGTGCCGATCGTGTTTTCTTCGCTGATTTTGGGCTTAACTCGGATTCAGAATGCGGCACAAGTTGGGCGCTATGCAGTCAAACTGATTCTAAGTTACTGCTTGACGAGTGGGGTCGCTGTGGCGTTGGGGTTGGTGATGGCGCTCGTAGTGCAGCCTGGAGTTGGGGTATCGAGTTCGAGCGATGTTCAAATTAGTGCGATCGCTCAACAACAATCCTTAATCGATTGGTTAGTTAGCTTAATTCCAACAAACCCGATTGAGGCACTTAGCACAGGTAACTTACTACAAGTCATTTTCTCGGCTGCATTAATTGGTGTTGCGATCCAGCTCATTGGTGAAAAGGCAGCTAGCTTTCTGAGCTTTATTGAAAGCTGCTATGCGATTAGTGAAAAGGTTTTATCAATCATTCTGTATGTTGCACCGATCGGCGTTTTTGCCTTAGTTAGCTCAGTGATTGCTACTGAAGGGCTGCAACTGATTGTAAAGCTATTTACCTATGTGTTTTCGCTGTTTATCTCAACATTAATCATGATTGGATTCTATGTTCTGGTCTTAGCGATACTCAAGGCGAAACCGATCAAGCTGCTTCAGTGTCTTGTCCCAGCAATGTCATTAGCATTCGGAACAGCAAGTTCTAACGCTGCACTTCCCGTCGTGTTAAAGAATGTTCAGGAAGATTATGGACTACGGGAGGACATTGCTAGCTTTGCGATTCCATTAGGAACTGCATTGAAGCGTGATGGATCAGCAATTTTGCAGGGCTTTAATGCTTTGTTTATTGCTCAGATGTTTGATATTCCTCTAACGCCTTCATTGTTACTTGCGATCGTACTCAGCACCTTCTTAGTCTCGTTTAGTACTCCGGGTGTTCCTGGTTCTGGAATTATCATGATGACGACTGTTTTGGCTGCATCTGGCTTACCTGTACAGGGGGTTGCAATTGTTGCGGGAATCGATCGCTTAACCGATGGTTTCAAGACTGTTCTCAACATTATTGGTAATGTCTCGAATGCTGTGATCTTAAATGCTTGGGAAGATGCGCCGGAGCCTCAGCAAGATGTCACAGAGGTGATATGAAGCTGTGTTCCTGCGATCGTCAAATTAACGTCAGTTCGACGGGTTCTCTCGCTCCGTTTCAGTCGGCTTCTGCCCCCTAAATCCCCCAGCATGGGGGATTTAGGGGGCTTCCCGAAGTCATAACCGAAGTGAACCACTTCGATCAAACTCATGTCAAATCAACATTTCTCGATCGCAGCAATTAAGAGCCAAGTCGGTTGAGCGATCGCTTTCCTTGATTGAACAATAAGCCAACTCGGTTGAATAGTAAGCCAACCCGGTTAAACGACGAGCCAACCCGGTTAAACAATGAGCTAATTCGCTTAAACAATCAGTCAACTCGGTTAAACTCAAACTCAACTAACTTGACCGATCGGCCAACTGAGAAAAACAATCGCTCTCCTCGGTTGAGTAGAAGCTTTCCTCAGTTGAACAACAAGTCAACTTGGTAACGCGATCGCTTTCCTTACCTAGCTCGATATCTTGTCAACACACTCATCGATAAACCCGTCCCTGGCATCGGTACGATCGGGCTCCATAACCCAATGTCCGCATACCGCAACGCATGAAGCGTCTGCTTTACTTCGTGAACGCCTTCAGACGATCCAATCAAAACGTGCTGCAACTTTTCACCGTCTCGCTCAGACTCGAAACGCTGCAAAAATTCCTGAATATTCATGTTCATGGGCTTTTTCTCCAATTTGTTCAGAGGAAGAAAGCCCAAAAACCAAAGCCGCCCCGAACAATAAAAATCGAGGCGGCTACTTGAAATGCTATCATCCTTCGTTAGCCTCCCGGACTGTGCGATCAGTCTTGGACGGTTAGCTGCTCAGAGTTGGGTGCAATCAACTTTGGGCGGCGACGGTTTTAGTTTTTGGTCAGACTCGCAAATATTGATTTGCTTAACTTGAGAGACTAATCGATTTCGTTTGTGGAGTCAAGCGATCTACGCACCAGTCTGGTGAAAGACATCCTAAAGCCCAACGCTTAGGATCTTGCATTGCTAGATGACAAATGAGACACGACGACTCGGTAAGATAGAGGCTGCACTGCTCAACTTCCTCCAATTTAGTAAATGAACCTCGATCTCGCTTTCATCAACTACACTTGTAGTATCTGTCTGAGGAGAATTTAATGCTTAAAGTCTTGAAGGCAACCTACCACGATGGGAAATTTGAGCTAGAAGAGCAACTAGGTTCGGAGTGGGAAGGTAAAACGGTTGAGATCACGATCAAATCCAATGAGGTTTCGGAAACTGAGCAAGGAAGAAAAGCCAGAGTCGAGCAGTTTCTTGAAAAATGGAAACAGCATCCAGGAACCGAATTGGCTGAAGACTACAAGTTCGATCGTGACGAGATTTATGACCGCTAAAGTTTTTCTAGATACAAACCTGTGGATCTATTTCTTCACTAAAAAGCCTTACGACAAAGCTCTAGCTGTTGCTGAAGTGATTGCTAACCATTCTGATGATTCTTCGCTTCTTGTAAGTACTCAAGTTCTAGGCGAGATTTATCACGTCCTGACTCGAAAGACTTCGTACTCGAAACAAGAATGTCAGGTAATGATTCAAGATCTCAATCGAGCATTCTCGCCTATCGTACCGATCGACACCGCTACGGTTCTCAAAGCACTCGAAATCAACGATCGCTATTCTTTCTCTTACTGGGACAGTCTCATTCTCGCAACGGCGCTACTAAATGATTGCGAAACCCTGTACTCAGAAGATATGCATCACAAAATGGTCATTTTTGATCATCTACAGATTAGAAATCCTTTTACCGTTAATCCATAAGATTCCCCTGCCAAAAGTCATTAAGTATTATTGCTTTTACATGGTATGCGATTCAACATTGTCGAGTTGGCGTTTGCTTGGACATAAGCATAGAAACGCTCCACTGATATTGGGCACACGGATTTCTTTCTCGCCTTTGATGTGTGTTTCTATCGGTCTAAGTTGGCGTTTGAGATTGGTCCGAAAAGATAAACGATGACTCGATCGAGCAATCTTCAATTAGAAGCATCGATCGCGAGAAATCCGAGGCGTTAATTCAGTAACCTACAAAACGGTAGTTATACAGTATCGCTATGCTTCCATCGCTCTCTAGTGATCTGCCAATCTACCTCGTTCCAACCTCGCTCAACCATCCACGATGAGCCGGGACGGATGGCAACTACCTCTGCTCCGCTCCACTCTGCCAGTCGAGCAATCCGCAGGTTCGCGCTTACAGTGGAACCGAAAATTGCGTCTAGCCCTAGATCCATGAATCCGAAGTCAAGCAAAGCGCGTCCAACCTCGATCGCGTAGGCATAGCGCCCCCAGTAGGTTGGTGCAAGTTCAATACCCAGTTCCATCTTGCCACGATCGCATTCCATTCCTCGCAATCCGCAGCAACCGATGAGGGTGTAAGGTTCCTGCCGAGGCACAATAGCAAATTGGTAATTGAGCCGAGGTTGAGCAACAGCCCACGTTTGAAATGTCTCAAACAAATGTGCTGCGTGTTCAGGATTCGCTGCGTTTGGTTCATAGAATGTTAGGCTGCGCGAGCCGGCTTGATAGTCCAGAAATGAAGAGCGATCGGACTCAATGAAGTCACGCAGCAGAAACCTTCTGGTTACAATTTCCATATCAGCAACCCTAATCCTCAAACTGTATAACTCTCTTTTCTTTAGAAATTATCCATGAATCAGAAACGGGTAATTGCCTGCTGTGGTTAGAATCACCTGAAGATTATAAGTTCGATCGCACTCAACTCTATGATCGCTAAACTCACAGCATACTATGGTCACTTTCGATCGCCTTTACATTAGCGATCCTTTTATCGTCAATCAATAAAATCCCCCTGCCAAAAGTCATTAAGTATTATTACCTCCACATGATATGATGACTCGTGGTTCAACATTGCCGGGATCGCTCGAAAATCAACTGATTTCGATCGTTATCATGGCAGTGTAGACCTAACTTTGGAGCCGCGCCTGCTATGGAAGAAACGATCCAAACTGGTACAGAAACACCAGAACCTAGTGAATCAATGACTGAGTATTATCGACTCCAAAACGAGTTGCTGACTACCACCGTTGTTCTCATCGGGTTAATATTCTTCCCCGTCTGGTATTTCTACTCACTGAACACCGCTCTGAATTATTTAATTGGAGCGTGTACAGGTGTGGTTTACTTAAAGTTATTGGCACGAAACGTAGAACGCCTGGGTACGGAGAAACAACAGATCAGCAAAACACATTTAGCGCTTTTCGTTGGGGTGATTGTTATCGCCACACAAGTAAAAGAACTCCATGTGCTTCCTGTTTTTCTGGGGTTTCTAACCTACAAAGGAGCGCTACTCGTGTACACATTGCGAACTTTATTCACGCCTGATCAAACTCAGAGTTAAGAATAGAAATTCGTGAGAAAATATTGCTCCTTGAATCTGGGAAAAGCCGCCTGAACTGAAATGCTAAATTTCCTCGACGCTCCCAACGTTTTACCGATCGCCAACCTAGAAGTGGGTCACCATCTCTATTGGCAACTTGGCAATCTAAAGATTCATGGGCAGGTTTTTATTGTCTCCTGGATTGTGATCGGGCTATTGGTCGGAGCTTCAGTGCTTGCGACTCGTAACCCGCAGCGCATTCCAAAAGGCATTCAGAACCTGATGGAGTACGCGCTGGAGTTTGTGCGTGAGTTGACTCGCAACCAGATCGGCGAAAAAGAGTACCGTCCCTGGGTTCCCTTTGTTGGAACGCTGTTTCTGTTCATCTTTATCTCCAACTGGTCGGGCGCACTCGTTCCCTGGAAGTTGATCAAACTGCCAGAGGGCGAACTCGCTGCCCCAACAAATGACATCAATACCACAGTCGCTTTGGCGCTGTTGGTGTCGCTGGCATATTTTTACGCAGGCTTCAGCAAGAAAGGTTTGGGATACTTCGCCAAGTATATTCAGCCGACTCCGATTCTCCTGCCCATCGCAATCCTAGAGGACTTCACCAAGCCGCTTTCCCTCAGCTTCCGACTTTTTGGTAACATTTTGGCGGATGAGTTGGTGGTGGGTGTGTTGGTGCTTCTAGTGCCGCTGTTTGTACCGCTGCCTGTAATGCTGCTGGGATTATTTACCAGTGCAATTCAGGCGCTCGTGTTTGCAACACTTGCGAGTGCTTACATTCATGAAGCGCTCGAAGGTCATGGCGAAGAAGAACACGCGCCGTAGACCCGTTTTGATCTGTTCACCGTATTCAATTAAAGGAAAACCACAATGACTCCTATCCTTGCTGCTGTAGATACCTTAAACCCGACGATCGCTGCGGCATCTGTCATCGCTGCTGCACTCGCAATCGGTCTTGCTGCAATTGGACCTGGTATCGGTCAAGGTAACGCTTCTGGAGAAGCGGTTGCAGGGATCGCTCGTCAGCCTGAAGCAGAAGGAAAAATTCGCGGTACGCTGCTCTTGACCCTCGCGTTCATGGAATCTTTGACCATCTACGGTCTTGTGATCGCATTGGTCTTGCTGTTTGCTAACCCGTTCGCATAAGTATGAAGTCTGAGATCTGGATGTACGATCCAGATCTCGCTTTATTATTCATCTTCATCCTTCTCCTATCATGTTTGATTTTGATGCAACGCTGCCGTTGATGGCGGTGCAATTTTTACTGTTGGTCGCAGTGTTGAATCTTGTGTTCTTTAAACCATTGACCAAAGTGGTTGAAGACCGCAACGATTTTATTCGTGGCACTGAAGCAGATGCGAAAGAGCGATTGGCAAAGTCTGAGGCGTTAGCGAAACAGTACGAAACTGAACTCGCACAATCGCGTCGGGCATACCAAGCGGCGATCGCCAAAGCTCAAGCTGAAGCAAATCAAATTGCGGCACAGAAAATTGCAGCGGCACAACAAGAAGCACAACAACAGCGGGAACAGACTCAGAAGGAGTTAGACCAGCAGAAGCAAGAAGCGCTCTCTACCTTAGAGCAGCAAGTTGAAGCATTAAGCCGTGAAATTCTAGACAAATTATTAGTTGGAATTTAACGAAGCTGCTGGTTAATCAGAACTTCCCGATTAGTCTAAGTACCCCGTCCAGTTTGGGATCAGTCACGCGCAGTTTTGGAAAAATGTCATGGAAATGTATTTGCGACTAGCCAGCGGAGTGAGTCTCCTGGCAGAAGCAGAGGGGGGCGGTTTCGGATTCAACTTCGATATTCTCGAAACCAACCTGATTAACCTCAGCATCGTTATCGCGATCGTCGTTTACTTCGGACGTAAGTTTCTCAGCAAAACGCTGACGGAACGCCGTAGCGCGATCGAGACTGCGATTTCAGAAGCAGAAGCCCGCAAGAAGACCGCCGCCGCAGCCCTCGCTGAACAGCAGCAGAAACTTGCCCAAGCGCAACAAGAAGCAACGCGAATTCGCTCTGATGCGGAAACGGCTGCGAAGAAGTCCAGCGATGAGATTTTGGCGAAAGCGGAGCAGGATATCGTCCGGATGCGTGAAACCGCAGCGGCAGATATTACTTCAGAGCAAGAGCGCATCATCAACGAACTGCGTCAGCGAGTGGCAGCAATGGCACTTCAACGCGCAGAAGGCGAATTGCCCGGGCGGTTGAATGATGATGCCCAGCAGCGTCTAGTCGATCGCAGTATTGCGTTATTGAGTGAGGGATAAAGCGATGGCAGTGAATATTTTAAGGTCAGAAGTTTTAGATCCTTACGCTCAAGCGTTGATGTCTTTGGGCAAGTCGAATGATTTGGTCGATCGCTTCGGTGAAGATGTCGGCAACATTCTCGACACGCTGAACGCTTCGCAAGACCTAAAAGACTTTGTGGCAAATCCTCTAGCGAAAGGCGAACTCAAGAAAGAGGTCTTGTCTCAGGTGTTTGGTGAAGCGGTGCATCCATTCACGCGCAATTTCATCATGCTGCTCGTTGATCGTCGTCGCATTGTGTTTCTCGAAGGCATCTGTCAGCAGTATCAAAGACTGTTCCGGAAGTTGAAGCAAGCGGTCTTAGCCGAAGTGACTTCGACGGTTGAACTCAACGACGATCAGAAGAATGCAGTTCGCGATCGAGTGATTGCAATGACCAGCGCTAACTCGGTAGACATCGAAACCAAAATTGATCCAGAGCTAATTGGTGGTGTGATCATCAAGGTCGGTTCACAGGTGATTGATGCGAGTCTACGCGGTCAACTGCGTCGGATTACGCTACGCCTGACCAGTTCAAACTAAACTCCCCTTTCTTTCTCTCATCCTTTAACAGAGGTTTCCAATGGCAGCAATCAGACCAGATGAAATTAGTAACATTATTCGCCAGCAGATCGAAACTTACGATCAAGGCGTGAAAGTTGCAAACGTCGGAACCGTTCTTCAAGTCGGTGACGGCATTGCCCGGATCTATGGCTTGGAAAAGTGTATGTCCGGTGAACTGGTGCAGTTTGAAGATGGTTCCGTCGGCATGGCGTTGAACTTGGAAGAAGATAACGTCGGTGCGGTATTGATGTCCGATGGTCGCAGCATCCAAGAAGGAAGCTCGGTCACTTCAACCGGACGGATTGCTCAAATCCCTGTGGGTGAGGCAATGATCGGTCGCGTGGTGGACGCTTTAGCACGTCCTTTAGACGGAAAAGGCGACATCAATACTACCGACACTCGCCTGATTGAATCGATGGCTCCGGGTATCATCGCGCGGAAGTCCGTGTGTGAGCCGATGCAAACCGGAATTACCGCGATCGATTCAATGATTCCGATCGGTCGGGGACAGCGTGAGTTGATCATTGGTGATCGTCAGACCGGAAAGACTTCGGTTGCAGTAGACACGATTCTGAACCAGAAAGGTGAAGACGTGATTTGTGTGTATGTTGCGATCGGTCAAAAAGCTTCGACTGTAGCGAACATTGTTCAGGTGCTGCAAGATCGTGGGGCGATGGAATATACGATCGTTGTTGCTGCAAACGCAAACGATCCCGCAACCCTGCAATACTTCGCACCTTACACGGGTGCAGCTTTGGCTGAGTACTTTATGTACAAAGGCAAAGCAACCTTGGTGATCTACGATGACTTGTCTAAGCAAGCTCAGGCTTACCGTCAAATGTCGCTCTTGCTGCGTCGTCCACCGGGACGTGAAGCATATCCGGGAGATGTGTTCTACGTTCACTCCCGCTTGCTCGAACGTGCGGCAAAACTCAGCGATGAGGAAGGCGGCGGCAGCATGACTGCATTGCCGATCATCGAAACTCAAGCGGGTGACGTTTCGGCATACATTCCGACCAACGTAATTTCGATTACTGATGGTCAGATCTTCTTGTCGTCTGACTTGTTCAACTCAGGTCTGCGTCCCGCTGTAAACGCTGGTATTTCAGTATCGCGTGTGGGTTCTGCGGCACAAACCAAAGCAATGAAAAAAGTTGCGGGTAAAGTGAAGCTTGAGCTTGCACAATTCGCTGAATTGGAAGCATTTGCACAGTTCGCATCTGACTTGGATAAGTCCACCCAAAACCAACTGGCGCGGGGTGTGCGTCTGCGTGAAATTCTTAAGCAGCCGCAATACTCGCCGCTGTCTGTTGCAGAGCAAGTTGCTGTGATTTACTCCGGTATTAACGGCTACTTGGATGATATCCCTGTGGATAAAGTCACGACCTATGTGAAGAATCTGCGGGAGTACCTGAAGACTGGTAAGCCGAAGTACCTCGAAATTGTTCAAGGTCAAAAGGTATTGAGCGATGAAGCTGAAAGCCTGCTCAAAGAAGCGATTACCGAGACGAAGCAAACCTTGATGGTAGCAGCATAGTTTCTCTTGCTTCGTTTCAGTCGGCTGTGCCCCCTAAATCCCCCATTCTGGGGGACTTTGAGGATTGAGAGTTTCCTTGGTTTGAAGTCCCCCAGAATGGGGGACTTAGGGGGCGAAACCCCAAGCAATCCAGAACTCAGATAAACCATCCCCTGAGACAATTTTGGATTTTGGATTTTAGATGTAGTCCAAGATCCAAGATCTAAAATCTAAAATCGTTTCAAACTATGGCAAACCTAAAATTTATTCGCGATCGCATTCAGTCGGTCAAGAACACCAAGAAGATTACGGAAGCGATGCGGCTCGTAGCAGCGGCGAAAGTGCGTCGGGCACAAGAGCAAGTCACTGCGACTCGTCCCTTTGCTGATCGTTTAGCACAAGTGCTGTATGGCTTACAAGCGCGATTGAGATTTGAAGAAGCCGATTTACCGCTGTTGAGAAAGCGCGAAGTTGGAACCGTGGGATTGCTCGTGATTTCGGGCGATCGCGGATTGTGCGGCGGCTACAATGCCAACGTCATTCGTCGGGCTGAAACTCGCGCCAAAGAACTCAAAGCAGAAGGCATTGATTACAAAATGGTTGTGGTTGGACGCAAAGCCGCACAGTATTTTCAGCGTCGGGATTATCCGATCGTCGAAAGCTATGCAGGCTTAGAACAGATTCCGACCGCATCCGAAGCGGCTGGGATTGCAGATGTGGTCTTGTCTCAGTTCTTGTCGGATAGTGTCGATCGAGTCGAGCTAATCTACACCAAGTTCGTGTCGTTGATTTCGTCTCGTCCGGTGGTGCAAACGCTGTTACCGCTTGATCCGCAAGGATTAGAGGTTCCGGATGATGAAATCTTCCGGTTGACGACTCGCGGCGGTCAGTTTAGTGTCGAGCGCGAGAAGGTTGCGGCTCCTGAAGTTCAGAGCTTCCCGCAAGACATGATCTTCGAGCAAGATCCGGTGCAAATTCTCGATGCGTTGTTGCCGCTGTATCTGAATAACCAATTGCTCAGAGCGCTGCAAGAGGCGGCGGCGAGTGAGCTGGCGGCTCGGATGACTGCGATGAACAACGCGAGTGATAACGCGAAGAATTTGATTGGTTCGCTTACGTTGTCCTATAACAAGGCACGTCAGGCAGCAATTACTCAAGAACTGTTGGAAGTGGTTGCGGGTGCAGATGCACTGACTTAAGACAATTCTTGAAATTTCTTAGAGTGTCCAAGGAAGCTTGGGCGCTTTTTTCATGCCCATGTTAATATGCAGCCCATTCTCATCAATTCGCCTTAAAGAGTTATTGTCAGCGATGAAGCACTTACCAACCGACCTTGAAATTTTCAACGAAATATACAAGCTCATACTACAAAAAATTTACAGATTTCTCAGATGAGAATAGGACTCGCAACCGTAAAAACTTTGTTCCATTAGATATTGCCCAGATCGCAAAAAATTTGAGAATTGACCCAGACATTATATTTTCGAGATTATACTCTCTCAACCTCAAGCATAGCTATTCAAAAGACAGCACTGAATTTAACTTGTTTCTAAACAGCATGGGCGAAGAGCGCCATTGTATAAACTTTCCATACATGGCATCAATTTTGGCGGATCTTAGGGATGACCGCAGAAAACATCAAGCAGCCATCTGGGTTTCTATTTTCTCTTTAATATTTTCCGCGTTGTCCTTGGGTGTTTCCGCATATCGACTGATTGCAGTAGAGGTTCCAAAGAATTCTACTAATCAGGTTTTTCCAGTTCCTGCAACTTCGCAATACCAACAAGGAACCACAGTTGTTCCACCTCGAACTATGCCCATTCTAAGTCAATTACCCAAAAAGTCCAATTTAGAAACCCAGCCACAAAGCCCTAAGTAAATCTCTAAAGCTTGCTTCGTGTCAGGATAGTTAAGCATTCAATTTGTAGTGAAAAAGATTGACATAATTAAAGTAACCCTTCGGTCTTAGCAACACGATCGCTCTAACTCGCCTCGACATACTCACAGATAGAAATCGGCTCAGACACAGACAATTCATCTTCCTTGAGTCCTTCTAGATGAAACTCGCTGCTTTCGGCTCACCAAAATCGCCCGCTCCAGCATTGTTTAGACTGAGCTTGGATGCAACCACGATCGCTCAATTCGAGAAGTGCGATCGTGGTTTCGTGTCCATATCAAGTGCGATCTCTGTCCCGAAAATCTTCTACTCCCGTGGATCAGAATCGGGCGGATGGAGTCCAGCGATCGTCCACTGCTGTCGGGCATTCTGGATAAACGGTTCTTCGCGGCGTTCATCATTCAGATCTAGACGATTGCAAGTCGTCCGCCCAATTGAGGTTCTGCCAAGGATTTGCAGCGCATCAGTTGACCACATGAAATGATCAGACCACTGCTGCTGCCGTGGGTTGAATAATGCAACCTCTGCGCCTGTTTCCGGATCTATCCCAGTCATGAAGTTATATCGTCTTTCGTTGCAGCGACGGCAAGCTAGAGCGAGGTTGTCTAGGTCGTCACTCCCACCCAAAGATTGGGGTTGAATGTGGTCGATCGAGAGTGGAGCAGAACTAAGAAGTTCAGGGTAGTGACAATATTCACACTGAGCTTGAGCGCGTTGCCGAACCTGCTCATACACCGATTTAGGAATGCTCATTTGCTCTTGCAGCCATCACCGCATTGACGTAGCTGAAGATTTCATCAAGTTCTGCGATCGCTTCTAGCTCAAGGGCTTCTTCTGCCGTGAGCGTGTCCGCTTTCTTCTGATCCAGGAGGGTTTGCAGGCGTTCCCCCAATTCGTCCGTAAATTTGAATAGCGTGAGATGATTGATTTGCTGAACCCGCAGTCCTTTAGGCAAGAGTGTTGACGGCTTAAGAAGGATTGTCATTGGCATTGCTGAATCAGAGTAGATGGTGAAATCGTAGCAGTTTGTCCCTATTCGCGAATCAATGTTTTAAGTGAGCAAAGCATAGTCTCCTCCCAAAGCGCGATCGCTCTAACTCGCCTCAACATACTCACAGATAGAAATCGGCTCAGGCAGAGACAATTCATCTTCCTTGAGTCCTTCTAGATGAAGCTCGATCGGGAAGCTGCAAAAAGATAAAATGACCTTGTCAGCAGGAGGATACATTCGATGACCCCTCAACTTGAAAACGCGATCGCCATTGCCCGATCTCTTTCTGTTCCTGAGCAGCGCGAACTGCTCGATATTCTCTCTAATTTAGTGGATGAGACAGAAGAAGAAGACATCGAGCCAAGCGTGGAAGAGATCGCTGCAAGTCTTGAGAGTGCGCTTCACGAAGTCAAAGCTGGACAAACTAAACCCATCTCTCAGCTTTGGGATGATTTGAAATCAGAACCTACACCCAAAGACGATAAGAAACTCTTACAACTCTTGAAGCCTGGTGCAACGTATGAAATTTGGTCGCCCTTTACCTCTCATGAAGCTGCTTGGCAGTTAGCCGAACTGTTAGAAGCAGATTCTTTAGATGAATCCTGATTCTGTACAAATTGTCTGTAACGGCTGATCCCAGGTGTCGATCGACAACTCATCAATAACCGCAAAATCAAACACAATCCCGATCGTTGATTTCCCTTGCCATTCTGGTTGGTTGAGCAATCGATCGTAAAATCCGCCTCCATAGCCCAAACGATACCCGCGTCGATCGCACATCACACACGGGACTAAAATCAGATCCACTTGTTCAGGATTAATCAATGTACTATTCGGATCAGGTTCTTGAATGCCGAACTTGTTCGATCGAAGTTTTCCAGGTGTCCAGACGTGCCAGCTTAGGGTTTCTTCCACACAGCGAGGCAATCCCCACACCTTCGGAATTGTCAGGAGTTCTTGCAAATCAGGTTCTTGGCGAAAGCTGCAATATGACAAAACGGTTTTTGCTGAATGCAAGTGAGGAGAGGCTTTGAGATGCTCACAGACCTGTTTGCTTTTCGATTCCCACTCCTGAAGAGAGAGCGATCGACGTTTCTGAAGATAGATTTTTCGCAACTCTGATTTATACATCTTTACCGTTCATTGCTAATGCTACTTTGCTGTAGCCTCAGTGGATATGATTGCAAATATACGTCGCTCGCGGAACTCCATTTTTATGAACGTGCTTGACCCTACCGTTCAGTTTCAGCATCTCCAAACCCAACTGCGCGATCGCTGGCGCAATGTTGTCGAGTTTGATACGAGCGATGCCGATATTATTGTGATTCCTTCACTCAGTATCGATCAGCGCGAATTACTTAAGATTGAAGGCTTTTTGCACTATGAAGAACGCCTATTATTCTCGCTGATTCGATTGCGAAATCCCCGGACTCGGTTGGTTTATGTGACTTCGCAACCGATTCATCCAAGCGTGATCGATTATTATCTCCAGCTATTGCCGGGAATTCCATTTTCCCATGCCCGCGATCGCTTACTTTTACTTTCTACTTATGATTCGTCATTGAAATCACTGAGCCAAAAAATTCTCGATCGCCCTCGATTACTCGATCGCATTCGGCAGGCTGTGAATTCCGATCGCGCTTACATGATCTGCTACAACTCCACGAATGCTGAGCGCGATTTGTCGATTCAGTTAAACCAGCCATTATATGCACTTGATCCATCGCTGCTAAATTGGGGCACAAAGAGCGGCAGTCGGCAGATATTTGCAGAAAGTGAAGTTTCACATCCAGACGGAAGTGAACTGGTTTGGAATGCGAAAGATCTCGCAATGGTGACAGCCGAGCTATGGGAACGCAATCCCGAGCTACAACGGGTTGTGATCAAATTAAATGAAGGATTTTCAGGCGAAGGAAACGCATTGCTTGACTTGCGACAATTAGGAGAATACAAGCCTGGAGCAATATCGCATGAACAGCGAGTGACAAAGATTTACGATCGCTTTGCTCATCTCAAGTTCGAGGCGAAAACGGAAACTTGGGAAAATTATGGCGATCGTATTCCCGAATTGGGAGCGATCGCAGAAGCCTTTATCGAAGGTGATCACAAACTATCACCAAGCGTTCAAGGTCGCGTCACTCCCGATGGCGAAGTTGAAATTCTCTCAACTCATGATCAAATCCTTGGCGGGCCCAGCGGACAGATCTATCTCGGCTGTCGTTTTCCAGCCGATGAAGCTTATCGAATGCGAATTCAGGATATGAGTTTGCGAGTCGGTCGAACCTTGGCGGAAAAAGGCGCACTAGAACGGTTTGGGGTCGATTTTGTTGCAGTGCATCGAGACGGCAACTGGGAATTTCATGCGATCGAGATTAACCTGCGAAAAGGTGGAACGACTCACCCGTTTATGACGCTAAAGTTTCTCACGAACGGGCGCTATGACCTATCGAGCGGACTATTTTACAGTCAACACGGACGACCAAAATACTATATGGCAACCGATAATCTACAGAAACCACACTACTGTGGACTATTGCCAAATGATTTGATGGACATCATCGCTCACTATGGTTTGCACTTCGATACGAGTACAGAAACGGGAACGGTATTTCACTTAATGGGATGCTTATCTGAGTTTGGCAAATTGGGATTAACTAGCATTGGAAATTCTCCACAGCAAGCTGAGGATTTGTATCGTCGCGTTGTTAAAGCGATCGACGATGAAACAAAATCCTCGATCGATTCTAGTCACCTCTCAGCCATGCGCTGGAATAGCGGCTATTAAACGACTTGTTCGGGAAAAACAACTGTGGTCATTCCAGAAAACGATCCCTAATTCAATCAGTCTCGCATTACCTTAAAACTAAATCGTTCAACAAACGATCAGTTGAGTTCAAAGGTGATTGTTATGGCTCTAATTCGTTGGCAACCCTTTCAAGAAATTGAAACTTTGCAGCGGGATATGAACCGTTTGTTCCATCGGCTTGGATCAGTGGATGAAGAAGGTACTCGATCCGCTTTTGTTCCAGCCGCAGAACTTCAAGAAACCTCTGATGCGGTTCACTTAAGCTTAGAAATTCCAGGAATGGATGCGAGAGATCTTGACATTCAAGTGGCTGCTGATTCAGTTTCGATTAGTGGCGAACGTCGAGAAGAAAGCAAGTCTGAAGAAGCAGGAATGACGCGCACTGAGTTCCGCTGTGGGCGATTCCAAAGAGTCATTCCTCTACCTGCTCGAATTCAAAATACCAATGTTCAAGCAGATTACGAAGACGGCATTCTGAAACTCACACTGCCCAAAGCAGAAGAAGAAAAGAATAAAGTCGTCAAAGTTGATCTGGGTTGATGATTCCGGGTTATGGCGAGCATTGCTTATCACTGATTAGCGATCGCTCGCCATTGCTCTTCGCTTTGAATCCAGTTGTCAAATGAGTTGCTCAAAGATTCAAAAATGATGTGGGAAGCTTGGATAACTCGCGATCAGATTGTTCCTAGATTGGAAAAATTTCAAGACTTTATTGTTATTTCACTCTGCATCGGATTGTTCTGTGCCATGTTAATTCGATTAGGAGAGATGTATCTTTCTCTGCTGGATCCTCTTAACTTCAAAGTGATTACATCCGATATCTTATTTATCCTAATTTTGGTTGAGTTGTTCCGCTTATTGATTGTGTATTTGAAAGAGCAACGAGTCTCGGTCGGAGCAGCCGTAGAAGTTTCCTTAGTCTCGGTACTGCGAGAAGTCATCATTCAGGGAGTGTTAGAAATCTCAGTGGATCAACTCTTTGGAGTCTGTGCCTTTTTAGGAGTTTTAGGTGGACTTTTGCTGATCCAAGCTTGGGCATTTCAACAGGGCGAGGCTGCACCCGATCAGTAGCGTGCGAACTGCTCAAACTAGATTCACTTGTACCAAATCTTTCGCAATAGAAGTCCTATGATTGGAAAAAGTACGATCGACTTTTAACCATGAAAGACCGCATCAAAGATTTAGCCCTTTCGCTTGCTCCGCGCTTGATCGAAATTCGTCGCCACTTACACAGCCATCCCGAACTCAGCGGACAAGAACAGCAAACCGCCGCTTATGTTGCGGGAGTTCTCTCGTCTTGTGGATTGCAGGTGAAAGAAGCGATCGGGAAAGTCGGAGTCGTCGGTGAACTCAGAGGGGGCGACGATCCAAGATTGCTGGCAATTCGCACTGATATGGATGCGCTCCCGATTCAAGAACGAACGGGGCTGGAGTTTTCCTCGCGCCAGTCTGGAATCATGCACGCTTGCGGTCACGATGTTCATACCACGGTTGGACTGGGAACTGCGATGGTGCTGTCTCAGCTTGGGGTTCCGCTTCCCGGCAAGATTCGCTTTCTGTTCCAACCTGCTGAGGAAATTGCGAAAGGCGCACAGTGGATGGTTGAAGATGGCGTGATGACTGATGTGGATTCGATTCTTTCGGTTCATGTGTTTCCGAGCATTCCCGCTGGAAAAATTGGCATTCGATATGGGGCGCTAACAGCGGCAGCGGATGATTTGGAACTGACGATCCTAGGTGAATCGGGACATGGGGCGCGTCCGCATGAAGCGATCGATGCAATTTGGATCGCGTCTCAAGTGATCACAGCGCTGCAACAAGCCATCAGTCGAACTCAAAATCCACTCCGTCCGGTGGTGCTAACGATCGGGAAAATCAGCGGCGGACGTGCCCCGAATGTGATCGCGGATCAAGTCACGATGTCGGGAACTGTCCGATCGCTGCATCCCGAAACGAATGAAGTCTTGCCCGCTTGGATCGAAAACATCGTGTCGAATGTCTGCCAAATGTACGGTGCAAAGTATGACATGAGCTATCGACGCGGCACACCTTCCGTTCAAAACGACCCGAAACTGACAAACCTCCTCGAAACTTCCGCGCGAGAAGTCTGGGGCAACGAAAGCATTCAAATCATTCCAGAACCGTCTTTAGGGGCAGAAGATTTCTCTTGCTATTTGCAGCACGCACCGGGGAGTATGTTTCGTTTGGGAGTCGGATTTGCCGATCGCAAAAATTACCCGCTGCATCATCCGCAATTTGAAGTGGACGAAACCGCCATCGTGACAACCCCGGTCACGATGGCGTGTGCAGCTTATCGATACTGGCAAATCTAAACTTCTTTCTTGTGGGGGAGTCTCGATCGAGCGTTAATCTCGCACACTGAATCACAATGATTTCAGGAGTATCCGATGGCTTCTCCCACTCGTTTAACTGGATTAGATTTAGTCGATTGCGCTAGAGCGAATGCGAAACAAGGAATTGAAACAGCGGCGAATCTCTGCGGCTATGGGTCGGATCTAGAGGGCTTTCGATCGCAGTTAAAACAAGCTTGCGAACATATGAGAATCGAGTTTCACGAACTTGGTGATTTGATCAAAGATCAGCCTGTTGCACTGAGTTTAGATGGTGTGACGGTAGAGCCAGTTCCACCCGAAGAACTGTGACCGCCCTAATAGAACCAAAAGCCTCCGACTCTTTGAAGAAATCGGAGGCTTTGAGAAAGCTCGATCGCGTTCTACGCCGCAATCACCTGAGTTAGCGGTGTCCAACGGAAATATCGTTCGCCCCCAACTTCAACCACAACCTTCACACGCGGTTCGATCTTCGGCAAATTCGCAAGATACTCAATCTCTTGGCTCGATAAAATGTGCCCTTCAATAATCCAGAGCAGTAACCCTTTCGATTTCGGCGGTAGTTCTGCAATCTGCGTGGTTACAATCGGTGGAACAAAATACGTATAACCCACCGCAGCCCCAGATCCGTTGCTTTTCTTTCCTATGTGCGCCGGACGAACGCCATGCACCTGAGTCAAATATGCAGCCACATCGCCCAGTCCTCGTGCCGTAATGCTGAGAGACTTGTAGCCCGATGCGCGAATCCGACGACGATAGCGACCTTCAAACCCGCCTTCTAGGGGCACATAGGCAGCGATCGCGCCATGAGTTTCAAGGTCTTTGATCAATTGTCCGCCAGTGGTGAGAAGTGCCATGTCGCCCGAACCTTCCTAAACAACGGTATTTACAAACAATATCGCAGACGCGAAGCATCTATTGACATTTTAATGGGTTATTTCCCTTCAAACCTTCAAGAATCTCTATCTTTGGTATCAATCACTCGCTGACGATCTGAGCAACCATCGATCGCATTTCAATCATCAACGGATGCTCCGGATATTGCAAACTAAATAATCGACTGTTGCCAACTTGCGCCATTTGTTTTGTCTACTCAAACACGCCAGCCACCGAAATCCGATAGGCTCGCTCAACTTGTTCTCTCAAACTTTGCTGGCGATCGATGACCTGATTCTAAATCAGCGCAGTTCCCTGAAAGTCTTGCTGATCTGGACGCATCACCAATAGAACGAGATCAGCAAAAGTCATCCAAGGGATATCAATTCCCGGATAGGTGTCAATCAGTAAGTAATAAAATCGGTTTTTAATTCCTTTTCTTCAAGCAGGTAATAAAATTCTTTAAGGTTCCCTATCTGTAGGGTGGTGAGTTTCTGCCTTAAAGCATTTATTTGTATACAGTATGCCTCTCGCGATTTCGGTGTTAAAGTGCACAACCGCCGTTACTTGCATACTGAATACTTTGACAGTAGAAAGCGCCTTCTGTTACCCAGAGAACCCCTATGAATTCAGCTTTAGTCCTGCGACAGAACACTTTATGGCTGATTACGATCGCTTGTACGATCTCGATCGGTAGCCTTTATTACAATCAGCCTTTGTTAGCGCTGATGAGTACTGATTTGCAGATCTCAGCGGCTGATGTCAGTGCGGTTCCAACATTGACGCAGATTAGCTATGCGATCGGGCTGCTGTTGTTTGTGCCATTGGGCGATCGAGTGGATCGGCGGAAGTTGATTGTGGGATTGAGCGGACTGAATGCGATCGCGCTAACTTTGGCAGCGGTGTCACCAGGATTCAATGGATTGCTTGCGGCGAGTTGTGCGATCGGACTCACTGCCGTTGTGCCTCAGTTGCTGATTCCGTTTGCGGCACAGTTGGCGGATGCAGAACAGCGCGGGCGAATTGTCGGAACGGTGATGAGCGGATTGCTTATTGGGATTATTCTGGGTCGTGTGGCAGGTGGGCTAGTGGGCGGAGCATTTGGCTGGCGATCGATCTTTTGG
Source organism: Phormidium tanganyikae FI6-MK23 (assembly GCA_019359175.1). Classification (GTDB taxonomy): domain Bacteria; phylum Cyanobacteriota; class Cyanobacteriia; order Leptolyngbyales; family Leptolyngbyaceae; genus Leptolyngbya; species Leptolyngbya tanganyikae. The sequence goes on from JAHHHU010000001.1 coordinate 502,603, forward strand.
ATTGCAGCCGCATTGATGATCATATTGGGAATGGTATTGCTCAAGCAGTTACCTTTTATGATTCCTTCTACGATCGAAATTCTTACTTTGAATTGTTGCGCTCATTACCTGCGCTATTTGTTGAGCATTCTGTATTAAGACAGAGATCGATCGCGGGTGCGATCTTATTTGCGTCGTATAGCGGATTCTGGGCGATATTACCTTTTTTGTTAGAACGCCCGCCGTTTGAATTCCACAGCGAGATTGCTGGACTCTTTGGACTGGTTGGAATGATTAGTGCGACAGCATCTCCGTGGTTGGGACGAATTACCGATCGCACCAGTCCGCGCTTAACATTGAAAATTGCGATCGGGCTTTTTGTCGCTGCATTACTGATTCTTTTTCAGTTTTACAGCACCTTCTGGGGACTTATTTTAGGCGCAATCTTGCTTGATCTTGGAACGCAAACGGGGCAAATCTCGAACAAGGCGAAGATCTATAGTTTACCGATCGAACCTCACAATCGCCTCACCACGATTTATATGGTGATCTTTTTCACTGGAGGCGCGATCGGCTCTTGGCTTTTTGCTTACGGTTGGCGATTCGTGAGTTAAATACCTAATAAATCGAGGATGTTTTCGTCAATACAATGTGTAATTGCTCTGCGTAATTGCTCTGTTAGCATTCTTGCAGTAATGCTGATTTAGTATTAGCAAGCACAATCCGTTAGAGTGCTTGCCGATATAACTATTATCTGACGATCTCGATATACAGTATACGTCATACCTCCCGTCGCGCTTCTCAACATTCGATTTCGATTCTCGATCGGGCAACACGATCGCGCCGTTTTCCTTGCAATGGACGATTAAAGATGGAGAAAAATAGCGGTATGTGCAGATTTTTCGGTAGTAAATTTGGCGCATTTGCGTTGTCGCTCTTGCTGAGTTTGAGTCTTCTCATTGGATTTCCAACTCGTGTGGAAGCCGCAAAAGTTGCAAAAGCGATCGCATTTGATCCCGGTGCAACAGCGGTGAACATAGCAGCAATCTACGAAACGACCCCAACGACTCAAAAAACAACGCTTAAATCGCTCAAGAGCCTGAAGGCATTCAAAAAAGTACCAGGATTCACGAGTTCTGCACTGCTGCAAAGCGACGACGGAACGCGCGTGATTGCACTGTCTCAATGGCAAGATTTGGACAGCTATAAAGCTTTTAAGACTGCGCCTGCAACTGAAGTAACCAAAGAAAGCAAAAAAGAGAAGACTGCCGCGATCGCACCGTTACGCACCGTGATTTTTGAAATTGGTAAAGCACAAACGGCACGTGAAGGACTTGTACCGACGGTAAAGGGCAAAGAAGCAATGGTTGAATTCAGCGAGTTCAAGCTTAAAACGCCGGAAGATCAAGCGAAAGTGATGGCAAACGCTGAAAAGCTGATCCCAGCCACTTTGCTCAAACAACCTGCTCCTCAGTCCGTTGTGCTTTTGAACAGTACTGATAGTACCGATGTCGCACTCCTAGCAAATTGGAACTGTACTGCTGACTTTGCAGAAGGCGAAAAGCCTGCTGAATTTGATGCACTTGACACAGAGGTTGCAGGATTAGTCGATGTTGAGCAGCATCTTTACAATGTGGTCAGTATCCTGCCCGCAGAAGTGAAAAAACCAAGCAAAGAATCAGAAGATTCATAAGGTTTGCCTTGACGATCGAAGCTTCATCAATCGTTTCTGTCCGTACCCAAGCTCCGTTTTTCCTTACATCCGGGAGATTCTCCTATGACTATCAGTCTGCCTGAAAAAGAGCCCTTCAGTCTCAGCGCATTTTTGATTAGTGATGCGCCTGCCCGCTTTTTGCTCAGTTGGGTGGCTGAATTTGTTGATACGGCTGCATTTATCGTTTTGTTTGGTATCTTTACCGCTCATGTCACTGGAAACATTGCGCTAGCGGGATCAGCCTTTGCGAGTTCCGATCCACAAACCACTGTTCTACGGCTTTCGATGTTGCCTACCTTTATGCTTTCGGTGATTGTGACATCATTGCTAGCTCGATTTTCTCGAAAGAAAGGTTGGGCGGTATTACCTGTTTTACTCAGTGCAGAAGCGATCTCATTAGGAGTGTTCATGGTCGTGGGCTTGCAGTACTCAGCGACCTTGATCATTGAGGGTCAGGACGAATTGATTTTCCCAATCGCGGTAACAGGGGTCATTGCGATGGGAATTCAAAATGCTTTGATGAAGGAAGCAGCTTCTTCGTTTACGGGCTATTTTCCGACCACGGTGATGACCGGAAACTTCACGCAGTTTACGATCGACCTAGTTCACTATTTCAGCGCGAAACTATCAAAGCAGACTGAGGAAACAAAGGCAGAAGTAGCAGAGGCAGTTGTGAAAATTAAGCGCACAACGCCCTTGCTGATCGGGTTCTTTTTGGGAGGAACGGGTGCGGCGTATTTTGTTCCATCGGCTGAGTTTTGGTGTCTATCGATGCCGCTATTGATTGTGAGTCTGTTGGCTGTTGCTGCTTACATTCAAGCGATCGCAAAAACTCAAAATGCTTAAAAAGCGAGGTAATTGACAATGAAACGAACTTTAGTGACAGTATTTGCTTGTTTGATGTTGGTGATGGGGTTTACAGTAGCTTCAACCTCAGTTGCTTTGGCAGCAGTGGAAGCTCCCGCAGCGACGGCTGATCCGTTTGCTGAATTGAAAGCGAAAATTGTGCCCGAACTAGAGAGCATTTTGACTCCAGAGCAGCGGACTCAGTTTGAAGATGCGATCGCAAATGGTACAAATGTGAAAAAAGCGTTTAAGTCGATCGCGCTGACTCCAGAGCAAAAAGGCAAAGTGGGGATGATGATGAAGTCGGTTCCCAAGGATGTGTTTACGTCGCTAACGCCAGAGCAAAAACGTGAACTGTTTATGCAGAAGAAGGATTTCTTTATGGCAAGCGGTAAGTCGAAAGCAGAAGCAGCGATAAAAACGGTAGAAACGAAAGTAACAGACGCAATGAAGGCAGTGGGGGCAGAGTAGAAAATACGACAGGCTTCAATCGCTCTAGACGTGCTTTTTTACGTTTAGAGCGATCGCGCCTTTAAAGCTGGTTATCCGTAATACGGCTTCCTAGCAATGTTCGTTGATTTGTAGCTACTCTTTCTTCCCTACCACTTCACGAATTCGATAGATTGGGCGACCCTGAGACTCGTGATAAGTTCGCATCGAGATTTCAGCTAGCAGTCCGAAACTAAAAAGGTTCAACCCTGCAAGAAATAAAACAACCGCGAGAATTAAAAGCGGGCGTTGTCCAATCTCTTCACCAAAACCGAGCTTCAAAATTGCTAGATAAAGCCCGATCGACAATCCTGATAGCAGCGACAGTAAGCCAAACAACCCGAAAACGTGCATCGGACGAGTGAGAAACTTCCGCATAAACGAAACGGTTAGCAGATCCATCACGACGCGAAACGTGCGATCGAGTCCATATTTACTTTTGCCGAACTGCCGTGAGTGATGCTTAACGGGAATCTCTGCGATTCGTGCGCCTTCGATAAATGCTAATGCAGGTAAAAAGCGATGCAGTTCACCGTAGAGGTTCATATCTGCGACGAGTTCGGATCGATAAGCTTTCAGCGAACAACCGTAATCGTGTAATCGGACTCCAGTGACTTGTCCAATCAGCCAGTTTGCAATTTTAGAAGGTAGAACGCGCGTCAGGGAAGCATCTTGTCGATTTTTGCGCCAACCGCTGACCAGATCGTATCCTTCGTCTAGTTTTTCGAGTAAGACTGGAATATCACTCGGATCGTTTTGCAGATCGCCATCGAGCGTGATGATTACTTTCCCGATCGCTTGACTAAATCCGGCTGCCATCGCGGGAGTTTGCCCATAATTGCGCCGCAGGATCACCGCTTTCAAATCATCGCGGATCTGCGCCTGTTGTTTGAGTAGGGCATCTGAACCATCGCGAGAACCATCATCGACACAGATGATTTCGTAGCTCAGAGCGGCATTTCTTAAACTCGTTGCGATCGCGTCGATCAAGCTTGGAATACTTTCGACTTCGTTGTAAATCGGAACTACGATCGAGACATCGGGCGCAACGGTCGAAGCAAGCGCGGTCGACACTCCGCTAGGAATATAGGGCGAGTTCATGAACGGTGAAGAATCTAAACGATTGGCAAGATTTAGCTTAGGGCATTTGGGCGAGTTTTAGCGCAATTATGTTGCGGGTTTGTCTTGTGCAATCGCGCCAATTGTTCCTTTTACGGCTCGAAGATAATTGCTGGGAGCCAATAGAATCTGCAATCCTCGCATTCCAGCCGAGATCGATATGATGTCAAATAGTTCGATCAGTTCATCGACGTAAACGGGGTAGTCTTTTTTGCAAGCGAGAGCCGTGACACCACCGCGAATGTATCCGGTGAGCGGTTGGACTTCTTTGAGTGGAACGGTTTCGATTTTACGATCGCCTGATAGTTTCGCTAATGCTTTGAGGTCAAGCTGCATATTCCCGCCGATCACTGCTAGACAAATGCCGTTTTTGTCTCCCCGCGCGACTAACGTTTTGAAAACTTGTTCAGGTGGAAGTCCGATTTTTTCGGCAACTGATTCTGCTGCCAGATTGTCTGGATCGACTTCGTATTCTCTCAGTTCGTAAGAGATTTCTAAGTTATCTAAGACGCGAACTGCATTCGTTTTCATCTATCCTGACCTGCCTGATACAAAGGTGAATCGCGCTATGAATCTTCAGCCGCGATCGCTGCATCTATTTCGTCTGAGTGCTGGGCGTAGTAGGTGTGAGCGGCTTTCAGATCGTCTTTGGTCAACTGAGGATAATCGCTGAGTAAGTTGAGATCTGAGCATCCTTGTGAGTGTAGAGCGATTAATTTCCAGACGGGGATTTGCGTCCGACCGATGCAAGCGGCTCCATTACAGATGCCTGGAGTCTTTCTAATTTTTGTCGTTGCCATATCGCACGTTAGAAGTGGGTTATGGTTTCATTCTAAGTTATCTAAACTGCGAACCGCATTCGTTCTCATAGCGTTGGCATGTAGGGAAGATCGGTGACTCCAGGAGCATATCCAAGCTGGTTTAAGAGTGTCGTGAGTTGTCCGCGATGGTGCGTTTGATGATTGAAAAAGTGAGTGACTAATAGCCATGCGGGACGAGTCACGGTTTTAGTGGGGGTAGTGACTGTGGTGTAGGTGAAAGGAGCATCAAGCCAGCCGGGAGAAAGCTGACTTGCCCAGGTGAGAATTTCTTGATCCGTTCGATCGCGTTCTTGCCGCAATTGTTCGAAGTCCGAATACAAGGATTGATCGAGCTTTGCAGCAAAGGGATTTTGAGTAAAGCGACCGAGCCAAATACGATCGCCCACTAAAATATGATTCAGCGTTCCATCGATCGACTTAAAGAAAGCACCTAAGTCTTCGTTGCGTTTCGCGTTAGGAATTTCAGCACAAATGGTATAAATCTTTTGATTCATCCAGTAATTGTATTTTGCCATCGTTGTGCAATAATTTGTGCTGCTCATTTGGGTTCCTTAGCGATAATGTTGCTGATCAAGCCACATTCTAACTTCCTGCTCAGTTCCGAATTCGTTGTGCTTATCTGCTTGCGGATTATAGATTTGATAATACCAATTTCCTTGAGCATCACATCGATGATTAATTTTGGGTTCACTGTTGCAGGAACCTTGAGCGACCACAACATTCCAGAAGCGATTGAATTTCATAATTTGTGATTTTGAGCGATAGATTAATTTTCTTCTCGATCGCTCAACCAAACCAGAGACAGTTCGCCTAAATTGTAATGGTTACAGTTTGATTTCCTAAAACTGTTATGCTCAAAAACTCCGCTAACTGTGCTTCTAGTTTGTATGAACAAGTTGCCGATCGCATTCGTGCCCTAATTCACGAAGGAACCTTACGACCGGGCGATCGCCTACCGTCTGTGCGAAAGCTCCATCAGCAATTTTCTGTCAGCATTTCAACTGTTCTAGAAGCATATCGACTGTTGGAAGATCAAGGCTGGATCGGAGCGCGTCCGCAATCGGGATACTATGTCAAACCGTTGATGAGCCGCGCAGAACCGAAACCATCTGCCTCGCTCAAACATGATTTTCCGGTTGATGTTTCCCTTGCGTTTCGGGTCAGTTCAGAGATGCGCGATCGAAAAAATATTGATTTAGGTCACGCAATTCCGGGACTCGATCTTTTACCGATCGCATCGCTCAACCGTATCGCCAATCGGATTGTTCGAGAGCAACCCACTGCACTCCATTCCTACAATGCGCCGAACGGATCAGAAGTGTTGCGGCACGAAGTCGCACGTCGATCGATTGAAGCAGGTTGTGCATTCTCGCCGAATGATTTAATCATTACCAATGGTGCAACCGAAGCGATTCATTTAGCATTACGCGCAGTGACTCAGCCAGGAGATATTATTGCGATCGAGTCTCCGACTTACTACGGATTTCTAGAAATTCTAGAATCGCTGCATCTCAAAGCGTTAGAGATTCCAACGGAACCCAAAGAAGGAATCTTATTAGAGCCGTTAGAATCTGCGCTAAAGCATCGCAAAATTGCAGCGTGTTTGATTGTCTCAAACTTTAGCAATCCGTTGGGAAGTTGTATGAGCGATCGTAAAAAACAACAGCTTGTAGAGTTGCTCAATCGGTTCGATGTGCCGTTGATCGAAGATGATGTGTACGGAGAGCTATATTTCTCAAATGTTCGCCCAAAAGCGATAAAAGCATTTGATACGGAAGAGCGCGTTTTGTACTGTTCGTCGGTGAGTAAAACGCTGTCTCCTGGTTTGCGCGTGGGTTGGTGTGCCGCAGGACGATACCAGATCAAAGTTGAACGATTGAAAATGGCAATGAATTGGACAACTGCGACCGTGCCTCAACTAACGGTTGCAGAGTTCTTATCGAATGGCGGATGCGATCGACATTTTCGGCAAATTCGGCGATCATATCAAACTCAAATGATCCAAATGACTCAGGCAATTTGTGATGAATTTCCTGCCGATACTAAGGTGACTCAGCCGAGTGGTGGTCAGGTATTGTGGTTAGAGTTACCGATCGAGTTTGATGCGATTCAGCTTTACAGAATTGCATTACAGCATCAAATTAGCGTTGCTCCGGGGATGATGTTCTCACCGACCGGAGCTTACCGGAACTGTTTACGATTAAATTGTGGATTGCCTTGGTCAACAGAAATCGAAATTGCAATGCAAATACTCGGACGATTGACAAAAGAATTGATTAACGACGCTGGCTGAGTAAGCCTTGATACGCGATCGAGAAATCTTCTTCAGTAATCTGTAAATTTGTTGGCTCGGTCATGCCTTGAGCGCGATACCGTCGAACTGCTTGCAGTGCAGCTTGATTGCTCAAAAGCGCTAAATCCGCACCGTTCCAGCCTTCAGTAGAAAACGCGATCGCATCTAAATCTACTTCAGATAAAGGTCGATCGACATTGTGAACCCGCAAAATTTCTAACCGACTCGACTGATCCGGCAAATCGACTTGAATTTGCAAATCTAATCTTCCAGCCCGAAGCAGAGCGGCATCAAGTTCATCCGGGCGATTCGTTGCACCGATTAACAATACTGTGCCGCAATCTTGTAGCCCATCCAACTCGGTGAGCAATTGACCGACAACGCGATCGCTCACTCCAGAATCTCCGCTAAATTTCCCCCGCGCAGGAGCTAACGTATCAATCTCATCAATGAACACCACACAGGGCGAAGCTTGACGCGCTTTGTTAAATAAATCGCGCACTTCCTGTTCTGCGGCTCCTACCCAACGGCTCATCAACTCCGCACCATTCACCGCAATAAAGTTCGCTCTAGCTTGAGAAGCAACCGCTTTGGCTAACAGTGTTTTCCCCGTTCCAGGCAGCCCCCACAACAGAATGCCACGGGGTGCTTTCGCTCCAGTCTGTTGATACAGTTCGGGATAAAGCATCGCTCCTTCGACTGCTTCTTGCAATGTGCGTTTGATTTCTTCCAATCCGCCGATCTGATTCCAAGTCACGTTGGGTGATTCGACTTCGATCGATCGCAGAACTGAGGGCTTGATTTCTTTTAGTGCTAGAAGGAAATCCTGGTGTTCGATCGATAGTTCATTCGGAACCGCTTCCAATGAAGGAACCTGTCGCCGTAGTGCAATATATGCTGCTTTTTGACAAACCGCTTTGAGGTCTGCGCCGACCATTCCAACCGTTAGATCGGCAACCGATTCGAGTTCGACGGAATCTAAAGGCATCGATCGCGTCAGAATCTTGAGAATTTCCAAGCGCCCGTCTCGATCGGGGACTCGGAACTGAATTTCTCGATCGAAGCGTCCCGGTCGCCGCAGTGCAGGATCGAGATGATCCGGGCGATTCGTTGCCGCAAGAACAATCACGCCTTTCGTTTGTGCAAATCCATCCATCAAGGTCAGCAACTGAGCGACAACCCGCTTTTCGACTTCGCCTTCAACTTTGGCGCGATCGGGGGCAAGGCTATCAATCTCGTCGATAAACACAATGCAAGGAGCCGAAGCGGTTGCCTTCTCGAAAATGCTGCGAAGTCGGGCTTCTGCCTCTCCGTAATATTTGCCCATCACTTCGGGAGCCGCGATCGCAATGTAGTTCACGCCTAACTCTTCAGCGAGCGATCGAGCCGTTAGCGTTTTTCCAGTTCCGGGTGAGCCTGTCAATAGCACCCCTCGAATCGGTTCAAGTCCCAATTTCGCCAAGATTTCTGGACGTTTCAGCGGGAGTTCGACCAGTTCTCGCAATTCTTGAAGCACCTCTTTCAGTCCGCCTACATCTTGCAGTGAGACAGGATTTGTAGGGGGTGGAGTGACAATCACATCAGGAGCAGGCGGTTGAGCGGGTTGAGCGCGATTTATGCTGCGGGGAATGCTGCTAAACCCTGCGCGATTGACTTGCACATTGGCTTTGAGTTCGCCTTTTTCTGCTTTTTCTTCAAGCAATTTTGCAAGTTCTAACAGTTGCTCAAATCCTTTAAACAGCTCACTCATGGATATCACCGAGTTTTAGGGAAGACTACTAAGGATTGTGCCCAAACTCGCTTCGCGTGAACTATGAACACTCTAAACTCGTTTGATTCCCTGCATTTGGCAATGTTTAGCGGTAAAGGTGGCGTGGGTAAATCTACGCTCTCCAGTGGATTTGCACGACGCTGGGCGAAACAGTTCCCAAATGAGCAAATTTTGCTGATGTCCACTGATCCGGCGCATTCCTTGGGCGATGTGCTGCAAATGGATGTGGGCAATACGGCGCAAACGGTAGAGGATTTACCGAATCTAACGGTGAGAGCGCTAGATTCGGCGTTGTTGCTGAAAGAGTTCAAAGCGGACTATGGCGAGATTTTAGAACGGTTGGTCGAGCGGGGAAGCTTTGTTGAGAAAGATGATTTGTCCTCGGTTTGGGATCTCGGTTGGTCGGGGCTAGATGAGTTGATGGGAATTCTCGAAATTCAGCGGCTTTTGAGGGATCAAGTCGTCGATCGTATTGTGGTAGATATGGCTCCAAGCGGTCATACGTTAGCACTATTCAATCTCATGGACTTTCTCGAAGAGTTCTTATCTGCATTAGAACTCTTTCAGCAAAAACATCGCACGATCAGTGAGGCATTTACCGGACGCTACACCCCGGATGAAGTCGATCGTTTTCTCGAATCGATGCAGCAAGATCTAACTCACGGGCGACAGTTATTGCAAAATCCTGCTCGATCGGGTTGTTTTATTGTTGCGATCGCAGAATGGCTAAGTCTACTCGAATCACAACGCTTTTTCAAATCTTTGGAAACGCTAAAGATTCCATTTGGAGGACTCTTTCTGAATCAAATTCATTCTGGAAATGAATCGCTAGTCGAAAAGTTTCAAAATACATTTGAACCCGCATCAATTATCACAATTCCACAACAGAACGAAGAACCAATCGGAGGAACAGCGATCGACCAATTAATCGCGCAAATCGGAGTTTCAGCTCCAATCTCAATTTCTCAATCTGTTGAGCCTTCGATTAAATTCGCTGATTTCATTTCAGAAGGGCGCAAACTGCTTCTAATCGGGGGGAAAGGTGGAGTCGGAAAAACGACGGTTGCAGCCGCGATCGCCCTCAATCTCTCGCAACAATATCCAGATAAAAAGATTCGCGTAATCTCGATCGATCCGGCTCACTCATTGGGCGATGCGTTTGGAACTCAACTCGGACATCACCCGACTGAACTATCACCCAACCTAAGCGCTCAAGAAATCGACGCGCGTGAAATGATTGACGAATTTCGATCTGCATATCTTTGGGAATTAGCCGACATGATGAGCGGTGAAAATCAAGATGAAACGCTGCAAATTGCTTACACTCCTGAAGCTTGGCGAAAAATCATGGCGCAAGCGCTCCCCGGAATCGAGGAAATGCTCTCCTTGATTGAAGTGATGGAACTGCTCGACTCCCAAGCTCAGGATCTAATCATTCTCGATACCGCTCCGACTGGGCATCTTCTACGATTTCTTGAAATGCCCTCAGTCCTCACGGATTGGCTAAATTGGATTTTCAAACTCTGGCTGAAATATCAAAACGTGATTGGTCACACCGAGTTCATGGGTCGCCTCAGAACCTTGCGTCAGCAAATTGTCCAAACTCACAAAAAACTGCAAAACTCTCAACACACAGAATTCATCGGCGTGGTGCAGAATCGATCGACAATCTTTGCCGAAACCGATCGCCTCGTAAAATCGCTCGAACAGTTGCAAGTCCACCAGCGCTACATTGTCCACAACCGCGCCGATCGACCTTTAACTTTCGATCAATTTGCCGGAAAAGCGATCGTCACTCTACCCAACGTTTCCGCCGAACTCTCACCATTCGAGCAACTTAAGAAAGTCGCAGAACTGCTGCGATAGAATAAAACCACTTCGATCGACAATGCGTAAACTCCATGACTCAAACTCGATCTCAAACAAAACGACTCACTTTTGAAGAGTATCTGTCTTACGACGATGGCACAGATACGCGCTACGAACTTGTGGACGGAGAGCCGATCGAAATGCCCCCAGAATCGCCAGAGAATATCGCGATCGCGAGAAGAATTTTTTTGGAACTAATGAAACGAATTCCAGCAGACTTAATTGTTTGGGGAACTGAAATCGAAGTCTCAGGGAGACGAGCAAGAACACGACTTCCCGATCTCATTGTGCATACTGATGAGTCCTACGCTGCTCTAGCTGGCAAAACTCGATCGACAATTACCCATGAAATGCCGCCGCCCGCGATCATTGTAGAAGTCGTCTCACCGGGAACCACGAATCGAGATCGAGATTATCGCCACAAACGCACTGAGTACGCTGCTCGTTGCATCTCTGAATACTGGATTATCGACCCGCAGGATCAGCAAATCACCGTCTGCACTTGGGTGAACGGGCAGTACGAAGACCAGGTTTTTCGAGGCGATGAAAAAGTTCGATCGTCGATCGTGCCTGCATTCGATCAAACCGCTGGACAGATCCTTGGCGCTCCACAAATTTAAACCCATTCCAAACCGGGAAAGCGTATCCTAAAGATAGTGTGAAGTTTTTTAAACTCCCGACTATTTATGAAATGTATCATCGATCGCCGCGCTCAGTTTTCGGCAAGTCATCGGTACTATTTGCCAGAACTGAGCGAAGCGGAAAACGTCGAGCGATTTGGAAAATGTACCCAGTCGCCCGGACATGGACACAACTACGTGCTGTATGTCTCAATGCTAGGCGACCTAGACGAATACGGTATGGTACTCAACCTGTCGGATGTGAAGCACGTCATCAAGCGCGAAGTCACCAGCCAGCTTGATTTTTCCTTTCTAAACGATGCTTGGGCAGAGTTTCAGCAAACCCTTCCCACGACTGAACACATCGCACGATCGATTTGGCAGCGACTTGCATCCCACTTACCGATCGTCAAAATTCGACTCTACGAACATCCTGAACTCTGGGCAGATTATCTAGGAAACAATATGGAAGCCTACCTTACCATCAGCACCCATTTCAGCGCCGCTCACCGTCTTGCTCGTCCTGATCTTAGCTTCGAGAAAAATTGTGAAATCTACGGCAAATGTGCCCGCCCGAATGGTCATGGACACAACTATCATCTCGAAGTCACAATCAAAGGTGAAATCGATCCGCGAACCGGAATGATTGCAGATTTGGTTGCGTTCCAGAAAGCCGTTGATGATTATGTAGTGGAACCCTTCGACCACACTTTTCTTAACAAAGATATTCCATATTTTGAGAAAGTTGTTCCCACCGCAGAAAACATTGCCGTTCACATTCGCGATCTGCTCGAAGATCCGATTCGTCAGATTGGCGCACAGTTATACAAAGTGAAATTGATCGAAAGCCCGAACAACTCTTGTGAGGTGTATGGCGCAACTGCAACAGATGCAATTCCCTTGTTGATGCGTGAACCTGCCTTCGCGAATGTCTGATCTTAGCTCGGTAGAGACGTTCCAGCGGAACGTCTCCATCTTTCACCGCTACAATCCCAGCAAATCATCCAGTTCGTCGATCGCTTCACACGGAACTGACTGACTATCTCGATCGACTTCCATCATGGGCTGCGATCGCTTGATCACAGAAGTCCCCTGCAATCGTCCATACAGATAATCATCTGCGTACTTGCGAAACACCGCCTCGATCGCAGCCCGCGCATTCTTCAATCCCCATTCTGCTGCAATCAATTCCGCTTTTTCGAGGACATCTTTGCTCAGTCTCACTTTGTTGTCATACATAGCTGCCACCCTTCAGAGATCGGGAACAATCCTCGTACATTCGCAAACTGCGGATCAGGCACGACAGCAAACAATTTCCGCCCGGCTAACCGTTCTGCAATCAAGTGTGAGCTTCCACCCGTCACGAGAAAGCGAGTCACACGCGGCATATAAGGGGTGTATTGTGCCTTAATCGTCTGAAAAATTCCCTTAAACCAAGGATCAAGATACTCTTCGAGCCACAGCGACCAAGATAATTCTGTATCTGCGTAAGCGTGACCCGATTTAAACCCATCCATAATGATTGCTGGATCAACAGTGGTTCCGAGTCCATCGATCAAACGTCGATCGAAACTAATCGCAGTTGCAAGCTCATACGATCCGCCTCGATCCATCACATTCTCGTCAATCACATCTCCTTCCGCATCAATTAAGCGCGTTAACCACGTTCCGCCCCCAATATCAACTACGATCGTATAACCACCATCAGGAATGAGTCCCAACTGTTGAGCATAGCGATACGAACCGATTCCTTCTCGTTCCACTTCGACATTCTCAACTGTGATTCTATACGGAATGCCATTCCGTTTAAATTCGTGTATTCCAATCAGTTGAGATTTGATTGCATCTGCGTTGCGGCTTGGATCAGGTGTGGAAGCGTAAACGTGCAGCGGAAACTGGCTGATTTCTTCATCTCGCTCTGGCTCTAGACAGGCATACAAATGCAGTCTCGCCAAATCGACCTTGTTTTCTACAACGGTTTGCTGCTGGCGACGATATTTGTACGCTTGTGTGCCAAAATGATAGCGAGTTCCATCTGGCAACTCGATGAGCGGCGACTGGTCAGAATACCGCACCGGATCACGTCCTTGAGGCAGTTGAAATCGCACCGATCGAATTGCTCTTGGGTGTCCCGCACCGTTCCAAAACTTGAGATCATAGTTTCCGGCATCAAGTGCGATCGTGCGATAGGTGACGGCTCCAGTTGTTTCTTTCCGAGGTCTGCTACGAGTGCCTAATCCGTTCATGGCGTTTTCCTCAACAAGATAAGGGCAATACAAATGCTCTAGTACGTCAGTACTATATTAGGTTTTGTTCAAGCTGTCAACCTGGGGACAAAGAAATTAGCAAAACTCGATTTGGGTCGATTTAGGTTGTATCAAGCTGAATCACTTATGATATGCTTATGAATATTAGGGCGATTAGCACAGTGGTAGCGCACATCCTTCACACGGATGGGGTCACTGGTTCAAATCCAGTATCGCCCATAGGTTTCAGGAATCTGAGATAGGCACTAGCCCTAAATCAGCCCTAAAACCGAAACACAACCGAATAGACGGGACTGCGGATCGGCTCCGTATTCACAGCTTTTAAGGGGTATCAGATCCCATAAAAAGCTGTGAATACCGAAGTCAGATACCGCAGTTTTTGCTGTGTGAGAAGCCGTATTAAAGAAGCCAAAGTCTTTAATACGGCTTCTCACACACAGTTTTGGTGAGGAATGAGATCGACAATTCCGCATCCTCAAACATCGATCACGCTAATTCTCCGAAATGAAATCGGAATATTCTGCACCGAACTGTGCAAAGTGCGATCGTGCATGATGCGGTTCTGCGGTGTTTTTTCTGGGTAGTCCTATTTAGGGAATGATAGCTATAAGTTCCTCCAGATAAGGCTTTCAGGGCTTAAGGCAAACTTTTCAGACCTGAAGTATCTCGACCTTTTTCACGTCTTTGCAGCAACACACCCAACAGAGCACCGAGAGAATCAGCACTGTGGCTTCTGTCTTGGGCAGATACTTGGGCTTTTCCATCCGACAGTATCTCGATAGAATTCATGTTGCAAAAGTGTTTCAGCCATCCTTACCTTCAGGGCACTACCAAAATCTGCTGCGTAAATTGAGCGAACCTAGCGATTGCGGGATGATTGTGCTTAATCTTGAACATCTCCGGTTAAGTTAACCATAACTTCAGAAAATCTGATATTCAGATTTTCTGAAGTTATGGTTAACCCTCATTTGTCACTCTCGCTGAAGCGAATTCTGAAACTCAGCCACAGCCCGTGTCTCCTATTTTGACGGCTCAAAAATGGCAAAAGAGCAAAACGCAGGTACAGTAAGGCTTTCAGTTTTTGCTCCTGCCAAGATGACAAATGAAGGGTTAATCCAGTTAATGAAACCAGCAAAGTAGGTAAGCGTGGAACTTTAGTAATTCCAGCTAAGTTACGCAATTGATTTGGTTGTGTCGCGAATACTTTTTAGTGACAAACGAAGTATCTCATTCGCATTCCGTTAAGCACTAATTCTGAAGAGTTCTTCGATAAACCGGTTGTGTCGCAAAAATGATAAGGTGGTGAGATTCAATTTTCTCTAGCCTCAATCTAAATGGTTGCCCAATCTTTGTTTAAGTGGCGGCATTTCTTGCCCGAAATCATTGTGTTGAATGTGCGGTGGTACTGTCGCTATTCCTTGAGCCATCGAGATTTGGAAGAGATGATGCAAGAACGGGGAGTGGAATCGGGTTTCCTTGTAATTTTCTCGGGCATTGGTTGGAACTATAAGCAGCTTTGACGTAAGGGACTAAAGCTAGGGCGGTGTTTTAACTTGTCTTGAAACGCCTCCCTAGCCTTAGTCTCTGGCTTCTACCCGCGTTCAGAATTTCCGCAGGTTTGCGTTGCCTCGGCCTCTGTTCACCCGCTAGATCAGTTGAAGTTACGCTTAGAAACCCCTCGAAGAGCTTTTCGCCGAGATCATACGAAGGTCATAGCGATCTAGGTTCATCACCTTGTCCCACACCGCTACAAAGTCCTGCACAAATTTCGGCTGTGAGTCTTCAGATCCGTAGACTTCTGCGAGGGCGCGCAGTTGAGAGTTTGAGCCGAAAATAAGGTCAACACGGGTAGCAGTCCACTTATGTTCACCCGTTTTGCGATCGCTCCCCTCGAACGCATATTCATCTTCAGAGGTCGCCTTCCACGTCGTGCCCAAATCGAGCAGGTTCACGAAGAAATCATTGGTCAAAGTCTCCGGTCGATAGGTGAAGACACCGTGTTTAGACCCGCCAAAGTTCGCACCCAGAACACGCAAACCGCCCAAAAGAACTGTCAAGTGAGGAGTTGACAGACTCAGCAACTGCGCTCGATCGACCAGCAGTTCCTCAAGCGATTCGCTGTGTTTGCCGCTGGTGTAGTTGCGGAACCCGTCCGCGGTCGGCTCAAGCGGGGCAAAAGACTCGACATCAGTTTTATCTTGCGATGCATCCGTGCGTCCCGGTTTGAAGGGAACCGTCACGTCGTAACCGGCATTTTTTGCAGCTTGCTCAATGCCCGCGCATCCGCCCAGAACAATCAAGTCAGCGAGCGAAACCTGCTTCTCACCAGACTGAGAGCTGTTGAACTCCTGTTGGATTACCTCTAGGGTTTGCAGCACCGTTGCCAGTTGACTCGGCTGGTTGACTTCCCAATCCTTCTGCGGCGCGAGACGAATGCGCGCCCCGTTCGCTCCACCGCGCATGTCGGAGCAGCGGAACGTTGACGCCGACGCCCAAGCGGTCGAAACCAGTTGGGAAACAGATAGCCCCGAAGCAAGAATCTTGGCTTTGAGAGCAGCGATGTCCTGCTCATCAATCAATTCATGCGTGACTGGAGGAATGGGATCTTGCCACAAGAACTCTTCCTCAGGAACCTCTAGACCGAGATAGCGCGATCGAGGTCCCATATCGCGGTGCGTCAGCTTGAACCACGCCTTAGCAAACGCCTCAGCAAACTCATCCGGGTTATCGTGGTAACGCCACGCAATCTGGTTGTAGATGGGGTCCATCTTCATGGCCATGTCCGCCGTAGTCATCATGGGAGCATGCCGTTTCGACGGATCGTGCGCGTCGGGTACCGTACCCGCACCCGCATCGCCCTTGGGCTTCCACTGCCACGCGCCAGCGGGGCTCTTCGTCAGCTCCCAGTCATATTTGAATAGGGTTTCGAGATAGCTGTTGTCCCACTGCGTTGGTGTGGGGGTCCATGCGCCTTCGATACCGCTGGTGATCGCATCGACACCAACACCTGTATTGAGGGTGCTCTTCCAGCCGAGGCCCTGATCGATGATGGTGGCACCCCCGGGATCAGCCCCTACGTGCGTCGCTTCACCCGCACCGTGACATTTGCCAAAGGTATGCCCACCGGCGGTAAGTGCGACGGTCTCCTCGTCGTTCATCGCCATCCGACCAAAGGTTTCGCGAATATCGCGCCCTGATCCGATCGGATCAGGCTCGCCGTCTGGCCCTTCTGGGTTCACGTAGATCAGGCCCATCTGAACGGCAGCGAGGGGATTCAGCAGCACTCGATCTTCTTCGTAACGCTCATTGCCAAGCCAGGCTTTCTCAGAGCCCCAGTAGATGTCCTCCTCCGGCTGCCAGACATCCACACGCCCGCCGGCAAAGCCGATTGTCTTGAAGCCCATCGACTCCAAGGCGCAGTTGCCAGCGAAGACCATCAGGTCGGCCCAGGAGATTTTCTTGCCGTATTTCTGCTTGATGGGCCAAAGCAACATGCGCGCCTTATCGAGGTTGGCATTGTCGGGCCAACTGTTGAGGGGCTCAAACCGCTGGCTACCCGAGCCCGCGCCGCCGCGACCATCACCAATCCGATAGGTGCCTGCGCTATGCCAAGCCATGCGGATGAAGAGCGGACCATAATGGCCGTAGTCGGCTGGCCACCAGTTTTGAGAGGTGGTCATCAGCTCATAAATATCTGCCCTGAGGGCAGCTAAGTCTAGACTCTTGAACTCCTCAGCGTAGTTGAACGCCTCACCCATAGGATTGGACTGGGGTGAGTGCTGGTGGAGGACGCTCAGATTCAAATAATGCGGCCACCACTCTCGGTTCGACGGCATATGGCGAACCTTAAGTTTCTGACCTCCGCCCGTAAACGGGCATCCGCTTTCGCTGCTCATAATATCTTCTGTCAAGTCTTGTAGTGTAGATTTTTGATGTATTGCAGGTACTGCAAACAAATAGCATATGACAATTACTGATTACTGGGATAACCGATGAGCAATATAATCGAAGATAAATATAATAAACGTTATGATTTGAAATAATCGGTTATGGCAGGTTATACCAATAGCCCAAGGGTGAGCCTGTACAAGCATATATATCCATAAAATTGCCGGTTGTGTCGCAAATACTTTTTAGTGACAAACGAGGTATCTCGTTCGCGTTCCGTTAAGCGCTAATTCCGAAGAGTTCTTCGATAAACTTCGCTTGAG
The DNA here is from genome assembly GCA_019359175.1 of Phormidium tanganyikae FI6-MK23. Classification (GTDB taxonomy): domain Bacteria; phylum Cyanobacteriota; class Cyanobacteriia; order Leptolyngbyales; family Leptolyngbyaceae; genus Leptolyngbya; species Leptolyngbya tanganyikae. Next base: position 520,602 of record JAHHHU010000001.1, read on the forward strand.
ACACATTCTTCCCTTTGCTGATTCCTTTCGCTTGTCCTTTGCGAATCATACTCATTGCTTCAATCCCTCTAAGGGTTCGTCTCGCTGTGTGGAATGACCCAAATCCCATCATCGATTTGGTCAGTCGCTTGATGTTGCAGTGCTCCTGCTCGATGAGGTTATTCAGATACTTGCTCTGCCGTAATTCCGTCTCTGCTGCCAGCGTTTCATCCGCTTTCAGGGCTTCGACTGCCACGGGATAGGCGGCATTTCTATCGACGGTGATCACCCGTGGAGCCTGAGTGTGAGTCGCCTTCAGCACTTTGCAGAAAAACCGGGCGGAGGCTTTCCCATCTCGCTTTGCACTCAGCATAAAGTCCAGCGTGTTGCCGACTGAATCCACCGCTCGGTAAAGATATTTCCACTCCCCTTTGACCTGGATGTACGTCTCATCCACCCGCCACGAATCGTTTGTCAGATTCAGGTGCGGTCGAACTCGCTTGTCCAGTTCTGGGGCGTAGCTCAACACCCAATGATGGATCATTCCACAATTCATCGTTGGGTGTTGAGCTACGCCATCATCTCTTCCAAATCCCAATAGTTCAAGGGACAGCGACAATACCACCGCACATTCAGCACGATGATCTCTGGCAGAAAATGCCGCCACTTATAATAAGGATTGGGAAGCCCTTTAGGGTGAGGTGAGAGAAAATTGAGCCTCCCCACCCTATTATTTTTGCGACACAACCCCAGAGAACGGGTTTTATCGTCATTTCTCTCATCCCCCTATATCAAACCGTTGCCCACACTCAAACTCGATAGATCAGCCGACCTAACACCCGTTTGCCTTGACCGCGGCTCATACGGAACTGTTTCAGATTGGATAACAGTTAACTGGAGATAAGAATGTTTCTCTTATAAGGTCTTGCCATTCTAGGTAATCTGGTCTTGAGTACAGACAAAAATCGATCAGAGAATAAAGGCTTAGAACCATTACCAGTAGGCGGCAAAAGAAGCGACACAATCTTTATCCCAAGCAGGAGTAAGTTTGCGGAGAATCAATCTAGCCACTCCGGATTCACGCTCATGCTACGTCAACGGCGCTCCATCCACACTCAAATTAAGACTGTCTTATTGATTCTGCTTGCTGCAATTGCAATTTCGTTCACGATCGTTGCTCGTCCCCTGTTTCATCTGATGCAGACGGCTCGAAGCGACAGCAATGAACGAGTTCCCTTGCCCTTAGAAAGCATAGATGATGCCAGTCATTTGAATCAAACGCGCATGACCGTGGTGAAGGTTTCGAGCAACTTGTCGATCGCGAAGAGACAACTCCGTGAAACCCTACAAAACGCCGAATTACATAGCAAGAAAGTAATCCCTTCCGGGTCACGTCACACCATGGGCGGTCACACGATCTATCGTGATGGCATCGCTTTAGATATGACCCAGTTCAATCAGATGCGATTGAATCCAATCACCGGGATTCTGACTGTGCAGTCTGGAGCAACTTGGTCAACGGTGATTCCCTATTTGCATCAACATGGATTCTCGGTTGCCGTCATGCAGTCGAACAATGATTTCTCGATCGGTGGCACGATGAGCGCAAATGCACACGGCTGGCAGCATGATCATCCTCCTTTTGCCAGCACCGTTGAAAGCTTTCAATTGATGCTTGCGGATGGCAGAGTCGTTCGTTGTTCTCGGCAAGAGAATGCAGAACTCTTCTCGCTCGTCTTAGGTGGATATGGTCTGTTTGGCATTGTTTTGGATGTGAACTTAAGAGCGGTTCCCGATCAACTCTATACTGCACAGCGCACTATCGTTCCAAGTCAAGCTTATATAGAAACCTACCGCAGTAAAGTTTCAGAAAAAACGGGCATGGCGTATGGAAGATTGTCGATCGCGCCAGAAAACTTCTTACAAGAAGCAATCTTGACGGTTTACGATCAAGTGCCTTCTGAACAACCATTACCGCTCACCGCTTCCTCAGACTCTCAACTGGCTCGCACTATATTTCGCGGCAGCGTTGGCAGTGACTATGGAAAATCCCTGCGCTGGCAATTGGAGAAGCTGAGCGGGGGAGAAGCAGGATCTGAAGTGTCTCGCAATCAAATTCTGAATCGTCCGTCTACCCTGTTCGAGAATCACAAGCAGGCAGAGACAGAAATCTTGCATGAGTACTTTATTCCACCAGAATCTTTGGAACCATTTTTAGAAAAGTGCCGCCAAATTATTCCAGCCCATCAAGCCGATTTATTAAATGTGACGATTCGGAATGTGCATCCAGATTCAGATAGCTTTCTGCGATATGCAGATCGAGAGATGTTCGGCTTAGTGATGCTGTTTCATCAAGCGCGAACTCCGGCCGAGGACGCCAAAATGCAAGCGCTCACTCAAGAACTGATTGAAGCAGCACTGGCAGTTGGAGGCCGATACTATCTTCCGTATCGGCTTCATGCGACTCCTGAGCAATTCGATCGTGCTTACCCACAAGGACGTGAGTTTTTTCAACTCAAGCGCAAATACGACCCGAATCAACTGTTTCAAAATCAGTTCTATGCCCGATATGGTCTACCTCAAGTTCCAGGGCTGGTTCATTGGAAGAAGGAAAAAAGGTTATAGACATCGTGGGCAACGTGACGAATGGCTTGAGTCATCGAGCAAAAGCCGCGTTGCCGAACAGATTAATTAATCGAGTGTTTCCCTAGGGGGTACGAACTTTAGGCTCAGGCTGGAAGTTTCTCTGGGAGGAATGCGTGAAGTTGAACGGCTCGGGTCAACCAAAGCCAGAAACTGTTGGATGAATCAGGGTTTCTAATCTCTTGATGAGGTGTACAGTGCCAAATTAAATGACATCGGGACAAATTCGTATCATCCAGCCAGTCTGGTCGCTGCATACTTCCAAGCATTGAAGTTGATACCAGTTTGTCTCCCCCTGTTCAGACTCAAAGCTAAACCCCAGTAGAGACAAGCTTCACACGTTTGATGACATCAACGTGGCACCACGACAAATAAAAAGCCACTGTACACTTTTAGCTGAACTTTGCGAGTAATTCACGAACCAGCCGATCGCTAAATTCCTCGTCGTTTGAGTTTTTCTCGAAATTGCTGCAAATCCGCGATCGCACTTTTCAACACAGCGAAACCCCGTTGATCGCGCTTCTGGTGAGAGGCAGATCGACGGGGTTAGTAAAATTGTAGTGGCAATACTACAAATGAATTACGAGGCTAGACCATGCTATCTGGAACTTTGAGCTTAGGCAATCGCGCGAACTGCGAGAAACCGAAAACAAAATATCTCTGTCATTTTGAGGCAAAAAACATCTACGGCGGCGAAATCACGATCGTCTGCCCAGACTGGAAAGAATCGTATTGGACAGCGCAACTGAGCGACCATCCAGCGATCCAGAATTTCAAAGTCTCGCATTTTTGAGCCTGCAATCCCACCAAATACGATCGCGCTCCCGTTCCACCCGCAACTAAGAAAGTGCGATCGTATTTTCTATCCTTTCTCCAGTCGATCGACTCTCCAACCGCTAGGCTGGTTTGAATCTTCTTTCAGCACTAGGTTGAATCGCGCTAGACCTGCAACGATCGAGTTCCAATCCGAGTCGATGCCGTAGTAACTTGCGAGTAATTTCAGAGCCGCTTCCTTGTTATGCAGTTCAAGCTCAAAGTCCAGTGATTCCCCAACTTTTTCGCCATCTTTGCCGAACACGGGACGCTTGCGCCCTTTCACCCGTCTGATCGCTTGCGCCTGCTCAGAGGGAATCTCAGAGGAGGGCTTGAAGTCCACTGAATCGGTTGTCCAGCTTGCGACATCCTTGATATTGGCAAACGCGATCGTTTTCAGTTGGGCGATCACCTCTAACAGAGTGTGATCAGTTGCCTGTACCAGTTTTGCCCGTCTGGTTTCGAGGTATGTCTGAACGCGATCATCGGTTAGCAGGCGATAACTTTGCTTGCGTAGCGCATCTGAATTCCCCGCGTACCCTGCTGCTTTCAGCGCTTCTAGTGCATTCATCGAGACGAAATAAGCATCAGCGAATCGCCTCGCTCTTTCCGGGATTTCAGTCGATCGTGTTTTCGCCATTGGGACATTAAAGGACAGTTTCTAGCCCAATTTTGATGAGAACCGCGCACTTCTAAACGGAAAGTGCGCGGTTTTGTTTTGAAATGTCGATCGACATTTTAGCGGTGAGGGTCAAGTGAAGGCGAACCACGAATTCAGAGCCATTCAGATTCTGGGAAACGCGACAAAATCGCTAATTCGCATACTGCTGTCCGAATTTCTGACACCATTCCCGAATCGTTTCGTAGGTTACTTCAATGGCACGATACAGCATCATTTTCTCGATATCCCCATAGCTCAACGGAAAGGTATAATGCAGCCAAACGCAATAGCTAATAATTTCGCCGGGGAATCGATGACGGGAATACATGGGCAAGCAGGCGCGATCAAGGTTGAACTAGTACGATTATTCTATATTCAGGTTAATCTGACAATACCAAATTAATTCCTAGATTGAACTTTACTGATCCCTTTGATCCTTAAATTTTCGATTCTTTCCAAGTGTTTTTTTTAGAACAACCTCCAGGTAAGGTGTCTATGGTTTTAACTGAATCGAAAAAGTTCAATCATTCTCGATACAGTAGTCGATTTCGATCGAAAGTCGCCTTATGAGTTCAGCAGGACTCGTTAAATCTTGTGCCGTATAGGGTAGAAGTCGCGAGTCTGCTGCCTGCCGCCACGAGTGTGCTGAGGTGGTAACTCTGCTTGAATTTGAAGCAGTGAGAAAATCCCGCAGTTGACTATTTCAGCTTCAAGGAACGGGTAGCGGCAAGGGTCGCCCAAATGACGCGGTAGCTGAGATTTGTTAAGACTGACTTGAATGGTGAGAAAGGAAGGGGCTGGATATGCCACGCATTTTTGACAATATCGAACTGAAGTTGCTGCCAGCCCTCAAAGACAATTTGAGAGCAGCAAAGCGGGCAGATTTCTGCGTTGGCTATTTCAATCTCAGAGGCTGGCGGCTACTTGATGAGTTGATCGAGCAGTTCTCAGGCGGTGAGGGAAACTGCTGTCGCCTGTTGGTGGGAATGCAAACTCTACCCAAGGACGAGTTTCATGCCGCCCGTTCTCTCGGTTCCAGCGATCAAGGGATCGACCAGGGAGAAGCCGTTCGCCTGAAAAAGCGCATTGCTGAAGAATTCCGAGAACAACTTACTGTTGGAGCGCCGACCAATCAGGATGAAGAAGGATTACGGCGGCTCAGTGCTCAACTAAAAGCTAGGAAACTCGTCGTCAAGCTGTTTCTACGCCACACCTTACATGCCAAGCTTTATCTGGTCCACCATCCTGATGCGATCAACTCCCCGATCGTTGGTTTCTTGGGCAGCAGCAACTTGACCCTGGCAGGTTTAGGTAAGCAGGGTGAATTGAACGTTGACGTGCTGGAGCCAGATGCCGCAATCAAGTTACAAAAGTGGTTTGACGATCGCTGGCAAGATCGTTTCTGCGTTGACATCTCAGACGAGCTAGTAAAGCTGATTGACGAAAGTTGGGCACGGGAAGAACTGGTTCCGCCCTATCACGTCTATTTGAAGATGGCCTATCACCTTTCTCAAGAGGCTCGTACTGGTTTATCCGAATATCGAATCCCCCGTGACTTTGGCGATCGCCTGTTCGACTTCCAAAAAGCGGCTGTCCAGATTGCGGCTCACCATGTCAACAAACGGGGCGGGGTGCTGGTCGGTGATGTAGTCGGTTTGGGAAAAACGCTAGTCGGCACTGCCCTAGCGCGAATCTTACAGGAAGACTCGTTCCTAGAAACTCTGATCATTTGCCCTAAAAACTTGGTTTCGATGTGGCAGGACTATGTACGGGAATATCGGCTCATTGCTGAAGTGCTACCCATCAGCCAGGTTCAAACGAAACTTCCCAACCTCCGACGCTATCGGGTTGTGCTGATCGACGAGAGTCATAACCTGAGAAACCGCGAAGGACGGCGCTATCGAGCAATTCAGGAGTACATCGCTATCAACGAAAGTAAATGTATCCTCTTGACTGCCACACCCTATAACAAAACGGTAGTGATCTAGACCTGTGGATATCCTCGCTGCAATCCTCACTGCTGATGGGTTCTGTAAACCTGATCCACAGGTCTAGCGCATCACGAATCATTCGTTCCGCTCAAGTGCGGTCGAACTCGTTTGTCCAGTTCCGGCGCATAACTCAGCACCGCCTCCATTGCTTGCTAAAAGCATGCACCAAGACTTGAGCCAAAATAGACGGTTGAAAAAGCGAGATCGAGGGTTTGAGCATGTGCAGCACTTCCAGAAAGGTGTGATGCACTGAAGCTCGATTGATGCCAATTTCCATTAACTGATCCCAATACCAACTTACAAACCGGCTGCTAGCGCTGATCGGTTTACCTTGTGTGCTGTGATAGCGATTGTCCATTCCGGTTGCAGTTGACCATGCCTCTTGATGTGCCTTCGCCAGTTGTTTTTGCAGAGAATGGGTTTGCTGGTCGAGGTCATCAATAGAGTGATGCTGGAAAAATTGATCGACAATCATTGCTTCGAGAGAAGCAACAGTCATCGCTTGTCCATAGGTGGGATTGAGCAAGCAAGCTGCATGTCCGACCACAATCAAGCGGGCCGGAGAATGCGAGAGTTGCTCATAATGGCGCAGACGGTTTTCATTGCCATAGTAAGCATAGGGCGGTGTGAGCGGTATTGCCTGCCGCATAGCCTCTACCAAGATTGGCATAGGCAGACTGCAAGCAAAAGCTAAAAAACCCTCTTCGTCAGTGGGAGGATAATCACGATCACCACCGACTAAACTTACAATCCAGCGAGCCTGCTGAGGATTAGATTCATCACCCTCGATCGGGAAAATAGCTCCACCTCGACGTTGGTGTGGCGGTGCGGATGGCATAAACATCATTTTCCAATCCACGGATAGATTGGATGGCGGTTGATAAATTTGGGCAACATAGCCGACAAAAGCATTCACTTTGGTTTCGGGTGGCGGCTGGTATCCCAAGGCTTCTAACCATTCTGGCGTGCGTGATGCTTTGCCGCTCGCGTCCACAATCAGATCGGCATACAAATTCTCACCAACCTCAATGTTGGAGTCTTCATGTCGATGCAAGGATATACCAACAATCTTCGTATGCTCTGCATTTGTTAACAATCCGCGCACACTAGCTTTTGTCAAAAATTGCACTTCAGGAAATGCGGCTAACCGACGGCGAATGCTCCAATCCAATAAGTCTCGGCTAAAAGCAAGCAACATTAAGCCTGAAGGAGCCCGAGCTGCCAAGCCTGCGGAAGTGCAAAAGACAAGGTCTTGCATACTATCTAGCTCGATCGCGCCCCTATCAATCAGTTCTGCTTTAAGCCCCGGAAACAACTGTTCAAAGATTTGTTGTCCCCGTAGCATCAGCGTGTGTGGAAAGCGAGAGTGGGGCACGCCCTTTCGGGGCACTGGCTGATCCGGGTAGACATCGCGCTCAACAATCGTAACGCGATCAAAATGATTTGCCAGTACCCGACCCATAAGCAGTCCTGCCAAACTACCACCAATGACTAAAGCATGAGTTTTGTGTTGCATCATGACCTCCTTTGAGGTGTCCAAACAACTTGCTCGGACTGAGTTGCTCATCTCTCATTCTAATCACGTCGCCTGAAGCTTTTGTATTGTGCGATCGCGCTTTCTGTTCCTGTTGCTGCACAGTCCCCCAAAATCGGATGTACGTTTCAGGGTAAAGGGACTTTTCTACGCGATCGTTGTTCATTCTCGAACTCTGGAGCACTCTCCCGATTTATCCCCAAAAGCACAACGTTGGATTGGAATGATGGAGTCAGAACCCAAATCGAATTTTTGACTATCGAATCGCTACACATGGGCGCAGCAGAGGGGACGGCAACGATCGACGGTGAACCCGCTACATTTAAGACGTTCTCTGACGGTGGCAAGTGCATTACGGTTGTGAAAAGTGGTAACTCTGTCTGCTACCGCTAAATTCTCTAATGTGGCACCGACCAAGGTGAAACAAGATCGCGTTTCACCATTCGATTGACTTGTAACGGTGGGGTGCAAGGGCGGTGTAGCGTACCGTGTGCTGGATGTTCCGATGCCCTAGCCACGATTGAATCAATCGAGCGTCATAGCCCTTATTTGCTAGGTAATAGCCGCAGGCATGGCGGAGCATATGAGCATGAATTTTGAATCCTAGCTCTGGTTCCGCTCGTTCTCCGAGTCGTTCGATAATTTTCCCAATGCCGGGAGCCTCGATCGCGTTCTTGGTTTCGTAGCGCTTCCCTTTGACCAAGCGAGATTTATTCGCTCGTCGCACTAGAAACGATTCACCTTTCTGATTTGCAAAGACATAGGGGCAGAGATCGTAGTGCTTCAATGCCTTCAATGCTTCAATTTCATCCTCTTGTAGCGGATGAACGCCGCTCTCTGACTTCTTGAGCCGACGAATAAAGACTGTTTTGGCTTCCAGGTCGATGCTGCTCCATCTGAGCATTCCTGCTTCGGTCTGCCGTAACCCGTGGCGATACATCAGCAGCGCTAACGCATAATCGCGATCTCGTTGCCGTCCCGATGACTGGGCAATGAGCAAAATGGTATTCATCTCATCAGCGGTCAAATATTCGCGATCGCGATAGTGGTCGTTCGACTTCCGAAAATTCCTCACCGCCCCTTCCGTAGTCATGCTCATCGTCTCGAAATATCAATGGGTATACAATAGGTATTGTATACCCATTGATCGAACGATTTCATTGACTTTCCGGGTTCTAGTCCGTTTCGCTAACACTGTTAGTCGCAGCTTATCAATCGATTAACATTGAAAACACCTGAAACCCGCATTCTCTCGTTAAACGATAAGGTCAGCTTATGCAGTAGCGCTGATATCCCCTTGCACAAGGACGATCGCGAATCTAAGCAAAATTGAACGACAGCGTTAGCAAGCAGACAAGTATTTATGCCCACGATGAGAAATGTCGGCATTCGACTGCCGCAAAGTGCGATCGACAAACTGAATGAGCGCTCTCGATCGTCTGGCAAAACTCTGACCGACCTATGCCGAAATGCAATTCTGCATCGGTTGGGGTTGCCACCGGAGCCGTCCGAGTCTGAGCATTGGGCGCAAATTAGCGATCGTCTTTCCAGAATTGAGCAATTGCTAGGGCAGAGCGGAACTTTGCCCTCTGAGAGTGGGCTGCAAGGGGGCTTCGGAAATGTGGCGATATATTCTCACGTTCAAGAATCGCCTGAAACAGAGCAACCGTTAGAAATAGTGCATTATCAGTCTTTATATGTGAATGATGATGGCTGGATCACCTGCCCAAACTGCGGCAGTTTAAACAACGATTGGGTAAGTGATGTCGATGCGGATCAAGAAGTGCGATCGCTCAAATGTCAGGAATGCGATCTCGTTTCACTGCTCGATGTGATGAAGTGACCTCAATCAACAGACACAAAAACCGACCCATGAGCGAGTTGATCATGGGTCGGTTTTACATTACAGATCAGGAATACGGGAATTGCATAATTCACAGACTGATCGAGGTGGCAGAGGGTGATGCGCTAGACCTGTGGATCAGGTTTACAGAACCCATCAGCGCAGCGAGGATATCCACAGGTCTAGACCGCTACCAGAACGCCTTACCCCCGATAGGTGCGGTCGGGTTTCTTTTTGGCAAGGTAAGTGCCAGTATTTGAATTTATTTGAGCGCGGCTCGTCAAATTCTACCGAGCGGATGATGTCGCAATTTGAAGGTTTTCTCCTGGGAGGTGGTTTATTGTCGCTTAAGGTATTGCACTATAAAGTGAAAATTAGCAGCGAGGCTGGTTCATGGTTTCTCCAGATACGAACTCGAAGGCGCACTTCAGCCCAGCGCTAAAACTAAAGGGCGTTCGGGTCTTGCTAGTCGAGGATGAGGCGGATCAAGCCTAGCGCTTTAGTAAAACGCAGGTCAGCGACCAGAAATAAAAATTCCAATCGTCTGGCTGGGGGTGCTTTTTCAATTAATAGGCTATGGCTTCACTTGCTCTCATCGTCAGATGAGTATTTCAGTTTTCTAAATCCCTAGCCTTATCAAATCGGTTAATCAAATCATTGATTAAGTCTGAATTAGTTGTGTATATTCCAATCTCTCGTTCTTCACTAGGAGCACTCGATGTTAGAAAGTTGTGGCTACCAACCATAGCAAACTTTCGATCACAAACTAAATATTTTTCATGGGTTCCCAAAAGCTTCAATTGAGGACCCTTTTTTTCCAGACTGCTAAGAGCTTCTAGACTGCTAAGAGCGCTGTACTTCCAAGGTCTATCCTTTGGTTGATTCGTTAAGTTCTTTAGCTTCTCTCGATTTGCTCCAACTTTTTCTATATCACCGAGGTTGCCCCAACCAATATCGACACGTAACCCTTGATCCTTTCTGGTTAACAACATTTCAAGTTTCGTCATTACATTGTCATTGACTCCGAAGTGACTAAGCCAAGGACAAACGAGAATAAGGCGGTCTTCACATTCTTCTAAAGCTTGTAGCAATATCTTGCGGCTCTCATTCCTATTACAGACCAATTTGTACTCGAATTTCGGTTGGAGTTGTTGAAGCTGTTGATTAATTTCATGCACATATCGCTCAACAGATTTATCAACTTGTCCCTCAAACCTCTGTGATAACTCTTCAAGTGCTTGCTTAATCTTGTCAATCTGATCACTTTTAGTAATTAAACGAGAAACCTGATTTTCCCATCCTTCAAGAACTTGAATGCGATCTCCCAAGCTTTGAACTTGCTTCTCAAACTGACCGATATTACGAGTGCGATCGTGCAATTCTTCATAACTTGCATCGAGATTTTCAACATCTTGCTTCACAGTTGCAAACTGCTTCTCTAGATCTAGAGAGACTTGTCTTACTGCTTCTAACGCTGAGGTGTTCTCATCCACCCGCTCAAGTGTAGCCTCTAGGCTTTTGAACCGTTCTTCAATCGGCTCAAGCTTCTGAGTACGCTTCTGCAATTCAAGGTAATTGTTATCCAGAGTGCTGATTTGCTGATTTACGTTCTCAAATTGCTGGCTTAACTCAGCAAAAGTATTGTGGAAAGGTTGTAGGATTTGTATCTCTTCATTAAGCTGCTCAAACTTGCCGTCTAGCTTCTGAATCTCTTGTTTGATCGACTCCAGGATCTCGGTACGATCTCGTAGATCCGCGTACTCGTCATTAAGGTGTCCAGTGTCCTGCCTGACAGACTTAATCTGATCTCCTAACGATTCTAAGCGCAACTTTATTTCTTGTACGAGTTGTACACCTAGTCGGTTGCTCAAGTTGTCTACTTGCACCGTTAACTGTTCAATCTCGCTCTTCCAAGGAATGAAATTTGCTTGCTGCCACTCATCAAAAGTTTGGGAAGACAAAACCGATTGAAATTGCTGTTGTAACGATTCGGTTTTCGTTTTGAGCGACTGGATCAGACCGATAAACTCAGGTTGAATGAGGGGTGCGACGTGTCGCGAAACTCTTTGAACTTGCTGGTTCAGCGTCTCAACTTTCTGCTCGATTGTCGTTGGGTCAAATGGCTTAGGTTGTCGCTCTAGTTGAAACTGTAGCTTCTCTAGAGCCTGAGAAAGCCGCTCAATATGCTCTTGAACAGTTTGACTCTTAGTTGCTTGAGCTTCAACGCCACGATTCAACGCTGTTTTTACCTTTTCTAATTCATTGCTAGTGAATTTTTTGAACTCTACTGTCTGAGTTTGTTCCTCAGATATGGATTTGAGCGTAGATGAGATCGTGCCCAGTTGCTCGAAGGCGGGTTGCACAGCATTCTGAATCGCTGCGTTCGTAAAGTACTCTAAATGCCGACGATTCTTCAGATTTAACCAAATGAACACGGAGAGGAAGGGCGCAGCAGCAATTTGACGGTACACCAGTGCTAGAACCAACCCTACAAGCGAACTATACTCTGCTATTTCAGTCCAACGCTGCTTTGACTTCATGATTTATCTGTAACCTGCAACCTTTTTTCTTACCCTCAATGCTCAAATTTTGAGGGTACAACTGTCCCCACATTTCACTTAATGCAATCTAGAGCCGGCATTTCAATACCGTCAACAAATAATATTTATATTTTCTTCATTTCTTCTTCATAATTCCCGTTTTGACTAAAAAGAATCATAAGATCTACACGATTAGTGTGAAATTAGAGTGACTAGAATCTATGAAAGAAGCTCTTTTAACTCAATACTGGATAGTTCATTTGATCGTCTGAGAAGTAGATAATTTCTTGATGCAGTTTAACGAGTTTGGGCATTCTGAATTTGTACTATCTTGGCTATATTTCGCATAGCAACAGGAGCTAAATCGACAGTATCTTATGGTTACTAAAAAACGGGCGATTGATTTTGCGGTCAAACTTGGATGGACACAAGAAGACGCGAAAAGAGCTTATGAATCGATTGGGGTTAATCTCGATTTAGTTGCAGATGATGACGAATTTACCCTGGCTTTGGCTTTAGCTGACTATGCAGGTGAGGTACTCTACGATCGCCAACGGAAACAAGCTGCTCAGAAAGCGCAAGTCACTAAAAAGACGAATGAAATTGAAAGAATAAAGACTGCTCACGCTGCAAAAATTGAACAGTATAAGAAAGATCGGGAGCTTGAACACAGCAAATTTGTTGGAGTCATCAGTTATCTTTACAAATTTGCTCGAAAAATTGGAATAAGAGATCCTTGGATTGAAGCACTGCTAGCTTCATACAGTGACTATTTACAGGACGAGAACGATTCATCAAAAGCTGAATAAATTCATTTATCAAACTCACGATGTCAGAAGATTCTTCAGAAATTAAGACCGTAACGCGAAAACAGCTTCGCGGACTCGGTTTATCCCTCTACCATGCGGCTGCAATTACGAAGGTATTAAAACCCTTTAGTCAGAAAAGCTCTACCTATTTCTATTCCATACCTGAAGTTGTCGGTTCGCTGCGTCAGTATCTGCAACGACCAAGAATTAAGCCTGCAACTCGCGAAACTCTCAAGGCAGCTTTAGACATCTTGTTGGATTTAATCGGGAATATTGTTCCTGTCGCCTTCGGCACTTCGACTGATCCTGAACTGAGTCGATTGACACGAGAGCTTATGTCTACAATTTCAAAAACGAATTCCTCCTTAGCTGCCCTAAAAGTAGACGCTGAAAATAAAGCAACGGCTCGTACCAAGCGTGAGACAACATGAGCATTCCTCCTCCGTTTCCCGATTTCCCTGATTTGGCACGTAGCTTGATGTTGCTCAAAAATAAGCTGGATCAGCAAGTCAAAGATTTTGAGAAAGATGCACAAGAAATCAGGCAGTATTACTCACCTCGTGCCAAATTTGAGCGTTGGAAAGTAACAGAAGACGGAAAACTATGGAAAGAGAAGCAACACAAGCGTCAAGAAGGCTGCTGCGATGAGTGCAAAATTAGGATTGAAATTAAAGGTTCTCACATTGATCACATTCAGCCTCTTTCCAAGTTCCCAGAATTAGCGATCGACGTGAAAAATTTACGCTTACTCTGTCCTGATTGCAACATTAGGAAAAGTAATAAATATCTGCCATAGGATGAGGATCGCGTATTCTACCACTTCAGCGAGAAATACTGTCAAACTTGAGAATCGCCCTGTCTTGAACAAGCGCTACCGTAGACAATCTCACGCCGGCCATCCGAGTAGAAGTTAGCGCACCAAACGCCGTCATTCTGCCAGACTTTTACATCATGCGAGAACCACGCGATCGCAAAACTCAAAGGTATTGCACCAATGACAGACAGAAGCAGCATCGAAGGAATTTGCTTGCGACGAATCACCCATTGAGACTTAAGCGAGGGCATAAGAGGGAATCTGAAGGATCAGCGTTAGAGTTCCCTCTTATCAGAGCCTATGAACTGCGTTTTTCTCCCAAACAGCAAAGTATAATCCCAGCAACAAAAATTATCCCACCTAGTTGAATATTGTTGTTTTGTTTCTGCATCAAACCGATGTTGTGAACAGAGCCATATTTTGTAGAAACTGTTGTATCCATGTGAAAAGCACTCACAGTAACGAGCGCACCAAATATCACTAAAACTACACCCCAAGTTTTTTTCTTCGTATTCGGTTTGACTGTCTGTTCTTGTTCGATAAAAGGTTTGCATTTATCAACGTTCAAGTTCAAAACCTCTTGCGAGTCCGTAAGGAAAACACGAATCACATTTTTGCTTTGATGAAATTCTTTTATCCGTGCTGGGCTGATTTGCAGAGCTTTTGCAATAACATCTTTTGTAACGGTCATAGGTCTTCTATGTGGGAATTGTGATAAAAATAACAACCGTTTTTAGAAACCTCAACGCTTTTATTGAAAGATTCAAACTTGCTTTATCTTTACTTCAGTCATCCTCAGAGTTCATAGTCCAAATCCCATTGCAGAAAATCTTGCTCAGTGCGATCAACATTGGGATGAGATGACAGTGCATACTCATTCGCTAATCTTTTGATTTCTTCCAATGTCTTGCAATCTAGATTCGGAATAATGCGACTCCATTCGGCAAGCATTTGATCGTGATATTGTTCCAAATTCTTTCTAGTTTCGACTCGTTCTTTCAGATTCATGTGTCTTCTAGCCTCCAAATAATTTTGCTTGCAATGGGCGAGAAATGCGATCGTTCATCGCTGCAAGGGATATCGAAATCGTCCCCCGTTCTGGATGCTGCCATAGCTGATGTGAGCCTTTGCCGTGGCGTTTGAATGCCCATCCTTTAGCCTGTAATTTCTGTTTGAAATTGGCGCACATTTCTAGTTTCCCCTAATAGTTTGATGTGTGATTTGTGGATAGGTGTAATTTTAGGGACGGGTTAGGGACAAATTCAGGGACAGGGTTAGGGACAAATCTAGGGACGGGCGTTAGGGACGCTAGGGACGCTATCCCTACGTTGTCCCTAGCCGTTATCCCTGCTCTGTCCCTAATCCCTGTCCCTAGTCCCTAAACGTCCCTAACAAGCCAGTTCGTATTAGTTAATGGCTCGATTAGGCGTTGCAGAATTGCCATTTGGATGAACGGGTCAATCGTTTCTCGATTGCGTTTTACGTTGGCACGTTTAGCCCAGTTGTCCTTAATCTGCTCGAAACTAATTTCCTGCCCTTTACGATCGCGTAACCACAGAACGAAAGACTTCAATTCTGATTGAGATTCATGGGTAAGCAATGCTGCAAACTGCTCGAAGAGATCGAGCGATTGTGGTTCTACTTGCGCGGTAGGTACTGTCAATTTTGCCACTTCAGTTTTCAGTTGCTCTGCTAGTAGATCGCCTTCCGATGGATTCCGACCAACCGGATTTTGCCGAATTACTTTACCGGAGTCGCGATCGTAACTCGCATGATTTTCAAGCTTGGGTGTCGGGATGAACTCACCCGCGATCGACATGACGCGCTCAACTGGCGACTTATCGATCAACTGATTGAACTCTGTCGAGGTTAGCGAGTCTGCATTACTCCGACCGTATTGGATCAACTTCTTAGCGCGTTGGTATTCATCTTTTCTAAACAGTCCAACCGTGGTGAAGTTCTTCAGCAATTCGTCGGAACCGAAAGAATCACTTGCATTGAATGATTGAGTAATGGCTACGAGATGCACTCCTTCCGAGTCGCCAGTGCTAATCGCGGATACTCCGAATCGTCGGAACTCTGCAAACAGTTGTGGATTGATAGACTCTTTCACCGTAAGCAGTTCATCCAGCACGATAAACAACCGCATTCCTCGCGCCACATCTGCCTGAGAAACCAAGTTACGAGCCTCTTCTAAGAACAAAGCAATCTTGCTCTGATAGGCTTCAGAACTTAGAGCGATGCCTTTGAATGAGTAATGTTTGATGCGATCGTGCTGCCAATATCCCGATTCTTTTAAGTCGCCTTTAGGGTCAAGAATCAGCGCGATCGCATTGGGATATTGCTCCAATTTCCACCGCAGTAGGTTTGCTGCGAACGTCCCTTTCCCACTACCCTTTGAGCCTGCAATATAAAAGCTGTTATTGCGATCGCATACCGCTTTCATCTGTTGGGTGTGGTCGATCGCTGCTTGAGTTGATGAATTCTGCCAACTGGTTACAGGTTGCGCGGGAATGTCGATCGCGCTCTGTTCGCCCAACTGCGTTACGATGCGAACTGGCTGCGACTCCTCCGGTAGCTGTGGCATCTTTGCCCAATGTTCGGGAACTGTTTCGACTTCAACGCCGTTCACTTCGTCGTAGATGTTTTTGGCGATATCCGCGCCATCCTTTCCGACCGACGTAGCCAAATCAAAGATTTTCATTCCGGCATAACCCGCAAGCGAGATCGCAATCACGGGACTCACTGAAGCTACGCTGATTGCACCGATACCAAGCATTGCAACTTTTACCAGTGGGACAATGCCTTGATCGGGTGCTGCATCTTCTACAATCTGAGTGTTGCCGATCGTCCAGATGATTCGATGTTCTGAGTGTTTCGCAAGCTGAGACATGGGTAGGGACTCCGAGTAAGAAGGACATGGAAACAGAAGCCGATCAGAGTTGATGTCTGATCGGCTTCGCTGTTTATTTGATGGCTCTGAAGATGCGCCACACGGCAAGGACAAATCTGAAGATGATTTCAACCGCTGCAATACTGGCAACCATCAAGCCGAACTGCATATAGAGAATCTTGTCAGCACTCCACAATGGCACGTCTTTGAGGAATCCAGCCCATCCGCCTTGGTACGGGGCAAAGTAAGCCAGGTTAACCGCGAGTTCAATCACATACGCGATCGCGGCATAGCGCCCGACATCCTGAAACACTGCCATCAACCATTCAGCGATTTTCTTCTGATACTTGGCAATCTGAGGATTGTCGCTATCCGGTTGCTTCTGCGCTTTGAGATACTCAACGATCGCCGCATAAATCGGGGGGACTGCCAATAGTGTTGGCGCAATCTGAATTGCATTGACGATCGCCCATAGTCCAACACCGAGCGCATTGATTAGAATCCAACGCAGAAAGGTAAACAGTAGACCAACGACGGGTAGCGCGACCAATGCGTTGTAGAAGCGAGTCGCGATGATTTCCTTGCCGATTTCGTGACCCACTTCTACCCACGGTGTAGCGCTGAAGAAGACCAGCACACCCGCAATGATGTAGAACGTGAACTCCGCAACCTTGAGCAATGTTCTCCGATTGCGACTGGGAGCCGCAGATCTGTAGCCCTGGCTTGAACCTTGAGATTGATTCGACTGTGTGTTTGTTCTCACTTCAAATAGCTCCTAAATTCTTGTAATTTGCTTGGCTCAACTCGATAGATTTTGTAAATCGCGCCCTGTTCACCCACTAGCGCCGTGTCGCCGTTCAAGTTGCAAACTGCTAATCCTTGCGGGTAGGGCTTGACTCCGTTGATCGGATAGCCACTAGGGTCAAAGCGTGGAATCTTGGGATTGCGCGGGAATGAGTCAGGGTCAAACACTCGGAATCCTTCAAAGAATCGAATCGGCTGATTGTTGCGAGTCGATACAATCTGAGTGCATCCTGACTGAGCGCGACTCATTGCCAGTTGGGAATCAGTTTGAATCTGAGCAGTGCGAGTTTCTTCACTTGTTTGCTCTGCCTGCTTCTCAGCCTTTGCGGTCGATCGCTCGTTCACTTGCGCCTGATACTTCAGAATCTTGGAACTATCCACGATGCAGCCCAGGACGATCGCACTGGCTAAGAGAAAGCGGGTAACGGTCTTGCGAGAAACGATGTTCATCGCTGCAACTCCTGAATCCGAGTTTTTACAGTATCGGCAAGGCTTCCGGTTTCGACGGGGGCGAAAGTCGCTAGCAGGGTTAGACCGATCGCGCCGCCCAGTAGAACTGCAAGAAACGCTTGAACAGCCTGCGTTGTGTAGTTGCTCATTGTGCAAACACTCCATCTCGCAACTGCTCAAGCAATGCGGCAATCAGGGGAAGTGCATCATCAGGCGACATTTCTTCGATGATTACTGCCGCTCTGCTCAGTCCCTTAGAGCTAGGAAACATATTGGTATGGGCGATCGCGGGAATTGTCCAATGAGCATCTTCTGGATCGTCCATCGATAGCCAGAGAGTTAAAGCGGCAATCAATCCAAGCTTTTCATTGCTTGTGAGTTGTTCGAGCAAGTCTCCAAAGACTTGCATCAGATGATGCGATTCGGTGCATTCGGTGAAATAGCCAACGGGCTTCGTCATCGTTCAATTCCTCAGAATGTTGTGATGTGCGATTGCAAAATCTTTAGCGCGTTCCACTGCCCCCGGTGCGGCGTGGCGGGTCGTTGGGAGATGGGTCGAAGCTGTCAGCAATCGCAGGCAGGCAAAAAAGAAGCGCTCCTAGCAGTAGAAGCGCGATCGTATTTCGGTGCATAATTAAAGAATTCTCTGATTGCTGTTTGGGGATAAGCCGATCGCTTTGCCGTCCAAAGTTTAGCGATCGGCTTTCTGCGTTTTAGCGGTTGCGTTTTCGCTTGCGTTTGAACGGGATAATGGGTTGGTTTTGTTCAAGTCGCTCTTGTC
>JAHHHU010000054.1 GCA_019359175.1 Phormidium tanganyikae FI6-MK23
AATTGAGCATTGGTGGTGGGTGCTGAAGAATTGGATGCGGCAACGGTGGGATGAGTTTGACAGCTTCCGGGATTGTGTCGATGCTGCCTTCAAACATTGTCCTAACGTGCTTGAGTAGCGCTATAGTGTTTCAAATGCAACACGATTTCCTGGATTAATCCTCTCTAACTGATCGCAAACGTTCAATCTCAGCATTGTATTTTCGATTGTGTTGAGTACTTCAATGAGTGCATCTACAGCGTGTGAATTTCCATAATCGAGCGTCTTTCCTAACGTATAGGCGGCTGTCCATCGCGCGAAAACATCCGGAGTTGAGCAAACGAACTGCTCTAATTTTGCGATCGCAGTTTGTCGATCGGTTTGTAGCAGTGCAATTCTCGCTGCTTCTCGAACTGGAGCTAAAGTTTCACTGCTAAATCGATGTTGAATTAAACCTGTTAGAAGCTGATCTGCATTCTGACTCTGCGGAAACTCAGATAAACCGGATACAGCTAAAAAGAAAGCGCGATGCGTGTAGAAACCACCGCAACGATCGTCAAAATTCAATAATGCTTGAATGAAAGATTCTTTTTGAGCGATCGCTAAATCTGTTCGACCTAACCACAGGAAAATAACTTCGCGCCAATGAGATTGAAAGATCGCAAAATTCTCGAAGAAAAAATGCCAGTCGTCGATCGCTTGGGCTGCAAAATATTCCTGAAAACTAGAGTGATAAAAAGCGTAAACCTTCTCGCCGCTTGTGGTTGAAACTTGATTGAGCCAACCGAGTTGGAGCGCTAGAGGCATCAGGTCGATCGCATTTCCAAAAGCTTGTTGTACGAAAGAATATGGTAAACGAAATCGCGTTTCAGATTGCGCCAAAGCGCGTAATGCAACCTGTCCTAATACGTAATTAAGTTGCTGTCTTTGGGTGGGAGTTATTGGAAAGTAGTCTTGTTTCCAGGCGTAAATGGTATCCACAAACTGTTGGAAATGCCAGACCTCAGAGCCGCCTCGATTCGGGCGATTGTCTTCGAGAATGCCTAGATAATCCTCGAATCGGCGCAGAGATTCCTTGATTTGATCAGCGCTTAAGGGTGAATAAACTAACTTTGTCAGCGCTTCTAGAAATCGAACTTTGGTACGAACGATTAATCGTCGCTCGCTTTGCCAATGGGTTTGGATCTGCGGGCGCAACACCTCGATCGAACTTTCTTCGGTTTCTAGCTCCTCGTTCGCATAATCGAGTAGAACCGTGAAGAGAATTCGCGATCGAGATTGAGTTGCAGCACCATAGCTAGGACGCGCCATGAAATCCTTCGGAATCGACTATTTGCTATTATCGCCCTGTACAGATCACCGATCTCATTTGGCGCAGATTCGCAGGCAAATCTAATCGGATCGCTTGCTCAATCAGAAAGCTTGGCACTGGAATCGTCGGAGTCGCACACACCGAGTAAGTTAGGATCGTTCCTTCTTCGTGCGATCGTAAGTGCAAATCTGCAGTGAAATCGCTGAAACTACCCGATTCGAGAAAGAACTGAATTCGCTGATTCTGCGTCTCTAGCACCCTTAGCGTAATGTCAACTTGCGCTGTGAAAATCAAAAATGCTTTACTTGCCGCTTGATAGATTCGCTTCACTCCGGAGTGTCGTGACATGATTTCGCTGCGAGTGACATCGGGAAAATATTGCGTCCAACGGGGGTAGTCTGTCACCTGCTGCCAAACCGAAGGAAGCGCGATCGGTAAATACATCTGTGCGGTGACGGCTCCTCCCCAGGCTGAATGCGGCTGCGTTTTCAGCAAAATCTCACCTTGCATCAAAGCAGAAGTTTCGCGCGTTAGGGTCATCATTCCAGGACACTCCTCATTCACACCATCAATCACCCGCTACGATAGCAGCCATTGCATCAAACAATTGTTTGATGCTGATGAAGATTATAAAAAGTCTGCCTATAGTGGGAAAGACCAGATTGAACAAAATTGATTTTCTATGAATCAGCCCAACAATTCCAGAGCGATCGTTTATGTTGTCGTTCTTGCCCTAACCGCGATCGTGTGGATTCTGCGAGGACTTGGATTGTTCGCGTTTCTGCCGGGTTTCGTTTTATGGGTGCTGATTGGACTGTCGATCGTACTTACGATTGTTAACGGATTGATCGAGGCGCGTTAAGCCTAAAAGCTGAGAAGGCGGCAGAGAAGAACATTTCTCTAGAAAGATTAGAAATGAGATCGAGGTCGTAATAATAAAATCATGCAAATTCATATGCAGACTTAAATTATTACTATTATGACCTCTACAGCTTTACCAACCCGTGGACAATTAGAGCGTACACTTTCGCAGCGGGTGCAAGCCTTTTATCGTACTCAGCTTGGACACCAACCGAGCCGCGTACAATGTCACATCGCAGAGGGCAAAGTCATTATTGTCCTGGAAGATTCGATCACAAAACCTGAGCAATTGCTACTCGAAAACGGACAAGAAGAACTTGCCGAGAAGGTTCACAACGATCTAGATAAGGCGCTGCATCCGCAGTTGAGCGCCTTGATCGAAGAGGTTGTTGGGGTGAAGGTGATCGATGTGCTGAGTGATGCAACCTTTGATACAGGGCGGAGCGGCACGATCGCAGTTTTAGAAGAATCGCCGCATTTGCGGGAGTCTCAATCTCGGCGGACTAGAGAGGACAGTATTGCGGGAGATGACGAATAACAACCGCTTGTAGATCGTCAAGATCGTAAGGTTTCGTTAAATAGTCGTTGCAGCCAGAATCGAGAATACGATCGCGATCTTCGGTTCTGGCAAGTGCGGTCAAAGCTACGATCGGGATTCCGGCAGTTGCAGGGGATTGCCGAAGTTGTCGAACCACTTCCACGCCATTCATATCGGGCAGTAAGATATCAAGCAAAATCAGATCGGGCTGATTGCTATGGGCAAGATTCACCGCCGATTCACCTGTTGCGGCCGTCACAACTGCACAATGGGCAACGGTAGCAAGCTGATACTCTAGCAGCACAAGGTTATCCAGGTTGTCATCAACGGCGAGAACGACTGGTTTACTCAAGGAACTCGTTAGATTCATATTTAGAATTACGTCCAACTCAAGACCTCTACGACTTAGCGCACTGTAAGGATGGACAAAGCATTCCCAGAAGCGGTAAACAGCGCTCCTAACCTGGTTTGTATCTGATATTTGACCAGTATAGACGAATTCGTTTTGGCTGAAGGGATGTCTGAGCTACATACGAACGCTATCTACGTTGCTTCAAGCAAAGCAATGGTTTGATCGATCACTTTATCTGATTGATTTTCATCGTATCATGAGCCAATTTTGCAGTCGGAATTGCCTCAAAAATTTAAGGTTTTGCTAACATTACGCGATTTCATGAGATCAGTTAATCTTACTTTGCAATTTAATTGATAAAGTTAACAAATCTGTGAGCGCTTGCAAGAATAATCTTAACCATAGTTCATTCGATGTTTTGCTGGATCATTGAGAGGATAGTAGTAGAAGCATTTGTTAGAACGAAGTAGCAAGCCGCAGAATTTTGAGCCGTGAGAGAATTGTTACCTGAAACAATCGTTCGCGCGATCGAGACAATCGCTAAAGTTGTGCTGGTAGTTTTTCCGACAAACCGAGTTAGGGAGGAAGGGGAATGGCGATCGCAACAATAAATCCTGTGACCGGAGAAGTTGTAAAAACCTTTGAAGCACTCACGGGCGCAGAGATTAAACACAAGATTGACCTTGCACAATCGCAGTTTTTGCAGTTCCGATCGATCCCAATGGGCCAACGCGCTGAATGGCTTTCTAAAGCTGCGAACATTCTAGAGCAAGAGCGCGATCGCTTTGGTCAACTGATGACACTGGAAATGGGTAAGCCTTTAAAAGCCGCGATCGCAGAAGTCAATAAGTGTGCGGCGGTCTGTCGGTTCTATGCGAAAAATGCAGCGGCGTTTTTAGCAGATGTGCCGATTCAAACCGATGCTTCAATCAGCTTTGTTAGATATCAACCGCTCGGCGTGATTTTAGCGGTGATGCCATGGAATTTTCCGTTTTGGCAGGTGTTTCGGTTTGCGGCTCCAGCACTGATGGCGGGAAATGTCGGATTGTTAAAGCACGCCTCGAACGTGCCACAGTCCGCCCTCGCGATCGAAGAAGTTTTAACTCGCGCTGGCTTTCCAACCGGAGCATTTCAAACGCTGTTAGTCGGAGCCGATCAAGTTGCTGCGATCGTTGAAGATGACCGCGTAAAAGCTGCGACGTTAACCGGAAGTGAACCCGCTGGAGCAAGCCTCGCCGCAATTGCAGGAAAGCACCTTAAGAAAGTCGTGTTAGAGCTTGGCGGCAGTGATCCATTTATTGTGATGCCCAGTGCAGATCTCGATCAAGCTGTAAAAACGGCAGTCACTGCGAGAATGATCAACAATGGGCAGTCTTGTATTGCCGCAAAACGATTTATTGTTGCGGAAGCGATCGCGGATCAATTCATCGATCGTTTAGTTGAACAATACAAAGCTTTGAAAGTAGGCGATCCAATGTTACCGGATACTGACATTGGGCCTTTAGCGACACCGGGAATTCTAAAAGACTTAGATCAGCAAGTTCAGACCTCAATTCAGCAAGGCGCAAAAGTGCTGATCGGCGGTGAGTCTCTGCGCGATCAACCCGGCAATTTTTATCTACCCACCATCCTTGCTGAGATTCCAAAAGGCTGTCTGGCAGAGTATGACGAGTTTTTTGGCCCCGTTGCGCTAGTGTTTCGAGAGCCAGATTTAGAAAGTGCGATCGCGCGTGCAAATGATTCCCCGTTTGGACTTGGTGCAAGTGCTTGGACGCAAGATCCCACCGAACGAGATCGATTAATCGAGGAAATCGAATCAGGATCAGTCTTTATCAATGGCATGGTGAAATCCGATATGAAATTGCCGTTTGGCGGAATTAAGCGATCGGGTTTCGGGCGCGAACTGGGGCGCGAAGGCATTCTCGAATTTGTCAATATCAAAACTGTCTGGGCGAAATGAGCAAGCTTAAATCATCGTGAATCGCAAAGGAGATCGTGCCCCCTAAATCCCCCATTCTGGGGGATTTAAGCTCAGAATCCTCGATTCAAAGTTCCCCATTCTGGGGATTTAGGGGGCTGAAACCGTCAGCAACGAAGCGCAAAATCTCGCACCCACTGTATAGAAAGTTCCTTTAAACCGTCAAATTTGAGCTATCACTAAACGGGGCAAATCCCTAGCCTTTCATCAAGGAGGATGAGCAATGAACACCGCAGAATTATTAGTTCGATGTTTGGAAGCTGAGGGCGTTGAATACATCTTTGGTTTACCAGGAGAAGAAAATCTTCATGTCCTGGAAGCGCTCCAAAACTCCTCGATTCGGTTTATCACCACGCGACATGAGCAAGGCGCAGCATTTATGGCAGATGTCTACGGACGACTTACTGGACGAGCAGGCGTTTGCTTATCCACACTAGGGCCAGGCGCAACCAATCTAATGACTGGGGTAGCAGATGCAAACCTCGATCGTGCCCCACTCATCGCAATCACCGGACAAGTCGGAACCGATCGAATGCACATCGAATCGCATCAGTATTTAGACCTCGTGGCGATGTTTGCTCCTGTGACCAAGTGGAATGCTCAAATTGTGCGACCGAGCAACACATCTGAGATTGTTCGCAAAGCCTTCAAGATTGCTCAATCCGAAAAGCCCGGAGCCGTTCACATCGACCTCCCAGAAAACATCGCAGCCATGCCCGTCGACGGAAAGCCGCTCGTCTGCGACAACATCGAAAAATCCTTTGCCTCTTTCCGCAGCATCGAGAAAGCCGCCGCCGCGATCAACGATGCAACGAATCCATTAATCCTGGTCGGAAACGGTGCCATTCGCGGGAATGCAAGTGAAATGCTCACCAAGTTTGCAACCCGATTAAACATTCCCGTTGCAAATACTTTCATGGGAAAAGGAGTGATTGCTTACCCGCATCCTCTAGCACTGTGGGCAGTGGGATTACAACAGCGCGACTATATTAGCTGCGGATTTGATCAAGCAGATTTAGTCATTGCGATCGGCTACGACCTGATCGAATATTCACCCAAAAAATGGAACCCAGAAGGCAAAATTCCCGTAATTCACATTGGCAGTACACCCGCTGAAGTCGATAGTAGCTATATGCCGATCGCGGAAGTGGTGGGCGAGATTTCCGACTCACTGCAAGAGATTTTGTATCGCTGCGATCGAGATGGCAAACCTGATCCGCAAGCGCTGAGTTTACGCGCAGAGATTCGCAGTGATTATGCCCAATACGCCAATGATGACGGCTTCCCGATCAAGCCCCAAAAGCTAATCTATGATCTGCGGCAGGTGATGGGCGCGGATGACATTGTGATCTCTGATGTCGGCGCACACAAGATGTGGATGGCGCGACATTATCACTGTCACCGCCCAAATACCTGCATTATCTCGAATGGTTTTGCAGCAATGGGAATTGCCATTCCGGGCGCGATCGCGGCAAAGTTAGTTCACCCCGATCGTAAAGTCGTGGCGGTGACAGGCGACGGTGGTTTTATGATGAACTGTCAGGAGCTTGAGACGGCTCTGAGAGTGGGAACTGCATTCGTGACGATTATCTTTAACGATGGCGGCTATGGCCTGATTGAGTGGAAGCAAGAAAACCAATTTGGACATTCATCGTTTATCAAGTTCAGCAATCCAGATTTCGTCAAATTTGCAGAAAGCATGGGGCTAAAAGGATATCGGGTTCAGTCCGTAGCGGAGTTGATTCCGACTCTGAAAGAAGCGCTTGAACAAAACGTTCCGGCGGTGATTGACTGTCCGGTGGACTATCGGGAGAATCTACGATTTACGCAGAAAGCAGGCGATTTGAGCTGCTCAATTTAGTTACTCATAGATGTTGAGATCTTCGCCCTCATGCCCTAGCCCCTTCTTCCAAAATCTACTGTGTACGCACAAGTCGTTTATCGCTTCGTTTCAATCGGCTTCTGCCCCCTAATCCCCCAAATTTGGGGGACTTTGAAACTGAGAAGTTCCTCAGCGTTCTAGAAATTTCTTCTATTCAAAGTCCCCCAGAATGGGGGATTTAGGGGGCGAGAGGTCTGGGCAATAACGGATCAATTGACTGGTGTGTACACGGTAGTTTCCAAAATAGGTGACGACTGGGGTGAGAGCAGAAAATCTCAGCGTTTCACAAATCCCTGTTTTTAACCCTGCCAAAAATCCGTCACATCGTACCCTAGCTCCGCCAACATCTGACGCAACAGCGGCAAACTCAAGCCGATCACATTCGTGTGACACCCTTCGATCTTTTCCACAAACAAACTGCCCCGACCTTCTAGCGCAAAACACCCCGCGCAACTCATCGGCTCTTTTGTCGCGATATACGCCTCAATTTGCCGATCGCTAATCTCAGCAAAATACACCCGCGTCACCTGCGTTCTAATCAACGGCGGATAAGGCATCAACACCCCTTGTTTCGTCGTATAAGGCTGCAAAAACGCATGACCCGTAAATAACTCGCCCACATTGCCGCGCATTTTTTTCCAACGCTCGATCGCTTCTTCTGGATCTTTCGGCTTACCGTGGATCTCGCCATCGATCGATAAAATCGAATCGCAGCCTAGAATTAGTCCCGGTGTCGTTGAGAAAAATCCAGGCGGTAATTCAGATTGTCGATCGAACAGCGATTGCATCGTCGATCGAGCCTTCCCCTCGGCAAGAATCTGCACCAGCTTCGATGGATCAGTAATCTGAATCTGCGACTCATCAAAATCGCTCGGAAACACCATCACCGAAATTCCCGCCATTGCGAGTAACCGTTTTCGAGCCGGAGATGCCGATGCCAACACGAAGGGAACCACCATCGATCTAATCCACCATGAACGACTTCACCGATTTCGTCAGGATCGGAGCCATTTTTTCCCACCGATCCTCAGAAGTTGAAGCATTCATTGTATACAACTTGCTGCGATAGACGATCGCGCTTGCCAAATTGTGACGCTTCTCTTGATTGGGCAACGTCACCAGATATTCGAGCAAATAATAAGTACGATCGGCAATTTCCCGCTCATCGGCACTGATTAATTCTGCCGTTCGACCCGAATCGGGCGGCGCGATCGCGCTTTTACTCAACTGATAGCCAACTTCGGTCGGCGTTCCCAGATCAGCAAGCTTTTTCTTACCCGGAACCGGATTGATCACCATACTGACATTTTCGGTCTGCACGATGATGTCATGAAACACCACGTCTGGCCCATTCGCCACTTTCACCGACAGCCAGCCATTCGGATACAAAAACCGATAACCATCTGTACTATCGATAAAGCTATTCAACCCACCCACACCAGAAGAAACACAACCTTGCAACCCTAGCGCCAGGACAACTAGCATCACTGCAACGATTCGTTTGAGCATCACTCGACAATTTCTCCAAAAGACGTTTTACTGTCAAACCACGCACTAAACTACGCGCTATCGGGTAGACAACATCCTACATTGTCCCATCTTCGTTTAGAAATCTGCGCCGAACTCGAATCAAATTTGGCAGAATGAAACAGCATCTTGAATATTCGTCGAAATTGCAGCCCGATCGCGACGAAATGTATTCAAAACTGCAACTTCCCGCAACTCTACGGAGGCACGAAATCCAGATCGCCTCCAAAATTTGCTTGTCTCAACAGATCGAACTCGATTTGTTCTGAGATTTCGGTAGAATGCTGAAGATTCGTAATTTGGGATGTGTAATTCGTAGTGAGTAATAGTGAACGATACGAAATGAAGTAATTCAATTTGAGGTTTTTCAGCCTTCAGTCAGGTTGCTTCAGACAAAATCCCCATTACGAATAAGTTAATAGAAGGAATGAGTGCCTCCGTGAATGTAATGCAGTTGAATAGCCCACCTGCTCCGCTAACTCCCCCCACGCCGATTATTTTAGATAGTCTGCCTGATCCACCTATCGCTGAAGGGGTGTGTCCTCGTCGAACGCGGATGCAGATCGATCTGCTGCTGCTGGCGATCGAGGCGCTGGATCTCGCTGGTTCTGAAGCGATTTTGGCGGTGGCATCGGATTTTGAACTGCGCGGAGTCCTCAAAAGTCGCGTCACTCTCTGGAGAATGCGCTCGACCAATCCTTTCCGTCGCTATGCCCAGCGTCGCCCGCTCACGCTTGTAGAAGCAAAGGCGTTAGTTCTTGTCACTTGCTACTTAGCCCGTCGCCTAACGGTGCTGATTCGGCAATTGCTGCTCGCGTATCAGCAACTCAGCGAAAAGAATTTGTCGCCGGATCATCATTTTCGCCTCTCGGAATATTTAGAAAGATTTCGGGCGCACTACCGCAGCCGGATGAATCCCAAACGGGCGGGTGTTCTTGCGTACAGTTCAGACGAAAAGCTGAATGAACTCGCGCTCGATCTGTTGGAGCAGCTTTTATTTTGTACTGGGACTTCTGGAGTCCAGCGGTTGTGGATTAGTTTGTTTGATGGGGAAGTGCAATGACGAACGCGATGACGATGCAACGGCAGTATAGTTTGCCGAACTGCACGTTAATTTTAGAAGGATTATCCGATACGGGCGGGACTGGACAGGGAGAAATGCGTGCGGTGATGTCGCTGCTGATTAATGCGGAATGTCATCTTCCAGGACAAGAAAAGCCGCTCGTCGGCGGACGTGAGTTCTTTGAAAGTTTGGTAACGGCGGTGAGTTTGTATGCTCAAGAGTTTTTGAGCGGCGTTCATTTACCGCGCCATACTTACAGCGATCGACCTTCTTTTGTGCGATTAGAACGCCTCGATCGCGCTCACCATCGCCTGATCGTCGAGCCAGACCCCAACAATTCCAACAGCGAAGAACGCTCGATCGACCTGACTACGGTGCAATTGTTTGATCTCGTAGAAGCGATCGATCAATTCGTGGCTGACACGCAAACATTACCGTACTGGTCGCTGAATCTTTCGCCGGTTCCGAAACGGTATGCCCGATCTGGTGAACCCTTGGCAAAACAAGTCGTTCCCGCTTCGATCGGTGTTTCTGGACTTGCCCTTGCAGCGATCGCATTTTTCTCCCTGCCTACGATGCGGGTGAAAACTCCAGAATGTCTGTCTCCGGGTGCATCTGACTGTCCGGGTGTCGTCGCTAGCCCTGGCGCAAGTCCGAGTCCGACGGTTAGCCCTAGTCCCGTCGCTTCTCCCACCACTGCGGCATCTCCTAGCCCATCGACCGCTCCCGATTTAACTCAGCTTGAAGCCGCGCTAAATACTGCACCCGCAATCACGGACACTCAGGAACTGAAAACGTTAGGCGATCGCTTAACCACTCAAATTCGAGATCAGTGGAAAACACAATCCGCTGTCACCGAAGCGTTGGCCTACCGCGTCGGAGTCGCTCGAAATGGCGATGTGGTCGGCTTCAAAGCAGAAACCCCGGCAGCGCTGAGTAACGCGACACAAACTCCACTGCTCGATCTGTTGTACAGACCCGCAAGCGGAAGCACTCCATCTTCAGAACCTTTGGCGCAATACCGCGTGCTATTCAAGCCCCAAGGCAACCTTGAAGTCACGCCGATCAGTTCGCCAACTTCAGCCGCGCCTCCGAGTCCCTCCGTTGTCGCTAGTCCCGTTCCGGTTTCGACTGCCGAGATCGCTCCTAGTCCAGATCCGAGTCCGTCGATTGCCCCAAGTCCGACTGCTTCTCCCGCGACCGAACTTACCGATGCCCCAACCCTAGAGAACTTGCAGCCCAAACTCTACGACGCGATCGATCAAAACTGGAAAGGTAGACCGCCGTTTAACAAAGATCTCGTGTTCCGAGTGCGAATCAAACCCGATGGCACGATCGCTGGATTCCAGCCGGAAAATCAACCCGCCAACGAGTTCGCCAAAGATACGCCATTGCCACAATTGGGTAAAGCGATCGACCCGAATACTTCCGCAGAACCAGCGGCATCGTTCAAGGTCGTCTTTAAACCCAGCGGCAAGCTAGAAATCAACCCCTGGTATGGCGTAAGAAAATAACGGTCTAATTCTGTGCATAATCTAAACTCGGTTCGAGTCTTGCCTTGAGTGCGATACGATCGAACAACTCTGAGTTTGCTACAACACACTTTATTCATGGAGCAAGACTTACTCCCTACAGAGGTCATTCTGACCCATCCGCGTCAATCTCTTGGCAGCGTGCAGCTTGATGGATCGCCGCAGCCCGGAGCCTATTTTGATTTGGAGGGTCAGACCTACGCTGTTTTAGAACGTCGTCATCGCTATCAACTCAAGGCAGGGCGCTATCGGTTACACAAAGTCGCGCTTTATGTCCAAACGGCTCAACGCCCGATCGAACGCTCTTTGGTCGAGGGGCGCTGGATTTTGGGCGATGCCACTTGTGAATTCAATGCGCGATCGGAAATTATGCGCTGTGCTGTCAATCCCGATGGCCCTTGCGAAGGCTGTCGTCATTACGCTCCTAAGGACTGAAGGCTTTCTCCGATCGCGATTCTTGTTCCATTAGCAAAATCCCAACCGGATTGCGATCGCTTGCCCGATAGCTGTACTTCTCGCAGCAGCAATGCACTCGATCCGGTTTGAATCACAGCCCCCCAATTTTTGATTACGCCCACCACTTTACCGGGCGATCGCGGCTCAAATTTGATTTCTTTCAGCTCTTCCGTAAGAAATTCTGGTTCAAGCGGAATCGTTTGCAGTACTTTCAGCCCAGCGCCACGAAACGAGGTCGTACAGTTTGGATAAAATCCGCGAATTTGGTTATGAAGCTCGATCGTACTCCGCGACCAGTCTAATTCGTAATCCGGTTTCTTAATCAACGGTGCGTAAGTCGCTTGCTCGTTGTCTTGTGGAATTGGCTCGATCTCTGTGAATTTGAGCAATGTTTCAATCAGCAAATCTGCACCGATCGTACTCAGCCGAATCGCCAAATCTTGAGCCGTATCAAAAGGCGCGATCGAGGTTGTCGCCTTCAACAACATCGCACCCGTATCCATCCCCGCATCCATCAGCATCGTAGTAATTCCAGTTTCCGTTTCTCCGTGATACAAACACCACTGAATCGGAGCCGCCCCACGGTACTTTGGCAAAATCGAGCCATGAACATTCACACAGCCGAACTTCGGCATATCGAGAATTTCCTGCGACAGAATTTGTCCATAGGCAATGACGACGAACACGTCAGCATTGAGCGATCGCAATTTCTCCAGCGTTTCCGCATCTTTCTTCACGCTTTTCGGCTGCCAAACCGGAATTTGATGCGTTTGTGCGATCAACTTCACCGGAGACGATGATAATTCATTTCCTCGTCCCCGTCGCTTATCCGGTTGCGTCACCACTGCCATCACTTCAAAATCAGCCGACTTCAACAACGCTTCCAACGTCGGCACAGCAAATTGCGGCGTTCCAAAAAATACAATTTTCATCTCTCGCTCCCGGCAGACGTTCTACACTTAATTCAAGCTGATATTGTGGTCTTATGAAGCCGAGATTTGCAACGATCGAAACCTGGCAGCAGGCAGAACTCCTAATGCAGCCTGCCTTTATTCGCCTGATTGACAATTTACGCAAACAGCTCGATACCTCAACCTGGCGCGGAAACTACCGCGATGTCCAAGTTTGGGCAGACGACATTCCCGACGAAACGAAAGCGACAGTGCTTCAACTCCAGCAGCAACTTGAAACTGTTCCCCCAGAACAAGCGGCTGAGATCGAGGCAACACTTGCCCGGTTGCCCTCACCTTATCCGGGATATGAACTGTGTTTGGAAAAGGACGATCGACAAATCAAGGTTGATTTATGGGAACTATGCTACCGAATCTGTTTTCACTCTGAAAGCAGCGAATGGACGGATGATTTTCCAGTCGAGATCGATACTGCACTATTTGATCAGACGGGCGAAGTGGATTGGAATCTTTTGGAAGCCAAGACGAAGCGAATTGTTGAGCAAGTCTTCGAGAACTTATCGCAGGAAGAACGAGAAATACAGTAAGATAAAGGTACAATCGGGGGCTATAGCGCAGTTGGTAGCGCGTCTCAATGGCATTGAGAAGGTCAGGGGTTCGACTCCCCTTAGCTCCATAGACTGAAAAGATTGATATACAAGGCGCTTAGCGCTTGCTGTGTGCAATAGTAGAGATTCCGCATTGTCAATAAAGAACGTCTGGAAGCCTCTGGAATCGTCAGCGGAATTCTGGTATTGGTACGGAATTGGTATGACTGTCTCAGTAAAATGGCTAAAAAATCACCTAAAGGTAGCGTTGCGATATCCAGTGTTGACGAGCGTTTCAGACTTCGTTGGAATCATTTCGATGAATTGGGCAGGCAAAAACGATTTACTTTGTCGTGTGGTATGGTCAACGGCGTTAACCGTACCGTTGCCGAAAGACTGGCAAAGCAGATCGAGTTGGATATCGCCAGCGGTAACTTTGACCCGTCTCTTCAAAAATACAAGCAAGGCTTAGATCGTCCTGACCCGATCACAATCGAGGCACTAATCGAGCGCTACATCAACGCCAAAATCTCGAACGACAAAACAACATCGACCGCTCGATACAAAACTCTCAAAAATCATTTCGCCAAATTTCAGCGGCTGATCACCGTAGATGGCTGCTCTGAAAAAAAAGCGATTGCATTCGTGAGTTATCTGCAAGACTGTGGGCAGAATGCCGAAACCGTGAATATGAACTTAACCTGTATCCGCGCTGTGTGGAACTGGGCAATTAAGCAAGGACTGACTCAGGTTAACCCGTGGTTTGATTTGAAAGTCGAGAGTGAGCCAAGGGAACAACCCAAGCCATTCACGATCGAGGAAATCAGAAAAATCCTAGAGGCATTCGAGGGAAGTTATTATCAAAATTTTGTTCATTTCCTGTTGGGCGTTGGATGTCGCATTGGCGAAGCCATCGCACTCGACTGGACATCGGTGAATGAGGATTGCTCAGAGGTTTGGATCAAACAGTCCTACAATCTGCGATCACGAAAAATCAAATCCACTAAGACCGATGAACCTCGCTACGTTCCCGTTAGTCCAAAAATTCAATCATTGCTACAAGAACTTAAGAAATCTGCGGGTTCTGATGCGATCTTCCCCGCTCCTAAAGGTGGGCGCATCGATCGTGACAACTTTCGTAAACGCCACTGGCAACCCACATTAGAAACGCTTGGCATTGAATATCGCAGTCCGTACAATACGCGCCACACAAAATGGAGTCATGAGATTAGGAACGGAATGGATATCGCGACCGCTGCGAAATATGCAGGCAACCGACCAAGAACAATGCTCGATCGATATTACGGATCGACAGATCGACCCCGATTATCCGATTTTTAACACTGCCAAATGAGACGCACGTTTTTTGATGGTAACAGTAGTAACTTTGGTAACTTATGCCTGAAACCCTTATAGGGCTTTGGCTTCAGAAGTTACCATCGGCGGTAACTTGGCTGGTAACTTCTTTTGCCGCCGATGGTAACTTGCTCTGTAGAACTCTTACTGTGTCGGGTTAGCTTGGTTTAGTTGGCTTGCTTCCGACCGAAAATAGCGCGTCTCTTTGCTGAGATCGCTTGCTGATGAGCCTCCTCATCGTTTTGGAATCGGACAGCAATATCGAGCATTTCAGCGTCAAACCGACGCAAGCGCCCACTTCCGCCATAGTGAACGCCTGAAATCAAGCGCCCGTCCTTAATCCATCGGTCGATCGTGGATTCAGAGAGTTTTGTGCGATCGCAGGCTTCAGGGAGCGTCAACCAATTAACAGTACTCATGCCGCTGCCTCCGTTAGAGGTCGCATCGAACTCAAATCATAAAGATGGACCGGGTTCGCAACCCCTTCGATTTGAACCTTCCAATCGCGTTTAGCTCCGGGTACTTTTCTAACTGTCGCAGGCTTCCAGTTAGAAAAGTCGAGCGCTAGAATCCGCTCTCCCTCGCGAGGCTGCCAACCTTCCGGTAACGGTAGGAACTCGGTTTTCTCCTGTGGCGCTACAGGCGAATCGTTACTGCTCCAACCGTCTGAATCTGGCTGGTTGATTGGCTCTATGCGTTTATCCGCCTGTTCTGTCGTTGCGGTCGATTCCTCTGGTTTATGAGTGTCGATCGAGTCGTCCTCCTGGTTGGGAAGTAGCGCCACAGGAATCAAGACGCAGTTTCTCAACTGGGATCTTTTGGGTTCAACGGGCGCGTAAGATTCGCGCTGCTCGTGTTCCGTTTTACGATCAAACTCTGCCTTAGACCGGAGGTACTCCGTCCATTCGAGTTTGGTAAGCACAAACTTTTGTTTTTTGTTGGTGTGCCCACCCCCTGCTTGGATCAAGGCGTTTAAGCCCTGCCGCGAGTAGTTGGGATTGTGAAGCTGTTCAAATTTGTTCCAAACAGAAGCCAAATCAACCGCCAGATATTTCTTGCCGTCCTCGCGAAGCGTTATTGAAATCGCGTTCCATTTTCCGATCAGTCCTTCAGAGCGCATCAGAGACAGCTTTTCAAGGAAATCAGTCAGCGAGTCCTTACCTGATTCAAACTGATTCATTTGAGGGCAAATTTGATTCTTGCAGTAGTTAAAAGCGTCGAACTGATAGCCAGCCGCATCAACAAACTTCTGAGTAAAGTAGGTTGCCATCGCTAGAGATGCCGCAACTCTTGAATGGGCAGAGGGCAGAAATTCAAGAAGTTTGGATTCAATCGTTCGTACAGCATCGCGATCGTACTGAATTGTTGCGAGTTGAGAAAATCCCCCGCTTGCCAAATTCATCGCCGATTCAAGCCTCTGATATGCAGAATCGTTGCATGGGAGTACTGGAAAAATCAGCTTAATCAGACGGCTCTCAGTTGCAGCATTATCTTCGCCTAGCGCAACATTCGAGCTGACGATAACCGCTGTGTGCGGAGTCTGCTCGTTCGTCCGCACTTTGCGAGTGGTCCCGTTATACATCGCCCACAAGAAGTTATCGATCGCGTCGCGAGATTCTTTCTTAGCCCCTTTTTTGATCGGATCGTCAATCAGAAAGGGCAATCCTCCGAGCGATTTAACCTGCTCGTAAATCAAAGACTCTGAGAAACGCGAAATGATAAAACTATCGCGGTGCATTCCCGCGATCGATGCTGCGACCCTTGCAGCAGTTGTTTTAGCGCCACCTCGCTCACCAAACAAGGTGAGCTGAGGAAAACGATGTTCCGCTTTCATTACGGCACGTCTCTGTAGGGTTGCGGTCGCATATCCACAAACGAAGAGAACATGCCCCATTACGTCCTTATGAAAGAAATTCTCACACGCCGTAATCAGTTCGGGCAGTGCTTTCGGATCTTGCTCCTCAATGATTGGTGATGGAATTTTTTCCACTTTACCCAACGATCGATTAAAGATCCAAAGCGATTCGGCTTCGGCTGTGAGCGTTCCGTCTGCTTTGAATTGGGCATTTTCAAACACCCATGTCCCGTCGTCTTGTTGCCCAGTGAGATCGGCTAGGCGGTAGATTTCGCCGCCGTATTTCTCGTACTTAGCGGTGCGATTTTGAATCAGCGCTTGTAATTGTTCAGGTTTGAGAATGCAAGAAACATTAAAGCCAAGTTCCCGCTTCAGTGCGTTCGCAAAGTCCTTTACTTGCGTAAGTTCGGACGATTTAATATAAACCTCTTTCGCCACGATTTCGGAGCGCTGTACTCTGGAAACACGAAACATCAAACCGCCGCCATCCTCGGAAGACAAAATCTTAGAAACCTTGAAATCGAAGTCACAAGAGGGCGTAAAGATTTGGAACTTTGCAAGTTTTACCTTTTTACCGTCTTCTCCGGATTTTTCGATTTCGCCCTTAAAAACGACATTCGGATCAAACTTGCTGCGAATTTCGAGAGAACTGCACTCTTTTGATTTTGATGGGATTTCTTTTTCTGCCCACTTGCCGACCTGATGATTATGCGATTCTAGACACTGCCAAACGCCTTGTTTGGGAAGTGGTACAGCGTCGCTAACTACCTGTCTCCACGCTTGAGTACCTTGAGAAACGATCAAATCATCAATTCCTTTCCCCCGCTCTGGCTCCCAAATTGCAATCTTGACGGTTGCGCCACTGGATTGAAGCAGATCGTTCATTCTTTGAACAGCATTAGCAACGCGCCGAATAGTGTCGCGATTGGAATCGCGATCGAAGGCGAGGATAAATGTTCTTTCAGGATTGCAGAACTGCTTTAGGTCGCTGATCAGGGTATAAATCTCGTCTGTAAGCTTCTTGTACCCTGAATTGCAACCGTACAGCGAGATCGCTACAGTTCCCGCACTCAAGGCAGAAAGCGACTTCTTAGCACCTTCGGTCAATATAATCGGGATGTCTGGACTCGCCTTAACCCAGTCCCAGAAACTACCCTCTAAGGGCGCATTAACAAGGTTTCGAGTGCTTTGGGGCACTGGAGGCAGATAAGCTCGTGAGCCATTGCCTTTAGGAGCCTTGTAGGGCTTAGCATATCTACCTTTATCGCTATCCCAAGCTTGATAGCTCAACTTTGCCTGCCACGGGGAGCCGTCCTCGTTACGCAGAAGCGCGCCAAAGAAAGACTCTCTTTTCGAGAATCCTGCCTGAGTTGTCTTTAATTCCCAGTTCAAAAACTCAGCGATAGCTTCTCTCGGCTCTTGCCCAACTCCCGCGACTTCAATATCTGCCGCAAATTGAACAGCAACATCAAATAACTCAAGCTCGATCGCGCTTCCTTCTATAAATTCTTTGCGGATCGCGGCTTCAAATTCTGGCTGTGAAGCTTGCAGCGTATGGCGTTTTGGCTGTGCTGAAATGTTCATGCTTTAATGGGTATAGGTAATTGATTTGAAAAAACTTTTTAAGCCCGTCTGCGCCTCGAAACGCAGACGGGCTTTTTCGATGCTGTTCATGCGGCTTCCTCTTGCTGCGAAAGCAACCGCTCTGCGATGACAAGAGAAACGCTCACATTGCGCTTCTTTGCCTCTTCTTTAGCCTGCTGTGCGTATTCCTGCGGCAAACACACACCGATAAGCTTTTTCGGAGTTTCGGGAGTGCGTTTCTGCGCCATTATTTCCTTTGGTCGCGCCATTGACTGAGCCTCAAATCGTGAACAGTCAATTTTGCGGAAAACTAATTGATAAACTTTTATGAACCTTAATTGATGTCCTGTAAACGCGACCTTTCAGCGGTTTACAGCAAAAAGATCGCTCGATCCAGCCGAAACAGATCAGGCGATTCTCTTTGTAAATACGATCGCCTCTGCTGGATCATTTCGCTTCATCCTCACTGCTACCAGAAACGCGATCGCTAATCTGCTTCATCAGGTGGCAATGCCCAAGGGTCGATCCCGTTGTCGCGCAAGACCTGCATCAAATATTCGTTTTCGTTTCTGAGAACCGATTCAACGCTCAAAGCTTTCCCAATCGTGTATTCGAGTTGGGCAATAAGGCGACCGTGCAAGCGCTGATTAAAATCATCCTCAGTGCGAGAAACGCCAAACGCGCTATCAAATCGCCGTTCTAGCGATTCGGTAAGCAGACCCCAGACTAGGCTTTGAGCTTGAGCAGCTCCCCGCGTTGCTTGGTGAACCAATAAGCGGTTACAACTTCTAGCGGCAAAGCGTTAAATCTGGACTGCCCCCGAACCTGAATCAGTGTCCGGTTCTATCTCAATACTGCCGGGCGTATAACCTTGGCCCAGTAAAGCTTTGATGCCCTTCGGCTCTAAAAAGCGTCGGGCGTTAATTTTTGGTTTTCCAATGATTTGAGCCGCTTGAGTTTGACTCATGCGGTAACTGCCATCTGGCAGCATGAAACCGTCTATGGTGAAGTTCCCGATCGTTACTGTCGCGCGTGTGGCTCTAGCTGAATCAGTCATCGGTTAGACCCTCACTGTCTGAGCCGGAAGCACGATCGGCATTCTCTTGTATTGCTGATTCTGATTCGGTCTTCTTCGGCTTCCCCGCTCCTGGTCGCTTTCCACCGCGTGTTTCTCCCAACGGTTGAGCCTCTGGGGGAATCAAACCCAATTCTTTACCCCTTGCAAAAAAGTAGTTTTCTATAAATCGTTGCGGCTCCACGCCAGAACGTACCGCAAGCGTTGCGATAACTTCGAGAACTCTCTCATCTATTCGGAACGATGCAAGCTTACGAGGCATGAAATCTATCGATACTGTCACGGGTTGATCCTCATTAAATCGGTTAAATGCAGTCTATCAAAGTTATTTGATCAAACGTAAACTATTGATATCAGCGTAAATTATACGATTAAAACACTATTAAAGATGCTACAGGCTATATGTAAAAGCAATTACATCAATTTTCTTAATCCAAGTCAATATAAGCACATTGGATGTTTCAATTGTAGACGTTTGAAAAGCAATCGTATACGATTGAAATGTGAGGCGAGGGGAACGACAAAAACCCAAACCAAGCGATCGGGTAACGCTGCCGAATCCAGATGGATCGTGTGATGCCCCGCTCCTTGCCGAAGTGGCTGACCGCTTCAGATTGGTAAGCCTCACCCACACAGCGCGGACGGTCGATCGCAGCACCACCGATTGCGGTCATCAAGTTCGATTCTCGATCGCGCTTTTGCCGCAAGGCACTCCATACCCTATTGAGGAATTCAAACTATGCTCACTCTATTAATTGCCGCATCACTCGGAGCTTACCTTTCACGCCGCCTCAACGTCATGAGCGACAACGGCTTAAGTGATGTTGCAATCAGCCATCAGCGAGTCTGGCAAGACATGA
Source organism: Phormidium tanganyikae FI6-MK23 (assembly GCA_019359175.1). Taxonomy (GTDB): domain Bacteria; phylum Cyanobacteriota; class Cyanobacteriia; order Leptolyngbyales; family Leptolyngbyaceae; genus Leptolyngbya; species Leptolyngbya tanganyikae. The sequence continues at coordinate 19,709 of JAHHHU010000054.1, forward strand.
TCGCGCTTTTCGCTCTAATCGGATTCGTTGCAGGGTGGCTAATAAACGCAGGTCGAACCGCTCGAACCTACTGCGATGTCGCGCTTCTGCCCTGGCTAATGCAACACGGAATCAGCATTACATTGCCCACGATCGCACTTCCGACGATGCCTTCGCAGGAGCTTAGTTGAATGCTAACAAACCTCAAAATCGCCATGTTCACGGGCGTTATGCTGCTTGCCCTTGGCGCTTCGTAGTGGAGCCGAGCAGTGCAAACAGCACTCCCACCAAACCGCCCACCGATCGCAAACTTCAACGCTCATCGCTAAACGCAGAAAAGCGCTCTCCCCTGAACAAGTAGAGCGCTTTTCTGTTTCTGCAAACTGAACAAACACAAACATATTATGACATCCCAAACACTGAACGAACTCGATCAACAATTTGAAGCCAGAGTCAAACTTGCATCATTCCAACGAGCGATCGCGCTTCAAACCCGCCGCACTTGTTCCGAATGCTCACACTATGATCGCGGACTTTGCCGATTAAAAGCGAGTGCTGATTGGGGCGATAGTTCATTCGTCAAGCCAACGAGATCGGCTTGTCATTTTGCGGAGTTGGTTCCGTTCTAAGGCTAAAAAGCGGCTCAAATTCATGCACAGCAAAGGATTGAACCGCTTTTACTCACTCACACTACCGCCAAAGGGTAGCCAAATGGCTGCCATTCGGTAGCACTTGATCGATATCGACAAATGCACATCGAAGCTACTGGCTACCACTTGGCATCCAAAAAGATACCAAGTGGCTGTTTTACCCAAATATTGCAAAATCGGAGATTTTTGAACAATGCAGACTCAAGAACGAACCTCGAAAAAAACCAGTGCTAAAGGTGCAAGAAACTTTCTTGCAAGCATCGACCCAGGCAA
>JAHHHU010000055.1 GCA_019359175.1 Phormidium tanganyikae FI6-MK23
TAGTACAGCCAAACACAATGACTAATAATTTCGCCGGGGAATCGATGTCGGGAATACATGAGCAGGAAGTTGCGATCAGGGTTGAACCAGTACGATTATTCTACAGTCCGGTTAACTTGACAATACCGACCAGCATCATCTTCTCGATGTCCCGATAGCTCAAGGGAAAAGTGTAGTAGAGCCAGACACAGTGACTAATAATTTCGCCGGGAAATCGATGACGGGAGTACATGAGCAAGCGAATGCGATCAACGTTGAATCAGTACGATGGCTTTGTTGCATGAATCGCAAAAGCTACTAATCTGGGATTGAAGAAGCTGAGATTAAGCAGCAACTTGATAGCTATGGGGCTTGGCAATCTGAATCATACGAACACCTTCGGTGCAGCGAAGCTAGTGAGGGCAGCACATTTGACCAATAGCTCTGTGGTTTGGTTGTCAAATCGACACAACCGTTGAGTTTTAGAAGTACCCGTAAAGGTACTTTTACAGGATGATTTACAGGTTTCGTTGACATCGATGCTCCTCTAACTGAGGCCGTATTGTCGGCTCTGCTCGATTGGTTTCCAGCGTGCAGTGATCTGATTTGGTGCATTCTTCAACGGCCTCGATCGCTATCAACTGCTTTTATTTCAGCCGATTGAATGCCCTAATGGTGAGACTGTACTGATACCCATCCCCGTGCACTAGCACTGATTGGAATGCAGGAGAACAGACCTGAGTTTCTGTTGGCACATCTCGGACACATTGTTCGAGATATTCAACCGTTTGGCATGCCACTTGGCTCTTGTTCAACAACTGCGTCATGAAGCAGTCATGCGTGCTGGCATGACTGCTTGTTGCATTGTTAGCCATCAAGGCATTACTCACAGCGGCATTATCAACTTAACGGAGCAGGTGGCTTTGTTGCATGAATAGCAAAAGCGACTATTTTGGGATTGAGGGAAGCCGAGATTAAGTCTCAACTTGGTAGCTACCGATTTGGCCATTTGAATCATGCGATTGAGCGCGGCGCACTTAATCAACAGATCTGCTTTTTGATTCTCAAATCGGCGCGACCGGAGGTTGCTGCCAAAGATCGTCTTGAAGCGGAAGATCGTCGTTTCGGCAATCGAGCGACGATGATAGCCTGAATCGCGCTTCCATTTTGATTGTGTCGCAAAGATTCTAAAGTGGCAAACAAACTGGTCTCGTTTGTATTGTTTTAAGCACTCACCCAAAAATCTCATTGATAAGGGTTTGTACACTGTTTTGTGTCAAAGGTTCAAAAGTTTGATCTAATAACCACTGAACCAAAAACACAACAATCATGACTTTTCGACCTGAATTGCTCGATGAATTGCTCAAAGGCTATCAAAGTCCCGAAGATTTAGTCGGAGAAGGTGGGATCTTGAAACAGTTGACGGCTGCCCTCGTTGAACGGTGTCTGAATGCGGAAATGGAACATCACTTGGAGAAAGAACGCCAAGAGCCAGTCCCGGAGGATGTGCCTCGAAATCGCCGCAATGGGCACAGTAAAAAGACGATTAAGGGTGAGTTTGGTGAAGCTATGGCGCGACAATAGTATTGGCTCAACCAGTTGGGGTTCTAGTTCTGTTAACAGAACTACAAATCACCGCGATGGATTAACCTGAGTACAGCTAACTGCTTGCTGTACCTGCTGACGTAGTTCAAAGGGTTTGATTGTCTCTGCAATGCGTGAAGCATTCTCATGCTGACCCAGCGCAAGATAGGCTGGGACCAGTGCCACTGTAGCTGCATTCTTTTGAGAGACTCCATTAGCGGCATTGGCAAGCTCCTGCGCCTGGAGTAGCACTTGTGCAGCACGATTAGGGTCGTTTAGATTGGCGTAAACTTTAGTTACCTCAGATAAGATGATTGCTTCAACAAAGGGTTCTTTCAAAGCTTCCGTACCCCGTATTACGTAAGTGAGAACAGAACTTGCCTGCTTGTTCTGTTTCACAGTCCGGTAAACATTGGCAGCACCCACCAGCCCACGCAGGGAGGTATCATCTTGGCTAGGAAGGCTCTGGGTAAACACAACGAGTTCGTCTGCCAATGGAACAGCTTGTTCTGCTCGCCCTGATGCCGCATAAAGCTCCATAAACTTGGAAAGAGCCAAAAGGCGAGTGGTATTGGCAAGCCTAGGAGGAGCTACAGCCATTGCTGCTGTTCCTTCCTCATTTCGGTAGATTGCAAGCGCGCGATCCAGCACCGCTGCCGCTGCATCGGGCTGACCCTGTTTTTGATACTGCTCCGCAGTATGAAGCTGTTGGAACACGTCATCCAGCGGGGGACTGTGACCCTGCTCAAGTGCAAACGCGAATAGCTCCCGAATGTAGGAATAAAATGCCATCTTACTGACAGCCTCGTCCGACAACGGGATGGGTGGCAAAGGGCATGAGGGAGACAGCGGGGCAAAAGTTATGCTTTCCGATGGCTCTGTAGCATCAGTTCTTTCAACAGGAGATGAGTTTGCTGGAGAAGCAGGCTGAGACGCCGTAGGCTGACTCAATGCAATATGACTCAATGCAAACCCTAGACTAACGAAAACGCCAAAAGTAGCTCTCCAAAGTTGGAGCTTAATTGCAGGCACCATAAATACCTCCCGTAGTCTTGCTCTAGGTAGGAGTTTTCAATTATCTATCATTATTGCGTATTCTCATGAAATCGGGTTCTCCGCAGGTTTTGATACTGCTGGCGAAACATTGCTTAACAGATGAATCGGCGTTGTCCAGCTTGATTAGGATTGAGAAGACGATTGTATGAGGGTTAGCTCGATGTCGTTACATCCACAATCTGACGGCGTTGTTGCATGAATAGGGGTTGCGGAGGGGCAAAGTGATAAGTTTGAAGTACCACCCACAAACTTTCATAAGCAATGAGCTACCGCATCCGCAACTGGTCTGAGTATAACGCCGGATTGAAGCACAGAGGAAGTATCACCTTCTGGATTGATGAAGCTGCCCTTGCCGAATGGATCGTCCCGCGATTAAGCGGACAACGCGGCGCATCGGTGTTCTACAGTGACATTGCAATTGGGACGATGGCGACAGTGAAAGCAGTGTATGGACTGGCAGGACGGCAATGCCAAGGATTCCTCACTTCCATCTTTACCCTGATGGGATTTGAGTTTCCCGTACCCGACCACAGTACCTTATCCCGACGTGTTGGCAAACTCTCGATTGTTCTGCCCGTGCTGCCTGCGACTGGAGCACGTCATGTGGTGGTCGATTCCACTGGAGTCAAAGTGTATGGAGAAGGGGAATGGAAAACCCGGCAGCATGGCATCAGCAAACGCCGAACTTGGCGCAAATTGCATCTCGGAGTCGATGAGACGACGGGCGAAATCCTTGCAGCAGTGGTGACGACAAACGGGGTGCACGATGGCGAAGTGTTAGACGACTTGCTGAACCAGATCGAAGATGACATCGAGCAAGTCACTACTGATGGCGCGTATGACCATCGCCATTGCTACGAGGAGATTGCACAACGTGGCGCAAAGCCTGTGATTTCGCCCCGCAAAGATGCAGTGATTTGGCAACATGGCAATCGCAAAGCTCCGCCCCATCCCAGAGACGAAAATCTCCGACGCATCCGCAAGCATGGGCGAAAAAAGTGGAAGCGCATCGCGAGCTATCATCGTCGCTCGCTTGCCGAAACCACGATGTTTCGCTTCAAGACGATCTTTGGCGGTAGTCTCCGGTCGCGTCGATTTGACAACCAAACCACAGAGCTATTGATCAAATGTGCTGCTCTCACTAGCTTCGCTGCACCGAAGGTGTTCGTATGATTCAGATTGCCAAGCCCCATAGCTATCAAGTCGCTGCTTAATCTCAGCTTCTTCAATCCCAGATTAGTAGCTTTTGCGATTCATGCAACAAAGTCTTCAGAAACACATCTTTGCGACTTGCACCTAATGTATAGAACCTATTTGGGATCTAAATTTACTGCTAGCCGTTTGAGCATCAGTCAGATGAAGCAAAGATTGACCTTGGCTGTGGCATGATCGAGCGTTCTCTCAAAGTTCTTGACCAAGCTTTTACAGCGTTCCATCCAAGCATTGGAGCGCTCGATTACCCATCGCATTGCTACGACAACAAATCCCGTCTTTCCTTGCGCCTGCTTTTGAACTGGGGTAGGCTTGGGAGCCAATTCAAACTGGATTTTGGTCATAATTTGAGGATAAATTTGCTCTAGCGCGGTTGTCAGCACGCCTGGATGATACCCGTTGTCCAGCAGGATAGTCGTTTTGGGCAGGCAGTCGGGTTTATCCTTGAAGTAGTCCAGGTTGTTCGCCAGCATCTCAATCAATCCTTGGTCATCCGTTACATTGGCTTTTGTACAGTGGGTGAAGAAGGGGAATCCTAAACTGTCCACCGCCAAGTCCCGTTTGATGCCATTCGTCGATTTGTAGAAACAAAACCCTTTCGAGTCCACACTCGCGTTACAGGTGTTCTTCACCGCTTGCGAGTCTATCAAGAGTAAGGTTGTCCACTTTGGTTTTTTTTGACTTGTGCTCGAATCTGAGCATGCAAAGCCTCTCTGATTCGCTCTAGTACTCCTTCTGGGCGCCACTGCTTGTAGTGCCAGAATACCGTCGAGTAGGGCGGGAAGTCTTTCGGCAGGTCACCCCAGTTGCAACCATTCTTGAGTTGGTATAGGACACCATCCAAGATTTGTCGCTTTGTCCAAACAGGGGGTCTGGTTCGCTTCTTTTGAGGCAACAGGGGCTTGATGATCTCCCATTCTGCGTCGGTTAGGCTACTCGAATAGGGCATTTATTTCTAATTCTACCTCCTCATCTAAGATCCCAAATAGGTTCTATAAAGCGTGATATCACCCCGTCATGCTGATAGCTCAAACACACCTCCAATGACCCTGTCAATCTAGCCATCCAAACCTCCAATCGTTAGTCTCTTCTGTTACTTGCACTTTCCTGGGTTGTGTCGCAAAAATAGTAAGGTAGGGGAGCTTAATTTTCTCTAGCCTTGCTCTCAATGACGACTGACTCTCTGTTCAAATGGCGGCACTTTTTGCCTGAAATTATCTTACTGAACGTGCGCTGGTATTGTCGCTATTCCTTGAGTTATCGGGATTTAGAGGAGATGATGGCAGAAAGAGGAGTCGAAGTGGATCACTCCACCCTTCATCGCTGGGTGCTGAGCTATGCTCCTGAACTGGACAAACGTATCCGTCCGTTCTTGAATCCCACGAATGACTCCTGGAGAGTGGACGAGACTTACATCGCAGTGAAAGGAGCGTGGAAATACCTGTACCGAGCGGTGGATTCAGCGGGAAACACGCTGGACTTTAGGCTGAGTGCAAAGCGAGACGGGAAGGCTGCCGCACGCTTTTTTCGGAAAGTGCTGAAAGCGACTCATCCTCAGACTCCACGGGTGAGTCGCTATGCGAGCTTCGGAGAACTCACCGTCGATAAAAATGCTGCATATCCAGTGGCAGTCGAAGCCTTGAAAGCGGATGAAACGCTGGCAGCAGAGACCCAATTACGGCAGAGCAAGGACCTAAATAACATCCTAATCGCAGGATCACCGCCACATCAAGCGATTGACCAAGCCAATGATGGGATTCGGGTCATTCAATACGGCAAGACCAACCTTGAGCGGGATTGAAGCGATGAGTATGATTCGCAAAGGGCAAGTAAAAGGAATCCGCCAAGGGGAGAGTGTGTCTCAAGCGAAGTTTATCGAAGAACTCTTCGGAATTAGCGCTTAACGGAACGCAAATGAGATACTTCGTTTGTCACTAAAAAGTATTTGCGACACAACCCTTATGCTTCAGGCGGTAAGATTGTGAGCCCATACTTCGGCGCAGCCGCTAGCAACTTATCGATCGCAGCCTGATCAGGCACAGGGGGATTGAGTGGATCAGCAACAGGGCTTCCAACCTCAGCAAAAAACATTTCCAGACCCGCAGGAGTTACCCAACACAACATCCGTGCCCGCGTCGTTCCAGTATTTTTGAAGCAGTGTTTTTGCCCCTTGGGAGAATGCAAGAACGTACCGGGTGTGGCCAAAACAGTTTGGTCGTCCAAGTAAAACTCGACTTCACCCTCAAGAACGTAAAACGCTTCATCTTCACGCCCATGAATATGGGGAGGCGGACCGACCTCAGGATTACAGGCAATTTCAAACAGCGCATATTGCCCCTGAGTGTTCTGCCCCAACGCCTTGAATGTGACAACGTCACCGGCAACGGTCAAGACATCGCCTTCCTGAGGCATTATGACGATTCCTTGCTGATTGAGAGTCATCTCAGTTCCTCTTTTCTGTTAAGTAATCAGTGTGCAACTAGGGTTTTCGATTTGAAGTTTAGTGGAATTACCACATAGTTTAAGAGCTATGTGCTGATCGCAGTCCTAAATTGTTACCAACTGTATCCTGATGTCAAGTAACGATAAATGCTCATCTCAAAAACCCACGCAAAGCCCAGAATAGGAAGGACCTTTAGTCATCTGTAAGGCAGCTTTTAGTGTTGGAATTATTGCTGAACAAGCTCAAGTCGGTGCTCATCTGGATCGACGACAATCGCACGCCGTCTCCATTCGGAGTCCTTGGGGGGTGAAACAACGGAACTGGGATGCTCGCTGAGGGCAGCAAGGGTAACGCCGAGCGATGGCGGCACACTGAAACCAATGCGAGTTCCACGCGTGGACGGTTGATTAGGAGAAAGGGGATATAACTCGAAGACTACAGCACCGCGTTGTGCAGCGAAGTGCTTGGAACCACTCTCATGTTGATGGCAGGTGAACTGGAGACCGAGTTGGGAGTAGAATGCCACTGCCCGTGCAAGATCAGAGGATCTTAAAACGATAAGGGTGAATGCAACGTTATTCATTGGCGTTTCCGGTGGGGCGATCTCGCTCATTCTGGTTCTCTGTTCAATGTCAGATAGAACCCCTGCGCGTGGGTGTAAAAGACCAAGAACGAGCTTACGGTGCTGCAAGAACGATCGACGATGAGAAGAAAACCCCTATTGCTGCTTGACTGCCTTCCCTGTCGCTACGACCTGCTCGATAATGTCAGCCGCCCGATTGGCTCCTCCGGCTTGTTGAATTGCAGCTTGTAGCTTGAGCGCGTTTTCCTTATAGATTCCCTCTGTCAGAACGCGCTGAATGGCACTACGTAGCCTGGACACACTCAACTGCTTGAGTGGCACAACTTCCCCAGTTCCCGTCCAGGCAATTCGGGCTGCAACTCCAGGCTGGTCATTAGCGATCGGAATCGCTACCATTGGCACGCCATTACTCAAAGATTCCAACGTCGTATTCAGTCCTGCATGCGTAATGGTGAGTGTGGTTCGTTGTAATAGCTCTAATTGGGGGGCGTAGGCAACGACTAAAGGAGACCCAGGAAGCGTAGGGAGCGCCCCTGGGGTACTGCCACCGCCTAAAGCGATAATTAGCTGGGCATCCATGTCCTGACAGGCTTCTGCAATCGTCGCGAAGGTTCCAAGTAGCCGGTTTTGTACCGTTCCGAGGGATGCATAAATCAGGGGTTGCCCTGTCAACTGCTCAAAGGGAAAAGATGATGGTTCTCGGCTGGCTGGATTTGAGTAGGGTCCCGTGAAATGGAAGCAGGCTGGTAAGTGTTGCCGTGGAAATTCAAACTCGGGCGGCTGTTGACAGAGCTGAGCGAGATTCGAGTAGGCATCATCTGGATGGCGATAAGCGGGTAAATTCCAGCGTCGTCGATACTCAACAATGACCTCTGTAATCGGTCGGGCAACACGAGCCATGAGATTGTGCCCTAACTGATTACGAAGCCGTGCCCACCAAGCCGAACTGTACGTCCAAGCGGTATTGAAAGGAGGAACACTCGGTTCTTGATTTAGCATTAAAGCACAGCATACGGTGATAAAAGGAAGACCCAAGAACTGGGCAACTGTTGCACCTCCAAAGGAAGTTTGATCGATGAGTAAGGCTTCTACTCCCACGCTTTGGAAAGCAGCAGGCGCTTCTTCCAGCAAGGTGAGTGTGAATTGCTGAAACGCCTTGACCGTGTATTGGAATGCCGCCAGACCCTCGAGTTGACCCAACGTTGCTAAAGAATTGGGAATTGCCCCAACTGGAAAGGCTTCTTCACCGATCGCCCGAAATTCCAGTCCGGCTGCCAACACTTTCGGTTTTGCATCCAGAAAACCCACTACAGTAACGCGATGCCCGCGCTGCCGCAGCTCGTAGCCTAAAGCAGTCATGGGATTGAGGTGACCGCTTGCAGCGGGACAGAGAATACCAAAGTGAGCCATAGTCTTTTTTGAAGGTAATGGGCTACTTAGCCTCAACCTTACCTTAAACGGCGCAATAGAAGTAGCCATGAAAAGGAAAGATTTGCGTAAGTTTAGAGGCAACTGCTCTCCGCAACTTCACTCAGCCTGGGCTCACAAGCATGGCTCAGTGTATAGTATCGTGAGAAGCAAGTGCAGCCCATCTCAAACCATAGCAGCCATTACTCTTAGCGTTACAAGTTGAAATGTTAGTCATGCCGTAACTCACACGGGAATTTAAGGGGAGCTCAACCGATGTCCGAATATCAGTTGCCCGATGGTCCTCAAACGCATCCTTGGATTCAAACCCAACAGTGGCTGATGCATCCTCTAGAGTACCTGGAAGACTGTGCTCAGCGCTACGGAGACATCTTTACGCTACGGATTGGTCCCGTGTTTACGCCTCAAGTCTTTGTTAGCGATCCACAAGCGATTCAACAAATTTTTGCTACTGACCCAAAACACTTGGACTCGGGCGAGGCAGCGGGCATCAAATCCCCCTTGCTTGGGCGGCAATCCCTTTTAGCTCTAGAAGGCAAGTCGCACCAGCGTCAGCGCAGGCTATTAACTCCGCCTTTACATGGGGAAAGAATGTTGACTTATGGAGAACTGATTCGCAGCATTACTGAGCAACAAACTCAGCAGTGGCAGGTGGGAGAACCCTTCCCAGTTTTGCCTTCGATGCAAGCGATTTCCTTTGAGATCATCCTCAAGGCAGTCTTTGGGTTAGAGGACGGACCGCGGTATCAAACCCTCAAAGATCAGTTAATCGCCATCCTGAATCCAAAAGTGCCATTAGTCACAGAACTGATGTTTGTCTTTCCAGGGTTACAGCAGGATCTCGGTGCTTGGAGTCCCTGGGGGAGCTTCTTGCGTCAAATTCAGCAACTTGATGAACTCATCTATGCGGAGATTCGAGACCGCAAGGAGACCGCTCCCAGCGCTCGAACGGATATTCTGTCTTTGATGATAACAGCACGGGATGAGCAGGGACAGCCGATGACAGAGGTTGAGTTACGCGATGAGTTGATTACCCTTTTGATTGCCGGACATGAAACCACCGCCAGTTCCTTAGCTTGGGCGCTGTACTGGATCCATCAGCGACCCGAAGTTCATGAAAAACTCCGTCAAGAGTTAGCGGGACTAGGCGCAAATCCTGACCCAAACGCGATTTTCCGAGCCTCTTATTTGACTGCCGTTTGCTGTGAAGCGCTGCGCCTTTATCCAGTGGTGATGTTGGCATTAAACCGAATTGTCAAATCGCCACTCGAAATCCTGGGCTATCGATTAGAGCCAGGGACCGTAATTATCCCTTGCATTTATCTCACTCACCAGCGAGAGAAGTTATATCCCGAGCCCAAGCAGTTTAGACCGGAGCGATTTTTAGAGCGGCAATTTGCTCCTTATGAATATTTACCTTTCGGCGGGGGTAATCGACGCTGTATTGGTATGGCTTTTGCGCTATTTGAAATGAAGTTAGTGTTAACAACTGTGTTGTCTCAGTGGCGAATGGTAGTAGCAGATACCCAGCTCTTACGACCTGTACGTAAGGGTGCTTTGTTGGCACCAGCAGAAGGCGCACAAATGATCATAAAGGCGAGGCTAAATTCACCATAAAGTTCAAAGATATTGCCAATATCGTTCCTGATATTACATGTTGTGAGGCAGTGCCCCTGCAGCAATCGTTCTTTTTTCCCAGTACTAAACTCCCAATATCAAGATAAGGAGCAAGATGTCGATTCCAACAACGACACTTCCTAATGGAACGAAGGTCTATTACCTGCGTGAGGAGGAAGTCCCAATTCTATATCAACAAATTCAAGCGTATCTTCGTCATGATATTGAGCTGCAGCCAGGCGATACGCTGTTTGATGTCGGAGCCAATATTGGATTATTCAGCCTCTGGGCTTATAAGCAATGCCAGCACCATTTGCATGTCTATGCTTTTGAACCCATTCCAGCTATCTTTGAAGTGCTGCAATGCAATGTGCAACAGTGTAATTCAGTAACAGTTAAGGCCTTTCCTTGGGGGCTGGCTCAAGAGCCAAAGACAGTAGAGTTCGGCTACTATCCGAATGCAACTGCTTTATCCACGGCTTATCTTGATGACGGGAAACAAACACGAGCAATAATCAAGCAGACGATCTCACAGGCGTTGATGCAGCCTACTCAAGAGGATCCAGCATTTATTCACCTATTACGTTGGTTTCCGCCTTTTGTGCGATCTCTGTTAATCGAGCACAAGCTCAATCAAGCTTTTCAGGTGGAGCGAGTGTCCTGCACGATGCGAACGGTTTCAGAAATGATTCGCGAGCATCACATTCAGCGGATTGACCTTCTCAAGGTGGATGTGGAAAAAAGTGAATTGGATGTGCTCTTAGGTATTGAGCCGCAGGATTGGGGCAAGATTAAACAGGTTGTCGTTGAGGTTCACAACTTAGAAAATCGGGTTGCTCAGGTGATGAGGTTATTGCAGAATCATGGATTGAGCAGAATTACTGTCGAGCAGGAACCTGGCTTCAAGGATTCCGATATTTTCAATCTGTATGCCCTGCGCTAAGGAGTTAACTCAGTAAGTTAATTGCATTTGGTCCCAATGAATTACTTGAAGTTAACCGAGCAATCAGCTTGTTATACCAATTCTATTTTCATCAGCGTAGGGAAGCGGATTAAGATGAGGCAGTGCGGCAATTATGTCTTGCTGATCGTTTTCCAAAGCTTGACAAACTGTCTCCTTCGATTGGCTTCTGGTTCTCGATGAATTGCAAAATTAGAGAGTGCCCTTCCTCCTCGCGTCCGTTTTCCTTGGCTGCTTGATAGAACCGTTGATAGAACCGTGTTTCTTGAAGATTGGTAATCCCTAACACTGCCTCTGGCTGACTGGTATTGTCAACGCCTTCGTTCATCTGATCCTTGGTCTAACCAATCTCGAATTTCTTGAATCAGCCAGATGCGTTCCACAGCCGCGATCGGATTTGTCGTCATTTTTTTGCCAATCTGCCGTCTTGTCTTTTGGAGTCCCAGTTTCCGAGCGATTTCTGAATCCTCTGGAACATCAGTCATCTGACCCCAAACGTGAATCGTGATGCCTCTGGCAACCGTGCCTTGCTTCACGTCTTCCTCTGTAACGCTGGCAATCTCACTGGTTTTGCCTCGCTCTCGGCGATAGCACAACCCAAACAGTCGGTGTCGCAACTCAAAGAGATCGCGATCGAATATCAAATCTGTGCGTCCAAAAACCTGCCACAGTAATCCAAATGCCGAAAGTATGGCGCTGCCTGCGAATATCAAAATAAATATCAACCAGAATAAGTTGAAGCCTCTGATGAGATTTGGGAATTGAATCAGGAATTGAATCAGAAAAGGCGAAATGGCACCTACTACAAACAGCAAGCGCAGCGATTTATTGCCGCGTCTGGGAAGTTCAATTTCTAATCGACTCGCCGATTTTTTAATTTTGATTTGGCTTCCGGTTGGCTTGTGGCTCGTGATCGGCGGACTCAGATTTTGTCGATGTTCCAACGCGTCAAGGGCTTGCTGAGCGGTACTGAAGCGATCGCTCAGATGGGGTTCAGTCAGTTTAGCAATCCAGTTGATCAATCCTAAATCAATGCTGACGCGGTCACCAAATTGAATTCGACCCTCTTGATGCGGTAAATGGGCAGGGGACACTCCTGTCATCAAATGAATCAACGTTGCGCCCAATGCATATAAATCAGAGGCAGGAACCGTGCGTCCACCGAACTGTTCCATTGGCACATAACCGTATGTTCCTGCCACGGTAAATGTTTTTCCTTCTAGCATGGCTTGATCTTGTACCGCGCCAAAATCCACTAAATAAGCATGTTCATCCTCACCCCAAATTAAATTACTAGGTTTAATATCGCGATGCAGAACCGGAGGATTCAGCCTGTGCAGGTAGTTCAAAATCTGAAGCACTTCGATCGCAATCTGTTGAATCCGCAGTTCTGAGAAGTGATAGCCTTGATTCAGTAACTGTTGCAACGATTCACCAGGAATGTAGCTTTGCACCAACGCAAACCAGGGAAAGCGCGACCCTGCGAGCTGAGTAACCGTAAAGTAATCGCGGTATTTCGGAATTCGAGGATGATCTAAGCGCTGCAATACGGCTGCTTCTCGTTCTAACAACGCGTACTCATTCCACTGCATCTCTGGACTCATGGCTAAGAGCTTGACGATCACGGGATCGCGTGCGGAACTATGCTGATCGATCGCCAACCAAGTCTGCCGACTCGCATCTTGTCCTAGCTGTCTTTGAAGTTGATAGCGATCGTTCAAAACTTCTGCAACATCCAACATTTGCTGTTCCTCGATTGTGCTTGGTTCTTCTCAACGGCTTGCAAGTCCCAGCCACTGATTGATTTCTGCGGCTAACCACTCACATTCAGCTTCGGTTAAAGGCGGTTCGAGTCTAGTAATCGGATATTCTTGTACCCCAACCGCTAAAACGACCTCAGAAAGCTCTTTGTCCTTTTTTTGCCAAAACGGATGTGCTGTTTTCGTGGCAAACACTTGATCAATCTCTGCAACTTGACCGCGCTTTCGCGATAGCTTGAACCCGAAGACCTTCCAGATGATTGCAAACGAATGAGCATCGAACCGCACTTGAGTCGTTCCGCCATGCAACATCCACCACCCTCCCACACTACCGATGCCGATTAGAAGACACACAAATTGGGTGAGCGAACCAAAGACAGCGGTGGAACTGAAGAACACGATCGCAACTCCCCACAGTGCCAATCCTCCGAGTGAAGAAACTTTAATTGCTCTAGGAACGCTAACCTGTAAGCGATCCGCCGTTTTTTGCAGTTGAATTGAACTTTGTTGAGGCTGGGAATGAATCAACGCGGTGATTGCTGCTTCATTCTCGTGAAGGGCTTGGCGTGCTTCTTGTGCTGTTTGAAAGCGTCGTTCTAGGTTGGGTTCAGTGAGTTTTTCTAGCCAACGAACAAAACCAGGATTGAGCCTGACAAATTCGCGAAATTGCAATCGGGCACTCTGCTGAGGCAAATCCGCAGGGGCAATTCCAGTCAGCAGATGAATCAGAGTTGCACCCAAAGCGTACAAGTCTGAGGCAAAGGTTGCTCGTCCACCAAATTGTTCTAGCGGCGCATATCCATAAGTTCCAACAACAGTAAATGTTGCGCCTTCAGCAGCAGCGCGATCTTGCACGGCTCCAAAGTCCACAAGATAGATTGCTTGATCGTCGCCGAACAGAATATTGCTGGGCTTGATGTCGCGGTGCAACACAGGTGGACTTAACCCATGCAAATAAATTAGAACGTTCAGAATCTCTTCTGCAAGCTGCCGCGCTTGCGGTTCATGCAACGTCTTTCCTTGTGCGAGGTATTCCTTGAATGATCTGCCCGGAATATAGCTCTGTACTAAACAAAACCAGAGAATGCGATCGTCAATACAGAAATAGTCCTGATACTGCGGAATCTGAGGATGATGCAATTGTCTGAGCACTTGCGCCTCGCGCTCAAACAACTTCACTTGGTCCCACTGCACTTGATCGCTAAACGCTAGTAACTTCACGACGACTGGTGCTTGGGTCTCAAGATCGGTTGCTAACCAAGTTTGCCGACCCGCATTTTGCCCCAAAAGCTGAGTCAGTTGATAGCGTCCCTGAAGCGTCTGTTCCAACTGCAACATGACTATCACTCATCCTTAGTAACGAACGATGTAGCGCATGGTTCTTGATCTATTCAAGCATGGTCGCTTCCCTAAAGGGGCAATCTTAACGATCTCGCTTGCCCAACTGTTTCTTGATCGCAGGAGTATCTAACTTTCAGCCGCGATTACAGATTTCGCACCACAACTGTACAGCGCCAAAAAAGTCACTGTACATCAGGCCAAAAATATGGCGAGCGGCCCTTGCTAGCGTTGTAAAAGTTCCGTAATATTTGTTGCTATGGCTCTTGTATTCATGTCATATTCATTGACATGAATTGAGCAAATTAGGAAGCATCCTATGATTCATCACATTTCTATCGCCGCTGAGCATCCTCAACACGTTGCAGAGGTGTTGGCAGAACTTTGGCAGGGTCGTGCTTATCCATTTCCGATGTATCCCGATAGCTATATTGCTTTTGCAGGTGATGACTATGGCACTGCGATCGAGGTTTATCCGTTAGGAAGTGAACTGATTCCCGGCCGAACGGATTTGCCGGATCTGCAAGCTGACCAGACTTCGGCTCGCTTTAGTGCAACCCATGCAGCCGTTTCTGTTCCGTTGAATCAGCAACAAATTGAGCAGATTGCGGCACGCGAAGGGTGGCAAACGCTGCTCGGCAATCGCGGCCCATTTTTCCAGGTCGTGGAATTGTGGGTGGAAAATCGAGTCTTGTTGGAACTCCTGACTCCAGAGATGGCAGAGCAATATAAAGCCTTTTCCACGCCAGCTAACTGGGAGCAACTCGTTCTCACTGCACCCTTGAGTTGAGGACATTGCGTGTCCAGTCAAAATGGCAGTGTTGTATGGATGGCAAAATGGGGGCTATGAAAGAAGCGGTTGACGGCTCTGATCGCTCAACTGGGCGATCGCGTCCCTACAAGAGTGCTCTGCGGCAAAAGCAAGCCGAGGCAACTCGGCAATTGATTCTGCAAGCATTAGCAGAGCAGTTAGCGAAGGGCGGGCTGCAAGAGTTTTCGATTGCGGATGCGGCGCAACGGGCAGGAGTTGCCCCGCGAACGATCTACCGTTATTTTCCCAATCGAGACGCTTTGTTAGATGCGGTTGGAGAATGGGTGGATCAGCAACTGGGGGATTTGCTTTACCCCACCACGCCGATGGAAGTGGCTGAGTTAGCTGAGCAAGCGTTTCCTCGATTTGAGCAACAAGCGATGCTCGTTCAAGCCTTGTTAGTGTCCCAGTTGGGTCAGAATGTTCGCTCTCGCCTGCGTCTCAAACGGCGTCAATCGATTCAAAATGCCCTCAGTTCGCTTCCAGGAGAGGCTGGTTCAGTCGAAGCGGTTCATGCGGTCATTGGACATCTTGTGACTGCGGAAACCTGGAAGCATTTACGAGACGAGTTTGGTGTGAGTGGGGAAGCGGCAGGTGAAGCGATAGGATGGGCAATTCGCGCGCTGATTGCGGCTCTAGAGCGACAGCGTTGAAGCAATGCCAACAGGCTTATGCTTTTGTTACTAGAAAAGCCACCATCCTAACAATATTGCAACGGCTGTCAGTGTAATGTTATCGATGTCGCGGTAGGGTAAGGCTTCGACGATCGTGCTCACAAGCGCGATTGCTGCAACGTTTCTCGCGATTGCTGCTAATCCCAGTGCAGGCTGAAAGTTGTGGAAGTAATTGAACAGCACCAAAAATGCAAAGCTAAACGTAAAACTGCCGATGAACATTGCCAGTGACCCAGCCCAGCTTTTCTGTGGATTGAAGAAAAGTTTGTGAGTACCAAAGCGCCGTCCCACAATGTCAGCGAGACCATCACCCCCGCAAAGGCTCATCAGCGCCACAATTCCGATCGGGGAAGGCCGCCAAAACACAAGTGTACAGATAATAAAGACAATGCCATAGTACAAGGGACCTCGCAGAATTTCGCTCGGCTTGCCGGTGCGAGTCATGGCTTGCACAGCTTCCGGAGCTTCAATCCATCCGAGTCCGATTGCAAAGAACTGTCCTGTAATCACCAGGGGGACAAGAACAGCAAAATATCGAGCGCTAGGCGCAGAACTAAAGAACAGCCAGCAGAGGACAAAGAGTGGACCTGTGCCAATGTGAATGATTTTACGGCTCAACTTGGATTCGAGCCGTCCACTCGCTGCGAGAAACTCAATCAGGCGCAGCCACGCGATGGCGACAGTAAATGCAAGGAGTGTTGCTGCTGCGTCCCGAATCCAGGGATTCGCAAAAATGGCATTCAAATCCACGGCTCGTGCTCTGAAGTGGAGGCTTTCCCTAGATTAAGTCATCAGTGCCCCTTCGATGTGGGAGAGCTAAGCTTGATTTTGAGGGGTTGAGCGGTTCTGTGGCAAAAAATTTTGATCACGCGATAGGAAGAGGAACCAAGCGCGGAAAATTTGGTGCTCATCCTCTCACCCTGGCGTGCCTCAGAATTTTTGCAACAGTACGAGATCCCCCAGAGAGCGTTCTTTCAATCGGCTAGAGTTTGATTGATAATCTCAAAAGAATTAGCATCATTCTTCATTTCCAATGATTCACATGACGCTAAGCTTTGTCTAGTTGCTCTGGCAACGGGTGATTTGACTTATTCGTCGGTCGTAACAGTTATCGGTCATAACCATAGGCATTGAGCATTGCTCGAATGCTTTGCTGTAAAGCCATTAAGCCTCTGATTTCCCCGGGTTCTGTCCTTCCAACTCAGCGATTGCAGTGTTTAGCTCCATCTCCAGTTGTTCAGGGGTCGGAAGATTCTTCTTCAACTCTTCCGGTAGGCTGGGTTGAAGCTGATAGGAAGACACCCCGATCGGCTGGTTATTGCCCTGCAACGCAAACTCTACCGTGGTGCGATCCTTGGATTTGCACAGGATAATCCTGATCGTCGGATCATCCCGTTCCGTCCGCAGAAGGTTATCGACAGCGGCCACGTAAAAGCTCATTTGTCCGGAATGTTCAGGCAGGAACTCTCCCATCTTGAGGTCAATCACCACGTAGCGGTGCAAGGGAACATGGTAAAAGAGCATATCAATTCGATATTCCTTGCCGCTCACTTCGATCGGGTACTGGCTGCCTAGAAAAGCAAACCCCATGCCTAATTCCATGAGGAATTGGCTGATAGGTATTGTCAACTTAACTGATGACAATCAAAATTAAGCACGATAATTCTTTGATCGCAGCCATCGCTCAATTTTACGCAGCAGAATTGAGACGAGCAACATCTCGCCAATCCTCGAATCGTCGGCGCAGTTGTTCTCGATATCGGGTTGCAGTCCGTTGATGTTGCTTGGGGTGAAAGTGATCTCGAATCGGTCCAAAAGCAGAGAGAAGTCGTTGGGCTTGCCCTGGGGATTTGAATCGTCGCATTCGTCGCTCTCGCACTCGTGTCGGCTGAGGGGAGTTCTCCGCTCGATTGTTCAAGCCCTTATGCTGTCGATGCTCCACGTTCTTCATCACTTGCTTCTTCGCCGCTTGGTAGCTTTTGAGTTTATCGGTGACCATCACCCGTGGCACGAAGCCTTGCTTTTTCAGCAGTTTGCGAAAGAACCGATGTGCCGCTTTCGTGTCCCGATGCCGTTGCAGCAATACTTCCAGCACACTCCCCTCTGAATCCACTGCCCGCCACAAATAATATTGCTGCTTCTTAATCGTCACAACCACTTCATCGAGATGCCATTTATCCGTGATGTAGGGACGTTTGCGCCGAAGCTGATTGGCGTACTGCTGCCCGAATTTCTGGCACCACTGCCGAATCGTTTCATACGTCACCTCGATCCCCCGTTGGCTTCGCCACGCTGAAAGCGACCAGCATCATTTTCTCGATATCGCGATAGCTCAAGGGAAAGGTGTAATAGAGCCAGACACAGTGGCTAATAATTTCGCGGGGAAATCGATGACGGGAGTACATGAGCAAGCGGGTGAAATCAGAGTTGAACCAGGACGATTATTCTACCTTTGGGTTAAGTTGACAATACCATCTTGATGTGTAGTAAATAACCTAGGAATGTTTAGTGCGGACTATTGCTGCCCTTGCGATGCCTACCGAATCCCGATTGGGATAGGCTCAGGACGACATTCAGATAAGCGATGCCGCGATCCTGTGGGAGTCAGCAAAAAGATTCCTTCGTGAGATTGATCGATCGAGGCAATTCTCAACAAGTCCTCAGAGCCATTCAGAAAACAGTTTCCAACTTTCGCCCAAGTAGGCAACGATTCAGCAGTTGGAGCCGTTTCAACTGACTCCGAAAGATCCTCTACAGGCTCTCGGACTGGCTCCACAGGCTTAAAAGCGAGCCCCTTAATGCCTTTAACGCGATGCCCAACTTCAACGAGCTTACAGCCCGGAAACAGCTTAAGCAGTCGATTAGCGACTTGATTCGAGCCTTTCACATATGGATCGCCGGGACGAATCGGATCAGCCCACGATCGCTTACCGGAGTCATCGAGCACTAAAACACCGGTGTCAAGATAGTACTTTTCAAGCGCTTCCCAGACTTCCTTGACCGGAACAACAGCACCGCGCTCTGGGGAAAGCCCCGTGTCTGTCGCAAACTCTAGTAGATGCGAGTTCTGAAGCCTAATATTCAAAATTGCTTCATCGCACGAATCGTAGTCAATCCCGTTTTGCATTAAGTCAATGAATGACGCAACGAGCCGATTCACAAACGCAGGAAGAACATTATTCTTCAGGAAGTCGCGATCGTACTTAAAGCGCGGATCGACCTCCATTTCGCCTTTTGAGGGATCTGCGTTTTTCTTGAAGACCTTAAGAAATTCCACTACGGCCAATCGGGACTTAATCGAATTACTATCTCCTTTTAGCGACGGAACATCATTCAAGTTGAACAGACAAATGCAATTCGGCAAAAACTCGCGCTCATCCTGTCCCTTCAATTCATGTTTTATCGGATCTCCAGTGATCACAGCTTTGAGAGATTGAAGTTTGTCGATCGCAATTCCTGACTGATTCTCGGATGCCCAATTAATTCGAGATGTGGATAAGCTGGCTGCGTTGCAGATTTAATCGGAAGTAGCCCGATGCGGGAAGCTGTTGCAACAGTTTGTGCAACGATTGCGATGGAGCTTCGGGTTGCAGTTTCACGGGACGATCGTGATGGGTCCGAATTAAGTAATCGGAGTTCGGACGACGCTCGGCTGCAATGAAGTCGTAGAAGTCGGCTTCTCGGTCGGCGAACATTATATTCATTGCCTCGTCGATCATGCTCTCTGAGTTTGTGATGGCAGCGGCGTGAATTTGATGTTAGACCTGGACTCTTTAGGTTTCATAGTGTTCTTTAATCTAAAAATTAGTCATTCTCAATTTCTCACGACTAACGGTCATACCGCTTCCAATCTTGCAGCACCGTAACCACTCGCAATTCCCTGAATTTTATTTAACTTCAAGAAGAGAAAGACCGGGCAATGGCTGTAAGCGCCGCGTAGTACGACCTCTGAACAACGGCTAAAACTCGGAAATTTGTTAAGAAAAATGCGACTAAAGAATAGAGAGCAGCGTGACCGGGTGAATGAGCTGCATCATTATCCTGGATTAGGCTGAGAAGCCAGCAAACAATCACGTCATCTATCGGGTGGAAGTCGAGAAAGTTCGTTGCGAACTCGATAGTTGCCATTCAAAAAGCATGGGTTTGTAAATACCGCTATCAAGTGCTGTAAATCTTCTGTCTTGAAGTGAGATTAAAACTATAAAATAAAGATAGTTTAGGCTGTTAACGAAAAGATGGGAAACATTAATAATGACAACAACCCACCTAACACTCAAAGTTATAATATTGACCAACTCGATCTAGATATTATTGAGTATTTGCAGGCAGATGGTCGCGTTTCCTACAGCTTAATTGCTCGTGAGGTAGCAGTTCCCGAAGCAACCGTTCGATATCGAGTTAAACGGTTACTTGATGAAGGAATGATCAGAATTAGTGCATTTATCGACGCTGGAAAAATCAAGTACGCAAACGTTGCTTACATTGAACTAGATGTTGATCCTGTCTTCTTCGAGGCTACACTTTATACATTGATTGATATGGAGAAAGTTAGCTATATCTCATCTGTTACGGGTGAATATAACGTAATGATGGAGTACGTCTACAGTAATAATGATGATCTCTTTGGTTTCCTAAATATGATGAAGGCGAAACCGGAGGTCAAGCGTCTGAACCCTAGAACAATCATAAAAATACACAAGGCACAGTACCCTGCACGTTTGAAGTCTTAGCTATAGCGATCCTACTTGACTCGTGAAAAAACACCATACAGTTCAAGCTTAGGGAACTTAAACACCTGTTGATGAAGGACAAACTCAAATAACCACTTGATCAATGCAAAGGAATTGCCAAGGTGATAGCACTCGCGGATAAACCGTTTTGCCTGAAGCC
>JAHHHU010000056.1 GCA_019359175.1 Phormidium tanganyikae FI6-MK23
AAATTAGCACAGGCAGAAAACAGCGCTAAACACCAAGTCGGACAAAGGCTACAGCCGCATCTTGATTCACTAAGTTCTAAGTAATAGTTAGTGAAACAGTAGGAGCAGATTAACTAGGTCTTCTCTCCTCACAACGGTCAAGCACAATTCCGAAATTACTTAGGACGCTTAGTAAAGTGACCCTTCTCCTCCTTAACACCCGCTCCCTCGCTCTATAACAGAAGTATGGAACCAGAGCTAAGAGTCTTCCACCTCCACGCTGATCCGGGTTCTCTTCGCACTCACTCGCTTCCCAGCATTCTGGAGCAGTTCGCACCTCTACCTCAGTCTGCTGGTGATACCCCAGAAGCGGTGAGTGGCTCGATGTTTCTTCTCGCTGCCGAACAAGGCAGAAACTCTCTTTAACTTTCACAACTCTTCAGGTGACTATGAGATCTCTTCAATCTGTGGCAATGCTTTCGGGTCTCGCTGCCTTAGTTGTTTCGCCGCTGTTCCTTGGTGCTGGCGCTGCTTCGGCTCAAACGGCTCCTCGTTACGATCGCAGTTATGTCGGTGCTGGCATTTCTGGCGGTGTCCTTAGCGGTGGACGCGGCAATGATGACACATCCTTTGGCGGCAATGTGCAAGGTCGCTTTGCGATTCCGAATGCTCCTGTGTCTGCACGCGGTTCGGTCTTGTTTACAGGCGACAATAGTGCGATCGTTCCAACCGTGACCTACGATGTGCGGTTGAACGACAAATCGAACGTGTATGCAGGAGCGGGCTACTCGTTTGTGCAGAATGGCGGGGTGACCTCGCCGATTGGGAATCAAGATGCACCAGTGCTGACGGTGGGAGTGGAATCCCAAGTGGCGAAAGGTGTCGTAGTGTATAGCGATGCTAAGTATGGCATCAATGCGTATCGAGGCAGTGATGCGGGTGCGCTGAGTCTGCAAGCGGGTGTAGGACTAGAGTTCTAAGCGCGTATCGAGCAGACAAAGTGATGGTCTGAGCTAATAACTGAGGGACGGGGTTCTCACCTGTGTGAGAACCCTTTCTTTTGTCAGCGTCTGAGAGCGTGCAGGGAGCTATTGAAGTTTGCAGATGCAGTGGTTGATTGCACCTTTCTTCATTCATTCAGTCTGCACATAATACAGCCGTGTTACACACTCTGGCTTGAAATTGGTTCTACAGTTGTACTTATCAAAAGTGATTTCTTGACGCTTTAACAGATGACCTAAAAAGCTTGAAGTCCTCTTAATGAGCCGCTTTCACGAGTCCTAATAGCCTTGAGCTATAGCCGCATCAGCCTGGCTTTCTGCAGCTCACGCCTTTGGTCATGGTCTAGATCTGTGGATCTGACTCCTGAAAGCCAGCCTAGCAAGACGTTCTGGGCAAGGCATCAACAGGTCTAGAACACAACCTCAGCGATATTGCAATGCCCGATGAGGATAGGTTTAGCTTGATCCGAGCGATTCGGGCTTTCCCGGTTGAACAAGGCGGCAAGATTCCCGCGATCGCGAGAGATGAAGACCGCCACCGAGCGATTGAAGCTGGCTTTGATCGCTACCTCACAAAACCGCTGGACGCTGAAGAACTCATCAGGACACTGCTCGATTTACTTCAAGAGGAAAGGTAGGTGTTTCCGTCGCTTTTGGACCAAGAACAACGCATCACTTTGCAACGGGTTCGCTTCCAACGTTAATCTACAGCGCCTCCGGCTGATCGTCTTCTGTTTCGGCAACCGTCCGTTTTGTAGCAAAGCCGTTGAGAATCATATCTCGAATTAAGGACACCTCTTGATCCAGATTCGTTGCATGGTCTTCATATTTTGTTACGGCACTGGTTAAGTTGTAGTTCCTCATCCGTTCTGCCATCTGACGCGAGAACGTAACTTTTTCCTCCATTGCTCGCACAGCCGACCACAGCGCATTTTCGATGTTCTGAGTTTGCTCTGACAGAAACACATTCGCCGTAAAGGAGTGCCCGATGTGACAGCGAAACCGGAGTGGCTCTTCGGTGCCAATTTGCCAGATGCTGCCATTGCATTCAGGGCAGGTGTAAGTGGTTCGAGTCCCGATCGCTTCGACCTGCTCTAAGAACTCCTGGGTGTTCATTTGCTGTTCGGCAATCCTGGATTCGACGTCGATTTCTTCGGTCACGGGATACGCTTCCTCATGGTCAACGGGTTCCTGGGACAACTGTACGAGCAGATTTGAGATTTCTGTCAGCGGCAGGCAGTAATCGACCTTGACATACCGTAGGGCGCTCTTTGCCATGCTGGGATAGTCAGCTTCGTTCGGGTCTTGGACGATCGCCACCCCGCCCCGTTTTTTGATTGCCTGTAAGCCCACAGTGCCATCATCGAGATAACCCGTCAGTACGACACCGACCACCCTGGAACCATAGGCACGGGCGGCGGAACGAAAGAGCGCATCGATCGCGGGTCGAAAGCGGTTTTCTTGCGGTCCGCGCACAACGCGCATGACACCCTGATTAACTAACAAGTGATAATCAGGCGGTGCAACATAGACTCGCCCGGTTTGAATGAGCTCTCCATCGACTGGGTGGGAGGCTGGGAGAGAGCCGACATCGGCAAGAATTTGAGGGAGGATGCTGGGCTTATCGGCGGCAAGATGTTGAACAATGAAAATGACGGCATTCATATTACTCGGCAAAGCGCCTAAGACCACACCCAACGCTTTGAGTCCGCCTGCCGATGTGCCAATCACAATAATGTCGTGTCCGGGCATAAATTCTTTGGGAGTCGTTGTAAAACGAAAATAAAGTCCTTTACCAAAAAAGGCTGCGGCTCTGTTTCTTCCGTATTCGCTTCAACAGCATGAAAAAACAAAGTTCTATACTGTCAAGCCTTTGGAAGGCTTAAACTTCTGTATGGCATCGATCCGAGATACGTGTAAAAATTTATCATATAGGCATCAAAGCTTTGCTGGATAGGGTTTGCGGCGACCGAAATGAAAGCATTGACTGTTTGCTGGGCAGGCAGCTATTCGGTTATTTGTAGCGCTGAAGCTTAGATGAGCAGATTCCTCCGGTGGTACCCAAGGAATTCAAGGTGTCTGCTTCAATCACCCCCACTAATAAGTCGGTTAGTCTGGAAAGCTTCGCATTTAATATGTTAGCCTCTACAAAGTCCTCAATTAAACATGAATCCTTCCCGACAATATCGGCGCTAGCAACAATGCCATATCCATCTAAACCCTCTGGTGAGCCTTGCGTAACAACCTTCGATGAGTTTGTGCAATTGGCGGATTATTCCCTGATGGATACCTTAAATGCCGATCCTGATGCCACGGTCGATGGTGATGATCACCGGGCCCGCCAGGTTTTTTCTGGTCATTTCGTACCTGTGACACCCACGCCGCTTGCAGACCCAGAATATGTAGCTCATAGCCGCACTTTTTTTAAGGAACTTGGTTTGAGCGATGGACTGGCGCTTAATGAAAAATTTCGCCGTGTATTTTCTGGTGATCTCTCTGCTGCCCATGAGCCGATGCGTCAGGTGGGCTGGGCGACGGGTTATGCCCTGTCGATTTATGGCACCGAATATACCCAACAATGTCCATTTGGTACGGGTAATGGTTATGGCGATGGTCGAGCGATATCTGTATTTGAAGGAATCATCAATGGACAGCGCTGGGAAATGCAATTGAAAGGGGGTGGCCCAACGCCTTATCGCCGGGGTGCCGACGGGCGCGCTGTCCTCCGATCAAGTGTGCGCGAGTTTCTAGCGCAAGACTATATGCAAGCGTTAGGTGTGCCAACATCGCGCTCTTTGACACTGTATGTTTCTAAATCTGAGACTGTTACCCGGCCTTGGTATTCTCAAGACTCCTACTCTATTGACCCTGATGTTTTGGTGGACAATCCTGTGGCCATTTCAACTCGCGTTGCACCCTCCTTTTTGCGCGTTGGTCAGCTAGAGTTATTTGCCCGCCGCACTCGCAGCAATGCTCATCCAAAAGCATTAGAAGAGTTGAGCATGATAGTGTCGCACTTAATTGAGCGAGAGTACAAAAGCGACATTAATCAAAGCCTTGGTTTTGCCGATCAATTAGTTGAGTTGGCTAAGCTATTTCGCCAGCGTCTCACTTCACTGGTGGCTAATTGGCTACGTGTTGGTTATTGCCAGGGTAATTTTAACAGTGACAACTGCGCTGTTGGAGGCTTTACCCTAGACTATGGACCCTTTGGATTTTGTGAAAAATTTGACCCTTGGTTTCAACCTTGGACTGGTGGCGGCGAGCACTTTTCATTCTTCAATCAGCCCATTGCAGCAGAAGCAAATTATTACATGTTTTGGAAAGCAGTGAGACTGCTACTTACAGAAGATGCTGAAGCGTTAGAACAGTTCGACCAAGTAGACCGCGGCTTTTCAGAAGCCATGCAAAAACAAATCCAAAAAATGTGGGCGGACAAACTTGGCTTGACTGAATATCACCCAAAGCTATTTGAAAAATTAATGCAGTTAATGACTGACTCAGAGGTAGATTACACCATTTTCTTCCGCGAGTTATCCCATCTACCAGATGATATCTCAGCATTGAAAAAAAGCTTCTACGTGAAAACTTCACCACAACTCGATGAACAATGGCAATCTTGGCTAAAAAGCTGGCGCGACCTCGTCATTAACGATGGCAATTTGGCTGAGATATCAACAAAGATGAAACAGACGAACCCAAAATACACATGGCGAGAGTGGTTGATTGCCCCTGCCTACCAACAAGCCATGCAGGGTGACTATACTTTAGTAAAAGAGTTGCAAGAAGTCCTTAGCTATCCATATGATGAGCAATCACAAGACGTAGAAGATAAATACTATCGTCTAAGACCTAAGGCGTTTTTTAACACGGGTGGCGTGTCGCACTATAGCTGTTCATCTTGAATAGCTGCGTGTCTCGCAACTATTCAATACGAGCAGCTTTGTTCTTGAGCAACTGCTGAAAGCCAGGTTTGCAATGAGTTTGAGTCCGATATGATAAAAAATTTCACGTATCTCGGCTCAACCCCTGTATCTTCTGCGGTATACAACTTTAATTTACTGGTTAAGGACGGTCAGGCGCTAGAAATTGATTGTCGGTATCAGGAGAAGGGGCGTACATTACTTTTAAGTGCCTAGGCGGCAGTTGTCCAGCCTGAATCAAGTATGCAAAACTTCCATCAAATGCTTCGCAACGAGTGCTACGGTCAAGACTTGGAGCAACGCAAACGTTGGTATTCGCCTTCAGCCGAGGCGTACTATCAAGTTAGACCGCGCTATCCCCAAGCGCTCATCGATCACGTCATCGAAATCGCTCAACTATCTTCTAGATCGACTTTGTTAGAGGTAGGATGTGGACCCGCGATCGCCACCCCTGCCTTTGCCTTGTTGGGTTGCCCTATGGTTTGTGTTGACCACCTATTCGCCACATCTGAAGTTAGAGCTTGAGCAAAGACAACGGTTGTTTGAGGGCTTACGCCAGGTGCTAGCGCAAAAGGGGGATAGGGTTCACTTGTCTTATGTTTCAATGTTTCACATTGCCCAACGAGCTTAAATCCCAAGGGGGCTGAAACCCTGGCGAAGCCCACCAGTAAAGAACTTTATTTACAGTAAAGAACTTTATTTGCATTGATCAGCCGTTCGACTACTTCCAGTTTCAATCATTCTACAGTGAC
The DNA here is from genome assembly GCA_019359175.1 of Phormidium tanganyikae FI6-MK23. Classification (GTDB taxonomy): domain Bacteria; phylum Cyanobacteriota; class Cyanobacteriia; order Leptolyngbyales; family Leptolyngbyaceae; genus Leptolyngbya; species Leptolyngbya tanganyikae. The sequence continues at coordinate 5,656 of JAHHHU010000056.1, forward strand.
GGCATTTGCTTAATAAAGGTAAGTTCAACCGTGAAGTGAATCTGTCCTAGTGCATTTTCAACGGCGATCGTGGTTACAAATAAAAAGCAGCATCTTGATCAAGATGCTGCTTTTTTGTGAAGTGCGACGGGATTGTTGAGGGTGCGTAGTAATTCAAAATACTGGACTAATCCCAGAATTCTGGACTAACTGGCACATTCTATATGGTGTAAGGGTTTCAGCCGTTTTACCCTTTGGACTTCTGTCACAACGGCAGTTAATCAACAATCTTGAAAGCTCTGCTGTGTGATTGTTTCAGACTTTTTAGAAACGGCTTTGGACTAAACGTGGACTATCAGGGCTGTTTTTTTGCCAAGATTGCGTCTAAAATTTTGGGTACCTTGTGCCAGTTGAAATCACACGTTTAGATTCAGATTTAAGTTAACGACTTCTCTATTCATTCTTAAACAACTTCTATTCCTACCACAATCCTTGAAATCTTCCGGGTGCTAGTGCTATGTACCGCACCGTGTGCTGAATGGTTGTATGTCCCAAGTAGCTTTAGATCGTTCGCATATGGACGCCACGATTTGCCAAGTGCTACCCCAACGTTGGACGAGTTCATTCTCGCCGCTGAACGGTTTCCCGCTGCCGTGTCGCCTGATGTCGTCGATAGTGATAAATCTGAGCGATCGCCTGATGCTGCCGTCGCCAGCGTGACCACGACAGCACTTGCTGCACACTCGGCGTTTGCTGCCAGACTAACTGCCACAGCAATCGTCGCACTTCTAAAATCGTCAAGGGCAAGCACGGCGCAACAGAGGGAGAGGATTGAACCTGAGAACGCGCTATGAGATTTCGCCGCTGATTGCCTTCCGCCTGCGCTGCTCGCACCCGAATCACATTCAACACTGCATGAGCACAGATCGCCAAGGTGATATGCCGATACCATCCCGTCCAGGTTCGGACTTCGTATTCGTCGAGTCCAACCGCTCCTTTGCCGTCTTCAAATCCGGTCTCGATTTTCCAGCGGCAGCCCGCCGCTCGCACCATGGATTCTAGTCGCGTTCCATCTGGCGCATACACACTATAGTAATCCAACTCATTTGGAGCATCGATGCGCCGTCGTACCAGCACATAGCGGCTCCATCCAGCAGTGCCACCATTCACCCGCATCCAAATCCACTCGTACTCTCGTGCCCCTTTGGAACCTTTGCCACAACTCAGCCGTTTCCACTCCTCGGCGGGCCAACTGGCGGCTAATTCATCCACCCGACACTGCAATCGATCCACGCGGACTCGTTCATGACGCGGTATCGCGATCACGTAGGCTTGGTGCCGTTCCTCTAACCACCGTCGCAGTCCGTGATCAATCGCGTACAGTTCATCCGCTGTGACCCATTCCACCTTCACCCCAGCTTCAAATGCTCGTTCTAGCATCCGCAGTCCTAGCTGCACCTTTGTCGCAAACGCCACGTCGCTCGGCACTTGCGCTTGTGTGCGGCGCTCATCATCCTTCGCCCACCCGTTTGGCAAGTACAACTCGCGATCAATAAACGTGGCACTCTGGCGGGTGGCATACATCAAAAATACCCCGATTTGACAATTCTCGATTTGCCCAGTGGTGCCCGTGTATTGCCGTTGCACGCCGACCGACTGCTTGCCCCCTTTGATAAATCCTGTGTCATCGAGAATCAGCACGCCTTTGGGGTCGGCCAGATGCTCCAGGACATAAGCCCGCAAATCATCCCGCACCAGATTGGCATCCCATTTGGCTCGTCCCACTAGATGTTGAAATCCATACGGACTATCCGCGCCCATGGCTTCTGACAGTTGCCAGCAGTTCTTGCGGCTCAGTGTTCCGAGTAATCCTTGGAGATACCCTTTGGCATTCTCTCTAGCTTCGCTTCGGGCAAAGCGAACCCCAATTCGAGCCATGAAGCGATCTAGTTCTTGTGACCAACCGATAATGGTTTGATGTTCAGTCTCAAGTGAGACAGGATGGATTGTGTTTGGAGAGCTAAGTTTCATCTGAGTTGCGTTCAAATGACCACCCCAAAAGCCTACCGCCTCTCGATTTGATGATCTACAACTGTAGAGTTGGACTAGCGACCGTACTACAACCCCACTCAAACCCGCATTCTCTCGTTTCTGCTGTGGACGGGATGAAGTCCAAGATGAAATCGCTCAAACTCAACGATGAAGAGTGCTTGAGCTGTTCTCTTCACATCGGGACTTCTGCGGCCTGAGCAGACGATCTACACGGATAGAGTAGTATTTCAGCCCTGAAGATACTCTATCGAAACGTTGATTGAGTGTTTAAGCTCTGCGACTTCTACTCTCAAATTCAGTGCATCATTTCATGTTGCTATTACAGAATCTGCATAACTTAAATAGAATAAATTATAACAAGCTCAACATTATCTCAATTGATTGTTTTAAGTCATTTGAATCACCACTATTAGAATTAGTAAAAACTCTTCCAGTCTCCTCAGGATGATGTATTGCATTCCTAATGTAGACAGGTAGAGTCTCGCTTAAATTGGTACCAGCAGATAGAGTTATTCCGCCGTCTCTCCTTACTCTATTTCTTACCGTTACAAAGCTTCTTTTCTCTACATCTCGGCAAGCAAGAAAGCCGTCAATCTCATGAAATTCAAGACTCTCTTTTTTTAAAATTGCTTCAAATAATTCTATATGAAGTAGCTCGTCATAGAGATCAAAAGCAAGATAGTTTATGAGATTAATACTTGGGTTTTTTATACTGTTTGGATAATACCCAACTTGCTCGCCAATTCTCATCTTAGTTCTATCAACCTTAATACAAACACTTTCACCATCTTTGACTCCTTGTAATACGTATGGGGAGTGAGTGGCTATGATGAATTGAGTATCAAGATCTTTGAAAGTTTCTAATAGAATCTGGACGTATTTCTGTTGCCATTTTGGGTGCAGACTGGTTTCTGGCTCATCTATAAGAATTACAGATCCCCTTAAGTGGGTTAAATTTTTTAACATACCACCGATTCTGAACAAGATTTGCTTTTCGCCTGTACTTAGGCTGTTTATATCGCATTCGTTATTATTAGCATCTTCAAAAATAAGTTCAGTATTGTTTCTTAGGGTCTTAAATCTTTTTGAGCCATTGTAGATTTTATTCAAGGTATTTGTGAAGCGAGTGAACTTTAACTCTTGAGCGTCGAGATCCTTATGCAATATTCCCTGCCTTGATTTCTCAGCTATAAATGAGCTATCTTGATTACTTATATCGACTAATAATTGAGGTATTATTTGGGCTAGGTTTATAGATTTCTCCTTAGGCTCGTTATCATAATCAATAGTTTGTCCGGTCACAGTACTTATTTTTTCAACTGTAAAAGTTGTCTCCAAAGTATCGTAATAGAATGGAATTCCTTTAGTTGAGAGTCCAGTAGAGTAATTATTCTGGTTTCTTGTAATAATAATCTCCTCATCACTAACACAGATTGAAGCTTTAAATTGCTCCGGAGATTTGTTGTTTGTAATAAAACCAGCACATATCGTTTCTAGTATGCTAGTCTTACCCTCACCATTATTGCCTACTAAGAAAAATATCTTCGGGACGGAGGAATCTCTAGCTCTAAAAAATTCAATCCTACTGTTTTCTAGAAAAGCTGGATGCTCTATAAATTTTATTGATTGAATTTTCATAGCTTCTCTACTTGTGTTCCTGAATTAGGTCTCGGTTGCATAGTCGGGTGACGCTCAATCCTTACCCAACTAGTTGGAAACAGACTTAAACTTAACACTTCTTCAGTTAGGCAATTCTGTCACTTTTATTCATTGCCTATGAATTCAAGAACTTGTAAATTGCGGCTTTCACAATCTCCTTCAATTATTACCCTCTGTCATAGCCCTTTCTTACTTGAAATGAGCTTGGGGCTTCTGCTGTGCAAGACCTCACCGACGTTGACAGGTTGGCGACAACCAGGAATCTTGCCCACATAGCCGGTGCCTTCGGCTCTCGCGGAGCGAGTCCATACGTGTCGCTACATACATGATCGGAGCCGAAAGCTACATAGAGAAGGAAATGTATGTAGCTAACGTTTAGGAATAACAGGTTACGATCGTTTTCTCAGAGCAGGATTCTTGGCGATCGTTCCGCTGATCATCGCTGTCATTTAACATTTGATGGAATTGACTATTACCCCTCATTTGTCACTTTGGCAGGAGTAAAAGCTGAAAGCTTTGCTGTATCTACGTTTTGCTCTTTTGTCATTTTTGAGCCGCCACAACAGAAAACACTCACTGTGACTGGGTTTCAGAATTTGCTTCAGCGAGAGTGACAAATGAGGGATTACGGTGTGATTCCACAGTCGTGCTTCGTGTCACGCTTCGGCTGGCGATTCTGCTGCTTGAATTGCTGCTGCACTTGACACAGATGATTTTGTAAATCTTCGTTCCAGTCCTTCGCAGTGGGAGAATGGCGATCGCAGCTCGGCAGCTCTTGCCCGATTCACTGCGCCATCGATTCACCTGCCTCATCTCGGTCAAATGCCAGAACTACTTGGGGAATTTGCCGAAGTTGTTCGAGCGGTACGCTGCCTGAACCATCAGTCGAGAGGTACAGCATTTTTTGCTCTGCTGAGTGAAGAACTGCATAGGATAAAGCATCGATCTCTGATTCACACACGACCGCCTACTGCACCTCGCCCGATTGCGACGATTCCAGCATGAACCAACCCTCTATCCGCCGCGAGTCCCTTAAACGCATTCGATTGCCCCACCGTTCCCCCCTATCCCACTAACTATTCGCCAGAAGTTAGTGAGCTGGAAAAGGGGCTGAACTTGCTTTCTAGCTTAGCTTTCGGCATGATTCTGCTGGACAGAGCTAAAATTAGAGATTTTCAAACTGGCTAAGTTTGCGAGTAAGATGGCTAGAAGTTAGTGAGCCGTGAAAAGAGCAGTATGCCGTTTCAGAAAGGGCAGAATCCCAACCATCCCGCTGCGGGTTCAACGATCAAGGTGGAACCGATTCGAGACAAAAAAGCGATCGCTCGCATTAAAAAAGTATTAGCGGACCACCCCCGCGATTTGTGTTTGTTCACGTTGGGCATCAACACGGCGTATCGGGCAAACGAACTCTTGTCGCTCAAGGTGCGGCAGGTGCGATCTCTCAACGTCGGCGATGTGTTGGAACTGAAGCAGAGCAAGACGCACAAGTATCGTCCGGTGACGCTCAACGGCACTGCGATCTCGGCGATTCAGCATTGGCTAGAGAACAGTCAACTTCAGGACGAAGACAATCTCTTCACGGGGCAGCGGGGTTGTTTGACGGTGACGACGGTGAGCACAATGGTCAAAACTTGGTGCCAAGATGTGGGGTTAAAGGGAAACTATGGGAGTCATACGCTGCGTAAGACTTGGGGCTACTGGCAACGAACGGAGCGTGGCACTGCAATTCCGCTGCTGATGGAGGCATTTGGACACGCAACTCAGCGGCAGACGTTGGCGTATTTGGGAATTCAGTCGGATGAGATTGCTCAAATCTATGAGTTGGAACTTTGAAAAACTGAGTTTCTCAAAACTCATCCTGCGTTTGTTCATCAAGAGGCTACAAGTCGCGTTGTATGGAGCTTCCAGGCTTTGAGAAATGCCGCTTTTTGAGAATCTTTAATCACCGTTTTTGATAGAGATTTTACTCATAAGGTGCTATTTGGAATTGTCTCCACTTCTTCAATTGCACCTAACGCCTGAAGCGTCACCCTCTGAGCTTCTGTCAAACCTGTTGCCCCTGTAATCATTGTTCCTTCATAGGGACGGGGGCAACGAAGCGTTTTTAAACAAGCTTCAGTTTCAAGCCTCCAAGCCTTGATCGTTTCATCCTGGCTACTGCTCAAGAGAACTCCATGATTCAAGCCTGGGGTAAGCGACCATACCCAGTGCTGGTGCTGCTGGAGAATGGAGGTGCAGTCTCCGGTTCTAATATTCCAGACTCGGATGGTTTTGTCAGCACTGCTGCTAATCAGACGAGTCCCATCCACATTGAACAGGAGCGATAAAACTTGGCTCGTATGCCCCTCGAACGTTCTGATACACTGCCCGGTCGCAACATCCCATAGCTTGACAGCCTGATCGTCGCCCCCCGTTGCGAGATATTGGCTATCAGGACTGAATGCAACTGCCCAAACTCGATTCAGGTGTGCCTGTAAGGTCTGAAGACATTGCCCCGTCTTCGCATGCCAGAGTTGGATGGTTTGCTCATAGCCACCACTCGCTAACCAGTGCCCATCGGGACTGAACGCAAGCGATAAGACTGAACTGGTATGCTTTTTCAGCGTGTGTAAGCAATCGCCCGTATCAATATCCCAGAGTTTGATCGTATGGTCATAGCTCGCGCTGGCAATCTGTTTGCCCTTAGGATGGAAAGCGATCGCCCACACCCAACTGGTATGACCGTGTAGCGTCTTTAAGCAGTGCCCAGTATGTAGGTTCCAGAGTTTGATTGTACGATCGGTACTGGCGCTCGCGAGGATCTGCTCATTGGGACTCAAAGCGATCGACATCACCCGTCCGGCGTGTCCTCGCAGGGTGCGAAAGGGAGAATGGGGAGATGAATCAGCTAGGGTTTGTGGATTGAGATTCCAGAGCTTGAGGGTCTGATCTTCATGCCCACTCACGAGCAACTGATGAGTGGTGCTGAATGCGATCGCGTAAATCGAATTGCTATACCCTTGCAGCGTTTTGGTGCATTGTCCGGTCTGCATATCCCAAATCCGCGCCGTATAATCTTCGCCGCCACTTGCGAGCAGCGGTCGAGTCGGATGAAAGGCAACTGACCAAACAAAGTTTGTGTGTTTCTGAAGCGTTTGCAGGCACTGTTGGGAGTCGATACACCAGAGTTTCACAGTCTGGTCATAGCTGCTGCTTGCCAAGGTTTTGCCATCGGAGTTGAAGGCAACTGAGGTAATGGGTTTGTGATGTCCAGTCAGCGTCGCAAGACAAGTGCCAGTCATCACATCCCAGAGTTTTAAGGTTTGGTCATCGCTGCCGCTTACGAGTTGCTGTCCATCGGGGCTGAGTGCGATCGTCCTGACCCAATGCTGATGTCCGGTCAGCGTCTGGATGCACTGCCCCTGCTCGATCTGCCAGTGCCGAATGACGTGATCCTCCCCCGCACTAAAGAGCGTTTTACCGTTGGGATGAAACACGGCACTCCAAACGCAAGCCGCGTGACCCTGTAGCACCTGCACACATTGCCCGGTTGCTACGTTCCAGAGCCGAATGGTTTGATCACCACTGGCGCTGGCAAGCCATAGACCATCCGGGCTGAAGGCAACAGAGGTCACGATTCCGGTGTGTCCTTCCAACAGTTTGAGGCACTGTCCGGTAGAACGATCCCACAGCCGCACCTGATGGTCTTGACCGCAACTTGCTAGAATCGGCTGTGAGGGGCTGTAAGCGACACTCCAGACCCAACTGTTATGTCCAGTGCAAAGGGCAATCTGCTTTCCATTGGTCAAGTTCCAAATCTGGATGCTGCCGTTGGTGTCGCTGGTAGTGAGTTGAGTCCCATCTGGACTGAAAGCAACGCAGGTCACTCCGCCAAACGTGGAGGCAAAAGCACAGTTGATGAACTCAGCTTCAGCGAAATTTACTCGATGCAGATTCACGTCTTGCAGATATGCCTGCCGAATGCTCAAGTGAGAGAAATCGTACTCAGTGAGATCGGTTTCCAATTGACGAAATAGATTGAGAAGATTACCTGCTCCGTAATTGGAGCGATTCGCATTGTGAAGTCGCAGCGAGACGAGCAGGCGATTCAGTTTGTGTTCCAGTTGTTTGGGAGAGCCAAGTCTGATGAGTAAGCGATCGATGAGCGGTTGCAGAATCACCCGAATTTGGCTATCGCGGATGTAGTCTTTCGCTTGCGCTTTGATCAGGGCATGACTCAGAAATACGTTAGGCTGTTCTGCCACAATCTCATCTGACATCCGCTCAATCAGCGATTCGGTCACGGCTTCCATGATCACGGGTTGCTGGGTAAAGCCATTCGCGCTACTTTCAATTAAACTCCGCCAGCGCAAAGACTCCAGAACTGCCATCAATTTTGGCTTAGGCAGTTCTGTGACAAAATCTGCTTGCAGTTCTGTGAGGGTAATGGGTTCTCGGTGGATGGCAAGCCAATCCATCACAGCTTGCTCTAGGGGCATGAGGCGATCGTACTGCTGTTGCAGCAGATGACTCATGCCATTAAAGACCGTCGTTCTCTCGTCTAGGAATTGCTCAATATTGCCTGCAAACAAGTCCTGAATCGAGGTCGCTGCCATTTTGAGCGCCAACGGATTGCCGCGATAGTGAGCAATCAACTGCTCTAAGTCTGCCGGGGCACCGTGCAAGCCTTTGATTTCCAAAATTTGCTGTCCTGAAGCGATATCTAACCCACTGAGCGGAAGGACGCGGATGGGTAAGCAATCTCCCGCTTGGGTACTGACCTCCTGAGGCTTTTCTCGGCTGGTCAGCACGATACAACTCTGGTGCGCAATTTCGCCAATTCGTTTCAGCAGTTCGCCGTAGTCTTCACAACCGTCGCGATAGGTGCCTGCCCATTTGCCGCTTTGTAGTACCGCTTCAAAATTATCGAGAATCACTAAACAGCGCGATCTCCGAAGCAGTTCAATCAGGTGCGACAGTTTGCCGCCGATGCTGTCTGGAACGAGGGTATCTTGCTGCTGAGACAGGAATTGAATCAGGGTGGTGAGCAGATCGTTGATTGGGGGTGCATCTCGCAACGATCGCCAGATGAGGCAGTCAAATTCAGTTTGAATCGCTTCTGCAAGTTTGACCGAGAGCGAGGTTTTGCCCATTCCACCCATGCCGAGCAGCGTGACGAGTCGGCAATGGTCTTGCACGAGCCACTGCTTCAGCGTCGTTAGTTCCTGATCCCGTCCGTAAAAGATAGAAACGTCGATCGCATCTCCCCAATCCGTCCGAGGGAATGGAGAAACTGAAGCTAAAGCGATAGCGACGTGATTTTGCTGGGCGACTCGTTGTAGGACTCCAGCTAGATTATGTTTCGTGACTTTTTCACCGAGCGTTTTTGAGAGGAGCCGCCAAAGTTCAGCCCCGGTGTCTTTGATGTGTCCAGCATCATAATCAGATTCGCGGGCAATTTCTAAATAGGTCTTGCCAACCCAGGAGGAGCGAAACACAATTTCTTGAACTTTTGTCAACCGTCCTCGCTCTAGCAGTTGCTCAACGAGCGCAATTGCTTCTTCGATCGTCATTTTCTACTACAGGCGCATGAATTTCCCCAAATATAGCCTCTTCTCCAGAAGACTTATGTAAATCTACTGAAAAATTTCCGACTTTTTTCCTACCTTTCTCCGACCGACAACTTCTATCTCAGGTGGTTATGTTGTTTATAAGGTAGATTACAAAGCCCAGAACAGAAACACAATTCAAAAGGTAACGTGAATACTGCAAAAGTCTTTCCAATTGTTACTTTGTCTTTAATAACGATGTTGCTATGACAACGCCTGCGCCGCTCCATACTGATTCTAATGTTTGTTGCTTGCAGGCAATGAACGCATTCGCCGTAGATTGCGATCTAAGGAGGAAATGATGAGCTATAAAAAATTTGGTGCAACAGTTACCGCTACGATTCTTGGACTATCAACGCCTTTTGGAATCAAACCAGCCCAAGCACAACAGATCGTGCCCGTACAAATCTATTGGAATGTTGCACCTGGAAACGGTGCTCTCTACCTCAATATTTGTTCTGAGCCAGGAGTTAATGGAGATCGACGAACTGGACTGTGTGCAAACATTAACGTTCTTAACTCAAATGTTACTCGTGAGAGAGAATTTAGGAGGTTTGTAACTGACAGAATTCGAGCAGGTCAGACTTATCGGGTTTGTCTTGTAGCTGACAATACTCCAACGGGTGCAGGACGCTGGTTCACTTGCCAGGATTTTAGGGCATTTGTGCCTTCGTCTGGACAATCGATTGTCATCGATTTGCAACAAGCATCGCTACGATTCTTACGCCCTAATCCCTAATTGAGACATAGTTAAGATGGGCATTAGCTCATCCTATCGACCTGTGAGAGATCATAAGGAGGTCTACAGAAGTCAAATCGCGATCGGGAGTCAGCGTATGCTGAATTCAGTTGACGCAGTAGTTAGACTCCATTAGCTTTCATTCAGTAACAGCGGCTCAGGAGCATTTTTGAACGCACTAAGCTTGTTTACCTTTAATTCTCATCATTTACCTAAAACACATGAAACGCATTTCTCCTTTGTTCTCTGCATTCTCCTTTATCAGTGCTGCCCTTGTCTCTGGACTCAGCTTTGATAATTTACCTGCTATGGCTCAATCTGCTGGTTGTGGAAGTGGTTGGAATAACACAGCAGCTAAAGTCCTAACGCCTATTGCTTCTAATCAATTTAGAGTCGCTTGTGGTGAACACGATATTTGCTACGATACCTTTGGCAAATCGCAACAAGAATGTGATAAGGCTTTTCATAATAGAATGCTAAGTATATGTGCACGTGATCATAACACTATATTAGGCAGGCCTCTTAGAATAGCTTGTAATGGAAGAGCAGATGCTTACTACACTGCTGTGAGAGATCATGGGGCAGATGCTTATAGAAAGGCTCAGGCATCTGCCAAGGCTGGAGATGGATTGTATAAAATTGCCAACAATCCACCTATTTATCACTTGTATGGTAGCGGGCGTTCTGCCTGTTGGGTTCGTACTGCTCAAGGAGTAGAGCAGCGAGGCGGTTGGGGCAGCGTTAGAGTAGTCGGTGGCTCGTTACAAAATCTCGTTCGCGGCAGAGAGTATAAAGATAGATGTTGACCATCCTTTACTAAACAGCGTCTTACTCACTCAGACATATTGCTCGGATAACCGGTCTAACAGAGCCTGTGAACCCAATCGTTTAGAGGTAGTTGGTTAAGTCCAAAAATCTTTCGCGACGGGTTACGGGCATCGTTAGATCTCAGGGTGCAACTTGGTAAAGAGCTAAACCTTCAAGGAGAAAACAGTGAAGCATAAATTTTTGAGTTCAGCAATTGTCAGTGCCACAACTGCGCTATTGATGTCATCTCTGAGTTTTGTATTTGCAGATCCAGCCCATGCAGATTTTAATCTTTGTAACCGTGCTGCAAAAAAATATCTTGCTGCGGTCTCATGGAATAGTCGCGATCGCGGCGTGGTCTCAACAGGTTGGATTCAACTTCAGCCTGGACAGTGCAGCCCACCCATTCTTACAGGATCAGTTGCCAATGTGCCTATTGGAGTTTACGGACAAAATACTGGGGGTGGGTTTACTACTGGATCAGACCAACGATGTGTAATTCAGTTTCCCACTCAACCTTCTTGGACTCTTATTGGTAGTGATCAGAGATCACGTTGTACGGGCAAGGGGAGAGTAATGGTAGGTTTCGACGTGGTTCGTCCTGCTGGTTCTAATTTCACATACGAATTGTTTGATTAAGTTCAATGCTAATTTGCTACGCCGCCCTCTATCCAGTTTTGGGGAAAGTGTAATGTTTTTGACTGAACAAGCAGAGCAAGTTGTAGGGTTTGCCTTTGGTCTAATCGATCGCAAAGATGTGAAGGTTGGGCACATTGGAGGGATGTGGGTAGATCCAGCATTTCGTGCTAATGAAATTGATTATATGCTTGTTGCGGAAATTCTGACTTGGGTGCATCAACACGAGCAAAGCAGATTGGAGCTTTGGGTGACGGAGGGAAATGTCCAAGCGATCGGGTTGTATGAAAGAGTGGGTTTTGTAGACACAGGCAAACGTAATGTTCTGCCATCCAATCCTTCTTTGAAAATCATGCAGATGTCGTTGGAACTTCAAGCAAGCGCACCGCAGCCCAACACGGCATTGGAGCCGAATGATGAAAGGTGATTGATTGGTATGAGAGTTCAGTTGCATCGGCTCAACTTTGCCGTTAGCTGGCTTCGCTTGGGATTGAGTCTCAATTGGGATAAACGTTCTGTCTTGTGGCTGGTGTTTGAATTTGCATTGTCATGATGATTAAACAATTTATCTGAATCTATAAAATTAATGAAATTAGAGAGCTGCTACCTAAAGGCAAGAGACAATACACGAGATCAGCAAGGTTAATCAAATTCTAAAACTTTTCTAAGCGTGAAATGGCTTTATTGCTACCAGGAATGCAGGTAACTTTTCTCTTGGTCAAGGTCTTGGTTTTCGCGTTGTTCCATTCGTCATCAATTGAGTCATGCGTAGAATCATTGTTGTTTTAATTGTGCTCGTGTTGAGCGCGATCGTATTCATTCCCCCTGCTACGGCTGCCGAAGCCCTAACCCTGTCAACCAAAGATCAGACTGCACTGAAAGCATTAGGAATTAAGATCGCGGTTCCCACCTATGTCCCGACTGGCTACGCGGTCAAAAAAGTGGAAGTTGAACCTTGCTCTGCGGGAAGTCCGCGATCGTCCAAAGGGACGTGTCGATTTGGTCCTAGATACAGCATCTCCTATCGGAATGCGGTGGCGAAAGATAGCTGTTTTTTTGCCATTGAGGCAGTAGGCGGCGGTTTAGGTGGTCCTGCCTTTGAATTTAGAAAGCCATTCAGTACTTCCTTATTTGGTGAGGTTGCGGTGGAGTTTGGTAAACCAGATGGATCAGCTAAAGTGCCCTCAGCCGCGCAACTTAATTCACCACAGCCAGGTTTACGAAGCGACTGGGGAAGCGAAGATCGGCTAAAGTCAGGTCCGTTTTATCATGTGATCGGGCATCCTTTGAAGCCTGCGCCAGAGTGCGGGAATACGATTACTCCGAATGAAGTAATTAAAATAGTACAGTCTTTAACTTGGCTGAAGTGAGTCGATCGATGGATCTGCTATTGATTTGACAAAGTTGTTTTTGAATAGATTGAAGGCGAAATGCTGATGTTCAACTCACCTGAAACGCGATCGAAATCCATTAAAGCAAAGCTTAGTTTGTTGAGTTTAATTTGCATGGGAACTGTTTTTCCCCTCGTTGGATTCCCTCAAAAGACTTTGGCACAGCCCACCGCACTCCCCATGTCAATCTCTTTAGGAGATATCAACACCTTCTTCTTAATCGTGCCCGATCGTGATGTGAGTCAGTCAGCTTATGGCGGTAAACTGAGGCGGCGTGATGTTCATGTTGCCAAAATGTTTGAAGTGACTCAGCACTTCTGCAAAACGGAACCAAGCCGAGCGAGAAGCTACGACTGGATTTACGAAAAAAATGGAGGTAGTACCTCTCTGCCAGATACACGTAGGGGTATTTTTAGAATTAGCTGCGGCCTAGCGAATGATATTGCCATTGCTTATGGAGCGGGAAAACCAGAAAGTACAACCATAGATTACGACCGTAGACTTACTCCTAGATTTAGAACATACAGCATTCCAATCCTAAATATTACAGGGGGTAAAGTGGATACCTGGCTGAGGTTTATGTCAAGCTTCAAATCAGGTCGGTAGCACTGTTTAACGCGATCAGCGCACAATCTTTATCATAAAGTGACTTTACTACGTTTTTAGTTCCCTCAGTGCCGCTCACTTGGTCGTGGCATCTATCTAAAACCTCCCTTTTTGCGAAAGAAAACAGATAAGCGTAGTGCTACGAGAGAATGAGTTTCTAAGCGTCTCAAAATCCGTCTCGCAATCAAGCTTCCGTTACAGAACATTCTCATGAGTTTTGAGAGTTATTAAATGACAACCATG
>JAHHHU010000057.1 GCA_019359175.1 Phormidium tanganyikae FI6-MK23
GGACTTTGTATTCTGCTTCCAACTGTTGGAGATAGGCAATCAAGGCGGTTAATTGCTCAGACTCAATTCCCAGAAGTGAGCGGCTGCGATGGGGATAAGTCTGGATATAATGAGACAAGTTTTTCATGTGATGGTGAGCGATAAAAATTCCGTTCTACCATCTTTTTTCTGCCTAATTTAATTTTTGAATATGTCTAATACCTTGAGGAAGTGGTCGCCGCCGCAGGTTGTGAACTCTGGTATTTGCCCCCTTACTCACCCGACCTTAATCAGATCGAGCATTGGTGGTTTGTGTTGAAGAATTGGATGCGGCAACGGTGGGAAGAATTTGAGAACTTTCGCGATTGTGTCAATGCTGCATTCAGATACTGTCCTAACGTAACTCCGTAGTGCTCTAACAGATCAATCGACTTGTGTGTACACGGTAGACTTCTTAGCAGAGGGGCAAACAACACCGAACGGCTGGAACCGTATGGAATACCATATCCCCGCTGATGCAAAATTTACGGAGATCGGTACAACGAATCGTGCCATGCTCAAAACGTTGGACAGAACACGGATAGCTGCAAAGCTAAATCCTGAAACGAGCAAAGTTGCGTTTGATGTTCCACCTGTTGAAGACTCTAAGGCAGGATCGCTACCCGTTGTGTCGCAAGCCTTTATTGACTCGCGGATTCAAGCGATTTAGCTGCCGTTGAAATAGACCATCGAGCACATTGCCTGAGTCGAAGCACTGGAGGTATGAACTAGCTTTACTGTCTTTGCCTTACTGGAGAATTGCGAAGATGCTTGTAGATTAGGCATCTCTTGCCGACAACCTTGACAAAACCAATATACTCCAGTCCTACGAACATGACGAAGCAAACGACCAGAGCAGCAGAGGCAGTTACTCATCATGCATCTCTAAAGGAAAACATTTCTATAATACCTACCTTTCTCAAGAAAACCACACTAAATCTACCGATTTTTAGGAACTTACATCGCCAGTATCACATCCTTGAGAAAGGCTCCAATTTGTTCTCCTGAGTTTTTTTGCTCTTGTATCAGATGCAGCGTTGAGCGATCGTGAACCTGAACTAGATTTTGTTGACAAGGTTCTAATAAAGCCTCAATCACAGCCTGTATGATTCTTGAATCACTTGGAATTTGTTTGTGTCGCAAAACATTGATCCGAACGCTACGATCGAGAACCCAGCGAGCGCGACCTAGCGACATCGTTAGCAAGTCAAACGGCGACCAAATTGCAGTAAAGTTCAGTTTTTGCAGCATTTCTGATTGTTGGTTTAATTGATTGAGGAAGGAGCTATTTGGTCGAAGTTGTTGACAACCGATGTTAGAACGCAAGTAAACACACCATGAACCTGCATGAGGCGTGGAAAGGGTGATAAAGCGCTGAACTCGATCGATGCCTCCTAGAGCCTGAATGTAATACTGGCTAACAATTCCGCCCATGCTGTAGCTAATGATGTCGATCGTTTGCTGAGGTGAAAATGTTTCAGCGATAAATGGGCAATCTGCTCTGCTAGAAATTCTAATGTCGCACTACCGTCATTTGGAACTAGGTTTAAACCATGAACATTCCATCCTAATTCCAGAAGATCAGGCAACATTCTACGGAAAGCACAAGCACTGCCATCAATTCCATGAATTAAAAGAACTGGATTCTGTCGAGCAAGCCGAGTAGAAAAAATGGACATATCAAGCAATGAAACGAATGGTGGCTCTAAAGTGCTGTAGTTTTATCAATTTACAGTGCTTTAGAGAAGCACAAGCTATCACAGCATTTCTGAAAATACAGGTAATCACCATTACATTTATTCAACTGATTAAGAGAAACTTAATCAGTTGAATAAATGGTTAGAAATGGTCAGATCGTCTAATCACTTGAACACACGATGGTGATCAAGGTTGCAAAGAATAACAGAGTGAGTGTGTTTGAATGTAGCAACGCGAGTTGATCTAACATATTTTGAAAATTGAACATCGTGAAGGAACCGTAAGCGGTTACAAAAAGCTGAATCTCTACTATCAAAGTTGGCATCCAGAAGAATCGCCATCTGCGATCGTAATTTTGATTCATGGGCTAGGTATCATAGTGGGATGTTTAGCAATGTGATTCAGCATCTCGTTTCGATTGGATATGCAGTATATGGCTTAGATCTGCGTGAGCATGGACGCTCATCTGGACAGCAAGGACATATCAATGCTTGGGTTGAATTCCGAGAAGATTCTTGTGCTTTTCTCAAACTGATCGAAGCACAAGAATCAGACTGTCCGCGCTTTTTACTAGGTCATAGTTTGGGCAGCCTCATTGTTTTAGATTATGCGCTGCGATTTCCAGAAGCGATTGCAGGCGTGATTGCGATCGCACCACCGCTCGGACGGATTGGCGTTTCTCCAGTTAAACTCACGCTGGGATGTATACTGTCCCGCATCTTACCACGCTTCACACTCAACTTGAGATTTGATCACACCGCCATTTCTCGTCATCCAGAGTCTTTAGAGACGCTAGTTCAAGATTCGCTCTTACATTCCAAAAGCAGCGCTCGACTTGCGACAGAATTTCTAGCAACCGTGAGTTGGATTCAATCGCATCATAGTGATTTACGATCGCCGCTGCTGATTCTGCATGGAGGAGCCGATCAGATTGCTCTGCCTGAAGGAAGTCGCGACTTTTTTCAACAGATTGTGTTTCCTGAAAAAGACTATCGAGAGTATCCCAAAGGTCATCATGCGCTCCACAATGACTTGAATTATCAGGAGATGCTGAACGATTTAGAAGATTGGTTAGCGAAGCATCAGACTGTGAGGTCGATCGTTCAGATTCAGTAAAATTCTGCTACTTAGGTTTGAATGCTTGTCTCGACAAAATTCCACAACCAGAGTAAAATCCTTAGGGGATTTGGTGTAGCAGTTCGGATGTCAAATTTTACCCAGGCCGAACCGTTCGGGTGCATAATAAATTGTGGTGATGTTTTTGAAAATCAATACTATTTGAAGTTATTAGTCAGAAATTATATCTTGAAGAAGATCCTGCACCTCGATCGGTAGAAAGGATTATATTATCTAGTCAATCTTGTGTATCGTTAGATCGCTAAGTCTGCCCCTTCTCGCTCAATACCATGATTCTAGAACTCTCAGGTCGAACGAAATATGCGCTGATGGCGATGCTGGAAATGGCTTCCATCTACGACACTGGCGAAACACTTCAGATTCGCCAAATCGCAGCCGCCCAGGACATTCCCGATCGCTACTTAGAGCAACTCTTGGCGACGTTGAGACGGGGGGGACTGATTTCGAGTGAGCGTGGAAAAAAGGGAGGATACCTCTTAGCCCGATCGCCTCAGAAAATTACGCTTTTAGAAATTGTCAACTGCATGGAAGGCGGAGAAGCTTCATCGTCTGAGACAAGCGATGATTCTGAGGCTGTATCGGTGCAAGCAATTTCTCAAGTTTGGCAAAACGTGAAGCGAGCAGCCGATGATGTATTGGGGAAAAATAGCCTGCAAGATCTGCTAGAAAAACGTAACTATCTGCAAAATCCGATGGCAATGTATTACATCTAAAAATGTGGGGCTTGTGTTGATGCGATCAGAAAGGAGCGGCTGAAAAACAGTGCATCGATTCCGATGGTTGAAGGGAGTCACGAAACTGAACGACGAGATTATTCAATGCGGTCATGTCCATAAGAAAAGCATCATGACCGTGAGTAGACTGAAGCCATGCTAAGGTCGCATTCGGTATCAAAGTTGCAAGTTCTTCTTGTTCAATGGGTGGATATAACCCATCGGAACTGATTGCCACAATTAAGGCAGGCTGATGAATGCGCTTTAACACAACATTATAGTCTGCGTGGTGCGCGATGTCGTGACTATCCATTGCATGTGTCAGCGTGATGTAAGTATTCGCATCAAACCGATCGACAAACTTCTGACCCTGATGCCGCAGATAGTTCACGATCTCGAATGTTGCCTCGTCGGTCTGCCGTCCAAAGCGATCGGAAAAACTCGCCCAAGATCGATACAAACTCATTGCCATCATGCGAGCTGTGGCTAAACCTTGAGCAGGTTGCCGTGAATAGCTGCCGTTCTGCCAGTTTGGATCAGCATAGATTGCTTGTCGCTGTGCCTCACTCAGTCCGATACACCAAGCCGAATGACAACCTGAAGCAGCAATGATTGCGATCGCGCTAACTTTTTCTGGATATAGAATCGCCCATTCGAGTACCTGCATTCCTCCCAGCGATCCACCGATAACGAATTTCAGCGATCGGACTTGCAAGCCTTCGAGTAAGACCGCTTGTAATCGCACCATGTCGCGGATTGTAATTCTAGGAAACGTTGAACCGTAGGAAGTTCCAGTCTTGGGATCGATCGAGGTTGCGCCTGTTGTGCCGTAACAACTACCGAGGATGTTGCTACAGATGATGAAATCTAGATCGATATCCAGCGATCGTCCTGAACCCAATAAAGGTTCCCACCATCGATCGACATCGGCTGAACCTGTGAGCGCATGACACACTAACACCGCATTATCTCGCGCTGCATTAAGCGTTCCCCAAGTGCGATAGGCAACTTGCACACCAGATAGCACTTCACGGGACTCTAAAGCGAATGGCTCAGATAACTGATAGAACTGCGTTTCTGGTGAGATAAATTGCTGGTAGTTCATAAGACTTGCTCAAAGGCTTGCTCAAAGTCTGCTTTGATATCGTCAATATGTTCAATCCCGACCGAAACCCGAACAAGATCAGGAGTGACACCCGCCGATCGCTGTTCTACAAGCGTTAATTGTTGGTGCGTTGTGGAAGCGGGATGAATCACTAAAGTTTTTGCATCCCCAAGATTTGCGAGATGACTGGCGAGTTTGACATTGCTGATAAACGATCGACCCGCTTCGATTCCGCCTCGAATTCCAAAATTCAGCACTCCTCCAAATCCGTGCGTGAGGTATTTTTTCGCTCGATCGTGATAAGGATGTTCCGGAAGTCCGAGATAGTTCACCCACTCAACTTTAGGATGCTGTTTTAACCAGTGTGCAAGCTCTAAAGCATTGTCTACATGACGCTGAACTCTGAGAGAAAGTGTTTCTAGCCCTTGAAGGAATAAGAACGCATTGAACGGACTCAGACACGCACCTAAATCTCGCAGTCCTTCCACTCTGGCACGAATGATAAATGCAATGTTGCCAAATTGGCTTTGTGCGCCGAACACTTCATTGAAATTTAGCCCGTGATAGCCTGCAGCGGGTTCGGTGAATAGTGGAAACTTGCCGTTTCCCCAGTCGAATTTTCCAGAATCAACGATTACGCTCCCGATCGAAGTTCCATGTCCGCCAATCCATTTCGTTGCCGATTCCACAACGATATCAGCTCCGTACTCGATCGGACGCGCTAAGTATCCACCCGCTCCAAAGGTATTATCTACAATCAACGGAATGCCATTTTCATGAGCGATGTGAGCGAGTGCCGCAAAGTCTGGAACATTGAATTGAGGATTGCCGATCGTTTCAACATACAAAGCTTTGGTTTGATCGTCGATCGCGCTCCGAAAGCTTTCTGCATCATCCCCGTCTACAAATTTGACATTGATCCCCAATCTAGGCAGGGTAACTTTGAACTGATTGTAACTACCGCCGTAAAGGTAGCTTGTCGAAACAATGTTGTCTCCCGCTTGAGCGATCGTACTAATCGCTAACAGTTGGGCAGCTTGACCGCTTGAAGTTGCTAATGCTGCGACCCCTCCTTCTAATGCCGCAATCCGCTTTTCAAAGACATCGGTTGTCGGATTCATGATCCGCGTGTAAATGTTGCCGAATTCTTGCAGCGCAAAGAGTCGCGCTCCGTGATCTGCATCATCAAAAACATAAGAAGTTGTCTGATAAATCGGCACTGCACGAGCATTCGTTCCCGGTGCAGGTTCTTGCCCTGCATGAACTTGAAGCGTTTCAAAGCGGTGGGGCTGAGTCATGAGGAATCCTGAAATCGCAGAAAGTACAACAGCTTTATCAGTTAATAGTCAGTAAGACACGATCGCGCGCTCAGGCAATCAAGGAACTTTCCTAAAGCGATCGTGCTGTGTTTTCTAGAATGAACCAGGCGGCTCCTTTGGAGGTGGATCAGAAGGCAGTCTGCAAGCGATCAATGTTGATAGATTGGCAGAGCGAATCAAAGTTGCATCTACGATCGGAAAAGATGCAAGTATTCCAAGTGTAAACAAAGAGACGCAGACAGATTTCATCGTAGGTTTCCAAGTAAGAACAATCTAACTACGACAGTTAGAATTGCGGCGATACAAACGGAATCTGCCTTTTATGCGAGAGAAGCTAACGACTCGCAAATCAAACAAGTTCTACTTATATCGCCGTATTGCCAAATTTTTTGTAAGCCTAAGCAGCTTTCTCAGCACCCGTCTCGATTGGGAGATCTGACTGGCTATACTCAGTCCAAGATCCTTCATAAATCCGAACTTTCGGATATCCCAACAAGTGTTTCAGCACCACATATTGCAGCGTTGCCTCTCGCCCAGTGCTGCACGAAACAATTACATCATCCGCAGGCGTAATCTTTTTCGTTGCTAAAATCTGCTTAATCTCATCCAATGATTTCAACTTATGAAAGTTTCCTTCACTCGTCGTTGGATTGCCCTGCGTGAATGTGACCCAGGGAATATTACGTGCGCCTGGAATATGACCATTGCGCGTCCAGAGTTTCTCCTCTCCGCTAAACAATTTGGGCGGTCTCGGATCAATAAACTTTACAGTGGGCTGGTTCAGGAAGCCTCGAACATCTGCAAGCGTAACTCGAATCGCTGGATTGTCCTGAACGGTAAAGCGAGTCGGTGCATATTTGGGAAACTCCTGTGTCACAGGTTGACCCGATGCCTTGTAGCCTGAAAATCCGCCATCTAATACGGCAATCTCTTTCACACCCGATCGCTCTAATAAATAAGCAACCATTGTTGCCCCTAGAATGTCTCGTGCATCTGAATAAACCAACACACGGCTATTGTTTGAAACCCCTGCTTGTGAGAAAAGCTGTCCTAGCTTGGTCGTGTTCCAATACTGCACAGGGAGTAAGCCATTCGGACCGCGAAACGTGTTGTCTGCGATGTGGATGGCATTTGGCAAGTGACCTGCAAAGTATTCTAAGGGATTAATGCGAACATCCAAAACGCGAAGAGTACGATCGCTGCTATTTTTCGCGAGCCAATCCGGAGAAACGAATTGAATTGCCGTGCTTGGGGTTGCCATCAAGGGCGAAAACGAGAAGAGCGGAATCGCAACAAGGCTAACCAAAAATGCTGCTAGTAATGCCAGAATTTTTGGTTTCTTAAGTCTTGAGCGCAATAACTTTCTAATCATGGCGTTACCTGAAGTGAGGAAATGACGACAGCACTAAAGTTCGATCAGGTGGTCGTTAAAATACGGCATCTTGATCGAGTTTTAGTGTTGATATTTCTCAGAATTCCACAATTCAGGAAAAATCTCAAGTGGTGCAGCATCGAAAGTTTTAGAGTTTCAAGATTGATCTATTTCTTCAAGCCGCGCGCGATCGCCTTTTGCTCGACCTTATCCCTTTGAAGTGGAGGAAAAGCAGCAAAATTCAGACCAAACGCTGCAACGCGATCGGATTTCACTTACATTGGCTTATGAATCAAATCTGTCCTCTCGAAAGTGATGGAACAAAAAGCAAACTCAGCAAAATGATAAGGCTGATTACACAAACTAACGTCAGTGTTAGAAGGGGAGTAGCGCTATTCATCACTAATTCTCCTCATGAGACTCCTAGAAATTGAACAGTTCAAATCTTAAATTCTCCAGACTTTAGCCATTCCAATCAATTCTTGACTGCTCCAGTGCAAGGTTACATCTCGCTGAATATTGCAAATACAGATTTGAGTGACACCAAAGCTTTCCTGCACTAGACGAGCGATCGGTACTAGGTCTAAGTACAGCATTGGATCGATCGGAGCTTCTTGCTTACAGTGAATTAACAAGAGTGTTCCAGTCGTTGATTGAAGCAAAGAAATTTCAGCCTGTTCTAGCAGCATTGGTGCGATAGTTGGCAGGTCGTAGATGCTGTATTCATTCATAGCTTCTGACCTCTCTATGCTCTAAATTTCGTAGTGCCAGATCGCCTCAGGTTGCAGAAGCGTAAGCTGATTCGGCAATCGTTGCACTAAGCCTTGCTGTTCAAACTGCTTCAGAATGCGGGTAATCGTGACGCGAGTTGTTCCCAATAATTCCGCTAAATCCTGATGCGTTAGTCGCAGTTCAATCAATCGCCCCTGTTTCACCTCACGCCCAAACTTTTTTGATAACCAAGTCAGCAGCTTTAGCAGCATTTCTTCAACCCGACGATAGCTACGAATCAGCATAAATTCTTCAGCCTGCTGCACTCGTGCTAGGAGATAATCGAGGTCAGGAAACCACTCATCAGGGGAAAGGGGTGTTGCCTCGACCTCAGTTAAGCACTCAAGTTGATAGGGGTCGATCTTGGATAGATGCTGTCCCACGATGTCACCCGCACCACACAATCCCAACGTAACGGTTGAACCATCTTCGAGCCAAGTGAGCATTCGTACCACACCGGATTCAATCTGCCAGAGCGAAACCTGTCTAAGCGGAATCGGCGATCGACGTTTGAATGATCGAGTCTCAGCTTGAGCAAGCGATCTTGTAGAGAGATCTGCCTTAGCAGATCGAGGAATGAGGGGAAAGAGAGTGGATTGCATGGCGACCTTCGCATCAAGAGTTTAAAGTCGGCTACCTGAAACAATCTGGTACGATTGTTCGAGCAGAATTTACAAAGTACGAAAACTTGACCAATTTACCGTATTTGTTAAATCAGATACTAGCACGATCCCCAATTTTGTGAAATATTTAGTGCGAATTAGACAAAAAGTTCTGACGAACTCCTGTCCAGCGGAGTGAACGAGACCGAGCAATGAAGCGAGGCTGAATTACGTTCACTCGACTGGATTATTTTGCTGAAATATTGTCGATCGAGTTCGCCTGAGCAGGAATCACACTTACTAAAGTTAGAGATTCTAAAGTTAGAGATTGCGCTTCAACAGAATTGAACTTGTGCTTTGTTTGTAAATTCGTTTGCGAATTTAACGGAAGCAGCATTGAGCTAGAGAACTCCTTCGGCTCTGCGACAATCGGTCTAATGCTCTGTTTAGCAAGATACTGGTAAGAGAGTTGAACACTCACATCAGAGTTTGCAGCGGTTGGCTGGCGTAATAGCTTAACTAATTCTGAAAGTTGGCGCGACTGATTCTGCAAAGTAGAGGTATGCAGATCATCGATCTTCTGATGCAGGGCTTCAATCTCTTGAGCCGTGTGCAGATTGACTTGATGATTGATCTCAGCGCTTTCGCGGTCTTCCTCGGATTGACGGTTCTGGCTCATCAACACCACTGGAGCCGTCTAGGCTGAGGCAAAAGAAAAGAATAGTGTTATCTATATCATCTGGTTCGTTCGTTATGGTTACACTCTAGGCGGATGCACTTATAGAAGCAAGCGTTCTTTTTTCTTAAAACGATAACTAGAAATAATTGAATCGGCGCGAGCTGTTGCTAGATGAGCTTTAGCACTTTTTTCTCTGACAAATTGGCTATATAGCTACTTTCTCTTAACCTATTTTTAATCTAACCTTAATAGACCGCAAAACTGCAATGTAGAAATTCCTGCAAAGTCCAACTCTGACGAACTGCGCTGCAATACTTGATTTCATCTAGGAGTACAGATCAATGAGTGCAATGGTTCCTAACTCCAATGACTGGCAACGCATTGGCTTTAGACTCGTTTTAGCGCTGATCGTCGGTTGCATCATTGGCTTCAATGGACAACAGAGCGGTAGACCTGCTGGAATGAGAACATTCATGCTCGTGAGCATGGGAGCGGCAATGTTTGTGATGATTCCCTTACAAGCTGAGGGGGATAGCTCTTTTGCAACAAGTAACGCACTCAGCCGCACTATCCAAGGCGTTGCGACTGGAGTTGGATTTTTGGGAGCTGGGTTAATTTTGCATGATTCTTCTCGTAAGTCTTCGGTTCCAAAAGTGCGGGGACTGACGACTGCTGCTTCGGTTTGGATGGCAGCAGGGTTGGGAGCCGCGATCGGGTGCGGATTGTGGTAAATGGCGCTGATGGGAGCGGCATTAACACTACTGACACTCGGTGGGATGAAGAAAATTAATCGATCTATTAAGGTGCGCCTGCCTCGGCATCAGCGTGCCAAATCGTCGGAAAACTGCGGACGTAGATTCCTAATTTGCACGCGCTAGCATCGCACGTTGGAAAACGCTATCAGTTTACAGACCCAGATTGCTGCTATATAGTGTCAGGCTGTTTTGAGTCGTCAATTTTAAGCGAATCTTAAAAAGCAAATCATCTGCATCGATTCCGCTTGATTTCTCTAACTCTAACGTGGTAACTTGTTGTAAATAAAATACTAAAAATTGATCAATTAACCGTATTTAAGCAAAAAAAGGCTTATATCAGCGGACAGTTTGGCTAAGTGTTCTCCCAAAACGGTATCAAACGCGATCGAGAGTGATTTTATATTCTCGATCGCGTTTTTTTACAGGCTTCAAAATGCTAAGTATTTTTGAAGTTATAAATTCCCATAACTAGGTCAGTTTTGTGCAAATCGATTTTGTAATTTTGACTATATTTTGATTATATTTAGAGGTTTATAAATTCCCACAAGGCGATCGGATTCAGCGAAATTAGAATCTACTTTTGAGCCTGTTAAACCTGAAAAGCTCCTTCAGAGAAGAGATATAAGCTTCAATAAGACGTTGAATAATTTTACGGCTTTATAACATTTAGCTTTCATTAATCAGATTTATCGTTTTAACAAAAAAGACTACTTGCTTCTATCAGCTAATAGGAATACAGTGAAAACTAGATTATTAAAAATAGCTTTTGAATCGAGCAACTTGATTAATTCACGTCACACTATCTCACCTAGACTTTTCACTCACAGAAGGAACGCTCTTCATGACGACTGAGATTCCAATCCAGAGCGCACATGGCTTAAGGCGAGACTGCCTCTCTTATGGCGAAGTATTAGCGCAGTCGATCGCAGTCATTGCGCCAACCACGACTCCAGCCGCAAACTTAGGGCTGATCTACGCCGCCGCAGGAAACGGAACCTGGCTAAGTTTCCTCATTGGACTGATCGGCTTAGTCTTCATCAGCCTCAACATCAACCAGTTTGCACGTCGATCGGCATCCCCAGGATCGCTTTATACCTACATCGCTAAGGGTTTAGGCGTGTCTGCGGGTGTCCTCTGCGGCTGGGGCTTGATTTTGGCGTACTTGTTCACAGGCATGGCAGTACTCTGTGGCTTTGCTAATTTTGGTCAAATCCTATTGGCACACTTAGGAATTCGGACTCATGTGCTGACCTTACTGGCGCTAGGAACAACGATCGCTTGGTATGCCGCCTATAAGGACATTCAGCTTTCAGCAAAGGCGATGCTGTGGTTAGAGGGATTGTCGATCGGGCTAATTGCACTGCTCGGCGGGATTATTTGGGCACATCGAGGATTTGCGATCGACGTTCATCAACTCAGCTTACAAGGAACGATACCGGGCGGCGT
Organism: Phormidium tanganyikae FI6-MK23; assembly: GCA_019359175.1. Classification (GTDB taxonomy): domain Bacteria; phylum Cyanobacteriota; class Cyanobacteriia; order Leptolyngbyales; family Leptolyngbyaceae; genus Leptolyngbya; species Leptolyngbya tanganyikae. The sequence continues at coordinate 11,616 of JAHHHU010000057.1, forward strand.
TGCGATGGGTGTCGTGCTAGTGGTGTTCGGATTCTCTGGGTTTGAAAGCGCGGCTTCACTCGGCGACGAAGCTCAGAAGCCTCTGAAAACGATTCCAAAAGCAGTGATGCACAGTACGTTACAAGCGGGTGTGTTCTTTATTGTGATGGCATACATCGAAGTGCTGGGTTTTAGCGGTGTTGGAGATTTAGCAAAAAGCGAAGAGCCGTTGAGCTTTCTAGCAGAGCAAGCTGGAGTCGGGTATTTAGGCGTGTTAATCAGCGTTGGCGCATTGCTCAGTTTCTTCGCTTGCATTCTGGCTTGCATTACTCCAGCAGCGCGAATTGTATTCATGCTGGCGCGTCATGGATTGATTCACAATTCGCTAGGCTCTGCACATGAATCGAATTTAACACCGCATACTGCTGTAGCGTTGTGTTCTGTGATTACGTTCTTGATTCCTGCGTCGATGAACTTGTTTGGGTTGAAGCCATTTGAAAGTATGGGCTATCTCGGCACAATCTGTACTTACGGCTTCTTGCTTGTGTATATTTTAGTGTCGATCGCGGCTCCGGTTTATCTTTACCGTTTGGGTAAATTGCGGTTTAGAGATATCGTCTTTTCGGTATTAGGCGTAGGGTTTATGATGATCCCAGTACTGGGCACAGTTGGCATTCCCGGTAGCGATCTTTTCTCAGTCCCAGAAGCCCCTTACAACGTCTTTCCTTACCTGTTTTTGTTGTACATGGCAGTAGGCTTTGGTTGGTTCATGGTGCAACGGTTTCGCTCTCCCAAATTAGTTCGGCAAATCCAGCGATCGATTGAAGCCATTCACACAGGCTACGCTGACCTTGATTCTCTCCAATAAATATGATCAACGAACTGCTAAAAGCTTTTCCAACTGGCGTTGCTGCCTTTACTGCGACGAATCTAGATGACATTGTGATTTTGATGTTGTTCTTTTCGCAAGTCAACGCGCTCTTTCGACGAAGACACATTGTGGCGGGGCAGTATCTTGGATTTGGTGCGTTAGTGTTAGCGACCTTGCCAAGTTTTTTTGGGGGCGCATTGTTTCCCCGGCCCTGGATTGGACTGCTTGGACTTGTGCCAATCGCGATCGGTGCTGCCCGATTGCTAAATTCCAATTCCGAAGAATCCGACGATGAGCAACCGAATGAACCCTCCGAAAACGGATGGTTTGCAAGCTTTTTTTCCCCCCAGACCTACAGTGTGGCAGCCGTCACCTTTGCAAATGGAGGAGACAATGTTGGAATCTATGTTCCTTTATTTGCCAGTGCTACCTGGGAAAGCTTGCTAGTGATTCTCGCAACGTTTTTCTCAATGGTCGGCGTTTGGTGTTATGCCGCTTATCAATTGACTCGTGTTTCCGCGATCGCTGACTCTCTAACCCGGTATGGAAATCAGCTTGTTCCATTCGTCTTGGTCGGCTTGGGCGTGCTGATTCTGATTGATAGTCACACGCTCGAAGATCGCGGACTGACAGTGATTGCTTTGGTGTTGAGCAGCATGGGACTCATTCATCTCATGCGTACCGTTCGCGTTCCGACTTTCTCAGAAACTGAACACAATGAAATTTAGGAGAAACATAATGAACTGTTTTAAGGTGGTCTTAGTAACTCTAGTGATGCTGATCAATTTTGCAATTGCACCCGTCGTTCTAGCCGATCCGCCCAAGTTGACGACAACGCCCGAATATACTGAAGTGACAACTGCGATCGCAGATCTTCTCAAAGCAAAATCTGATCCTGAAGCTTCAGATCTCAGCCCAGTAGACATTGAGCAAAAACTCGGCGCATTGAATTTGCAGAAGTACATTTTAGAAACCGCTTCTAACTGGTCACAGTGTCGGAATGAAACGGGGCATACGATCGCTGTTTATGCTCACAAAGCGAAGAAAACACCTGTTCCTAGCACCTTGTACTATCTCGCAACTGGGCAAACCACGGATGATGATTGGAACTGTGATGCAGTTTATCTACCCGCAGGCGCAAAACTTGCAGGTCAACCTGAGCTAACTGAACCGATTGCCCTGCAATTTGTCAGCGGAACCCAACTGGTCGCTAAGACTAATCCGACTGGAGAAATCGAATTCAATCTGCCGCCTGCAAAAACGATCATCGCATCGGCTGATAGTTCGTTACCGATTCCAACAAATCTAACCCTAGCCAGTGTTGAAGCAACTACTCCAAATGCTCCAATCGAAGATTAGTAAAAACTGAGAAACTATGAGCGCAGAACTCCAGGAAAAACCGAGAAGGCTCAATACCAATCGAATTCGGGATCACCTCGCCAATGAACGGACTTATCTCGCTTGGATGCGAAGCGGTATCGCTCTGATGGGCTTTGGAGTGCTGATCGTGCGCCTGCGGATTCTGCGCCCGCCGATGGCTCCTCAACCACCCGGAGCAGGCTGGAAACTTGGACTTGCTTTTGCGATCGCCGGAATTCTATCTGTCTTTCTCTCCACTCAACATTACTTCGCTGTCCGTAACGACATTGAAGAAGACACTTACGAACCCGCAGATCGCTGGATAATTCTTTCAAGTTTGACGATCGTGCTGCTGGGATTAGGCGTAATCTACTATGTTTTCACCGTTCCGCTAGAACTCCTAAATGCTGTGGTGATTGAATGATGTCAAAGCTTGATGTTACTTCTCGATCGTTTCCGCAATTTCTCCGTCAGGTTCTGGCGGCTCGGTGGCGTACGCTGCTGCTGCTATTTCTAGGCGTTGTACTGCCGCTGACTGGAATTGAGCAACTAGCGATCGTGGTTTTGCAGCAAGGCGGTTTTGCCTGGGATCAAGCGATTTTGCTTGCAATTCACAGTACATCTCAGCCTCTACTCGATCGAATTGCCACCACGATTACGCCACTCGGTGTGTTTTACGGAGTCTTCCCAGTTGCAACGGTGATCTCGATCGGATTGCTTTATCGACAACGTTGGCGATCGCTAACTTATCTTCTAGTCACGCTGCTAGGAAGTGCTTTGATCAATCGCAGTGCAAAAGTTTGGCTGCAGCGCGATCGTCCAACATTATGGGAAACGCTTACGCCTCACACAGATTTCTCCTTTCCAAGTGGACACGCAATGTCAAGTATGTCGCTGGTTGCCGCTTTAGTAATTTTGACTTGGGGAAGTCGCTGGTGTGGATGGGCGATCGCGATCGGAAGTAGCTTTGTTATCACGATCGCTTGGACTCGCCTTTATTTAGGCGTTCACTTTCCCAGTGATATTTTGGCAGGCTGGATGATTTCTTTAGCATGGGCGATCGGGGTGAGCTTGATTATTCGCCCTCATCTCGAGTCTCCACGCGAAGAAACAACACTGTTACCCGACGAACTACATTCCACCCGCAGTTAGAAGGACAAGATTTCCTTGAATATCCTAGAATTTTCTCTCTTTGTTTGGTTTGGATCGTTTGTTGCTGGCTTCCTAGGGGCACTGACGGGACTAGGTGGAGGTGTCGTGTTAGTTCCGCTTTTAACTTCGGTGTTTGGCATTGATATCCGATATGCGATCGGGGCTTCGCTTGTTTCTGTGATTGCGACCTCTTCAGGAGCCGCATCAACCTACATCAAACAAGGGCTTACGAATCTAAGAATCGGAATGTTTTTGGAGGTTGCAACGGTGATCGGAGCGTTGATTGGGGCGTTGATGGCAACATTCGTCTCCGTGAAAATGTTAACGATCGTGTTAGCAATCACATTGTTATATTCAGCTTATTTAGCTCAACAGCCTCGATCTGAATTCTGCGAGACAGAAACTCCCGATCCGCTTGCGGCACAATTACATTTAAGTGGAACCTATCCGACTCCTAACGGCGCGATTGCTTACGAAGCTCAATCCGTTTCAACCGGATTCAGCATTATGGTACTCGCTGGGGCACTGTCTGGACTATTGGGAATTGGATCAGGCGGATTCAAAGTGTTAGCAATGGATCAAGCGATGCGGCTCCCGTTCAAAGTCTCTACTACAACCAGCAATTTTATGATCGGAGTGACTGCTGCCGCTTCAGCGGGTGTGTATTTAGCGCGGGGCTATATTGATCCAGGTTTATCAATGCCTGTGATGCTCGGTGTATTTCCGGGTGCATTGCTTGGGGCAAAAGTTTTAGTGGGCGCAAAAACTCAGGTATTACGAATTTTATTTAGTCTTGTACTGGTCGTGATGGCGCTGAAGATGGTTTATAACAGTCTGACGGGAGGCGTGTAGATGTATCAAGATGCAGAACCAAATGCAACTTCGATCGAGACTCAACCCCTCGCTCCATCCCAGGAGGCAGAGCTAGAACGATCAATTAGCAACCTACTTCAGTTCGGGGTTTGGCTTGCGAGCGCGATCGTTCTAATCGGCGGCATTCTCTATCTGATCCGTCATGGAACTGAACCTGTTGACTATCGAGTCTTCCGGGGTGAACCTGCAATTTATCGATCGCTTCCGGGAATTATCACCGCAATTTTAGAAGGTCATCGTCGAGGCATCATTCAGTTTGGGCTGGTTATCCTGATTGCAACGCCAATCCTGCGCGTGATTCTCTGCTTTATCACGTTTCTGCGCTGGAGAGATGTAACTTATGTCGCAATCACAGCCCTCGTGCTTTCTGGACTAATTTATAGTTTTGTCGGTGCGTATTTCTGAGCGATTACGGCTTTGATTTTTGGCTTGTTTCAATCAGTTGCTTGAGATCCAATAGTTTCGTTCCTTCGCCTCCCATAATGAAAGGTAAGTTTCCATTCCACTTTTCGATCGCTTGTCGCTGCAACAATTCAGGAGTCAAACTCTCGCGTAAGAGTTGTTGAGCCGCCGCTTCTCCTCTGGCTCGATTCGCGATCGCTTCTGCCTCTTTTACTGCTTTGAGTGCCACAAACTCAGATCGTTTTGCATCTTGTTCTGCAACCTGCTTCGCTTCTACTGCATCTCGAAATCGCTCTGAGAATTTGATATGCACCAGTGAGAGATCATCAACGGCAATGTGATAAAGCTGCAATCGTTGCGTCAGTGCTTGATCGACCTCTGCTTTTACAGCCCCACGTTCTGTAATAATTGCTTCAGCCGTATACTTCGCCATGATTGCCTTTAATACTTCCTCTACCGCAGGGCTAATAATTCGCTCAATTACTGCTTGCTTATTCCCAATTTGCTGATAGAGCAGATAGACTTCATCAGGAATGATGTGCCAATTGAGCGCGACATCTGCGTAGACATCTTGCAAATCTCTAGACGATGCTTCTGCTGAAATTTCTTGGCTTTGCACGCGAACGCTGAGGGTTTCAACGGTGTAGACGATTGGAATGATCGGATGAATGCCTTCAGAAAGTACGATTTCTTGCACTGCACCAAACCGCATCAAAACACCCCGCTCTCCAGCGTTGACAATAGCAAAGAAGCTTGAAAGCAATGCCAAACAGAGCAAAACTAGAACGATCTTGAATGCGACTTGAGAATCTTGAGGGTTCTTTTTCGACACTCTTAATGTTGGGAGATTAAAGTTGGAGGATTATGCTTTAGAATCCAGAAGCTTAGTCATCGGGAAACTTCAGGAGAACTTCCGCTACTATACAACAGATATGGCATAACACTTCCTCAATGCTTCAGACTATTCTCTCTTCCAATCAGCTTACGATATCTTTGGAATTAGGCACTGCGATCGCGACAAGTATCACTGCTTTCGCTGCCACAAATCTCGATGACATTTTGATTTTGATGCTTTTTTTCGCCCAGGTTGATCATAATTTACGCCCGAAGCATATTTGGATGGGTCAATACGTCGGATTTGGAGTGTTAATTCTTGCTAGTTTGCCTGGATTTTTTGGAGCGTATTTCATTCCCCGTCCTTGGCTTGGCTTACTGGGATTATTGCCAATCGCGCTTGGGCTAAATCATCTATTTCAAGAAGAATCAACTCCTCAAACTGTTAACCCAGAAGCTCTAGAACACAAGCCACAGTCTTTTCTAGCTCCTCAAGTTTATCAAGTCGCAGCAGTGACGATCGCAAATGGCGGAGACAATATTGGTATCTATGTTCCCTTGTTTGCCAATAGCACTCCAACTAGTTTAGTGATTACTGTGATTGTATTTTTCATTATGATTGCAGTCTGGTGTACGATCGCGAATTCATTGAGCCGTCATCCTGCGATCGCACAATTCATCACGCGCTATGGCGATCGCGTTGTTCCCTTTGTGCTGATTGGATTGGGAATTTACATCTTATTAGAAAGTAAAACCTACGAATTACTGAGAGTGTCTTAGCAACTTTAGCGATCGTGTCCTATGCAACCGTTCTAAATTAAATCTGATTGACTAAACTAACTGCATTCATGACCCTTAAATTTTATCTATAAAGTGTTGTGCTAAATTTACAACCAATCACACTACAAGCAGTCTTTAGATCGTTCTCAATCTATGGGATTCTGAGCCTTGAACTTGGGCTGGCTGTTCTGGTAGGTTTAGGGCTGATGTCTATTGGGCTAAATGGGGCAGCTTGGATTTTGGCGGGGATCGCATCGGGTGCTTTTGTCTTCTCAAGCTACCGGCTACTCGCGTATGATCCGATTCGCCCCAATCGCAACGTCCGAAAAGTAGGACAGCTAATCATTGGACTCTCGATTGGGCTATCGCTGCAACAAAGCAACTTAGAAACGGGAGCATCCCAAATGTGCAAGTGTCAGTAGGATCGCCTAAAGTAAAGGCAATCTGATTCAAGCACCCCTGCGATGACACCCGAACAACAAGCCCGACTTGATGCTTGCCTCGAAGAAGCGGCAAG
>JAHHHU010000058.1 GCA_019359175.1 Phormidium tanganyikae FI6-MK23
AATTGAGCATTGGTGGTGGGTGCTGAAGAATTGGATGCGGCAACGGTGGGATGAGTTTGACAGCTTCCGGGATTGTGTCGATGCTGCCTTCAAACATTGTCCTAACGTGCTTGAGTAGCGCTATAGTAGGTAAAGTCTACTAGGCTGATATTATTGCCTAACCAGTATTCACCGGAATGCTGATTCAATCCCTGCTCAATGTAGTGCAAAGCATCTTTTAACGCTTGTCGTCCTTGCTCCTGTTCCTCAGTATCTTTGCCCCGCAACAGTTTCCCAAAAGCTGAAACGAATCGAGTGTTCGCATAGTCGATCCAAATTCGAGCGATCGCTTTTTTCCCTAAATCATTTGGCAACAGTGGAGGTTTAGGAAAGACTTCATTGAGGTACTCATTGATAATGGCAGACTCGTAAACTTCGCGATCGCCATGTTTAATCGCAGGTACTTTGCCGTAGCGAGAAATTTGTGCGAACCAGTCTGGCTTATTTTGCAGATCGATTTCTGTCAGGGTGAAATCAATTCCCTTTTCTGCTAAAACCAACCGAGTTCGATGAGCATAAGGACAGGCTCTCGCGCTATAAAGTTGTACTGTAGAGTCTTGTGCTGTAGACATCCGTGATCAAGCTCCTTAAAGTTGAGTTTCACGATCGACGATCTGTTAAGTTGAGCAATCTAAACCAAAAGCTTCTGCGATAAAGCCTGCAAAGAATTCTGAAACAACCGAGCACTCATTGTGCTCGGTTGTTTCAGATAGATGCCCTTTGTGGAGTGAATATCGTAGTTCTATGCAGCAGTATCACACAGCTACTTTGAAAAAACAAGTCCATTTGTAATCAAACTATACGTAAATCAGACAATTTGGCTTTCTAACTAAAATCATGCTGAACCTAACTCGATCTGGTTAGATTTGCTCAATATTTGTGTGTAGACTGCCCTCAGCTTCTTCTGAATTACCGGAATGTTATTTCTAGCCGCATTGCGTTTTTCTAATAGAGGTAATGCTTTTGAGTAGCGTTCAGCTTGCAGAAGTGCATCAAGATAGATTTGCTCAAACAAATCACGCTCAGCGTGAGATCCTCCTGTCTCTTGCAGTCGTGGCAGTGTAGGCTCTAATAGGATGATCGCGCTTTCCCAATTGCCTTGAGCATGAGCAATCATTCCATACGCCGCAGGTAATGCTACCTCTTTCCAAGTCGATCGAATCGAAGGCAGCGCCTGTTCAGCATAAGTCTCCATGCTAGTGAGCATTTCTGATGCCCAAGTTGCCTTTCCTCCGCGCACCAGTGCATAGACATAGTGCAGATCCATGAATGCTAAATTATGTTCGTGAAGTCGATCGTGCAGATAAGTTGCAAGTTCCAACCAGCGCGAACCGACATCAATGCCCTGTAAATTCAGACGCATTAACAGCGAAATGGCATTGATTTGATCGCGTCCATAGCTCTTACGAGCGCGTCCCCAAACCCGAAAATCGTAGAGTTCTAGAACTCGATCGAACTGTTCAGCATCCAGATAGTAAAGCGCTGTATGCCACCACAAATGACTATAAAACGCAGGATTGCACTGCTCCCAAGTATCAGAAACACCCTCTATCCAGGCGATTCCTTCTTGCAATCTTCCCTGAGCTTCTAGAACATGAACAACGGCGTGATGTGCCCACGGATGATTTCGCTTCAAAGCGACGGCGTATCGTCCCGCAGCTTCAGTTTCTTCAATCCGATGACATTCCTCTAAACCGAAAGCAATCATGCCGTGCATATAGGGATTTTCTTGATTGTCCAAGAACACCTTCTCCGCAATCTCTAGCATTGCTTGACTACTGCCTAAGTTGCGATAGTGATACTGGCAGAGATTCACAGATACCAAATCACGCGGAAATTCTTCTGCAATCGCTTCGTGATAAATCGTTGCTTGCTGAATATCACGATTTGCCCACGCTGTAACAGCAGCAACATACAACCGTTCTCGATCGTTCGCATTCTCTAAATTCTGATTCGCGATCGTCAAATGATGTTGGGATTGCTGTGTTGCCTCAGTTGTCCCAATGAATAGATAGAAAACAGCAGCGAGCGTGTGAGCAAAAACAGAAGTCGGATCAGCTTCAACAGCTTGTAAAATCGCCTGAGTATCATTGCCCACGCTGAGAAGCTGGTCATAAAAGCGATCGATCAGTGCAACTGCTTGAATCGATCGAGTGGTCACTTCCAATTCAAATGAATCCTGCATAACAATCTCTTGAGAAGGGAATACGTTCAAGCAGTAGCGCAGAGAAGTTGCCCGAGCTTTCATGGTGTTTAGCCTACTATCCTAGGACAGAGGAAAGTGAGCAATCAAGTGAACTACGATACATTCCTCGCTTGATGTGAAGAGAGCAACATTAAGATTCACAGTCTTAATATTTTGTTCCAAGGAAGTTAAGATTTTTTGCCTGGGCTACTTGATTTAAAGTTCTATTTATCGCTAGACTTACCGTAGATTCAAAAAGGAAGACGGTTCCATCAACCCGAATCGCTTTTTGAGTAAACACTCTAGGCAACATTGAGGTTTTTATGACGACATCTTCTGCAACCGACATCGATCAAGTCATTTCTGCTCTAAAAGGTGGATTAACTTCTGTCCCAGCAGATACAGCTGTTCAAGTGATTGATAGCTTTGAGCAGCAAGTAAGAGGCTTGGGTGCGACTGAAATTGCTGATAATTTGGTCAAGCTTAAAGGGTTGTTGACAAGCGGAAGCGGTAGTCCGCAAGATATCAGTCAAACGCTGTCACAGCTTGGCTCACAAACCAGTGCTTCGGCATCGGGCGCAGATTCAGGACTTCAAAGCAAACTGCAAGAACTCGGTCAACTGTTGAGCAGTGCAGGTCAATCTCTTGCATAGATCAGCTTGAAACAGCTTCTCAGTAACCAGAATGGCGCTTCTGCATCCTTTTCATTGATGCAGAAGCGCCGTTTTGCAGAACTACTGGAAAGGAGTCCAGCAATATTCAATATTGGGTTGATGGTTAAAAGGATTCACAGATTGCTTACCTGCTTTGAAATCATGTCGCTCATAAAACGATCGCGCTCTGATGTTCTCTTGCAATGTGCAAAGCGTTAAGCCTTGTGGACAGATTGCTTTTGCTCGATCGAGTAAAAGCGCCCCAATTCCCTGACTCTGATGTTGCGCGTCTACAAAAAGCTGATCGACCCGTTGCCGATTAGGAATGACAATAATAAATCCTGCAATCTTGCCTTCTACTTCTGCCAGCCAGACTATTCCGTGAATTGCTAGATGCTCTCGAAATCGCTCTTCCCACGCTGAAAATGGGTAGGGATGCTGTAGATGTGGAAAGGTTTGATGCCAAGTATGATACCAAAGCGCGACGAGCGTAGCTAAATCGCTCGATCGATAAGCTCGAATAGTTACTCCGCGATGTACTGCGGATTTTTCCTGTTCCATATTTAGTGATGAGCGACTTCAGCTTTTTGCAATGATCCCAAGCGTCGAAGCTGAGGAGAAAAGAATGCGATCGCACTTACAACCGCGATTGTGCCAATTCCACCACTCACAACCGCAAAGATCGGACCAAATAATGCGGCAACTGAGCCAGATTCAAAGTCTCCCAGTTCATTGGAGCCACTGATAAACAAGCTACTAACCGCAGATACACGACCTCGTAAATCATCAGGAGTCCAAACCTGTACCAATGTTCGGCGAACTACAACGGAGACATTATCAAACGCCCCACTCAGTGCCAACATCAACAGCGAGAGCCAAAACGATTGAGACAACCCAAAAATAATCGTTACGACTCCAAAGCCAACCACAGACCACAGCAACGTTTTACCAGCTTGCTTAAGCAGTGGAAGGTGTGCTAATGGCGCTGACATTAGCACCGCCCCGCCTGAAGGAGCCGCCCGCAGCCATCCTAAACCCACAGGACCTACTTGCAAAATATCTTTCGCAAAAATTGATAACAGTGCAACTGCTCCACCCAGCAGAACAGCGAATAAATCTAGTGCGATCGCGGAAAAGATCACTGGATTTTTTCGTACAAACTCAATTCCACCTAATAATGCTCTGACTGAAGGCGGCTCTTTCACCCGAATTGGAGATCGCGTTGTAATCAGCGCGATCAATCCAAACCCGATCAATCCTAAAACTGCATCAGTGATGTAAACCGTAGTTGCACTGTTCTGAATTGCAATCAACAGACCACCCAATGCCGAACCTAAAACACTGGCAAGCTGAAATGAGCTACTGTGCCAAGTTGCAGCATTCCCGAACACTTCTAGCGGAATTAACTGCGGCTGGAGTGCTTCATTCGCTGGAAAACTAAAAGCTCTAGCAACTCCATTTAAGAAAAGCAGAGCAAAAATCCACTCGATCGAGCCTTGACGAAAAGAAATTACTGCCAACCCAACCGAACAGAGTGCCAGCATTACTTGGGTATACAGCACAGTGTGTTTGCGATCGTAGCGATCGGCGACATGACCCGCAGGCAAAGTCAGAATGATGACGGGGAGTACTTGCACCAGTCCGACTAATCCTAGAATAAAAGCGTTAGAGGTTCGCTCGTACAGCTCCCAGCCAATCGCTACGCTCTGCATCCGAAAGCCCATGACCGAGAGAAAAAGCGCGATCGCATAAAACCGATAATCTTTGTACCGCAAAGCTGCAAACGGATCACGACCTTCTGACATAGCTAGTATCCTGCTGTTTTATCTACCACGTTTCGCAGCGGTTGCCCCGTTTGATAACGTCTCAAGTTGTCGAGAAAAAGATTGATCATACGATCGGCAATTCGAGATGAAAACCCTGAGCAATGCGGCGTGATCAAGACATTAGGAAATGACCAAAGTGGATGGTCAGAAGGCAAAGGTTCGGTTTCAAACGTATCTAATGCCGCTCCTGCAATCCAGCCTTCTTTGAGCGCAGTGATCAAGGCAGCTTCATCGATAACTGCACCCCGCGCGACGTTAATCAGGTAAGCATTAGGGCGCATCGCTTTGAGCGCAGTTTCATCGATTAAATGCTTAGTTTCTGATGTGAGCGGTGTTGCGAGAACAATGTAGTCCGCTTCGGGTAACAGCGATCTCCATTCATCTGCACCGACGACTTTCTCAAAATTTGGCATTGGTTCAGGCTTGCGACGACTACCCCACACTCTCATCCCAAATGCACTTGCCCGTTTTGCAATCTCTTGACCAATGCTCCCTGCTCCAATAATCAAAAGTGTCGCATCGGAGAGTTCTTGAATCGGTAATTCGATACTTTTCTTCCAGCTATGATTTGTGCGGAGATCAAGTAGAGTATTGAGCTGCTTGGTGTGATAGAGAATGTAAGTCAGGACAAATTCAGCGATCGGGATCGAAAAGGTTCCGGCTCCATTCGTCAGGGTAATCTCTCGCTGCAAATATTCAGGAATGAGAATATGATTCACTCCTGCACTGGGTGTTTGATGCCACCGCAGTTTAGGTGCTGCTGCCAACACTTTTCGCAACGTATCAGGTTTGAGATAGAACCAGTTGAAGTAGACCTCAGCATCACTGGGATCACCTTCAAAATTTGTATGAGTATCTGCCCAAACAATTTGAATGTCTGGATCGTGAGAAAGCCTTGGCTCTAGGATTGATGCGAATTCAGTTGGTAGAATGAGTTTCATAGCTTGAACACACAGTGAACTCAGAATCGTGAGAGCTTCACAACCTTTGCTCACTTGCCCTTGCTCAATTGGAAGTGCGATCACTACTATAAACAAAAGAACTTGCTCTCGTTAAGATCAGTGCGATACAAAAAATCGATTGTTTTAGAGCTGAATCAACTGATTTTTAGCTTTTAGTAGAAAGGTTGCAATTTGAAATAGACTTCTGTACACTAGCGCTTGTATGTTGAGAGTGCTACTAAAGTTACGAGTCTTCGCAAGCTCTCCATTCCTCTAATTGAACTACGAATGGGAAAGTTTCAGCGAACTAGCGTTCTCAAACAGATTTTGTTTCTTTAACCTGGCGATGTACGAAAGATGCATCGTATCATGCTCTTCAAATTTTGAGCTTGGAGCATTTTTATGGCAGCAATCACCCTGAATGTATCCACCATGAAGCCACTCGGCGATCGCGTTTTTGTCAAAGTCAGCGCATCTGAAGAAAAAACAGCAGGCGGTATCTTTCTACCTGATGCTGCAAAGGAAAAGCCTCAAGTTGGTGAAGTCGTTGCAATTGGCTCTGGCAAGCGCAACGAGGACGGAACTTATCAAAAGCTAGATGTCTCGATCGGGGACAAAGTTCTTTACTCGAAATACGCAGGCACAGACATTAAACTCGATACCGAAGAGTATGTCCTGCTGACTGAGAAAGACATTCTGGTGATCGGAACTTCTATGACGATGAAGAGGTACAGCGCGTATACTATCCCGAAGCCGAACAGTTTCTTAAAGAGCAGACAGGTGCAGTTAGAGTCGTGATCTTTGATCATTTAGTTCGCAATGCTCAGAGATCGCAGTCTGGAGCGAACAATATTCGAGAGCCAGGAAAGCGAGTTCACAACGACTTTACAGCGAACTCTGGCTATACTCGTGCGCGGCGGGTGTTGGGAGAGATCGGAGAAGATGCTCCCGATGCGCTACTGCAAGGTCGGTTTAGCATTGTCAATGTCTGGAGAGCGATCGCGAATCCGATTCTTGAATCGCCTCTCGCGTTGTCTGATGCTCGTAGCATTGCCCCGACGGATTGGGTCGCGAGTAATCTGGTCTACCGCGATCGCGTGGGTGAAACCTATGGAGTGATCTACAATCCAGCGCACAAAATGGTTTTACTTCCCTCAGATGCACTGAGATGAGGCGCTATTGATCAAATGCTTCGACTCAGCGGAAGATGGCAAAGCGAGATTTTCGGCTCACTCTGCGTTTGATGATCCGACTAGTCCTGCTGATGCGCCTTCTCGCGAGAGTATAGAGTTGCGGACATTCTTGTTCTACGAATAGGGGATCAGCGTTTAGGCGACTGCGTACAACATCGCCTAAACAGGCTGATCGGATAGTTCTTCAGTCTGAATTGCTTTTGTCAAAACAGAAAGATACTGAGCGAACCAACAAGAAGCAAGAACACAGAGACCGCCTCCCAGAATTAGCGTGTTAGGTGCGCCGATTTGTTGCGCCAAACTGCCCAGCAGCAAGTTGCCAAAGGGAGCCATGCCCATGAAGCACATCGTGTAGAAGCTCATTACTCTGCCCCGTTTATTTTCTTCCACAATGGACTGCAAAACCGTGTTACTAGCCGCAACCTGAAACGTGGAACCGCAACCCACAACGATCAATGCTAAGGCAGAGATCCAAAATACGTGAGAAAAAGAAAAGACAACAAAGCCTAATCCGACGGTTAACGGACACGCTGCGATTAATTTGTCCAAGCCAGTACTGCGCCGACGAAAGCTGAGATAGAGACAGGCAATGACCGAACCGCTCGCAGCAGATGCCGTCAAAAAGCCCAGCGTTTCGGCTCCTCCAGCCAAAGTTTCGACTGCAAATACTGGGAGCAGCGTCGCGTAGGACATGTTGATCAAGCTTACTGAGGCTAATAGCACGAGCAAAATCCGAATCGGCAAAACAGAATAGGCGTACTGAAATCCCTCGGTTAATTTTTTTAGGGGATGATTTGCTTGAGGTTCTTTCGGCTTTACTGTGATTTGCATAGCACTAAGTGCCAAAATTGCAGGCACGTAGCTAACACTATCAAACAAAAAACACGATGCTGCTCCCATCCTGGCGATCAAAATTCCACCGATCGCGGGACCAATCAACCGCGCACTATTGAGAAAAGCATAATTCAAGGAAATTGCACTGCTCATCTCGGCTGGACTGACAATATCACTAACAAACGCATGACGAATCGGAACATCTAGCCCCTTTAGTACGCCTCCCAACACGCTCAAAACCAGCAATATCCATAAATTTGCCCAACCTAGAAACGTTAAAACTGTCAACCCAATCGAGACTGTAATGCCGAAGATCTGCAAAAGCAACATCAAACGGCGACGACTATAGCGATCGGCAAGAATCCCCGACACCGGAGCGAGTAAAAACACGGGCAGTTGTCCCAAAAAACCCGCCAGACCTAGCAACTGCGCTGAATTGGTCAGACGATAAATTAACCAGAGAATCGCAACTTGCGTCATGAAGTTGCCGATCATCGATAGGCTCTGTCCCGCAAAGTAAAGCTGGTAGTTTCGAGATTGGAACGCTGGCAAGTTGAACCAGGAACGATGCAGTAAGGACATACTTATCTAAGATAAATTCTACGTAAAACAAACTGTTAGAATCTCTAACTAAAAATAACACAAATAAATCGATCGAATACATGAACGGGTTAACCTGATCCGACTAACCCATTCGTGCAAGCGTCATTTGTTTCTAGAAGAATCCTTTCGTTGGTGGCGGCGTACCGTTAATTTCGTAGTTCCTGATCGCACGCACTTTGAAGTGATTTGGGTTATGGGAAGATAACGTTCGAGCATTGCGCCAATGTCGATCGTAGTTGTTACTCTTCTTTGTTGTAGAAGCCCCGCCCACGTCAAACAGCAACGTTGCTGAACGTAACGCCAAATCATCCACAATCAGTTTCGCTTTCGCAACACTGAGAGACGCTGCGAGCGCCACAGCTAGCTCTGCTTCTTCACCTTGAGCTTTGGCGGCTTCAAGTCGATCAAGGAAATCCGCCGCTACTAGAACGATCGATTCAGCAGCAAAGGCATTTGTCGAAATTTGACCAATAGTTTGCTGCAAGAGCGGATCATCAGTGGCTTGCTCAGATGCAGCATGATAAAAGACTCTAGAACGCTTTTTGACAAGATTTGTCGCATCCCGTAGAACACTGCGAATAATTCCCGCGTTGATTGCTGTCAGGATCAGTTGCGGGACAATGTTGTAGGGGCAGGTAGTCTTTGTCTGGGGCTGTATCCAGAATCACTTCATCCGCCTCTACCCAAACGTTTGTGAACAGAGTTGTTCCTGTCCCCGTGAGCCTTTGTCCGAAGCCGTCCCAGTCGTCTACAAGCTCAACACCTTCGCGGTCGGTGGGCAAGATCGCAAAAGCTGTGTTGTCGTCGGGCGCTAACACACTCACAAAGATTAAATCTGCATAGAGACTTCCTGTACTGTAATACTTCCTGCCATTCAGACGATAGCCTGTGTGATCCAGCGATAGTCTTGTATTAGCGATTTCGCCGCCGCCTGCCCGTTTTACTTCCAGTTCGTTAAAGGCAAGTCCGATGATTGCACCATCCGCGACTGCTTTGAGCCAGCGACGATTTCGCTCACTGCGATCGCAAAATTCGCTCTACTACAGAGAAATGATTTCGCACAATATGCGCCACGTTCGGATCAGCATCTCCCAGTCGAATCACGACCTCGAACAATTCACGCGCTGAACTACCGCCACCCCTTCGGCAACCGGAATTCGGAGTGCGCCCAGTCTCGATCGTCGAATTAGTTCAACGATATCAAAGGGAAGAATGAGATCGCGATCCCGCTCTGCTGCTCCCAAAGCAATGTAGTCAAAAAGCTGCTGGAGTCCTGGAGAACTGGCTGTAACTTGAGTTGGAAACTGAAACGTCGGATCTAGAATTTTTTCTGCAAGCTGGCTCATAGGTCTGATTCCTGAATCTATGTTTAGTTGGGAGCGACTGCACGATCGGGAGTACCAGAAAAGACAAACAGCGGTTCATTCGCAGGCAAAGGAGCAGATTCGCCTAAATAGCGGTGCAAACCGACTCCCATATCGCCTGTTGTGCTCAACTGAAAGTCACCCGCCTTGGAATAGAATTCGGGGCTGATCGTGCGAAGTCCACTGAAGGGGACTAACAGCTAGATAGGATAGCCTTTTCAGTGGGTTGAAACTAATTTCGCACAGTTAGCCCAGACATTCAGAGCGAGTTAACAACGAAGCAAGTTGCTCGATCTAGCTTTGCCTACTTACGCAGGGGTTAGAGTGCCTCTTTCCTTCAAGACAGTTGGGACTTCAGCACTGAACACTTCGCCTTCAACCACCTGCGATCGAAACCCATCCACACCAACCGGAACTTCTCCAGTAATCGTGGTTCGATAAAGGACGCGCTCAACTTCGATGTGATCCAGATCTTGAGGTGCTAAATGGGCAGTGGCGCGATTGTCCCAAAAGGCAATGTCGCCATTGTTCCACCGAAATCGAGTCGTGTAAGCAGGCTTTGTAATTTGATTAAAGAATAGCTCTAGCAGTAAGTCACTTTCTTGGCGCGACACATCGAGAATATGCGAGGTGAAACCAGGATTAACATACAGTGCCCGTTCACCCGTTTCTGGATGGACTCGTACGACTGGATGAATCGAAACAAGTGGATTTGCTGCAATGCGTTGAGCGAACTTACTCTTGCTAGGAACATCTAGCCGAGCATTGAAGCGATGTTCAGCTTTGAGCGTGTCAGCTAATGCTCGAAGTGGGGCTGATAGTCCTTCATACGCCGCAACCAGGTTTGTCCAAGTGGTATCACCGCCAAAACTAGGAACGTTCACGGCGCGTAAAATTGAAGCGGCAGGCGGGTTAATGGCTGCGGTGACATCTGTATGCCAGCGATGTTCATAGCTCGTTCGACGCACACCATTTTTGCGCTCATAGCGACTGCGATCGACCGGCATGATTTCTTGAAACCCCTCGATCGGCTCATCTTCATGGGGATGTGCGTAGGTGACTTCCCCAAACCGAGCCGTAAATGCAATCTGAGCCGCATGATCAACGTTCTGGTTGCGGAAGAAAATGACTTTCCATTTCAGTAGGGCATCGCGAATTTCTTTCACCACTTCATTGTGTAACGGTTGTGAAAGATCAACACCGCTGATTTCAGCACCGATGTAGCCAGCGACCTGTTTGACTTCAATATGTTTGTTGCTCATTTAAACTCTCCAGAGTTGATCGATTTAGCAGTATTCGCTAGATTTGCTTTCTTGTTGCCTTCTGACACAAGCAATTTGTTAAAAGCAGCGATCGCAGCCAATACTGTTTAGATAATCAAGATTCTACAGCAAATCAGTAGGTTTACCGTATGATAAATTCTCATGGCTCAAAATGCGCAAGTTCGATCGAGATAAGCTCTATCTACCAAAGTTGGAACACAAGTACTTACATTGATTTCTGCTGCTAAATCAACATCTTGCTCAAATCCCTTTGCGATTAATTCTTTGCCAGAACTGCATTGTTTAAGCAGAGATTTCAAATTCGATTGAACAGACTGATAAGCAGCAATAGCGATTTGTGCTTCTGGTGACAAAGTTCCTTTGAGATAGCTGAGAATTGCTCCCGCTCCAATCCAGTCCTCAAAAGAAGGACGAAGGCTGCCATTCTCCCATTTCTCCCCGGCAGGAATGAGAGCAATCCGCTTCCCGTAGGTTGTGGCAGATGTCGCGATCGCATGACTATTTCTCAAGCAACCTGCAAGGGTCGGAGTGTTGCCTGTCTTTAAACTGAGTGCGGAACCGTTCGGCGAGGGCAGCACCAATTTAGTACTGTTTGGAATCTGAGCAAGGGAGGCTGGGGAGAGTTCATAACGGGTGCCGCTATTGCGTCTGTCTGCGAGTTCTGCATCGATCGAGGTAGCAAACTCTTGAGCAGTCTTATCTTTCCACTGATAAGGAAAAACGATCGCGCCTCGGCGATTTGCGATTTCAACACAGGTTGAGAATGAGAGAATATCGACAATGATTACCACATCGCTAATCGGCGCTAACTGTGCAACGCCGTTTTCTCCCCACTCGCACCGGATTTCAAACTCAGATTGATCAAAAATCATAGAGTACCACTGTCGATCGCTTATTAATGCCTAGTCAAACCTTTCCTTACGCTGTTCTATTTGATTTAGATGGAACCTTGACTGATCCAAAGCCTGGGATCACTCGCTGCATTCAATACGCCTTGTCTGAACTTGGTTACACTCCACCCAACGCTGAGGATCTGTGCTGGTGTATTGGGCCT
The DNA here is from genome assembly GCA_019359175.1 of Phormidium tanganyikae FI6-MK23. Taxonomy (GTDB): domain Bacteria; phylum Cyanobacteriota; class Cyanobacteriia; order Leptolyngbyales; family Leptolyngbyaceae; genus Leptolyngbya; species Leptolyngbya tanganyikae. The sequence continues at coordinate 11,976 of JAHHHU010000058.1, forward strand.
CCATTACATCAGAGTTTTGCAGAACTATTGCAGACTTCCGATCGAGCAACCATCGAACGCGCTTTGTCTTTCTATCGTGAGCGCTACTCCACGATCGGACTGTTTGAAAATGCACTCTATCTTCAAATTCCAGAAACTCTACAATCGCTTCGTGCAGCGGGTTGTCAGACATTTGTTGCAACATCAAAACCCCACATTTACGCAACCCGCATTGTCGATCACTTTGGGTTGTCGGCGCTGTTCGATCATGTTTACGGCAGTGAGCTAGATGAAACTTGGAGCAACAAAGGCGATTTGATTCAGTATGTGTTAGGAACAGAACGCATTTCATCAACTAACGCTGTGATGATTGGCGATCGTAAACATGACATGATTGGCGCAAAACAGAATGGTATTAGCGCGATCGGAGTCACTTATGGCTATGGAACAGCGTCAGAGTTGACTATTCACGGAGCTGACTTCATTGTTGGTTCTCCACATCATCTTCCAGCATTAGTTGAGACGATTTTTAGTAAAGTTGAACAGTCTCATCTGTAAATAGACTTGATCTTCTTTGCGTTCCTATGATACCTTGAAGTCAAATTAAATACAATAAATCGGTAAGTTTACCGTAGATTATTAAGGCTGTTCTTGAAGTCGATCGAAATTGATCAGCAGAATCAATTTTTAGAGTGGGAGCAACAAACCAATGGCAACGATTAATGCGATCGTTGGAGTAGGTAGCGGACTCAGCGCATCTTTAGCCCGTCTACTTGCAAAAGAAGGCTTCAAAATTGCTTTGGCAGCCCGACAGGTTGATAAGCTCGATGGGTTATCGACAGAGATTGGAGCCATCAGTTTTCAAGCAGATGCCTCTAATCCAGATGATGTGAATCGACTGTTTAGTAAGGTCGAACAACAGTTAGGAACTCCAACGGTTGTGATTTACAATCCAAGTTGGCGAATTCGCGGAGCCTTGATCGACCTTGATCCGGCTGAAGTCGCAAAGACAATCAAAATCACTGCCTATGGAGGCTTTCTTGTTGCTCAAGCAGCCGCAAAACTTCAGTTAAAAGCAGGTGGAGGAGCCATCTTTTTCACAGGAGCTTCTGCAAGTGTGAAAGGCTATTCTCTGTCAGCCCCGTTCGCAATGGGGAAGTTTGCCTTGCGGGGATTAGCTCAAAGTATCGCGCGTGAACTCGCTCCTCAGAATATTCATGTCGCGCATTTTGTGATTGATGGTGCAATTCGGTCTGCAACGCGCATCAAACCGGATGATAAACCCGACAGCTTTTTAGATCCAGACGCAATCGCTCAAACTTATCTCAACATTCTGCGCCAGCCTCGCAACGCCTGGACTTGGGAGGTTGAACTACGCCCCTGGGTTGAACCCTTCTAATCAAGATTGCTATGAAACTAATTGTCTCGATCGAGTTCGCTGATGAATTGAAGCCGCGCTTGCCCGAAGAGATCGAAGTTGTATTAGTCGATCGAGAAGGCGAGCTAAATGGCGATGCCAGCAATGCGGAAATATATCTGAGCGCAGGTCTGCTAAAACCAGCCGTTCTAGACAAAGTTTTGAATACTGCTCCTGCTCTACGATGGCAGCATACACCGAGCGCAGGTGTAAATCATTTACTAACACCGACTGCACTAGCGCGAGACATCATCCTGACCAACGGCGCAGGTGTTCACGCAATTCCGATCTCAGAATTTGTACTGGCGTTGATGCTCGACCACGTTAAACATTTGAAAACTCTGCACCAATTACAAGAACAACATCAGTGGGATTATCGCTGGAAGCGAAACATCTTTCTACAAGAACTATCAGATGCAACCGTCCTGATCATTGGTGCGGGTGGAATTGGACAAGCGATCGCCGCGCGCGCGAGTTCTTTTGGAATGCATGTTTGGGGTAGCCGCAAGCATCCTCAACCGTCACCACACTTTGAGAAAATTGTGGGTGCAGCCGAGTGGCATCTGCTACTACCCGGAGCTGATTTTGTGGTGTTGGCAGCGCCTCTCACTCCCGAAACCAAAGAGATGATCAATGCGGATGTATTACGGGCGATGCGATCGTCTGCCTATTTGATCAATATTGCGCGGGGTGCGCTCGTTGATGAAGCCGCATTGCTGACTGCACTAACCGAAGGCTGGATTGCCGGAGCCGGACTTGACACATTTGCTACAGAGCCACTCCCGCCCGAAAGTCCTTTGTGGTCGCTGCCTAATCTGTTCGTGGCTCCACACATCTCTTGGAGTTCTGCTCATTCTCGCCGTCGCACTGTCGATTTCTTTTTAGAGAACCTGAATCGCTATCGATCGAGACAACCACTGCAAAATATTGTCGATCGTGCTGCTGGATATTAATACACTTTAGCTCACTCACGGAATCTAAACCATGTCTACTAATATTGAGAATCTTTCAGCGATCGAACTTACAGAACATTATCAAAAGCGTTTACTCTCACCCGTTGAAGTGACTCAGGCTGCGCTAGAACGTATCGCAAGATCTGAACCACAGGTAAATGCATTTGCATTAGTGGATGAAGCAAAAGCCTTGTCAGATGCGCGATCGTCAGAAGCTCGTTGGCTGCGTGGAGAACCGCTAGGAATCGTCGATGGAGTTCCGACAACCGTAAAGGATCTTTTGTGGACAAAAGGCTGGGCAACTTTGCGCGGCAGTAAAGCGATTTCGCCAGATCAACCTTGGGATGAAGATGCTCCAGCCGTGGCTCAATTGCGATCGCAGGGTGCAATTTTTCTCGGCAAAACCACAACCTCAGAATTTGGGTGGAAAGGGGTCACCGAATCGGCGTTGAATGGCATTACTCGCAATCCTTGGAACCTCGATCGCACTCCCGGCGGCAGTAGCGGCGGAGCCGCAGTTGCAGCCGCTTTGGGACTGGGCACGATTCACATCAGCACAGATGGCGGTGGCTCGACTCGGCTTCCGGCAGCATTTACTGGAGTGTTTGGCTTTAAGCCGACGTTTGGACGAGTTGCAGGCTATCCATCAGCTCATACGGGAACGCTGTTTCATATTGGCGTGACGACTCGCACTGTATTAGATGCGACTTTGACCTTGAACACAATTAGCGCAGGGCGCAACTCCGAAGGAACCGCTTATCCTGATCCTCGCGATTGGTTTGCTCTGCCAGATGATCATCAGGACTACCTGCAAACGTTGGAGCAAGGGGTATCAGGATTACGCATTGCTTACAGTCCTCGATTGGGCTATGCCAATGTAGAACCGGAGATTGCAGCACTGGTCGAATTGGCTGTTCGAGTCTTTGCAGAATTGGGCGCGATCGTGGAAGAAGTTGATCCAGAATTTGAGAATCCTTTTCCGATCTTTCGCACCTTCTGGACAACGGGAGCGGCAAAGTTACTGCGATCGTTTACGGCAGAACAGCGATCTGTGGTGGAAGAAGGCTTACAGGCATCCGCAGAAGTCGGCGATCGCGTCACGTTAGCCGAGTATCAAAGTGCTTTAGATGCGCGGGAGGCTTTGGGGCGACAGCTTGGCTTATTTCATCAAAAGTATGATTTGCTGCTGACTCCGACTGTTCCGATCGCGGCTTTTCCGGTCGGTCAAGTTTCTCCCCAATCTGATCTCTATCCACCGGGGCTAAATTGGTCGCCGTTCACTTATCCGTTTAATTTGACTCAGCAACCTGCGGCTTCTGTTCCGATCGGTTTCACTCAAGAGGGTTTACCTGTCGGATTGCAAATTGTTGGCGCGAAGTACCGAGACGCGCTAGTTCTGCAAGCCGCAAAAGCTTATGAAACAGTTCATCCGTTCAAGACACCTGCACTGCCATAAACCGCAAAGCAAATTTTTGAGAACGTTTAGCACTAGTAGATCAAATCTTTCTTTGTTTCTTCTCTCGTCGTCATTGCAATATGTCAATACAAACGGTTGGGATTTATAGTCCGGGTGATATGGGGCAGGCGATTGCAACTGTTCTGTCTCGACATGGGGTAAAGACGATCGCGGCACTTGACGATCGTACTCAGCGAACTCGACACCTGGCGAACGAGGCAAATATCGAGAATGCTGGGGATCTCAAGCAGCTTGTGTCTAAAGCTGACCTAGTACTTTCGGTGCTGGTTCCGTCCGCAGCCGTGCAAGCAGGAGCAGAAATTGCGATCGCGATTCGGGCTGTTGGAAAACCGTTGCTGTATGCAGACTGTAATGCGATCGCTCCTCAAAAAGTCAATGAGATTGCCCAAATCATTGAGAATGCAGGCGGTCAATTTATCGATGCATCGATTATTGGTCCGCCTCCGAGGGTTCCAAATCGCACTCGCATTTATGCGTCTGGAACACAGACCAACCGATTCGCGGAGCTACAGAACTACGGGCTAGATGTTCGCGTTATTGGTGAGCAGATCGGACAAGCATCGGGGCTGAAGATGTGCTATGCCGCATTAACGAAAGGACTGACTGAGATCGGGACAGAGTTGCTGATTGCGGCTCATCGACTCGGTTTAGAACAGCCTCTAGAAGATGAGTTATCCAATAGCCAAAAAGGATTACTATCCTTGCTCACTCGATCGATTCCAGGCATGACTCCTAAAGCTCATCGTTGGATCGGAGAAATGGAAGAAATTGCAGATACTTTTCAGGCACTCGGTTTGACAGAACTCACCTTTCGAGGTGCAGCAGAAGTTTACCGATCGGTAAAAGAGACTCCGCTGGGTCAAGAAACCCCAGAAGAAGCTGATCGAACTCGTTCCCTTGCTGACATCATTTCAACGCTTTCTAATGAAGGATAGACTTAAACATCATGGCAATTGAATTAAACCTCACTGGAAAAACTGCGATCGTGACTGGCGGCAGTGCCGGAATTGGATTGGCGATCGCCAAAGGACTTTACCGCGAAGGCGTGAATGTAGCGATCGTGGCTCGTGATTCTGACCGCTTAGAAAAAGCAATCAGCACACTCCACGCATTGCCCGATCAAGGAAATCGAGCGATCTCGATTAGTGCAGATCTGAGTCAAGCAGAAAGTATTGAGAAAGTTGTGTCTCAAGTAATCTCGGAATTTGGACAGATTGATATTCTGATCAACAATGCAGGATCAGCCCGCGCAGGAGAACTGGTCAATCTCGATGATGAGGCCTTTCTCGATGCTTGGAACTTAAAGTTGTTAGGGTATATTCGCCTCGTGAAAGCGGTGATTCCAGACCTAACCAGCCGCCGTGATGGTCGTATTATTAACATCATCGGCGGTGCTGGCAGAACCCCACGCGCAAATTTTCTTCCTGGTGGAACAACGAATGCGGCATTGCTTAACTTCACTAGAGGCATTGCGAAAGAACTCGCTCAACACAATGTCAGAATCAACGCAATTTCGCCAGGATTTACTGCAACCGAACGAGCCGAGCGATTGGCTGCCCAAACTGCGAGCGAGCGCGGAATTAGCATCGAAGCAGCGAAAGCCGATACAATCAGAGCAATTCCATTAGGAAAGATTGTACAACCTGAAGAAATCGCTGATCTCGCATTGTTTCTGGTTTCCGATCGCGCCGCTTCAATTACAGGCACAGAAATCTTGGTCGATGGCGGACAAACCCCTGGAGTTTAGAACAACGTGATCTCACCGCCTTTAACGTCTGTCACAGCACTAATACGTTTTCGATGCAGAACACATAATAAATTTCAGATCTGAAAACACTATGGCTAGATTTGTTTGTCTTGATTTGCCCTGATAGGTTGGAAGACGATAGCCATCCATCCCATTAACTTTTTCGTGTGAGGTAAATCAAACCAAAACTCTCCTCTGTCACCTGTACTGTGGGAAAACACACCCGGATCACCATATCGAAATGTCGTAGAACTAGGATCAAAGTCATGAAAAGCTAAAATCAAATTTTCCAACCAAGCAGGTGTTACTACACCATGTTCCTGTTTAAGAAACTGGCGTAAGTTCTGGGATAATCTCTTTAAGTCGTGATTCTTTTTATCTGGTGATAGTACAGCTTTTAGATATAGTTCTGTTGCGTGTCTATAGTTGTAGATTATTGGATAAAGAAGATTGTATGGCTCATCACTATCTAGTGCTGAGTCAACGAGTATATCGCTAGCAAGCTTGTACGAGTCTGCTAAGGTGAGCTTGTCAATTACGGTATCGTCAACTTAAGCGGGAATATTCAAAATTAAGCACAACAATCCTGCAATCGCTAGGTTCGCTCAATTTTATGCAGCCGTTTGCAAGCAAGCGACTTCTCGCCAATCTTCAAATCGTTGGCGC
>JAHHHU010000059.1 GCA_019359175.1 Phormidium tanganyikae FI6-MK23
CAGCGTACGTTCAGCAAGATGATTTCAGGCAAGAAGTGGTGCCATTTGAACAGGGAGTCAGTCGCCATTGAGAGCAAAGCTAGAGAAAATTGAGCTTTCACACCCTACCATTTTTGCGACACAACCAGAAATTGAGCAATGGTTTCGACGATCGGGAAATCAGGAAAGTGAGGGCTGAAGTTTGCATCCTGGTATTGCCCATTTTGCAACACACTGATTCTTAGTTGTCCATTGTCAAATCGCCAGAGTTCTGAAACTCCCAAGGCTTGATAAGCATCCAATCCAGTTTTAGAAGTGACATCTACCTCGATCGCCAAATCTGGAGGAGGATCAACCATCAGATCAATTCGGTCTTTGCCAACCATTTGAGCAGCATTCTCAATGTAGAAGCAGTCATCTGGCTCGATTCCTTTCGCCATGTCTTGCCGTTTGAAGGTGCTGGAACCAAAACACTCGTTATCAATCTCAAGCTCCTCCAGTAAAATCGTGACCATATTCCCGATCAAGACTTTCGCTTTTTCGTGTTTTGGTAAAGGCATCCGAATCTCTAACACTTCGTCATTATAAGCAATTCGACAGGCGCGTTTGTCTCCTAGCTCATCGAGAATGGCTTCAAATTGCTGCTAGTTGACCTCTTGAAGTTGGACTCGTTGCCCCGGATCAATCGCCAGTTGTCGAAGCTGAAGTGTGACCATAATGCGCTGAAAGAATTAGCCTTAGTATATTTCTTCTATTCCTCGGATTCAAAATTAGAATCTAGGAAGTTTAGAGCATGATTTCGTAGTTGATAATACTCTGGCGAATTGCGGATTTTGGCGCGATCGCGGGGATGAGCAAATGGCACATCGAGAATTTCACCGATCGTGGCTTCAGGTCCGTTCGTCATCAAAACAATGCGATCGCTCATGTAAATCGCTTCATCCACATCGTGGGTAATCATCATGACGGCTTGGCGATGGTTTTCCCAAATCTCTAACACTTGTCGCTGAAGTTTGCCGCGCGTCAAGGCATCTAACGCACCAAACGGCTCATCCATTAGCAACATCTTTGGACGAGTCGCCAACGCTCGCGCAATTCCGACCCGCTGCTTCATTCCACCAGAGATCTCGTCAGGATACTTGTCTGCGGCAGCAGTAAGATTCACCATTGCAAGATGTTCACTAACAATTTGTTTCTTCTCGACAGATGAAGCATCTTTTAGCACTTCATCGATCGCCAATCGAATGTTCTGACTCACCGTTAACCAAGGCAAGAGTGAATATTGCTGAAACACCATCATGCGCTCGGCTCCAGGCTTGCGGATTTCTCGCCCTTCGAGCAGCACAGAACCCGAAGTCGATTGTTCTAATCCCGCAACGATTTTCAGCAGCGTAGACTTACCGCAGCCAGAGTGACCAATGATCGAAATAAACTCGCGATCGCCGATCGTTAAATTGACATCTTTGAGAATGACAGTTTCTCGACCGCCTGTTTTGTAGGCTTTGTGCAGATGGTTGACTTCGAGAAAGGGTGTAGACACCGTGGAATTAGCGTTTTGGACGCCATCGTTAAGCATATTGAACTGAACCATGAGGAACCCCCTTAAGATACTTCTAAGCGAGATAGATGTTTGTCGATCGACTCGCACGAATGTCGAAGCTGTTGAGATATCCGACAGGATCACTCGGATCAAAGACTTTCTTATCAATAAATGCCTCGGCAGGTTCGATTTTGTAATCTTCACTCGGACAGGCAATTCCTAACTCAGCCGCCACTTCTCGATAAATATCAGTCCGCCAAGCTCGCTCTGCCATCTGGTTCGCGTCTTTGGGAATTTCTTTGATTTGTCCCCAGCGTGCAGCCTGCGTCATTAGCCACAAACTCCGCGATCGCCACATAAAGGTAGAATGCTCGTTCGGCACTTGAGGCACACCTTTCGGCATACTGAAAAACATCGTCGTTGCATCCGATTTCACGGTGCGATCGCGTCCATCAAAGCCACCATAGTTATAGTTACCCACGATCGCGGGTTCTGTCAGTTTCGGTTTAGCTCCGGTGTACGATCGACCAGAAATAATCTGGGCAACTTCTTCTCGATTCTCATCACAGTAACGACACGCTTCGATCATCGCTTTAAGTAAAGCGCGATAGGTTTTCGGATTCTCATCAATAAAGGATTGCATCACCGCGAGTAAGCGATCGGGATGTCCGTTCCAAATCTCACGACCTTGAGCAAAAGTGAAACCGATACCTTCATTGCCAGCGATCGCGCGTGTATTCCAAGGCTCTGCGACCATGTATGCCTGCATTGCACCAATCCGCACGTTTGTCACCATTTGCGGCGGCGGAACAATGATCACTCTGAACTCTTTTAATGGATCGATCCCTGCTGCTGCTGCGACATACCGCACAAAGTATTCATAGATTGAAGAACTCAGCACCACTGCCCAAACTCGCTGTTCTGGAGCGAGTCCTTCAAAGTAGCGGCGAAAATCCTTGCCGAATGCTTCTAAGTCACCGTTGTACTCAAACCACGGACGCAATCCAGCATCCCACATGGCGCGATTCATGGTGATCGCATTACCGTGGTGGTGAATCGTCATGGCTGCACACATCGGAGCATGACGCGCCCCTTCCGCACCCACACGCGCATTCGTGACCGCACCCGCAACCACTGGAGCGGCATCTAATCGACCAAAGATCAAACCATCGCGCGAAGTCGCCCAACTTGCTTCGCGGCTCAGTCGCACATTCAAGCCGTATTTCCGAAAAAAGCCTTTCTCCCACGCGATCGCAAACGGCGCACAGTCATTTACCGGAACATAGCCGATCGTTAAATTCGGTTTCTCTAAATCACTCGATCGAATCACAGGCGTGATCGACATTGCCGCTTCGGATAGTCCTTGCGGCGCACGATTGGCGTTGATGGCGCAGGAAGGTAAAGTTGCTGCGATCGCAGATGCGCCCATTCCTGCGAGAAAGTCTCGGCGCGTCCATTGATGAGTCATTGTTCTAAGTCCTTGAGCTACGAAGCGCGGCGGCGATGTGTCACCCAAGCTTCAATTTGCGCTAAAGCAAAATCTAATAACAGTCCAGTTATCCCAATCACAAATACTGCTAAAAACACCGAACTGAGATTCAATCGGCTCCATTCGTCCCACACAAAAAAGCCAATTCCCACACCACCCGTGAGCATTTCAACTGCCACAATCACAAGCCAAGCAACTCCTAAACTGATTCGTAATCCAGTAAAGATATAAGGCAAGCTTGCGGGTAGAACAATCTTGAGAATTCGTCTCCAATACGGCATTTCCAGCACTCGCGCCACGTCCAAATAGTCTTTGGGAACGCTTGCGACTCCGAGTGCAGTATTGATGATCGTCGCCCACAAAGAGGTAATGAAGATCACAAAAATTGCAGACGGATCAGCCAGGTTAAAGATAGCTAATGCGATCGGCAACCAAGCTAACGGCGAAACAGGTTTGAAAATCTGAATAATCGGATTCAACGTCAGCATTGCTTTCTTAGACATCCCGATCAAAAAGCCGATCGGAATTGCCACGATCGCGCCCAATCCAAAGCCAATCAAGACTCGTCTCAAGCTTGCCAACAACAGCCAGCCTAATCCCAAATCTCCAGGACCTCGGCGGTAGAAGGGATTGAGAATGTAATCCATATTTGCCATCAGCGCTTCGGGAGGCGTAGGCATCAATTCGTGTTTCGCAAGCGCGATCGTCCACCACAGAACAATCACGCCGAGAAATCCTAAAGCCGGATAAATCACACGATCGCTCGATACGATCGGTTTCACCCGACGCACCGTAGCCTGAGCAACAGCAGCAAAGACCGCTGCCAAATTGAGTTGCAGAATCATAGGGTTTGGTTCTCCAGAGTCAAGCTCTCAGGGGCTGACGGAGTTAGCTGACGGGCTAGGGCTGAGAGATTGCCCCCGATTGGATCACCTAGAATTCTAAGTTCACAACAGTAAGCCCCGGTTAAACTGGTTCCTCCGCTTCGGAAAGGATTTCCGAATTAAGCTGACCGACTCGAATGATAGAACTTTAGCACCTCGATACGATTTTGAACCATCTGCCTTTTGAAATAGTGATCATCGAGTCGCCAAAATCCGGAGATTTACAGAATCAACGCTCATCGATCAGTTGTTGTCGTAGCTGATCTACGTTGCTTAATAGTTCAGATTGTACGATCGCACTTTGCTCCCCAGTTTTCAACCATTTAATCTGTACTGTTCCATTCTCCGCTTCTGTATCACCCAGAATCAAACAAGCCGCAGCACCCGATCGATCTGCCCGCTTGAATTGCTTCCCAAACGCACTTCCGCTCATATCCAATTCGGTTGCAAATCCAACGCGACGAAGCGATTGAGCCAATCTTAGCGCCTGTCCTTCAGCTTTCTCACCACGAGAGACAACATAGAAATCGATGCTTGCACCGCGCTTCGCGTTCAAGCTTTGACGAGTCTGCTGGATCTGCTGTAACAGAATCACCAATCGTTCTAATCCCATCGCCCAACCGACCGCAGGCGTGTCCGCCCCGCCCAACTGTGCGACTAATCCGTCATACCGCCCACCCGCACAAACGGTCGCCTGAGCACCCAAATCATCCGACTGAATTTCAAAAACAGTGTGAGTGTAATAGTCCAAACCTCGCACTAATCGCGCATTGATATTACAAGGAATTCCAAGATCTTGTAAGAGCGCCTGAACTCGATCGAATCTCTGTTTCGACTCCGAGCTTAAATAGTCCAAAATGCTCGGCGCATTCTCCAAAATCGCTTGTGTTTGTGCATCTTTAGAATCAAGAATTCTCAGGGGATTCTTAGTCAATCGCGTCTGAGAATCCGGATCAAGCTTCTCTTTATGCGGCGTGAGAAATTCAATCAACGCAGTGCGATAATTTTGTCGATCGTCTGCATTTCCGATCGAGTTCAGTTGCAATGTGAGATTCTTCAACCCGATCGATTGCAGAATATCAGTCGCGATCGCAATCACTTCTGCATCTGCTCTCACATCCCCACTGCCTAAAACCTCCACACCCAATTGATGAAACTGCCGCTGCCGTCCCGCTTGCGGACGCTCATAGCGAAACATTGCGCCTGTATACCACAATCGCGCGACCCCACCTTGAGCCTGCATCCCATGTTCGATATATGAGCGCACTACGCCAGCCGTTCCCTCCGGTCTGAGCGTAATTGCTCGATCTCCCCGATCTTTGAACGTATACATTTCTTTCCCGACCACATCGGTTGTCTCTCCGATGCCGCGTTCAAACAAATCGGTCTGCTCAAAAATCGGCGTGCGAATTTCTTGATAAGCAGCACGCGCCAATGTTTCACGAGCGATCGCTTCGATTTGCTGCCAGTTGCCGATTTCTTCCGGCAAAATATCCCGCGTTCCGCGAGTCGCTTGAATACCCATGTCACAAAAATCCGATTAGTCTAACCAGTCTACCGACAAAGCTGAACGTTGGGTACACGACATTGAATAAACGGTGTTTCATGAAGTGCGATCGCGAGGTCTTGCCGGGAATTTCGTATTAAGATTCAGATGAAACGCCCTTGAGTTTAGAAGAAGCCCGTCAAGGAGAAGAAGTGAACCATGCTATCGTGTGAGACTTGCGGTTCAAAGGAGTTTTCAGAAACATTTCTGGATGAGATCTTTCAAGTTGAGGGAAGACCTGTTTTGGTAGAACGGATTCCTGCTAAAGTTTGCGTTCAGCGTGGTGAAGCTACGTTTAGTCGAGAGACAACCGAAAGAATTCGACAGATGTTGCATGGGGAGCATCAACCGATTCGATCGATAAATGTCGATGTTTATGCCTTTCAAGCTTCATGAAGTGCGATCGCGCAGGCAATGCAGCAAGAGGGAGAGATTGAGAATGACTTCCCCTACGTATTTTTTCTATGAGAGATTTTGAAGATGGACAACCGACATTTAGATCCAGCGATCGCACAAACGATTTTAGCTGCGCTACCCGATCATATCCGCAAAGCCTATCTTGCTCACGCGGCTGAGATTGAGTATCCGGTGGAGGCGGTTTTGGAAATGGCGATCGCAGGTTTCCTTGATTCGGAGGCGCTAAGTTTCTTGGATTGCAAACCCGCTGCTTACGATGTTGCTCAAGCTACATAGAGGAGTTGGGAGATGCGATCGACAATCACTAGGTGATGTGCAACTTTAATAGGTTGAGGTTAATAGGTTGAGGTTCAGCGCTTTGTCACTGAGATTCAGCGCTTCGTCATTGAGACAAAAAGCACCGTCGTTGAGGTTCAGCACTTCGTCATTGAGATAATACAGACTCGCCGTTGAGGTTCAGCGCTTCGTCATTGAGATTCAGCACTTCGCCGTTGAGACAAAAAGCATCGCCGTTGAGGTTCAGCACTTCGTCATTGAGATTCAGCGCTTCGCCATTGAGACAAAAAGCATCACCGTTGAGGTTCAGCACTTCGTCATTGAGATAAACAGATTCAAGTGTGAAAGTTGCACATCGCCTATCACTGCTCAAAGCGATCTCGCTTCTCAATGCTCTAAGGCTCAGCGAGTTCGATCATAGGGCAAGAGCAATGTGGCTTCAATCTCCTCGCGGACTTCGCGGCTGACGTAGCAATCGCTATTGAGGCAGTCTACGAGGAGGATGTTGGCATTGTAATACTGCTGGAGGAGTTCTTTCTGAGCCTCAGTGAAGTGCCAATCGTGCCCGATGTTGCAGTGTTGAATCATCGCAGTCCTAAGTTGCTCAATCCAAGCTTGTCCGTTAGTTCTCCACCATTGTTTGTAATCCTCCCAGTTGTCAGTAGAGGGAAGTTGCTCTTTGAACTGTTGCAATTTTCGCTGCAATTCAGGATCGCGGTGATGGGCGAGGGCGAGGGCGAGGTCGCGGGCACGGGCAAGGTCGAGGGCGAGGTCGAGGGCGAGGTCGCGGGCGCGGGCGAGGTAGAAAGCTCGAATTGCAGCAGGCTTGTAAGGGGCATCTACAGAGCGAGATTTCTGCTCAACCCAAGTGAGGAATTGTTGTAGCTTCTCATCTTGTGCAAGAAGGCTATCGATTTGCAGCTTCATCGCTTGCAGAAGCTTGTTGGCATTTTTCAACATTCCGACGGTGAGGTAGAAAATCTCTTGCCATCGCTCCTCGGTGATGTGGCAAACAAGATCAGAAAACTCACCCTCTGACTTTTCCTTGAACTGCCGAGCGGTGAAGTACTCCTGAAAGGTGAGATGGGAAAAAGAGTAAATGCCTCGCGCCCGTTCGACTAGCAAACCATGTTGAGCTTCGATCGATTTAAGCACCGCTTCGCTATCAAGCTGCAAAGCTTCAGGATCATCATTAGCATTAGGAAGATTGCGGATGTAGTCTCGAATCTGTTCTTCGACAAATTTCTGCTTAAAAAAGTACTCGCTCCCCACAAAGGCAGTGAAAGCCACTTGACTGAGCAGATCTTCTTTGCGCTGTAGTGACAGTTGCTTATAAACCTGCTCCCGTCTAATGTTCCGCTTGACATCCCATTTCTTCAGCAGGACATCTACGCCTTCTTTGTAAAGTTCCGAACGATTCGCCGGAAATCCAGCTTGTTCTTCAAACACAAGACAGAGCAGCGTCAGCAAAAGTGGATTCGTTGCTAACTCCCGCAAGCTGGATGCTTTTCGAGTTCCTTTGGGAATTCTTCAGCCTTGGTTGGATCGTTTGGCAGAAACCATTTGTTCGTGAAGTCGGCAATCTGCTCCTCGTTAAAATCAGCGACTTCGACCTCTGTGAAGGCTGTAAAGGTATACTCTTTCGCCGCAATCCGGCAGGTCATGACAAACTGATTACGTTCGAACAATTCCGAGGTGCGCCGAATCGTATTCAAAACGCGATCGCTATCTTCCACCCGCACTTCATCCAATCCATCCAAAAACACAAACCCTCGTCCCGATCGCAGCAAGTGTTTTACCATGTCTAGTGCAGTCTCAATCCCGCACTCCTCAAACTGTCGCCCAACAAACTCAAGCAGCGTCGGTTGTCCTGATGCCTCTGCAAACTCCTTCAGCGTCACAAACATGGGAACTCGATCAGGGAACAGTTCGCCTTCCTTGCATTGCAGTGTTAACCATTTCAGAAAGGTCGTTTTCCCCGCCCCCGGCTTGCCCAAAATCAACAGCTTATCGTGTCGCTGAACTGCTTCCACTCCAGGGATTCGCTCTTGTCGTACTCGTCCCAAACTTAAGCGATCGAAGTTCGTCAAGTCGCACCCGTCGAGCAAATTCTCCACACTGATTCGCTGATAGCTAGAGACTTTCTCCAGAATGTTGACCGTCGTGTAAATCGAATCGATCGTGATCGGTTGCTCCATGTCCAGCACTCGCATTGTGCCGCAGCGCTTTTGAATGTCTTCGCTGATCTGCTTGCGGACTTTTTGAACCAGTGCATCAATATCTAAAGTCTGCTTGACTGGCTCACTTCCTTCCTCTAACTCTGCAATATTGTTCCATCTCAACTCCAACTCGGTACAAATCGCTTGAAAGATTCGTGGCTCGATCGCGATTCCTTTCAGAAATCGATTCAACGTCTGCCGCGAACATTGAGACGCGCCAGCGAGATATTCCTGAGTCCAGCCCTTCAGTTTTAGCGCCTTCTTCGCTGATTCGATTCCAGCGATCGATGCTCGAATGCCTCTGTCCATAGTCTCGCCGCAACACTGACATAAGTGTTACACAACTGCACAGCTAACCATAACCATTTCTTTAGAAATTTAGAGTCTGATGAGAACAAGGCAATCATCCCGCCTCGCCTCCTTTGTTCTCTCACTCTCAAAACACCGGATTACTATGAATCACTACGACCCCGACTGGATCATCTTAAAAGAACGAATTCGCCAAGCCCATCTCAGCTTCAATGTTGCAATGTTTGCGACAACAACCTTTGCCGCTGTCGGACTCGCAGGAATTAGCTTACAACTATCCGGCAGACTTCCCGAAGGAACCGCAACCGCAATCAGCGGTATGGCACTGAGCGGCTATTTTAGTCGGTTAGCAAAAGACGCAAACGATCGACTGGATAAACTGAGTGATTAGAACTTCAAATACGATCGCACAACTTGAAAGCACAATTGCATCCTTTCCTCCTTGCTCTCCTTCTAAAGCCGACTGCGCTTTTCAACCAAATCATCTAATTCTGCATAGCTTGGCAATGTTGTATCGATCGCTTTCCCATCTCTCAACACAATCCGATCGTGCTGCGATCGAGACAATAACTCTCGATAATTTCGCGCTTTAAACAACACCAGATCCGCAGGCAACCCCACCCCAATTCGTCCCACATTCGACAATCCCATCAGATCCGCAGGCGTAGAGGTAATCGCAGTCGCCCAATCCCCAAACGGATGATCTAACTGAGCAATTTTCACCGATTGGCTAAACACCTCTAACGCATCATGATCGCCATACGCATGAAACGGATCGCGGCAATTATCCGATGCGATCGCGACCGGAACTTTCGCCTGTTTCAACTCATGCAATAACGTTACTCCTCGCCATCTCGGAGTTTTTCCAGGTCGCCTGCCTTGTAGATAAAGATTGCACATCGGTAAGCTCACAATTCCGATTCCAGCTTTTTTGACTAATGAGATCGTCGTTTCTGCCTCAGTTTCTTCTTGCACTGCCAAACTACAGCAATGTCCGCAAACCGTTTTGCCCCGATACTTTTGTCGAATCGCAGTTTCCGCAACTCGGCGTAAAGTATCTGAGTTCGGATCATCATTCTCATCGGCGTGAAAATCTAAATTCAATTTCCGCTCTTTCGCGAGTGAAAAAACGCGATCGATCTGCTGATCAATCTCTGGATTAATAAACGTAACTCCGCCCAAAATTCCATCCGATTCAGCGACTAAATCCGCAAGCTTTTCCCCTTCAGATGTCAAAAAATAATCCAACGAAACCAAACAAACCGCTTGCAAAATGATTCGATCTGCCCACTTTTTTCGCAGTTCCCGAAACACTTCAAAACTAATCGCTCCTTGTTTCCCCGCTGAATCCAAATGTGTCCGAATCGCTTTCGTTCCGTGAGCATAACTACACTTCAAACCGAACTCCATGCGGCGATACACATCTTCAGCATTCCAATTCTTCTCAGAGTCTGCCCTGACTGCCCTCAACGCACTTTCAAACGTCCCATCAGGATTCGAGGCGCGATTCCAAATATGACCTTTATCTAAATGCGTGTGCAAATCCGCAAAACACGCCCAAATCATCCCACCCTGCAAATCGATCGACGGATGCGCATAATTGCTATAAGTTCCCGCTGCTAAAATCGCGCTAATCGCTCCATCCACAATCTCTAAATCGACGTGCAGCAGATGATCAACAGGCGATTTTCGAGTCGCCCACTTCTTCCCATTCACCACCAAAGAAGCAGGCACATGAGCATTTCTAATCCAGTAGTGACTCGCATCAAAAATCATAAAGTCTGAGCAATAGCATTCTTCTGATTTTGCCATGCAAATCCAGCAAATCCGAGTAAACTAAAAAAGCTCGAAACCAATGTAAAAAAAGTAACACACTGATATGGAGTGGCATCTAACCGACGCACAAAGTTTGGCAATCATAGATCGAGAAGTTGGCGACCATGTGCTGTCTCCCGCTGAATACGAAATTGTTCGCCGTGCAATCTACGCCACTGCGGACTTTGACTATAAATCGCTGATCCATTTTTCAGACCTCGCCCTGCAATCCGGTGCAGCCGCGCTTGCAGCTCGAACCACGATCATTGTCGATGTGCCGATGGTACAGGTTGGTATCAATACCAACATTCAAAATACCTTTGCCAATCCCATCTATTGCAGCATGGAGACCATTACCCGCCCGCAAAAAGAGAAAACCCGTGCAGCGTGGGGCATCGAAACATTAGCAAAACGCTATCCAGAAGGAATCTTCGTGGTCGGACAATCTCAAACTGCGCTGATGACACTTGCCTCATTAATCCAAGCCGAGGAAATCAAACCTACCTTAGTCATTGCAACCCCCTCCGGCTTTCTTGATGTTGATACCGCCAAAGCGCGATTAAGCGATTCTCTCGTTCCGCACATTCGCACAGTAGGCAGAAAAGGAAGCGCAGTCGTTGCCGCCGCGATCGTCAACGCACTCGTCGATCTGGCATGGCAAGCCTACGGCGGAAATAACGCGGGTTAGCGCGATCGTCGTCTTGATTTCGGAATCCGTTTTCTCGTCGATCGCGGTTCTTCAAACTGCTCATATCGATCGTCTTCATAGCGCTCCGCACGTCGAGGCGGTTCTTCATACTCGTCTGGCTCGACCTCGATCGTATTCAACCGCCGACTCACCGCCTCAAACTCATCCCGTTGCAAATATGGATAATCACTCACCCAAACCCCAACGCGACTAACAAACACATCGCTCACTCTGGCAATCCGGCTCAAATCGGGTCGATCGGACATCACCAACATTTCCGCCGTATCCCCGATCCGAATCGCCTGATGTTCCCGTTTCAGCGGCACTTGAATCCGCGTCGCAAACCCAGTCTCATCCCCAACTTCAACATTAATCCGCCGCTCTCGATTCTCCGTTACCACCAAATCGCCCCGGTTATTCACGCTTTCCTCTGTCCCAACCACTTCATCCGTGACAAAGACATCAAACACTTCGCCGCGTAAAAATCCTGCGTACTTATAGCGCCGACACGCTGCATTCCTCACCCCTGCTTGAATCGCCGGTCCCCAAAGCCAATACACCAGCGCAAATATTCCAACAAAAAATGTCACGGCTTGTAGAACGTCCTGCAATTCGCCCGAAGCGAAAAAAGTCCGAATCAGTAAAATAGCCGCAAGCGCTGAGATCGACACCAAAACTCGCCTGAGAACATCAGAAAACTTGCCCCAGCAATACTTATACTGAGCGCCAGTTCCCACCAGCGGAATCAGATCTTCAAATTTTTTACGGCTCAGAGGAACTAGCATAATCAACGAAGGCAAGGAATTTCTCTCAATTTTATCCGCTCTGGCTCGATTCTGACGGTCTTAGATCTTAGTTGAATCCGTTTTAGGCGAGGTGTGCAGGGAATATTTACGGATTCATCGATTCGATTCGACTTTGGTCTGACGTAAAAATCGGTAGTTCTTGCGAGGGGATTCGGGGTTGTGGTAGCTGAGAATGAATTCAAATCTGAGGAACGCACTCGGAGAAGCTAAGCAACTAGGGGGCAACTAAGTTTGTTTAGTCTATCCGGTCAAAAGCGTCCTTACAGGTAGACTGCCTGATCCTGGGGGCTTTTAAGGGTCAGGCAATTTTTTTGCTTTTTGTACAAAAATTGTCGAGTAACACTTTACTTGTCGTCGCTAACATATTCTTGTCGTTGTTAACAAGTTATTGTCGCCATAACGACTTCTTGTCATGGAAACTAATAAACTCGATCGTTAACAAGTTATTGTCGTTATTCTCCTTGCATAACGCAACCGCTTTCTCACCCGTCAGCGTTATGTTTCCCAGAGTCAGGCAGTCCTTTCAATCCACCCATTAGTTGAAAGTTGACAAGAGTAGTGTAGCGAACTCTAGCAGCATGAAGGTAATCTAACGTGATCGCTTTCAATCTGCCTCTTGCTGAAAAGGCGATTGCGACTGATGTGCGATCGTTCTCTCATCAAAAGCAACGAATCTTTCAATCTGCCTCTTGCTGAAAAGGCGATTGCGACCCCGGCTATCTAAAGCCTAGACGCAGTAAGCTTTTCAAACCGAGGTTTGGCAAACCTCGTTTCTAGGCTCATTTTTAGAGGGATTAGAAGCAAGTTCAACAGGCGGAAAACCTTTTAAAGGCCTGACATATAAAGAGTGTCCAACCTACCGGGAATTTCGCTCTCGCTTCGGTTTGCCAATAAGTTTAGGGTGAGGGTGGATTCCTCCTTGCTTGGAGGTGAGAACGGCTAACCAACACTACGGTAAACCCGTACCCTTTTGCTGGGAGCGCACCCAACATCCAGGTGGACAGTTAACCAGAGCCAGAAAGCAAGACTACCTTCCGATAGTCAAACTAACTCCTAATTGTCAGTAGCACAGAGACCAGATTTGGTATGAGCTATGGCGCAATTCATTTATAAAATACATCTAAACTAATTGCAAGCGATTTTCATTTTCGAGCTTGATAGGCAGCGATCGCTAAATCTCTGGCTTTCTCTTGAGGAGTCCCTATGAGGGGTTGTTTCACGATCTCAATAGAAATGCCAAGTTGAGCTGCTTGGCTTTGAATAAACTGGGTCAATTGCGCGTATCGCCAACGGTGGACGCTTGCTCGATACTGACGGGCATACTGTCGCTGTTGTTCTATGGAACCAGGGATTTTTTGCTCTGCTTTTGCTTGAACCTCGCTTTGAACAATTTCTCGAATGTTACCGAGGTCAGGCAGTACAAGGCTACTCACTTGATATTTTTGAGCGATCGCTACAATCTCATGGGTTATCAAGCGATCTAGATATTGTCCTTGGTTAGATTCTCTAGGTTGGTTAGAACTTCCTTTTCTTTGATTGTTACGACGCTTGTGGGCATTACGTTGCTGTTTTAGGCGATATCGGTTGAGAAGTTTGTAATTTTTACCCAGGATCTGACGAATGCTCCTGTAGGCAATAGCTTTACCAGTTTGGATATCGACAATGGCTAAAGTAGCAGGTTTATCAAGTCCATAGCTTACCCCAGCCAGAATTGAAGGCTGACTTTGGTAGAGAGGATGGCTCGGACGTGGAAATTGATTATCCAGGAGTTCCAGCATTCTTTCTCGCCTTCTGATAAAAGCGTCCTGATTCTGACTTCGATTTTCTTTGGCTTTCGTACTAGCGATCACTTTTGCACAGTCGATCGCCTTCTTTTGACGGATTTTCTCTGTACCTTCTTGAGTCCAAGTATCAGTCTCTACAGAACACGATAAAACTAGTCGATGAACCACCCAATGTTCTGCAACACCTTTGCCTTCTTGCCAAGCGATCCGTCCAGAACGTAAAGAGAACAAACTGCTTGAATGCTGATTTTTGCTGGCTTTTTTAGTTTCTTGATCTTCTAAGAATCGATTGAACCAGTGGAGATCCCTTTGATCGCAGTAAACCTCAAAGGAGTGCTCGCTCAAACCGTTGAAACTGACACATAACCTGCCTTTGCTATTTAGTGACCAGTGAAGATCTTCGTTGGTTTCATAGTTGACAGGGAAGGGCAAAATTGCTGGCTTAGTTAAGAGTCTTGCTTGCCAATCGGCTGCTTGCTCTTCATTTTCAGGAACATGACTTGTTGCCCTATCTAACGCTTCTATCCAGGTATGCCAAGATAAGTGCCGTCCTCTTGGAACTCTTGTGTTTTGGAACGTATTCATCAAGCGCTCAAGACGGATTTCTGTTTTACGACGACGTTGGGCAAATTTTTCGGGATTTTCGTCTTGTTCAGGCAATTTGCAACCATTTTTGAGTAGGTAAGCGATCTCACATCGAGTCAAAGGATCTTCTGTCTCGTCGTAAAGTTTGAAGAGGGTGCGAGAAACATTTGCTCCTGCTTGTTGTGATGGTTGATTATTTTTCTTACTTCGGGTCTTCTTCTTAACTTCAGTCTGGGCGCTCTCTGAGATCGATGCATTCAGTTGTTCGAGGAGTTCGCTGGCTTTCGATCTGAGTGTATTGATGTCAGTCTGACTAGCGATCGTTAATTCATCGTCGCTTTGAAGCATTGCTAACCATCGGGTCTGACCTGCAATCTGATTTCTAAGTCGTGTTTGAAGTGCTAGCCAGGATAAGAATATGCGATGCACAGTCGAGATTGCTGAGGAATAAAACCTTCATGGTTGTCCTGAAAATTGGGGGTCTTGCTTTAGTTGATTGCATGCTTCACTGACAACTAAACGAGGAAGTCTCCCCGTAAAACTCCATTCCTCAAATCGGGAATCCTGGGCGATACGCTTGAGCAACTCGTTGATCAGAGGAGTATGCTTTTCTGCCATCAAGTGCCATAAAGCACGACGGGTTTCTTCAGTTGCCACCAGCTTGCATTGGATTGTAACGACACTCATAAAACAAGTTCCTAATTTTGGTAAGGCACAAGACCAGCATGATGAGCATAGATTCAGCGCTCGCAGTGTTGACCAAGTTTCAATTTCGATTTGAAAATAATACATTAGTTCTAAATTCTTGCAAAGATATAGTAGCCTAGAGTTTTGCCACCCTGACAATTAATCTGGCTATGCCTCTTGCTCCTCGCCTACCAACTCATCGACACTGGAATGCGTTGAACGCATATCTACAACCATTGGGCGATAAGCAGATGGAGATCGACGAGTTTCTTAAAAACTGGGATGTTTCGCGCGAGGAACTTGCATTCATCTGCGACTGTTCTTTAACGACCGTAAATCATTGGTTTTCTCAAGGAGAGCATCGTAGGATTCCGACGGATAAGCACAAGCAGCGACTGGCGCTAGCTCATCACATTTGGATCACGATCGAGTCGGAACCGGAATATTTACAGACGCTACGACAGATGTATTACAAGGGAACCCGACGGAAACCACAATCGTAGGAATTGCCGGATGGCAAGATTTTCTTGTCGCTCTTAATAATTCAAGCGTACTATTTTGCTGGATTCCATCGCAGATCGAAAGGGCAACCGCCCAAGAAGATCACGGTTATCAAGTATGAGCAAACTAGGAGTTGAATGATGATTGGAGTACCGAAGCCGTTTCCATCTATCTGGGTAACATGGTTAGCTCGATTGATGGCTGATGAGATTCACTGCCATTGGGCAATTTGGTTTCGCACTCGCTACAACTACGAGAAGCTCATTTCAGGGTTTGACTTAGCTAAATGGAATGCTAGTCATCAGGATTTGTTGCGGAGCCGTGTTGCGGACTTGGAGACAGAAGGATATGCAGTGTTTTTGGAGGGGGAGAATTGGTTTGAGATTGCAGGGAGAAGTTTTCTAGTTAAGGTGTCGGGCAAGCCAGATATTGTTGCAATGGTAGGTGATCAAGGATTTGTTGAGGATTGCAAAACCGGGCGGCGAAAGCATTCAGACTTCTATCAGGTGCTGATTTATCTGCTGTTGCTTCCATTCAGTCATCCTAGATATCGGAAGTTAAGTCTAGCAGGTCGCCTCATTTATCCGACTGAGGTCATTGAAATTCAAGCAGCTCAGGTTAACGAGGATTTTAAAGCACAGTTTCGATCAGCGATCGCGATTCTAAACAACACGACCCCAGCGCGGAAGGTGCCCAGTTTGCACGAATGCCGTTTTTGCGATATTCCATTCCAGTACTGCCCAGAGCGAGTGGAGAATCGGCTGGATGAGGATTTAGAAAACCATGACCTTTTCTAACATCTAGAAATCAGCCTCGCTAAAGGCTATATCATCTGTTGAACGTGGAAATTTTCTCTAGATTCTTCACTTCAAAAACATGCCCTTCTAGGAACTAACCCCTGCTAAGTCCCTTTTCTAAAAGATTTGAACTTTTGCCTCTACTGGCTGATTCAGCGTTTAGCCTGAGATTTTTCAAGATGCGGTTCCAAACTCTGCCTCAACGGTTTCATTGAACGATCTCAGGATCGCCACAATCTGATCAGCAGCAGCATCACGAAACATACCGTCTAAGCCATCGGGGTGAGCTTCGGTAAAAGGAGATTCATAGAGTTGTCCCGGATCCATCACTCCGTTTTGAGTTAGGTAGTCGATGATAGTTTCGATAAAGCGGATTTGATTGGCGCTGAAGGTGCTGCTTCCTAAATATTGAGCAAAGGCTTGCTTTGCAGCATTGCGATCGAGTCCAACCAGTTTGCGAATAAACAGCTTCAGTCTCAGATTTTCGCCAAAGACTTTCTCAAATTGCTCCCGGCTTCCAACTTCCGGTGAGCTAAAAAGCATGATTTCCAGGGATTCTAAATCGGATTCGGTGAGAGGTGCGTTGCGCTTGAGTTTTGCGATCGCCACATGATTCTCATTCGCTCGGATGTAGGCTTCTACTTTCTTGCGGTATTGATAGGGGCTGAAACCCGTTTGTTTGTTGGGCACGTCTACTTCTTGCACCTCTCCCATCTGATCCTCAAAGTTGGTGTAGACGATGCGTTGTTCTTGGCGATCAATGAATTTAATGAGATCGCGCAGGTGAAGCCGTACGTAGTCAATCATCCAGGGCATTACGTCTGTCCACCAGGCTTCTGCTTGAACTTCTTCAATCAAGGAAAGTTGATCCTTGACCATTGGAATTTCTCGTTTGGCTTCGAGCTGGCTCAACAGATCTCGCACCTGATCGCGGAGCCGAACGAAGTCGTTAGTGCGCTTGAGGATTGAGAGTTGTAGCTTGAAGCAGAGCAGATCAAATTCCTTGGCTAAGCGGTCTTCGGTGGGGAGACCGTTCGGGAGACTGGATAGAGACTGAGAAATTATCTCGGTGTCTGCTTCATTCAGTTGCTCCCATCGTTCGCGCTTTGAGAATTCCTCGACGTGTTGAAGGTGACGACGTACCAAAAAATTTTCCCGCTCCATTGTTGCCACATGCTGGTGCAGATCGTTTAAGAGGGAGGATCGGAGTTCTGTTTGTTCAGGATCAGAATTTTTTTGCTGGTGCAGGAGTTGAGCCAGTTCCAAGCGAGTGTTGACGAGGCGAGTGGTGAGGGTTTCGGGTGGCTTTTGGTTCGTTTCAGGAATCGTTTGCTCGAAGAAGTCGAAATTACCGCAGAGGTCGAACACGAGGAACTCGGTTTTGTGTTCGTCTACGCCAAACAGGTTTGGGCATAGACGGGTGCCTCGCCCGATCATTTGGTTGAATTTGACCTGTGAGTAGACGGGTTTGAAGAAGACTAGATTGACCACTTCGGGCACATCCACGCCGGTATCGAGCATATCGACGGAAACTGCGATCGAGGGTTGTTTGGCAGCGATCGGGAAGTCATCAATCAGGCTCTCGGCATAGGCGATATCGCTGTGAATTACTTGAGCGAACTTGCCCTTGTAGTGAGGGTAGTTGGCATCAAATCGATCAACGATAAACTGAGCATGTTTTTGCGAACGAGCGAAAATGATGGTTTTGCCGAGACGATCGCCGCCCTCTACTTTCAGACCTCGCTGCATCAGCAGTTTTAACGGTTGTGTCGCAAAAATGGTAGGGTGTGAAAGCTCAATTTTCTCTAGCTTTGCTCTCAATGGCGACTGACTCCCTGTTCAAATGGCACCACTTCTTGCCTGAAATCATCTTGCTGAACGTACGC
>JAHHHU010000060.1 GCA_019359175.1 Phormidium tanganyikae FI6-MK23
TGCGCCAACGATTTGAAGATTGGCGAGAAGTCGCTGGGCTAAAATCGGCTGCGTAAATTGAGCGAACCTGACGATTGAGGGATGGTTGTGCTTGATTTTGAACATCTCCGCTTAAGTTGACAATGCCCTCATGTGGTACCACCTGAACAGTGATAGTTGAGGATGGATTCTCAACCTTTGCATCTCTAATGTTCATAATAATTGCGAGAACTTAGGCAGGATTTGAGGCCCTGGATAATCAAAACTATGCGATCTGCTTCACGGCATCAGATGTGTGTACCCGCTCCAAAACCTCAATCGGGATAGCTTGCCGAATTGCCTCTCTTTCTTCAGGAGATTGCGCTTCGTCCCAGAGAGACCGAATATCAGCGAGAGTCTCTGGATCGAGCCAGTCGGTTTTTCTGGTGAAAGTTTCTGTTTCCGTTACGTTGATTTCGATATTGGGATCTTGACCCATATTGCAGATTGGCGTAACCGACTCTAAAAGCTTACGCCTTGCTGCTGCCAGAAGACGGGTGCGAACTGGATTGAAGTTGAGGTTGATCGAAAACCGCTCAGAATTCTCCCCCCGCTTTCCGGGGCGATCAACTAAGCGGACTGCACCAGGACGATCCCGCCGATTTCGCTCAAGTCCCACCTTTTTTAGAAGTCGATGGCAAATGTCGATCTCGGTCTGTTCTTCGTTAACATGCAATCGGAGCCAATAAGAGATTTCATTTTTGAAGCGGAGTGCCCACTGCTTGACCTGGCGACAGCGCGGATCGGCGTTGCTATAGATTTCGCCGTCGAGCAATTCTAAAACGCCTGATTTGGCGATTAGAAGCGATCTAGCATATTCTTTAGGCAAGCGGTGAAGTGCTCGGATATTGCCCTTCAGCACGGCTTCAACCGCCTTCCGCTCGGATTCTTTTGTGGCATCCAGATTCTCAGCCTTTGCTTGCATCAAAACTCCGCGTCGCATGGCTCCGTTCTCTTTGCACAACGCTTGGTAGCATTCCTCTGGGTCATCAAAACTCACGCCAGGAAATTCCTCGCGCCACAACACCTTTTGGGCCAGAATACGGATCTCTAGACTCACATCCAAGCCGTCCAGTTGCTTGAGCGCCCACGCTTTCGTATGGTCTGGTTTAATCGTTGCCATTGCCAGCTCCGATGCTTGTTCGCGCCAAAGCTCTTCTTTGATGTCACGCCAAAGCTCAACCGTCATTGCGTCTTTGCCGAGTCGTTCGACTTTGCAATCGTATCCGGCTTTCTTCAGTCGCTCCACGAGAGCGGCATGAGCGATCGACTTCTGGATGCCAGACACGGATTTGGAGAGTGCCAAATAGTCCAACACCGCCGCCTCGATCGCCGCTTGAAGTTCAGAACAATTATCTTCGTCGAGCAATGAATCCAGATCGTAGACTCCCGCGATCGACTTGGAATTTAGACCCAATCGCCGCTTGATTGCTCGTGGGTTTAGCAGTGACTCATCGCCGTTTGACAAAATAAAGTCAGGCACAAAGATGAACCGATCCACTGGAGGACGATATCGCCCCAGCAGTTGCCAGTGAGTATCCGTTGCTAAAGCTGAAAAATAGCCCCAAACCGAGTTGAAGTAAGCGTCCTGAATGGAAAAATTGCCCTCGATTGAGACCCCAGATTTGGCGCTGGGGCTGAGAATCAAAACGTCTGGCTGATTCGATTGCAGCCAGGGGTTTGGCTGCTCAAAGAAGCCTGTAAACTGCCCTTGTTCATTCGTGGTTGAGTCAATCCGAACCACTTTTTTATCCGGGTGTTGTTTCAGTAAGGCTCGCTCTAGTCGCTCTGCCTCATCCTGGGAAGTGGTTACGAAGAGCAGTCGCTGACCGTGCTGAACTGCCTGCAAGAATCTCGCTCGGTAGCCACTGGCTTGGCCTGCAAACACTTTGCAATTCCAGGGGATTCCTTGTTTTTGGTGCCGAAACGCCCGAACTTCGTTACTCGCAGAAATCGACTTCATAAAATCGACGGCACGATCTGGTAATCCGTCCTCTGACAGCGCGATCGCACCAGTCTCGATCGCGTGGCGTGCCGCCGCTGCAAACTTTTCAAGAATCAGACTGTAGCGACTCCCCAAGGTGTCGCCCCCTGCGAGATGGTCGATCACCTGATTTGCCTCATCCAGAACCAGTAGGGTTGGGCGACTCCAAAACCAGTCCGGCAGTCGGTGTAGGGAATCCGGACACAAGACGATTCCATGAGAGTACGAAACGTCTGCCCAAAGGGCTTGCTGTTCGTCGGGCTTGGTTCCGTAGTTGTGAATATGCGGCAGGTTCCAATCGTGTGCAGCTTGTTTACCCAAATTATTAATCGGAGTCAAAACCAGGCAATTCCAGCCGAGAGAGATCGCAGCTTTCACCCAGTCTTCGCCAATTCGCACCGTTTTTCCGGCGTTCATCGACGCGTCGATCGCGTGAATCTTTCCGGGCTGCAACGCTGGCAAGGGTGGTAAATATTCGCCAGCGGTTGCGCGTTCGATCGGATAAGTCAGGGCATTCAGCCTGGCAATCATGTCGATCGCTTTGAGTGTCCAAGCATCTCGTTTGTATGTTTTAAGATCTAAAGCATCCTCAAAGACTGCTTGCAGCCAAGCTTGAGCGTGAATTCCCAAAGAAAAAATTGCATCGTCGATGCCCTTGCCCCGCGCTCTGTCCCAAACGCTGACAAAGACTTGAGCGTTGGTTTTCTTCAATGCAGCACCCAGTTTTAGAATTTGTGTGCGAACGGCTTTCTGCGTGGTGAACTTCTCGTCTTGGTCAAAAACAATGTAGAATCTCCGATTTTCAGTAGCAAAGTGTGCGATTTCAGGGTGTAAAGCAGTTTCACCCTTGCGATGCCAGTTGCAAATGCCCCGCAGTGCGATCGCTGGTCTCCCATGAGCAATCAGGCAAAGCGCTTTTTTCAGCCCTTCGGTGATAGCAACCGGCAGGTTGCACCGCCAAACCACCGCCCAAAATGTCTCACCCTCTAGCGGAGTCGCGTTGTAGCGAGCATAGATTTCCTGGGCAGTTTCATCGTCCACTCGAGGCAGAAGCGGAGTCGCTTGCAATCCTTGCGGGGTCTCATATTTAACGGTTTTAATCCTTGGAACTTCACCAAAACCCTTGAATTCCCTAGCCTGGCGCGGATTTGTCGGCTTGAAGTAGGGCACTGCGGCGGTTGTGCCGTCTATCGTGCAACCAAAGGCAACCCAGCCTCCATCGGCGGCAAAAGCGTATTTGTTCAGAATTCGTTGTGCCTGGACTCCCACAAAGCTGGTTACAGTTTGAGAGATTGAGATCGCGTGTTCGGTGAGCATTTGCACCGCCGCGTTTCCATTGATCCAGGAAACATTGACGAAGGCGAGTCGATCTGGAATTGCAGATTGTCTAAATTCTGCAAAAAAACTTGCAGAGAAACGGCTCATTGCACACCTCCCAGCAAGTCTAGTTGAGCCAAGTTCTTCGGCTGGGCTGTTCGTTTCGCTGACTTCGGCGGCTTCTTGGACACGGCTACCGCCAGCATTGCTGATTTTCGCTGAGTTAATACCATAAATTCCTCTCATGAAGTGGTTTTGAGAGGAACTGAGTAATATCACCGCTCGGTGCGGCTGCTAGCTATCTGGATATGAAACTTAGATAAAGTAAGATCGTTGAAAGACAGACTATAACTAGATTTCAGCCCCAATGTGACATTTTGCGTTCTGTAAGGTAGCATAAAGACATCGGAGTCCAATAACTGGGCTATTTGGCGGCTAAACCAAAAGTAATTACTACAGTTCCAGGTTCGAGTAATTGAATCGCTTCAAAAATTCCTCCGTCGATCCATCGACAGGGGGTTTTGAGGTTTAAAGGGGTTTATTCGCTAGAAAATCGCATAATTGCTCCTCTAAAAGAATGTAAATCGTCCCTTTGCTATTCCGAATGTAGGGGACTTTCAAACTGGCTACATTATCGTACAGATGTTCGGGAATTGATTTGAGTTGTGTCGGTTTGGCAAACACTAAGACGCGAACGGCGGTGCGCCGCGCATCTCTAGAGCTTCCTCCGAACAAGTCTCGTCGATTTTTCCGAATCCAGTGCTCATTCTCCTTTGCCTGCTCGATTAGATCTGGTTTTTTGTAGCGGGTTACGCCGCTTCTGCCCTTACGCTGAAAGCAAATGGCTTCGTGCTGTTCATTGTAAAAGACTTTGCCCATTCCCGGCGCTCGAACGGAAATTAGAAAGAACCGTTTCTCTGGCAACTCAATAAACATTTCGAGGGGACGGGGAGCCTCCGCGATCGGAATCTGAAGCGTGATTTTGGCATCTGGAAAACGAGCTTCGATCTGGTCTGCAATGCGCTGAATTGCTTCAAGCTTGCGCTGTTGGACTCCACCATCGACTTTATTGAGGATGTACGACAGAAAGACTAGCCCAACTGACCAAATCCCACTGAAAAACACCCCCCCGATTAGAGTCGTGCCACCCACGATGAAATAAGTGCGCGTCCAGAAGGTCTGGATGAGATCGCTTTCATCTTGTGCAGCACTTTTAGCTGATTCTTGTTGCTGGTCAGGCTCTTGTTGCTGGTCAGGTTGTAGCGTGGGCGTGTTCATCGGCTGTCCGAATTTGGTGTAAGCATCGAATGGCAAGGGAAAACGCTAATCGAATATCTCTGATCAGGACATCAACTCCGGATGAATCTAGGGTTTCTGAATGGGATAAATCAAAGCAGCAATCGATTTTCTCTAGTTCGTTAAGAGTGTCTAGGGCGAAGTTCAGCAGTGGCGGCAAGAGTTCATCGCAGGTGATCGGACTCGTTCTATTACAGAGCAAGTCGCCAAGCTGCCGTTTTCTTGCCTCATGGCTAAACAGCATCGACATTACACCTCCTGAGTTTTGGCTCTAAACTGTCGAACAGCTTCGGGACGAGAGGGGATCGCAGCACACATTGCCAGATGGTCAGTATTTAGGTTTGGCAGAAGCCGACTCTGCTTGATGCGATTGTAACTATCCCCCTCTAAGTAATGAATTTCAATTACACCGTCTTCCCAAAACCAAACCTCTTTCACACCTAAGGCTTTGTAGCGTTTGAGTTTGCTCGGACCTCCACTCGTAATCACAACCTCGATCGCTAAATCTGGAATCGACTTTTGCTCGTCAAAGCAGTAAGACTCGTCTGCTTGAGCAGCAGCCTCATCCTCACGCTCTTGAGAGAAAGAACCAGTTGCAACGAATTCGAGCCCTGCGGTCAGCATATAGTCTTCGACGAGAAAGCCAATATTACCTTTGACAATCTCGTGTTCTGGCGACGTGCCCAAAATCTCAAGCTCCCCACGGAAATAAAACAAACGAACACTAGGCGAATTGGCGAAACCTTGCTGAATCGCTTTGAAGTCCTCCCAACTCACTCCAGTTCTGACGAACCGTTGCTCTGTTGATTGTCCTGATGGTTTTGGAATAGTTGCCGTCATTACAGGTTCAACCTCGCTTTCAAGCCCTCATTTTCAATTATCGATTTGATTGAAGTTTTACTGTGCCTTTTCACGATCTTCCAAAAAACGTTTCACCTCTTCTGGAATTCGTGGTGATTCGCCGGTATTGTCAGGTTAACCCGAACGTAGAATAATCGTACTGGTTCAACTCTGTTCGCGACGTTCTGCTCATGTACTCTCGTCATCGATTCCCCTGCGAAATCATCAGCTACTGTGTCTGGCTCTACTATACGTTTCCCTTGAGCTACCGAGACATCGAGAAAATGATGCTGTATCGCGGGATTGAGGTGACCTACGAAACGATTCGAGAGTGGTGTCAGAAATTCGGGCAGCAGTACGCCAATCAACTGCGACGGAAACGCCCGTTCATCACTGATAAATGGCATCTTGATGAGGTGGTGGTGACGAACCCGCTGCGCGTGTGCCAGAGGCAACAAGAGACAGTAATACTACTTGTGGCGAGCCGTGGATTCTGAAGGGAACGTGCTAGATGTGCTGCTCCAACGGTATCAGGACACAAAGGCAGCCAAGCGGTTCTTTCGCAAACTGCTGAAAAAGCAAGGCTTCATCCCACGGGTGATTGTCACCGATAAGCTGAAGAGCTACGAAGCGGCAAGAAAACGAATGATGAAGACGGTGGAGCATCGACAGCATCAGGGATTGAACAATCGAGTCGAAAACTCACATCAGCCGACACGAGTCAGAGAAAGGCGAATGCGGCGATTCAAATCCCTAGGACAAGCGCAACGATTTCTATCAGCATTTGGACCGATTCGAGGGCACTTTCACCCGAAGCAACATGAACTGAGTGCAAAACGATACCGAGAACAACTGCGCCAACGATTTGAAGATTGGCAAGAAGTCACTTGCGTGAGATCTGCTGCGTAACACTGAGCAAGGCTGACGATTGAGGAATTATTGTGCTTAATTTTGGACGCACTCGGTTAAGTTGACAGTACCGTTGTAGTTTCCTCATTCAGCAGAGACCTCCTCTTATACTTCATGAGTTCAAGAGACAGCCCTGTCAAAAAAAGGGCATCTTTTCGCCGATTTCAGCCTACAGGAAAAAGCTCTAGTCTTTCTAGCTTTCGGGTCTCTCCAAAGCCGAGAGCAAGGCGACAAAATGCTCTATCAAAAAACGGTCTATTAGTTACGGCAGTGCCTCTCCAAGCTGACTCACGTCACCCGAAGTCAGGTCCCCTTTTTCTCCAAGAAGAGCAGCGACAGCCGCACGATTGAGGGGTCGGGAGAAAATGTAGCCTTGCCCATTCTCACATCTCAACACCTTCAGTTGAGCTAACTGTTTCTTCGTCTCTACACCCTCGGCGACCACATCCATCCCCAAATTCCAGGCTAAGGTAACCACAGTGCGAATAATTTCCATTTTTTCTAAATCGTCTTCTACATGAGTGATGAAGGAGCGATCAATCTTCAACGTATCCACTGGAAAGCGGTGTAAATAGCCCAAGGAGGAATATCCTGTTCCGAAATCATCGATCGAGAGATGAAGTCCCAAGTCTCTTAGTTTTTGAAGCATTGCGACCGCTGCATCCGCATTTTCCATCACCGTACTCTCTGTAATTTCTAGCTTTAAGCACTGAGCGCTGAGTCCTGTTTCTTGCAAAACTCCCTGAACTTGGTCCACTAAGTTCGGTTGAGAGAACTGTTTACTGGAAACATTAACACTGATAGTAAGGGGTGGATTCGTCGGAAACTGAATCTGCCATTCCCGCATTTGACGGCAGGCTTCTCGCATAACCCACGAGCCGAGAGGAATAATCAATCCAGTCTCTTCGGCGATTGGAATGAACTCGGATGGCATAATCAAGCCGCGCTTCGGGTGCTGCCATCGAATCAACGCTTCAAACCCGTTGATTCTGTCATTTCTGATCGACACAATCGGTTGATAATAAAGCTGAAATTCCTGATTCTGCAGCGCTCGCCGCATATCATTTTCTATATGCAGTAGCGCTACTGCAGAATCATGCATTGAGGGGTCGAACACTTGATGGCGAGCTCGACCCAGCGCCTTTGCACGATACATTGCCGTATCTGCATCTCTCAACAGGTCTTCCGGTCGCTCATAACGCGCTGTACCGAGAATGATACCAATACTAGCGGTTGCAAAAATCTCCTGGGCATCTAAATGAAAAGGATGCTTGAGTGCCTGTTGTACACCCTCAGCAATCTCAGTAGCGTCTTCATCCTCTTGAATATCGTCTAGCAAAATCACAAACTCATCTCCACCGAGACGAGCAAATGTATCACCCGGTCGTAAACACTCACCCAAGCGTTCAGCGATTGCCATTAAAAGCTGATCGCCAGCCATGTGTCCTAAACTGTCGTTGATCACCTTAAAGCGATCGAGATCGATAAACAGAACGGCGAAACTGTAATTCCCATGTCGTTTAGACAACTGGATGGCGTGTCCTAAGCGGTCCATAAACAAGATGCGATTGGCTAGACCCGTCAAAGAATCGTGTAAAGCATCATGTAAGAGCTGTTCTTCAGCTCGCTTCCGCTCGGTAATATCGGTCTGAGAACCAACCATACGGTATCCTCTGCCATTTTCATCTCGGACGACGAAGCCTCGGTTGAGCACCCAAAGATACCGTCCATCCTTGTGCAGCAGACGATGCTCACTTTCAAACTGCGTTGTGATTCCCTCAATGCAAGCGGCAATCTCTTGATGCACTTTCAATGCCTCCTCAGGATGAATTCGCTCCAGCCAATCATCCGGATGATTGGCAATTTCGGTGTCTTCATACCCCAGCATTGCTTTCCATCGGGATGAGAAAAATATCTGGTTTAGGGCTAGATTCCAGTCCCACAGTCCATCGTGCGTGCCCTGAATCGCTAGGGCGTAGCGCTCCTCACTTTCGCGCAAGGCGGCTTCGATTAGTTTATTCTCCGTAATATCTGAAACAGAGCCCTCATAGTACAGGGCTTGATTGCTGGAGTTCCGTACAATTCGTGCGGTCTCCGAAATCCAAATCATGCTCCCATCCTTGCAATAGACTTGTGATTCAAATTTCGTGATTACATCCTGCTGCCGTAACAACGCTACGAATTCCTTGCGGCGGTTCCGGTCTACATACAGTTGATGTTCGATATTGGTCAAAGCGACGAGTAGTTCTTCAGGTGATTCATAACCATAGATCTGAGCTAGAGCGGGATTCGCACTGAGGTAGTGTCCATCTGGAGTGGTTTGAAACAGTCCAGTGATCGCATTCTCAAAAATGCTGTGGTATTTTTCCTCAACTTGTCGCAAGGCTGCCTCAGCTCGTTGGCGTTCTGCGAGAAATAAGGCTAACCGTTGCACTAAGAAAAGCATGATGCCACCACCGATGAGCCCGATAACAAATAGGGATATTGTGAGATAGCTCAGGCTTTTCTTGCCTTGGTGATAAATCTCGCGAGGAGTATCGACTCGTAACAGCAGCGCTGGTTGACGGTAGAGATCGCTCAGCAGAACATATCCCTCAATCGTCTGTTCACTCAGGGGGCGGACTAGAATTGGGGATCGAGCTGTCAGATCAGGACGCACTGCTTCAAAATCTTTGGGAAGGTTGCCTTGAAGCTGCTGGACGGTAAGCTGCGATCTCGTTACCTCAGAAAGCCGCTGAATCGCATTGGCATCTAAATAACGGCCAAAAATTAGCACTCCTCGGATCGGTCCTTTACTCCCACTCGTCAGAATGGGTCTAGATGCGATTAACATCGGACCGGATGGCAATAATATGATTCCTGCCAAGTTAGTGCCACGAAGGGGTTGCTGAAGCAGCGGATCTTCAGCTGAAAGGTGTTGTAAAACTTTGAGTGGAATGGGCTGTTTGCGTTTGTGTTGTTGATCAAATCCCGTTCCGAAAATGACTCGCCCTGAGGGTTGAACAAACAGCACTAAATCTACCTTCAAATTTGCCAGTGCTTCTGGAACCAGGTTGGATTTGATGTAGTTGAGGTTGCCATCTTGAACGAAGGTGTAGGTATCATCCCAGGAAGACCAGTCTGCAAAACGGCTACTGAAGTTCTCTTGAGTTTGGGTAAAAACACTTAAAACTCCCTGGATAGACTGACGCGTACTCCGGGTTTCTGCATCGCGAACATGACGCATCAAAATGGTTGATGAGACAGTGTACACGGTACTTAGTAACCCGAGAAAGGTAATGCCAACAACGAGTAGTGTCTTCTTGGGAGTGATCATGTCTTTACTTTCAACTCTGCGTCAAACCGTTTCACAAACACGCTCAAGGCTTTCTTACTTGCAATACATTAAGATTCCCTAAGAGTGCTGTCCTGCAACCACGATTAGTTCACTTAAGTTAAGCAGAGGCTAGAATTACGCCATGCCATTGCTAAAGCTCTATGAATTAGAAGTCACTGAATTAGAACTCACTAAATTGGAATCCCAACAGAGTGTGAGGATTATGAAGTAGCGACCTACCTTGTTTTACCCAGTTTTCCTCACAGATACAAAATTAATTTGGAAAATAGAGCTGGTTATTGAGGCGATTCGAGATAAAGGGCTAGGGCAGCTAGGATTGTAGACAGATAAGCGTCGTGTACTTGAGATGAGCAGAACGGATAATACAGTCGTGTTACAAGGCTGGACTAATTCTGGATTGACGGGCATACTACAACGAGATTCAAACCCGCATTCTCTCGTTCATTCCAATACCGTAATTCAATCCAACTTAATAATGGCTCAATTCCGCGCTATAGAAGGGATTGAGCTATTTTCGTAGCGATCGCGCTTCTGCGGAACACGCAGAAGCGCCAAGGGTAAAACGGCTGAAACTTTCGCACAGTATAGAATGTGCCAGTTAGTCCAAAATTCTGGGACGAATCCAACTGATTACAAATTCACTACACAATACACTACAGCATTTAAGCCAGGGCACTCCTCAAAAACACACTTCTATCCGTCACTGGGTAGGAGTGTTTTGAGTGACTTAACCACTTCAACAAAAACACACCTCGCTTCTAACCCCATGCTGATGATGAGCGCTCCTGTTGGAGGGAGCCTAGAGATGAAAATTAGGAGAAAAAGCGTGACACAACACATCCCTAAGGGGCACGAAATCTCAGAGCCACGTATTCATCAGGCTGAGGAGCACTCCCAAAAAGGTCTACAGCATAGCGAAACCGTTGCACACTTGGGAAAGAGGTTACAGGAGCAGGGGCATGTCGCTCCAGACGTTATTCAACGAATTGAGGACTCTGCCAGGACGATGCAACAGTACGCGCAAGAGTCCCTAGTCCAGGTGGAGATTCTAAAGGAGTCTCGGTCGACCGAAGACTTTTTGCAGGCTTCGCAGCAGCATATCGAAGAAGCTCGGGCACATGCTAGGGCGATCAAAGCATTTTTAGGAGTTTCTAAAGAAGAGCACTCCTCAATAAGATAATCCCGGGGTTGAGTTTAACTCAACCCCATTTAGAGTCAGCAGAAGCAGTGATATCTCTTAAGAGCGTTTTGTGTGCTACTAAGATTCGTTAAATTTACAGAGTTGTTAAGAGTGATTAGCGCATGGCTTTCGATCAGGCTCCGGCGCTGCAATCTCAGTTGCATACTCACCATGTTGATCTGAAGGATTGCAGTATTTTTTATACGCAAGGTGGGCTAAAGTCAGATTCAACTCCTATTCTGCTTCTACATGGTTGGGGAATCTCTGCTGAACCTTATCATGAGATCTTGAACCTATTAGCAGAGCGGCATTTCGTGCTTGCACCTGACCTGCCAAGCTTTGGTCGATCGTCTTACCCTAATTTGATTCCAGACTACGACAGCTACGCTAGATTCGTGCTTTCGTTCCTAGATGCGCTCAATCTTCAACAAGTGCATTTGGTAGGGCACTCGCTTGGGGGAGGAATTGCGATTACTTTATCTGCTCTTGCTCCAGACCGAGTAAAAAGCCTAGTTTTAGTAGATAGTACAGGCAACCCATCTGTATCTCTCCTAGAGGCTATACCACGAAGGGCCTTTGAAATGACAGCTCAACTTCTGCTCCCCAAGCTGGAATTGAAATTGGCTGATATTCCTCGAGTCTTCTCTTATAACGTTTTGTTCAACACGGGAAACGTTATTCAAGCATTACTACTTTCGTTATTGGTAGATCTAAAGCATCTGTTGCCAAGCATTCAAGCTCCTTGTCTGTTGTTATGGTCAGAAAAAGACTTAACCACTCCTTTATCTGCCGCACAAGAAATGGCTGCAAAGATTCCAGGCTCCAGATTAACGACTGTAGAAGAAGGTTGGCACGAATGGGGACTGTGGTATCCCGAAAAGATTACATCGATCATGCTTGCTTTTACTCACGAGGCTGAACGTATCGATACGATTACAGCAGACCATTCTTCTGCACCCGTTTGAAGTGTCTCTAAGTAACTGTTTGTAAAAGCTTATTAAGCAGAGTGAGGTTGCCAGGTTCGACGATTGACAAAGAATCGTCGAACCTGGCAACCGAATCATGACCCCATAAATCATGCCCTCGTGATTTTCAGGTAAGCGCTCATAGCCACGGGTCAAGATGCGAGCATTGTCCAACCAAGTCCAAGTGCGTTCGACAATCCATCGTTTTGGTTCGACTTGAAAGCCTTTCGCTTCCGTTAGACGTTGACTCAACTCCAGCTCAACCACGCGCTGTTGAGGGGCAAAAAAGTGCTCAATCAACGTCTCCACATCCCCTCGGTATCCTTGGCCTGCCAGCACTTTGACAATCGGCTTAAACAGTTCGAGAACCTAAACCAGACCTGCAGGAGCGGCTTTGACATCAGCCGTGTTTGCAGAGGTGACGTGGCAACCGAGCACCAGTCCTAAGACATCTACGGCAATATGGTGTTTGCGCCCTTTCACCGTCTTGTTCCCGTCAAAGCCCTGTTCCTCCCTCCTTTTTGTCCGAGTTTAACGGACTGGCTATCGATGATCGCTAAGCTGGGTTCCGCATCGCGCCCTTCCGCTAACCGCGCCTCTCGCACCAGAACCGCATTGATGTGCTTCCAAATCTCCAGGCGTACCCATGATCGGAAGTCTCCATACACGGTTTGCCAAGCAGGAAAATCATGAGGTAAGGCACGCCATTTGACCCCATTGTCCGCTCGATAGAAAATCGTGT
This sequence comes from Phormidium tanganyikae FI6-MK23, assembly GCA_019359175.1. Classification (GTDB taxonomy): domain Bacteria; phylum Cyanobacteriota; class Cyanobacteriia; order Leptolyngbyales; family Leptolyngbyaceae; genus Leptolyngbya; species Leptolyngbya tanganyikae. The sequence continues at coordinate 12,589 of JAHHHU010000060.1, forward strand.
TGAGCTTAATTCGCTAAATCGTTTGCGACTGCTCGTCGTAGTTAACTTCTAAGCATGGATCTGGATTAATTAGACTCCTTGCAAAAATCTCCGACCTTTTGATAAGGTTGGGGACTTTTTTAGTGAGACGAGTGTTGCTGACTTCTTAAATACAATACTCCAGACATTTTTGGAATGGTGCCAAAAGGCTTTCAGGGCTTATGGCTTCAAGACTGAGCTATTTTTTCAAAATGGCAAAACAACTGCTCAACACCGCAGGCATTCAGTTAATCACCAAGCTCAAGCGCACCATGAAACAGCGATTGATGCCCTTGAATGACCGTTTGTTGCTCCGCAAACGCGCCATCACTGAAACCATCATTGACCAATTGAAAAACATCTCTCAGATTGAGCATTCGCGTCATCGTTCTCCCGTCAATTGCTTTGTCAATATTTTGGGCGGGTTGATTGCCTATTGCCATCAGCCGAAGAAGCCAACAATTGCGAACACGTTCCGTGTAGCGAAGCTAACGACCACAATTTGCTCCTTCCGGCTTAACCCGAACTGATGTTATTTAACGATTCATCACAGTCTGTAATCGTGGCTCTGGCTTCACTTCTAATTTTTTCCTCACTGAGCGTTTCGTTGCTCATAACCGCCTGTCTGACTAGCTCAGCTTGCTTCTTGACGTTCTGCGACTTTTGTAAAAATAGTTCTGCTGTTTCTGGCTCGTTTGCTTCACCCAGATGCTCAGCGATGTGGTTCATCAACAATTCACTCTCTTCTATTCCTCGCAGCGTAGCCCAAAGAGACGCTTCAATTGACTCGGTTACTTCCGACAGTAGCGCATTGAGAGAATAAGCATGCCCAGTATGACACCGAAAGCGGATCATCTTCCCCTCTTGGAGTTGTAGCAGTACGCCATGACATTCAGGACAGGTATAGGGCGAGATCTGCCCTAGCTTCATAATCCCCGACTCAAACGCTCTATCTTGACGAGCAATCGCAACCTCAAGCTTCATCTGCTCAGACACGGGGTTTTCCTCCTTTTCTGCAACCGCTTCCTTCGCTAAGTGACCTAATAAAGCGCCAATCTCCTTGAGCGGAACACAGTAATCAACCACTACTGCTTTCATCGCCTCAAGGGGCATCGAGGCGTGACGTGCATCAACTGGGTCTTGAATAACAACTTTCCCCCCTTGCTGTTTTACCCCATAGACTCCAGAGGCCCCATCATTGAGATAGCCCGTCAGAATGACTCCCACGACCTGCGCGCCATAAGCCACAGCCGCAGAGCGGAACAAGACATCAACCGATGGACGAAAGCGATTTTCCTTAGGTCCTTTGGTTACTTGGACGCAACCGCGCTCAATGAGCAGGTGATGATCAGGAGGGGCAACGTAAACCTGCCCCGCTTGGATCGTCTCGTTACTCTTGGCATGTCGAACCGGCAACGCGCACACCTTCTGAAGGATTTGCGGTAAGAAGCTGGGGTACTGGGGAGCAACATGCCAGACGATGAAGACAGCCGCTGGTAGGTTGGCGGGTAGATCAGCAACGAGCTGTTTCAACGCTTCCAGTCCGCCGGCTGAAGTTCCAATCACGATAATGCTGTGCTGTGACACTGAATGATTCCTTGACTAGAGTTCTGAACTTGGGGGTGCACAACTTCTCAAAAAGGGATGGTCCATCATGAGATATGCGAGTCTCATGCCAAGAAGTACTTTGCTCTTTCTCCCTTTAATAAAAGGTGAAACGAATTGCTGGAAGCCTGGATATGAAAGCACTTTGACAGCAAAAAGCTTGCTAGAAATCATGATAAGACTTAATCCTCTCTGAGGGGTTCTGCAAAGAATCCTTACAGGTAATTCACCACTTCTCTTAACCGAGACTCTGACACCTCTAGATAGTGGCTCAGATCATCTAGTGACTTGTGCCTACTGATGCACTGAATCTCTTCTAGAAAAAAACCGGCTTCTCTTATGCATTTGATGGCAGTGTGCCGAAACGAATGAGTCGAGACGTGATGAAGCTCTAGACGATCGCACACCTCTTTGAAAATGTGGCTCACAGAGACGGGGTGGGTGACTACTTCACTGAGTTTAACTCAACCCCTTAATCATTTGCACCGTTGTCACCTTTGCCATTCTTACCGTGTTTGCCCTTGTTGTCACTTTTGTTATTCTTGTCAAGCTTATTAGGTTTGTCAGGGGTATTGTCAACTTAATCCAAAGATAGAATAATCGTACTGGTTCAATTCTGATCTCACCCGCTTGCTCATGTACTCCCGTCATCGATTCCCCCGCGAAATTATTAGCCACTGTGTCTGGCTCTACTACACCTTTCCCTTGAGCTACCGGGATATCGAGAAAATGATGCTGTATCGCGGGGGCGAGGTGACGTATGAAACGATCCGGGAGTGGTGCCAGAAATTCGGACAGCAATACGCGAATCAACTGCGTCGTAACCGTCCCTACATCACGGATAAATGGCATCTGGATGAAGTGGTGGTGACGATTAAGAAGCAGCAATATTATCTGTGGCGGGCAGTGGATTCAGAAGGAAATGTGCTGGAAGTCCTGCTGCAACGGCATCGAGATACAAAAGCGGCAAAGCGATTCTTTCGCAAACTGCTGAAAAAACAAGGCTTCGTGCCACGGGTGATTGTCACCGACAAACTGAAGAGTTACGAAGCGGCGAAGAAGCAAGTGATGAAGAACGTGGAGCATCGAGCGCACAAGGGGTTGAACAATCGAGCCGAGAATTCCCATCAACCGACACGAGTGCGAGAACGACGAATGCGGCGCTTCAAATCCCCTGGGCAAGCCCAACGATTTCTCTCTGCCTTTGGACCGATTCGAGACCACTTCCACCCGAAACAACATCAACTGACTGCACCCCGATATCGCCAAGAACTGCGCCAACGATTTGAAGATTGGCGAGAAGTCGCTGGGCTAAAATCTGCTGCGTAAATTGAGCGAACCTGACGAGTGAGGGATTGTTGTGCTTAATTTTGAACATCTCCGGTTAAGTTGACAATACCTCCAGAAACAAGCACCAGAGGACGTTGAATCTGTGAACGAGGACAAGAAGCAAGCGACAGCTAAGGATTACCCTCATGGGTAATATCCACCTTCTCAATGTTCAGTACGATCAAACAGACTAGCTAAAGGAACTAATGGGCACTCCTGAATCGAATCTTCCTTTCCAAGTTACGCAAACCGTCTCGCGCGGTGGCACGACCATCGAGCTTTTAGAATACAATCCACTGGCAGGCAGCGAAACCTTCGCCATTGCTGAGCAGCTTTACACACTCAATCGGGCGGGGGTACCTCTGCGACAGTTGCGTATCCGCCTCGACAACGATGCCGTTCGCACTGAACCTGGAGCGCTGCAATTCCTCAAAGGTCGGATCAGCATGGAAAGCTCGACAGGCGCAGGCAGTGGTGTTGCTGGCTTCATGAAAGGCGCGATGGCCGCTGCCCGTACAGGAGAAACCATCTTCAAGCCACTCTACCGAGGTACAGGCGAAATTTATCTAGAGCCGACCTTTGGGCACTACTGGCTGATGCAGCTTGACAACCAAACGCTGTACGCCGATCAAGGTTTGTTTTGCTGCTGCGAAGATGCAATAAAAGTCGAGGCACATAAAGTTGAGAGCTTCTCAGCACGAGTGGCAGGCGGAGAAGGTCGCTATCAAACCAAAGTCAGCGGTACAGGCATTGTCGTCTTTCGTATTCCCGTTCCTCAATCTGAAATTCTTTCCCTGCCGCTCAATAACGAAACGCTTCAGGTAGACGGTTCATTTGCCCTGCTGCGTACTGAAGGCGTACAATTCAGCGTTGCCCGCGCCTCTAATTCGTTTTTAGGAGCCGTTACCAGCGGGGAAGGGCTGCTGCAAACGTTTCAAGGAACTGGCAGAGTGTGGATTGCTCCTACTCAGCCAGTGTACGATCGCATGAGCTTTCTAGCCGCCGCTCCAACGATGTCATCCACTCAACAACCATAAGTGCGGAAGTGCGATCGCCGCTCTTGTAGGGTGCGCTTCTTAATGCAACGCTTGCTACTCGGCGTTCCCGTAGCTTTTGGGTTAAACTCAGCGGAGCAGTCACCCACTCCGCTGGTCTTCAAAACCGTGAACCGCAGAATAAAAACACCTCTAGCCAATTGGTAGGGGTGCTTTGCCGCGTAGAGATTCAGTCTCCAGAAATCGCCAAATCAATTAATTAATTTAGGGGGTTAAAGGTCAGAGCCACGATCGCCCAACTCGAATGGGTCAATAGTTACGGCTCGATCAAGAGCGTTCTAATGCAATATCTAAAGCTGGAGGCATGAGTAGAAAACCGTCTGCGAATGCACTTGATTTGTTCGGGAAATTCGAC
>JAHHHU010000061.1 GCA_019359175.1 Phormidium tanganyikae FI6-MK23
TGGAGACGGCGTGTGGATTGCACAATTTTCGCCTTGACCACCGCCAGTTGAAATTCGCTTAGTTTGATGAGTACTTGGAAACCAGTTTGAATTCCTACTGCCTGCTATTTCCGATAAAGTTTATTGTTACCGTAAATGTCTATCTATAGAAATCGCTGACTTAGCTGACTTAGAAGATTTGCACTCTAAGTTACTTTGAACTATTTCTGAGTTCTCAGGTAACTCTCATAGATAACTCAGATTATCTTCAGCATGGAATTTTATACTAGAAATCAAATTAGAACTACGCCCACGTTGTTCTTCAGATATCCCAGATCAAGTTGCTCTATTTGAACAGAATTATGGCTCATATTCTTTTAGTTGAAGATGAAGTTGCATTAGCTCAGTTTATTGCGCTTGAACTCGATAGCGAAGGATATCAGGTGAGCGTGGCACCTGATGGGATGACTGGCTTAACGATCGCACGGCAATCTTCTCCCGATCTTGCCATTCTAGATTGGATGCTACCTGGATTATCTGGGCTAGAACTTTGCCGCCGACTGAGAACAACGGGAAGTAAAATTCCGATCATTCTCCTCACTGCAAAAGATGAAGTGGAAGATCGCGTCTCAGGACTAGATGCGGGAGCGGATGACTATGTGACGAAACCCTTTAGCGTTGAAGAACTTCTGGCACGAGTTCGGGCACATCTACGCCGAACTCAGGAAACCAATGAAAGAGTCTTGCAGTTTGCAGACTTACGACTTGATCTGCTGACTCACCAAGTTTTTCGCGGCGATCGCATGATTAACTTAACGGTCAGAGAGTTCGATTTGCTAGTCTATTTGATGCAGTCTCCTTAGCAGGTTTTTACGAAGGAGCAAATTCTTGAGAATGTTTGAGGATACGATTTTATCGGGGATTCTAACGTGATTGAAGTATACGTACGGTACTTGCGATTAAAGCTTGAACAACACAGCGGAACGCGAGTGATTCATACAATTCGTGGAATCGGATATGTGGTTCGAGAGCCATAATCAGGAAAAAAGTACTTATACTCGGTTTCCTAATGCTGGCAGCGTTAATGTAAATTCTGTGCCCATGCCAGGAGTAGAATCGACAGAGATCGTTCCTCCCAGTTTTTCGACTAAGGTTTTGACGATCGCAAGTCCTAATCCAGTTCCTCCAGTCGCACGATTTCGGGACGGATCAACTCGATGAAACGGTTCAAAAATTAATTCCTGTTGCGATCGAGGAATCCCTTCCCCGCGATCGCTAACTTGAAGAATTGCAGCATTATCTACCTGAGTCAAGCGAATCAGAATCGGTGCATCTGATTCAGAATGTCGAATCGCATTCTGAATCAGATGATTGAGAATTTGCATCAGATAATCCCGATGCGTTTGTACTCGAATCGGGAAAGGTGCGATTTCGGTTTGAAGATTGCCGTGATCAAACTTCTCAGTCAGATTCGCAATGTCTCGCACAAACTCATTCAGAATCAATAGTTCCTGAGCCATCGAGATATCAAGGCTTTCTGCACGAGCAAGATCGATTAGGTCTTGCAGAATCAGCGTCATCCGTTCGGCTTCCGCCGTTGCCATTACCAGACTTTCTTGCTGAACTTGAGATAAATTTGGAATGCGCTGTGGCGTACGTTGAAGATAGCCATAAACCAAACTCAGCGGAGATCGGAGTTCGTGTGCAACATTACTAACAAATTGGCGCTGTTGGTGTCTAACGGCTGCCCGTTGTCTCAACATCTCGTTCCAAGCCTGCGCTAAAACCCGAACTTCACTGGGGGCATAACGCGCATTGAATGAATCCGACTGAGCCTCAGTTGATGTGGTTTTGACCCAGTGCTTAAACTGATGTAAAGGACGCAACAAGAGCCAAATCATACCTAGAACTGCGACGACCATCGCGCTGATCACCATGAAACTGAGTGATGCTAATTGCTCTGCAATCCTGCGAAATTGGTCAGCACTCATATTCTCTGAGTACATCATCAGCACCGTTTGAATGCTCCAATGGCTGAACATTCTGTAACTGGTGAGAGCGATCGCATGAATGGCAATAACGCTGGCAACGAGCCGAAATAGCAACGAGGCAGGATCAAAGAGTTTCCACCTCGGTCTACTCCATCGACTTAAAACCTGACTCAGCGGATTCATTGAATTTACTCATAATGGAGACGATTAACTTTACGTTAGTCTAAAATCTCAGAATGAACGAGTAATCTCCCAGGCAGAGCCATAAAATCTTACTTAACTTCATTCGCCGGAAACTTGGGCAATCTTCCTGATTTAATTGCAACGACAACATCATAAGTCGAGCAATAGGCAACGGTGACATTGTTGGCTTTGTTGTAGAGATTTACAACCATTCCTGTACCCCCGGCTGAATTCCAATCGGTTCTAAATCTCCAAAAAAGTAGCGACGCAGTTCATCGCCGCCGCCGAACTGCTCTTTGTGCTGCGTGATTTTGGCAATCTTTTGCTGAGCTGTCAAACCCGTTGCATCTTTCATAGCTTGAGCAGAAGCTTGAACAAGCTGAGGGTCGATCGCTTTGAGCGGACTATCCCAAACTGCAAGCGTTCCAGCCAAAATAACAACGGTTGAAGCTGTCGTCAGTAAAGAAGTAAGTTTCATCGTGGGAAATTCTTATCGATTGACGTATGAATTGAAATGCTAGATAAAATGCTCTTGTAAAAATGAGTAAGAGTAATAAAAAACTGTCTCCCTCATCTTTACAAAAGCATCTCACAGCAACCTGAGATTTTTCTGAAACGGAACTAGAAGTTGTATGAATTTATTCAGATGAATTTATCAGGAAAGATTCAGTTATTTCTCAGGAACTCATGCAGCGGTAAAAAATATGAATCAAGGTTTCTAAGAGAACTCTCAGACAACAAGTCTTATGCAGGGTTCAATTGTTACTCAGTTATGACTCAGAAACTTTAGTGATAGTAGCTATATTCCATCCTGATTTGCTAGTAGAAGAATTAATGGCAAGCCTTTCTAGGCTGGGGATGGAACTCCTACGGCAGAGTATCCCTTTCTCGAACACTATGAATTTTTTGGATCTTAAACAGCTCCCTCCTAATTTGCGCTCGGTCGTCACGTATCAAGACTTATCACAGGGAACTCATCTCTTTTACCAGAAAGATGCAGTACATTCTATCTTTGCTGTTCTATCAGGCAGAATTCGGCTCCTCTTTTACACGGATGAAGGTCAATCCATTGACCAATATCGAGTTCATGCTGGGGAACTTTTTGCGGAAGTTGCTCTATTCAAGGATGTCTATGGATGCAGCGCGATCGCAGAAGAACCAACACGAGTGATGGTATTCCCTAAATCAGAATTTTGGCGATCCCTACAACAGGACTACGCTTTGTTCACAGCATTCATGAGACATCTCACCCATCGATTACATCTAACAAAGGTAATGTTAGAGATTCACGGAATGCGATCGACACGGGAGCGAATTTTGCACTATCTTCGTTTTATAGCAGATCCGACCACAAGAACCGTGCGGCTAGAACAGTCACTTAAACGAACTGCTCAAAGCTTAGGGATTAGTCCTGAAGGGTTTTCTCGTACTTTAAAGCAACTGCAAGCAGAGGGAATGATCACTCGCACCAAGCGAATCATCACACTCCATGAACCTTATAATCAGATCGGGTAAATAGTAAATTGGCGTAGAGTCTGAATTATAGACTCTACGCCAAGTTGAAGTTCTTTGATAGCTGCTCTCTATGCTGAAATTGCTGGCAAAATATTACCTAAAAATGCATTAACCTCGACTAGGAACCTGAATTCGGGCTGTTCCAACTGGGATTTCTCTCGCAAGCCCAACTCGTTTAGCGGTTACGCCATAGAGCAGAATTTCCCCTTCTTCTTGCTCAGTGCGAATCCCATCAATTTCTACTGATAGTGTCGTGCCAGGTTGAACAGGTTGATCAAACGCGATCGCAACTCGCTCTTTACTCGCTGCAATCTTGGCTGGAATCGCTCTGCCCGAACTATCCGTAACCTTGACCTGATTGAACTTCGTCATTTGGGGCGGAATAGAAAGCCGTAAATCTTCCAAAGCCATTCCAACGACCATGACTCGAATGACGTGATGGTTGTTCAGTAAACCAGAACTGCTAATAAAGGGAGCCGTAAAACTAAACTCCATTTTGTTGAATGCGACGGAATCCACGAGTGGCTGCGTTGCTTGGGCTGCGGGAGCGAGGGTTGCGGCTGCAAGAATAAGGGCAGAGAAGCTGCTGTAAATGAAACGTTGCATGGATCGTCTCCAATAAATTAAGTGAATGGAAATCAGCTAGGTAGGAAAAATCTCAGATGGCTTGCTGATGCGGGTTGAACAGCCCTTCTCGAAGCTCTTTAAGTTTGAGTTAGTCAGGCATCACGACGTAGAGCTGGTTCAGGTTGCGAGATAGAAGTCTAATCTTTAAGAGTCATGTAGGAGTCAGGTTGAGGGTAGTGGTCTAGACCTGTGGATATCCTCGCTGCAATCCTCACTGCTGATGGGTTCTGTAAACCTGATCCACAGGTCTAGCGCATCACCAGGTTGAGACTAGTTCTAATCTTGCATGAGGTTGCTGAGAATCTTCTGAGTAAGACCTGATAATTTCTACAGAATTCGCTGAGAAAAGCCTAAAGTTCACTTGATTTTTCTCGACGAGCTACCTTGTAATGATCGTAAGCCGCGCAAATCCAAGCCCCTATCAACATGAAAACGTTCTTATCCCAATTTCCCTGATTATTCGGGATCAATCCATCTGGACCAATCAGACCGAATGCTATGGTAAAGCTAAATAGCATGAGCATCATGGCAATTCCTGCCCATCGCACAAAGCGATTAATCACGAATAAAACGCCCACAATCATCTCGGTGATTGGTAGCAGATAGGCATAGGGAACGGCAATAATCGCAGGGAGCGGACCAATCCCTGCAAATCCCCAGCCCCATAGCTTGAGCTTGAGCTGCGTTACCGTTTCAAAGAAGCCACCTGGAGCATTGAAATAGAGGTAATTGGCAATCCCAGACAGAATGAAGAAAATCCCTAATAGAACGCGCATTGTTGTGATCGAAAGTCTGAATAGACTGCGTTCGTTACGTAAGCCAGGTTCATTGTGAGTATCTAAAATCATGAGAGGTCTCCAAATTCAAGTCATGTGAAGGTTGCACAGAGATGTTGATCTCTATTTCTGCTGAAGTCGATTCAGCAATGCGGGAAGCTGGGTTGGCTTCAACGCTTGCTCAAACTGAGTCGGTTGAGCAGCACGCCACAGTAGAAGTCCACTACTTGCAACGACGATCGCAGCTGCAATATCTCCAACTCGTCGCAGCGATCTCATTGGCTTTCGAGGCTTAGACGCAAACTGCCCATGGTGCTGGAACAGTTCATCCGTTAGCCAGCCTACGGTTGTTTTGAAGTTGTGGACATACACAGGCAGCAGTTCGAGATAGGTTCCATGCCGAACCAAATGCCCCGCCCGTCCCGTAATCGGAACTCGATCGAAGAGATTGGCAACGCTCTCACCCAGTCCTAACTTCATCAACGTGCCTCGCAGTGCGACCGTCGCAGCTTTGGGCGGTTGCCCATGCGCGATCGCATGCAAATTGTGTGCGATCGTTGCGCCTTGTTGATAGGCAACCTGAGCCGTCGCAGGGAGGGGTTTTTCTAACACGGCACAATCCCCCCCAACAAATACTTCAGGGAAATCGGGAAGTTGCAGTGTGGGAGTCACACAAAGACGACCTGCGAGATCGCGCTTTTCAGGCAAGATGTCCAATTGCTGAACCAGCGGGTGTAACCCATTCCCCGCTGTCCAAATTACAGTGGCAGTGCGAAGGGTTTTGACTTCTTGATCCTGCTCATACTCTAAAGTATCTGGAGAAACCGATTTGACGGCAATGCCTTGGATAATTTCGACCGATACCGTTCGTGATAGAAGCGCATTCTGAACAATTTCTCGCAGATGACCATTGATGTCTCCTTTGAGAATTTCGCGGCTCCGATTCAACACTACAATCCGAATCTCTTGCGGATTTCCATGCAATCGGTCATACCATTGAGGAAGTAAATCTGCGAGCGTTGCTGCCATTTCTAGTCCTGACGGACCCGCTCCCACGATCGCGATCGTTAACCATCCTGGTCGCTGCTCATCACTCGCTTGAGTTGCCCGCTGAAGACAATCCCGCAACTGTCGCCTTAACGCGATCGCATCTTCTCCAGTGCGAAACGAGAAGGTATGAGCCTCAGCTTCTTTGATACCAAAGTAGATCGGAACACTTCCTAATCCCAATACAAGATTGCTATATCGATAGTAGAGTCCTGATACTAGTTTGATTTGTTGTTGCTCTAAATCAATGGCGTGAATGTCATCTTGCACGAACGTTACGCTATCACACTCAAATAAATCGGCATAACGAGGCTGAACTTGACTATCCGTCATCTCGCCGCTTAGAAGTTCGTATAGCAAGGGCTTAAAGACAAACCGCTCCGCTCGATCAATGAGTACAATATGTTGTGGATAGCGGCGCTGGCAAAGGTGCAACGTCGCAAATAGCCCTGTAAAGCCAGCACCCAAAATTACGGTTGGCAGAGTTGTTTCTCTCATAACGGTATCCTGCTGCATGGTGAAGCGATCTCGTAAGGGAGGTCTGATGCCTTTTAATGATTGTGATTTAGAAACAATAAGCAGAAATGATAAGTTGCTAGGAAGTTTCACGCATAAAGCTGATAGTCTGATAAAAAATGTCTCAGCTATTTCTCAGCAGATTCTCAGTTTGGCAGAATTCTCAGCATGGATTTTTCCACGAGTTTGCTGGATGGCATTGAATAGATCGTTCATCGAGAATGGTTTTGCAAGCCAAGAGATGATGTCTTGTGGAAAGAAGCGATCGCTTTTAGGATCTACTGTCATGCCGATAATTGGCACTTGATTGCCCTCGGCTCGAAGTTGGTAATGCAGTTTCACTCCAGCTTCTCTGGGTAAGTCCCAGCTCAGTACAATCACATCTGGACTCCAGACTTGAGCTGCTATCAATCCAGTTCTAATGTCGTGTTTGACACTGAATTGATAGCCTTCAGCATTGAGTTCTAAGGCAATAAAGCGAGCGAGATTGATTTGATCTTCAACTAGGAGAATGCGCGTTTTCATAAAACACTGTGGTAGAGAACTCTATTTCATCATCATGTCCGACGAAGCTTCAGATGACCTGAGAGCAAGCTTAGAACTAGCTGAAAATCAGGGTGCTCCCCCTGAACAAGTCTTTTTTGACTGCTTTGAGCTTGGCTTCAGATCTTAGGGTATGTTGAGACTGAAAAGAAAAGCTTGTCTATCACCCAGAATCGCTATTTTTGTATGCGCGACTCTATCGACTTCTCGAATTTTGATCAATTACCAATTCAGCTGCAATCCGTCTTGACTTACCAAGTTTTGGAGGCTAGAGAACACTTGTTTCACTTGGGTGAAATCGCTACGACCCTGTTTGCAATCAAAGCTGGAAGAATTCGGTTATTGCACTACACAGAAAGCGGTCAGATCGTAAATCATTATCAAGTCATGGTCGGCGAAGTTTTAGCCGAAGTCATCTTGTTTCTAGATCACTATGCTTGTAGCGCGATCGCAGAAGAACGCACCGAGGTTCTAGTTTTTCCAAAGCAAGCATTTTTGGCAGCACTTCAGCATAATCCAGATTTTGCTACATCTTTTATGGCACAGCTTACCCATCGGCTCTATTCCACAAAGGTGATGCTGGAGCTGCGGGGAATTCACTCAGCACGCGATCGAGTGCTGCACTACTTGCGTTTTATTGTTCCTCCCGATCAGAAGAGTATCGTGCTGGAGCAGCCCCTGAAAGCGATCGCCTACGACCTTGGCATCAGTCCTGAATCGCTATCGCGGGCGTTGACCCAACTAGAAAATGAGGGCATTATCGAACGCGACAAGCGCAATCTCAGGCTAATCAGATAGGTTGTGCTACGAATTCACGAGACAGATTTCGAGGCATATTCTTAAGACAATCTAAAAATTTGCCAACCTTGATTTGAATCAAGGACTCTCTCACTTCGTACAGCCTAAGCTTGTGTCGTTGCTATATTCGATCAAAGCCCTGGAGAGCAAATTATGGATTTTCAGACCATCCAACAAGTTGCACAGCGCTCGGCTGTTCTGAAACTTCCTAAATTGCGTGATCAGGATTATAGTCTTGACCATTATTTGCATGAAATCACTCGTGATGTCTGTCAACTGCTGAACTCAGATTGGACAATTATTACGCTGGGTGAAGGCCCATCTGGACAAGTTTTAGCAAGTAACCTGCCGATGCGAAACGCAAAAGCCAAACTCTCCCTGCATGGAAATCTTGCAGCGCTCTTGATACAAAATGGACTGCTCTGCTTCATAGATGAGGTTGAGCATCAGCTAGACTACCAAGAGCCATTGGGTCGATACACTTGTTCTCTGGGCATTCCGTTACGAACAGTACACGGCAAAATGATAGGAACGATGTACTCCTTTCATCAACATCCCTGCCAGCATACTTCAGAAAGGCTCTCTATCGTCAAGCTATTTGCGGAACGAGCAGCAATGGCGATCGAGAATCATCAACTTCGTCAACAGCAACTTGATCAACAGTCAAAGCAAGAAGTCGCTGCTCGTACCAAAGATTGGAAGATGATGCAGTCAAAACTGGCAGATCGGGAAAGGCTAGCTGAAATCGGCGAGTTCACAACCCTGATTGTCCATGAGGTTCGGAATCCCCTCACAACAATCGAAATGGGATTAAACCATGCCAAAAAGAAGTTGTTTTCTGCAACGGATCAACAACGACTCGCCCTGGCTCTCAGTGAATCTCAGCGTTTGAAACATTTGCTGAATGAAATCTTGCTCTATGCAAAACCACAAGTATTAAAGCTATCAAAGCTAAACATCAGTGCTTTCTTGACTGAGTTGCTCGTCGATCTAAGAGAAATGCCGGAAGCGGCTGAACGTTCTGTAGAACTCACCCATCTACCGCCAGAAATTTATGTTTTAGCGGATGTTAACAAGTTGAAGCAGGTTTTTATTAATCTAGTTCGGAATGCCTTTGAAGCCATTCATCCTGGAGAGAAGGTCAATTGCGAAATTGTCAACAGTTCTCATCCAGAGCAAATTTGCCTCAATATTCACAACAACAGCGATCCGATTCCGCCAGAAATCTTATCGCAATTAACTACGCCATTCTGCTCAACGAAGCCCTCTGGAACTGGATTGGGTTTAGAGATCGTCAAACGGATTGTCACAGCACATGGTGGAGAATTGACGATCAACTCTTCTACAGCAGGAATAACGGTGAGTGTTCAATTGCCGACCATTCCGAAACAATAAACTACTCTCGCAGTGCATAGCCAACTCCTCGTACTGTATGCAGGAGCCTCGGCTCCTGATTTTCTTCTAGCTTCAAGCGCAAGTATCGAACATAGACTTCAATAATGTTGGAATCGCCCATGAAGTCATAGCCCCAAACGCTTTCAAGAATCTGATCTCTTGTAAAAACTTGCCGAGGATGGCTCAGAAGATACTCTAACAGATCAAATTCTTTTGCAGTCAAATCGATCGCTCTCGCCCCGCGATGCACCTCGCGCGTTTTACGATTCAGCTTCAATGTTTCAAACTGCAAGGTGGTTTCGTCACCCTCTTGCGCCCGTCGCAAATGGGCACGCACTCTTGCAAGAAGTTCCTCAATGCTAAAGGGCTTGACGATGTAATCATCGGCTCCTGCATCTAAACCCGTAACTCGATCGCCGACTTCATCTCTTGCTGTCAACAACATGACAGGCACTTTACTCCCAGTGGCTCTCAAACGGCGACACAATTCGACTCCGGTGAGATTCGGCAGCATCCAATCGAAAATTGCTAAATCAAGAGTGGCTTCACGAGCAAGAGTCAAACCAGTCATTCCATCATGTGCAACACTCACTTGATACCCTTCGCTGGTTAGCTCTAGTTCAATAAATCGAGCCAGTTTCACTTCATCTTCAACAAGCAGAATGTGGGCACTCATGGTCAAGTTCCTAACGTAAATAACGTCAAAACGATCTGGCTGTTTGACTGATTGAAGTATAGTAGATTACGCCTGAAGCTAGGCTGAATTCAATCTGTAGGTTTCCTAAATTTATGATGTGAAGCTTCTCAGACAAAACTCAGCGTTCTCTCAGGTTGCTGTGAATTCAAGGATTCAACTTTGAGCGACTGCGATCGCATGAATTCGAGTCTGACGATCAAAAATCACTCTCGGCTTCAATAGGATTCGGAATAGTAGCCACAGAGATCGCACTTCTCCAGGCGCACATCGGCTTTTCCACTGTCCCGCACGGCAGAATAAGAGTTCAATTAACCGGCGTTGTTGACTCAGATCTAACCCCTCAAATGTGACTCGTAAAGTGGGAAATTCGGGTTGTGGATTGCTGATCGTGACGTGCGCTTGAAGGTGTAAATTTTCTTCCATAATCTCGATCGTGACCGGTCGTAAATCGAGTAACTCTGGAACGCTTTTCTGAGTCAAAACAATCTCTGCTCCCACTTCTGAAATCACAGTTGTCATTCCCCAAAATTGTCGATCGTCAACTTGTAGCCGAACGGTTCGACGCAATTGAAACCATTCATGGCGCGATGGGCGGGGCGCATCAATCAAAATTAGCAGCGAAATGCTCAGCATCAACAAGTTATACAGGCTCCAGAACAAGCCTAAACTCAGTCCCTTAAACTGTTCTGCAATATCAGATGGAACGTTAGGATGCGCCATTCCGCTCATTGTATAAACGCCCAGATTCATCCACAAACTTAAAGCACTCGCGCAAAATAGCACGATTAACGGTAACGCTAATTGCAAATTGAATGTAAAGCGATCGCTCGTTTCTCCTTTCGGTGTCACATTGAATCCTTTAGAGAATGGATTGAGTAAGGTCTGAATCACAGTCAATGCTAGGGGAAAACACAAGACAAGCGAGTAAATATCGGCAAGGAGTGCAGAGCGCGATCGATGATTGAGCCAAGCGGTGGTTGTAAGCTGAACAAAGTAGTAAGGGATGAAATAATACAGGGCTTCAGCCGTTGTTGCTCGAATGGGAATGACTCCTAGAAACGCATATGCTAATGGGATCAATAGAAAGCCAAGCCGCGAAATGCTAGTAAACCAGTGCAGCAGTCCTTCTAAATGGGCAAGGCGCTGAATCGGACGTAAGCCCCGAATGGTTAACGGATTTGCCTGAATAAAGAATGCTTGTAACGTTCCTTGTGCCCATCGAACTCGCTGAAGCGCTTGTGCTGCAATATTCTCTGCTGCCAATCCTGCGCTGAGTTTCTCGTTGAGATAGACCAATTGATAGCCACTGGCTGCGAGTCGAATTCCAGTAAAGTAATCTTCGCTGAGGGATTCGGTGAAGAAATCGCCAATTTCCGCTAATGCCGATCGACGCACGACAAACGAAGTGCCTGAACAAATCACACCGCCTGCCGCATCGCGAAACGGTTGAATCTGCCGATAAAAGACTTCTTCTTCAGGGGTGAGAATGTCTTCTAAGCCTAAGTTGTAAGCGATCGGGTCAGGATTGTAGAAAGTCTGCGGTGTTTGAACGAGGGCAACTTGCGGCTGTTGAAAAAAGCCGACAGTGCGAGTGAGAAAGTTTTGAGTTGGAACGAAGTCTGCATCAAACACAACAATTAATTCACCAGTCGTATGCATGATTGCATGATTCAGATTTCCTGCTTTGGCATGACGATTATCAGGGCGCGTCAAATACTCACATCCCAACTCTTCTGCGAGTTCTTGAACTTGCGATCGCCGCGTGTCATCGAGTAGATAAATCCGTTTGTGGGGGTAGTCCAATGCCTGACAGCCAATAATCGTCCGCTTTAGAATAAACGTTGGCTCGTTATAGGTAGGAATTAAAATATCGACGGTTGGTGTAAAGGTGTGGTTGAGAACATTGATTGAAGCGTGATCGGCTTCGGATCTGCGATCGCGCACTCGCAACAAGAGCGTGAGTTGAATAATACTCCCCGCTAACATCAGCAATTCTAGAACGAACAATCCGATGCTAAAGGCTCCATTTAACGGTGTACTTAAATTCAATGTGGTGAGCGATCGCCAGAGTAAATATCGAATCGTCAACACCAGCAAAATACCTACGACAAAGACTCGCGACCAGGGCTGAGGACGCGGCGAGACTTTTGTAATCAGCAGCACCCCAAGCCACAATAAGACTGTCCAAAACAATAGATAATGCCCAACCATCATGGGCACTTCGATCCACATGGGAGGACTTTCTTGGAGCATATTAAGCTGTCGAAAAATGGTGCTAATCGTTCCTTGCCCTGTAAACCACGCTGCCGATATTGCACCCGATACAATGACGACACTGAGCATAACCCACGTAGCAACTTGAGGATATGCCACCCGTTTCCAGCGCGAAACTGAGAAAAACTGTTTGAACTGCTGTGAAGTCATAAGGCTGAGGTAAGTTTCTGAAACGAACTGCCCTTCATTGAAACAGTGCAAGATTAATTTACACTGAGAAAACGATCGAGAAATTACGACTGCACATCTATCTGAGAAAATGCTGAGTTTTAGCTGAGATTTTTCACTGAATAAACTTAGAAAACTACCAGGATTCGTTTAGATTCTCCTCAGCGATCGCGCTCATACTGGAGTCATCTTGGATAACGGGTTTGGTCATCAGGCTATTCTCACCTTACAGAGAGATTTTTATGGACTTTAAGGATGCTATTTTGCTGCTTCATCCTGTGATTGTCGTTACGATCGTATTTCCATTGATGGGACTCATCGCCAATCGTGGGCTAAGAGTTCGACAGCGACGCTTACAACTCGCGTCTGGTTATAAAAGTAAAGTGTCGCCCGTTGTTGGACAAGAGCATGTTCAGACTGGGCACTGGCTTACAGGCGCCGTAGTTGGGGCAACGCTGATTGCGTTGGCAAATGATATTTTTGGCAAGGTGATTGGTGAGCAACTGTGGAACACAAATTCGTTTCAGGTTGGGTTCATTGTGCTGCTGTTTGGTGCGACGATCGCATCAGTCGCATTGCTCTATCAAGCCCAGCAAATCAAGTGGAAAGCTACTTTTGCAATTTTAGCTGGAATGGGATTAGTGATTTTGGGCTGTCAAGATGGTGTGTATCGCAAAACAGATCAGTGGTACACTTCGCACTATTACTATGGGATTGCGGCATCGCTGTTAATGATATTTTCACTGTCAATCCTGAAAAGTATTTACCAAGATCGGACACAACGCTGGCGAACCGTTCACATCGTAGTTGGTAGCGCTGTGGCGCTGCTCTTTCTAGGGCAAGCGATCACCGGAACTCGTGCATTGCTCGAAGTGCCGCTGAGTTGGCAAGAATCCTACATTCAAAAGCTGTATGAACTCCAGTGTGATGCGAAACCTTGTACCGTTCAATCTGCTCCACGCACGCCATAAGAAGCATTGCGAAAACTTGGTTTATTTTTCCAATCGAACCGTAATGAACTTAGAAGAATCGCAACGATCTCGCAAAAAAAATTCGGGACAACTCTACCTCTGGCTTGCAGTCTTAATTTTCGGTGCTTCTAGTGCTGTTACCCGTAAGCTAACTGAAATTGGCGCTCAACACTTTATTGAGGGACAAAATCCGATTTCCTTGTGCAACGTTTTGTTTGTGGGAAATCTTTGTGCTTTGCTGGTTCTGATTACATTTTACGGACGGCAGTGGAATTTGGAAAATTTGGGGCGGATCTCTCAACGCGATTGGATCAGCTTGACCGTTGTAGCGCTTTTAGCAGGTGCGATCGCACCTGCTTTGATTTTTCAAGCTCTCGCAATAACGCCCGTGAATGATGTAGTATTAGTTGGGCGATTGGAGCCACCGTTAACATTGGCATTTTCGATCTGGTTTCTACAAGAGCGAGTCAGCCGATGGGAGACAATGGGCGCGATCGTCGCATTAGTCGGCGTGAGTTTGACCATCTTCTTGCAGCCTGCTGCTCCCACCCTGCAAATGGGCATTGCAAGGATTGGAATTGGTGAACTATTGGCGGCGATTAGCGCGATCGCATTAGCCATTTCAACGATCGTGGCTAAGAAACAGCTTTCTCAATTACCGTTAGGAATTTACGGGATTCTTCGGACGGCACTCGGAACCCTTGTCTTCTTTTTTGCTGCATTAGTTATTTATGGCAGTGACCATTTTAGAGATATTTTCTCACCCTTTCTCTGGAAATGGATGCTAGTCTATGGGGCAGTGATTGTCGTGCTAGGGCAGTCGTTCTGGAATCGAGGCTTGAGAGCATCAATGGTTTCGACGGCATCGATTATCAGTTCATCGACTCCGATCATTGGGGTTCTCGCTGCCTACTGGATTCTGCATGAAGCGCCGACCCAAGCTCAATATATTGGCGGTAGCGTTATTTTAATCGGTCTACTGCTGAGTCAAATTGGTACTTATCAAGCTCAAATGTCACTTAATCATCGATGTGTGCGGCAAATTGAACAAATGAAAATTGAAGCCGGGATGGGATTTAAGGGGGGTTAAAAGTATTCATACAATTGCTTACTTCTTTATTAATAGAGGTCACGATGGAAACAGCAGATGTAATTGTGATTGGGAGCGGGCAGGGCGGAATTCCACTCGCGGCTGATTTTGCGTCATCAGGGAAGAAGGTTGTCTTGTTTGAACGGGATGCTTTGGGCGGAAGCTGCGTGAACTATGGTTGTACTCCTTCTAAAGCATTTCTGGCGGCGGCTCATGCTGTCGGTCGCGCCCATCAAGCCGCAAAACTCGGTATACACGCGCAAATTGAGGTTGATTTTCCGGCGGTGATGGAGCGCGTGCGGGGAATTCGGAGTCAGTTTAACCAAGGGTCTAAACGGCGGCTAGAAAGTGCAGGAGTTAGAGTCGTCTGTGCTGAAGCTGCTTTCACTGGAGAGCGAACGGTGAGCGGCGGCGGGGTGACAGTGCAAGCTCCGATCGTGGTGATCAATACAGGAACCTCTTCTACCATTCCTGACTTTCCCGGTTTAGCTGGAACACCTTATCTCACAAACCGAAATTTCTTTGATTTGCAGCAGCTTCCGCCTCGTTTGTTAGTCATAGGCGGGGGCTATATTGCACTGGAACTCGGTCAGGGAATGGCACGTTTAGGTAGCAAAACAGAATTGATCGTGCGCGGCGGTCGCTTACTGGCTCAGGAAGAGTCAGATGCCAGTACGGTGCTTGCAAAGGCATTTGAGCGGGATGGCATCGGGCTGCGTTTTAACGTTAATGTTCAGCAAGTTAGTTATACAAACGATGGGTTTACGGTAACGCTCAGTAATGGCGAAGTTGTTGACGGGGAAGCATTGCTCATTGCGATCGGACGCAAGCCGAACACTCAGGCGTTGAATGTTACTTCGACAGGTGTGGAATTAGACTCACAAGAGTTCATTAAAATCGACGATCAGTTTCAGACGACTTGTGCTGGAGTTTATGCGATCGGGGATGCAGCGAAGCAGCCTGCCTTCACTCATGTTTCTTGGGAAGACTATCGCCGCTTGAAAGCGATTCTGTGTGGTGAATATCGGACGCGCAACGATCGTGTTTTAGGCTATGCGGTTTACACAGAGCCGCAAGTGGGTCGAGTCGGCATGACGTTAGAGCAGGCTCAGAAACAGGGGATTAATGCCCGTGAAGTGACTTTGCCGATGGCTCATATTGCGCGTGGTATTGAGTGGGGGCACGATCTGGGGTTCTATCGCATGGTCATCGATACGGATACTAATTTAATTTTAGGAGCAACGCTGGTTGGATATGAAACGGCTGAGCTAGTCCATGTCTTTTTGGCATTGATGGAAGCTGGAGCGCCTTGGCAGATGCTTGAACAATCGGTTCACATTCATCCAACTTATGGGGAAGCCCTGCCGAGTCTTGCAAGGCTATTGATTGGAGCGGATATGCCAACCTGTCCCAATATGTAAGGGGGAACGATGACAACTAACTTGAATGTGGGCGATCGCTTGCCGGATATTGAACTTCCCAACCAAGACAAAGAACTGATTAGACTTTCCAAGCTCACGCAGCCGATCTTAATGGATCGCTACATCGGATTTACAGATGGTTACCCGCTCATTCTAGTGTTTTATCGAGGCTTTTTCTGTCCGCGCGATCGACAACAGCTTCCGCAGTTGGTTCAGTTTCAGAGCGAACTCGCGGTGAACTATAGCAAGTTAATCACGGTGAGCGTTGATCCGCCGATCGTACAAGCTGCCTTTCGAGCCGGGTTAGGAGCGCAATGGCACTTCTTATGCGATGAAAACCGCGAATTGATCAAGCAAATTAATATTTTGGATGAAACCGAAGGAGAATATGCTTATCCCGCTCAACCTTATACCTTTGTGCTATGTCCTGATCTCAGCATTCACAGAATCTATAATGGTTGGTTTTTTGTAGGTCGCCCCACGATCGAGGAACTCCGACAGGATTTACGGGCGGTGATGGAGACTCGATCGGACTATCGCTATGAGGCTTACAACACGCCAGAAGTGAAGCAAGTTCGTATCCCTCAACAAACCTGGTTAGACGGTGCGCCAAGCTTAGGAGCAAATGGGTTACCTGTGCTAGAAGGCATTGTGCGTTGGTTTGATCTCAAGGCAGGGAGTGGCATGATTGCGAGAGCAGATGGGGGCGAAGATGTCTTCTTTAACTTTACGGCGATTCCGGGTGAGGGATATCGCACGCTACAAGCAGGAATGCAGGTCAGATTCGAGTTAGTATAGCGCTACCAAAGCGTATTAGGACGTATATTAGAGGGGTAGTGTTGTGAAGCATGGCTATGGCTGCCCCCTACAGCGAAGATATGCGCTCCAAAGCAATTGCTGCGGTGAAACGTGGTGAACG
>JAHHHU010000062.1 GCA_019359175.1 Phormidium tanganyikae FI6-MK23
GAATCAGCGCTTCCAGTTCTGATGCTGTTTCTTCAATTTTGATCCGGGTGACACCGACCATTGCTGTTTTTCTCCACACGGTAGAACTCAGTATCTCATTTGTCACTCCCTTTCTTCAATTTGGTATAAACTCTGCCGCGTAAATTAGACAAATCGTGATCGTAGCGGAACGATTGTACTTAATTCTGGGTTTTTCTCATTAAGTTGACAGTACCCACTTGATACACCGATGGCTGCAATGCGCTATGCCCTGGTTGCAATGGCAAATCGGTGGTCACAGTTACATGCGGAAATCGAAGCGCATACCCAGCACCTCACAAAGCTCACTCAAGCAGCAGCTCCAGAATTAGTGCAAGCGTTTGGCATTGGAACGGATACGGAGGACTGAGATGCTGATCACCTTTGGTGATAACGCCGAGCGCGTCCATTCCGAAGCTGCATTTGCCAAGATGTGCGGGGTCTGTCCGATTCCAGCGTCCTCCGGCAAGACCCAGCGCCATCGCTTAAACTGAGGCGGCAACCGTCAGTCGAATGCCACCCTGTTTCGGGTGGTGATTGTCCGACTGCGATGGCATCAACCGACCTAGGACTACGTTGCCCGTCGCACCGCACAAGGGTTGTCCAAACGAGAGATCATCCGCTGTCTCAAACGTTATGTGGCGCGGGAGATTTATCACCTGATTCGTAAACCACAGCCGGCTCCTGAGGTGACTGAATTGATTCGTTCTTAGAACACAAAAAAGACTTGACATCTATAGGAGCATCAATACCCCCATTTGTCACTAAAAGATATTTGCGACACAACTGAAAATTGGGCTTCCCTACCCTACCATTTTTGCGACACAACCCATAATTCTGGGCCTTATTTAATCCGCGATCCTTAACGCGCGCGCCTCACAATGTCCTTACGTTTTTGCAGAATGAATGCGATCGCAAGATAAATGCAGCTACTCAGAATTAACAAGCTCCAATTCAGCCCTAAGTTATGCCAAGTTGTTTCATACATGGCGTTAGGTTGAATCGGTTGCAGAATCAGCGCGTGTCCTGGCAAGTTGATCGCAGGTGGAATCATCGCGTTTACATCGACGATCGCGCCATATGCTCCAACAGACCAGCGGCTGAGTAAAAGCCAAGCAAACTTTGCAGGTAATCCTCCTAGTTCAAACAGCACTCCGGAGAAGATGATCTGTGGAATCATAATCAATGGCAAGGCATTGTTTGCCTCATTCTCATTCTTAGCAAAGGTAGATAACATCAATCCCAAGCAAATACTGCTCAACAAAGTCAGAAAGGTTGTCATTCCTGCGCCGATTCCCCACATCAGTAGTTTAGGCTCAGGTGCCTGAAAATTGAGAGCGATCGCAACCACAATTAAAATGGTTTGCAGTAGAGCAATTGCGGATCGAATCAGCAGTTTTGATCCCAAGTAAGAAACCAAACTTAAATTTACTAGCCGTTCACGTGCATAGATTGCGGCTTCTTTGACGATTTCTTGAGCTGCACAAGAAATTCCAACCCAGATTGCAATGCAACTAAAGATAAATAGAGTTCGCAGCGCTAGGGAAGCTTGCATTGCCTCAGCGGGTGAAACTTGAATCAGGGGAGTTTTACCTGCGATCGCAAGACGGATCAAAGTGATTCCAATCGGACCTGTGAGCAGCGTTAATAGCAAGCTGATACGATCGCGTAAAATCAATTGACCGTAGCGTTGGCTTAATAATCCGAGTTGCCGAATCCAAGAGAAATTCGGTCGCTTCGCAGCGGTATGAACCCGTGATTTTGGCTTAGAAGCAGGTAGAATGGCTTCACTTTGGTAAGCAACGGTACTTTTAAATTTAGTTGCCCATCGTTCAACGGTGGCTTGCACCTCTTGCTTTGTTCTCCCTCGATCGAGCTTGATGTAGATATCAGCAAAATACTTCAGGTCATTCGAGGGCATCTCGAAAAATTTCAAAGCGTTCTGAGGTGAACCAAAATAGCAAAGCTTGCCGCCGCGCCCCATAAAAGCAACGCAATCGCAGATTTCCAGATTTGCAGTGGCATGAGTGACTAGAATAATTGTCCGTCCTTGATCCGCAAGCTCACGCAGTAAGCTCATCATCTCTTTATCCAATCCTGGATCAAGTCCTGATGTCGGCTCATCTAAGAAAAATAATCTTGGATCAGCAAGCAATTCCACACCGATACTGACTCGTTTGCGCTGTCCCCCACTTAAATCACGCACAAAGGTCTGTTTAACATGGCTTAATTTCACTTGTTCTAACGTGCGATCGATGACGGTCTGAACGTTTGTGTCAGTGGGTAGGCGTAGCTTACAGGCGTAGCTTAGAACTTCTTCGACCGTGAGATTGCTGTGAATAATGTCATCTTGAGGCACATAGCCAATTTGGGATTTGTAAAGATCAAACTGTTGTTCAAGATCTGCTCCATTCAGATAAACGGCTCCCGATGTAATCGGTTCGATGCCGAGCAGGGTCTTCATCAGCGTTGATTTTCCGGCTCCGCTTCCTCCGACTAAGGCTACGAGTTGCCCAGGCTCGATCGACAAAGACACGTCACTCAAAATCGTTCGTTCTTTGCCTTGTTTATCGCTCACTTTGCGAACCAGATGAACGGCATCGAGTCGAATTTCATTTCCTCGATCGACCAGTTCTAAACTGCCGCGCTCGTACAACACTGTAAACGAACCAATCCGAATACGATCGCCATCGTGCAGTTCAACAAAGCGATCTACTCGTTGCCCGTTTACAAAGGTTCCATTCGTGCTGAGATCTTGCAGCGTGTAGCGACCGTCGCGCGTGGGGGAGATCGTTGCATGACGACGAGAAACGATCGGAGAATCCAATTTCATCGACGAGTAACGCAAGGGATCAGGATCTCGTCCAAGTTCTACCGGAAACTCACGAAGCTGTTTTAGATTCAGGCGCTGTTTGCTGGGTGTAATGGTTGGGCTACTGGCAGGATTGAAGTAAGTTAAAACAACGTGATTGTTTGGATCTTGTCCGATCGTGAGTTGAGAGCCATGCTCTAACAAATAGCCTTCTTCAGCAGAGATACGAGTGTGATTGATAAAAAGTCCATTGCGGCTAACCTTTCCGCGATCGCCATCATAAATTCGATAGTTCTCACCTTCACGCTGAAGGATTGCTTGTTGTCTGGATAAGACTTCCCACCCGATCTGAGGAACTTCTAGATCTGACCAAACGAGATCGCGCCCAAATCGGTACTCTGCTGCTTCAAGTTGAAATCGTAAAATCTCGCCTTGGTTGTTGAGTTCGATAAAGGGCTGTGTCTGGCTGACAACCGTTGTTTGATGAGCAGTACTAATCATGGCAGCATTCCTCTCGATCACTCTGTGCAATTTTGTCTACGACTCGGTGACTCAGCTTATGCAAAGTAGAAAGGGACAATACGATCGCACTGTCCCAATGGCTTATCTTGAGAAATGGCTTATCTTGAGAATTGCTGAATCAATTGCGGTAGTACAGGCGCAATTTTTTGTAGAAAGCTTGGGCGAGATGCTTGACTGGGCCGCATTGGTTGAGGTGAGACGGGTGCATTTCCTTGTGGAACGAATGGCGGATTGCCGGGTGGCATCATTGGCGGGTTGTTCGGTATGACGGGGGGGTTCGATCGCACAATTTGAGAGCCTTGAGGCGATAGGATTTGTTGGGGAAGCTGAAGGACTTGACCCGGTAGTTGCATCACTTGTGAAGGTAAAGCACCGAGGCCTTGATTAGAAAGGGGTAGGGATTGAGAAGGTGGAACTGTCGATCGAGGTGAAGCGCAAAGTGCAAGACAGATTTGCCCACCTTCTAGAAGATTGATGTCGGGAAGAAGAGATTGTGCTGAAGCTTTTAGTGGACTAACCGTTGTGGCGCTAAACAAGACAGTTAGCATTCCACCGAATTTGATCAAAGTTTGAAGCGGCTTAGACATGGCTATGTACCTCTTTTGCAAAGTGATTAAAATGGCTTCTATCGCTCACTACGACCTGAAAAATAAGCTTATGCACAGATAGAACTTACAGTCGTGATAATTTACGTTGAAACTCGATCGAGTGATGAGGATTAGGAATTTGCTTTGCTAATGCAGCAATGAATGTTTCTGATGAGGCAGCATTTTTGAGTGCTTCCTGAACCAAAAATTGGGCAACGGGCCCGATGAAATTCACTAACTCTCGCTCACATTGCTCAATCAATAAAGCACTAATTGATTGTTGAACGATCGCAGGTCGGCTCACGGTTGTTACCACGGGAGCTTCACTCACAATTGTTGTATCAGAGGATTCTAATGCTGCCAGTACTTCTTTAGCCGTTGAATAACGCTCATTCGGTTTATCGCTCAACATCGTGTTAAGAACTTGTGCGAAATGATCACTGACCTGAACAAACTGCTGCCAGTGCCAGAAAAGCGTGCGAGAATCCATCAGCTCCTTCGGCTGTTTCCCGGTTAACAATACGATCGCCGTCACTGCCAAAGCATACAAATCACTGTTGGGAAAACAATGTCCCATCCAAAGCTGTTCGTGCGGTGCATAGCCAACTTTTCCCACGATCGAATGCTTTCTCGAATCAGACGATCGCTGTAATTGTTCGATCGTTCGTTTGCCGACTCCAAAATCAATCAACATCGGAACGTTTTGATCCTGATGCAGCATAACGTTGTCGGGTGAAATATCGCGATGAATGATATTACGATCGTGAATGTACTCCAGGACTGGAAGCAGATCTTTGAGCCATTGAGTGATTTCTACTTCAGAAAATGCTGCATTGTGCTGCTGACGTTCTCTTAGCAATGAAGCATAGTTCCGACCGTTCACATATTCCTGAACGAGAAACAAATGCCCCATCTCCTCAAAGTACGCCAGAAACTTTGGAATCTGAGGATAATCAATCTCGTGCAGAAGTTTAGCTTCTCGCTCAAACAACTCACGAGATTTCTGAAGATCGCTGTCTTCTATGCTGTGGGGTAGAAACTCTTTCACTACACAGAGTTCCTCAAAACGATGCTGGTCAGCAGCAAGATAAGTTCGTCCAAATCCGCCTTGACCGAGAACTCGCTGCACTAGATAGCGATTGCCTAATAAAGTTTGAGCCGTCACCTCTGATTCGGGTGATGAAAAGAGCGATGCTGTGATGTGTTCGAGTGAGCCATCGACATAGAGCTTGAGTGGAACCATCTCAGTTCTACCGTTGGACTGCACTTTGGCATAGACGATTTTGACAAAGGCATCTCCTGCCCGATGCTCTACCATTGAAACCTCCTGTGTGAATGACTGGCTGGATCACTGAAGCAAAGTTGAGATGAGTGACCCGCTTCTTCTTGTTCATGCGAGTGAAGCCACGTTTTTATGCAAATTAACGAATACAGAGCTGATTTTTAGAATGATGCAACCTTTTTCCTGAAATTCCGTAAGACCGATACAGCAAAGGTTTAACGTGATTAAATCGAGAAATCTTTTGGGAAAAATCTAGAGATCGCTGCATAAGCCGATTGGAAGGGTCGTAGTGCAGAGTGTGAGAGGGAAAAGCAAAAAACACTCAACCTTCACTCACTAGAACGAACAAGTTTAGCACAAGTTCAACAATAGTTTCGACAACGCAGACAACGCTGAGTGTGTCATACAAATTAGACCAAATGATTCAGTACTGCATAAATCGAACAGTGAGTCGTAGAGAAAAGTGAAGCGCTAAAAGCCTCTCAGGAAACACACCTTATTTATCAGAAAGGACAACAATCATGGCAACTGTAAAAGCAATCAAATCCTCTTTCTTCGGTTTACTCTCTGCTGCACTCATGACCGCTCCTGCTTTCGCTCAAAACGCAACTTCTGTTGTTCAAAACTCCAACCAAGGCACAGAGCAAGCAGGAATTGGAAACGTCTCGGTTCAAGGCAGCATGCAAACGGCTGATGTGGCTCAATCGGGTTCACCCTATGTCTTCCCTTACGGCAGCATTAACGGCGCGAACGTCGTGCAAGGCAACAGTCAGCAAGCAGGGCAGCTTGGTTATGACAACACGAGCATTCAAGGCAACAGCACCGCTGCAACTGTTACCCAAGGTTCACCCGCTTGGTACCCTGGCTATCCGGTTCCTGGCGTGAATGGAGCCAACGTGATTCAAGGTAGCAATCAAGGTGCGTTCCAGTTTGGTGGTGCAAACACATCAGTTCAAGGCAACGCTACGGATGCAACGGTCGTACAACACTAAATTTCTCGCCTCGATCGAGGTTTTGCCGATTCGCCTCACTCTTAAAAATCGGCATCTCACATCAACCTCATTCACAAAAGGAAGCTCTTATCATGTCTGTCAAATCCATTAAGTTCTGTGCTTTAGCATTGCTCACGTCTGTTTGTGGATTCGCTGCTGCTCCTGCGTTTGCTCAAAATGCAGCTTCTGTGATTCAAACTTCAGATCAGAATGCAACCCAAGTCGGTAGCGGAAATGTCGCAATCCAAGGCAATGTGCAAACCGGAGTCGTAACTCAAGCAGGGGGCTATCCTTACGGCGTGCAGTGCTTCGTTGCACCTTGCCCGACTGGAATCAATGGCGCGACTGTATTGCAAACGAATCAGCAAGGTGTGACTCAGCAAGGATATGGAAACACTTCGATTCAAGGCAATTCCAGTACTGCAAATGTCCTTCAAGGCAGCGCGGGCTATCCCTACTATCCGTATTACCCTTCTGGCATCAATGGCGCAACTGTATTGCAAGGCAATCAGCAAACTGTAGATCAGTATGGCGTTGGAAATTCCAGTGTTCAGGGGAATGGCTCAACCGCGATCGTTGATCAGCACTAACACGCTCAGGTTTGCCGATTCCTTAAAAATCGGCAAGTTCCTCACTCTCTTATTCTGGAGTTACACTCATGCTTAAGTCACTGTCGTTTGGTCTTCTTTCTGCGGCTGCATTACTCCCGTTTGCGCCTTCATTCACTTCGTCTGCTTCGGCTCAATGTGTGATGTTAGATGTCTCGAATCAGTTGGCGATTCATGGCTCTCAAACCCCTTCCACTCAGCAAAATAACGTTGGCATGGCTACAAATGGCGGATGTGTTGGGGGGGCGGCAGTGACGACAAATTCGCAAACGGCAGTCACTCCGGGTACAGCGACTCAAGTTCGCAAGAGTCAATCTACGATCACCGACGGAATGCAGAATGTTCCCAATGTTCCAGGAATTGGCGGTCCGACCATTCAAATTCCGGTGAATACCCAGGTTGATGTTTATAGTCCTGCACTCGATCCGACGTTTATGAATCGTACCTTTAGCGGCATTCCGCAAACGAATGCAAGTTAATTCGATCGCACTTAAAAATAAGTTCTAAAATTCAGGAGCGACTTCACCCAATCTCCTGAATTTTCCAGTCTATTTTGGAGTAATCGTTATGAAGTCACAAGTTTTAGTTCGATCGAGTTTTGGAATGTTCGTTGCACTCTCGCTGTTTGCCTGCCAGAGCAGTTTTGCTCAAACTTCGCTCCAGATTCGCAACAACAGTATGGTGATTCAATCTGGAGGAAAAACAATGGTGCTGAACGCTCCTAGCTCTTCAATTTACTCCTCGTCAAAGATCATTCAAACAAACAGTACTCAGCGTACCGCGGTGACACTGAACACGACCTCGCTCAAACGCCCTTGTTGGTTAACAGTCGCGATCGCGAAGGGGCAATTGAATGGACAGATCAAAATCGGAAACCAAGTCATTCAATCTCTAAAGGGTTCGCGGACTGTGGTGAATCTGGCTCCCTATCTATCCAGCGGAACGAAGACGATCGATATTTCCGGCAAGTATCAGCCCGCACGCGGTTCGCTTCGGATTGAGTTTTCCGGTGCAGGCACTCAAGTCTCCCAGCAAGCGAGCGGCTCAGGAATTTTCAACCACCGTTTGATCGTGACCGTTCGCTAGCTTCATAAAGTCAACGATCGTAACTCAATTCTTAAACGATCGTTGATTTCTTGCTGGTTTTTGAATCGCTTCCCTAACAATAAAATCAACTTCTTTATTTTCTGACAATGAATCGTCTCATTACGACCTGTGTTTCTGTAACTTCTGGACTTGCGATCGCATCGGTGATCAACAGTCCTTTTTGTCTTGCACAAACTGCTACGAGTAACCAAACCAGCAGCGTTGGCAGTAACTCCACGTTTAACCAAGTGCTGCAATCGAATCCGCAAGTCCCGGTCAATAGTGTGAACAACACTACGATTCAAGTTCCAAATATCTACCCCTTACAAAATCTACCGAATGCGTTTGTCAATACCGAAAACGACTTTGGTATAAATCTAACTGTGGGCACGAATACCCTTGATGCGTCGAATGTCACGGTTTATTTAGGACTGATTTACCAACCCGGACGAAGCGCAGATCATCAAGCGCGAATGTCGCGGTTACGCAAAGAAACAGAAGTATTAGAGGTTCAGAAAAGAAGCATGGAAGCAAACTTAACGCTGCTTCAGAAACAAATCGAGGAAGCGAACCTACGCTTACAGAAATTACAGCGATCTCCTTGAAGCGATGTCACTGCAATGCATCAGAAGAAGTCGAGCGAATAAAGTTCACTCGACTGTTTGTTTTTGAGGCAGATTGATCGAACTCTTGCTTGATTAGAAGCAGAGAATTTCGCGATCGTAGTTTTCCGGCAGCGGTTCTGTCTCCCAAACTAACGCATCTCCCGGATTTAGACGAACTTCGAGATAGAGACAGTCGATCGGATTAATTGCCACATCTTCGTTATTTTCAAACGGCATCAAATCTTCTGTGAGTAATCGCAGCTTGAAACCGCCTGGAATCAATGCACCTGATGTACTCTGCAACTCAAAGCGCCACACATCGTCGCTCTTTTGGAACACTCTTAATTCATAGGGCTTTCCTGCGATCGATAATTGTCGCAGCAGTGCCTTTTGCGAACCGATCTCTGATCCACGCGCCCAGGCGAGATTTGACTGCATCTCTGTTGTTCCCCAGCCGAATTGTTCTGCTAGTGTGGAAATCCCGCTCTGAAGCCATTGTTGCACTGACCATTGTTCTGGTAAATTCAAGCGTCGTTGATACAAGCGCTGTCGCCAACCACTATGCTCCAGTAATGCGCCCCACTGCTGAAAGGGTACTGCTAAACGAGGCACAACCACAACCGTAGTTCCTAGCCGCGTGAGTAAATTTTCAGCGTGTTCGATCGAGAGTGCGGGCAAGGGTGCAAGCTCCGATCGTAAAGCCTCATCCGGGCAAAGCCGCTGTGCAATCCAAATCACATTTGTATCTGGAATCAGCGCCGCCTCATCTAAGTGATAGGTACGATCGATCGAGTCATACTGACCTTGCTGCTTTAAGGTTTGATGCGTAGCATATCCCAAAACTTGTATTTCGTCGTCGTCTAAATTCACCGACACCGACACATAATAGTCCCCTGCCCAACTGGGAAGATCGACCCATTCTTGCGGCACTCGCAGTTCACTATGATCGATCGCAGCCGTTGGAATCACCACTAGGCGATGCCCGTTGAAATCGATCGCACCACCGTTGACGACTTCCCAAAAGCTAGAGAGCGCAGGTGAATTTGTCCAGAGGCGCGCATTTGGCGCAAATTCTTGCACCCAAGGCAGTAAGGCTTGCAAACTGGCTTGATTCAGTGCCGCTTGCCAGCGAATCCCATCGGTCGTAAATGCTTGCTGTTGCCCAAACTGGTACAAAGCATCACTCGGAATCTCGAATTGCAGTTGGGGAGTGTCATCGATCATCGGTGACGTACCAGGAAAAGACATAGGATTTGCCTCAAAACTCGCTTCAGCGTTAGGACGGAAGATCTGGATGACTGTAATGCAGCTTCAACCATTCCTCCAAAATCGTACTCATAGTAGACAATACGTTTGAGTTTAGCGGTTGATGCAGTGCCGTCTGGCTCCATTCCGCGAGGGTTTGCAATAGGGTTTGTTTCAAACTAGTGAGTCGTCTTGAAACTGTGTATTGTTTTGTGTCTAATTCTTTTGCAATTTCTTGCTGTGTCATCGCCTTGCCATAATACATCTGGAGTAAACGTTGAGCGGGCAGATCGAGCTTGACGAGCGATCTCAATAAAATCGCATTGAGCTGCGATCGCGTTTGTTGCCGACTGTCTTCTTCTTCTTGCTCAATAATTTGGCTGAGATTCGATTCTTGAAAAGTAGATTCAAAATTGTCTAGCAGTTCGGTATTCTCAGCGCCGGGTTGTGGACTGTCAGCCGAAATCAGCGAGGGGTAAAGGTATGACCGCGCTGCTTTACCGCAAGTGGTCAGCCATTGTTCTAATACGGTTGGATTACACGCTTCAGCAGTTGTGCCTAAAGTAACAACGCGGTCGCGATTATACAGCGCCGAGATTGCTTCAAATATCGCTGAATCCGGCTTTGCTAATTTCCGCGCGCCTTTCCCTTGCGTTGGAGCATAGATGATTTTGAAACACTGCCATGCAAAGATTCGCGCTGCGATCGTCGATGAATCCAGCCCAAAATTTTGTAACGACTCGACAAATCGTTTATGGCTTAACTTATGCAATAACGCCCAATCTGTACAGATATCAACTTCTTGGCGTAAACGCAATGTATCTTTTATTACATTACTAAACGCAAGACTGGCATAGCGTTTAAGTCCTGAACTCTGCTGCGGATTAAATCCTTGCAGGACTCGGTGAATTTTGGCGATCGCAATTTGAAAAAAATCTGCCAACGACTGACTACTGCCCATATTCAATGCCAGTTTTCGAGCAGACCAGTAGCACACTTCCTGCAAGTACGCAGATAGATGGGCAACGGCAAATGGATCGCTGTCTGCTTGCCACAGTTTATGCCAATACAACGACCAAACCATTTCTGAAAGCTCTTGAGCGCTTTCTTGATCGAGACACTGCTGCGTTTTGCGGCGCAATCGCGCATCTGAAACCCATCGAGTTGCCGAATCGCTCTCAAATTGGAGAAACGTAGAAAAGATTTCAAGAATGCTTTGCCGAGATCGCATGGTTCAAAAACTGGACAAGAATTAGTGTTCAAACTATACCGAGTTTCTCAAAAAAGTACCAAGAATTTGTGACTGCCTGCATAGCCTTTCGGCTCAAGTCGTAAGAAGTATTACAAGCAACTGCTGGAGATGGATGATGAACGATTGGAGAGCGCTCAAGGCGAGCCAGGGTACGGAGAAGAGTTTGCGGTCGGCGAAGCAACAGGCTCGGATGCAGGAGCTTCTGAAGCAGGCGAAGCAGTTCGCGATTCAGGAGAAGGTGAAACAACTTGAGGTGCAGTTTGATTCCCGCTTGTAAATAATCGAACAGGTTTCTGTGCCAGCAACGCTGTCCCTTCATCGCGGTCAGCCGGAAAAATCGATCGCACTCGATCGACCACAGAAATCATGTACTGATAGTCAGGAATTGAACCAGTCGGAACAAATCCCGCTTCTTCGGCAATCACAGAAGGAGTCTCACTCAAAACTTTGCGGACTGATTCTTGTAAAGTGAGATCGACACTCGGACTCACCAACACAACACCCGCTGGAACTTTGTGGGGATCATTGTACAAAATGCGGAACTCTGCCGGACTCAATTGCGCTTTGTAAAGATTGAATTCTTCAAGTGAGACTGCGCCCGCATCCGCTTGTCCTTGTGCGACCGCTTCCAATACCGCTTTTGGGGTGGGAGTCACAAACAGTTCTTTCAAAGTCAAGCCGTAAAGATTAAAGATCGGAAAGTAATAGCCTGTCGCTGATCCCGGTTGTCCGATCGCTAATCTTTTACCTGCTAAGGATTGTAGATCGGAGTGAGAACTGTCTTTTTGAACAATCAGAACGGAGCGTAAATTATTCACACCAATCAATGGAAAGAGCGGCGTGTATTGATATTGTGTCATTGCGATCGCAGCCAGTCCGGGGGGTGCAAACACCAGTGACCAAGCCTGCGACTTCAATCGCTCTAAGGCTTTACGCTCGTTGAATGCAGGCTCAAATTGCACCACCGCTTGCAGTTTCTCAGCAAGATAGCGTTGAAAGCGATCGTACCGCTTCGGTGAATTGGTCGCCCCATAGCTCACCGTTCCGATCGTTAACTGAATGCCTTGCATTGATCGCGAGCCGATACCACAACTTGATAGAAATAACAGAATTAAAGCCGAACGCCGGGAGATTCTAATCGCCATTATTTAATTAATTTGTCAATCACTGTTATTGTTTCATAGTGCAGGATGCGCGTTCAAGCTCGTCAAAGCTTGAGCCTAACTTTTTGTGAGCCTAACTTTTTGTGAACCGTAACTGTTTGTGAACCGTAACTGTTTGTAGCACTTAGTTGGATTGTGTATAGAAATTCGCTATTTTTAGGAAGAAATCATTCGGTAATCGCCACACTTCCTCCGCTCAATAAACTTCAACATTTTCTTAATGCCTGTGAGGTAGACTGAATCATGGTCTTACAAAAACTTAAGCTGGGCGCTAAATTTAATGTGCTATTAGCAGCCGCCTTTTTGATTGGATTACTGTTAAGTAGTGTGGCACTGTCGCAGGTGCTAGAAAACCGAGCCAGAGGAGAAGTCACTTCTAAATCTTTGATGCTGATTCAATCAATGAACTCGGTGCGGGACTATACCAGCACAAAGATCCAACCGTTGCTAAAGTCCCGCCTAGACACTGATCCGACCTTCATTGCTGAAACTGTACCTGCCTACGCCGCCACCGAAGTCTTTCAGCGCTTCCGCGAGAACAATGAGTACAAAGATTTTTTCTATAAAGAAGCAACGCTGAACCCGACCAATACCCGCGACAAAGCCGATGTGTTTGAAACATCCCTAGTCGAGCGATTTCAAAAAGAGCCGAACACGAAAGAGATTTCAGGATTTCGCGATCTGCCAGGGGGGCAAGTCTTTTATATCGCGCGTCCGCTCGCGGTGAAACAGGAAAGCTGTTTACAGTGCCACTCGACTCCTGCCAGAGCGCCAAAAAGTCAAATCACAACTTATGGGGCTGACAATGGGTTTGGCTGGAAGCTCAACGATGTTGTTGCGACTCAGATTATTGCTGTTCCTGCAAGCGAAGTGATCAATAATGCTTGGCGATCGCTGGCGATCGTGATGGCGATTTTGACCGGGGTTTTTCTGGCGCTGGTGCTGCTGATTAACACCTTGCTAAAACGCTCTGTCATTCGTCCGATTCGGCGCATGGCAAATGCTGCGGAAGCCGTCAGTATGGGACAAATGGACATTGAGTTTGAGCAAAACAGCCAGGATGAAATCGGAGCATTAGCCGCTGCTTTTAATCGAATGAAGTCGAGTTTAGAAATCTCGATGAATCTTCTCAACAAGCGGAAGTAATCCTCAATTCTTCAACATCTTCTGCCGAAACTCTTTTGCTTTCTGAGCATCAGGAATCTCTGCAATCAAAATTTCTACAAAAGTTGTGAGAGAAACTTGATTTTCTAGATCCCGCTTTGCGGTCACAATATACTTCGCGATCGGGCCAATCAAGCGCGTGAGTTCCTGTTCACAGCTTTTGATCATCTGATTATCGACCATACGATCGCTGGTGTCTGCTTCAGTTCGATTCGGCGATCGGGTCGCCCCTTCATCGCCTTTCGCTTGGCTCGACTGAGAGTCTTGAGCAGGGGACGATTGCATCATTACACTAATTTTGTCGGTTAACTTGGTTTGTTGTGTTGCGGATAGATAAACTGAAAGCTCTTCTATCATCACGGTCGGTTCACAAGCAGCGGGTGAGAGTTGACCGAGTAAAGTCGGTGCGATCGGTCCGACGAGTTTCAGCAGGAATTGCTCAATCTCTGCCATCTGTTTGGTTGATAAAGAAGATGCAACCGTTTGATCAACGAGTTGATCAAGCTGTTTCGGCAGCGCGATCGAACTGGCTTCATCGGGGTCGGTTGGATCAGAACTCAATGACTGGATGGGTTCAACTGCATTAGAAGTTCTGGCAGTTGTTTGTAATAAATTTGCCTCTTGTTCAAATGGCGTGCGGTATTTAGCCGGAAGATGTAGAGATAAAGTGCGAATGAGCGATTGAAAATCCCATTCTTCAAGTGAATTTACAACCTGTTCGAGTAAGCTTGGCGCGATCGGTCCGGTGAATTTTAATAATAAGGGTGTAATCTGCTCGACCAATTCGGTCAACGGAATTTCAGAAATTGTTGATGTTCGATCGTCCTGGGCAGCCGTGAGCGATCGCTGAACGGTTTGGGCTTCGATTTCAGTCGGCAACATCTCAATCAATCCCTGTGTTCCCGAAAGCCAAAGGTGGCAGGTTAATCCCAAGCCATCTAAATTCGTCTGAAGCCTTGCGAGCAATCCTGCCATCGACAATCCCGTTTGAGCAGGAGTCGCAACCAACACCTCTAGCAAAACTTGAGAGAATAATTCTGGCTCATCTGGCGGCGATGCACAGGCGAGAATGCACTGACCATGACCAGACGCAAATTTGAGATCCTCGATCCAATCCTCGATCGAGGTCGCCCCCGGACAATCGAGAATCACAATTTGTTGAGCCGTTCGCGATCGCCGGAG
Source organism: Phormidium tanganyikae FI6-MK23 (assembly GCA_019359175.1). Taxonomy (GTDB): domain Bacteria; phylum Cyanobacteriota; class Cyanobacteriia; order Leptolyngbyales; family Leptolyngbyaceae; genus Leptolyngbya; species Leptolyngbya tanganyikae. Next base: position 14,519 of record JAHHHU010000062.1, read on the forward strand.
TTCTTGACGTAACCAGGCTCGACTGATCCAAGCTCCGTCTCCCAAAAAGAGCCAAGCTTCTCCATCGGTTGAAGATTCGAGCCGACCGCGCAGGTACAACAGGCGAGTTGCGATCGGCTGTTGTACCTGCGCTCGTGACTCCGTCAAGGTGATTTCTTGCTGAAGAAACGCTGCAATTTCTGAGCGAACGTTCGACCAAACATCAGCGGGTTGTGGAAAGTAAGCGAGATCAAAATTTCCATCTTGCTCAAGTACCTCACACAGCGATGGGCTGAGCGCACGATGAACGAGTCCATCTACAATCAATGCTTGCCGTCGTTGCCAAGTCTCAATGCTCATTGGTTTTAGCCCCAAGATCGTTTCCCCGATCCCCTCTACGATGCGCTTGGGCGTTTGCAACGAGTATTCGGGATGTAAATCTGTTTCCCCCTTATTCCGTTTCTGCTGATTGATCAACCGCAATTGCTGATTCGTCTGCTCAATATATTGCAGAGTTTGATGATACACATACCGATAGAGTGCATCTGCATCAATGATCCCGTAGGCTCCAGCGGCTTCTCCTCGCAGTCCGCGCATCAAGTAATAGCTAAATACGCCATGACCCAGATCCGGGAATTCCCAAGATTGCTGCCCTTGATCGCACGAAAGCAAAGCATAAAATCCACGGCTCTTTGCCGCTCTTTGCCGCAATAACTCCAGAAGCTGAGGCGTTGGATTTAAGGGCACTGTCTCAGAAAGATGACCTCGCGCACCGGATAGCGAAACGTTGCCGCTATGACAAGCATCAAGCCAAATCAATTGGCTATGAGCCGCGCACTTGCCAAGGGTAGATAGCAGGTCTTGAAAACACAGACCTGTGCTGAGAAGCTGCTGTTTCTGAGTGTCCGCAACACACAACACGGTTTGCTGACTTTCTGGCTCTAGAACTCCATGTCCAGAAAAGTAGAGCAAAACGGTATCTTGAGTCCTGGCTGAAGTGACGACGCGATTTAAGCTCGATCGAATGGCCTTTAGCGTCGGTTTTTCTGAAGCTAAATCGTGATGAATAAAGAACTCTTTTTGCGGAAACGCTTGAGTTGCAGCGGCTAGAGCCTCACCGATGCCGTGACAGTCAAAAGCGGCATAGCGCAACTTCGGTAATGCTTCATCTTGGTAATCATTGATTCCAAGCAACACAACCCAAAGTTTTGCTTCGCCCGTTTCTAGGGCGGAGGCAAATCGACTAGCGCCAACACCGACTGGAGGCATTTCGCAACCTCAAGTGAAATAATGTGTAATTCGATCCGTCAGATGTGAGAAACGTAACTAATTCTCCTATAAATTAAAACGCACTCTTGATAGACGCAACAACCGTAGTGTCTTGATTGAAATTCTCATTGTGCTGATTTGAATTGGCAGATTTTGGATAGTAGCTCCAGGATTTAGAATTTTGTAGCTACTATCCATTAGTATGTGTGGCGCATCCTAGTTATGCACATCTAATGTAATGCCTCGAATTAAATTCATCGGCTACGATCGTCGTGAATGAAAACACGGATAAATAACGCTTGGTTTGAGCCGATTGCTTGAGATCTAAAGAATGAGTTTTTGAATCCTTTCATTACTTTGTTTACAAGAATTCATGGACTTTGAATTAACATTCGTCACTTTTGTCGTGTAGCACTTTCAACGCTGCGTTACAAAACTTCTGCTCCAATTGCAAAATCTGGATACTCGATCGGAGATGGCATAATATAGTTCATGCGAACTATCCGTTAAAGGCATACATGTCCGACAACACAAACTTGCTGGCGCATTATCAATGCTCTGGTGCGATCTCTCGAATCTGTCGCAGCACGTCTGGATCGGTTGTTCCGATTGTGTCGCAAATATCTTTTAGTGACAAACGAGGTATCTCACTCGCGTTCCTTTAAGCGCTAATTCCGAAGAGTTCTTCAATGAACTTCGCTTGAGACACACTATCCCCTTTGCGGATTCCCTTCACTTATCCTTTGCGAATCATACTCATCGCTTCAATCCCACTCAAGGTTCGTCTCGCTGTCTTGAATGAGCCGAATCTCATCATTGGTTTTGTCAATCGCTTGATGTTGCGGTGATCCTGCTCGATCACATTGTTCAGGTACTTGCTCTGTCGTAATTGGGTCTCTGCTGCCAGCGTTTCATCTGCT
>JAHHHU010000063.1 GCA_019359175.1 Phormidium tanganyikae FI6-MK23
CCGCCAACGATTTGAGGATTGGCGAGAGGTTGCTTGCCTAAACTCTGCCGCGTAAATTAGACAAATCGTGATCGTAGCGGAACGATTGTACTTAATTCTGGGTTTTTCTCATTAAGTTGACAGTACCCTTTCTTACAACATAACCAATTTTTCTGCTACAGCGTGAACTTCTTGTGTGAAGGGATGGCTGGGGTACTGTAAACAAAACACTCCACTACTTGCAAGTTGTAGTATCTCTTCGTTTTCTTGAAATAATCCTGCCACCATTGCTTCGTAGTTTGTTTCTACTTGCTGTCTAATCGTTTCTCGATCGAAGGCTTTGGGCATTTTATTGACGAGCAGCATCAGGCGAGGAACGTCTAACTTTCGAGCAACTTCTAGCGTGACTGCTGTTCCTAAATAATCTTGACGATCGGGGCGGAGAATAACAATCATCGCGTCAGAAATTGCGATCGACAGTAGGGTTTCTTCGTTGAGACCGGGGTGCGTATCAATGAATAGAAAATCCAGGTTTAACCGATCTAAAAGTTCTTGAAAACCATCATTCAAAAGCCCAACATCAAATCCTTCGCGTAAAACTTTCGCAATTTCACCTGCCTTTAAACTTGCAGGAACTAGAAAGATTTTGCCAGCGATCGTAGCTGATTCTCCGTTAGCATCCTTTAACTGATGGGTCACATCATAGGCAGTTTGTTCAAGGGCACAATTTCCCCAAAGATAGTCATTCAATGAGTAGGTGATTTTCTCTTCGCTTAAGCCAAAAATGACGTGAATTCCAGGTGATTGAATATCGGTATCCACAATGCAAACGCGTTTTCCTTGACTGGCGACAGCAGTGGCAATATTTGCGGTGAGGTTAGATTTGCCCGTACCGCCCCGAAAAGAGTGAATGGAAATGATCTGAGACATGGCAACTTCTTTGTCTGAATCGGTTGCCATTAGTATGGGAAAACTTGTGATGAAACTATCAGCAAACTTCAGTCGATCAAATTTAAGCGAATCAAGTTTAATGTGTAGGTTAACTGCTAAAAAGCAAGGGGAGCACTAGGAGCGCATTCTGCAACTTTAAAGATGATTCATTAGAAGAGTTTACTGACGATTTCTTCGCAGTTGTCCTGCACGTTGCTGTAGCTGTTGGAAGTATTCAGTTTCGGTGATTTCTACGACCTGCCGCGATCGCTTAGCAGCACTAACTTCAAGGCGGAGTTCTTGTAATTGTTGCTGCAATTTTTCTTCACGGGCTTTTGCTTCTTGCACCTGCTGTTGGTGAAATTGGGCATTCGCGATCGCTTGCGCTGCTTGAGAAGCAACGGTAGAAAGCAGTTTGAGATGTTGAGCAGTGTAATGGATAGATTGGCAATGGATGACATTCATGACCCCAATGACACCTTGCTCGGTTTTGAGGGGGACGGTGATCAGTGCGTTGATGGGCTGCAAGTCTGTGGATGACAGATTGTATCTCGCATCGGTTGTAACTTCGTTAATAATTTCGCCTTTTGCAGTTGCTAAAACGCTTGTGGTAAAGTGCTGAATCGCCGTGTGATTCACGTTGTTCAGGCTGAACGTGCTATCAGCAGCTTTGGTGACTGAATCGGTGAGCAAAATAGAAGCATCTGTGGTAGGAATTAGCTTGCGGACTTCAGTGAGAACGGTTTGACACACGATCGTGATGTCTAAACTTGCCGTTAGCTTTTCAGATAGGTTATAGAACAAATTGATTTCACGATACTGATCTAAAACTTCATCTGCTAAGGTTTTGAGTTCTAATTCTCGCTCGCATAAGTGAGCCAAAACAGTGGCAAAGATCTCTGCATCTCCACTGCCGATAATCCAGCCTATTAGTTTTTCGCCCACTGACACCGGATATTTTTCCGTTTGAGCCGGATTTGGCTGTCCTGCAAGGAGCGTTCCAACGGCGTCATGAATTTGCACAGGTACACTTAGGGTACTGAGCAATACAGCGATCGTATCTCCTGATTTTTTGAGAACACGCTTTAAGTTAACTTGCACCATTGGCTCGCCAGTTTGAGTGACTGAATTGAGTTAGTGTGCCCATCCCTCGTGAGAAGTCATAATTCCTTGGAATTAAATTTCTTCAACCTAAAACAGATTTGGGACTTCCTGTAACACAGTGGGCATTCTGAGAGCGGATTGCCCAAACCCTCGATCGATTTGGTGATGCAGAACCTTCATGACACACTCAGTAATTCAGAAAGCGATTGCACTTCTTCTCCTGATTGGGGTGGGTTATTTGCTCAAGCACAAGTTCAACACCGATGCTTCAGTAGGAGCGATTAGAGCCTTTATTCTCAATGCTGCACTCCCTGCGACTATTTTTTTATCTACAATCGAGATTGATACGAGCTTAGATCTAGTGCTGTTGCCGTCGTTTGCGTTGGCGGTCAACATCTCCTTAATGATCATTGGGTGTGGTCTAGCGTATTTACTAATTCCTAGAACGCAAAAGCCTAAAAGACGCGCTCTAATTCTATTATTTCCCTCGCTGGCACCGGGACTAACCGTTTATCCTTTTGTTGAGCAATTCTTAGGTAGCCAAGGGCTTGCTTGGGCGGCTTTAGCCGACATGGGTAACAAATTTTTTGTATTAATTGGGTTATACGTATTAGCAATTATTTGGTATCAAAAAACGGCTCGGCGCTTTGATTCTCAACTTAAACCCCAGTGGCAGCAGATCGGAATGTTTCTGCTGAATGAACCTGTTAATATTGCTATTGTGACTGGCGTTGTCTTTACTGCTTTCCATCTCAGTCCTGTTTCTCTTCCACTTGCGTTGTTCGATACGATTCAGAAGCTTTCAGTGTGTGCAACACCTTTAATTCTGTTTTATGTCGGAATCTCACTCAAATTAGAATCTTTGCAGTTTGGCACAATTCTAATGGTGCTACTGGCAAGGGCAGGAGTTGGTTTTTTATTAAGCGGAGGTGCGATCGCGCTACTTCATCCTGCTTCAGAGGTGGCGATGCTCTTAATTGCTCTACCACAAGCGTCTTGCAGTCTATGGTCACTGCTTCATGCCAGTCGAATTAATCAGCAGGATTTGCGGGCTGATCACCTGTTCTTTGATACAGAATTTGCGACAGCCTTGTTAGCAATGTCTTTTCCGTTTTCAATTTTTATGCTGTTAATTGTTTTTTCTGGCAGCACCTTTTTTAATTCGTCGATTCATCTTGCATGGGTAGGAAGCGCCTTTTTAGGGGTATTTAGCGTGGTGTTTTTATTGAAGCAGTTGCCGATCGGATTACAGACCCTAGTAGCAGCTAGTATCTCCTTAAAAAAACTAGTCAAGCCTAAACCACCGAACCGAGAACGCTCTGAAGACAAGCCAACCTCAATCGATTCAGGGCAAATTGTGCAATTTCTACAGGCTCACCCTCAACAAAGCCATAAATTAGAAAATCTTAATCAAGTCATCGTTCAGTACTTACGCTCAGAAATTAACAATCCTAATGTCGCTCTAAAAATTTACTACCTTGTCAAAGGACGAGTGCTCATTATCTTAGGTCAACATAAGCAGGGCAGTTTCATAGATTTAGACATCATATTTCAAGACCTAAAAAAAGACATTGAATCGCTAGAACTAGATTGCGCTGATCATATTCGCCTTTACTTCAGGGTTGTAGAACAAAAAGAACCGTATACGTGTTATCCATTTATTCTCAATTCTAACTTCAACAATTCCTGCACCATCAAGGATTAGAACTAAACATGCTTTCTCTACCCTGGCTACAACGCAAAAGACATCAATCTGGTGATGAGAAATTAAACCGCAGTAGAATCGCTTCTGTACTTTTAGTCGGCGGTTCCATTGCGGCGGTTGGAATTGTTTCATTTATGAGTTATTGGGTCGTTCGAGGTTTGATTCTCAATACTCTGAAAAACAATGCGCTGCTAAAAGTAGAGAATGCAGGAAGCGAAATTGATACTTGGCTGGCAAAACAGCTTGGTGAAGTTGAAACATTAGCAAGTAGTTATGAAGCCCGATCGATGAAGTGGGATGTTGCAGAACCTTTTTTGCAGTTAGAGCAGGATCGGTTAGCTGATTTTTGGATGTTTATTCTCGTCAATCCGGATGGAACCTACTACACAACTCGTGTTGGATTTGCTCAAGGGAAAAAATTGAGCGATCGAGAATATTTTCAACGCGCGATGAAAGGTGATTCTAATGTATCGGATATGATCATCTCTCGAACAACGGGCAAGCGTCAGATCAATATTTCTGTTCCTGTGTGGTCGTTTCCTCGCGCAAACTACGCCCAAATTCCTCAAGATAGAGTTGATGTCCGAGCCAAAAGTCTGCTGTCCTACAACCTTCCTAGCGATCTATCTCAACAACCAAAGGTAGTGGGCAACTTAGCCGGTAATATTCCCATCACCAACGTTTCCCAAGTCGTTGCCAACACTGAACTTGGCAAAGGAAGCTATGCGTTTGCGCTCGATTCTAAAGGTGTTGCGATCGCTCATCCTAATCCCAAACTGACCGAAGGCACTCAAAGCTTTTTAGAAAGTGCAAATCCAGCATTAGCTAAGATCGCTAACGCCATGGTCAATCGCCAGCACAGCGTTAATCTAATGCAGCTTGATGGTCAATGGGTGTATGTGGCGTATGCACCCATTCACAAGGCAGATTGGTCAGTGGCGCTAGTGATTCCACGGGAGAATCTAGAGCAGCAATTAAATGCGCTCAATCTGCTTGCTGCTGTCGTTGGCGCACTGTTGGCGTTGGCAATTTTCATTGCCTTACAACAACTGCATCAGCTAAAAGAAACGCGCGATCGAGCCATTCAGGAATCCCGCTTAAACAAGCAACTCGCGCAGACTAGCACGCAACTTCAAGACGCTCTGGCTTATCTTAGTACCATTATTGATACGTTGGTCGATGGATTGTTAGTGACTGACTTCAATGGCACGATCACATGCTGTAATCCCGCCCTGTCTAAGATGTTTGGCATCGAATCGGCTGACTTAGCTCAGCAAGATTCTGCGATCGTGTTTAGCCATGAGATCACTGATCTAATTGCTCAAACTCAGCAGTATCCCCATCAAGTGTTTACGGCAGAAATCACCCTGAACAGTGGTGGCATTGGCAAAGCGGTGGCATCGGCAATTTTGAAAGCTGCCTATTCCGACAGCCAAGGAAGTTTAGACCGCTCCTCGATCGGCTCTGTGATTTTGATCCGCGACATTACCTCAGAAAAAGAGGTGGACCAAATGAAAACAGACTTCATTTCAACGGTTTCCCACGAACTAAGAACTCCCTTAACGTCGGTCTTGGGCTTTGCCAAAATCATTAAAAAGAAACTTGCTGAAGTCGTCTTTCCGGCGGTTGCCAGCGAAGAAAAGAAAGTGCAACGAACCATCCGGCAAGTGGAAGACAATATTGACATTATTGTGTCAGAAGGAATGCGCTTGACGTCGCTGATCAATGATGTGCTAGACATTGCCAAAATGGAAGCGGGTAAAGTTGATTGGAAGATGGAATTGCTGGATGTGAGTGAAGTGGTGGAACGCGCGATCGCAGCGACTTCTGCGCTGTTTCAAGCCAATCAGCTTGAACTGATTCAGCACATTCAACCAAAGCTACCAAAAGTAATGGGAGATCACGATCGGATTGTTCAAGTTGTCATTAATCTGATTTCTAATGCCGTTAAGTTTACTGATCATGGTTCCGTAACTTGTCAAGCAATTCGTATTGAAGACGATGTTTGTATTAGTGTGATTGATTCTGGCACTGGCATTGCTGCGGACGATCACCAAAAAGTGTTTGAAAAATTTAAGCAAGTGGGCGATACCTTAACCGATAAGCCAAAGGGAACTGGGCTAGGGTTACCCATTTGCAAACAAATTGTCGAGCATCATAGCGGTAAAATTTGGGTTGAGAGCGAACTTGGAAAGGGCAGCACCTTCTCGTTCACGCTGTCAATTCAGAACGAGACAAGTCAAGCCCAAAAAATGATTGATTTCAGTACCCTTGTTCAGCAACTCCGAGAGCAAGTGATTCACCAGGATTCTGAAACGAATCGATCTCAGAAAACGATTCTTGTTGTGGATGATGAAGCCCCGATTCGAGAACTGTTGCGGCAAAATCTAGAAGCAGAAGGGTATCAAATCTTAGAAGCTAAAGACGGCAAAGAAGCCGTCGAAACCGTTAAACAGCAGAAGCCAAACCTAATCATTCTGGATGTGATGATGCCCGACATGACCGGGTTTGATGTTGCTGCGGTGCTGAAACATGACCCGCAAACGATGGGCATTCCCATTATCATTTTGTCGATCGTGGATGACAAAGAACGAGGATTTCAAGTGGGTGTCGATCGCTATTTGACGAAGCCCATTAATACTGAATTGTTGTTACATGAAGTAGATTCGCTGATTACTCAAGGAAGATCCCGACGCAAAGTTTTAGTCGTTGACGAGAATGAATTGGCAACAAAAACATTGGTTGGAATTCTGCAAGCGCAAGGGTTTAGCGCAATCGAAGCCTCAAATGATGCGGAACTGATCGAAAAAGCGCTCTCCACTCAGCCTGATACGGTGATTGCGAACGCGAAGTTTTGGGAACATTCAACGGCAGTGAAAACCTTAAAGTTTGAAAAAGGATTTGAAAATGTTTTCCTGCTTTTAATTGTAGATCATAAGCCCGATTCAACGTTGCCTTGAGCAAATGTTGACGAAGTTCTTAAAACGTCCTATTTGAAAAACAAAAGCCATGTCGCCAAAGATCTTGATTGTTGATGATGAATCTCACATTCGTCTTCTTTTAGAGCAAACCCTAGAAGAATTGGAAGACCAAGGGGTTGAGCTACTCACTGCTGCAAATGGACGGGAAGCGCTAGAAGTTATCAAAACTGAGGCTCCTCAATTAGTCTTTCTGGATGTGATGATGCCCCATTTGAATGGTTTTGATGTGTGCTCAACCGTTAAACATGAGTTGAACATTCAAGACATTTATATTATTATGCTGACTGCAAAAGGGCAGGAGTTTGATAAGCAGAAAGGTGCGGGCGCAGGGGCAGATTTATACATGACCAAACCCTTTGATCCAGATGAAGTACTAGAGAAATCGATTCAGATTTTAGGCTTGTAACACCATCAAAAAGCCCCTCTGTATTAAGGGGCTTGCAGCAGGAATTTTTGGGCGATCGCTCTATTAATGCAAATAGATTTGAATACCAACCACGATCGCAACTAATAACACGATGGGAATTGCGATCGCTGCCATGCCGTTGTGGCTTTTGACAACGCGACCTTCATGGCTAACCACCGCTTTTTTAATTGTCTCATGCATTTCCTCGCGCAATTTAGCCATTTCTGATTCTAGGCTGTCTGTGCTGTAAAGCTGCCGCAAGCGATCGAAGGTATCGCGAGCCATGACTAAGCTATCTTCAGGACGACGAAACAGAATATCTAGAATCTCTGTATGACCAAAGACTAAAAGCTTCGAGGATTCTACAGCCTTGACAGTCGACGATCGGGGCTTACCGTCGATAATTTCAATCTCTCCAAATACTTTACCTGCGCCCAAAGCCTTTGAAACCACATTTCCGGTTTCGGGATAGGTATCAATAATTTCAATTTTGCCAGTTTTAACGAGATAAACCGACTGGCTTTCGTCTCCTTCACAGTAAATCGTTTCACCCGCCGAGTAGGTGCGCTTTTCCATAGTGCTAATTTTTCACAGGAGCGATAGTTTCATAGCTATTATTCCCATACTGTATCCAGGTCTATCGCTACAAACAACGATAACGACAACAGGAGTATGAATGACGATGGGTATACGCCAACCATCGTCGTCTGATCGGGGGCAGCCCGGTACAAAGACGATGGCAGATCTACTGTTCCTTCCCGATCTGGAGCGCGGTTTGATGAATTGGCTTCTCCGCCAGCGCTCTGCGAGTCTCAATGAGGTTGCAAACTATTTGGCTAAAGATGAAGCCACGAGCTTAGAGTGCAACCTTAAAGGAAGCGCCCGATCGCTGTTAGAGAAATTAGCAGCAGAAGGATTTTTGCAGGCAACGGAATCCGAAGGACAAATCTGTTATCAGCCCTGTCTCGCTTCAAGGCGGGGTCGTCAAGTTCCCTCAACTATTTGGAATGCCCTCGATTCCTAATCGATATCAACCTCAGTTTCTGTGTGAGAAGTTGCCATGATTACAAATGAGCCGACCGTCAATCAATCCAACGTCGATCAATCCACAGCGGTGCTACCTTCTTCGCAGGTTTGGCAATGGCGTGGTTATCCGATTCGCTTTCAGACCGCTGGGACTCAGGGGTCTGCGGTGCTGTTAATTCATGGATTAGGAGCGTCGAGCGATCACTGGCGTAAAAATATTCCTGTCTTAGCCGAACATCATCGAGTGTATGCGATCGATTTGATTGGGTTTGGTCAATCTGCTAAACCTGCTCCTGGACATCCCCCTGAAAATCCGATTGAGTATCGGTTTGACACTTGGGGAGAACAGATCACCGCCTTCTGCCAGGAAATCATTGGGGAACCAGTGTATGTCGTGGGCAATTCGATCGGCTGCATCGTTGCCCTGCAAGCTGCTGTTATGGCTCCGCAAAGAGTGCTAGCGATCGCGCTGCTAGATTGTGCATTGCGGTCACAGCATGAGCGCAAGCTCAACTGGTATCGTCGCATCACCTTTCCCCTCGTTCAGAAGATTCTGACCTACCCTGCGATCGGACATTACTTCTTTTCGAAACTGGCGCAGCCGAAAATTTTGCGGAAGGTGCTGCTGAAAGCCTATGGTCGCTCAGACGCTGTAACAGACGAATTAATTGATATTTTGCTACAACCCACTCGCGAGCCGGGTGCAGCAGATGTTTTCCTTTCTTTTATCACTTACTCTCAAGGTCCTTTACCAGAGGATCTGTTGCCTCAAGTATCCTGTCCGGTCTTGATTGCGTGGGGTACAGCTGATCCGTTTGAGCCATTTGCAAAGGGAAAAGCTTTGGCAGATTTTCCGATCGTGAAAGACTTCATTCCGTTAGAAGGGATTGGGCACTGCCCTCAAGATGAAGCCCCTGAACTGGTCAATCCCATTCTCCAACAATGGTTTGCTAAACACGCGCAACCATCGTCTATCTAGATATTTACTGTTTGAGGCAAACACAGCAATTCATGCCACATCTTAAATTCCGACCTTCCAAGATTTCCCCCTTGGTCTTTATCTTCACGACTATCTTGTTAGATAAGTTAGGGGAGAGCATCCTGTTTCCGATTCTGCCTTTTCTGTTAGAACGATTCCGGTCAGATGCCCTGACGCTTGGATTGCTCACGTCGTCCTTTGCGTTTGCGCAGTTCTTTGCAACCCCAATGATTGGCTCTCTATCTGATCGCTACGGTCGCCGCCCGGTTCTGTTGATCTGTGTTTTAGGAACTTCTCTGTCCTATTACATGTTTGGCTTGGCAGGCAGTCTTTGGGTTTTGTTTGCCTCCCGAATGATTGATGGAGTCACTGGCGGCGTGGCGGCAACGGCTCAAGCTTACATTGCCGATATTTCAACCCCTGCCGATCGCGCCAAAAATTTTGGTCTTACAGGAGCTGCCTTCGGACTGGGATTTATGTTAGGTCCCGCTCTCGGTGGCTCGCTAGCCGGGATTAATATCAACTTACCCGTTTTTTTTGCGGGCACCGTAGCACTCCTCAACTTCATTCTGGGCTGGGTTAGCCTGCCTGAATCTCTCACCCCAAAAAACCGCCGAGTCTTTGGTTGGAAAGACTTAAATCCCTTTGGTCAAATCAGCGATTTATTTCAGCACGATCGCATCCGAGGATTTTTGTGGACGACCTTTATTTTCAACTTTGCGTTTTCTGGATTCTCCAGCATTTTTGTCCTCTTCCTTAACCGCCGCTTTGGGTGGGGACCTTCCTCAGCCGCTCTTGTGTTTGTCTTTATTGGCGTTCTTTCTACCGTGATTCAGGGAGGGCTAATCCGCAAGCTGATTCCTGCCTTTGGTGAAGGGAAGCTTACGTTGACTGGATTAATTGCCTTGGCGATCGGCTTTGGGCTGATTGTGGTCATTCCATCAAACAGTCCTACGGTCTATCTATTGCTTTATTTAAGTCAAGGATTGTTGGCGCTGGGTGTGGGGCTGATTCTACCCTGTCTCAGAGGGTTGATTTCCAATCGCGTTTCTGATCAAGAACAAGGACGTACGCTGGGGAGCGCTCAAGGTTTACAAAGTATTGCCTCAATCTTGGGTCCTTTATGGGCAAGCTGGTGTTTTGATCAGTTCGGTATGTTAACTCCATTTTGGCTGGGAGCGCTCTTCATCCTGTTAGCATTTGGAACAACGTGGATGAATTTAAGAACGATGTCTCCCCAAGCTGCTAGTTAGTAATTAGCAAATTGTGAAATTGAAGCCATTGATCCATGCTGACTGCAACTGACTGTTAGCCTGAATTAATGGCTTTAATTGAAAGGAAGAGAACGGTAGGTTGAATTAACTGAGATCTTGCACCAACCTATTCACTGCGATGGTGTCCCGCCCGTGAATGGACTTCGCACCGTTAGACCGTGATGTTCAATCACGGGCGGGTGAATGCTAGCCACGAGGAAGTTTTAATCTGGTGCAAGATCTCAGTTAATGCAGAGAACTCAATACTGAAAGCTAGAGCAACTTTACCCATTCTACAAATTTCAGGATTAAACCCTTCACCTAAGCGGCATTCGTTGCCAGTCGTCCGTCTTCCATATGGATAATGCGATCGGCGACGTCTAAAATCCGGTTGTCATGAGTAACAAGTAGGATGGTACATCCCTGCTCTTTTGCCAATCGTTGCATGATTTCTACAACATCTCGTCCTGATTTACTGTCCAATGCTGCCGTGGGTTCATCTGCTAGAACCATTTTGGGTTGGCTCACTAGGGCACGCGCGATCGCGACCCGTTGTTTCTGTCCGCCAGAGAGGTCATCCGGGTAATAGTTGATCCGATGCCCTAAGCCAACCGCATGGAGCATCGACACCGAGCGATTGACGCGCTCAATCAACGAAAGAGCGTTATGTAAGCGCAGAGACATGCCAACATTTTGTTGGGCAGTTAAACATTTCAGTAAATTATGAGCTTGAAAGATATATCCGATCCGGCTCCTTACCTGAACAAGTTGTTGTTTGCTGGCTCCACACAGTTCCTGATCCAAAACCTGTAAGCTGCCCTCCTGAACCGATCGCAATCCTCCCATTAAGCTCAACAGCGTTGTTTTTCCACTTCCAGAAGGACCCGTCAAAATCACAATCTCCCCTGGATAGATCTCCAGATCAATCTCTGAAAGAACAGGCTTTCGCAGCGTGCCTTTACCAAAGGTATGATTCAACTTCTTTGCTGCAATGACAGGCGTTTGAGACATATTCATCAACCAGTTGTAGTGAATCTAAAACACATCGGCTGGATCAGCAGATTGCAACTTTCGTACTGCGATCGCGGCGGAGATCAAGCACATGAATAACGTCAGAATAAATACCTGAAGCGCAACATCAAAACGCATGACAATGGCAACGCGAGTCAAGTTTCCGAGCAAGCCATACATGCCAACGGAACAGGCAAATCCAGGTAAAAAACCGAGCACCCCTAAAATCAACGCTTCTTGAAAAATAATTCCGAGCAGTTGCAAATCAGCGTAGCCGATCGCCTTCAACGTGGCATATTCGGGCAAGTGATCATTCACATCGGTGTACAGAACCTGGTAAACAATCACGATACCAACGATAAACCCCATCACAGTGCCAAAATTAAAAATGATGCCAGGTGGTTGTTTTGCCCAGTAGTTTTGCTCTAAAGCGATGAACTCTTGCCGATTGAGAACCTTGATATCCTCCGGCAACAGCTTCCGTAAACCTTGGATCACAGCGTTAGGATTGGCTCCAGGTTCTAGGGTGATAATACCCAGGTGAACTTCGTCTACTCCAGCTTGACCAACGACCCGCAAGTAGTTTGTATCGCTCATCACGATATGTCCCTGCTTAAACAGGCTACTTCCTAGCGTGTAAAGTCCACCAACCCACAGTTTGCGCCCACCGACTTCGGTATTCACGCTATCTCCTGCGCTGAAGAGTTCACTCACAGGTCCAAGGGAAGCAAGGGACTTGCTATCAAAGAGAACCGTATCCTGTTGCACGATCGTGCTAAGTTGCCCATTGATGTCTGGTAAATCCATCACAGATCGGGCTGGATTAAAGGCAATGATATTGACATCCGCCAGTTCTTTGGTCTTTGGATTCACCCAAGAAGTCCGGCTGTAGTAAAGCGGGTCAACAGAGGCAACTCTCTCGATCGCATTGGCTCGATAGAGCTGTGCTTTAGAAAAGGTTTTATTCCCAAGAAACTGACCTGTTTTATTGACAAGGAAGAGATCCCCTTTTAAGTGTTCTTGAATCCGAGACACTCCATCAAACATGGCCGCTCGAAAGCCTACCTGCATAAAGATCAGAATGTTGGCAAAGGAAATACCTGCCAGCCCAACTACTAAACGCACCTTCTGATGGGAAAGCTGAGACCAGGCAAGGGGAGGTTCCTGTGCAAAGCGATTGACCAGTTTTTTGGGAAAGAGGAAGTACATGGTCGATGTTCAATGAATGAATATTTCGCGAATTTGATGCACTAGTCCAAGCGAATTTGAACTCTCACTTGCATGTAAGTCAGTTCTGCAACCTTTTTGCTATCGTCCGGATCAAGCCGAATCTTAACTTCCACGACTCGGGCATTTTTGTCTGCTGCTGGGTCTGTACTCAGCGTATCGGTCTTCCTGATTTGAAGTCCGATCTGATCGACAGTGCCTTGTAATTTCTCATTAAACCCACCATTCTCGCTCGTGAGCACTGCTCGTTGCCCAAGCTTGACCTTAGGAATGTCAGTTTCATAAACCTCGGCAACAACATACATCTGGTCGGTTTGTCCCAGATCCACAATGCCTTGTGCGGCGCTCACCTGTTCTCCAATTTGGGTATTGATTCTCAAGATCTGACCTGAAACCGGCGATCGTACATAGAAATCTTCTAGTTCAGTTTCAGCCCCTTTCTGTTGAAGCAGCGCGTAATCGACCTCAGCTTGAGGAACCCGCAGATCGGCAGGACGGACTTCGCTCAACTCTTGCAGTTTGGCAGTTTCCTGCTGGATCTGTGCAGATAAGGTCAATTTTGTATTTTCCAGTTGCGCTTTTGCTTCGTTCAAGGAAGCAGTGGCGGTTTCAAAACTCTTACGATCGTTATCTAAAACAGAGGCACTAATTGCCCCGTCTTTGTGGAGTTGCTGCGATCGCGCATAGGTTGTCTGGGTATTCCGAAACTCAGCTTCAGCGCGAGCAATGGCAGCCTGTTTTGCGCTGATTTCAGTACTAGATTGTGCTTTTAAGCGGGTAATCGCTGCTTTTTGAGCAGAAAGCCCACCTACGGTTGCATTTCCAACTTTAGTTTGTGCAAGCTTTGCTTGCATGACAGCAACATTTTGTTTTGCTTCTTCAACCGCTGCTTGTTTCTTATCCAATCCCTGCAAAATGGCAATGACCTGCCTTGCCCGCACTTGATCGCCTTCCTTGACCAACAGCTTATCAACTCGGCTATCTTTTGCATTAACCACAGACAGCTTGATCACTGCTCCTTTGGGTTCAATGCGACCTAAAGCAGCAACGGTTCGCACCGGAGCAGGTTGACTCGATACATCTGCATCAGCGTTTTGCTTTGCCTTAGACTGGGACAGATACGCTGCGCTTACACCTAGCGACGTAATTGAGATTGCCCCAATTAGCCAGTAACTAACTGTCCTTGAAGAAATTTGTTTTTGCACCATAAGTTAAGCACACTGTAGGACGATGAGAGCAATGCCGCACATGAGGAGCACATCAGGAAGCGTCCGTTATCCACCCCATATCCGAAAACTTTTTCAGTAGTTTCCGATAAGCCATCAATGTGGCGTCGGATGCCACCATGAGTTCAGTGCTGTTCGTGAGGGGCGCAAGGCGAGGCAGTTGAGTTTGAACAACCACGTTATCTTCTGTGCAAATGCGGGTTCCGACCTGAGCGGTGTTGTGGTCAAGCCAATTGCTAATCAAGGGCGTATGGTTCAGGAAACTGCGAATGTTGACCGACTTCACGATCGTGGTGTTTTCGTCAACGGGAATGTGGGCTAGGATGCTTTCAATCTTGAGCCGACCAAAGTTAACACCAGAATAGGTGATATTGGGCGGTGCAAAAATGTACTGTTTCCAGGGGTCTTGATCATCCTCTTTCAAGAAAAACCGCATGGGACCGTTGATGCGATTAATCTTGATCCCTAACGTCGCCGATAACCCCCATTCGGTAACGTCCAGCTCATAATCCTCAATCACAGTGTTCTCAGGCGTTTTACTCTTTCCTACCGAGCCTTGGTGCATAAATGGAGCATGGGAAACATCCAGGGTGTTCTCCATTGTGCGAGTGAAATGGGCGTTAAAGGTATAGACGCTCTGGGAAGGTTCACGGGTAGGATGCTCAAACTGGGGAAACAACGGCAGAGGCGGGCGATCATGCTCTGGTAAATCGCCGATAAAGAGCCAGATAAACCCGTATTTCTCCTGGACAGGATAAGCCTCAACCCTAGCTCGCTTAGGAATGGGAATTGCTGCTGAATTTGCTGGGATCTGGCTACAGGAACCATCTGCTTCATATCGCCAACCATGATAGGGACAGCGAATACAGTCTCCTTCAACCCAACCACCTGCTAAAGCGGCTCCCCGATGAGCACAACGATTATCGAGCGCCACCACTTTACCCTGGCTGTCGCGGTACACAACCATTTTTTTGCCCATCAGGGTGATGAGTGTAGGGCGCTTTGTGATCGTGTTGCTAAACTCAACGGCGTACCAAAAATTCTTGAACATTGTTAACGTCTCCTTTCCTTAAACCTTGGTCGCTTCTATAGGCTGATCAAGGCTTGGAGTAGCCACATGTTCAAAGGACAATTGGTTGTATTCAGCCTTCTCCAGCAGTGCTTGTTTGTGCTCTGCTTTAGTCGAGTAATCTCCAATTCCCCAGCCTTGGTCTAGAAACTTACGGAGCAGCTTGCGGTAGGCGACCAACAAATTATCTGAGGCAACTAAAACCTCTTCCGTGACTCCATAGGGCACAACGCGAGGTTCTTGGGCTTCAATCACAGCCTTGTCTTCTAAATAGGTATCGACGGTATTTTTGATGGAGTTATAGTCCGCCCAAGGCTGAGTGAGGAAGTTTCGCACTCCAATCCATTTCGTTAAGGTTGTATTTTCGTCAACTGGAATGTTAGTAGCAAAGTAAACATATTGGTAACCGCGAAAGTTGAAATCTAGGGCAATGCGGTTAATGTTGGGCATGTAAACGGTCAATTTGGCGCTAGAGAAGGGGCGATCGCGTTTTACGATGTATTTCAGCAGTCCCACTCGCTTGGGTGGTTTGGTACGAACAGTAGCGCTTGTGCTCCATGCTTCACTCTGCACCTCGTAATCCCATACTTCTGCATCGTTCCGGTTGTTGAAGAAAGCAGCATGAACAAAAGGTGCATGGGAGGTATCTAAACCGCTCTCAATGACGCGAGTATAGTGAGCCTTCCAAACATATTCGCCCTGCACTTGCCGCCAAGCTGGGTCGCCGAATTCTGGGAAAGGTGGAATCGATGGGCACTCTTGCTCTGGCAAATCTCCAACAAATAGCCAAACAAACCCGTACTTTTCTTGCACTGGGTACGTTTCTACTCGTGCCCGCTTGGGAATGGGGACATCTGCTTCGTTTGCCGGAATTTGAGTACAGACACCGTCGGATTGATATTTCCAACCGTGATAGGGACAGCGTAGACAGCCTTCCTCAACCCAGCCCCCTGATAAGGCTGCCCCCCGATGAGCACATCGATCGTCGAGGGCTACGACTTGGCGATTCGCATCCCGATACAGGACATAGTGCTGTCCCATCAGCGTGATTTGATTTGGTTTGGTCGTTACAGCAGTACTGAACTCAACCGCATACCAGAAGTTTTTTAGCACGTGCGATCGCCCCACTCGTTCTGTAAAATTTAGAGATGGCCTACAGTGCCCAAGTTGGGATGAGGAATAGCGTTTCTTAATATAAAAGTCGTCAGATAGATGAGGCGTGATTCTGCGATCGAGATTGGGCAATCTGTCTTAAAGCAAGATGTTGCGTTAGAAGAACGGAGCAGTATGGTTAAAAAGGCTCAACGTCCGCTAGTCGATCCAGCCGACAAAGAGAAGATTCATGAATTTCGCCAAGAACTGAATCAGAAGCTTGAAGACGCGATCGAGCATCACGAATTCAAGATGGTTTATATTGGATTTGCGACACTCTTTGCGTTTGCGGGCATCATTTATCTTGCGGTCAAGTTTCCGCTTCCCTTTTTGAAGGTACTGTCAACTTAATGAGAAAAACCCAGAATTAAGTACAATCGTTCCGCTACGATCACGATTTGTCTAATTTACGCGGCAGAGTTTAGGCAAGCAACCTCTCGCCAATCCTCAAATCGTTGGC
>JAHHHU010000064.1 GCA_019359175.1 Phormidium tanganyikae FI6-MK23
CTGGTTGCTTCTCGGATGCAAGCTTTGAACCGTGCTTGTTGCTCTGGAGTCATGCGCTTTCTGCCTCAATCAGAGTCACTTTACTCTAGGCGATCTCATTCAAACTTGCACATTTGCGATGCTCCCAAATGGTCTGACTGGGTAGAATCTGAAAAGCCTGAGTTTGATACTGTTCTAGGCTGGATCGAGCGCTATGAAGCTGAATATTTCAATCGTCGATCGCGCAATCCTAAATCTGAAACGACTTGGAAAACTGAATACGATCAGGTGTTTCGGCAGTTGCCATCCGATCAGATGCTGACATCGGAATTGTTGC
The DNA here is from genome assembly GCA_019359175.1 of Phormidium tanganyikae FI6-MK23. Lineage (GTDB taxonomy): Bacteria > Cyanobacteriota > Cyanobacteriia > Leptolyngbyales > Leptolyngbyaceae > Leptolyngbya > Leptolyngbya tanganyikae. Next base: position 317 of record JAHHHU010000064.1, read on the forward strand.
GATCGACCATCATTGCAACAGAGCCAGATACCCGCACACGAGTACGTTATTGCATGGCTCTAGGGCGGTTAGCTGAGTTTGCAGCAGTGCCACTAGACGCGAAAGCATTGCGCGGCAAGTACTCACCTAAACGAGTGAATCCGCGCGATTTGCCCTCAGATAAAGAGATCAGCGAATGGCGCGATCGTATTAATAACGAGCAGTGGCAGTACGCATTCGGGCTAATGGCGTGTTACGGATTGCGGAATCACGAATTGTTTTACATCGGTTTAGAGAAACTAAAAGATTCTCCAGTTCTCAGCATCATCGAACATGACAATGGAGACAGCGCGAAGACAGGCTGTAGAAGGGTTTGGGCGTGTTATCCAGAGTGGTGGGAGAAGTGGCGATTGTGGGATACCTCGCTACTTCCCAAAGTGACTGGAAGAAACAATCGTGAACTAGGGCATCGTGTGACTGCTGCATTTAGACGGTATGGATTCCGCAATCCTTATAATTTGCGGCATTGTTGGGCAGTTAGAACGATTGAGTTCGGTTTACCCGTCGAGTTGGCCGCACAACAGATGGGACATAGCTACAAAGTGCATTCGGATGTTTACCATCACTGGATTACTGATGAGGTACATCAGAGAGCCTATGACCTCTTGATGCAGCGCAGCGATCGACCAGTACCACCGTGAGCTAAGCCTGAGCTAAATCGTTGCTATTTTTCAGAATATTTTGGCGCGATTTAGTACATTTGATTGGTTCAAAAAGCTTGATTTTACTAGAGGTTTCGCCTGTATTGTTTTGGTACAGGCGTTTTTATTAGGCGGACTCTTAATCCGCTGGTTCTGGGTTCGAGCCCCAGGTCATCCATTCATAATATTTAAGAAAAGTTTGACATCGAAACGTGCGTCGATCGAGTGTGATATGCTGCATGGGCTAAAGATTGGGGAAGTCCGGTGAGATTCCGGCGCTGTGGCGCAACTGTGATGAACAAAAGTTCCAGTCAGAATGCTAATCTTGAGCGTTTGTTTGATTCTCTGCGACCCACGGAGAAGGGGCATATTCATGACTTGGTTGGCGACATCAAATCCTTGTCCGGGTTTGTTTTACGGGACACCTGCTCAAGATGGAACTTTGATTCGGATTCGAGTTCCGGGTGGGATTTTGAATCGAGATCAGGCGATCGCGATCGCAAATCTTGCCGAGCGCTGGAATACTCCGGTGGTTCAGGTGACAAATCGTGCGAATCTACAGTTTCGAGCCGTGAGATCGATTCCTACTCCTGAAGTTTTTTCGACACTGCAATCGGTTGGACTTGCTGCCCAAAATCCTGAACTGGATCATTTGCGGAATGTCATGGGAAGTCCGACAGCGGGAATTGATCCAACCGAGTTGATTGATACTCGGTCGGTGATTCAAGCAATTGATAACTATATTCAGAACACGCCTGATTTAGCGGGATTGCCTCCGAAGTTTAGTATCGGCATTGATGGAGGCGGGAAGATAGGAATTGGCGCGCGATCTGAAGCGGCTTGGCAGCATCGATACAATGAGATTCAGTTCTCAGCCGTGACGTGCGATCGTTTTAGATTGACGCTTGGCAGTCATCGGCGGTTTTATGAAACGAATGTTGAAACATCAGACTGTTTGGGTGCGATCGCAGCATTAGCGCGAACCTATTTAGAGTACGTACAACAGTCTCAAACCCAGAAAAAGCCGCGTTTGCGAGACTTATTAACAGATTGGGGAATTGAGTCATTTCTCGATCGCGTTCCGTTTGAATTTTATCCTTCAGACACAGTAACCTCGACTGCTCGATCGCAGCACTTGGGAATTCAACCTCAACAGCAAAATGGACTTTCATATATTGGGATTGCATTGAAACTCGGCTGGATGTCGATCTCTCAACTCCAAGGACTGATTCAACTCTCTGAAACCTATAGTTCTGGAGAACTGCGGCTCACTCCCTGGCAATCGATTTTGCTTCCTCACATTCCTTTAGAACACACTTCGATCGTTCTCAAAGAGATCGAAGCTCTTGAACTTTCTACCAATCCGATCAATGCTGCAATTGTGGCTTGTGCTGGAAAACCAGGCTGTGCTTCCTCGGAGACACACACCCAAATTCATGCACTGGAATTGATCAAACAATTAAAATCTCCGAATAACATTCACATCACAGGCTGTACAAAAAAATGCGCCCAACCTAGCCCCGCAGAAATTACATTACTTGGAACAACCTTTCAAGGCTCTGAGGCTTATTCTTTGTTCGCAGGCGATCGACCCCTTAGCGATCGACCAATTCCAGCCAGTGAACTTTCCACGATCGCACATCTCATCAATACGCTGCATGATTGACTACATTCGTAACGGTGACGATATCTACCGGAAATCCTTCGCTATCATTCGCGCAGAAGCACACCTCGATCTCTTACCTGCTGACCTCGCTCATGTCGCTGTGAGACTGATTCATGCTTGCGGTATGACAGATCTAGCCAACGATATCGAAGCTTCTCCAAATGCAGTTCAAACTGGACGACAGGCACTAGAGAGCGGCGCTTCAATCTTGTGTGATGCTCAAATGGTCGCGAATGGTGTGACTCGAAAACGGTTGCCTGTTGATAATCCGGTGATTTGTACCCTGAATGATCCGACTGTTCCAGACCTTGCTCGATCGATGAACAATACGCGCTCGGCTGCGGCTCTGGAACTTTGGAAACCCATGTTAGGCGGATCAGTCATTGCGATCGGGAATGCGCCAACCGCATTGTTTCGATTGTTGGAATTGTTAGACGAAGGAGCGCCGAAACCCGCATTGATTCTGGGGTTTCCGGTTGGGTTTGTGGGAGCCGCAGAATCAAAACTTGAACTAGCGGCAAATAGTCGGGGTGTGCCGTTTATTACATTGCACGGGCGGCGAGGCGGAAGCGCGATCGCGGCGGCGGCAGTAAATGCTTTAGCAAAACAAGAGGAGATATAACTTATGGCAGGTCAGCTTTATGGGATTGGAATTGGCCCTGGAGATCCAGAATTACTCACAATGAAGGCGTTTCGGGTGCTGCGATCGTCGGCAGTGGTCGCGTATCCAATGTCCGATAGTGGACGAAAATTAGCACGATCGATTGTGGCGGAATATCTACGCCCCGAACAAATCGAAGTCCCAATGTACTTTCCGTTTAAGCTAGAAGAGTCATCGCAACCTTACTACGACAAAGCGGCGGAAACACTCGCAGAACATTTACAAGCGGGACGAGACGTAGTTGTATTGTGCGAAGGTGATCCGTTCTTTTACGGGTCGTTTATGTATCTGTACAATCGATTATCCGATCGGTTTCAGACCGAAGTAGTTCCAGGTGTGTCCTGTGTGATGGCAAGTCCAGCAATTTTGGGAACGCCTCTGACCTATCGGAATGATGTGTTTATGGTGTTGTCCGCAATTATGAGTGCAGAAGAGTTAACTTCTCGGTTAGCGATCGCGGATGCAGCAGCAATTATTAAACTCGGTAAACACTTTAACAAAGTAGTAGAAGTTCTGAAGCAAGTTGGACTGTACGATCGAGCAAAATACATCGAACGCGCCACCATGCCCGATCAGCGGATTGTTCCGATCAGCGAAATTAATCCGTCTGAAGTTCCTTATTTCTCCATGATTGTGATCCCAAGCGAATGGCAACCTTAACGATCTCAGTAATTGTCCTAGGTCAAGCAAGTGTCCCGGTGGCGCGTCGAATTGTAGATGCGCTACCGAACGCGACGCTGTATGGATTAGAACATCGAACTTCTGGAGTCGATCGCTCATTCACTCAGTTTGGGGAAACGGTGCGCGAGTTGTTTGCTGAAGGAACTGCGATCGTTGGAATTTGCGCTGCGGGTATTTTGATCCGAACGGTTGCCCCATTGTTAAACAATAAGTGGCAAGAACCGCCTGTAATTGCGATCGCAGAAGATGGAAGCGCGGTTGTTCCGTTGCTTGGCGGATTACATGGTGTGAACGATCTAGCGCGTCAGATTGCAACTGTTCTAGAAACAACGCCTGCAATCACAACGACTGGAGATATTCGATTTCGTACCGCACTGCTCTCTCCGCCAATTGGCTATCGTTTAGTGAATCCAGATGATGCAAAGACTTTTCTAGCAGATTTACTTGCAGGATCAACGGTGAAGATTGAAGGTTCTGCACCTTGGTTAGAAAACAGTCAGTTACCAATCTCTGAAGATGCTTCACTAACAATCAAAGTGACAGAGCAAGAGGTTGCAGGTCATTCGGATTGTTTAGTTTATCAAGCGCTCTCAGATAAACGACTCGCCATTATTGGAACGGGCCCTGGATCAGCCGAATGGATGTCGCCACAAGTGAAAGAAGTTCTACGCAATTCAACAGATTGGATTGGCTATGAAACCTATTTGAATTTAGTTGAACCGCTTCGCACCACGCAGCATCGTCATGTGTTTGATAACCGTGAAGAACTCGATCGAGCTGCATTAGCCCTAAATTTAGCCGCTGAGGGGCGCTCGGTTGTAATGGTGTCATCTGGTGATCCGGGTATTTATGCAATGGCGGCGGCGGTGTTTGAAGTCTTAGAGCGCGACAACAAACCAGAATGGAATGCGATTGACATTCAAGTCTGTCCAGGAATTTCCGCAATGCAAGCTGCCGCTGCTCAAGTAGGCGCACCTTTAGGACATGACTTCTGTGCGATTTCGCTGTCCGATATTCTTAAACCTTGGGAGACGATCGCTGATCGAATCTGTGCTGCTGCTCAAGCGGATTTCGCGATCGCCTTTTACAATCCCGTTTCCAAAACCCGCACCTGGCAACTTGAAAAAGCCAAAGCTTTGTTATTGAACTATCGCACTCCCGAAACCCCGATCGTCCTCGCTCGCAACTTAGGCAGACCTGGACAGCAAACCGAGGTGAAGAAGTTAGGGGGTTTAGACATCACAGATGCTGATATGAGAACGGTGATTCTAATCGGATCGAGCAAGACTCGAATCATCGATCGTGCGGGTGGCGGAGTTTGGGTCTACACACCCCGCCATTATGATTAATTTATTTCTTTTGAAACTCGAGCGACATTTTCCTCTAAGTTCCATCCTAAAAAATTTCTAGGCAGTTTCACCGATCGTGTTCTATACTATTTAATTGTCGCTAAAATACAGTTGCGCGATATTTCCGGGAGAACTCTCTGGAGAGAATTCAGAGAGCATTTTTATGTGTGCTTGACCGCACTTTGGAAATGAGCCGAAAATCGCAACTCTTCAAGCAAGAAGCTGAGAACTCCAATTCAGTCTTTCTTCGCGAGTCAATTCCAACTAAGGAAACTGGATAGGTTACTATTCAAGTCCGACTGGAATTCGCAGTTCAGAGCATGATGCAACATCAGCCTTAAACGCTTGAAGAACAAACAACTTAAACAAATGCGGAATCCGCTGCCTCTAATCTCCTAGAGGTAAGATTCTTCTGGTTGTCCGACCGTGGAATCCGTTGGAGTGACTGAGACACAAATCGGCGATAGAGATTCGATCGCTGTATTTGTCAGGATGTGTAAATCAAGGAGAAAGAACAGTGGCTGTCGGAATTATCGGCACAAAACTGGGCATGACCCAAGTGTTTGACGAGCAGAGGAGAGCAATCCCTGTGACCGTCATTCAAGTAGGTCCTTGCCCCGTAACACAGGTGAAGACAAAGGAAACGGACGGTTATTCTGCGATCCAGGTTGGATATGGCGAATGTACCGAGAAAGCTCTAAACAAGCCTGAATTGGGTCATTTGAAAAAATCGGAATCCCCCCCTCTGCGACACTTGATCGAGTATCGAGTAGACAATGCGGGCGAATATACCCTTGGTCAAGAGTTGAAAGCTGACTTGTTTGAGACAGGTCAAATCGTGGATGTGGTCGGAACTAGCATTGGACGCGGGTTTGCGGGCTATCAGAAACGCCACAACTTTGCACGAGGTCCGATGTCACACGGTTCTAAGAACCACCGCGAACCGGGTTCAACCGGAGCAGGTACGACTCCCGGACGGGTCTATCCAGGGAAACGCATGGCAGGTCGCTTGGGCGGAAACCGGAACACCATTCGGAAGTTGACCGTTGTGCGCGTCGATGCAGAGCGTAACGTCATCTTGATTAAAGGTGCGGTTCCAGGCAAACCGGGTGCGCTGGTGCAAATCCTGCCCGCTACGATCGTCGGGAGCAAATAGACATGGCAGACTTTACAGTTAAAAATTGGGACGGGGCTGAAGCGGGAACCGCAGTGATCGAGCTTAAGACCGCAAGGCCCGAAAGCGCCGCTGGTATTTTGCATCGCGCTGTGATTCGTCAGTTGGCAAATGTGCGCCAAGGAAATGCTTCGACTAAAACTCGCGCAGAAGTGCGAGGCGGTGGACGCAAGCCTTGGAGACAGAAAGGAACGGGTCGCGCTCGTGCAGGTTCAAGCCGTTCTCCCTTGTGGAGAGGTGGCGGTGTGATCTTTGGACCGAAACCCAGAGATTACTCGATCAAAATGAACCGCAAAGAGCGGAGACTGGCGCTTAGAACGGCATTCCAAGGACGCGCAGAAAGTTTAATCGTGGTGCAGGACTTTGCAGATAAACTGCCTCGTCCGAAGACGAAAGAGCTTGTGCAAGCGTTATCGCGTTGGGGTGTTGAAGCTGGATCGCGCGTGTTGATGATCGTGGCTGAACGTGACGACAACGTTTATCTTTCTGCTCGGAACGTTGAGCGACTGAGACTAATTTCAGCAAACAACCTCAATGTTTATGATTTGCTGCACGCGGATCATATTGTTGCGACTTCCGCAGCACTCGAAAAAATCCAGGAGGTGTACGGTGAAGACTGATTCTCGCAACTTAGCCGACATCATTCGTCGTCCGCTAATCACAGAAAAAGCAACTCGACTACTCGAACTGAATCAATATACGTTTGAAGTTCAGCCGAAAGCATCCAAGCCTGACATTAGAGCCGCGATCGAATATCTATTCGATGTCAAGGTCACGGGCATCAGCACGATGAACCTTCCTCGCAAGAAGAAGCGCGTCGGTAAGTTCCTCGGCTACAAGCCGCAGTACAAAAAAGCGATCGTCACCCTGGCTGAAGGCGACACGATCACTCTGTTCCCCGAAGTATAACCACCAAGAGAGCAAGTTATGGGCATCCGAAATTATCGACCCTATACCCCCGGCACTCGTCAACGCAGCGTGACTGACTTTGCAGAAGTCACCAAGTCGGAACCCGAAAAGTCTTTGGTGACATACAAGCACCGCAAGAAAGGACGGAACAACCGAGGCGTGATCACCTGCCGTCACCGGGGCGGCGGACACAAGCAGATGTACCGCATCATCGATTTCAAACGCGATAAGCGTAATGTCATCGCAACGGTTAATGCGATCGAATACGATCCGAACCGCAACGCGCGAATTGCACTGCTGTTTTACGCAGATGGTGAAAAGCGCTATATCTTGCATCCGGTTGGATTGCGAGTCGGTTCAAAGATCCAAGCAGGCGACGATGCACCGATCGAAGTTGGAAACGCTCTACCTTTGGAAAAGATTCCTCTCGGTACGATCGTTCACAACGTCGAACTGCAAGCAGGTAAAGGTGGACAAATCGTTCGCGCCGCTGGTGCAGCCGCACAAGTTGCCGCGAAAGAAGGTGATTATGTCACTTTGAAGCTTCCTTCGACTGAAGTTCGGATGGTGCGGAAAGAGTGTTACGCCACGATCGGACAAGTCGGCAACACCGAACATCGTAACCAAACGCTAGGAAAAGCAGGACGCACTCGCCATCTAGGTCGTCGTCCTCAAGTTCGCGGTAGTGTGATGAACCCGGTTGATCACCCACATGGTGGTGGTGAAGGACGTGCGCCGATCGGACGTTCTGGCCCTGTGACCCCTTGGGGTAAACCCACTTTGGGTGCGAAGACTCGCAACAAGAAGAAACTGAGCAGCGCCTTGATCGTGCGTCGTCGTCGTAAGACTTCTAAGCGCGGACGTGGCGGACGCGAATCGTAAGTTAGGGAGGACGAAAAACGATGGCACGTTCATTGAAAAAAGGTCCCTTTATTGCTGACCACTTGATGAAAAAAGTGGAAGCTGCAAGAGCAAAAGGAGACACCCAGGTGATTAAAACCTGGTCACGCGCATCCACAATCTTGCCGCAAATGATCGGCATGACGTTTGGCGTTCACAACGGGAAAGTTCATGTTCCCGTCTATGTGAACGAACAAATGGTGGGGCACAAACTGGGAGAATTTGCGCCGACTCGGACTTACCGGGGACACGGCGGCGGCGATAAGAAATCGCGGAGATAGAAACAATGGCGACACAAATCCAAGGAGAAGTTAGAGCGGTAGCCCGCTACATTCGGATGTCACCCTTCAAGGTGCGTCGAGTTCTGGATCAAATTCGCGGTCGTTCCTATCGGGAAGCGCTGATTATCCTCGAATTCATGCCGTATCGAGCTTGTGAACCTGTTCTAAAGGTTCTACGATCGGCGGCCGCAAACGCAGAACACAACGAAGGATTGAGCCGGGGAAATTTGGTTGTGAGTCAAGCATTCGCAGACCAAGGACCTGTTCTCAAACGGTTTAGACCGAGAGCGCAAGGGCGGGCATACCAGATCCGCAAACCGACGTGCCACATCACGATCGGTGTTGCTCCAGGCGCAGATTCATAAGGGACGATTAGAGGAACATATGGGACAGAAAGTTAACCCCAATGGATTTCGGCTCGGTGTGATCAAAGAACATCGATCTCGCTGGTTTGCCGATGCCGATCGTTATCCCGATCTGCTTCAGGAAGACTACAAAATTCGGAACTTCTTCATGAAGAACCCGAAGAACCTAGACAACCTGAAAAAGCCAGGGATTTCCGAAATCCGCATTGAGCGCAAAGCCGACCAGATTGATTTAGAAATTCGCACTTCTCGCCCTGGCGTTGTCGTCGGGCGCGGCGGTGCTGGAATCGAAGTGCTGAGAACGAGCCTCCAGCAAGCACTAGGAGCTAGCGATCGACAAATCCGCATCAACGTGGTAGAAGTCGCTCGCGTGGATGCCGATGCCATGCTGATCGGTGAGTACATCGCAGAACAGCTAGAGCGTCGGGTTTCATTCCGCCGCGTCGTGCGTCAAGCGATCCAACGCGCTCAACGTGCTGGAGTCGAAGGCATCAAAATTCAAGTCAGCGGCCGTCTGAACGGAGCTGAAATTGCTCGTCCAGAATCGGCTCGTGAAGGCAGCGTTCCGTTGCACACCCTCAGAGCCGATATCGACTACGCCTACACGACTGCTCAAACGATCTACGGAACGTTGGGCATCAAAATCTGGGTGTTCAAAGGAGAAATCCTGCCCGGACAAGAGCGTGAATCGGAAGTCGCCGCGCCGAACCAACAACCGCGTCGTCGCCAACAGCGTCGTCAGCGATTTGAAGATCGATCGAACGAAGGGTAGATGTGATTTGGAATTGGTGGGTTGATGCAGAGGCTCGAAAGCCCTCCCGTCGCAACCAATCAATTCCTCACACCCCCGTAACCTTACAGGTATCGACCAATGTTAAGCCCAAGAAGAACAAAATTCCGTAAGCAGCAGCGCGGTCGGATGCGAGGATTGGCGACACGCGGAAGTCAACTGAACTTCGGTGACTTTGGCTTACAAGCCTTAGAGCCAACCTGGATCACCGCCCGCCAAATCGAAGCCAGTCGTCGAGCCATGACGCGCTACATCCGCCGGGGTGGACAAATCTGGATTCGGATTTTCCCTGACAAGCCTGTAACCGCTCGTGCCGCAGAAACCCGGATGGGTTCTGGTAAAGGTGCGCCCGAATACTGGGTTGCAGTCGTGAAACCGGGTCGGATTATGTTCGAGATCGCTGGAGTGCCCGAAGAAACTGCACGCGAAGCGATGCGCCTCGCACAGTACAAACTCCCGATCAAAACCAAATTCATCACCCGTCAGCAGGTGGTAGAACCTGTAGAACCTACGGAGGAGTCATAAACCATGCCGCTTCCAAAAATTGCAGATGCTCGATCGCTCAATGACGAGGAACTCACCGATCAAATTCTCGCTGTCAAAAAGGAGCTATTTCAACTCCGAATGCAGCAAGGGACTCGTCAACTCAACAACCCTCACCAGTTCAAGCACGTCAAGCATCGCCTCGCGCAGTTGCTGACTGTTGAACGTGAAAGACAGTTAAAAGGCGAAAGCTAAACCGGAGTAGAACAGCCCAATGGCAGTGAAAGAAAGAGTTGGCTTAGTTGTCAGCAACAAAATGGACAAAACGGTGGTGGTTGCTGTCGAAAACCGCACAGCACACCCCAAGTACGGAAAAATCGTAGTTCGGACGAAGCGCTACAAAGCACATGACGAAGAAAACAAGTGCAAAGAAGGCGATCGCGTCCGAATTCAGGAAACTCGCCCCTTGAGCCGCACCAAACGCTGGTCTGTGCTTGAGATCCTGAGTACCAAAGCCTAACCCTATCAGGAGACGGACATGATTCAGCAGGAAAGCTATCTCAATGTGGCAGACAACAGTGGCGCTCGGAAGCTCATGTGCATTCGTGTACTGGGTGGAAATCGTCGCTATGCCGGAATTGGCGATGTAATTGTTGCTGTTGTGAAGGATGCAGTTCCTAACATGGCAGTAAAGAAATCGGATGTCGTAAAAGCCGTGATTGTTCGCACTCGCAAAACCTTGCGGCGTGACAGCGGTATGAGCATTCGTTTTGATGACAACGCCGCCGTGCTCATCAACCCAGACGGCAACCCTAGAGGAACCCGTGTGTTTGGTCCAGTAGCGCGTGAACTCCGCGAAAAGAACTTCACCAAGATTGTTTCTCTAGCGCCGGAGGTGCTGTAAATGGCATTAAAAAAGAAAAAGTCCCTCGTCGCACTAAAAATGCACGTGAAACAGGGCGACACCGTACAGGTGATTTCTGGAAACGATAAGGGCAAAGTGGGCGAGATTGTTCGCACTTTTCCCAAACTGAGCAAAGTGATTGTCAAAGGTGTAAACATCAAGACAAAGCACGTTAAGCCTCAGCAAGAAGGCGAATCAGGTCGAATCGAAACCTATGAATTTCCGATTCATAGCTCGAATGTGATGCTGTATTCCGAAAAGCAAAAAGTTGCATCTCGCGTTTGCTACACCTTCACCGAAGATGGACGCAAAGTGAGAAAACTGATCAAAACAGGCGAAATCATCGATTAAGCCTTTTCTATCTATTAGCCCTGACCAAGCCCAGGGAGGAACTAAAACCATGTCCAACAGACTGAAAACCTCGTACCAAGAAAAAGTTGTTCCGAAGTTAACCGAACAGTTTAGCTACAAGAACATCCATGAAGTTCCCAAGGTCGTCAAGATCACCGTGAACCGGGGTCTCGGCGAAGCGTCTCAGAATGCGAAAGCGCTTGAAGCATCTGTCAACGAACTCGCAATCATCACTGGTCAAAAACCCGTCGTTACTCGCGCTAAAAAAGCGATCGCCGGATTTAAAATTCGTCAAGGAATGCCAGTTGGGGTGATGGTGACGCTCAGAGCCGATCGAATGTACAACTTCCTGGATCGTTTGATGAATCTAGCACTGCCTCGGATTCGCGACTTTCGCGGCATCAGCCCGAAAAGCTTTGACGGACGCGGCAACTATACCCTCGGTCTGAGAGAGCAACTGATCTTCCCCGAAATCGAATACGACAGCATCGATCAAGTTCGGGGGATGGACATCTCAATCATCACGACTGCTAGCACCGACGAAGAAGGACGTGCCCTGCTGAAAGAAATGGGTATGCCGTTCCGAGACAACTAACGCAGTCAAACCATAGAGGTAACTATGTCAGCAAACGACACCATTTCAGATATGCTGACGCGCATTCGGAACGCAAGCTTAGCGCGTCACCAAACGACCGAAGTTCCATCGACTCGCATGACTCGCAGTATCGCTGAGGTACTGGTGGCTGAAGGCTTTATCGCTTCAGTCGAAGAAGTCGGCGAAATTCCGAAAAAGAACCTTGTGCTTGGACTCAAGTACAAAGGCAAAAATCGCAAACCGATCATCACCGCTCTTAAGCGTGTGAGCCGTCCCGGTTTGCGGGTGTACAAGAATCGTAAAGACCTACCGCGCGTATTGGGCGGGATTGGAATTGCGATCGTATCCACTTCAAGCGGCATCATGACCGATCGCGAAGCTCGCAAAACGGGTGTTGGCGGTGAAGTCCTTTGCTACGTCTGGTAAGCAGTTGGAGGAAATGAACTATGTCTCGAATTGGAAAACGTCCGATTACCCTCCCTGCGAAAGTGACCGTTACGATTAATGGTCAACAAGTCGCAGTAAAGGGACCTAAAGGTGAACTCTCAAGAGTTTTACCTGCGGGAGTCACCATTGAAACCGAAGGCGATACGGTCACAGTCAATCGCGTGAATGATTCCCGAATGGCGCGCGAACGTCATGGTCTTTGTAGAACACTCGTCGCCAACATGGTCGAAGGTGTTTCTAACGGATTCACTCGTCGCTTAGAAATTCAAGGGGTCGGCTACCGGGCTGCGGTTCAAGGCAAGAACTTGAACATGAACATGGGTTACAGCCATCCGGTGTTAATCGAACCGCCCGACGGCATTCAATTCCAAGTGGAAAACAATGTCAACGTGATTGTTAGTGGGATTGATAAGGAAATCGTCGGTAACACTGCGGCGAAAGTCCGCGCGGTGCGTCCTCCTGAACCTTACAAAGGAAAAGGAATTCGCTATGCAGGCGAAGTCGTGCGCCGCAAGGTTGGTAAGACGGGTGGTAAAGGGAAGAAATAAGCCATGAGCAAAACAAGTCGTCGAGAATCTACACAGAAGCGCCACTCTCGGATTCGCCGTCGCGTGTCTGGCACTCCAGAGCGTCCCCGTCTAGCCGTATTTCGATCGAACCAGCACATCTACGTGCAAGTGATCGATGATGTGGCGCAAACCACGATCGCTTCTGCTTCCACCGTCGATCCTGAAGTGAAAGAAAAGATCGAAACTGGAGCAAACTGCGCGGCTGCATCAGAAGTCGGCAAGCTAATTGCCGAACGCGCCAAAGCAAAAGGTGTCGAACAAGTCGTGTTCGATCGGGGTGGCAACTTATATCATGGTCGCGTCCAGACCTTAGCGGATGCTGCCCGTGAAGCTGGTCTGAACTTCTAGGAGCAAACACAAATGGCTAAGGCAAAAGGAAAAGAAAAGAAATCGCGTGAAAAGGAATCTGAATTCCAAGAGCGCGTGGTACAAATCCGCCGTGTGACTAAGGTCGTTAAGGGCGGTAAAAAGCTCAGCTTTAGAGCGATCGTGGTGGTCGGGAACGAGAAAGGTCAAGTCGGTGTCGGTGTGGGTAAAGCCAGCGATGTCATCGGCGCGGTGAAGAAAGGTGTCGCAGATGGTAAGAAACATCTGATCGAAGTTCCGCTCACCAAAGCCAACTCGATTCCGCATCCTGCAACCGCAATGGGCGGCGGCGCAAAAGTAATGATGCGTCCTGCGGCTCCGGGTACTGGGGTAATTGCAGGGGGAGCAGTCCGAACCGTGCTGGAACTTGCTGGCGTGAAGAACATTCTGGCAAAACAGCTTGGATCGGATAACCCGCTGAACAATGCGCGTGCGGCGGTGAGTGCGTTAGCAGGACTTCGCACCCTGGCGGATGTAGCTCAAGAGCGCGGCATTCCGGTTGAACAACTTTACGGCGTTTAGGAGGCACTAGATCATGAGATTAGAAGATGCTGTGCCCCAACCAGGCTCAACCAAGCGTAAGCGTCGCATCGGTCGCGGGATTTCTGCGGGTCAAGGTGCGAGTGGTGGTTTTGGAATGCGGGGTCAAAAATCTCGATCGGGTCGTCCGACTCGTCCGGGGTTTGAAGGGGGTCAAACGCCTCTGTATCGTCGCTTGCCGAAGTTAAAGTACTTTACGGTGATCAATCGGAAGTATTTTACGGTGATCAATGTGGGCGATTTGGCTGAGTTGACGGCGGATTCTGAGGTGACGTTATCTTCGCTGATGGATGCGGGGGTTGTGACTCAGGATGATGGTCCGCTGAAGATTTTGGGCAATGGTGAGTTGTCGGTAAAGCTGAGTGTGAAAGCAGCAGCGTTTACTGAAGGCGCTAAGTCGAAAATCGAAGCCGTTGGCGGAACTTGCGAAGTTGTGTAAGTTCTGAGGTTAGTTGAAAAGCCTCGCGCTGTTTAGTTAGTGCGGGGCTTCTTTTATTTTTTCTACGCATTGGAGAATTCTAGGAGTTTGGCGGTTGAGCTAAAAGTTTCACTTCTGCCAGTTCTTTAAGAGCATCTAAACCGTCCAAAGCGAAAACAGCAGAAGTCTGAATACTTTCTACATAAACTCTCTTTTCTTGGTCTTTGCATTGTTTCAGAAAACACATATGTTCCTCATCTTGTGTCTTCTCATTGCTTACCAGTTGATACAAAGGGTGCAGGTCGAGAACTTTTCCCTGATTATTTAGTATAACAAGATGATTCCGATCGGCTAGACACGACCTCTCTAGCTGTAAATCACCTCCAATGGGTTTGGTATCTAAGAAAGGAACTTCTCCTTGATAAACCATCATTTGATAGATGAGTTGTCCTCCCTCATAGTGAAGACCTGGAATACGTACAAGACGGTAATCGATTAGAAACTTCAATTCACAGAGTAATTCATCAATTATTGGCTTCTTCTTATCTAGAATTCTACGTTGCACACTTTCAGATGCAGTGCCTTTATGTGCCAACTCGTTGCGTAGCTCCTTTAAGTTATTTGCATAATTTGTAACTGCTGAATCGACTAACTCAGGTATAAATAGAGATGTACCATGACCGGTACTAGCAACTTTAATAACTTCTTCCATGAATTTTATGCGTCTTTCCATAGAAAAATCTTTAAAGGCATTACGAACGCCTTTATCTTTTATGTAGATCGGATCGAGTCTTTGGAAAAGATCAGCGAGAACTAAATTAAATACAAAGAAAGTTGTGTACTCATAGAGATCAACAAGTCGCCGCATCTGTTCATAAACATTAAGTTGAGCATTGTGAAATCTCCTGTAGGCAAGTGCTATCGGAGTTGGATACTTCTCCATTATTTTGTCAGCAAGCGAAGGCTCTACTAAATTATTTGAAGATAGATCCTGAGTAGGCTGCTCAACACTCTGCAAATTCTGAGCCGGTGAAGTAGATGAAGAGCTTGTCCCGAAAAATGTATTCTCGACTAAGTCTCTTAGATACTCTGCTTTCGGCTTTCCCGAAGCTGCGATTACACTATTAATTTGCGGCATCCACGATTTGGGAACTCGAACGGAGATTATTTCTGTCTGCTCTCCTTTAACGAGCGGTTGGAACAAATGGTTAGATGGGTTTGCGGGCATGATTTTGGGCTGTTTTTTCTAGTTCAGCATATCAAAGAAAGCCAGAACTGCTTGAATTCTAGCCTGCTGCCTTACAGAAAACTCGATTTATTTTATAAAAGGCAAAATCTAGTGGCCACTACAACAGGAACCGCTGTGGCTGTTGCTACCAGTCCTCTATTTTGAGCCAACTCTTAACGCAGTGAATTTGCTCGATCGCTCTTTGCTGCCAATCACGATCGCGAGATGCAATCAACTCACGAGCTTCTAGGAGCTTGCAAGATGCTAGACATTGATAAGCAGTACATCTTTGACAAGCAAGGTGAAGCGATCTCAGAATTCGATCGCAACTTCACTCACATCAACGCGATGATAGCAGGTTGGAATGTCAGGCAGTAAGGGAGCAACCCAAATGTGCAAAAGACTCAAGCTGCTCAGGTTGCATTGAGATAAACACAGCGCAACTTGAGCATCTGATTGACATTCTCCCGCTTCCTCTGTGCTCCCGACCGTTTCAATCACCGGTCGATCTGCTTGACCGCCGATTCAACCGCTCCTGATCCAATCGAACACAATTGTTGGGCTTGAAACCCACGATAGTTGACCCACCGAGAGCGATGTCGC
>JAHHHU010000065.1 GCA_019359175.1 Phormidium tanganyikae FI6-MK23
GATGAAGAACGTGGAGCATCGACAGCATCAGGGGTTGAACAATCGAGCCGAGAACTCCCATCAACCGACACGAGTGCGAGAACGACGAATGTGACGCTTCAAATCCCCTGGGCAAGCCCAACGATTTCTCTCAGCATTTGGACCGATTCGAGACCACTTCCATCCGAAACAACACCAACTGACTGCAAAACGCTATCGCCAAGAACTGCGCCAACGATTTGAAGATTGGCGAGAAGTCGCTGGGCTAAAATCGGCTGCGTAAATTGAGCGAACCTGACGATGAGGGATGGTTGTGCTTAATTTTGAATATCTCCGGTTAAGTTGACAATGCCGAATTCATCTCTCAAAATCGCTTTTGCGTAAGTCCTAAACAACTTAGAAATCCTTTGCTCAAGATGGTGCTTGCGTAAGTCCTATTACTGTTATTGAATCGAAACTCCTGAAAGCAGGCTCTGTTGAACTTTGAGAGGCGATCGCCTCTCAAACTGAATGTAGCGCATTCTAAATTTTGTATCGCTCTTTACTTGCTAGGTCGATTTTCCATGTGACATACTCAGCAAAACTAAATACGGTATTCCGATAGACTAACTGACATTTCCAGGAGTTTCTATGATGACTGATGCTCAGGAGCTTGCTGTACGTACTGATTCGCAGGATACGATTACTGCGCTCAATCAATTCATCAATCAAGCGCTTTACTATGGCAATCAAGCCGAGCCAGCGATTTTGCAAGCGCTACGCGCCGATTCAACTTGCGCGATCGCACAAGCTTATGCGGCAGCGTATTATCTCTCTCAAGAAACGGCGATCGCACGTCAAACTGGTATGATTCATCTCAAAGTCGCCCAGCAATACGCTGCGACTGCAACTGAACGCGAGCAATGGTACATTCGAGCAATTGGAGCTTGGGCAAGAGGCGCAATTTCTGAAGCAATTGATCTCCATGAAGCGATCGCGCTTAAATATCCGCAAGATTTGATCTCAGTTCAGCAAGGGCAGTACCACTACTTCTATCGAGGAGAATCTGAACGGTTACTCAAAATTGCTCAGAAGGTGTTGCCTGAGAACGCTGATAGTCCTTATTTGCACTACTTGTATGGAATGATCGCATTTGGACTAGAACAGTGCGGTGAGTTGGATCAAGCGCTCAATGTTGGACTGCAAGCAATCGCATTGAATCGATTTGACCCGTGGGCACAACACGCGATCGCTCATGTGCTAGAAGAACAAAACCGCCCAGCAGCGGGAATTGCCTGGATGGAGAGTCATTCGGACACTTGGCAGCAATGCAACTCAATGCTGTATACACATAATTGGTGGCATATTGCACTCTACTATCTAGCGTTGGGAAATGTAGAAAAAGTATTAGCGCTTTACGATCAGCACGTTTGGGGACGGGCTGACTCGTTTTCGTCAAAGGATCAGGTTGGAGCGATCGCCACGTTGCTCAGATTAGAGCTACAAGGCGTAGAGGTGGGGCAACGCTGGAACTCACTTGCGCCTTACCTGCGATCGCGGTTGCATGAACACAATTTACCGTTTCAAGATTTGCACTATGTTTACGCACTGGCTCGTGCTGGATATAACCACTGGGTCAATGATTTAATGCAAAGCTGGACAGCTCACGCAGAACGAATTCCATCAGAATCGCAACAGATTTGGCTTGAGATTGTGCAGCCAGTTGCAAAAGGATTGATTGCTCATGCTCAGGGAAATTGGTCGGTCACGATCGCACATTTGAAATCTTGCCTTACAAAGTTACACACGGTTGGGGGAAGCCGGACTCAACAGAAATTGTTTGAGCAAATTTATCAACACGCTGTATTGCAGAATCAATCGAGACATTCACCATGGCAAGCACTCAAAGCTGGCTGAAGCAAGAACGGGTCACTTTGTCATAGAGTTGTGCGATCGCATCATAGTCTTGAGTATTCACGACAGCATATCGCTTCACGTTCATTTGAGCCATTGTTGCCTTTAATTCTGGATCGGGTTGCAGTAATGCGGCTTGAATCTGATCGATTAAGTCTTTGCCTAGATGTTGAGCAGCGACGATTGGCGGCATCGGGCAAGGATTACTCGATTCAACGATTCGGATCTGCTGTGCAAGTTCAGGAAATACACGAAGTTCTTGTTCTAATACTGTGCTATCGATCGCAGCACAATCCGCTTTTCCTTCAATGATCCAGCGGATTGAGCGCTGATGAGAACCAGATTGCACTACATAGCTGAAAAAGCGAGTCTGTTGTTCTTGCAGCAAGCGATATCGCAGTAAATAATAGCCGCTATTCGAGCCAGGATCGTTATAGCAAACGGTTGAGCCTGCTAAGTCTGCAAAAGTCTGAAATGGGCTGTCAGTCTGAACAATGATATCTGAGAAATAAACAGGGCGATTCTGATACCGCTCGGCTTGCATCACCGGAGCCGCGATCGCGCTGAATTGCTCTGGTGCAATTCGATCGTGTCGAATAAATGGCAGTCCGCAAATAAATGCTAGATCAACTTGATTTTCTTGTAGATCAATCAGCGGATCGCGATCGTAGGTTCTAAACTGAATGTCGCAGCGCAGCGATCGACTGATTAAGCGTGCGACTGTTTGATAATAGTCCATCCAGTTCGGAGCCAAGTAGGAAACCACATTCATAAAATCGCTCGAATTCGTTATTTTGTCCATCCTGAACCATTCGGGTGCATAATAAACTACAGTGATGATTTTGAAAATAAATAGTATTTGAAGTTATTAGTGAGAAAGTATATTTTGAAGAAAATTCTACACCTTGATCGATAGAAAGGATTATTTGTGCATTACTCGATCGTTAAGCCTGCCCCTTCTCGCTCAACTCCGCCATGATTCTAGAACTTTCAGGTCGAACGAAATATGCGCTGATGGCGATGCTGGAACTCGCTTCCATCTATGACACTGGCGAAACCCTCCAAATTCGCCAAATCGCTGCCGCCCAGAATATTCCCGACCGCTATCTAGAGCAACTCCTACAACTGGTTGCGGGTTTTTCCGGCTGAGTGAATTTGTCTAAAAGCTGCTGTTTGCCTGAGCTTCTATCGTTTCTTCCTAAAATGGCTCAAGTCTTTTTAGTTGAACTCTCGGTCGGAGCAAAAATGTCTCAAACCCACCAGTGGCAATGGATTCCCACACATTTGACCTTAAAACAGTTTGAAGAATTTGTCTTGCCCCACTTGCATCGTGGCAGTCGCGGTCCTCAGCCAAAGCTCTCTCTGCATACCATCTTCAACTACATTCTGAAACTGTTGTACCTCGGCTGTCAGTGGAAAGAGTTACCGATTGAGCAGAACAAAGATGGGCAACCGGAAATCCACGACACCCGGATCTATGCTGCCTTTCAGGCGCTTTGAAGCTCAAGGGTGTCTTTGATGCCATTTTTGCAGAGACCGTGGTGCTCCTTCACCAGCAAAAATATCTCGATATCCGCGTCATCCACGGCGATGAGACGACGACCGCAGCAAAGAAAGGCGGCGATAACCTCGGATTCAGTGGACACAAGCACCTCAAAGGCGACAAAGTGGTTGCCTTCTGTGACCGCAGCTGCAATGTGATTGCGCCTTTTATTTCGGCTCCTGGCAATCGGAACGAATCACCGCTGTTGAAGACAGCCCTGCCGCAAGTTACCCGCATTGCTCAGCAAGTCGGACTCAACCTGAGCAAAATCCTCGTCAGTCTCGATGGGGTCTACGATAGCCGAGCCAACCGCAAAGCCATTTTCAATCGGGGCATGATGCCGAATATTCCTGCAAATCCGCGTGGCAGAAAGACTTTGAAACGCGGACGCAAGGCTATTTTCGATGCGGCTATTTTTCAGGAACGGTTTCGCACCATTGAGCGCGTGTTCGCGTGGGAAGACAAGTTTCGGCGCTTACTGCTACGCTTCGAGCGGAGCAGTGGGTTGCACTATGCCTTGAAAACTCTGGCATATGCGATGATCAATCTGCGCCATTTCTGCCAGGGCTGAAGGTCTCGTGCTCCATTCTCCCAGGAGTCTCACACGAGAGACTTAGAGTTGTCATGCTTTGAAAGCAGAAATATGAGCAAAAGTGGCAGGAAACCGATCCCAATTGATCGTTCTTTACCTTTGAAGGCTCAATCTGACCTTGCTGTTCAATATCTCCCATCAACCTTTATGCAAAACCCACAACCAGTTGCAAAAGAAGGGGATTTCATTCAAGCTTTGGCGGCAATGGAATCTGATCAGCTCTTAGAATCACAACCTTCCCATCTTGCCACACCGCGATCGACTGCCCTAATCGCTGATGACGCGCTAATGCTTGAGCAACTCCCGCTTTCACACCTTTGAGAATCTGTTCGCGCCGATTTTTGCTCTCATCGTTACTCATTTTTCTCTTCCGTGATTTGGCTCCAAGTGAGTTGATCATAAACGGTCGGAGGTTGATTGATCACCCCCTCAGCGACCAGTCGAGAGTCAGGTTCAGAGTTATCCAGCACGAACAACTCATCGTACAGCGGCAGATAGAGATCAATCAAGTTTTTCCGTCCCCGTTCATAACGTCGGCGCACTACATCTTCAGGAATGGAGTGTCCCCCACTGGCAACGCGACGAGCGACACGCTCCACTGCCAAATCGGGACTGCGAAGCCAAAAATAGAGCAGACCAATAGTGTATCCGTCACGTTTACAGCGCTGAAGAAATGGGGCAAAGGTTCTGGCGGCAAGTGTGGTTTCAAATGCAAAATCAGCCTCAGAATTTGCCAACGTTCTCAGCCGCTCTAGCATTAATCGTCCTGCTTGAACTGCGACTGATTCAGGATTTAAGGGAGAGAGACCTGCTGCGATGGCATCGGCATTCACGTGCTCTGTGATGTTCAAGGACGGGAGGACACTGAAGGCAGAAGTCGTTTTTCCTGACCCATTTGCGCCTCCAATCACATAAACCAATGGCATAACGTTTAACGTTGAATAGAATCTTGTGCCTGAGGCGTTGATTTGCGATCGCGAATCCAACGAATGTCGATCGCGAATTCCCCTACATAATACATCTGAATTATCGACTCAAACCCCTATCAAATCTAAAAAAATTTGATAGGCTGAAATCAGCCTCATTTCACCATCTGACAGTCGTCTTACACCAGATACTTGTGACATATTTGGGATAAAGACAAGAATAAGTATAATTGCTTAGGGATGGAAGGCAGACAGAATGGGCGATCATCCATTCGATTTGTTTTAGACCTGCACCGTTGTGTTGATATGGCAAAACCTGCTCGAAAATCCGCAGAGGCTGGGAGAAACCCAGCGGGTCGTCCGCAAACTCCGGAGAAGTGCCGCAAGTGCGCGATGCTGACGATGCCGCAGGTTCACGCGCTACATGGGGCAGAAGGGACGAGTGAGCGGTGTTATGATCCTTCAGTTTGTCGATCGCGCCGCTCTCACGCCCGTAAATCAGAGCAGAATAACTACAATCGCCGGATTCAGCACAAACAGAAGAAACGGCAAAGCCAACCCTCGAACTTTGCTACAGTTCTACTCGGTGATGCGTTAGCTGCTCCTGAAACTCCAATCGCGACTGGGTCAATTCACCCGCCACTGTCTGTCCCCTTGCCGAGTGCAGTCGCTCAACGTTATTACGCGATTTTGCTGCTGTATCGAGAGCCAAGATATCGCGGTCGCGTTCATGCCATTCGTGCCCAGGTGTGGCAGGGGTCGGACTTGGTGAATGAAATTGAAGGTGAACACTGTATCGGCATGACTCCGGGCGATGTGATTCACTACGTGGAAGCGATGCTGTCACTGCTGAAAGAAGTCTATAACATTCCTTATTTCGCGGATATTGAGCAACTTGACCCGGATTACTGTTCGATTCGCCCCTGTCCACGCCATTCGGCTCGCTTTGTGCAGCTTCAGGTATGAACGATGTTCTTACGGCAACGAGTTGGGAGACGATCGATCTCAAAGCCGCGTGGCGATCCCTCGATCAGTCGATCGCACAACTGGAGACTCCGCAGCAGATTCAGATGGTGGGAAGGGCGATCGAGCATCTGGTCGAGTTGTTTGTGGCTTCGTCGGAACAGAGGTTTGAGGAACTCGATGCGACGCTGACACAAGACGGTCCGCAGATGACGATCAAGCAGTTTTTGCCGTATGTGCGCCAGAGCATGGAGATTGACTTTTCCCAGTTTGTCGGGGGGTTCGATCGAGAAACAGAACGCGGACCTTACGCACCGAGAGAGTTTGAATCAGAAGACCTAGAAGACGACCGAACGATCGTTGCAGCAGTTAATCCTGCGAAACTTGCTGATGCGGTGGAGGGGTTAGAAGCAGAAGCGGTGATTGACCTTGAGGCAGCGCTTGAACTCGCGCATATTGAAGACGTAGAAGCTTGGACAAAAGCAATTTCAGTTTACTTCGAGGTGGCTGATGCGGAGACAGTTTCCTTACAGACATTGCGGCAATCGATTCACTTACCTTGGATTGAAGTTTGGTTAGGACTGTTATTGGGTGGCTATCCGTTAGAACGACGAGGAACGGACTTCTACGGTGGCGAGATCTGGGTACGAAGCCAACCTTCGGTTTCGGTCACGCTTGCGTGTGCCAAAGGCACCGAGCCTGAGTGTTGAAGGAAACAATCTCTTTGTCAATCTGCTTTAGTGCAATATTTAAAGTTATCAATTACTACCGAACTGGGATAGCGTAATACGAGCAGCTTCGCCGCACCGGAAGTAGCGCTGTCAGCCGCCGACGATTTGATAGCTGCGCTATACGGATACGTGCCCGCAATGGTCAGCGTTCCAGGCAGAATTGGAAGAGTTCATCGCAGAGCCGAGTTTTAAGGAAGCTTCAGATTTGTTGCACTCGTTTGGTCGGCTGGTTTGAAAGCGGACAGGCATTCCGCTTAAATGGTTGGCTTGTCCGACTGTGAAGAAGCATGGAGAGCGATTCGTGGAAGCGGGTTGTATACGCAGCAAGCGGAATTGTGAAGAGTGATGTTGCGAACGCGCTATGCGGTGACAAGCATCGTAATTGTTGAGTAATGGCAAAGATCAACAGAAGATTTAGAGGTGGTAAATTTGAGGATTAGTAGAACGAGAAGCAAAGATCATCAGGTTTCAACTCAAGCAAATATTCTACTAACCTCCCTCAGATTCACCAAAGTATTCACGTCAAATCTCTGATGAATTAGATAAAGCCTGAAGCTTCTCCTCTAACTTAGTCAACAATTTCTCAACTTCCTTCTGAGATGCTGCATCCCAATTCTTGACCTGCCCAACTCGCTGAGATAATGCCTTAATTCGTCGAGTGATAACACGACGAGGCGGCTCGGATTTTTGAGAGCGGGAAGGAGTTGAGGTAGAGATAACTTGTTCTACACGATCAGACAAGTCGCTAATTGGTATATTGTCATCAATCGCTTCTTGTAGTAGTGCTTGACGCTGCTCAGCAAACTTAGAATGTTTTAGCCGAATTAATCTCTGGGCTTTCGTGTAATGCAGTTTTCCGGAGCGCACAGCATCCAAAATGTCTTGGGGGAGTTTCCGTAATGGCAGGTAGTGACGAATAAAAGAGCTGATTGCGACTGATGTAACTGTCGGCGTTATGGTCTCGATCGTCCTCCACTCAGGACTGTGAACGTCGATCGTCTTATTGCTGTATTGCCACAACAAGGATTCCACCTCTGCTTCTGTTGTTTCTAGCTCTAGCGCCAAAACTTCCAGCACCATGTCTGCTTCTTCTAGCGCATTCAGTTGATTTCGATGAGAATTAGTTGCGCCTGCGATTTTCGCCGCCAGCTTGTCATCAACTTGGACGATTTTAGTTGGAGCTAATATACCCAAACGAATACAGGCTTCACGGCGATGACTACCTGCGAGTAGCTCATACTTACCTGAGTCTGTCAGGTGAGGTCTAGCAATTAAATCCTCTAAAACTCCAATGTCCTTGATGCTCTGCATTAGAGCTTTAACCTTCTCTTCATCCAACGGGCGATTCTTCACTCTTGGAAGCAGGTCACGGGGATCGATTTGTTGAGCAGAGATACCGGCTTGCGTTAAAACTTGATTGAGATCTTGCTTCGTTTTAAGTCCACCTTCTAATGCTGAGAGAACCTGAATCGTTTTGGTATCTCCCAGCATATTTGTCATGTCTAGTTTTTGTTTAGGCATAAGCAACCTCCAGAGACAACAGACGATCGACAATCCGCTGATACGGCTCGATTAGTTTCTCGGTTAAATCATCACGCTCTTTGGTGCTGTGATTTTCTTGAATGTATCGATCAATGGGAATTCCTGCGAGTTGTGATTCCGTAAATTTGATTGAGCGAGGAACTGAATGAAAAACATCGACACCTTCCACTTTTGACAAGGAAACTAATGCTCCTTTGCTGATATTGGTGTTGTCTGACATTGTGGGCAGCACTCCCAAAATTTGCAAATCAGAATTAGAGCGCATTTGAACAGCTTGAATCGTGCTGAGAAGCTGTTTGTAACCTTTTGCAGAAAAATATTGGCATTGAACGGGAATCAAGACGAAATCAGCAGCAGTGAGCGCTGAATAGGTCAAGCGACCCAAGGAAGGAGGACAATCAATGAAAATGTAGTCATACTGACTCAGTTTACGGAGTTGCTCCTTCAGAATGTAGTGTGAATCTGGTGCAGCAATTAGCTCAACCTCTTTCTGAGCCAATCCGATATCAGCAGGAGTGAGATCAATCCCCCACTGAGTCGAGAGAACGATGGCATTGGGATCTTGACGCAGATCTAGAAGATTATAAGCAGTGAATTGATCGTCCGAGATATCGCGAACTCCTAGGCCATCGGTGCAGTTCCCTTGAGGATCAAGATCAATCGTTAGACAAGTCTTACCTCGGCTGATTAATGAGGCAATCGCGATCGTCGATGAAGTTTTCGCGACTCCTCCCTTCTGATTCGCGATCGCAACAATTTTGGTCATAGTTTTGAGGCTCCTATTTCAAACTGCAAATTCATCGAACAGAACATTATGATTTTGCTCACTTTCTGGCAGAACTGAATTCGGGAAGAAGCTGCATCTCCATAAACCCTAGAAATTGCGTAGGTTTTCTAAAAATCTTTGTGCACTGACAACGTTATCAGTACGAAGCGCAACGTCTTTTGAACTCAAGTAGCGGCATAAAATTTGGGTAATGACAACGTTATCAGTAGAAAAGAAATTTGGGTAGAGACGACTCACGTTTCTCAATTTTTTGTAGCTGTTGGAATCATAAGGCATTCTGCCATAGATCAGGGCAATTGATTACAATTCGGCTGTTTTGCGTCAGGTTGCCCTAGAAACTAAAGAACAGAAGATTCATTACGTTTTCGATGCAGGGAATACATTTATTTAAATCAAGTTTTACTCAAATCGAGCTTTTTTCCGACATAGCGGCTTTTTAGTTTTCCATTTTCCCGCCAGTAAGCGTACCAGTACGGTCCGTGTAATTGTGCATTCTTGCCCATGCACTTACAAGTTGGTTTGCCACAACGAACTCGCTCCAATTGATAAAGTCGATCATCTGAGTGCTGAACTTGTACAACTTCGCGATCATGCTGAGGTGGAATAGATGCTGAAGTTTGTTGCTGTTCTAGCTCGTGAATCATTGCTTCCAGTTCACCCTGCACCTGTTTTGCTTGCTCCAAGGTTAAATTACCCAGTAGCTGACGAAGTTTGGCAAGGGAAGACTGTTTGGGCATTGTTTCTTATGTGCAGTCGCGCAAGTCTTATGTACAGATTACGGTGAGACTACGACAAATTGAGTACATAAGAACCCAAAACTATACATAAGAAGTTTATTCAATCATTATAGGTAACGACTGGCCCCACTCATGCCCAATTGACTAAAATTTCTTATGTACAATCAATAAATCCAACAACGTACATAAGACAAAACTCAAGCGATTTATGATTATCTCTTCAGTCTTCAGCCGTACAGGACACTGACTAGAGCAGAGAGATCCTTGAGCTTTTGTAGGGTTGAGTCTTGCAATAAAGTACTAAGGCTGTGATCCCGCTAGTTGATATTTTTATCCTTATGTCAAATGTTTCATACGCTGCTCGGACAAATCATGCTTTTATGCTGTCGGAGATCGTCATGATTGCTCAGTTGATTTGCCAAGGAGAAAGCGAAGCCACCATAAGACAGAAAGTATTAGTTGAAGACATTTTTCAGATGCGATCGCACAGTTCACGGGAACGAACGCTACAGAATGTCCTCAAACGTCTACATAATGCCCCACCGATTTATTTAGAGCTTCTTGCAAACGGAAATCTTGATGTCCGGCGTTTAACGAATCTGTTTCTGATACTGCGAGAGAATCGCTTGTTGTGTGAGCTGATCGATGAAGTTTTGCTGGAAAAGCTGCAACACTTTGATGTGAGTGTTCGAGCTGCTGACTTGCGAAGTTTTTTTGAAACGAAACGTGAACAAATTCCTAACATAACCTGAGTTCGGGTTAAGCCAAATGCTGGAAGCTCGATGGGACAGGACTTAGCCGGACTACTGCCTTATATACTGTTCTCAATAGGCTTTTCTAATTGAGAATGATTGCAGTTGTGAGCTTTATTGACAATGGCTTCGCAGTCATCAGAGCCGAAAGGTACGAGAAATGGTTGTGTCGCAAATATCTTTTAGTGACAAACGAGCTATCTCTTTCGCATTCCGTTAAGCGCTAATTCCGAAGAGTTCTTCGGGTACTGTCAACTTAACCGTTCAAAGGCTTGCTTATTGAGAAATTGCCTAATTTTCAAAGGCTGAACAGCTCATTTCTTTGTGGCTCATTCTCAATAATTAGAGCGAAATCTAGTTAAGTTGACAGTACCATCAAGACTGCTCAGGAATTATTGTGCCTAATTTTGAATCTGTTCCGTTAAGTTGATAATGCCGTTGAGCCACATATCAGCTTATCGATGGAAGGAAAAGTCGAAACTGACAGCTATAGTTTGAGGATGGAGTTCTATCAGCTCATCGCTTGGGCGTAACGAATGGACAGTAGACCTTTTACTAAGCCAGGGTGCATGAGCAGAGTTCAACCTCACGCTTCCACCCTCCCCAACTTCAAACCTTTAGGAGAAAGCCAGCGATGAATACCCGACTCATCGTCAATCCTACCTCTGGCCCTGTCGAGAATCCTGAGTTATTAACTGACATAGCAGAAGCTCTGCAAACTCAAGGCATTCAAGCTGAAATCTGCACCACTACACCCGATGAAGATGGTGAAGGTTTAGCTGCTGATGCTGCTAAAGCAGGCGCTAAACTTGTGATTGTCGCCGGGGGCGATGGCACGATCGAAGCCGTAGCACGTGGATTAGTGCATACTCAAACTATGCTAGGTATTATTCCGCTAGGAACGCGCAATAACATTGCGGCTAGCTTGAATATTCCCAACGATTTAACCCAAGCCATCCAGACCCTGGCCGAGGGTGAGCATGGTCGGTTTGATATGGGCAAGGCGAACAATTATTACTTCATGGAAGTGGTAGGCGTGGGTCTAGAAGCCTCACTCTTTCCTTGTGGAGATGAAGTCAAAGAAGGAATCAAGAAAAATTATCTGGTTGCCCTTAAAAGTATCTTCTCAGGGGTCAAAACTTTTGTGCAATTTAGCCCGCACCGTTTGGCCTTACGCTTCGACGGCAAACGGATGCGTCGTCTGCGCACCTTACAAGTCAACATCTGCAACAGCCCTCGTTATGGGGTAGAGTTTGCCTTAGCGCCTGAGGCAAAAATGAATGATGGCAAGCTAGACGTGATTTACATTGACAATCCCTCCAAATGGGATCATCTGCGCCACTTCTTTACAGCGATGCGGGGTGAGCAACTCCCTCATAAACGGCTCAATACCTATCGAGCCTCTAAGATTGAGGTCAGAAGCTATCCACCTTTAGATGTTCATGCAGACGGAGAGTGCCTGGGCACTACCCCAGTCACTGTTGAAGTGATTCCCAGAGCCCTTTGGATTTGCGTGCCTACACCTGAGCTACTGGCAAAGTTTGCAGACGAAAGCGGAAGTCCTGTTTTGACGCAGTAACTTTAAAGATCCTGAGAGAGCGGTTTTCCCTTAAAGCTGACAGCGTTTTCACTGCTCGCCTATCAATCTCAGTTCAAATCCCACCAATCTGAATCAGTCCGTACAGGCACGCTCCCAGCCAGATGCCGCCAGCAATCCATCCACTCAAGACATCTGTCGGCCAATGCACACCCAAATATACCCGGCTAAAGCCCACCCCCAAGGTTAAGCCAGTTGCCAAGGGGGCAGTGATGCCTAAAGGAATACCCAGACCGTGCGTCAGGTTAACCGCCAACAAACCATAGAAGGAAATTGCACTCATGGCGTGACCGCTGGGATAGCTGTAATCCATCGGACGTTGAGAAGATGCCCACAGATCGGGTCGTTTTCGCTGAAAGAGAGACTTGAAGATGCCGTTAAGCAGCCATGAACCGCTCAGCCCGATCGCCAAAACCAGGGTTGCAACCGCCTCGTTGCGGTAAACCAGAATTCCTCCGATCACAATGAGTATAGGGATAGTAATTTCGCCCTGAGCCAGCCAGGTTATGGCTGTCATGTAGCGGTCTAGGGTCGGATTAGCCCACGCTTTGAGAGTCAACAAGCATGACTCTTCAAGAGGCAGCAACCAGTCCCATAGCAGAAAGCGGGCGAGGAAAACACCCATTGCTAGGGCGATCGCGCCAGCGATCAGACCCGCCAGCAAATAGGGCATAAAAGCAAGGAGTGACTGGAACAACCAGTAAAGGCCAGTACTAACCTCCGTCATTGGCAATCTCCTACAAACGGCTGACTGTAATTTGGTAAAATTGTACGCTGTTCACTGCCTACGTGGAAGCAGCGCTGGTCTGAGATTTAATTAGAAAGGTGGATCTTAGACAAAGAAAAGATAAAAATTTTCTGCCTGAGCACATGAATTCGATGAGCCATACGAATCGCGGTCTAACTAGTATTTAGACTGACTCTTTCCGTCTAATCCTCCGAATCTAGGGTACTGTCAACTTAACCGTTCAAAGGCTTGCTTATTGAGAAATTGCCTAATTTTCAAAGGCTGAACAGCTCATTTCTTCGTGGCTCATTCTCAATAATTAGAGCGAAATCTAGTTAAGTTGACAGTACCGGCTGGAGCAACGTGGCAGTTGCTGGAACAAGCGGTGCATATTCATCCAACCTACGGAGAAGCATTACCGAGCTTGGCGCGATTGCTCGTTCCACAAAAGACCTATTCAGGAATTTGACAGCAAGACTGTATATGGCTTTGAGGGGTAAAGATTCAACGGATAACCTTACTTCCGATGTAACCCATTCGCTTAGTTCTTCGACGCACGTTTCCGGTCATACCATCACCGATATCTCAGGCGGCATAACGATTAATAGACGGAAATCTTCCGCCTAAGATCCCAAAATGGGTGGATAGGCAGAATGATTCCGCCATCAGTCACCTGACAATTTAGGTGTTCTTAGATTGGGCTTCGGCAAGTAAGGATGGGCAGGGCGAGACGATTTTGAAATGCCTACAGGCTACAACCTTTACCCCTCAGACACTTTAGCCGAACCCCCGCCACATGGCGGGGTTTCTCATGCCACTTTGCAAGGCAAAATTCCGCTTCTCTACCGTCAATCAACCGTACAATATCGAAGCTTTCTATCAGCGCACCCGCACTATGATTATCACTGTCGCCAGTTTTAAGGGTGGTGTAGGTAAATCGACCACTGCCATTTACCTTGCAGCGTTCCTTGCCCAGAAAGGTGAAACCGTTCTAATCGATGGCGACCTCAATCGTTCGGCTCTCGATTGGTCAGAGCGTGGCGAAGCTCCCTTCCTCGTTGTCGATGAAACTGACCTCGATCGCATTGCCGACGTGCAGCACACCGTCATCGATACCCCCGCTCGTCCTTCAGATGCAGACCTGAACGCACTGGCGCGATCGTCCTGCTGGTCATTCCTACCATGACCGATGCCTTTAGCATTGTGGCCATGGTGAAGACAGTCAATATCCTGACCAGTCTGCCCAAAAATCGGTATAAAATCTTGCTGACCGTTTGCCCTCCCGCCCCTTCAAAAGAAGCCGAAAAAGCAAGGAAATCCTTGACTGAAGTCGGGTTGCCGTTATTCAAAACGAATATTGGTCGTTTAGCCGCCTTCCAAAGAAGTGCTTTAGAAGGCGTGCCCGTCAATAAAGTAAAGGATGCTCGTGCCCAGCAAGCCTGGGCAGATTACACCGCTGTAGGAAAGGAAATTTGGCATGGCAGACCTCAGTAAAATCATTCGCGCCGTTCAAGCAAAAAAAGACGGTGAGGCAGAATCGATTGAAGTTCAAGACTCTACCGTCGCGCTGAGTGCCATTCGCGATCGACTCAGTGGCGATACTCGTCCTCTTAACGCTGCCCATGTGGATAAGTTAATGGAATCGATCGCTGCGTTGGGGCTGATCGAACCCATTGTGGTAGACACGCAAAATCGCTTACTTGCGGGAGGACATCGTAAAGCCGCAATCTTGAGACTTCAAGATGAAAAGCCTGATGTTTTTGAGCAACATTTTGCGGATGGGAAGGTGCCTGTTAGGGTCATGCCCTTTGACTCAGAAGACAACTCTGACTTAGCCCTGGCAGTCGAAGCGTCTGAAAACGACCAACGGAAAAATTACACGAAGTCAGAAGTGTTAGCGATCGCTGAAAAGTTGCGCAAGGCTGGTTACAAAGACAGTAGTGGCAGACCCAAGAAAGACGAAAAGCGCTTGAAGCCTGCACTCATGACGATCTTTGGAACTTCACTCCGAACCGTAGAGCGCTATCTGACTGAAGATGAAAAAACCCCGCCACGTGGCGGGGTTTCTCCCAAAAAGGTTTACAGCCAGTCGTTGCAGAAACTGAAGCAATGCCAGGCTATTACTCCAACAACACCCCAAGAACATACGCTTGCAAAAAAACTACCAGAGATGATCCAGTTGCTTGAAAAAATCCTGGAGTCAGAAACGTAAAGTGCATTTTCTTGTCTACCCTATTCACCCTCTTGGAAAATCCGCTCAATGTCTTTCTGCCCCGGTAAAACGCGGACAATCTTGATTCCTTGTTTAGTCAGGCGATAAAAAATTAAAAATTTATCAACTGGAAAACTCCGCAGCGCTGGAGCCAGTTCTTCCCGAGCAATTCCCATCTCTCTAAACCGGGACAGCAGTAGAAAACGTGCTTGGATTTCATCTAGCACCTTATCTGCACGGTCTAAATTGTGCTGTGCAATGGATAACCAAATATCATCGAGGTCTTTCTCTGCCAGCTTTGCCAGCTTAAAGCGACGACGGCTCATAGAGTTCCATTTTCAGCCAAACGTCTTCTCCCTCTTGCTTTAATGTCGGTGAATAGGTCAGATAGGGTATCCTCGTCGTGCTCCACGTAATCCCCTGCCTCCAGTTGCTCAATTCCAACTGCAATATCTTTTCGCAGAGCATCTAGCTTCATCGATTTCAATTCTTGTTCTGCACTTTCTAACCGCTCTAGAACCTGCTGAAAGGCATGGGCATCCTGAACAATCACAGCCGCTTCACCATTCACTGTCAGCACTAAGGGTGACTTTGTTTCTCGAATTTGATCGACGTAGTTACTGGCATTCCGACGAAAGTCAGTCAGCGAATGTATGTTTTTGATGCTGATCATGATAGCTCCTAATAAAGAGCGGAATTCAATGCTTAATTCGATGCTACTATTCCAGACCCTTTTGGTCAATAGATTTACCTGCTCCGGCAGTTCAACGAGACTATACGATTGTGCCAGTTTCGACTGTAAAAGAAACGCTCCTTTTTGCAAAAGAAAACAGATAAGCGTAGTGCTACGAGAGAATGAGTTTCTAAGCGTCTCAAAATCCGTCTCGCAATCAAGCTTCCGTTACAGAACATTCTCATGAGTTTTGAGAGTTATTAAATGACAACCATG
>JAHHHU010000066.1 GCA_019359175.1 Phormidium tanganyikae FI6-MK23
TACTTACCGGAGCGAACAATCGTCACAGGAGGGAGAGGTTGCAGTTCAAGTGCCAAAAGTACGAGACAGAACGGGGAGTGGAATTAAGTTCAATTCGAGCTTGTTACCGCCGTACCTGAAGCGTTCGCGTTCAGCCGAAGAAGTATGACCGTGGCTGTACCTCAAAGGCATCTCTACGGGGGATTTTGGCGAAGCATTATCGTCACTGTTGGGAGCGGATGCAGCCGGGTTGTCGTCGAGTACGATTAGTCGATTGAAAACGAAATGGATTGAGGAACAGGAACAATGGCAGCATCGGAGCCTGAAAGGTAAGAGCAAAAAAAGCGCTCAGAGATATCTATCTCGCTGCCACCAAAGTCGATGCGGAAACGGCGTTTGAGCGACTCATCAAAACTTACGAAACTAAGTATCCGAAGGCTGTCGAATGCTTGAGCAAAGATCGCACAGCACTGTTAGCGTTTTACAATTTTCCCGCAGAACACTGGATGCACATTCGCACCAGCAATCCGATTGAATCAACCTTTGCTACCGTCCGATTGAGAACGGACAAAACCAGAGGTTGTGTGTCGCAGTCAAGTCTATTATCGCTCGTGTTCAAGTTAGTGCAATCGGCGCAAAAACGCTGGTTACGCATTCAGAAATTTAATCGATTAGCAGAGGTGATTGAAGGTGTGAAATTTACAGACGGAATTCGCTTTGATGAGCGCGATCGTTTAAACCAGAAAGATGCGGCTTAATTCTCAAATACACCACATTTGATAATATCTCTAGATTGGACAATTCCAAACCAGGATACAACTCATTATCTCGCTGTGTCCCGCTCCCCATCAGCGGCGGCACGGTGTAAATCGTCTCCACACGATCGAGACTCGTCACGGGGGACACTGCTGCTCTGTTTCCAGCCAAAGTTCCGCTTCTGCTTGTGCCGTCAGTTCCAGGGCCATTGGAGTTAGTTAATGAAAATTGATCTCAAGTATCTCTGGAACGAGATTTGAAAGTCAAGATATTGTGCTGGGGTTTCATCCGCCCTTTCTACGGGAACTCAGCGAGTATGGAGTGTCCTAAGACATGGATGGAATTTTGGCGCAGAATTGTTCCAATGATTAGGCTACCGAGTCTTGACGCACAGCGAAAGTCCATTTTGGCGGTTAGCGGAACTTTTTTTGAATGCTAGACGGGCTTTTTTTGTAATGAATGCCCTTTTTAGCATGATGTTTTGTATAGTGAGGCTGCTGTGCTGATGGGAATCAGTGTGTTAGTCATTCAGAATTTAGGACGGCAAATTCAGGGCAAGTGGATTTGGAAGCATCTTAATTTTGAGTTGCATCCAGGAGAGCGATGTGCGATCGCAGGTGAAGCCGGAGCCGGAAAGTCTTTGCTGTTGAGAGCGATCGCTGCACTCGATCCGATTCAAACTGGCAATTTGGCATTTCAAGGAAAGAATCTATCGGATTGGTTTATTCCTCAATATCGAACTCAAGTTCTGTACTTACATCAGCGTCCTGCATTACTCGAAGGAACGGTTGAACAGAATCTACAAGTCATCTATAAAATGACAGTTCATCGATCTCGCGATAGCTATCAGAAACAGAGAATATTAGAGTATCTATCAATCTTAGGACGCTCAGAGGACTTTCTCGATCGTCCAACTCATGCTCTTTCGGGTGGCGAAGCTCAAATCACAGCTTTTTTACGTGCTTTACTCTGTTCTCCATCTGTGTTGCTCTTCGATGAACCGACTGCATCGCTGGATGCTCGAACTGAACAGCAGTTTGAACACTTAGTCCAGTGCTGGCAGCAAGAAGACCCTAAACGATCGTATTTCTGGACAAGCCATGATCCAGAACAATTAGAACGAATGACCGATCGACGATTAACCCTTAAACGTTTATGACCACATCCTACATTCCCATCGACAACGGACAGCTTGCACTCGCAGCAATGCTCATTCTGATTAACTTAGTCTTGTCGATCGCATTGCAGCTAAGACTAGAAAAACAGTTGGGAATTGCGTCCCTTCGGATGACGGTTCAGCTATTGTTGATTGGTTATATTCTGAAGTGGATTTTTACCTTACAGTCGCCTTGGTTAGTCTTAGCGGTAACTTTAGCAATGACGCTTTTAGCAGGACAATCTGCGATCGCAAGAACCAAACGCCGCTACCGAGGCATGTTCTGGAATAGCTTTGTTTCGATTTTTGCATCCTCAGCCTTGATGATCGGCGTGACGGTTGTAGGTATCATTCGCGTTGAGCCGTGGTACAACCCGCAGTATGTCATCCCGATGTTAGGAATGGTACTTGGAAATGCTTTGACTGGAACTTCTCTGGCGCTCGATCGCTTAACCGAAGATCTCACGGTTCGACGCGACCAGATCGAATCGTTGTTAGCTTTAGGTGCAACTCGATGGGAAGCTGCCCAGCAAACCATTCAAGAAGCAATCCGAACAGGCATGATTCCGACGATCAATCAGATGATGGTGATGGGAACCGTGAGCTTACCTGGAATGATGACCGGACAGATCATTGCAGGGGCAAGTCCAACCGATGCGGTGCGATATCAAATCGTGCTGATTTTTGCGATCGCAGCAGGAACCGGACTCGCAACGATTGGTATTGTATTATTAGGATTTCGATCTTTGTTTAATGTTCAACATCAACTGAGGCTCGATCTATTACACTTCAACGACTAGAACATAAAGGAGCTTCATCCATCTACTGCAAATTAATATCAATTACGTCAAGATACTCTTGAGGCTTGCGCCCTGCTCCTTGTCGGCCCTATGGCAGTATTCTGTGGCGGGCAGTGGATTCGGAGGGGAATGTGCTGGATGTCGTGCTACAACGGCATCGGGATACAAAGGCGGCGGAGCGATTCTTCCGCAAACTCCTGAAGCAACAAAACTTTGTGCCACGAGTGATCGTAACTGACAAACTCAAGAGTAAAGCCGCCAAGAAACGAATCATGAAGAACATGGAACATCAACAGCATAAAGGATTGAATAATCGAGCGGAGAATTCACATCAACCGACCCGAACGCGAGAACGACGAATGCGGCGATTCAAATCTCCAGGGCAAGCCCAACGATTTCTATCTGTATTTGAACCGATTCGAGAACACTTTCATCCCAAACAACTAAACCAGTACGATTATTCTACATTCGGGTTAAGCTGACAGTACCCCTGCGTCAACGATTTGAGGATTGGCAAGAAATCGCTTGTATGAAATTTGCTGCATAAAATTGAGCAACGCTGAATGGTCAAGGATTCTTGTGCTTAATTTTGAACATTCGTGGTTAATTTGACAATGCCATTGACACAGACGATCGCTTCTATTTGAGCAATGGGTCGTCGCGGTTCCCCCAACGTGGCGTGGGAGGGCTAATGGTTTATCTTAAGTCAGGCGAAGTCCTTCCGGGAATGCCTCTTGTCAACCCGAAACCGTTCTTGCCAGTTGGCTGTCTACGGGCTGGTGCTGGGGTAGTTGAATGATAAAGGTGGTTCCTCGACCCACTTCACTCTCAACTGCAATTCGCCCACCGTGCAAGTCCACACATCGTTTCACCATCGTCAGTCCGAGTCCCGTGCCCGGAGTATTACCCACGTTGCTCGCCCGCTGAAACGGTTCGAATAAATGCTGTTGTGCGTCCGAGGGAATACCAATTCCCGTGTCTCGAACTTGGAGGGTGACTTGTTGATCCGTACAAGCAAGGTCAAAATAGACTGGGATTCCTTCGGGAGAATACTTGATAGCGTTGGACAGGAGATTCGTGAGGATGTGTCTCAGGAGCTTTTGATCCAGGTCAGCCCGCTCACAGTCCCCTTGGTGGTGGAACACGATGGAGTGATGTGAACCCGTACTGAATTGCATTTCCTCGACCAAGCGTTGACAGAACTGCTTCAATTCCAAAGGAGCTGACTCAAACTTGAAACTGCCGCCTTCGACCCGACCAATCGCCAATAAATCGTTCAACAATTGATCCATCCTGCGGACGGATTGTTGGATCATATATAGGAACTCGCGCCGTCGCTCTTCGGACAAATGGTGGTTGTCGTGCTCCAGCATTTGAGCACATCCCAAAATTGAGGTCATTGGATTGCGGATTTCATGCGCCGCCATCGACCAGAACCGAGATTTCAGCTCGCTCAACTCTTTTTCTTTCTCTAAAGCGACGCGAATGGCGGTTTCTGATAATTGGCGACGCAGAGCCACCTCGATCGCCACATGTAAATCCCGCTCATCAAACGGTTTCACAATGTACCCAAAGGGTTCGGTCGCTTTTGCGCGTTGTAATGTCGCCTCATCAGCGTAAGCCGTTAAATAAATGACGGGTGTCTCATACTTGGCTCGAATTTGTTCTGCAGCTTCGATGCCATCCATCTGACCTTTGAGCCGGATATCCATTAAGACTAGATCGGGTCGTAATTCGGCGACCTTTTCAATCGCTGCTTCTGCGGAGGCAACCGACGCGGGGACAACATACCCCAACTTCTTTAATCGCTTTTCGATATCTCGAGCAACGATTCGTTCGTCCTCCACGACTAAAATCCTTTCAGCAACCATAATTATGCCTTCCCACTATTGTCTAGTTCTGAAAATGTGATCGTAAAGGTCGTTCCCGCTCCTACAGTTTGATCCAGGTCGATCGTGCCCTCGAGTTGCTCGGTGAAGACACAGACTAACTCCAAGCCGAGGGAATCGGTGTTGCGAAAGTCGAGGTCTGGTGGAAAGCCAATCCCATTATCGCGAACGGTTAAGGTAAATCGATGATTTGCAGTCGGGGTAATCTCAACCCGAATTTCATTGTCTGGGGCTGGAGTTGGAAAGGCATGTTTCAAGGCATTGGAGACGAGTTCGTTGATGATTAAGCCGCAGGGAATGGAGGTGTCAATCGTGAGCCAAACGCCTGCCGCTTCAGTTCGTAACACGACTGCCCCTACATTCGCTGCATAGGAGCGCAGCAAATTGTCTGCTAAGTCTCGAATGTATTCCTCAAAGTTGATCTTGAGGAGATTACTCGATTGATGCAGCTTCTCATGAATCAGCGCCATCGAACGGATGCGATTTTGGCTGTCCTTAAATAGGGCAAGGACTCGGTCATCCTTGACGTAATCCGATTGCAGTCGCAAAACGCTCGAAATCACCTGCAGATTATTCTTGACTCGGTGGTGAATTTCTTTCAGGAGGGCTTCTTTTTCTTTCAGCGATAGCTTGAGCTGCTCCTCGGTGCGCTGGCGCTCGTCCAGTTCGGTCTGGACTTGCTGATACAGCTCGGATTGCTGAATCGCGATCGCCATGTGCGTTGCGAGTTGCTTCAGGAGATCCACTTCAAACGAGCGCCAGCGTCTGGGTCCAGCACAGTGATAGGCACACAATAATCCCCACAGGTGGTCTCCTTGCAGAATCGGAACGACCAAGCTGGCTCGCACATCATAAAGCACCAAAATGTCAATATGACACTGAGTTAACCCCGCAGTGTAAATATCTTCGCAAACTTGCGTGCGTCCTTGTTTATAAGCTTGGGCATAGTTTTGTCCAAAGCACGTATCCCGAATGCTGCTATGGAGCGCCGGTCTCCACTCATCTGCGACCGACTCGACCACAACGGTGCCGCTCCAGTCGGGGTGGAACTGGTAGATAATCACCCGGTCGGTTTTGAGAAATTGTCGGACTTCCTCGACGCTTCTCTGAAGGATATCGGTTAAGTTGAGGGACTCCCGAATATGCAGCGCCATCGCAGCGAGAATCTGGCTGCACTGCAACTGTTCCAGCAAGCCGACTGGATTCTCGAGCAGATGGAGATCGACTTCGGGGCGTGAGCCTTGAGCTGGTTCGGATTCTGAGACCCTGAATTGCTCG
Source organism: Phormidium tanganyikae FI6-MK23 (assembly GCA_019359175.1). Classification (GTDB taxonomy): domain Bacteria; phylum Cyanobacteriota; class Cyanobacteriia; order Leptolyngbyales; family Leptolyngbyaceae; genus Leptolyngbya; species Leptolyngbya tanganyikae. The sequence goes on from JAHHHU010000066.1 coordinate 5,859, forward strand.
ATCGAGCGCTGTAGTTGATCCACCGCTTGGTGTATCTCGGTGAGGTCGAGTGTATATAAAAAACTCGTCGGCGAGACGACATCTAAGAGCTCGTCTTCAGGTCCACACACCCCAAATCGCTGCACTTTGGCTTGCTGCATCTTCCAATAAGCTACCAGTGTTGACTCGGTAGATGCGAAGCGCAGGAAGGGGGTACTCATCACCATTTGGGCTGGGATCTGCGATAACTTCAGCCCTAATGACCAAAGCTGAAGCACATGCCGCTCGAGCAGCAATCCCACGGGTTGAGCATCCTGCTGCGTCTCGTCCATGACCGTAAGCACGACACAATCGACTTGATGCTCGACCATGAGTTGGGCTAACTCGAGTACAGATGTGGTTGCCAGGGCTTGCACCACGGGCGGAGATACAATCTCGGCCAACGGCTTTGATTTGAGGAATTCGTCCAACGGTAAGACATGACGCAGACTGGCTGGGGTAATGAGTCCGAGCCATTGCTCGTGCTCATCCACCACGGGCAGGTGCTGAATCCGATGCTGACGCAGATGAGCGAGGGCGGTAAACGCTGTTTGATCCAAAGAAGGGGTGATGGCGATGACCGGTCGCCGCACAACATCAGCAATTTTTACCGCGGTTAAATCTCGCCCTGAGACAATTGCCTGGAGGGCATCCCGTTCGACGAACACCCCGAGAAGTTGCACCCCGTCTACGATCAGCAGTCCACTCGCGCGAGCTTCGCTCATCAAGATGGTATTGAGCGAGAGTTCCAACCCCGGAAGCACGCAACTACTCTGCGCTTTGCTCATCATCGCGATCGCCTCGCTCAGGGAGGTGTCTGGAGACACGGTCAAGGCACGGCGATCAAGGGCAGCGTCTAAAGTGAGGAAAGGGGTGGACGGGTTTTGCGGGTGCATAAAGCGATGAATGTTGAGCGGCAGGACTCGAACCAGAGACTTTTTGCTGAGCCGAGTAGAGCGGATATTACTCAACGCAGGAGGATTGCATTAACTTCTATATAAGCGATAACGATCGAGTTGCAAATATTTCGTTTGATAGAGCTTTATGCTGCTTGCCAGCCTACATCAACCAGATAAGCTTGGTTATTTTAATCTTATCGATAAGTAATATATTTCGTTAAATATCTAAAAATCTCTAGAATTCCTCGATGATGGAGAGAGCAGAGAAGGTGCTGAATATCAACCTTCACCGCGACTTTTAATCTTTCATCAATCCTGAGTTCAGCATGGCGAAGCAAAATGATCGCATTCTCATCGTGGACGACTCGTGGGATAATTTGCGGGTCTTACAAGTGTTTTTAGCAGGCGAAGGATATCAAGTCGAAGTTGCCAATAGCGGGGAGTCTGTGCTGGCTCAAGCGGAAGCCTTCTCTCCCGACGTGATGTTGCTCGATTTAATGATGCCCGGACTGGATGGTTCTCAAGTGATTCAGCGGATTCGACAGTATCCCGTGCTGGATGCGCTTCATTCCAAAACCGATTGAGTTTGACAAGCTGCTTGAACGGATTCGAGGGCTTTGAAGAGTAACGCTTTAACCCAAGCATCGAATTCATTCCCAATTATATGACCCGATGCTTGCGGCTTCCTGCTTTTGTGAAGCGAAGAGGACTGGTGCGTGCTATCCATGTTAAGCACTATCACATTTTCTCGCGTTTCTTGGCTCAATTGCTATGGTCAATAAGTATGAGATTAAACGTCAGTAACGGTTCTGCCTGAGAACGAGCAAGGAGTAGCTCTCTCAGCGTTCGGTTGCATAGAAATACTATTGGCGCCAGCAACCTTGGTTGCAGGACAAACAGAGGTCCACGCGATGAAAGTACGAAAACCGGCTCAAGAAGCTGCGAGACTGGAAGCACTGAGACAATACCGCATCTTGGATACCCCTGCAGAGCAGTCCTATGACGACTTCACCTTACTAGCCTCGTTCATCTGCGAGGTTCCTATCGCCCTGATTAGCCTCGTCGATGCAGAGCGGCAGTGGTTTAAGTCGAAGGTGGGCTTAGAGGTGGATGAAACCGCTCGGGATCTTGCGTTTTGTGGGCATACTATCTTGAGCCCCGAAACCCTGGTGGTGAACGATGCTCTAGCGGATGAACGGTTTATGAATAATCCGCTCGTCACCGATGATCCAAGGATTCGGTTTTATGCCGGTGCACCACTGATCACACCGGAAGGACATGCGCTTGGTTCACTTTGTGTCATAGATCGACAACCCCGATCGTTATCCGCGTCTCAGAAAACAGCGCTGGAAGCATTGGCGCGGCAGGTGATTGCCCAGCTCGAGTTGCGGCGAGTGTCGGCAAGTTTAGCTGAAGCCCTCGATAAGATCAAGCTGATGGAAGGATTAATTCCCATTTGCGCTTACTGCAAAAGCATTCGGGATGACCAAGGCTATTGGTTCAGTGTTGAGAAGTTCATCAAGCAGCATTCGGACGTGGAATTTACCCACGGGATTTGTGACGTGTGTCTAGAAAAGCAGTTTCCCGAGGTCGCAAAAAAGCTCTTGCTTGAAGACCTCCAATAAAGAAGGAATCGGGCGTTTGGGTTCATGCCAAACGCGGTGGTTGTGTCGCAAATATTTTTTAGTAGCAAACGAGGTATCTCGTTCGTATTCCGTTAAGCGCTAATTCCGAAGAGTTCTTCGATAAACTTCGCTTGAGACACACTGTCCCCTTTGCTGATTCCCTTTACTTGTCCTTTGCGAATCATACTCATCGCTTCAATCCCACTTAAGGTTCGTCTTGCTGTATTAAATGAGCCGAATCCCATCATTGGCTTTGTCAATCGCTTGATGTTACGGTGATCCTGCTCGATGAGGTTATTCAGGTACTTGCTCTGCCGTATTTGGGTCTCTGCTGCAATCGTTTCATCGCCTTTCAAGGCTTCGACTGCCACTGGATAGGCGGCATTTTTATCGACGGTGATCACCCGTGGAGTTTGAGATGAGTCGCCTTCAGCATTTTGCCCAAAAACCGGGCTGCGGCTTTGCCATCCCGCTTTGCGCTCAGCATGAAGTCTAACGTGTTGCCCATCAAATCCACGGCACGGTAAAGATATTTCCACGCTCCTTTGACTTGGATGTACGTCTCATCCACCCGCTAGGAATCGTTGGTCTGGTTCAGGTGCAGTCGAACTCGTTTGTCCAGTTCTGGGGCGTAGCTCAACACCCATCGCTGAATGGTGGAATGATCCACTTCCACCCCTCGCTCTTGCATCATCTCCTCTAAATCTCGGTAGCTCAAGGGATAGCGACAGTACCATTGCACATTCAATACAATGATTTTAGGCAAGAAATGCCGCCACTTAAACAGAGATTGGGCAACCATTGAGATTGAAGCCAGAGAATATTAAGCCCTCCAACCCTACCATTTTTGCGACACAACCTAAATAATTACGTAAATACAGTCTGTGATTCTTCATAATGGCTTTATTGAGGCTTGGCGAAGATTAAAGTTTTACATTCTTGACAGCATTAATTTGGCACTGCAACAGATATCAGCTTATGGAACGGGATACAGCCATTTGCGAAATAGTTGAGTTAGGTGCGGCATGATGAGATATGTGAGCAGGACGACACTGAATCCTGTACTGATCAGTTGCTGGAGCAATGTAGGAAATTCGGACAGTAGTGGTGCTAGCAAACGGTTTGGGATAGGGAGCATGAGGGATACACCCAGCCACGTCACTAACACCATCTTGTAGCGAGGGGCGGAACCCTCAGCTTGTTTGGAAGCATAAACCAGGTTTCCAGCCCAGTCAGGGTTTGAACATCTTCAGGCTTTTCGATCAGTGGCTGCAATCGCGCAATCCATTCTTGCCGAATATCAGATTCCATCCAAGTTTTAAGGTTGCTGTACTGATCAAACTTGACAATTGCTACATACTTAGGGTGAGCATGATCCCGGGGTCGAATCACACTGACTTCTAAATGTCCTTTGAATTTGTGGGCATCTGTAGCAATACCGTGCAACCACTCTTCATACCCCTGCTCGCGTCTTGGGCGAACCGTATGAGAAATGATGGCAGTTACCTGCTGAGTGTCTTCATCTGAACCAGTTGTTAGGGATTCCAACATAGAACGCAATTTCAGTGGGTGATTGCCGCTTTTAGAGCAGCTTGTACCTTGGCGTGAATTCTTTTGAAAGGGTGTAAGAAACCGATCATGCACTACATGGACTCTTATCAAGATGGAGAATGTGTGTTGTGGAATTAACTTGAAGTGATGAATTAACGTTTTAGCGGAAGCGCATTCTATGGTTATTGAGAACCGAGAATTCGACCTGTCTCAATGTTTTTTCGATGCAAGTTCCCACACCGCAGCGGCAAACGCTATGGGAGCTTCCTGAGGCAGATTATGTCCAACGCTCGGAACGACACGATGCTGGCGATAGCCGATGAACTTTGCTGCTGCCGATTTTCCATCTGTTGCTGGCACGATGCCATCTGCGTCTCCATCCAGCGTGATCGTTGGCACAGTGATGATCGGTTGCGCGGCGAGCCGATTCTCAATCTCCTCATACGGTGGATAGCCTGCTGCAAGACCAAGTCGATGGCGGTAGGAATGGATTACGATATCCACATAGTCGAGGTTGTCAAACGCACTTGCGTGCCGATCGAGCGTAGCCTCATCAAAGTGCCAGTTCGGCGAGTTACGAATCCAGAGAGCCTTTGCAATCTCGCGTCTATTGGCTATCAATCCTGCGCGTCCGCGCTCGGTTTGGAAATAGTATTGATACCAAAGTCCCGATTCAATTGAGGGAGGAATTGGCAGTTTTGCCTTCGCAATGTCCTGAATTAGATAGCCATTAACCGATACCAGCCCTGTGCAGCGTTCAGGATAGAGAGCCGCAACAACGCAAGCGGCCCGCCCACCCCAGTCATAGCCAGCAAGGACAGCACGGTTCAGCTTTAATGCATCCATCAGGGCAATCACATCAGCACCGATCTCGCTTTGCTGACCGGAACGGGGTGTTTTACTGTTGAGGAAACGGGTTGATCCATGTCCCCGCAGGTAGGGAACAATCACCCGACACTCGCGCATGGCGAGCATTGGTGCAACATCAACATAGCTATCAATGGAATACGGAAATCTATGCAGCAGCAGCACCGGAAATCCATTGCTCGGTCCTGCTTCGTAGTAACCAATGTCAAGGGGTGCCGCATTGATCTGCTTGATTGGAGCAAGCCTCAGTTCAGATGCCTTGGGCTTGTCGAAGCTCGCGTGTGCGTTACCCATAAGTGCCATTTCCGCTGTGACAATGCCGACCGCAGCCGTTCCCAAAAAGCTTCGACAGTTATGTTTAATTTCCTTGGACATAGGAACCATTTCTTAGATTGGTTGATAAGACGATCGTAGCCATAACGTCATGGCTTTTACAGCTTATCTGATGTTCATTGTTTTTCTGATCTGTTAATGTTCGCGCTACAGTTGTGAAAAGACGAGTTCTATACATCCAAGATGTGTTTATGGCTCTCTAGTTAGTGGCTGCGGCGTGTTCAATGATTTCGGCAACGGCATCTGGATGAGAAATCATGACTACATGTGATGCACCATTCACGACGATCGTCTCCTTTGAGTTGGCGCGCTTCGCAATGAAAGCGTGCACTGCTACTGGAATGTTCAAGTCGCGGCTGCCATAGATGAACCAGGACGGAGTGGACTTCCATGCAGGTGTACCAGATGCCTCGTTCAGTGCAGCCTCCGTGACCGGGCGCTGAGTGCTAGCCATCAATTGCGCGTTGCTAGCGGGCACATCTGCGGCAAACTGTGCGTGGAACTTATCCTGATGGATGTAGAGATCCTTACCTCCATGAGGCAGTACAACTGGCGGTGCTAGGGTCGGTGCGAGCGTGCTGCCCGGATAACGTCCTGTAAGTTCGGCGGCAGTCTCGCCCGCCTCAGGAGCGAAGCCAGCAACGTAGACTAGTGCTTTTACGTTCCTGTTGTCATTGACCGCATTAGTGATCACTGCGCCTCCATAGGAATGCCCGACTAACACGATGGAACCCTCGATCCCCTTGAGGACGCTGGTAACATAATCCGCATCAGCTTTGACTCCGCGCAAGGGATTTGCTACGGCAACTGTCGGATAACCTTTTGCAATCAGCTTGGTCAATACACTGTTCCAACTGGAAGACTCAGCAAATGCACCGTGGACAAGAACGATAGTGGGCTTGCCGTCTTCTGCGCTTGCAGGGTTCCTCATGCCTCCTAAAGACGTGATCATAACAGTTCCTACAATCCTACAAAGAGTGCGACGATCAAAATCAGACGAATGCCGTTTCTGAGGGTGAGCCTGTTCATGGTGTGATCTCCTTGGTATTTGTTTATGTGGCTAGATCGTTATACCATCGCTTTTACAGCTTCATCCGTAGACAAAACAGCATTGGCAAGATATCCAAAATTGATCAGGGCTGCCTTGTAGCCATCGCCTAGATCTGGATGTTGCGGGGCAGCTGTAGCATCCTTGACGATAAGAACCTCAAATCCCTGTTCGATTAAGTCACGCAGATGAGCTTCGACACAAATGTTGGCTAACATTCCCAGCAGAATAACTTTGCTAATATTGCGCTTCCGTAGTTGCAAAACGAGGTCGTTGCTTTGCGGTCCGTACGCTTTATAAGGACTAGCGACGATCGTTTTACCATCCTCAATGAACGGTTTGTAGCGATCGAGCCAATCAGCACCCGAACCCAGAAAACCATCCAGGTTCAGTGTACCTTTGCGATCGAACTCTTTGATATCCAACATCATGCGCTCTACAGTTCCAGCAAAGTTCCAGCCATAATCGGTGGGGTAGTAATAGTGAGGAGAGATAAAAACCTCAAATCCATATTGTTTTGCAGCTTTGAAGACTCGCTCAATGTTTTCAACGGTCTTGTTCTCCTTCACACTGTTACTGACTAAGTGCCAGGAAACTCCCTTTTCGTTCAGAATATCATTCTGCGGATCGATAATGACAACTGCGGTGTCACTCTTGTTGATCTCCATGTCTCTCCTTATTGATATTGATGTTTGTTTCGTTAAAGACCACCTGAAATGATCAGGGTTTCTCCCGTGATCCAGGCTGAATCGGAAGACGCAAAAAAGACAGCAGCAAGGGCAATATCCTGGGGTTGTCCAATACGCCCCAGTGGGGTTTGTGCTTCAATCTGTTTCTGGAAATCGCCCCCGATGCTCCGGCAGCGTGCAGTCCCTCCGTTTCCACCATTCCAGGATTGATGGCATTCACACGGATGTTGCGGGAACCCAACTCTTTAGCAATTGACTTTGTAATCGCATCAACTGCTGCTTTGGTACCGTTATAAACTGAGAGACTTGCGGGCGTGGTGGTGCTGGCAATCGAACTAATGTTGACAATATTGGCACCTTTGCCGAAGTGTTTGACTGCTTGTTGAGTAGCAAAAAGTAGCCCCAATACATTCAGATTGAAATGCTTATGGAAGTGCTCTTCTGTAATGTCTTCGAGCGATTGATATCCATAAATCGCAGCATTGTTGACTAGGATGCCGAGCTCGCCAGATGTTTGTTGGGTCTTAGAAAAAAGCTGTTCAACTTCTACTTTTTGGGAAACATCTGCTTGAAAGGCGATCGCCTTTCCACCTGCGCTGGTAATAGGCTTGTTGGGAAATAGGTAATAATAGACAAGATCAGCATTACGCCGCCAGATGCTTAACCTCGAACGCGCACTGAACCAGGATCGCCTGCTACGAGCATTAACCGGGCTGAATCGAAAAGC
>JAHHHU010000067.1 GCA_019359175.1 Phormidium tanganyikae FI6-MK23
CGTTATGGATTCTGCCATTTTTGACCGTGTGTTTTGACTCGCAACTTGGACAAGAAAGCATGACTGCGACACCAAGAAACCCTAAACATCACCTTTCATTCTATCCTTACTTGTTTAGGACTACCCACAAGCGTTATCGCTCTGCCGTTCAACTGCTGCAAAATCAGTTCTAATCGCCGTTTTTGCAAGGCGGCAACTGACCAAGGCGATTCAGTCAGACAATGATGCAGCACCTGATCACTTGACAAGCCAACCGCGCGAGCAATCGCGGGCAGAGATTTACGTGGCAAGTCGCTGATCATGCCCAGATGCAGGTATTTGAACGCTTCAAAACTTCGCACATCGGCAAACAAATCTCGGTAGACAGCGCAGTAGTTGTCGATGAAGGTAACGGTGCTAACGGGTGCACGTGGCTCAACCATCGGCTTGACAAGCATTTCATGAACTTGCTCTCACTCTAGCGCAGCTAGGGTGATGAAAGAGGGATAACATCATTCCATATCCTGCTGAGCTGGGACGAGGGCAAACGCGAGAGATAAGACCTGTTGTGAAATAAAACGCGCTTGTGGACAGAGTTTGCTCCGCTTACCTCCGATTAAGCCGCCATGAGGTAGAAGTTCCATAACCCAGCGGCGGTCAGCATCAGATGATCATCGAAACCAGTCACACGATTCCTGTAAATCGCACTGACTGCTCCGTAGCGCTTGACTCCCGCAAAGGCATGCTCACACACCACCCGACTTCGACTCAACTCCCGATTGAAGTCCTGTTGTACCTGAGTTAAGCTGTCTCCTCTAGGCTTCTTATGCCCAATGCTGTCTCTAAAAGCGGTTGCATCGCTTGCAACCAGCGGTTCGTTTGCGAGCGGTCGAGGTCGAACAGAATCCCGGTAGGTCAAAGGTCGGATAACATTTGAAGTAGAAGAGTACGAAAAATAGCTGATGGTCGATTCCTGCTAAACGTGGCTTACGTCCGCCGCTTCTCGCTCGTTGTCTGGGGGTTAAGTCTTGCTGTTCTGCTTGCTCGGATGCCATCGAAAAGCTGACCAGCAACCGAGCAAAGGCTTGCAGGTTTAACCCTGTCATCGCTCGCACCAGTCGATTTTGTCTCAGCACTCGATCTACATCTAGCATCTGTTCCGCTCCGCTCGCTCGTTCTCCTATTCTGCCCTATTTCACAACAGGTCTAATGAGCTTATGCAAGGGTTTGGAATTGAAGCACGCGACCAGAACTTGCAAAAAGCATCGCTAGTAACGATCGTGTACATCTCGCCCAAAAAGGTAGCCGCTCTGGATAGTTCACAAATCCATTGAGGTAGTAATCTTGAGCTTGTAACTGCATTCCAACTTCCCAGTCTTCAATGTCCTGAGCGCGATCGATTCCCCATTTAAATTCAGCATTGGTCTTGGAAACCGTGTCATGCCGTCTTGAGTTCCGCGCAGACCTTTGATTTAGAACATCAAAGATCACAGTCGCAGGAGAGCAGCGATTTCTAATTTGCTGAAGCACTTCTCTGACTTCTGATTCAGCTAAATAAGACATTACTTCCTGTAGAATGATTAACAAGGGTTGACGCGGTTCGCGCTGAATTTCATCAATCCAGGCAAAATCGAAAATCGATCGCGCAATGAATTGATAGCGATCTGTTTGAGGAATCAGCTCTTGTTTGAGGTCGATCACTTCTGGAAAGTCAACGTCATACCAGCGAATTTCACCCTTATCGACGCGAGAAAATCGAGTGCATAATCCCGCGCCCAAATTTACAACCAACGCTTTTGGATGTGTCTCAATGAAGGTTCTGACTCGCTCATCGATCGCTTTAATTCGCAGCGATACACCAAGCTGCGATGCCCATCCCTTCTCGTATTTTGAGAAGTCATAGTTTAGCTGTTTGGCAATCTCAACGGCTTGGGGATCATGGACGACCTCGTCTTCGCGCTGAGTTTCAATGGAACGAGCATAAAGCGTAATCATCAACGTTTCTGCAACCCCAGCCAGGGCTACAGTTATAGCTTCGGCTGTTCAGTTTTCATGTTGCTGTAAAAAATAAGAAATTAGTCACAGTTCTTACACAATCTATTGATGTGAATGCCCCATTATTGCCATAAGATATCAATAAGTCAAATCTCACCCGATCAGCTTCAGGCTTGATGCGGGGGCAATTTACTGTTCTCATTTCCGCAACATCGAACGCTGATCAATCCAACCTCACCTACTGATAACTTTTGTTATGCCTTTATCCGCAACCCTCACGACTCAGAATCTCACACTCGCTTACGACAAAACCACGATCGTTCAAGATATGACGCTTGCGATTCCAACTGGAAAAGTGACCGCTTTGGTTGGGGCAAATGGATGCGGAAAATCAACGCTGCTGCGGGGACTTGCAAGGTTACTCAAGCCGATGAGCGGAGCAGTGTACTTAGATAGTAAATCGATCTTTCGTCGATCGACAAAAGAAGTTGCTCAACAGTTAGGATTGCTCCCGCAGAATCCGATTGCGCCGGAAGGGCTGACGGTGAAAGATTTGGTCGCTCAGGGGCGCTACCCTTATCAAAATTGGCTGCAACAGTGGTCGGCTCAAGATGAAAGGATTGTACAACGAGCATTAGAGACGACTGATCTAGCTGGATTTGGAAATCGTGCTTTAGATACGCTCTCAGGTGGACAACGCCAACGCGCTTGGATTGCAATGGCACTGGCACAGGACACCGACATCCTCTTATTGGATGAGCCAACGACCTTCCTTGACCTCGCGCATCAAATTGAGGTTTTAGACTTACTTTATGAGTTGAATCAGCAGCAAGGCAGAACGATCGTTATGGTGCTTCATGATCTCAATCAAGCTTGTCGTTATGCAGATTACTTAGTTGCGGTCAAAGAAGGGCGAATCTTTGCAGCAGGCGAGCCGCAAACGGTGATGACCGAGGACTTTGTACAAGCGGTGTTTAATCTAGATTGTCGAGTGTTTGCAGACCCGATCGCAGGTACACCGATGTGTATTCCCATCAGTCAGAAAGCAAAGGAGCGATTCGCGCAGAGCGCAACTCCGGCGGAATCATAATGCGCTTATCTGGAGAAGCTTATGATGAGACGCTTTGTTTAAATCTAGTCCTAGCACAGTTCTGATCTCCGATCTGCTTAAATTAGCAAACTTGTAAACTCACTAATCTGGAGCTTATTCGGATCAAGAGTACTGTTTTATTTTCAGACCCGCAATACGATCGCGCTTTCTTTCAACCTAGGCGACATCACGATTCCCGACAACATATTGCTGGTATTTCAACCGCCTTATTCACCCGAACTCAATCCCATTGAGCGTCTCTGGCAATATCTCAAAGATGATTTGGCGTGGATGCGTTATCCCACACTCGATGATTTACGACTCGATGTGCGAGACTTGCTGGCTCATCTTTGTCCAAAGACGTTGCCTTCGGCACAGCAAAGCTGACCGCATCCATCACGGGCCATTGGTTCATCTTATCTGCTTTATCTGTAGCAGGTATTAATTGAGATGGTATTACGCGGGATGAGAAGTAGCAAAGAAAATGTGAAGAGATGTACTATGGGATGAAGATTAAACATTGCTCAAAGTGTTTTTCAGTCTCTATTCAAACTGATTGAGTTTATAAATTGACTCATCTTCTCAATGACGCGATCGCATTGGAGCGAATGACTTATGAAGAGCGAATCTTTCAGCCAGTTGCCTTGGTTATCGTTAGGAATGTTGTGGTTTGCTCACGCCATGTTGGGATGGTATCTCGCAGCGCATCATGTAGTCTGGCTGATCGGGGTAGCCGCGATCGTGGTGCTGTTGCTGATTACTGGAAAAGGCGGAGCTTTACTCGAACAATTGTCATGGTTTACGTCTCGAAGTTTATTGATTGCGCTCTCCATTAGTTCATTTGTTAGCATCGGCGCATTTCTTTTCGTCACCGACTTTCAGTTTTTGGGTCTAATCTTTCTGCCCGTGGTAACAATGTTTCTGGCTGACCTTGAGCTGCGTTCTGTTGGTTTTAATCCACGTCAAATCTTGCTTTTTCTTGCAGTTTTGGCTGGATTGGGAATTGGTTTCGGGGAAGCGATCGATCTTGTGCTAATTCCCAGTATGCGGTTTTGAAGAATGACCTAGAGCAACTTCCTTACCGACGTTCAAGATAATCACGACTGGCGGCTCCTCCTTCTCGTTGTACTTGTACTGCTGGCTCATACCCTTCTGCTGCACTGCGAATCTGCGTGACTGCTGAGAGCAAGACACCAAAGGTAACTTTAGAGAAGACATCTGCAACCGTGAAGAGGAATTGTCGAGTCACCCCTGCCCGGCCGGCCCATTCGGGAACAAACTGCCAGCCCAACGGCACGAGGTGAGCGAGTGGATAAAGCGTCCAAGAAATGAGAATCAGCCACCAAACGGTGCCCATTGCTTTGTGCGCTTGGTGCGGAAAGTTCTCGCGTCCCCGAAATAGTAAGTTTCCAACGAGATACAGAATGTAGACAAAGAAAACAGTGCTAATCGCACCCCAAACGAGAAACCAGAAATTATTCGAGAGTTCAAAGTACTGTCCAAAGTAGCCCGTGTAAATCATCAATAAGCCTGCTGCAATGAAACTTGGTGCGAAGACTGCGAAACTTTGCTGGAGTGAGGTCAAAGACATACAGCATTTGTACCAATAAGCAGGGAACATCGATCCGATCGACCAATTAAGATAGCGATAGCCATTCGAGAATTCACTTTGAATCACACGTCCGTTTGCGCCAATTGGTAAACCCCAAACATTACCATCAAATTGAAACGATGTAGACCAACCGATGAATTGCCAGAGCAGCAGCAGAAAGGCTGAAGTCATGACGATCGCAGATAAATTTGAGGAGGGTTGGAAGCGGGAGGAAGAACGATTCGTTGAAGTTAGAAAGTAAACAAAGCCAGCCGCTTGAGCGCTGACACCAATGAATGGTCAATAAGTGAGAAATAAGCTGGTACTGTAAGGGAAGTAAGTGAGTACATTTTCCAGCATTGTGCCATCAGGAAAGGCAGACTGCTGTGCCAGGAGAGACGGAACCGACAGAACGCCCAGTAAGCTTGCAGAACAAAGCATAGCGTTATGGTGATGAAGAACAGTTTCGACTCACAATGTCGGATTTTAGATAGATGCCTCCTCTAGCTAAAGTCAGATTCGATCAAAATAAACATCCCTCTAAAATCCATACGTTTGTCATTTTTGAGTCACATTTTACTTCGACTCTGAAAATAGACTCATATTTTTGCGATAGGAGGTTCGATGGGCGGCATTCTCCTGACTTGGCTTGTGGCTACTGTTAGCTTTTTGAGCATTTCTCAGCTTCCAATCGGCGTAGAAATCGCGAGTTTTAGCAAAGCTGCAATCGCTGCTGCTGTCTTTGGAGTCCTCAACGCATTGCTGCGACCTGTGCTGATTTTCTTTGGATTTCCATTCATTATCATCACGCTAGGGTTATTCCTGTTTGTTCTAAATGCGATTATCTTCGGCACTGCTGCCGCTCTTGTCGATGGATTTCGATTGCGCTACGGATTCTGGAGTGCCCTACTTGGCTCGATTGCATTATCGATCGTGAATTCTATTCTCCTATCTTTTATCTAAACCGCGAGGAGGCGTAATCAATGCGAAGCTTGTTGATGCATAATCCCATCGTTGCGGCGCTCGGTTGGATTATTGCATTTCTGTTTTTCACGGTCTTACCTTTACTGGTTCTGTTGGTCTATCCGCCGCCTGCGGGACGAGGATTCTGGCTAGAGTTCTCGGTTGCTCTTGGGTTTATTGGCTTGGCGCTGATGGCGTTGCAGTTTGCGCTGACGGCTCGCGTTAATCGCATTGAAGCCTCCTATGGCATTGATCTGATTCTAGCGTTTCATCGCTATACATCTTTTGTTGCCTTTGTCATGGTACTTGTGCATCCGCTAATTTTGTTTTGGGTGCAGCCTGAGACGATTCAATTGCTTAATTTTCCGGTCGCGCCACTACGCGCACAGATGGCAACGATCGCAACACTGGCGTTTATTGTCCTGATTGTTACCACCATTTGGCGCAAGCAACTTAAAATTCCCTACGAACCTTGGCGCTTATCCCACTCGATCCTGTCTGTCTTAGCAGTAGGGCTGGGATTGGGACATGCGCTCTTAGTGGGCAATTATTTGGGATTGTTTTGGAAAGCGGTATTGTGGGGTGCGATCGCACTTGTCTCTCTCTGGCTAATCGTCTACATTCGGTTGGTCAAGCCGTGGCTGATGACGAGGAAACCGTATTTAGTTGAAGAAGTGATTCAAGAGCGAGGCAACGTCTCGACATTGGCGCTGCGACCGATTGGACACGATGGATTTCGGTTTCAACCGGGTCAGTTTGCCTGGATTACACTCAACATCACGCCGTTTAGTATGCGGGAGCATCCTTTCTCCATGTCATCGAGTGGAGAACACCCGGAGCGACTAGAGTTTGGGATTAAGGCAGTCGGAGATTTCACGAGCCGAGTCAAAGACTACAAGCCGGGAACGAAAGCGTATCTAGACGGTCCTTATGGGGTGTTTACAACTGATCGCTATGAAGATGCCGCAGGATTTGTCTTAATTGCAGGTGGAATTGGCATTACGCCATTGATGAGTATGTTAGTCACAGCGGCTGGGCGAAAGGATGACCGTCCTTATACGTTGATTTACTCGAACAAAACTTGGGATAGCATTACCTACCGAGAAGCGATCAATGATCTCAAAGCACAGTTGGATCTAACAGCCATCCATGTACTGCGAGAACCATCCCAAGATTGGGAAGGAGCAACCGGATATGTCGATAAAGAAATGCTCGATCGCTATATTCCTAAGCGTCGGGGTACGCGGCACTATTTCATCTGTGCGTCCCCCAAGATGATGGAGCAAGTTGAGCGCGCCTTACATGATTTGGATGTTCCGATTACGAATGTGCATTTGGAACATTACAACCTCGCTTAAAGGAACAATTAGACAATGCGTTACAGTATCATGCTTCAACTGGTTAGCTTTCTGACGCTGATTTTTCTGGGTACGGCTGCCTTTTTTGCTTGGATGCAGAATCGCCCCACGCCTGAGCAAAATCGAACTACATTATTAATGCGCTAGTTTGAGATTCGATAGCGAATTAGTTTTCTCACTTCTTGTACAGGTAAGCCGATTTCTTGCGCGATCGCGGTTTCAATCTGTCTAGGATCAGCACTCGAAAACTCATACTCTAACTTCTTCAAATTAGAATCTGTGGTTTTAATGGAGACAGTTGTTGTATTGCGACTCTGATCGATCGCAGCCTTGATCACGAGTACCGTAACAGATAGCTTCATGTCCAGTTGCGTATCTGCTTGAAGATAGCTTGGGCTGCTGTAGGAATTGTGTAAGACTTGTCGTGCGATCGCGGTTCCCCCTAACCAAAATAGAATCCCGACCAGCGGCAACGGCAGCCAAAACTCCGCTTTGATTAGTTCCAGTCCTTGGAGGATGCCATCGAGTCGCTTCATGGTTGGCTCTCATCGAGATCAGCGGTTATTCTAATGTCTCAGGAAGGAAGTTAAATCTCACGTAAGCAGGACGAGGATGAGCGATTACTCATCCTAAAGTCGAATCAGTCCTCTTTGAATCCGTGTAGTGATGCGAATCTTGCTAGTTGAAGATGATCCAGAACAACTGGAACCGCTCCATGCTGCTTTATCAGAAGTCGGGCATATCGTTGATGCGATTCAGAATGGTGAAGTCGCGCGATGGGTCATGTCACAGCGCCACTATGACCTGCTGATTCTCGATTGGATGCTTCCCGACATCAGTGGAATTGATCTTTGCCGCAGCTATCGCAATTCAGGGAAAATGGTTCCGGTGTTGATGCTAACGGCGAGAGATACCACGATCGACAAAGTGACTGGGTTAGATGCCGGAGCCGATGATTACCTCGTTAAACCTGTCGATTTGTTTGAACTGTTGGCACGAGTTCGCGCCTTGGGACGACGATCACCGCTCTGGCAGGGCGAAACATTGCAACTCGAAGACTTGACCCTCGACTTAACCACACTGACCGTGGATCGTGGTCAACAGTCAATGCAACTCTCGACTCGTGAATTTCAACTGCTCGAATATCTCCTGCGCCATCCTCATCAAGTGCTGAGCCGAGATCAGTTAGAGCAAGCATTGTGGGAGTGGGGCGATGAGCCTGAGAGTAATGCCATCACAGCATTGGTGCGGCGACTACGACAACGCCTAGAATCCTTGAATGCGGCAGAATGGCTCGAAACGGTCTATGGCATGGGGTATCGTCTAACTTCAAAAATGTAAGATGAGCGCTACTATGTTTAATCGCAGTCGTCGCAACCTCACAGGCTGGTTTATGCTCTCGATGGGAAGTATCTTGCTTACATTTGCTGGCATTAGTTACTATCTAACTGCGATCGAGCGGCTACGAACTTTAGACTACTTACTCTACAAAAAAGCTCAAGTCGTGGCTGCAACGATTCAGTACGAGCATCGGAATGAGCGATCGCAGCTCGATTTAAGCAATGTGCCGTACTTAGGCAATCTGCCGCTTCCACCCAACAGTGATACAGTTTACGCGCGGTGGTACAACGCTCAGGGACAGTTGCAGCAGTTTTTTGGTGTTGCCGCAATTGAACCTTTGAAAGACGCACCAGAATTTCAAACGCTGACGATCGGAGCGGGTATCTTAAGCAATCAGCCTGTTCTGGTGCGTCAGATCACGCTTCCTGTGCAATACCAAAAACAACGGGTCGGCTATTTACAAATCGCAGTTCCCTTAACTCAAGTCGAGAGCGAACTCCAGCACTCCCTACTCGTGACATTAATCTGCATTCTGATTACACTTGGCATCATTGCAGGGGCAGGATGGGCATTGAGTGGACTAGCGATGCAGCCGATTCAAGCTGCCTACGATCACTTACAGCGGTTCACAGCAGATGCTTCTCACGAGTTACGCACACCGCTTGCTGCAATTTTAAGTAACGCTCAAGTTGGACTACTTGCCCCACACGATGCAGGAGAACGCAAGCACCAACGGCTAGAGAAAATCGCTGAGGTAGCAAAGTCAATGACTACCTTGATTAGCAGTCTGCTCTTCTTGGCACGTTGTTCAGGACAGCTTGCGGCTGAAGCATTGCAACCTGTCGATTTGGTTAATACTTTACGGGAATTGGTGAATGAGCCAACGATTAAAACAGTTGCTCAGTCCATCACGCTAAACCTGGAAGTTCCTGAGCAAGCAGTGATTGTAAATGTCGATCGAGAACTATTGCAGCAAGCTATCACAAATCTTGTTACGAATGCCTGTAAATATACGCCTGCGGGAGGACGAATAGATTTACGTCTGTTCACCCACTTCCGTCAAGCTGTGATCCAAGTGGAAGACACTGGAATTGGAATTCCAGAATCTGATTTACCGTATATTTTTGAGCGGTTTTATCGGGTGAATGCGTCGCGGTCGCGCGAAACGGGAGGATTAGGCTTAGGGCTTGCGATCGCTCAGCAAATTATCGCAGCGCACCGAGGAACGCTCACTGTTCAAAGCCAGGTTGGAAAAGGTTCTATCTTTCAGATTACGCTACCTCGTTAGAGCCGTTCATCTCATTCCATAGAGGTATTTTACTCAATCAACTGGCTTTGTCATTTTTACGTCACTTTTGCGATTGATGCTAAATACAGCAAAAGGTAGAAACGATAGAAGAATTTGACCTGTTCACTTGAGGCGAGACCGTGGCTAAACTGGAAACCGCTCATTATTCTGCTGTCAGTGATGTCGCGCTAAAGCCGCCGACACTGACCTTAACCGATGCGATCGCAATTATTGTTGGAATCGTCATCGGAGCAGGAATCTTTGAAACCCCTGCATTAGTGGCTGCAAATAGCGGTAGTAGTTTTACTGTCGTTTTAGCTTGGCTGCTTGGAGGGATTGTCTCTTTTATCGGCGCGTTGTGCTATGCCGAACTAGCGACGACCTATCCGCACGTTGGCGGCAACTATGAATACCTCAAACGCGCCTTTGGACAGAACATTGCATTTCTCTTCGCTTGGGCACGCATGACAGTTGTTCAAACGGGATCAATTGCATTGCTTGCCTTTGTGTTTGGAGACTATGCCTCACAGTTGTTGCCGCTAGGATCGTTTTCTGCTTCTATTTATGGAGTAATTGCGATCGCGCTTCTCACCGTTTTCAATGTTGCCGGAATTCGTCAGGGTAAACGCATTCAAAACTGGTTTACAGTAATCACGATCCTGGGGCTAATGACGATCATCGTGTTGGGATTGCTGCTCGCTTCTCCTTCTCCTCAGCCAGCAACGCCCACAATTGCTTCAAGTAGTTGGGGGTCGGCAATGCTATTTGTCTTGCTGTCTTATGGTGGATGGAATGAAGCGGCTTATATTTCGGCTGAAATTCAACACCCCAGACGAAATATTGCGCGATCGCTGCTCTGGAGTATTGGCATCATTACTGCCCTTTACTTACTAATCAATATCGCGTATCTACGCGGACTAGGATTATCGGGTATGGCGCAATCTTCTGCGATCGCGGCTGATTTAATGCGGCAGGCTTTGGGAGAACCCGGTGCTGTATTGATTAGTGTGCTGATTGCAATTACGGCATTAGGGTCGTTGAATGCGTCGATTTTGACAGGCGCTAGAACGAACTATGCGTTTGGACAGGATGTGTCGTTGTTTAGATTTTTAGGACGATGGCGAACTCAAGCGGGAACTCCGATGACTGGGTTTCTCGTGCAAGCTGCGATCGCGCTTCTGTTAATCCTAATGGGAACGCTGACGCGCAATGGATTTGAAGCAATGGTCGATTACACTGCCCCAGTGTTTTGGTTCTTCTTCCTCTTGAGTGGAATTTCACTTTTTCTGCTCAGAATTCAAGACCCGCATCGACTGCGACCGTTTCGGGTTCCGTTTTACCCGGTGACACCGCTATTGTTTTGTGCGGTCTGTGGTTACTTGTTGTATTCCAGTTTGATCTATACGGGACTTAGTGCGATCGTCGGCGTGATTGTCGTCGCGCTTGGCATTCCATTCTTGTACTGGTCACGCATTCAACATCATTCATAATCAGGAGTTAGAAACATGAAACTTAAACGCTTATTTGCTGGATTTGTTGTGAGTCTGAGTGTTGCAAGTGTGGGAATCGGCTGCACTCAACAGCGCGATTTTCAAGCAGATGCTCAAACCAATCCACCGACGAGTCAACCGCAAACCCAAGCACCAGAACGCGCTCCTGATGTGCCCTATGTACCCACACCAGAAGCAGTAGTCGATCGAATGCTGCAAATTGCTAACGTCAACAGCAATGATGTGGTATATGACCTCGGCAGTGGAGATGGTCGCATTCCGATCGTGGCAGTTCAGCGGTACAAGGCACAGCGGGCAGTGGGTGTTGATATCAATCCTGAACGAGTCCGCGAAGCAAATCAGAATGCTCAACAAGCAAATGTTACCGATCGAGTTGAGTTTCGTCAGCAGGATTTATTTGAAACGGACTTACGGAATGCTTCAGTCGTGACGCTTTATCTATTACCGGAGGTGAATCTACGACTGCGCCCTAAACTCTTGAGTGAACTTAGACCGGGTACTCGAATTGTTTCCCATGCATTTGATATGGGCGATTGGAAACCGGAACGGGTTGAGAACGTGGACGGGCGCACTATCTACTACTGGACTGTGCCAGAAAACGTTCCTGCGAACCTGAAACAGTAATTGCTAGAACAACTCTTTTTAATCTTTGGAGATGTATGATGAACCCACGCATGAGAAGAACAATCACTGGAACCGCTTTAGGCGCAATTTTGTTTCCCATTATTGCTGCCTGCGCCCCCCAGCAAACCGCCGAAGCTCCCCCCACAACGACTCAGCCTGTTCCTGAAGCTCCTGCTTCTCCAACTCCGGGCGTACAAGGCTCTCCAGCACCGGGAACACAGACGACAGCTGAAAATGTGGTGGATTTGATTGATGATAATCCTTCCCTCAGAACTCTAGCTTCTGTCATTGATGAAGCCGATCTCAACGATACATTGGAGAAGGGTGGTCCCTACACCATTTTTGCGCCCTCCGATCAAGCATTTGCGGCAATTCCCGCCGCCACTCGTGAACGCCTGCTTCGAGATGAGAATCGGCAACAGTTGCGTCAAATTCTGACCTATCACGTTGTTCCGGGTAACTTGACCGCTAATCAGTTGCAGTCAGGACAAGTTCAGACACAAGCTGGAAATGCAGTCAATGTACAAGTTGATGGGCAGCAGGTGCGCGTCAATGATGCACGGGTAATTCAACCTGATTTACAAGCTGCGAACGGCGTGGTGCATATCGTCGATCGCATTATCCTACCGCCAAATTTGAATCTGTAAACTGCGATTTCTAGAGTGGATAGTCTCGTGCTATCCGCTCCAGAAGAAAACTAGTGGGTCATTTGGCATGAATATCACCATTAGATGTAGCCAAAGCTAGACCTTCAAGATCGAGTACAAGCTCTTGAACCAGCTAATCGATGCTGCTGCTGGCGCAGTCGTGCCCGCTGCCGTCTT
>JAHHHU010000068.1 GCA_019359175.1 Phormidium tanganyikae FI6-MK23
TGTGAGCATTCGGGCCTCCAAAGCCAATCACTCCTAGCTTAAGAAAAAGTTTGGCAAGGTCTCCCAGCCGATCGAGCAGTGGCTTTTCAGTAAACGAGCGAGTCATAGGATCATCCTGGAATCATGGTGAGCAATTCGTACCTAAATCTAAGGATACAAACGGCTGCATGTCTCAATAATCTACTATATTTTGATCGACATATGATAGATACTGCTAGAATTCTTCCAAACTTAGAACGTTCTAATTCTAGAATCATGATTCTCCCTAATGAACTTCTACGATCGCGCTATGGAACCATTTCATTTGATATTGGAAATTGCTGGACTCCTTCTCTCGAAACGCTCCTTTCTCATCGATCAATTCGCGCCTATCGATCCGTTCCTCTACCTCCTAGCACACTGGAGACTCTGATTGCAGCGGCTCAGTCTGCCTCGACCTCATCCAATCTACAAACTTGGAGCGTTGTTGCGGTTGAAGATGTCGATCGTAAAGCGCAGCTTGCAGAGGTCACGAATCGCCAAGCCCATATCTATCAGGCTCCTTTATTCTTAGTGTGGCTAGCAGACTTAGCGCGGCTCACTCGCACTGCTGAACAGTTGGGACTGCCGCATGAAGGATTGGACTATCTAGAAATGTTTTTGATGGCATCGATCGATGCCTCCTTAGCCGCTCAAAATGCAGTCGTCGCGGCTGAATCCCTGGGCTTAGGAACGGTTTATATTGGTGCGTTGCGGAACCGTCCTGAAGAAGTCGCTGCGATACTAGGATTGCCACCCCTAACGTTCGCTGTGTTTGGATTGTGTGTCGGGTATGCAGATCCCGATAAGCCCGCAGCAATCAAACCGCGACTTCCACAGCCCGCAATTCTACATCGAGAACAGTATCAATCTATCGAGCAAGATGTTTCGATCGTAGAATATAACGAGCAGATGAGACAGTTCTACACCGACCAAAAGATGAACGTTCCTGGAGATTGGGCAGAGCATTCTGCAAAGCGAATTGCGACTCGTGAAGCTTTATCAGGGCGCGATCGTCTACGAGAAGCACTCCATCATTTAGGATTTGAACTGCGCTAAATCGAGGATTTGATCGAATCGCGCTCGCACATCCACAGAAAAACGCTCAAATTGCCAGAAATTGTATCAACCGCAACTTAAGATTTCGCTCAGACTATGCAATTCTGGTCTACAAGAAATCATCGGCATCTCTACGGATATACCGTAGATTTTGATTCAAAGGCTGCTGACTGCCGTGTAGTTATAACCTAAGCCAACTAAAGCCGTTATCGAGAGTTTTTTACCATGACATCCGCATTCCGTGGGATCCACCTTAAGTTAGAAAGGCTCAGCAAGTCTTTCAACGCCAAGCCCGTTTTGCAAGACCTTGATCTAGAAATTGAGTCTGGGGATTTTGTCGCGATTGTTGGGCGGAGTGGATGTGGAAAAAGTACACTCCTTCGCTTGGTTGCGGGTTTAGTTGCACCCACTGATGGAGCAGTGCTGCTAGACGGAGCGCGATCGCACAAAATCGGAACTGATGTGCGAATGATGTTTCAAGATGCGCGATTGTTGCCTTGGAAAAAGGTACTCACCAATGTAGAGCTAGGACTTTTGAACTTTTCTGAGGGTTCTCGCTACAAGGCACTACAGGTTTTACATTCAGTTGGGCTAGACGATCGAGCAAAAGAATGGCCCGCTGTTTTATCTGGGGGGCAACGGCAACGGGTCGCGCTGGCTCGTGCTTTAGTTAGTGAGCCGCGTCTTCTGCTTTTAGATGAACCGCTCGGTGCGCTCGATGCCCTGACTCGGATTGAAATGCAGCAGCTACTGGAAAATCTTTGGCAAGAGCAAGGTTTTACCAGCCTTCTGATTACCCATGATGTCGAAGAGGCGGTTGTTTTAGCCGATCGCGTCATTTTGATCGAGGAGGGTCAGATTGCACTTGACATCAAGATCGATTTGCCTCGACCTCGACAACGGGGTAGCGCTGTGTTTGCCAAAACCGTAGAGACGATCGTACAGCGAGTCTTGGGACATCATGAAGCTCATGCAGAATCATCAAGGCAGCTTTCTGAATATTCACCTCGACTGGAAACCTCGCAGCCGCTTCAAAGCCAATTTTTACACGAGTAGATTGTAGGATTCAACCGCGCTCAATCTACCCAATGTTCCAACCGAACATTGAAGGTGTTTTCTATGGAATTGTAATCTGATTTCATAACCTAACCTCATTGACCAAACTACCCAGAAGGAGAACATAAACCCATGCAAGACTCAAAAAGAACCGCAGCAGCTTGGAACCGTCCGAAAATGACTCGTCGGGCTGCACTATTTTTGATGGGATGTTCTCTTGCGTTTTCAACTTCCCTAGCTAGTTGCAGCGGCTCAAAGCAGGCTCAGAACCAAGCGACTGCTAATGCTAGTCCTGCGGCAAGTCCTGCAAGTAGTAGCGGTAAGAAAGAGATTCGGATTGTTCGATCGAAGCAATTGACTGCACTCGCTGTACTAGAAAAGCAAGGCACCTTAGAGAAAGCCTTTGAGCCGTTGGGGTATACCGTGAAATGGGCTGAATTTGCAGCCGGTCCTCAACAGCTTGAAGCACTCAATGCAAATGGTCTAGATATTGCCTCAACCGCAGAATCTCCACCTATTTTCGCGCAAGCGGCTGGCAATTCCTTGGTCTATCTTGCAGCCACTCCGAGCAACGGTAAACCTGTTGCATTGCTGGTTCCAAAAGATTCTCCAGCACAGAGCGTTTCAGATCTAAAAGGCAAAAAAATTGCGTTCCAAAAAGCTTCGATCGGTCATTACCTGTTGGTAAAAGCTTTAGAGAAAGAAGAACTCAAGTTGACGGATGTACAATCCGTTTTCTTGCCGCCAGCCGATGCGGGGACAGCCTTTAGTCAAGGGAAAGTGGACGGATGGTTCATTTGGGACCCGTTCATCACTAGAACTGAGCAAAAAGGGATAGGGCGGGTGTTGATCGATGGCGAAAAGCTGAGAGATACCCGTAACTTCTACTCTACAACTCGTAAGTTTTACGACGAGAATCCAGAAGCAATCAAATTATTTTGTCAGAGCTAGATAAGGCAGAGGCTTGGACAAAAGACCATCCAAAAGAAGTCGCGCAACTATTGGCTCCTGTCACTCAGCTTGAACCCGAAATCTTGGAAAAAATGCACGACAAGTATGAGTATGGACTACGACCGATTACGGAAGAAGTGATCAAGAAGCAGGAAGAAGTTGCAGGCTTTTGGTATGACCTGAAGCTGATTCCTAAAAAACCTGATGTTCGCGAAGGGTTTTTGAAGCCTGAAGAATATGCAAAGGTAACGCCTTCCGAAGTGTTGGCAAGAAAGCTTTAACGAATTCGTAATTTGGATCTTTCAATCTTCTAAACGGAGTTAAACAATGTCTACCCTAGCGCCAACAAGAGTTCAAATTTCGCCTTTAGATGCTCCATTGGGAGCGGTGGTTACTGGTTTAGATGCTAGTCGATCGATTCAACCTGAAGTAATTCTTCAGTTGAAACAAGCTTTACGCGATCTACATATCCTGATCTTCAAAAATCAAACCCTCACCGATCAACAACTGTTCGATTTCTCAGCTTATTTTGGTGATCTCTTTGTCCCTTTAGATGAAACGCCAGTGTTAGCGTCTGCGCCCGGTGTGACTCCTCGCGTGATTTCGATCTCAAATACTGAAGGAGGCTACACCGGAACCGGAGAGCTACAGTTTCATTCTGATCATCACTGGACTCCCTATCCTTCGAGTGGATCACTGCTCTATGCGTTAGAAATCCCGCCCAAAGGAGGGGATACTTATTGGTTGAATCTGAATCTGGCGTATGAAGCCCTTGATGATGTAACAAAAGCCCGAATCGCTGATCTGCAACTGATCACCTACAATCCGTTTTTGCAGAGAGATACGCCTGCACCATTGTACCGAGTCGATCGAAGTGCGCCGCTCGTAAGTCCTGTGTATCCCCATCCGCTTGTTCGCACCCATCCTGAGAGCGGAAAGAAGTTTCTCTATCTAGATGTGTCAACTGAAGTAGAACTAGTTGGAGTTGAGCTAGAAGAAGGTTCTGCTTTAATTGCACAGTTGAGACAGCACCTTAATCAACCTCAGTTTTACTACAAGCACAAATGGTCGGTGGGTGATGTTGTCTATTGGGATAACCAAGCGACTCTGCATTATCGGGAGTCATTTGATTCGAGCGATCGCAGAGTGTTGAAGCGTGTAAGCCTTGCCGGAAGCCGTCCGTTTTGAGAAAGAGATTGTCTGAGCCAGTGCTAACTTACGATTCAATTATCCACTTCCCTTATCTATTTCTATGGTCACAAAATCTGATTTTTCTTCAAGAACACGATCACGACAGCATCCTTTCCTACAAACGGTAGTTAGGGTAGCTAACCGATTGGCAGCGATTCCACAAGTTCAAGCCTTGATCCCCTGGGCTGTACCAGTTTTGATTTTAGTAGTATGGCAGGTGCTTTCATCGTTGGGCATTATTCCCGTTCGCGTCTTGCCTGCTCCGCTGAGTGTTCTTGCTGCCGCAGTTCGTCTAGCTCAGACAGGAGAATTGCAAACTAACGTTCTAGTCAGTGCTAGACGGGCGTTTACGGGATTTGTGATTGGTGGAAGTATTGGATTCTTTTTTGGTGTCCTGAATGGTCTGTTTCGCATTGCTGAAAATCTATTCGATACATCGCTTCAGATGCTACGAACGATTCCAAATCTAGCACTGCTTCCTCTGGTGATTCTATGGTTCGGGATTGGAGACGAAGCGAGACTTTTCCTGGTTTCGCTCGGTGTGATGTTCCCCATCTATCTGAACACGTTTCACGGAATTCGCAGTGTTGACTCTGGCTTAATCGAAATGGGTAAGGTTTATGGATTAAGTCCGATCGCGCTGTTTTGGCACGTCATTCTTCCAGGGGCGATGTCTTCGATTTTGGTCGGCATCCGGTTCTCGCTAGGGATTATGTGGCTGACGTTGATTGTGGCAGAAACGATCGCAGCAGATTCGGGAATTGGCTATATGGCAACGAACGCACGCGAGTTTATGCAGACGGATGTGGTGGTATTGAGTATTGTGCTTTATGCTTTGTTTGGGAAATTAGCGGATGTTGTGGCGAGAGCGCTGGAACGATCGTGGTTGCGATGGAATCCCAATTATCAGAATGCGTAGCATTGATTTTCTAGGCTTAGAGTGTTCAGCAGGAGTGGAGGATAGCTCAGAGCTTGTAATTTGCCTCTGCTTTTTTATGTAAGGAGAGAACTGTGGTTAAACCGATTAATGAAGATTTCAGTGCGGCGGGACAAGTTACGCCAGAAGAGCTTGAACAGATTGCAAAAGATGGCTTTCAATCCGTTCTAAATCTACGATCGCCCGACGAACAGGGATTTGTCAAAGACGAACCCCAAATTGCAGAATCTCTAGGATTAAACTATGCCAATGCTCCGTTTAATCCAGCCAGTGCAGATGAGAAAAAGATTGCAGAAATTTTGGCAAAACTTGACCAGTTGCCTAAACCAACTTTGATTCACTGTGCAGGCGGATTAAGAGCGAGTGCGATCGCAATTTTCAGCATTGCCAAACAGCAAGAACTGACAGCGCTGCAGGCTCTAGAGAAAGCTCGCAGCGCTGGATTCGATTACAGTGCGAATCCTAAATTGCAGCAGTTAATCGAGCAGTGGTTCAGTGCTAAAGTCGGCTCCTAACTTACGCCTTATCCTCCTAGTAGACTGAGCGCATTCATCGATTGAGTGCGCTTTTTCTCGCATTAAAAAAACCGTTTGTGTAGTAGAAAGCTTAAACTCAAATCCACTACACAAAAGGCTAGATGCATTCGCAAACTCAAACAATAGGAGAAGGCTAACTCAACGCATTGATCACATAATCAATGTATGAATTCAGCTCCACAGCCGGATCTCCCGTGATGCCGTGATTGGCTTTGATGTGTTTCAGTGCCTCAATGTACCAACTGGGAGAAAGTTCAAAAGCACTGTTAATCTCAGCCAAACCCGCCACTAAGTATTCATCGATCGGACCTGTTCCCCCTGCGACTAGCGCATAGGTAATGATCCGCAGATAGTAGCCAATGTCCCGAACGCACTTCGACTTACCTCGCGGGTCAGCCGCATAGTTTGGACCTTGCAACTGAGTAGTATAGGGAAACTTCTGGTAAACTGCATTCGCTGCGCTTTCAGCTAAACTTTGAGACTTAGCAGATAGAGTTTTTGCAGCTTCGAGGGAAACGGCAGCTTGTCGAAACCGACCAAAGGCAACTTGGAACTCTGTACTGCTCAAGAAGCGACCTTGAGAATCAGCAGAATTAACGGCTTCGGTCAATGGCGTTCTAGGCATGAAAAAGTCTCTCCTAAAGATTCAATAACAGGATTTGGTCTGAATTAAGCAACCGCAGCAGAAGCTCGATCGAAGTAACTAGCAAGTTCAGAGACGATGCTGCTGCAATCTCCCTGAGTCACCCCGTTGGGATCATTGGCAAGCGCGATCGAGGCTTCTTTGAGCTTTTGAATGCCCGCAGCAACAGAGCCTCCTGGCACACCCAACGCTTGATAGGTTTCTCGTAAACCATTCAAAGCGCGGTCTTCAAGAATGCTAGAGTCGCCCGTAAATACTGAATAAGTCACGTAGCGCAGAATGATTTCCAAATCCCGCAAGCAAGCGGCTGCACGTCGATTCGTGTAAGCATTTCCGCCCGGTGCAATTAGTTGTGGTTGTTGCTCGAACAATGCTCGTGCAGCATTTGCTACGATTGCAGAAGAGTTGCCAGAGATTCGGTTGATCACATCAATCCGCTTATTGCCATCTCGCACGATCGCGGATAAAGCATCGATTTGCGCGTTGCTGAGGTATTCGCCCCGCACATCTGCCTGAGCAATTACTTTAGTAAAAGCATCTTGTACCATTGTCGCACTCTCCTAAATGCTAAATTGTTTGAAAGTAAAATCGCGAGCGGAATGATACCACTCGATCCCTGAGAGCAAGGCAGGCGCTTCCTCTGAAAGCAGAAGATAAAAACTGAGATTTCTAACTCGCCACTTTCCTATCAAAGCTGTTTCTGAAATTTGTGCATTTCAGGCTTTAAGTTTCTAAGATACTAGAGGAAGCGCAGCTAAAAAATAAGAAGGGAAAAAGCTTCAACTTTTAGATTTCTTAGTTGTACTCTCTACTATTATTTTTACTATGATAAGTAACTCATTTTTGTTAAATAATGTTTAGGTATTCAATAAAATAGAATCAAACTCTAGAGAATTTCCTAATTAGATTTTTTCCCAAGTTGATATCTATAAATGGTTTGAAAGCTCTGATCTAATTTTCGGAATTCATCTTCTGAAACCGTTTCTCTGAGAAGGATACGCAGTTTATCTGCATTCACATAGGTTTAAAATAAATCCACAAGCTCTTAACTAAACTCAGGCTATACCTTCGCGGACTAATACTACTATCTCAAACTTTTTGTGATCCACATTACAGCTTCATTGTATCCGAAGTAACTAGTTATTCTCTAATTGGAACTGATAAAGAGAGCAGGAATTTTATATCCCTACTCTCATGAAATATAAAGACAAAACTTTAACGAACTGGAATCAACTTTTCAGCAGTTGGATCGAGATGCCTCACAGCCTGCGATAATTCTTGCAGCGAATTGTAAAGCCGATCTTCAATCTCTGGCTCAAGCTGAAGACTGCCATCTTTTAGCCGCTGAATCTGTTGATCAACAGCGTAAACTGTTCCCAAAATGTGTCGCGCTCCTAGTTCAGCCAAGACAGGTTTCAGCGCATACTCGATCGCGAGTAAATGCGCGATCGTTCCTCCAGTCGCGATCGGTAACACCACTTTGCAATTCAATGACTTTTGTGGTAGCAGATCCAGAAAAGCTTTCAGCACACCCGTATAAGAAGCTTTGTAGATAGGGGTGGAAACAATCACACCATCCGCTTTTTCCAATAACGCTTTTACCGGATTTAAAGCAGCGCTGTCATACCGTCCAAAGACTAAATCTTCTGCGGGAAAATCGCGCACAGAGACAATATCAACCTGAAATCCTTCTTGCTGCAATCGCTTCGCAGCAATTTCGACCAGTCCATGAGTTCTAGAAGGATGGGTTGGACTTCCCGCGATCGCTAAAATACTTGGCATAAACAATACTCCTGTTGCTCAATTGAGGATTAGAAAAGTCATCAACTTCTAAGAATCAGTGTGTTTGGAGAACGCACGGATGCCAGTAAAAGTCGAACTCTCAGACGTTGATGACAATAGACACGCACACTACGCAATTGCAGACTCAAATGCACGAGAGTTGCAGAATGAGTTTTCCGGACGCGTTAAGCCTAAATTCTCGCGCAGTGTTCGCCCTTCATACTCAGTGCGAAACAGCCCTCGTCGCTGCAATTCGGGAATCACAAAATCAACAAATTCATCAAGACCTCCCGGTAGATAAGGTGGCATGATGTTGAAGCCATCCGCAGCATCGTTTAGAAACCACTCTTCTAAGCGATCAACAATCTGTTCAGGTGTTCCCACAATTTGCCAATGTCCCCGCGCTCCAGCAATCCAGAGGTAAAGTTGACGAATCGTAAGCTTCTCTCGTTGAGCCAGATCTGTGAGTAGCTTCAAACGACTTTTTGCAAGCTCAGTTTCGGGCAACTCTGGCAATGGTTCGTCTAACGGATAGCGAGATAAATCAACGCCGCCTGCTAATCCAGAGAGCAGATCCAATCCCACTGATGGATGAATCAAGTCCTGAAGCTGCTCGAATTTCTCTTTCGCTACCTGCTCAGTTTTCCCAATGACTGGAAACACTCCCGGCATGATTTTGAGTGAGTCAGGAGAGCGTCCATACTTCGCCAATCGACCTTTTACATCTGCGTAGAACTCTTGAGCATCTTCTAAAGTTTGCTGCGCTGTAAAAATTACTTCTGCGGTTTGTGCTGCCAGATTTTTACCATCTTCAGATGAGCCAGCTTGAATAATCACCGGATGTCCTTGAGGTGGACGTGCGACATTCAAAGGACCTCTGACTGAAAAATGCTTTCCTTTATGGTGAGGAACATGAAGTTTATCAGGATCAAAGTAGATACCAGAGTCTTTGTCTCGCACAAAAGCATCATCTTCCCAACTATCCCAAAGTGAAGTCACAACTTCGACAAATTCACGAGCGCGATCGTATCTCGGCTGATGGTCAGGATGTTTCTCTAAATTGAAGTTCTGTGCTTCAGAATTCGTTGCAGAAGTAACAAGGTTCCAGCCTGCTCGGCCTCCACTAAGATAATCAAGTGAAGCAAATTTGCGGGCAAGGTGGAAAGGCTCATTGTAGGTTGTCGAAACTGTTGCGGCTAAGCCGATTCGCTCTGTCACAACAGAAAGTGCAGATAAAAGTATGAGCGGTTCAAAGTGGGCAATGTGTCCTGAGCGGCTCAGGGCTTCGATTCCCCCGCGATCGCGGACTGCTACGCCATCTGCAAAGAAAATCATGTCGAACTTTCCTCGCTCTGCGGTCTGTGCAACTTGCTTGTAATGCTCAAAGCTCAGTCCGCCATCGGCTCGCGATTCTGGATGTCTCCATGCTGCAACATGATGACCCGAACCCATTAAGAATGCACCAAGCTTTAATTGTTTCTGACTTTTACTCATTCCTCTCCCCTTTACCGTGGGCATCAATCTCGAAAACCTTCTCTGAAAATACGGTAAACCGATCGAGTAATTGTATTTTGCTTGAGCTAGTATGTCATAACCCTTTGAGCAAATCAAGAGATTTCTGATTCTTCCTCAAGGTTCTACTGCCGATTATTTTTCGACATCTTGATCTTTTCAGTATTGATGTGGTTCAATCTCGTCATGTGACTACGGCAACATTATCGAGTTACCGTAATTAAAAAGGGTTTCTCCGACTCCCTAACGCCGCAAAGGAATCATTAGCGCCTAATTGGATTGAATTCGAGGCTGCTTTTTTTCCTAACCTAATCTGTCTTAGAGATTAACCCATGATGAATCGAGTTCTTAACCGTTTGAATGCTCTTAGGACAAGTCGTATTGTGTCTCGTAGTTCACTGTCAGCTATCGGAGCATTTGCGATCGGGGTATTTTTAACTGCTGCGATCGCCTCTTGCAGTTCTAATGCACCCCAAGCCTCTAACAGTCCGGGTACTTCTCCCGCCAGCAATTCTGCTCAAAAATCAACCCAAGCGGCAAACATCGTTCGATTTGGCTATCAGAAGTCTACTATCTTGCTCAAATCGAAAGGCTTGCTAGAGAAGCGACTTGCTCCAGAAGGCGCAAAAGTAGAATGGACAGAGTTTCCGGCAGGTCCGCCTCTACTTGAAGCATTGAATGTGGGAGCGATCGACATTGGTCCTGTAGGAGAGTCGCCGCCTATTTTTGCTCAAGCGGCTGGGGCGCAGCTGATCTATGCAGCCTCGATCGCGCCGAATCCTAAAGGGTCTGGCATTCTTGTTCCAGATAATTCACCGATTCAGAGCGTTGCTGACCTCAAAGGAAAGAAGGTTGCTTTTGCAAAAGGATCGAGCGCGAACTATTTGATCGTGCAGATTCTTGAAAAGGGAGGATTAAAGTTCAGCGACATTCAGCCAATTTATCTTCCACCTGCTGATGCTCGTGCTGCCTTTGTAAAGGGTGAAGTCGATGCGTGGGTGATTTGGGACCCGTTTTATGCAGCAGCCGATGAGGGCGCAAATGCTCGCGTATTAGTAGACGGTGAAGGTTTGAATAAAACTGGAGGCTACTACATTGCTTCTCGCAAGTTTGCGGCCGAGAATCCAAAGCTCTTGAAGAGTGTTCTAGAAGAAGTTCGGAACTTGGAAGACTGGTCGAGCCAGAACCGAGATGAAGTGACGAAAGTTCTGACAGATGCGCTGAAACTTCCAGTTGAAGCAGTGAAGAAAGCGACTGATCGCCGCCAGTTTGGACTTAAGCCTGTAACGGATGACTTGCTGGTTGAACAGCAAAAGGTTGCGGATACTTACTATCAACTCAAATTGATTCCAAATCAAATTAGTGTCCGTGATGCTGTTCTACCTCCAGATCAAACGGCTGCATTTAATTTTCAGTAATGAACGATCGGAACTGGGTTGGTGGGTGAACATTCAACTGTTCGCCCATTTTCTTAAGCTACGGAACTATAAACGAAGCAATATCCTGCATCATACTGATCTTGCTGTCGTAAATACCCGTATTGCTGATCCCATACTCCCGTTTCTAAATCTCTTTGGAGTTGAGACAAACCAGTATTGAGTTCATCGCTGTTAATCTTGGCAAACGACGAAATACCGTCTCGGATTGTACGATCGAGATAAAGTTCCGGTCTTCCCCATCCCACCGCTGCAAATGAATCAGCTAGATCATGTGGTAACGGAAAGGGAAGCACATTGACAACATTGTTTGTAACCGATTGAATCTCAGCCTTTAGCTTTAGAATCGGTAAGAAAGTTAATTCAACATCTTTGATGAATGAAGAAAATACTTTGTCAGCCAGAACTGAGAAGCGAATGCGAGATCAAAGGTAAACAGAACAATCTGCCCGTTTTTAGTGATTCTGCAAATTTCCTGCAATGATCGCTGATAATTTTGAAAATGATGAAAAGCGAGCATAATAATCGCAGCATCGACAGATTGATCGGGTAAAGGAATGTTGTCTGCATAAGCATCAATCCACTGAATTGCAAAATGAGTCGGTGCTTGACTCCGCATGGTTTGAGATGGTTCAACTGCAATAACTTGATATCCCTGTTCAGCAAGCACGATCGCATAAGCTCCGGTTCCTGCACCAATATCAGCGATCGTTGATGCTTGCAAATCTGACAAGATTTCTACAAGCTTTGCGGCAATTCGTCGATCGCTGTTTCGAGTTCGAGCGTAAGTTTTTCCGATCGTGTCATAAGGGATCTGCAAGGAAATAGGATACCTATCCTACGAAGTCGGAACAATCGTGATATCCCACTTAGGCAACAACTCAGATCGCTGCCAAAACGGGAGGTATGTTTCTAGTTCTGGAGAAAGGACTTTGATTGCTTTTTCGTAGTTCTGATGCAGCAGATGGACAATCGGAGACACCCCTTCCAGGTCATGTTCGCTGCCCAACATAGAGCAGTCTGAATCGAATCGAGAACTGTTGCGTTCCAGTAGTTTTCGAGTGCTGCCCAACAGCGTTCAATGGGATTGTACTTGCTGTGATAGGGCGGGTAGTAGACGAGATGCACTCTCA
>JAHHHU010000069.1 GCA_019359175.1 Phormidium tanganyikae FI6-MK23
AAAGGAATCAGTCAAGGGGACCGTGTGTCTCAAGCGAGGTTTATCGAAGAACTCTTCGGAATTAGCGCTTAACGGAATGCGAACGAGATACTTCGTTTGTCACTAAAAAGTATTTGCGACACAACCGGGAAAATTGAGTTACTCCACCTTACCAATTTTTGCGACACAACCTTTTGATATTGCCACCTGAGTTTTTGACATCGGTTGTTTTCTTCGACCCAACAGCCGTCACCTCCCTCGGACTCAGGACCATGCACCAGTTTTGCCCACTCGATCGTATGGACAGAGCATTCTAAGCATTTAGGGTTAAGACGACGCGGCATATTGACTTCAACGTGATCAGATGGCTGGTGTTCAGATTTTAGTCACTAGATTTTGGATTGGAACTAATTTTAGTAAGAATTTTAGTAAGAAGAAAATAATTTACAAGCAGAGCTTAAATCTGCCTTTTACAGTCCGGTTACTTTGAGTGAGAGTGTATCCGGAGGATGCTGGCGATCGCTTAGATCCTCACCATTGATTGTCACTACTTAAGTCGCCTTGCCCAAGTCGGTCCGCTGGCATCTCCAAGGGCACCAAGCGGAAGTTTCCAGGCTCCAGGCGATAGCAAGATTGGTTGAGTCCAGACAGAATCAAATGCAGCGACAATATCGATCAGGTCAAGTGGCGCATAGGGGGTTCCCAATTCTGCCCGTTCTAGCACTGATAGCGTGCGGTGAATTGTCCAGCCGAACTGAGCTTCATACTGCACAATGAGATCGAAGCCGACCGGATCAATCAGTCGCAAAGTTGCCCACTGATCGTTGCTGCCAAAGATATAATTGCGGCATGAGCAGCGCCCGAAGCCTAACTTGTAGCAGGGATGCGGATTAATGCCGAATTGTTGAATAATGTGCTAAACCTCAACTTCATCCCAGGCGATCACAGGTCTCCAATGGTCAATGAAGCGACCCAGAGAAAGTCTCGCGCATCTGCTGAATGCTTCTCGATCGCGGCATATTGACTGCGGGCGGCTGACTCTTCGCGGCGTTCTCCAGACATGAAAAGGGTGCGTGAGTGGTTGAAGCGCCCTTGATTTCTCAGTGCAATTCGGCTGATATCAATTTTTAATAGCGCAGAACACCAGCACCCGGATTGAATTGAACCTGTCTGCGGAAATCGTAGTCGCGTGGTGAGCTTCGGACGATTGCCGCCTGCGTGCTGCAAGCCATCAGGAGTCTCAAAGCAGGTTACAGCAGTTAGTACTTGATCGCGGAGCATTTCACGTTCAAATCCACCTTCTCACCTCGTTACGTCAATCTAGCAATTGATTCTAAATAATTGAAGTATCAGCGATTGAATGTCGTTTTGCAGCGGTCGCGGCAATCTCAGATGATTGTTGCGGGTAAAGTTGAGCCAAAGATTCGCAAATTTGATAAACCGCCTCTGGATAATCAGCACATGGAATTAGAAGCCGTTTAAGGCTAGCTCGATCTCCAGCTTTGGCGAAAATTCGAGTTAATGTAGCCAGTAAAGATGTGCGATTCTTACCTAGTTGTAGTGCAGCACTAATTGCTTGATCCGCATTACCAGCCATCGCTTGCATCACAATCATCTTTTCGCGACTGGATAAGTACGCCTTCGGATTCATGCGCTGTACACAAGCTTCTGTCTTCTCCAAAATTAAACGGACTTCTGATTTCAGACCTTGATTAAATTGGTGTGATGCCATCGCCCAAAAAACCTGTAACTGCCATTCCAGAGATCCAATCTTATCTAAGGTTTTCATTGCAGTTTCAACACTGTCGATTGTGATTTCGGCAATCGCGACATTTGCCAATATTAAATCTCTATCACGATCGTCTTCAGCCTGTTCTTTCAGGCTCACGAGTGTTTCTAACGCTGCTGCTTGATCACCAACTATAGACTGTGCCACTGCTAGGGTGCAATGTATTCTTACAGAATCACTCAGACCAGAATAAAAAAATGGATCTGACTGCTCAATCTGCTCATAGGCATCAGCTAGAACAGCGCCCAGATGCTCCTTTTGCGAAGCGTCTGAATTTTGTTCGACTTGCTGCTGAGCGATGATGCCAAACACGTAAGCTTTGATCGAAGCAACAGTGACTAACTCATTAGTTTTCAGTGCAGCTTCAAAATCTCCTAGCTCCGCTTGGGTCCGCGCTATGATCGCAAACAAGTGAGAACACGGATTGTGAATGCTCCAAGCTTCTCGACGTTCTTGTTTCGCTCGAATCTCGGTTGCAGCTTTGAATACTCGACGAAGCGCTTGCTCGGATTTCTCGCGGTATTCGCTTCCTAGCTTTGCCCAACATTTCGCAAGCACCGCTATCACTTGCGCCTGTGCAAACTGATCCTGTATCTTTTCAGTGAATTGAGCAGCAGCCTGGGTGGTCGTTAACGCGGCTTGAGGTGTATTTGACTGTAGCTGAAGGGTTGCAATTTCGAGCAGCGACCATGCTTGGAGCAAGGCAACTTCGGTTTCTGGTTCGGTACTCAACAATCGAGACAGCGTTGAGCGTGCGGCTTCAAATTCACCGAGCTTAATTTGCGCTGATGCAATTCCATTCAGCGTTTGACTTTGAACTTCTCGATCGTCAATCTGAGCGGCAAGTGCTAACGCTTGGCTGAACTCTTGCACTTCCGCATAAGCAAGCGCAAACAACCGCTTCGTTGACGCTTGATACTCCTCGTCTTCGATCAATTGAGCTGTGCGATACGCCGCTTCAAAATTTTGCTGGTTTAACTGGTGCTTTACAATCAGTGACAGTGCCTTTGTCCGTTCTGTATAAGCATTAATTTGCCAAACGGTGTCTAAGATACGATCGAGATTATTGCTTTGACTTGATTGTTGAATTTGAATCTCTACAGCATGAATCAGCGCTGCATCTTTCTGATATCTAGCTTCAATTTGAGTAATCGTCGTCAATGCAGCATCAAAATCAAGCTGATCAATTTGGGCAATCGCAATCTTTGATAAAACATCATCTCTACTCGATTGGTTCTCAATTTGTAGTGCAGTTTCTAGTGCCAGATCAAACTCCCGTCCTTCAATCTGCTTCAGCACTACATGAGACAAAACCGGGTCTTGTAATGCATTGAAGTATTTCGTTTTGGTTTGGTACGATTCAACAACCAGGGCTAATTTGCCAGCATCAATTAACCCTTTTGAGATCGCAATCCATGCCTCTGCTCGCGCTTCTGAGTCTTTCACTCTTTTATTAAGTTCGATTGCCTGTTTGAGCGTTACTTCAGCTTCATCTTGACGCCATAGTTCGACCTGAAGCGATGCAATCTCTACTAAAACCTTGGTCTGATAAGTCAACTGAGTAAATTCAGCCGACCGCCAAGTTTCGAGGGCAATGGGTAGAAAGAATAGATCACTTTCTCCCACCTTCTTTTGATAATAAACAATGCTTGAGAAGTCTTGAAATTTACGTTCCTCGTTCTCCATTGTTTTCGCAGTTGTAATCGCTTGAGTAAAATACTTGATGCTTAATGCTCTTTCTCCCAGGCTTGCTCCAACACAGGCAATACGCGCCCATGCTTCGCAGAAGCTCAATTCCCAACCTGGTGTCAAGAGAAGCTTAGCAATTTCAGAGAGCGACTGGAGTGCTATACCCTTGTCCACCCTTCTTGCCTGTATCTCTACAATTTCCTGCAACCGACGCATCCCGAAGACAGTTGTACTGTGGGCAAGCTCGTTTTCTACCTCTAATTTGACAGCATCGAAGATCACAGAATCGTATCCACGCTCGCACAATTTGCGACACATTGAATCGTAGTCATTGGGATCAAGAAGTGTCTGACCCAACTTGATGCAAATGTTAGGATTCACCTCAAAAACGTGGATGAGTAAGTTTGTAAGAAGGTGGCACTTCCAAAAGTCGCTACGTTCTTTTCGAGAGAATTGAGGTAAGTTTTGGCTTGATAATGCCTTTAAAACCTGATTCGCTTCATCGTGCTGATGATTGTCTTTTAACTCCCAACCCAGTAGTAAGTTCCACAGAATATAGAATTCTATTTGCGACTGATACAATTCTATAAGGCTCAAAGCTCGTTTCAAATTTCCAGAACGTAAAGCAGTGAGGGGCGATCCTTTTAGGGTGGTCTCAGCAAGGAAGTGTGCGTGTTGCAGTGAAAACTCTGCCATTGCAGCCGCATCATCAGCTTCGACTGCACCTTTGAGTGCGATTTGGATCGTTCTCAGCGGCAAGTTTGGCTCGCTCGGAAATCGAGCGTGTTGTGCTTTGATGAATGCTAAATTTCGTGCTAATCCGAATAGTTCATACCAGCTTTGACGTTGCTGCAAGTGTTCAGTCAGATAACGTAAAGCATACGAACTGTGATGCTCATCCCATCGCTGGCAGTATTCGACTAATTTTTGTTGAGCCACGATCGCGTCACGTCCGAGTACTTGCTGAAATTCTTGCGAGAGCAGTGGATGCACAAAACTATAGCAATTATCCTGAAAACTAAACCAACGTTTCACCTGCCATGGAAGTCCCTCTAACTCCCACAGGCTCAATCCTGTCAAGTCTTGGATGTCTTCGATGGACAAGGCTCCACAGGACGCAACAAGCAGTGTAAATAAATCTCGAACCGCTGATTGCTGAAGTTCTCTTAACTTGGCTAACTGCTGAAATTGAGTTTTCACATACTCGCCAAACTCTTTTGGGCTCTCAGCAACAATTTGGTTCACAGCTTCAGGTCGAGCAATTAAATCTTCAATCAAAAAATGGAGGTATAGCGGATAACCTTGTGTGATTTGATCCAGTTGAGCGATGAAATTAGAATCGGTTGAAAGATCAATCAACTCATTATTGTCAGTTTGCTTCAGCCATTCGACGATCGCTGAACGGGGCAGCTGATTCAGTTCCAAGTGTTCATCGGCTGCCGACTTCCATTGCTGATACCAGGTTTCTCCTTCTAGCGATCTCACCGCAGCAACAATGAAGACCGAAGGAGGTAACGAATGCGGAAACAGCGGTGTAAAAATGTCTTCGGCTTCATCTAACCCATCAAGTACAATCACAAATGGGCGATTCGCCCGAGCAAACTCATCTCGAAGCAGATTATAGATTTCCCGCCTTAAGCCTTCTATATCAGTCGGGATGGAACTCGAACCAATTCCTAAACACTCATGCAGGCATTGCAAGAGATTACGATAAGCCCTTAACAACGAACGAGTTGCAGAATCACGCTGACTGAAGAACTGATAAATTAGACAAACGCGCTCTCGATCAAGTGCATCAATCCAATTGGCAAGAAGGGCTGTTTTTCCGATACCAGCTCGACCTGTAATTAGAAAGAGTCCGTTCGCTCGGTTTTGTAGAAACTGATCCAGCCGTTCCTGTTCTTGCCTGGGTACGAAAACTTGGTTTGTGTAGTGTTGAAGCGTCTGAACGAGCGTATCACGAAGCTCCCAATCAATTGAACCTCGCGGTTCGCCAAAATACGCTTCAAGAATGGCTGCAACGCGCTGAATCTTTTCAAGCGGTAAATTACTCACATCTTTGATTAGAGTTCGCGAGTCCCAAATGTCACTTGCGATATCAAAGCTCAATTTGCCCTGAGTAATTGATTGAATACCAACTTCTGAATACGCTCCTTGCTTTTCAGTCAAAATATAAACGATCACTCGATCGTACTGCTGATCTAGCTGATGCTCAATAAACTTCTTGAGCGTCTGTTTAACTTTCTCTAGCTTAGGAGTCGATGTGACTTGAAATGCGACTCGTGCCACTTTGTCTCCCAAGTCAATGCTAGGATAGTTTGGATCGCATTCTGTATAGTCTAAATTCTCTAAACTTGTATAGCCATAAATCTCACGTAGAATTGGCACTAGCACCGTTTGTGCTGCTCGATTTAGATCAGTCCGGCTCACCGCAGCGGAGTGCTTTATCTGCGCTACAAAGCGGGACATCAATTCACTAATCCGAGCCTCTAAACGCAATGAATTCATTGATGCTTGTTCGTATAAAATTCATCCTAGAATGAGATTTAAAGTGTTGCTAGCTGGGTGTAGAAATTCAAATGAATTAAAATCTTAAATCATCTAAATTTATATATCGAAGGAAATGGATGATAGGGTTCGGACACGCTGTGCATGAGCCGAAGGCAACGGAATAAATTCAGATCTAGTTCAGTTTCAATATTAACAGATGAAATGGGCTTTGTTGCATGAATCGAAAAAGAGACTATTCTGAGATTGAGGGAAGCCGAGATTAAGCTTCGACTTGATAGCTATCCGGTTTGGCAATCTGAATCATGCGATTGAGTGCCGCACATTTAATCAATAACTCTACGGCTTGATTGTCAAATCGACGCGACCGAAGATTGCTGCCAAAGATGGTCTTGAAGCGAAACATCGTCGTTTCAGCAATCGAGCGACGATGATACCCGGAATCGCGTTTCCACTTCTTGCGCCCATGCTTGCGAATGTAGCGCAAATTCTCGTCTCGCGGATGAGGAGGAACTTTACGATTGGCATGCTGCCAAATCACGGCATCTTTGCGCGGGGGAATCACAGGTTTGGCTCCACGTTCAACGATTTCTTCGTAGCAGTGGCGATGGTCATACGCCCCATCAGTGCTGACTTGCTCGATGTCATCCTCAATCTGGTTCAGCAACTCGTCTAGAACTTCGCCATCATGCACCGTATTCGAGGTCATCCTAGCTGCGAGGATTTCGCCCGTCGCCTCATCTACTCCTAAGTGCAGTTTGCGCCAAGTGCGACGCTTGCTGATACCGTGTTGCCGAGTTTTCCACTCGCCTTCGCCATAAACTTTGACTCCGGTGGAATCGACCACGATATGACGCGCTCCGGTTGCGGGCAGCACGGGCAAAGCAATTGACAGCTTGCCGATTCGCCGCGATAAGGTGCTGTGGTCGGGAACCGGAAACTCAAATTCTATCAGCCCAAAAATTGAAGTCAGAAATCCTTGGCACTGCCGTCCTGCCAGTCCATACACTGCTTTTACCGTTGCCATCGTCGCAATCGCGATGTCACTGTAGAACACCGAAGCTCCACGTTGTCCGCTCAAGCTTGGGACAACCCACTGCGCTAGAACGGCTTCATCAATCCAAAACGTCAGGCTTCCTATGCGTTTCAATCCAGCGTTATACTCAGACCAGTTGCGGATGCGGTAACTCATAGCTGTGAAGGCTTGTTGGTGGTACTTCAAACCTATCACGTCACCGCTCCGCAACCCCTATTCATGCAACAACGCCGATGAAATGCTTGCAGAGTAGGACTTATCAGCTTTTATAGGCGGAGCAGTTCTTAGTATTACAGTTGTAGATCTATGATTGAGAACGTTTGCGGTAGTGATGATATCGAGCGACTGCTTGATGCACTCTGCGCCAGTAAGACCAATGCAAAATCGATTCAAGAGACCAAACTTTGGGAAACAACAGCCTCCACAACCAACGCTGCAGTTCCCACAGACTCAGTTTGATGATAACCCTCTGAGCGCTTTGAACACAGCCAGAGAGCCAACTAGAGCCAAAGGGGGGGACGCACTCTCAGCATCTTTGATCCTCGGTTCTACTTGAGCCCGTAATCCGCTCAAAAATACTTGTGCTGCTATGACTAAGGTCATGTGCCGATGCCACCCCACCCAAGAACGAACCTCGTAATCTGCTAGTCCTAACTGACTCTTTGCCAACTTGAAGCACTCTTCAATGCCCCACCGTTTTCCTGCCACTTGAGCAATGGTCGCCAACGATGTGTCCTTAGGCGCAAAGACTTGGTAGTAGCTAATGTGGTGCGGTGGGTCGATCTGTTCGAGGGAACGACGAAACACTAACCACCGCTGAAATTCTCCAGAATCACCACAATTAATCGCGACCCTAGCCCATTCATACTCCCGTTCTCCTTTACTGCCTTGACCACAACTCAAGCGTTGCCATTGCTCAGGCGACAGCGATTGACAGACTGCTTCCGCTCGCTCAGGTTGCCAACCTATCACCACGGGCTGTTTCTTGTTCACGGTGAGTACGTAAGGCTGTTGTCCAGTCTTCTCTAACCACCACCAGAAACCAGCATCGTTGCCATACACTTCATCGGCAACCACCCAAGCAGAACGAAGCCCAGCGTCCCATGCCGATTGCAACATCTGTTGAGCGAGTTGCGCTTTAGTGGCAAACTCCACTGTTTTTGGTACTCCTGCTTTAGACCGCTTGTCTGCATCATCCGCCCAGGATTTCGGCCAATAGAGGCGACGGTCAATCAGGGTATGACCTTTGCCAGTAATGTAGGCTAAAAAGACACCCACTTGACAGTTT
This sequence comes from Phormidium tanganyikae FI6-MK23, assembly GCA_019359175.1. Lineage (GTDB taxonomy): Bacteria > Cyanobacteriota > Cyanobacteriia > Leptolyngbyales > Leptolyngbyaceae > Leptolyngbya > Leptolyngbya tanganyikae. The sequence continues at coordinate 8,290 of JAHHHU010000069.1, forward strand.
TCCAGATGTCCGGTTGTGCCGTAATACTGAACCTGTACGCCGACTGACTGGTGTCCTTGTTTGAGAAATCCTGTTTCATCCACTGCGAAGATGTCGTCCGATTCGCTCAAACCTTCAACCCCATACTGCCGCACTTCCTGACAGACTTTTTCCGCATCCCACTGGGCACGTCCTAACAGATGTTGAACTCGGTAAGGATTCGCATTGCCGACCTGCTCAGCAATTTGCCACCCATTTTTCCGCTCGACGGGACTGAGCAAGGCTTGGATGTAATTGAAAGCGGCTTGACGCGCTTCAGTTCGAGTAAAGTAAGGACTCAATCGCTGCTGAAACGATTTCAGTGCGTTACTCCATTCGCAGACCGCTTCTAGTGCCTGTCCAGTTAGAAAGACTTGGGAAGGGTCAATCGAGAGCCTATCCATACAACGAATATCATAGATAGTTCTCTTCAGTCTAATCTATCTACAACTGTAATACTTAGAGGACGTTTGAGAAGTAGCGGATTATGCCAATCTTTGCAGAAGTGTACGGAGAGAGGTGGTGTAGATAAACGCTTCTGATGTTTCCGGTAGATATTCGTAGTCTTTGCTCAAACGCCGATACCGTCCAAGCCAGCCATACGTTCGCTCCACCACCCACCTGCGCGGAATCACTTTGAAACTGCGGTCAATCGGCGCAGGTTCGACACCTGGCACCGTAATGCGACGACGTGAGCCAGCACTGGGATGCTGGACACGCTGCACCGTCTAACCCAACTGCTCTTTCACCCAAGTGACAAACGTGGTGCGATAGCCACCATCGACCCACAAGTGCCGTAAGCGGGGGAATTGAGCTTGAATCCCCTGAAGTAGTTGTTTTGCTCCTTCTTGGTCTGCGGTGTTCGCCGCTAGTACCTTGGCTTTCAGGACAGATCCTTGCGTATCGACCAACAAGTGACGCTTGCGCCCTTTCACTTTCTTACCCCCGTCATAGCCCCGTTCTGTACCGCCGACTTCAGTAGTTTTAATGACTGTGCATCAAGGATGCCAGCACTGGGTGTGGTGGCATCCTTGATGCACTTGTTCGCGAACAGTGCTGAGCATCGTTTCCCACACACCCGCAACCCGCCAAGTACGAAAGTAGTAATACACCGTTTGCCAAGGTGGAAACTCGTGTGGAAGCAAGCGCCAAGCACAGCCAGCACGTTGAATGTAGAATACTGCGTTCACAATCTCACGCATGTTTCTAAAACGCGGACGACCACCAGGTTGAACTGCTGGAATCAATGGTTCGAGGATTGTCCACTCCTCATCAGACACATCAGTGTTGTAGGGTTTTCGGTTCATACTTCCATTCTAACAAATGAGTATAATCCGCTACTTCTCAAACGTTCTCTAACACGTTCCGATCGCTTGAAAGTTGAGCGACTGATAAAGCGAGATCGCGGCCGTATTCTCCTCATCCACCCAAAGCTTGACCGCAGGAAACTCCTGCAGCATTTCCTGCACAAAAAAGCCAGCAGGCGACGGGCAAACCCTTGCCGCCGAAATTGCGGAAACGTGAAAGGAGCAACCACGATCGCGCACCGGACAGTTTCACCCCGTCTTACGACGGCAACAATTTGCCCTTCGTGTTCCAGGACTGCCACTCGCCGTTGTTGAATACACTGATCCCAAGGGTAATCCAGACTTCCGCTCCCTCGTTCGGCGAGATAAGCGGCGGCATAGGCTTGTAAAGCAGCTTTGTCTCGCGGTTGTGCGCACCGACCTGCGACATCGGTTGGAGCGTGAGTGCAGAGTAGAACCTGCTGTGCTCGTTGCGTTCGACCTCGCTGAATAAGGCTTGGGCGCTGCCTTTGGCTCTCGTGAAACGAGTCCGCTACAATTTCTGCAAGTTCTTGAATCGCTTTGTTCTGTGTCCGGCTATGCGTGATTTGCTGGTAATCGGCAAACTTGACTTTCATCTTGCTCTTTAAAAACTAACTGTCTCAATCAGCTTTGTCATCTGCATTAATCGTTGAGCAAATTAGATAAGTCAAGTGCATTTTGACATCCTAAACGGCTTAGTTCGTCGCAAATTTGTTGAAGCGTTGGATGGAGGGTAGAGTGCTGCATCAGAGATCGAAACATCGTTTCAATATACTGGCAAACGTGGAAAGAGGTGGTGGTTGCTTTTAATAGATGTAGAAGCAGTCTCGCTAGTGCATCTGGGTAAAGCTCCTCGTAGTTTTTATTCTGTAGCATGTAGTAAAAGAACTGATCGACTAGGCTAAAAGAAGGGCCACTGCAAACTCTTTCAACAGCAGATGGAAAGACTGCATCCAAATGTAGTAACCACTTCATCACCTCTTCCCATTCCGCCTGCTCAAGCAGGATAGGCACACTTTGATTGCGCTGTTCCCAGTAATGACTCATCCATCGTCCCCATAGATTCTGTTGTGCATCTTGTTGAATAGAACGTAAACGGCTACCTGTGTGAAACGCAAATTGTTGACGATCGCAGCTTTCCATAGAAATGAGAAATTCTCGAAGCCAACCTTCCTCCATTGGATTCGTTGAACCATAGATTGCAATACTCGCTAGGTGTAGACAGAATTGCGATCGCAATTCTGTATTTGCAAGATTTGCTGGGATGTACTGAAATGCTTGCCGATACAGCGGCATTAAATCTGGAAGCATTTCTTCAGACCATCTTCCCCAAGTCAGGAAACCATGCCAAGCTTGTTGCGCTTGCTTCGTATCTTCTGCCCAATTAAACAACGGAAAGAGCCTGCTCCGAGTCCATTGTGGATCTAAGGAGAATAGGAAGTGAACCTGACTCGCTAATATTACCCTTCCCATTGCAGCAGCACAGGAGGAACCATTGACAACTTCGTTGAAGTATTGCCGAAAATTAGGTGGAATCTTATCTTCGATTGTGTTAAGTGCAGGTTGCCTTCTAGAAAGAGTTTGAAGCCAAAACTGGGCGAGACTACCACCAGGACGATTAATTGCTCTTGAAAGCCAGTTACTATCTGAGTTAACTTCCTCTGGAGTCATATCTGTATTGATGCAAATCCACAATCGCTCTGCAATCTGCTCGGCTACACATAAGCAGGATTGAGGAATCGCTCCTTGAGATTTGCGAATCCCCTGTTCGAGTAGGTCGATTAGGTTCTCCGCCGAAGTATTGATGACAGATGAAGATTGCACCAAGTTTAGAACCTTGACCCACTGATCATTCTGTAAGATGGTGCGTTGTAAGCCAATTAGGATTTGGTTCCAAATGTCTCCCCACAGTGCTGGGTTTCGATTTTGTACTGTCTGTAAAGCAGTTGCAAGTTGAATACCCCAAGTGCCAGATTTTGCAACCGCCTCTGGAATTACAGTAAAAAATTCTTGACGGTTCTGGGCTTCTTCTCGACCACTAAATAGGTCGAGAAGAAGAGCTTCAGGATTTTGTTTCAGTAGCTCATCGATTTGTATATCAGAGACATCCCTTTCTGCTCTAACACTGCCCCAGTGAGTTAAGTCTGGATATTCGCGAGGCTGAAAGTTTGGATACGATCGCTGTATTGCTTCAAATTCCTGGGCTGCTAATTGACAGCCTGGATCAGTACGATGTAGCCAAAACAATAAATTATAGGTTTGATATTCGCGATACTCTACATCTTCATCAGTTGTATTCAAGTCGTCAGAATGCTTGATTCGTTGAAGTAACAAAGTTCGAGTTGCTTCAGAAGCCAATGGATAGAACAATTGTAGAAGTCGAAATACTTCATGCTTCAGGACACCCTTGTAGGTTGTGTCGCAAATACTTTTTAGTGACAAACGAAGTATCTCGTTCGCATTCCGTTAAGCGCTAATTCCGAAGAGTTCTTCGATAAACCTCGCTTGAGACACACGGTCCCCTTGACTGATTCCTTT
>JAHHHU010000070.1 GCA_019359175.1 Phormidium tanganyikae FI6-MK23
CCGTTTGATGTTCACAGCGACCGGATTATGGAACTTCTACTTGATGGCAGCCTAAGCTCGATAGCAGAAAGCAGAAATCGTCAGAAGTTTACTTCAATGTCAATTTATTTCCCAACACCTCTAGTGAATACGACTATGATCCGTTCTGGGCGAAGGTCGTTGAACTCGGTGTTCCCGTCACGACTCATTATGGAAGTCAAGGCTGGACGGGGCGTTCTTCGATCAGCAACTACATGAACAATCACATTGGTCACTTTGCGGATGGCTCGCAAGCTTTTGCAAAAGCGTTGTTTTTTGGTGGAGTAACGAAGCGATTCCCGCAGTTGCGAGTTGCAATGCTCGAAGGCGGCGCAGATTGGGGCGCTCATGTCTATGCTCATTTGGTCGATCGCTTCGGCAAGCGCAATTTGAAGGCACTGCAAAACTACAACCCAGCCTTGACCAATTCGGATGAGTTGTTCGAGCTATTTGAGCGATACGGCAGTGAAGTTACGGCTGGACATTCTCTCGACAAAGCAGAATTAACTGAGAGTGTTCTAGGCTCTTCGTTCGGTCGTCATAGTCGCCAACCTGTGGGCAGTGAGCTAGAAGATTTTGCAGCAGCCGGAATCGAAACAGTTGAAGATATCCGCGATCGCTGGATCGATAATTTCTTCTTTGGTTCGGAGTCGGACGATCGCACGATCGCGGCTGCTTTCAACGACAAAGCCAATCCGTTAGGGGTGAAGATCAACGCGATCTATTCTTCGGATGTGGGTCACTGGGATGTTCCTGATTTGACGCTTCCTCTGGCTGAAAGTTGGGCACTGGTTGAAGAAGGTGTCATTTCTGAAGCTGACTTCAGATCCTATGTGTTCGCAAATCCTTACAAGCTTTACACTGAAGCGAATCCTGATTTCTTTAAGGGAACAGCGATCGAATCTAAACTAGGCACGATCGAATCTAAATCGGTTGATAGGGATTTGGTGACGGCATAAATTCCTGGTTTAGATACAGTGGTCTGACGCTAACTAAATCCGGTGGAATTCTCTTTTCCACCGGAAATGATTGATCACCAATAACTACTATTATGACCTTACCAACTACTACCCTGGGTCGTACTGGATTAATCGTTTCGCGCCTTGCCCTCGGTACGATGACCTTTGGCTTACAGACCGATGAAGAAACATCCAGGAAAATCCTAGATACATCTGAAGCGGCGGGTATCAACTTTCTAGACACTGCCGATGTTTATCCATTAGGGGGCGGACTAGATACCGTCGGACGGACAGAAGAAATTGTAGGTCGCTGGCTCAAAGGTAAGCGCGATCGCTTTATTCTGGCAACTAAAGCCGTGGGTCGAGTGGGTGCTGCACCTTGGGATCAAGGAGCTTCGCGCAAACATCTGCTTGATGCGATCGATGCTTCTCTCCGCCGATTGGACACAGACTACATCGACCTGTACCAGTTGCACGCAGACGATCCCTCAACGCCTCTAGATGAAACGCTGGAGGCATTGGATTTGATTGTTCGAGCAGGTAAAGTTCGCTATATCGGAGTGTCTAACTTTCTGGCGTATCGGCTCAGTCGCGCTCTGGGTCGTGCCGAGGTTCGTAATCTGACGCGCTTTGTTTCGATTCAGCCTCGCTATAACCTGCTGTTCCGCGAAATTGAGCGAGAACTGCTGCCTCTAGCACAAGAGGAAGGATTAGGAGTGATTCCCTACAATCCGTTAGCAGGTGGACTGTTAACAGGTAAACACGATCGAACGAGTGAACCCACGTCAGGCACAAGATTTACGCTGGGTGCGGCGGCTGAACGCTATCAAGAGCGATACTGGCACGATCGCGAATTCAATACCGTTGAAGAGTTACGCACGGTTGCCGATGCTGCTGGATTGTCACTGACCACACTAGCAATCGCTTGGGTACTGGCAAATCCGATCATCACCGCCCCGATTATTGGAGCCAGCCGCTCAGAGCAACTGACGCATAGCTTGAAAGCGATCGAGGTCAAACTTGACGACAGTTTGAAACAAAAGCTAGACAATATCACTGCCGACTATCGTAAAGGAGATGCTGTACGTTAAGCAGTCATCACAATTTAATTTACGTCACTGGACGGCTAAATCAGCCGTCTAGCCGCATGTTAGGGAGAATCTGAAGTGCTACGCTCCGATCGCCATTCCATCCTCAAAAAACCTCAACCTTTTCAACGGGCTGCTGGTGCGCCAGCCTTACCGACAACCCCGTTCCGGTTTATTTACTTTTTTGTCAATCAATTTCGCTGGTGGTATGTAGCAATTGCTATTTGTGAGGCACTGCACGCGACTTGCGGGATTATGCTGCCTTACGCGATCGGTGAAATTATCCGCAGTGTGACGCGATCGACAGGGGATAGTAAGCTGATCTTCAATGCCGTCAGCCAACCCTTAACGCTATTTGCTGCTTTAAGTGTCGGTGAAGTGATCTTTGGGCGAGCAACTGGACTGTTGCAGACGATTCGCCATCCGATTCATCGTCAGCACATTATTCGATCGCTGTATGCTTACTTGCAGCAGCATTCTCACCGCTACCTGAGCAGCAGTTTTGCTGGAGCATTAGCGCACCGCATCAGCGAAACCGCTCTGGGTGTTACTCAGACGATGCAAATGCTGATCAGTGAATTTATGTCGGTGATCATTGTTTACGCGGTTTCCACAGTACTGCTGTATCGTGCCTACCCTCCGCTAGCTGCCTTCGTCGGAACTTGGGCAGTCCTTTTCATCAGTATTTCGTTCTGGCTAGCGACTCGTTGCCGAATTCATGCCCAGAACGCCGCAGCCGCAAGAAGTGATACCACGGGCATGATTGTAGATTCGGTCACGAACCTCACCAGTAGTAAGCTATTCGCACGATTAAGTTTTGAACGGCGCTATCTGAATGAGCAGTTAAAGCGCGAACTCAAAGAGGTGAGAAAGTCGAACTGGTACGCGGAGCGAATTCGCTGGTTTCAGTTTATCTCGGCGGCAATTCTCAAAATCGGTACGCTGGTCTACTCGCTCTCACTTTGGAGTCAAGGAAAAATCGGTGCGGCTGACTTTGTAGTGGCAACAAGTCTCTCACTGCTAATTATCAGTGAAGCTCGCAACATCAGCAAACGGTTTCTAGAATTCTTTGAACACGTTGGCAATGTTAGCAATGGGGTTTACACGATCGTTCAACCTCACGAGTTAGTCGATCGCGCTGATGCGATCGCACCTACGATCACTCAGGGTCAGATTGAATTCCGGCGCGTGACTTTCAGCTACTCAGAAGGGAAGTCCGTGTTCAATCATCTTTCTGTCATCATCCAACCCGGCGAGCGAATCGGACTGGTGGGCTTTTCCGGCTCTGGAAAATCGACCTTTGTCAATCTAATTTTGCGGCTGTTCGATCCACAATCGGGGCAAATCTTGATTGATGGAGTAGATATTCGCGACATGGCTCAAGATGCTCTGCACGGTCAGATTAGCTTGATTCCTCAAGATCCTTCTCTATTCCACCGAACCCTGATCGAAAACATTCGCTATGGACGTTTAGAAGCAACCGAAGCGGAAATCATCGAAGCCGCAGAGAAAGCTCATGCCCATGGTTTTATTGCGCCGATGCAGGAGGGCTATGATTCACTGGTCGGGGAACGTGGAGTTAAACTTTCTGGAGGACAACGGCAGCGAATTGCGATCGCGCGAGTCATTCTCAAAAATGCACCGATCCTGATTCTGGATGAAGCGACTTCTAGCCTCGATTCAATTACTGAAAAAGCCATCCAGGAAACGCTGGACTTTGCGATGAATGAGAAAACGGTGATTGTGGTGGCACATCGGCTCTCGACGATCGCGCATCTCGATCGAATTTTGGTGTTTGATCAAGGTCGTATTATCGAAGATGGGACACATGATCACTTGCTGAACCAGAAGGGGGCTTACTATAAGCTCTGGAAAATGCAGGCGGGTGGATTTCTGCCGATCGATGCGACTCGTAACGGGCAGGTTTGAGTAGAATTGACTCGCACTACAAAAGACGCTTAACTTTGCGGAGACTCGTTCAACTGCTGTTGAAGTTGCTGCACTTCTTCGATCGATAAGCCTGTTCCACGCGTAACGGAGCAGATCGATGCGCCTTCTCGCAGAAAATTGAGTGAGATCGAGCGATCCCTTTCTTGCTGAATCGAACGGTAAATCACAGATTCTTGCATGATGTCTCTCCGTATTAACTGATAAAGCAATTGTACGACTCGCGATCACTGATTTAGGGTTGAGTTAGTGCGATCACTGAAAAACAGAGCAAGCTAACGCTTCGCTTGAGCGGCTACTAACAACTTTCACCATGCATCAAAGATACTCGTCAGCCCGCTCCAAGCGAGTTGTTATGCCGTCGCTGCCCTATGATATCTAGCTAAACGTTGTTCAAGCGTACCTGTATGCAACTCAAACAGGTGATTGTCATAATCGTAAAAATATAATGAATCCCCTTCACCTTCAACACGGCTGCGACCTTCACGAAATTCAACGCTAAGTGATTTAACCCGATCTACATATTTCTCAAAATCTTGATCAGCAATTTTGAAAGCTATGTGATTGTAGGTTTTTTCAGACAGTGGCTCACCTTCCATAACCGCTATCCAAATACCATTTATTAGAAAAAACTTCTCTTTTGAGATTGAAAACGTGTTGCTTCCACTGGAGTAAACTTCCTCAGCATTAAAAATAATTTTCAGAAAACTCGCCATGCGATCAAGGTCACGCACGACGAAAGTGATATGACTCAATCCTTCAACCATCTCATTATGTCCGCTCATAGCCATAAGTCGTGCCTTCTTGCTTCAACGTAGTGGTGAAGTTCCGATATGCCTTTATCTCAATGACGTTGTTACTCGGGTCTTCGAGATAAAACTTAGCTTGTTCCCGTGGCGTACCTGCCAATAATATCTCTGGTTTTTGAAGAAAGACGACCTCTCTAGCTCGAAGATGCTCCACTAGCTGTTGCCACTCAGACCACGGCAGGATTACTCCGAAGTGGCGTTTTCCTTGACGCTCCCTGGAGAGTACATCATCGGGACGTTGATGTAAGGTGATTTGGTGCCCCCATAACAAGAGGTCTAGCCATTCTGCATTTTCGCGACCCACACCGGCTCCGAGATGACCGACATAAAACTCTTTGGTCGTCGCCAAGTCGCTGACTGGGAATGCGAGGTGAAAGATATATCTCTCAGACATTGACATTTTCCAGAAAATTAAGGACATAACTCATAATTAAACAGATCTGACCTGCCTTATTCTGCCTAATACCCCTAAGTTGGGATCTTAGGCAGACGTAGATCTGTATAACATTCCAGAACAGCACGTTGTGCGGATCTGGCTATCACCCTAAAACATGCAGTTAGGCAGACGCAGATCTGTATAACGATCCTTGTGTTGCATATTATACGGCTAAACCATTTGAATACTAAACCCGTTTGTGAAGCCCGATCGTATTCCTTCAGCAAATCTTTGACCTCATTTCTGCGGTCACAAAAATAGGAGCCAAGAATGAATCCCTGGCTCCTTGCGCTTTGATTGTCGATCGCAGTGCTGCATCTGCTAAACGATGGTTCTAGCGTTCCCGTGATTGACTGAGCGATCGTCAAAGCCATTTCCTTTTTCCTCCAGTGAGCTTTCAGAACTGACGACTGAGGTTCCAAAGCTGACAAGTGAGCTTTCAGAATTGATGGCTGAACGTTTAAAGCTGACGACTGAACTTCTAGAACTCATAGCTGAACTTCTAGAACTCATAGCTGAACTTCTAGAACTCATAGCTGAACTTCTAGAACTCATAGCTGAACTTCTAGAACTGGCAATTGCGGTTCCAAAGCTGACGAGTGAGGTTCTAAAGCTGGCAGATAAGCTCTCAGAACTAGCGGCTGAACTCCTAGAACTGTTGGCTGAACTTCAGATGTTCGAGAACCATTTCGGAAGACAGTTTTTAACAAAATCCAGAACCAAGATTCAAGCGTTAGCATTCTAATCGTAGAATGCTGTATTTAATGACATGGGCATGACTCAGTTTGATCTTGTAATTTTTGATTGTGATGGCGTGTGGTCGATAGCGAACCGATCGTAAATCGCATCTTTGCTGAAACGCTAACCGAAGCGGGATTTCCCATCACCTATGCAGAAGTCACCCAACAATTCAAAGGAAAGTCTATGGCGACCTGTCTAGAAATCATCAAGGAAGTCTACGGAAAACCACTCCCGCTTGACTTGCTTGAACGCAACAGAGAACGCGAAATCGCTGCATTGCATCAAGAACTACAGCCCATCGCCGGAATTGCCGAAGCATTAGCACAAATCACGCTGCCCAAATGTGTTGCCTCAAATAGCAGCCACCGACATATTCAACTGGTTCTGGGGTTAACGGGACTCCTGCATCAATTTGAGGGAAAGCTGCATAGCTGTCACGATGTCGATCGTCCTAAACCTTTTCCCGATGTGTATCTTTACGCGGCTCAGCAAATGGGCAAAAATCCCGATCGCTGTGTCGTGATTGAAGACTCAGTACCCGGTGTACAAGCGGGATATGCAGCAGGAATGACTGTGTTCGGTTATGTTCAACAAAGGGATTATCCCGAAGAGGAGGCTGCTTCGGAACGCGATGCCCTACTCGCTGATGGAGCGCGGATTGTATTCAACGATATGCGACAACTCGCTGAACTGCTGAGTTGTTAAAATCTAAGTTTTGGAGTGCGATCGCACTCCAAAATCAGCTAGATATGATTAAGAAACTTCTGCCTGTTCGACTTCAGCAAAGGCTTGTTTAGCAACCAGACGAATCGCAACAAACAGCGAGAAGTTCGTCACTACGATCACACTGACAACCGTTGGATCATCAAAGTTCGTTCCCGCCACGATCAAGGCGGCAGCAATATTGCGCTGGGCAGTCCCGACCGCCAGAGTTCGCCGCGTGTCGCCATCAGGACCTCCCAAAAGATAGCCCAACCCAAACGAAATAATGATAAATCCTACGATCGCGGCAAGTGCCCCAGTTCTAGCCATCGTGACCAGACTGCCGAACTGAAGCACCAGTGATGTACTTAGCCCTAAAATCAGAGCGGCACTAGAAATCTGCCGCATCCAAGGCTGTAAAGTTGCTGCGATCGCTTCGTCTTTGGCTTTGATGAGCAACCCCATCGCCAATGGAATTACCATCAGCGACAGCAACGGTTTGGCAATTTGCCAGGGACTGATCTGCACATCTTCTAATGCGATCGACAAAGCAAACGGCATATAAATTGCAGTCAGCCCCATCATCAGCATCATTAGCCCAGCCGCGTATGCTAAATTGCCATTCACCAACTGAGCCAGTTTAGGTAACACTGGAGGACCTGCCGCCACAGCTAGAATCGTCAGCCCAATTTTGACAGGTTCGCTCAAGGGAACGACTTGCAGCAGCACATATACCAACAGCGGCACTAGAACAAAATTTACCAACAGCGATAAAAGAATCAATCGGACATTACGGAGCGGCTCCCAAATTTGCTGCACGGTCAAGCTCAAACCTGTATCTAGCAGCATTGACAGAATTAATGTCAAAAACGCTAGTTTGTTGAGCAACGAGAAGCTAATCGTAGATAGGATCGCATCTGGAGACAGGTTAATTGCAGACAGGATTGCATTCATCGGTTTAGTCCGTGCTGTGTGATGCTATTTGTAACTGAATCAAGTCATTACGAACGAGAAACTATGACTTCAGATCCAGGCTGACTTGCTGCAAATTGCCTGTAAATGTAAATGGCACCTGATAGTCTTCGACAACGGGTGTACCCAGATCTCGCCCAACGTCAAAGGTTTCGTCTAAACCCCAACGATAGGGAACTGTTTTAGCAATTCGTCCCTCACCGACTGGTTTATTGTTGATGAACAGCTTGCCCGTTGCTCCAGCACCGGGGGAGCCGCCATCAAACTCAAACTCCACTCTGACCTTTGATGAACCAACTGGAACTTTTTCAACGGATTTGATCAACGTGAGATCGCTGCCTAAAAAATTGTAAGCAAAGATCGGTTTGCCGTCGTCTAGGAAGAAGCTCCATCCGGCAAAGCGTCCACCTTGGGCAACGAGAACCCCTTCGGCATCGTCCGCATCTTTTGAAATGTCAACATTGGCTGTAATGGTAAAGGATTTGTTTTTCAGGTCAGGAGCACTGCCTTCAGGAATACCGATCGCACCGGGATAGTAGGTAAAATGAGTCCGACCTGCCACTAAACTAGGGCGACTGCTGACATTAAAGCGGTTCAAAATACGATCGTCTAAAGGCAATACGTTGTATTTTCGAGCTTCAGCTAAAAACAGCGATTGGAGTTGCTTTAATTTGGTGGGGTTCTGCGCTGCTAGATTGTTCGCTTCGCTGAAATCTTCCGCAACATTGTACAGTTCCCAAGTATCTTGATCAAACGTCGTCTTAGAAACCGACTCCCAGGGCAGGCGACCATGACGCGCCGCTGCAACCCAACCGCGATCGTAGATTGCCCGATTGCCAAACATCTCAAAATATTGGGTGGTGTGATGAGAGGCTGCATTCGGATCGTCAAAGGTATAGACCAGGCTAGTGCCTTCGATCGGCTGTTGCTTTACGCCATTCACACTGCTAGGAGGCGTGATTCCAGTTGCTTCTAGAATCGTTGGAGCAATATCAATCACATGATGAAACTGAGTGCGAAGCCCGCCCCAATCCTTAATGCGATCGCCCCAAGCAATCACCAACGGATCGCGCGTTCCCCCAAAATGAGAGGCAATTTGCTTTGTCCACTGGAAGGGCGTATTCACTGCCCACGCCCATGCCGCATGAAAGTGGTTAAAGGTCTTAGGACTGCCCAGATCATCGAGTGAATCTAGCAGTTGTTGCCGATTTTCGGGCACACCATTGAACACTTTTAGTTCATTGACACTGCCTGTTAAACCGCCTTCAGCACTTGCACCATTATCGCCAGCGATGTAGATCACTAAGGTATTGTCTAATTCTCCAAGTTTGTCGATCGCGCTGATCAACCGCCCTACTTCCGCATCCGTATGCGCTGTAAAGCCAGCAAACACTTCTGCCTGATGAGCATAAAGCTTCTGTTCTTCTTTAGATAATGAATCCCATGCGGGTAGCTCTTTAGGGCGCGGCGTGAGTTGGGCACTCGCAGGAATCACACCAAGTTGTTTCTGACGCGCAAAGATTTCTTCGCGCAATTTGTCCCATCCCTGGTCAAACTTGCCTCTATACTGCTCAATCCAGGCTTTGGGCGCGTGATGAGGTGCGTGGGTGGCTCCTGTTGCTAAATAGGCGAAGAAGGGCTTATCGGGGGCGATCGATTGCTGAGTTTGCACCCAGGAAATCGCATGATCAACGAGATCCGGAGTCAAATGGTAATTAGGATCGTCTGTGGGTTTCTGAATGCGCTTTGTATTCTCGACTAAAGCTGGACTCCACTGATTTGTATCGCCGCCGAGAAAGCCATAGAAGTACTCAAATCCTAGCTGAGTGGGATAGCGATCGAAGGGCCCTGCGGCACTAGTTTCATAGTCTGGCGTATTGTGCCATTTCCCAAATGCCCCGGTATTGTAGCCATTCTGCCGCAGCACTTCCGCTACAGTTGCCGCGCTTTTAGGCAGAATCGTAGTGTAGCCCGGAAAGCCTGTTGCTAACTCTTCAACTACGCCTGTGTTAACGGAATGATGATTGCGTCCGGTCAAAAGTGCGGCGCGTGTGGGAGAACAAAGTGCAGTCACATGAAACTGGTTGTAGCGTAACCCTCGTTCGGCTAAGCGAGTTAGATTAGGAGTCTCGATCGCTCCCCCGAATGTTCCAGTCTGACCAAAGCCTGCATCGTCTAGCAGAATGAGCAACACATTCGGTGCTTTTTCGGGAGCCGCGATCGCTTTCGGAAAATCCGGTTCAGAGTCTTGATAAGTCAGCCCAATTTTGCCGTGAAAATCAGGCTGTGGTGCAGGCAACACTTTAGAAGTTGCGGCGAGGGCAGGCGAGGGAAAAAGGCTAATTAGAAAAATAACTGTCGCGAATCGGATCAGCGATCGCACAATCTTTTCTCGATATAAATCCACCAAACGAACTTGTGACATTGTTTACTTTGCCTTACGTTAAGTTTTTCACTAAGCGAAATCCAATATGAGTTGTCCCTGTGTCGGGCGCTTCCGACTCCCGCGCTGCTGGACGAAACCGACTGCAATAGTTCAGCACACACAGATAAGAACCTCCTTTGATCACATGCAGTGCAGATTCTTCAGGTTTGTTCGGATCAAAGCTTTTCGATCGCTCTACTCCAGTCGGATTACTCTGGTGTGCTTTGCTAGCATGTCCAACGTGATACCAGTCAGAAGTCCATTCCCAGACATTCCCCGTCATGTCATAGAGTCCATAGCTATTGGGTGGAAAAGAACCAACCGGAGCAGTCCCACCATGACCATCGGCTTTAGTGTTGAACAGAGGGAAAAGACCCTGCCAGGTATTGGCTTTTTTCTCAGAATACTGATCCCCCCAGGCGTAAGTTGCTCCGTTCAACCCTCCTCGCGCCGCATATTCCCACTGCGCCTCGGTCGGTAGAGACTTATTCGCCCACTTCGCATAGGCGACTACATCTTCATAAGCAACGTGGACAACGGGATAGTTCTCCTGACCTGCGATCGCACTCTCACGACCCAAAGGATAGTGCCAGTTTGCACCGACCATCCAACGCCAAGCCAGATTTTCTAGCTGAAACACCAGCGAACCGGGCGATCTCTGTTCATCTGACAAGCCAGGAAACTGCGCTTTAGAAAGGGGACGTTCAGCGATCGTTTGATATCCCGTTGCTTTAATAAACTCCGCAAACTGAGCGTTTGTAACTTCGGTCTGATCGATACAAAAGCGGTCGACGTGCACATCTGCCGCCGACCGCTCTTCTCGATAGTCAGACTCATTTGATCCGATCGCAAAACTGCCGCCCGGAATTAGCACCATTCCAGACGGACAGAGATTTTCTGCCGATGCGATCGGACTGAAAAACAGCAGCGCGATCAGTAGACTTTGAGCAAATAGAACGATTCTCGCCCCTCTATTTTTTCCAGGTATTGTCATGAGGGCTTTCAAGTTGCGTGATTTTCCACACTCCGAGGCGAGTCTGTCACAGGTTTAAGTCGTAAAGCGATATCCGGTGATACAAAAAAGAACTAATCGATCGCAGTCTTGAGGATAGTCCTATTTAGGGAATGATAGCTATAAGTTCCTCCAGATAAAGCTTTCAGGGCTTAAGGTAAACTTTTCAGACCTGAAGTATCTCGACCTTTTTTACGTCTTTGCAGCAACACACCTAAGAGAGCACCGAGAGAATCAGCACTGTGGCTTCTGTCTTGGGCAGATACTTGGACCTTTCCATCCGACAGTATCTCGATAGAATTCATGTTGCAAAAGTGTTTCAGCCATCCTTACCTTCAGGGCACTACCGAATTTTTGACACCATTCCCGAATCGTTTCGCAAGTCACTTCGATCCCGCGATACAGCATCATTTTCTCGATATCCCGGTAGCTCAAGGGAAAGGTGTAATACAGCCAAACACAATGGCTAATAATTTCGGCAGGAAATCGATGACGGGATACATCAGTAGGAAGTTGCGAACAAGGTTGAACCAGTACGATTATTCTACAGTCTGGTTAAGTTGACAATACCCCTAGATGTTGAGCGAAGCGGTAAAAGCGACATTCAAAGACGCAGCGCAAAAGTTGACAGGCAACCGGAAACGGGACTTCATGGCAAAAGTTGCCGAAGATTACCTGGAAGGGTCAGCGCGTCGAGC
>JAHHHU010000071.1 GCA_019359175.1 Phormidium tanganyikae FI6-MK23
ACCAATCCTTTCGACTGCAACCTTCATCGGATATGTGCTGGCTGGAGTTCCGGGTGCGATCGCTGCGACGGTTGGGATTTTTCTGCCGTCATTTTTGCTAGTTGTGCTGTTGAATCCTTTGATTCCTTATTTACGTCGATCGACGTGGACAGCCTCGTTTTTGGGTCATGGTCTAGATCTGTGGATCTGACTCCTGAAAGCCAGCCTAGCAAGACGTTCTGGGCAAGGCATCAACAGGTCTAGAACACAACCCGTTTTTGGATGCGGTGAATGTGAGTGCAGTGGCGCTGATGGCGATTGTGACTCTGCATTTAGCAATATCGACTTTAGGGACTGCTAAAGCTCCGTTTGTCGATATTGTGGCGGTTGCGATCTCGCTTGTCAGTGCTGTTTTAGCGATTCAATTTCGAGTGAATGCAGCTTGGTTAGTGTTGGGAGGAGCTGTAATCGGTTGGGTTGCATCATCGTTTGGGTATGCGCGTTAGACTACTGTTCTTCACTTAGAATCTCTACATTGTTTATTCACAACTCCTATGAAATACAATCTGCTTGGAAACGGCGATCTCAAAGTCTCTGAACTCTGTCTCGGTACAATGACCTTTGGACAGCAAAATACGATCGAAGAAGCTCATGAGCAACTCGATTACGCGATCGACAGAGGCATCAATTTTATCGATGCGGCTGAGATGTATCCTGTCCCGCCTCGCGCTGAAACCTATGGTGTGACTGAAACTTTCATCGGTGAATGGCTGAAGCATCAGCAGCGAGATAAAATCATTGTTGCCACCAAAATTATTGGCGCAGGGCGAGGTTTCAAATGGGTACGCGATGGATCAAACAAAGTCGATCGCAATAATGTCAAACAAGCGATCGATGATAGCCTCAAGCGCTTGCAAACCGATTATGTCGATCTGTACCAGATTCACTGGAGCGATCGCTATGTGCCAACCTTCGGGCAAACGGTATTTGATCCCAAACAGGAACGTCCTACGGTGTCGATCTCAGAACAACTTTCTGTGTTCGCAGACATTATCAAAGCGGGCAAGGTGCGCTATATCGGTTTGAGCAATGAAACGCCTTGGGGAATCGCAACCTTCAGCCAGGTCGCAGATCAGCTAGGACTCCCGAAAGTCGTCTCGATTCAGAATGCTTACAATTTGCTGAATCGAGTGTTTGACTCGGCTTTGGCGGAAGCCAGCTACCGCGAGAATGTTGGGTTACTCGCGTATAGTCCACTAGCCTTTGGTTTCTTGAGTGGAAAGTATCTTTCTGGCGATCCCGGTCAAACTCGCATCACATTGTTTGAAAAGTTTGGTCAGCGCTATCTCAAGCCGCGAGTCGCTGAAGCTGTTGCAGCTTATGTTAAGATTGCAGATCGCCATCAGATTAGTCCAGCTCAATTAGCGTTAGCGTTTGTACAAAGCCGATGGTTTGTGAAGAGTAACATTATCGGTGCAACCACGATTGAGCAATTAAAAGAGAATATTGACAGTCTTAATGTGGTGCTAGATGAAAAGATTTTGGCAGAAATTGACGCGGTTCATGCTGAATATCCAAATCCTGCCCCGTAAGTCAGAGTGGCGATCGAAAGTTATCGATCGCCACTCTGACTACTAACGCTGCATCTTACTGAAAATAAACGAAGCATCCTCCTGGGCTTGGGGCTTTTGACCTTTGCTCCAGCCGATATCTCTGCGATAGCTTCCCATCACACCTGAAGCAATCAATTCCGCCTCATCTACATGAGATAAAGGCTCCACTTCTGGCGCAACATACAGCGCATCCACCGGACAATACAACTCGCACATAAAGCAAGTCTGACAGTCGCTCTGTCTTGCAATTTTAGGAGGTGCATTGGGAACTGTATCAAATACATTCGTTGGACAAGCACTCACACACAAATTACAGTTCACACAGCGAGAAGTACTTACAAGTTCGATCATTGCAATACTAGCTCCTTTGTGGTTTTCGATGTTTGTCCTTCAACTGGAACCGATTTCACCCACACTTGATCTAGTCCGCCACTAATCAGATGATGCTGTTGATTTGGGTCTTGTTCGGCATAGTCTGTACGCTTGTGCATTCCACGGCTTTCAGTCCGGTACAGTCCACTGCGATACATCCATCGAGCCGTTGCTGCCATTGAGGCAGCTTCACGCGATCGCAATAAATCAGAACCAGGCGCACTGTTGCGAATCTCTTTCCACACACTATCCAGTCTATCTAACGAATCTGTTAAGCCTGATTCGGTGCGGAAGAAATTACGATCGTAAGGAAACACTTCAGCTTGAGTTGCAGCGATTGCTTCTTCAGGTCGGAAGCTTTGTTGCCCTTCTCCCCGAAGCCCTGCTTCACCGAGGGAAGATAGCGATCTCTGATGTTTGTTCCCTAAGCTACGAGAATAGTCTGCGGCTGCCTCTCCCGCCCAACGACCCGAAGAAATCGCCCAGGCTGCATTATGACTTCCCCCTCCGGTAAAGCCGCCACAGATTAACTGCCTAGTCGCAGCATCCCCAGACGCATATAAGCCTAGAACCGAAGTTGCACAGGTATTGTCTCGAATTCTCAGTCCTCCAGTTCCTCGAACCGTTCCTTCTAAACGCAAGGTAATCGGAAACAAATCATTAAACGGATCAATGCCCATGCGATTGAACGGTAAGAAGAAGTTTGGCTGTGCTTTTCGCATCCAAGCTTTCACTTCTTCAGTAATGCCTGCTTGATCTAATCGAGCATAAACCGGACGTTCTAGCAGATTTTTAGCAATCACACTGCGACCACGATGTGATCCAGCTCCCTCGATCAAAGTTCCGTCCTCAGTATAGAAATTTGCCCATGAGTAAAAGCGCCCTTTCGTAACCGAGGAAAACGCAGGCGAGAGTCCGTAAGCATTCGAGAACTCCATCCCAGACAAGTCTGCTCCCGCTTCTGCTGCCATCAAATACCCATCTCCGGTCAGGACATTACAGCCTAAAGCTTTACTGAGAAACGCACAGCCTCCAGTAGCAATCACCACGGCTCCCGCTTTCACGATCCAGCGCTCTCCAGTTTGGCGTTGGATTCCAGCGGCTCCAGAGACTCGCCCTTCTGCATCAACCAAGAGTTCTAAAGCAGGACTGTGATCGAGAATTTCAACTCCCGATCGACGAATTTGCTTTCGCATCAATCGCATATATTCAGGACCCTGAATCGACTGACACTGCGGATCTCCATTTTCATCTACTGGAAATGGATAGCCCCACTCTGCAACCAGATTAATGTTCTCAAAGGTTTGATCCAACACGCGCTGCATCCAACCGCGATTGGATAAAAAGCCGCCTATTGCTTCCCGGCTTGACATCGCTTGTTCGCGCAATTCTCGATCGGGTTTCACATACCAAACCCCATTTCCTGCTGGAGCCGATGATCCGCTTGTACCGCAATAGCCTTTATCTACTAGCACTACTTTCGCGCCTTGTGATGCGGCTCCCCAAGCAACCCAAGTTCCAGAAAGTCCACCACCGATGACTAAAACATCGGTTTCAAGGGTCAGTGCGGCATTAGTCGTTTGAACGGTCATAAAACTGTCTCCTGATGAAAGTTATGATTTAGAGTCTGAAACCTGCCAATCTTTGATCTCAAACTCTGATTTCAGCAATTTTTGTTCAGCTAAGAATTGCTTGGTTGAGTTCAAAAGCTTTAATCCTTCTGGCGTGAAGGGTTGATCCGGGTAAAACGCGACTCCGTAGGATTCTTGAATTACAGGCAATGGATAGCGATCGCCACTCGCTTTCGCCGCAAATTGATAAAACTCATCTGGCTTGCTTTTAATTTCTTGCAGCGCCTTTTGTCGGATTTGATTCCACACTTTGGGAAACTCTGGATTGTTGGCTAAAAAGTCTTTGGTTGCAGCTGTAGCGCTCGTTCCCACTAATCCTTCGTGGTTCTTCGCTTGATCCAAAATGCTAAACCCTTTTGTGGCTAAAAGCGGTCCTGATCCGGTCGAAAACGGATAAGCAGCAATATCGCCTCGCTCTAACGCAGATTTTGCATCCGCAACGGGAATCTGCACCAGTTTGACATCTTTTGTTAGTTCTTTGCGATCGAGCAATCCCAACAGATAACGATGCATATAGGTGCCTTTTGCAACGCCAACTTTCTGACCTTTCAATTCCTCCAAAGACTTAACACCAGAGGGTGCCGTCAGCAACCACGAATCTTGTCCGACCCGTCCTTGATTGATGAGCTTTGTTTTTAGTCCTGCCGCTCGCCCAACAATTGCAGGCGTATCTCCATAGATACCGATATCTAAAGCACCTGCCGCGATCGACTCATTCAAAGCGGGTCCACCCACAAACGGGATGAACTTTATTTCAGTGATCCCCAACGCCTTGATGTCCTCGGTTAGGTAGCCTTTATCCTGTGCCCATCCCTCCGAACTCACTGGAACTTTACTGGCATCGGTTGTAATAAATCCGACTCTCAGTACTCTAGATTTTGCTGAACTTGCAGCAGGACTCGCAACAGGACTGCTATTCAAAGTTTCGCCCACTTTCGGTTGAGCAGTACAGTTCGATAAAGTAATGGCTAGAGATGCCGTAGCGGTACTAATCAATAGATGTTTGAGCAGGGTTCTACGCCCAAAAGGTTGAAACCTCATAGCCGTAAGGTACTGAAGTGAATGTTTGGGCTTGAGAATGAACTGAAGCACGGTCGAGGAACCTCGCCGCCGCCAAGAAACCACCCTCACTAGATTTAATCAATTGGAATACAGCTTAAAGCGTCCAATCGAATCTAGTGAGGAATGCGACTGTATTGACTCAGAAATTGGCGTTTCGATAGAATCTACGTTTAATTTGTCGATTAATCGTAGATTCGGGTTTAGTATGGCATAAAGTCATTGAGTAAAACAAGATGTTTCGACAAATAATGCTGTAAATCTAACGATTAGTTTTTCTAACGATGCGGATTTAATCTGAGAAAGTTCTTAGAGTTCTTAGAGTTCTAGCGATTGCGCCACTGCGATAAAACAACGCATACAAAACACCTTGAATCAGATATATTTAGTTAGGGATTCTAACAGTTTATCCATTTGATAGAAATGACGAGCGATTGGTATCAACACTTCAGCGATCAAGTCAGTAAGCGCATCTACACTTCCTTACCTGCATTGCGCTGGCGAAATTTTCGGCTCTTCTTCATCGGTCAATTGCTCTCGATGTCGGGAACGTTCATGACTCAGCAACTCACGATTCCCTGGCTAACTTACAGCTTGACAAACTCTGCTTGGTTGCTGGGACTCGCTGGATTTCTGCAATTTCTGCCCACATTATTGCTCATCCCGTTTTCTGGAGTTTTATGCGATCGCTGGAATCGTCGGGACTTACTAATGTTGGTACAAATCGTCGGGATCATCATTTCCGCAATTTTGACGCTGCTCACGTTTTTGAACATCATCAGTTTTGGTTCACTGCTACTTCTGAGTGTTCTAAACGGCTTGCTCAAAGGATTAGATATGCCTGTGCGCCATTCGATCGTGACCGAACTGGTAGACGATCGAGCAGATTGGAGCAATGCGATCGCTCTAAATTCAGCCATGTTGAGTTCATCTCTTTTGTTAGGACCTGCGATCGGTGGCTTACTCATCGCCACTGTTGGTGTGAAGTATTGTTTTCTCTTTGACACGTTCAGCTATATTGCCGCGATCGTGACTCTAAATGCAATGCACATCCGCCCCAAGCTGAAAAATCTTGTGGTGCAATCCAGCAATGTTTGGCAACAGTTACAAGAAGGGTTTCAGTATGTCTCTCGCGTCCAACCGATTCGAGCAATTTTGCTGATGCTGGCACTGCAAAGCTTATTTGGCATTTCCTACATCGCACTACTGCCAATTTTTGCGGTTGACATTTTGGGCGGCAATGCGACCACAATGGCAGTTCTCAGCACAGCAGGACCCGTTGGCGCGCTCTGTGCCTGTTTTTATCTCAGTTTGCGGCGAGGTATTTTAGGACTGGAACGGCTGATCATTTTGGCTCAAGCCACGATCGGAACGGGTCTAGTCTTTTTCGGAGTGTCTAAGCTGCTCTGGGTATCTGTCCTACTTCTGGTGGTCGTGGGAGGCTTTAGCATTCTCCAGATTGCTTCTAGCAATACTATTATTCAAACTCTGATAGATGACAGTAGGCGGGGACGAGTGATGAGTTTCTATGCGCTGGCAATGGTTGGAATGCTGCCGTTCGGTAATCTGTTAGCGGGCAGTCTCGCTCAATGGGTTGGAGCAACTCACGCGCTGATGATTTGCGGAAGTGCTTGTATTCTCGGTGCGGCTTGGTTTACTTACCAAGCACCAGCCGTTGCTTACTGGATCGAGGAGGAGAGCTTATCCCGGTCTATTATTGATTCCTAAGAAATTTTCTAGCGATTCTGAACGTCCTTTCAGGAAGACTTTAACCCGTACCTTAGAGTACAGTACAGGAGAGATTGCCTAAAATCGCCTAGATTAAGCCAAGATAGAGAAACCAGTGATCCACTTTGGCGTAAGATCACTGCTCTAACCTCACTTGGCGATCTGGGAAATTACAATTAATGGGCAGCAAGCGATCGAGTCAGAACAGCGTTGCAAAAGACTGTGCAGCGAGAGTCATGGAGACGATTCCATTGATGATGCGCTTTATCCGGAAAGATATGCGCGAACAGAATAAAACGTTTATGTCAGTCCCACAGTTTCGGACATTGGCGTTTGTCGATCGTCATCCTGGTGCTTCTCTATCAGATCTTGCCGAGCATCTTGGAGTGACCCGCGCGACTGCCTCCACAACCGTTGAACGCTTAGTTCAAGATGAGTTAGTTCTGCGAGAAGAAAATCCAGAAGAACGCCGTCGAGTGCTGCTCACGCTGACAAAAACTGGAAAACAACGGCTGCAAAAAACGCGCGAGATCACCCGAAATCACATCGCGGAATTTCTTGCCACATTGCCTGAAGAGCAGATTTCACAAATTGAAGCAGGATTATCCCTACTGAAAGAGGTCTTTGAGCCGACCGAATTCACCCTTCCACCCAAATAACATCAGTTAATTTTGGAGACAATTATGACGTGGATTGATGCGATCGATCATATCCAAATCACCACTTCTCCCGATCTGCAAGATGAAATGCGCTTTTTCTATGGCACTCTTTTGAGATTAACGCCACTAGAACGACCAAAATCGCTTCAAAATAACGGGATTGCCTGGTATCAACTGGGTCACATTCAACCTCATATCAGTACTGAAAAAGACGCAACAAACTATGCGTCTAGAAGGCATAGTTGTTTTCGAGTACAGAGTCTCAGCGCGTTTCGGCAGCATCTCAGCGCTCACAATATCGATATCATTCCTAATCAGCAACCGATCGAGGAATACGATCGCTTTTATCTCCGCGATCCTGGCGGCAATCGAATCGAAGTCGCAGCACCAAGGCAAAAGTAACTTAAATGTAAGCAATTTACAAACCAGTAAGCGATTAGCAAGTAGATGCATAAATAACCAGTAAAAAAGTTAATTGTGCTAGTACCTAAGAGCATCAGGTTCTCCTTCACAACGCAGTTTGGAAATATTTCAAACTGTTATAGTTTCCTGACAATTTTGTTTAAACTCTTTCAAGAGTTGTATAACAGATTCATCAGAATTTCTGATAATTAGGAAAGCTACGTTTTCACTTGGCAGTCAAATCCTTAAATTAGGAGATGTCCGTTATGAAGTTCAAATTGTTTGGCAGCACAGCAGTGCTGGCACTTGCGATCGCGATCACGCCACAAGTACAGGCAGAAACGTCGCTTAGCGCTTCGCGCAACTCCGAAGGAATCGCACAAGCCCCCACAGCTTCCG
The DNA here is from genome assembly GCA_019359175.1 of Phormidium tanganyikae FI6-MK23. Classification (GTDB taxonomy): domain Bacteria; phylum Cyanobacteriota; class Cyanobacteriia; order Leptolyngbyales; family Leptolyngbyaceae; genus Leptolyngbya; species Leptolyngbya tanganyikae. The sequence continues at coordinate 7,843 of JAHHHU010000071.1, forward strand.
GTGCGACCACTACGAGTTCATCTCAAGCTAGCGCGTTCCACCTCACGTTTCTGGCGCGGGATGGCTACCTCGAAGCTCAAGGGATTCCAAGCGGTAATCTACTGTCTTATCAAGTCGCAGCAGGTCAAATCACGGTTGAAGACATTGTAAAAGCGGGAATTCAGGCAAATCGGGTTTCGCCGGATGCGCTGAACGATCAAGCTTACTTGAGCGCCGTTGAATACAATCTTCAATTCAACCTGCCGCAATCTTCAGACAGAAACTAGACAAGCGACACCCCGCTTCTATAATAGAAGTTCTCTCCGCTTTTCTATTGCGCCCCCACAGCGTTTTAGAGAAGCGGTTTTTAGCATCAATACGTTGGCGTAAGCTAGCTCACTTGGCAATAAGCTATCCTTCTAAAGCAGAAAAACAGTTCCTCCTTTTATCCGGTAAAATGGTAGAGATGCCGTACTTATCTGGCACAAGTATTTCACAAGCAACACCAGAAATCAAGAGATTGTGGTCATGCCTTAACAGATGTGTTCCTGGCTACATTCTCTGGGCATTCAAAGCGATCGCTCTGACCGATCAATTCACTGATCGATTGCGTAGAAATTGAACCAATGGCAACGTTCCTAGAACGAGCAAATCACAAAGTATCCACGAAGAAACACTGTTAACTGAGACAACGATCGGAAAAGATAAGCTCAGCGCTAAGACTATCTCTTTGAGACTGATGAACCACAAACCAATCCCCCAGTAGTAGGAAACGAATTGATAGTTTGACAACCTCAACGGAGGGGAATTTGCCTTGCGCTGCCCTTCTGACCGAAAGAACAATGCTGCTAGAGGTTTGTTGATTGCAGCGCTTAGACAAAGGAGTAATCCTAAGCTCAGGAAAATAGGTGAACGGTACAACACAATGAACCTTGAATGATCCGTCAGCCAGACCAAATAATCTGCGAACCAGAACAATCCTAGGCTAAAGATCGTGAAGATCCCCAGTCGGCTGAGGTATCGTCGCGTTGTCCAGCGCTTAATCACAGCGTAGGCGATCGCAATAAAACTGAGTCCAAACGCCAGTATCTCTCCTTCGGTTTTAAAAACACTAAATAGAACCAAAGGAACAACAAAAGTGTAAATAATTTCTTCTGCAAGAAGCGAGTTGTGTGAGTGACGCATGGATGTGATAAGTTGCAGCATAGGATGTCGATCGTGCTAGACAGTGATCTTTGTGCCATCGAACTTAGTAAAGGTAAAGCCATCAAAGTTTTCGCGGAACGTCAGCTTCTCATCTCGGAGAATACTGATCGCGATCGCTTCACCCAATGCCAACGATGCAGCAGCATCACTACGCCAGTGGATTCCAGCCACATTTCGACCAATGCCTATGTTTGCCGCCAGTTTATTCAGCTCACCCCCGACCGTTAACGGTTCACCCTCGTAAGCGATTAGCTTAGTCGAATCTTTGGGATCAGGAACAACCGGATTTGGAATCACAAAGCTCTCGTCGAACAATGCTTTCAACAGCGTGACGCTGACTCCGGCGGAAACCGAAGCACCTCCGGGATAAGAAGCGTGAAGCGGCGCTCCTTCTAGATAGGCTTGTGGAAGCAGATAGGTTTGATTGGCTATGTAAAGTCGATCGAGTGCTTCTGAATTCAAGGCATCAGCGCCGATCGGGTATCCAGTCTTGTTCACCTTGTTGTTGTGAGTCAATCCTGCATAAGCTTCTGGACGCAGACGACGATGCACATAGTATTTTTGCCAGTACGCTGCTCGAATCGCATAGAGCGAAGCTGCCGCAATCAAAGCGCGTGAGTATCCAGGTCCAAATGTCCCAGAGCCACCCGCTTGATTCTTCAACTTATTGTAAGGATTGCTTGGATTGTAAGGCGCACCAATTTCCCCCGCTAAAGGATCTGCCTTGTCCGGCTTTGTGACTAAAGTCTAGGCTACATTCCCGTAGACAGAAGGTGTATTCCGCGCAACTTCAGCGAGGTCACGCCCATTGAATAGGTAGCGACGCGCTGAATCGAACTTAATCTTTCTGCCAGACTCTCCACCATTCTGAACAAGCAGCCATTCATCATAAGTAGTTTGAAAGCTGTTGTCAGAAATTGCTAAAGGAATCCGGTTCTGCTGAGAACTATATTGCGTTCCTAATGGAAGATTCAACAGCAAGAATTGAGAAATATGCGGACCGACATCTACACCAGGAGGACTAACAGAAACGCCTCGACCGGATGAACCCACATACAACGCAGTGCCTCGAAAGAGTGTTTGATTGGCGTTGTTGTATGAATAGGGGTTGCGGAGCGGCGACGTGATAGGCTTGAAGTACCACCAACGAACCTTCACAGCAATGAGCTACCGCATCCGCAACTGGTCTGAGTATAGCGCCTCATTGAAACAGAGAGGAAGCCTCACCTTTTGGATGGATGAATCCGTCCTCGCCGAATGGGTTGTGCCAACTTTGAGTGGACAGCGTGGAGCTTCAGTGTTCTACAGCGAGTTGGCAATCGCGACAATGGCGACGGTAAAAGCAGTATATGGATTAGCAGGACGGCAATGCCAAGGATTTCTCACGTCGATTTTTGCTCTGATGGGATTTGAGTTTCCGGTTCCTGACCACAGTACTTTGTCACGGCGGATGGGCAAACTCTCGATTGCATTACCTGTCTTGCCTGCAACCGGAGTGCGCCATGTCGTTGTGGATTCCACCGGAGTCAAAGTCTATGGTGAAGGGGAATGGAAGACACGGCAGCATGGCATCAGCAAGCGTCGGACTTGGCGCAAACTGCATTTGGGAGTCGATGAGGCGACGGGTGAGATCTTGGCAGCAGTCGTGACGACGAATGCGGTGCATGATGGCGAAGTCTTAGACGGGTTGCTGAATCAGATCGAGGACGACATCGAGCAAGTGAGTACCGATGGGGCGTATGACCATCGCCATTGCTACGAGGAGATTGCCCAACGCGGGGGCAAGCCTGTGATTCCACCGCGCAAAGATGCCGTGATTTGGCAGCATGGCAATCGCAAAGCATCTCCGCATCCGCGAGATGAAAATCTGCGATACATCCGCAAACATGGACGGAAAAAGTGGAAGCGTGATTCCGGCTATCATCGGCGCTCGATTGCCGAAACCACCCTGTTTCGTTTCAAGACCCTCTTTGGCAGCAACCTCCGGTCGCGCCGATTTGACAATCAAGAAGCAGAACTGTTGATTAAGTGCGCTGCGCTCAATCGCATGATTCAGATTGCCAAACCCGATAGCTATCGAGTTGAAGCGTAATCTTGGCTTCCCTCACCCCCCAAAATGGTCGCTTTTGCTATTCATGCAACAAAGCCTGTTTGAGGAGTAATTCGCCCATTTTGCTTTGTGCCCTTGAAGGTTTGAAGCCGATTGAGTTCTTGAACTGCCGCCAACACTAATGGATGCTTCGTATCATTGCGGAACTCACTAAAAGGAACATCTCGCAGCAAAGCCTCCCAAGCCAGTTCAACATACTCTGCAGCTTGTTCTGCACTATCTAATGTGGGAGGAACAGGGATTGCGATTTGGCTTGCATTCAAACCGCTTAAGCTGACCGCTAAAGGTGTCAAAGGCTGGACTAGCTTTCGCTTACCGCCCAGCTTAATCTTTTTATACTCATAAGACATATTCAAAAATTAAATTAGGCAGAAAAAAGATGGTAGAACGGAATTTTTATCGCTCACCATCAGATGAAAAACTTGTCTCATTATATCCAGACTTATCCCCATCGCAGCCGCTCAC
>JAHHHU010000072.1 GCA_019359175.1 Phormidium tanganyikae FI6-MK23
TACGTCGCCATACCTTGTGTTATTCCAAATCGAAGGAGATGTTAGGGTTCTCGATTCGACTGTTGCTGCATTATCTCAAGTTTTCCGAGGTTCCTGTTCCACACCGATTCATAGCATGATTCAGCAATGCCAGAAGATCAAGCGAACCCATCATTGAAGTGAGCGGAGTCCGAAGTTCGTGGCTGACTAAGGAGATGAACTCGTTTTCGAGGCGTTTCCGTTCGGTAATGTCATTCGCAATGAGCAGAGCGTAAGAGGTACCATTGAGTTCAACGTGATCAACCGAAAGTAAAATATTCTTCCTAGTCTGAGAACGAGTCAGCAATTCAAACTCTAGATTGTGAAAAGCAGTGCGGGTTTGAAGACGACGCATGAATGTATCAATATCGTGACCCAGATGTAACTGCGCGATCGTACATCCAGCAACCTCATCGAGTGAGTAACCGCTAATGCTCAAGAAGCTAGAGTTGACTTCGACAAAGCGACCTTCAGGAATAGTGACGATTGCGATCGGATTCGGACTTTGCCGGAAAATGGTGGCAAACTTTTCTTCTGCGTGTTGGCGGTCTCGGATCTCCTGCTGGAGTTGCGCATTTTGCGATTGGAGTTGATTTTGCAATCGTCGCAGCGTTAGATGCGTTTCAATTCGGGCAAACACTTCTTCGATTTGAAATGGCTTTGTAATATAGTCAACGCCACCGGCTTGAAAGGCTTTTACTTTGTCGTTGACGGCTTCTAAAGCACTGATAAAAATAATCGGAATGTTGCAGGTGCGATCGTCACTTTTGAGCTGTTCGCAGACTTCGTAGCCATTCATTTCCGGCATATTGACATCGAGCAAAATTAAGTCCGGTGGTAGGGTCTGTGCCCTTCGAATGCCTGTGGAACCCTTGGTCACGCTCCGAACCTTATAACCGCGATTGATCAGCATGGTTGAAAGCAGATTGAGATTTTCTGGGGTATCGTCAATGACTAAAATGTCGGCTTTCGGCAAGTCAGACTCGATCATCACAGAACTTAAGTGGAACTCTCAACAGATTTTATGACGGCACTGCAAGTATCCCAAGAACTTTCAGCAAAATGAAATTTCTTTCCTCGATGTTGTTACAAAACTTGTGAGCATCTCCCCGACTTTTCCTCGATCTCTTCCTACCCCGACTTTTCCTCGATCTCTTCCTACTATGAGGGACATCACCAAGCTGAAGCTGATGTACCCAATCTAGAACTTTCTCTGAGGTTATTATGTTGCATCATATTTCCGTTGCCGTGAATCATCCATTACAAGTTGCGAACGTACTGGCAGAAGTTTTACAAGGTCGTTGTTTTCCGTTTCCGCCACATCCAGGAAGCTATATGGTCATCGTCGGAGACGACCATGGAACTGGAATCGAACTGTATCCCGCAGATACCCAACTGACTCCAGGATTAGAAGAAGCTGCATTTTCTTCTGGAAATATAGCGCAAACTTTTACTGCGATTCATGCAGCGATTTCCGTTCCTATTTCTCTAGAGCAGATTGAACAAATTGCAGATCGGGAAGGATGGTTGGTGAGAGTATGCGATCGTGGTCCTTTTAAGGTAATCGAATTCTGGGTGGAGAATAAATTGTTGCTTGAATTTCTCACCCCTGAATTTGCGAAGACCTATATCCAGTTTGCTCAACCTGCAAATTTTGAGGCATTTTTCAATCAAGCGGCTGCTCAACTTGTTGAAGCTTAAACATTACTTGGAGTGAAAGCAATCATGTTGACAATGGAAAAAACCGAAGTTGCTCCGCAAGAAACAATGCTGAATCTGATCGGTGGATTCTGGATTGCCCGATCGCTTTATCTCGCTGCGAAGTTAGGAGTTGCGGATTTGTTTGACGATCAGCCGAAAACGATCGCTCAACTTGCTGCCGGAACTCAGACGGATGCGCCATCTCTGTATCGACTCCTGCGTGCTTTAGCAAGTGTTGGCATCTTTAAAGAAGTATCAGATCAATGCTTTGTACTGACTCCGTTGGCTGCAACACTGAAAAGTGATAGTTCTAACTCAATGCGGTATGCAGTCATGGCGCAAATGGGATATGACCATTCTTTAGGCTGGAGCAATGGATTACACAGCTTAAAAACAGGTGAAATTGCTTTTGATGCTGCTGCTGGAATGAACATTTGGCAGCACTTCGCTCAACATCCTGAAGATGGACAAATCTTCTCGCAGTCGATGTCTAGTCTGGGAACTGCGATCGCTCAAGCTGTTGCTGCAAGCTATGACTTTTCTCAATTTAATACGATCGTCGATATCGGCGGAGCGCAAGGCAGCTTAGTGTCTACAATTTTGCAAGCGAATCCTCATCTTCAAGGAATTCTGTTCGATCTGCCCGAAATCATTGCAAATGTGAGTGTAGACAAATCTATTCAACCGATCGCTGGGAACTTCTTTGAGTCTGTGCCCACAGGGGGTGATGCTTACCTGATGCGATGGATCATTCACGATTGGGATGATGAAAAGTCTTCGGTTATTCTGAAAAATTGTCATCGAGCCATGCCAGAACAAGGCAAATTGCTGCTGGTTGAAAGTATCCTTCCACCCGGAAATGAACCCTCTCCAACGAAGTTCATCGACGTGATTATGTTGTTGATGACAGGTGGACGGGAACGAACTGAGGAAGAATATCGATCGTTGCTGCGATCGAATGGCTTTGAGCTGACGCAAGTGATTCCGACCCCCTCAATGCTCACTATCATCGAAGCCGTAAAACTTTAACCGTTTTCATTCACCTGCCCTCAAAAATCGTTATGAAGCTCTATCACGCCCTCCTACCGTTAACGGTTGCACTCGGTTTAAGCTCAAGTGCCTGCCAGAGCATTCCCGCTTCTGCACAGCTTTTTAAGAGCATTCGTTTCATTAAAGTTGCACAGGCCTCGGATCAGTCAATTCAAACGTTGCCCGATGTAGAGGGAATTCGCTTTCGAGCAGTCACGTACCAACGCTCAGAAACACAATCCGGCTCAGGGTTAGATGCAGCGATCCGTCGTGAATTTCCGACTGGAACGGTTCGCTTCTTGTATAACCCCATTGATTTGAATGGCGATGGGCGATCGGAATTTGTGGTGTATATCACCTCGGATTGTGGTTCTGGCGGTTGCCCGATGCTGGTTTTACAGCCTACTGGATCTGGGTTCAAAACGGTGTCGAGACATACGATCGTGAATAATCCGGTCGTCATTAGCAACACGAAAACAAACGCTTGGCGAGATATTGTGCTGTATGTTGCGGGCGGAGGTGCGAAGCCAAGCTACCACATTCTGAAGTTTGATGGTTCTACTTATCCGAGTAATCCTTCAATGACTCCAGAAGTGGCACCGGGAACCATTGTGAGCGGAACTGCGATCATTGCAGATCAAATCTCTCCCAATGTTGGCATTGTTCTTGGCAACAATTCCTCCAATCAAAGAGGAGGCTTGAATTCGTCTCAGCAAGCCTCACTCAAATCCTTGGGGATTGCGATCGCAGTTCCAACTTCTATTCCAGCAGGGTATACGGTTAGCAAAGTTGATGTTAAACCTTGCCCTGCGAATACACCTCGATCAGATCGGGGCGTTTGTCGGTTTGGACCTCAGTATGGCATTGTTTATCGCAATGCTCAACAGGATCGCTGCTTTGCGATCGAAGCAACAGGCGGCGGAGTCGGTGGTGTTCCGGCGGAGTATGAAGTGCAAGTTAAGACCGAGCTATTGGGAGAAACCGCACTACTGTTTGGTCAACAAAATGGCGAATTCAAAACACCCTCCGCACAGCAGCTTAATTCACCACAGCCAAATCTATTAACCGATTGGGCTGGTGTAGGTCCGTTCTATCGCATAAGTGGAGCCGATTTCGTGCGGCAATCATACGATAAGGGTGCATCATCTCAGTGCCGAAATACAATTACTCCGAATCAAGCCCTTCAGATTGTACGATCGCTGACTTGGCTTAAGTAGCTTGTTGCCGCGATCGTCGCTCATCTCGATCAACCCTTAGACGATGGACTCCTCCAATTGAGAAAGCTCGGTCAGTTCGTCAAAACAAAACTTTTGAACTAGCTCAGTTAATGCGATCGCAACTTGCTGCTTAGACTCTGGAATCTGCTGAATCAATTGCAAAATTTGATCAGCATCGACTGCAAGTGATGCTTGATGGAGTTGAGCAACCCAATCGGGTGGCATTGTATCTAACATCTCACGAGTTAGCTCAAGTAATGGTTCAAGCGAGGAGGTTGTCTCTTCTTCGTAGACATACTTCACACCAAGATGTTCAGCTAATTTCTCAAATAAGTGAGCCTCTCGAAAGGGTTTGGCTAAGAAATCATCACAGCCAGCCGCCAGGATCGATGCGCGTTGCTCTTCAAAAGCACTCGCCGTTAACGCCAAAATCTTCGATCGGGTGTGAGTTGATTCTAGTGCCCGAATTTTCCGAGCTGCCTCATAGCCATCCATGACGGGCATTCGCATATCCATTAGAATCAAATGGGGCTGCCATTGCTGCCATTGTGCGATCGCATCCTCTCCGTTGATCGCGGATCGCGTTTCAAATCCCACCATCGATAACAATTGCTCAACGAACTCTCGATTTTCAGCGCGATCGTCTACGACTAAGATGCGGTAGTTCTTTTGATCCGGTGTAAGTTGCAGCACTCGTTTTGAATTCAACATCGGGGTAAGGTCTGTCGAATTCGCGAGTGCGATTTGAATCTCAAAGGAAAACCTGGATCCTTGCCCCAGAGTCGATTCAACCTGAATGTCTCCGCCCATCAATCGTATAAATCGGCGACTAATCGTTAATCCAAGCCCGGTTCCTTCTCGTAGTTGAGAGCCGCTCCTCGTTTGAATAAATGGGCGAAATAGCTGATCGAATTCTTCGGGAGCAATACCTTGTCCAGTATCTTGAACTTTGAATTGTAGCGTTGTTTCTGACTTCACTGTGGCTTCTAGCAGAATGCTGCCAGTCTCAGTAAATTTCATCGCATTACTGAGCAAGTTAATCAACACTTGACGCAGTTTGTTTTCGTCGGTCTGGACGTATTGGGGAAAATTGGGTGCGATCGTAAAATTCAGCAGGAGCTGCTTTGCTTTTGCCCGGATTAAAAACATCTCTTGCAGGGTGTGCAAAAGATGATGCAAATCGAAGGAAACCAAGTTTAATGTCGTTCGTCCGGCTTCAATTTTTGACATCTCTAACACATCATTAATCAAATCCAGTAAGTGTTCACCACTGCGATTGATGATAGTAAGTGAATTGCGTTGTCGATCGGAAAGTGCAACATCGCGTTCCATTAATTGAGCAAACCCCAGAATTGCGTTGAGCGGCGTTCTGAGTTCGTGGCTCATGTTGGCAAGAAAGGTACTCTTTGCTAGATTTGCTGCTTCTGCTGCTTCTTTAGCAATGCGTAGATCGGCTTCTGCTTTATATCTGGTTCGCCCGATCGCAATCAGTTCAGCAAACCGTTTGAGGGTTTCAATATCCTCTTGAGTCCACACTTTCTGAAAATGAGTGGTATCTACTCCCATGAAGCCTGTAACGTTCCCCCGATAACTCATCGGCACTGCCATCAACGATTGAATGGATTGTTGAGTAAATAATTGCCGTTCTGGACAATCAGGAATCATGGCGATATTAGGCGTGTATAAAGATTCTCCTGCGAGAATCTGCTGGTGTAAAACCGGAAATTCACGCACCTTTGATCCTCTTGCTGCAAGCGTCAAAGGAGCAATATTCTCACCACACCATTCGTACAACAATTGAGATTCAGATCGATCGTTGCGGTACTCGAAGATACAGCCTCGCTCTGCACCAATATGGCGAGTGATGAGTTCTAAAGCTTCCTGAATCGCGGTTTCTGCGTCTTGGTCGATAAACTGTCGAGAGATTTGACTCAGTAAGTTATCAAACTCAGCGCGACGTTGCAGCGCGGCTTCGGCAGCTTTGCGTTCCGCTTCGCGGCGCTTTGCGTCGCTAATATCTACAATTACAAACTCAAAGCAATCTTGTTCTGAGCTAGGACGCAGTGAAAACAAGCCCCAACCGATAGAACCATCTGCCCGATGCAATTGTGTTTCTAAATCGCGCACTTCTCCATTTTGCTGAAGTGCATCCAACATGATTTGTCGGGCCTCCCGATCAACCTGAAATTCCTTGGTGTATCGCTTACCAATCAGGTCGCTTGCTGATTCAAGCCGCAGAATATCTGCACAGCGTTGATTCGCATCCAGAAATAGACCATCTTCGATGCGGGTGCGTCCAATTCCGACTTGAGAGTTCTCGAATAGATGGCGATATTTGAGTTCACTGCGACGAAGGGCTTCTTCGGTTTGTTTGCGTTGCGTAATATCTGCAAAGACTCCCTCTGAAGTGTTTTCTGTCGGATTAATCGATAAAGTAAACAGTCCCCAACGAGTTGAACCATCGCGGTGACGAAACTGCATTTCATAGTTTGAAACTTTGCCGTGTTTATATACATCTTCCAGCACAGTTTCACGTTGAGCGAGATCAGCATAGAAGTCTGTCGTGTGTTTCTTCCCAACAATCTCATCTGCACTATCATAGCCAAGAGCCGCGATCGCATAAGGATTGGCTTCCACAATCAATCCATCGTCTAACCGTGATCGATAGATGCCGACTTGTGCGGCTTCAAACAGGTTGCGGTATTTTAGTTCACTGCGACGCAGCGCTTCTTCAGCAGCTTTGCGTTCGCTAATGTCTCGCACGATCGCTAAAATGTGAGGCTTGCCTTTGTAGCTGCAACTCGTTCCTTTGACTTCGATCGCAATCGGATGACCATATTTGTGAATATCAATTGCTTGAGCATAAAATTCTTTTCCAGCTTTCACAGTTGCAATATAGTCATGAAAAAGCGAAAGACTATCAGGATGAACAAAGTCAGTTGGATGGAGTGCTAAAAATTCTTCGTAAGTGTATCCGTGCATTCGATAAGCAGCAGGATTCATTTCAACAACCTCGGATGTTTCCATATCTGTGATAAACAAAGCATCTGTGATCGCCTCAAAGATTGTTCGGTATTGTACTTCTTTCTCTTGTAGCGTTCGTTGTTGAGCTTCTAGCAGTACATTTTGCTGACGCAACGCTTCTTCAGCTTTCTTTTGGTCGGTGATATCGGTTTGGGTTCCAATCCATTCCTGAATCTTGCCGTCAGCATCGAAAATCGGGACACCACGCACTGCAAACAATCGATATTCACCCGATGCGACTTGTACCCGTTGCTCATCTTCATAATTTTTTCCAGAGTTCACTGCTTCTAGCCAAACCTTTGCTGTAGAAGCACGATCGTCGGGATGAATGCTCTCTAACCATCCCCAGCCTTTTGCGCTCTCTTCACTGCGCCCGGTGAGCGCACACCAAAGCGGGATATCTTCGACCACTTCTCCCTGGGCATTCGTCATCCAAACGGCTTGAGCCGTTGCGGTCACGAACGCTCGATACCGTTCCTCGCTGCGACGTAAAGCTTCTTCAGCCGTCCTGCGCTCGGTGATATCTCGAAAAAACGTAATCCGCCCATAATACTCGCCAGTCGAAGACTTCACCGCTTTACTATGACGCTCGATCGTTCGCCCATCTTTCAGCAAAATCTCATCGTGCAGCACTTCATCTAAGTTCTGATAAAGCGCTTCGATGTTTGCTAAAAAGGCTTCTGGAGCTTCAACTTGGTCTGCAACGATTTCTGCAATCTGACGCGAGTTTCCAGCGGGTAGAATCTGCGGCAATCGCCAGATTTCACAGAACTTTTGATTGTAATCGACAATATTGCGGTGTTCATCTGCAACTAAAATGCCATCGATCGAGGCTTCTTGTTGAGCTTTTAGAAGCGCATTACTGCGTCGAAGTTGTTCTTCGATCTCTTTTTGCTGGGTGATGTCTCGCGTCATTGAGGAGACGAATTTCAAGGAGCCATCTGGATTTTTGTGCGTCATGATCACTTGAGAGGTAGGAATCTCTCGTCCATCTGTTGTGAGCAAGCGCGTTTCGCCCATCCAGACTCCATCCCGTAGCGCGATCGGAAGTGCTTCTTCGATTAAAGCTCTAGCGGCATCAGGTGGATGATAGTCTAAGATACTTTTCTGATATAGATCTTCGTCTTCTCCAAATCCATGGACTCGTCGGGTCGCTGGATTGATATAAAGGGTTCTTCCCTCAGCATCAGCAATCCCAATCGGATCAACGGCTGTTTCTAAAACAGTGATTAAGTCCTCGCGCTGAAGTTGCGGAACTGAATTAGAAGCGTTACTCATGGGTTTGACCCTCCAAGCAGAGAGATGCCGTTTGATACAGTGACTGTACAGTAAATCCATCAGTCGGATATTGGACGATCGCGAATCGATGACTCATTGGAATGGCTAAGAGTTGTGCTTGCAAGGTTTCTTTTGAAGTGTGCGAAAGCGCGGTTCCTTCGGAGTTGTGCGGGACACAAACTGTGAATTCTCCATTGCCCCAATATCCTAAAATTGCGGTGTCTTGAAAGGTTGCCTCTAAGTGTTGGCTGAATTGTTTCAGAATTTGATTTCCAACCGTGTGCCCCTGTTGAATATTGATTTGTCTGAGGGTTGGGAGATCTGAGATCGCAAAGCAACCGGATTGAGTTTGCGTGATGAGAACAGCGATCGCTTGACTCGAATGATATTGATTAGAAAGTCCGGTGATTGAGTCCTTGGCGGTTAGCGTTTGCAGCAATCGAATCCGCTCTAATCGTTGTGTAATGCGTGAAATTAATTCATGCCCGATCACGGGTTTTACAACATAATCATCCGCTCCCGCCGCAAAGATTTGTTGGACGGTCGCAGTATCTTGATGGGCGGTGAGAAAGACGATCGGTAAACTTTGCCAGGTCGGATTTGCCCGAACAGCTTGGCAAAGTGCGACTCCATTTAATTGCGGCATTTCGACATCTAAGATCATCAGATCCGGGTTGACACTGGGGAGAATTGTCCAAAGTTGCAAGGGATTCTCGATTCCAGTGACGCGCATTCCCCACGGTTCGAGAAGTTGCTTCAAGGTGGCGAGAATAATTGGGTCATCATCAACCGCGAGAATGTTCCACGATCGAATTGAAGTGGGTGTCGGACTAGATGCAACCTGAATCGGCTCAATGTTTGATTGCTCACGCTGCAACACCTGGCTTAACTGCTGAACGAGCAATTGGAGTTCTGGCTGCTGTTGAGAATTTAGCTTTCCTGAAAAGAATTGTTCAAGCTGACGCGAAATCTGAGTGCCTTCCGAACGATCAAACATTCCTAATACGCCTGCTAATTTATGGGCAGCACGTTCTGCTGCTTGCTGTAATTCTTCGGTGAGCGTCTCGGTGTTCAACGCTCCAACCGCTTGTTGCAAGACTGACAGGCGTTCTTCCATTAAGCCGCGATACTGATCCCAAAGCTGTTCAACTGCTTGATTGTACGACTCACAACGGGGGATTTCGTTTTCAGAAGCGGGAGAAGCGATGTCTTGAGAATCTTCGATCGTCGGTTTCTTCTCGATCGTTTGATTCAATCGATACCCTAATCCATACACATTCTCAATCCAGTTCACTGCACCAACAGCTTTTAACCTCTGCCGTAATCCTTTAATGTGCGATTTAACGCTGTCTTCCTGCGGTGGGTCATCAAATGTCCATAAATGCTCAATAATGTCTCCACAGCTAAAAACACGGGTAGGATGGCGCAGAAATAGCTCTAAAAGACTATATTCCTTTGGAGTCAGCGATAACAGTTCTCCGGCATAAGTGACTTCGCACGATCGCGGATCTAGCCGCAGACATCCCACTTCTAAAAGTGATGCACCTAAAAGTGATGCACCCACAACGCCGCGTCTGAGTAATGCCCGAACTCGCGCTTGCAGTTCTCCAAGATCGATCGGCTTGACCAAATAATCGTCGGCACCTGCATCTAATCCTCGAATCCGATGTTCGGTCGCATTTTTTGCGGTCATCAACAAAATCGGGGTTGCACATCGACGATCGCGCAGCCGTTGACACAGAGAAATTCCATCGAGCTTGGGCAAATCTACATCGAGCAAAATCAAGTCATAGGCAGTACATTCAGCCGATTCCCAGCCGATCGCGCCATCTTCCGCAATATCCACTGCATAGTGTTGTTCCTTGAGCGATCGAGCGACCACATCTGCGATCGCAGAATCATCTTCAACAATCAAAACTCGCATCGGCAAACCCAAAATCATACACTAACGGAATTGTAAAATGGTTCGCTCCATGCCTCCAAGGGGCATAACACAATGCAACAAATTTCACGGTTCCCCTAGTTCTCCTCGATTTGCCGATAAAGTCCAACTCAGTTTGGAAATGCAATCCGACTCTAAACCCATCACCAGTAACATTCACCATGATGAACAAATTTAAATCTTTACCTTTGCTACTTCTATCAGTCGCATCAATCAACGTACCAATGGTCAATATTGCTGCCCATTCTGCTGAACCCAGTGTTTTCCTAACGGCTGAAAACAAAGCGCTCAACCGCTCAGATGTTAATCAGGTGATTGCTTTCTTTGAATGGGCATTTGGAGCCAAATTTACAACTGAACAGCGCGATGAATATTATTCAATTAAATCAAATGAGTTTGAAAATGATCCGGTAGGCACTAAAAAAGGCATTGATGATGTCATCGCGAACTACAGAGAAGCGATTACGGAGCCTGAAGCAGAACAGAACCGGATTCGACAAGGATTTAACAAAGGATTTGTCGAGCAATTGCGGCAGTTACCCAACGATGCGGAAGCCAAACTTCTCTTGTCAGTGTATGAAGCTGCCAGTTCCAATGACACAGCAAGCCAATCAGACGACTCATCGAGCGGCGTTGGGGGCATCTCATCGATCGTCGGAAAATGGGTATGGGCGCAAACCGGGAGCAGCACTTACACTCAGGGGGGCGCATACCTAGGAGGAAACGCCTCACGATTTACGTACCAATTCAAGCCCAATGGCACGGTTGAATACACAGGAATTATGAACATCATGAGCGGTGGTTGCAACCAGCAGGTGTTTCAATCCCGCAAAGGAAAAGTCAGCTTGAATGGCAGTACGATGACGATTAAATGGTCTCCTGGACGTTTTACTCGCGACTTCTCCTGCGATCGTGCAAACAATTACACAAAAACGGTGCCTGCTGAAAGCATAAAGTATCAAGTCAGATTAAAAACCGATTTGGGTCAGAACCAGCTTTGTTTAACCAGAAAGGAAGAAACCTGTTACAGCCCAACGGTTGTGTCGCAAAAATGGTAGGGTGTGGAAGCTCAATTTTCTTTAGCCTTGCTCTAAATGACGACTGACTCCTTGTTCAAATGGCGGCATTTTCTCCCCGAAATCATCTTGCTGAATGTGCGATGG